>NZ_CAXUPC020000005.1:0-349759 GCF_964252745.1 Allobosea sp. LjRoot9 | reverse complement strand
TGACGAGCCTTCGGAGGCCGCCTTTTGCGGACATTAACAGCCCGATCGACTCGCTATCGGGCGCAATGCACCTACGGCCCAATTGGAGCCGGCGGAGACAATCTCGAGAATAAAATCAACAGCGCCTGCTGGAGATGGTGGGCCGGGCCGGACTCGAACCGGCACCGGCGCTGTTATGAGCAGCGAGCTCTAACCATTGAGCTACCGGCCCACACCCCGCGTAACATCGCAGCCGCGCTTGGGGCAAGGTCCGTCTGCGGGCAAAGGCTGGTTTGAAGACAAGCGCAGAACGATCGGGGCTTGCGCAAAACGATCGCCCCCGCCGCCTTGCGGCAGCGGGGGCGTGAAGGCTTCGCCTAGGGGTTCCGGCCGCCGGTCTCAGGCGGCTTCGGCGATCCGGGGGTCCTCGCCATGGTCGGCGATATGGCCCTCGCGGAACTTGAAGCGGCCGATATGCTCGGTCAGGGCGCGGGTCTGCTCGTCGGTCAGGGCCAGCGCCGCATTGGTCTCCTCGACCAGCGCCGCGTTCTGATGAGCCATGGTGCCGATGCCGTCGATCTCGTTGTTGATCGCCGAGACGTCCGTGGCCTGGCTCCTGGCGGTCTGCGAGATGCCGTTCATCAGCCCGGTCAGGTCGTTGACCGAGGCGACGATAGCCTCGAACATCGCCGAGGTCTCCTCGACCAGGCCGACGCCGACCTTGACGTCGCCATGGGCGGCCTCGACAAGCTTCTTGACGTCGTTCGAGGCGTCGGCCGAGCGCTTGGCCAGGCTGCGCACCTCGGTCGCGACGACGGCGAAGCCGCGTCCGCTATCGCCGGCGCGGGCTGCTTCCACCGCCGCATTGAGCGCCAGCAGATTGGTCTGGAAGGCGATCTCGTCGATCATCGCGATGACCTCGGAGATCTTGTTCGAGGAGGAGCGGATGCGGTGCATCGCCTCCAGCGCGGAGGCCACGACCTTCTCGCCCTGCTGGGCCTGGCTCTCGGCGCCCTCGGCCATGCCGGTCGCCTGGGCGGCCTCGGCTGCGGTCTTCTTGACGGTGCCGGCGAAGGCGGTGAGCTGGTTCGTCGCCATCGAGACGGCGTTGCTCTCCTCGCTGGTGCGCTCGGCGAGGTCGGTGACGCCGTCGAGGATCTCGCTGGTGGCGCTGCGCACGGCCGCAACCGTGTTGGAAAGCCGCGCCAGCGTGCTCTCGAACTCTTCGGCCAGGCTGTTGGTGCCGCTCTTGAGTTCGGCGAAGGCGCCCTGATAGCTCCCCTCGACGCGGGTCGAGAGATGACCGACCGAGAGCTCGGCCAGCACGTCGCAGGTTTCCGACAGGCCGGCCTGGACGGTTTCGAGCAGCGCATTGACCGAATCAGCCAGCGCGTTGAGCTCGGCATCGGCGAAGGTCGCCGCGACACGCGGGTTGAAATCGCCGGCGGCAGCGGCGGCGACGACCTCGCCGAAGGCGGCGCCGAGCTCGGCCATCATCTCGCGGCGCTGCTGCTGGGCTTTTGCCTCATCCTCGATCTTGGCCGCTTCCGCCGCGCGCAGCGCGACCGCATTGTCGCGGAACAGCAGCACGCTCTTGGAGATGTCGGCGATCTCATCATTGCCCTTGGTCTGCACAACCGTCTCGAGCTGGCCGTCGGCGATCGCGCGCGTCGCGGCCCAGAGCCGGTTCAGGCGGCCGACGATCATCGGGCGGACATAGAGCAGCGACAGAGCCAGCGCGACGAGGAGCGAGCCGATGCCGACCGCGCCGAGCCAGAGCTTGCTCTGCTCGATCAGCGTGCGGGTCGAGGTGCTGGAGGCGACAGCCTCGCCACGCGCGCTCTTGACGAGCTTGTCGACCTGCCCGCGCAGTGCATCGGCCGCGCTGCCGACGCCGCGCAGGCTCGCAGTGATCCCCTCCTGTGTGGACAGGTCGCGCTGGCGCACGCTGAGGACGCCTTCGCTGCCTTCGCCGACATCGATGACCGTGTTGATGGCGCCGACGCGCACCTTGTTGGGGACGATCTTCTCGATCGCCGACAAATCCTTGCGGATGCGCGTCACAATGGCGGTGAAGCGGTCGCGGGCCGCGCTCAGCTTCGCCTTGTCGTCAACCTGCGCGATCTCGCGCAGCAGGCCGATCAATTCGTTGACCTGTGCCTCCAGCTTCCGCGCCAGGTCGAAAGCCTGGAAATCGCGCTCGATCAGGCCCTGGATCGAGGCGTTGAGGTCGTCTCCGCTCAGGCCCTTGACGCTTTCCATCCCCATCAGGATGTTGAACCGGGCCTCATCTGCCTCGGCCCCGACCACCCCGACGAAAACGCCCCGCGCCTTCGACAATTGTTCGAGCGAGGCCTGCATCGCCGCCGCATTGCGCAGCCGCTCTCCGGTCAAGTCGTTGATGTCGTTGATCTGGCGCGACAATTCATCGACGCCGCTCTGGATCGGCTTCATGTCGATGGCGTCGAGCGCGGCGATGCGGCGGATGAGGTCGAACTGACGGGCCTCGATGGTGTCGAGCTCGCCGGTCAGCTTCGCGCGCTGCTGCACCGTGGTGACGTCCATGAAGCGGGGCGCCAGCGCCGTCGATTGCGTCGCGGCCTGCGAAAGCTCGAGCGAAAGCTCCACAGTCGGCATCTTGCGCTCGACCGTCTCGGAGACGGTCTGGTTGACGCGATCATAGGAGAACCATGCCACCAGCGAGGCTACGATCGTCAGCACCGTGAGCAGGCCGAGCGCCGCATAGATGCGCGCAGCGATGCCGATGCGAAGCGGCGTGCGCTGGCGCGCGGGCTTCGTAGCCTTGGTCATGAATCGCTCTCCGAAATGCTGACGCAACGCGTGGAAAGAATCAGGAAATAAGGACAGAAAGCGGCAGACCGCGCCGCCGGCCACCAGGCGCGAGTTCGCGCAGAGCGAGAACCTCGCGACGATCGCGCATGCGTGCACAGCCCCGATTTCAGAAGGCAGGACAAGACCTTCCGAAGATCAAGATCGCGGATATGCACTTAAGGAACGTTTAAGCGGGCGGATTCTTCTGAATCACTCGCCCGCCCCAGTGCTTCAGCATTCGTTAGGTTATGCGGCGGAAGCGAGGCGGCGGGCGCGAGGCCCGGCCTCACGCCTCCGGCGGCTTCGGCACCGGTCTTGGCCGGCCTTCCTCGTCGATCGCCACGAAGGTGAAGGTCGCGTCGGTGACCTTCTCGTGCAGCGTCGTGCGGAAGCGGCGCGCCCAGGCCTCGACATGGATCTTCATCGAGGTCCGCCCGACCGACTCGACCTCGGTATAGACGCTGAGCACATCGCCGACCTTGACCGGCCTGATGAAGGTCATCGCATCGACCGCGATCGTGACCACGCGCCCTTGCGCCCGATCCACCCCGGCGATGCCGCCGGCGGCGTCCATCCGCGACATCACCCAGCCGCCGAAGATGTCGCCATTGGCGTTGGTGTCGGCCGGCATGGCGTTGACGCGCACGGTGAGACTACCGCGCGGTGCTTCATCTGGCGTCAGGCCCGGCTCGATCATCGTTGGTCTCCCCCTCTTCGACATGGAAGGAATGGAGCACACGATGCAGCACCGGCGCCAGTACGAAACCGGTCGCGATCACCACGAATAATCCCGAGAACAAGGCATAGGCGCCGGCGAAGAGCTTGCCGCCATCGGTCTTGAGCTGGTCGACGGGGCCCATGCCCGACAGGATCATCGCCGCATTGACGAAGGCGTCGATCGCCCTCATGCCTTCGGTCGCCATGTAGCCGGCCATGCCGATCGCCATGCCGATGACGGCCATTCCCAGCCAGAGCAGGATGGCGCGACCCAGCCGCAGCGCGAAGCGGCGCACGGGGATGAGCTTCTGCCTGCGATGCTCGAACTGCGTCAGGCCCTTCATCGCATGCCCTTCCAAGCCTTGCCGGTTGAGTCGAAATTCGACACGCGGCATGCTGCGTCAAGCGCGGCGAAGACCGTGGACGAGATCTAGAGCATTTCCTTCACGCGAACCGGTGTCCACTTCGCTCGAAAATGCCCCAGGAGGAACGCCATGATCACGCCGCCCGCCATGATCT
Organism: Allobosea sp. LjRoot9; assembly: GCF_964252745.1. Lineage (NCBI taxonomy): Bacteria > Pseudomonadati > Pseudomonadota > Alphaproteobacteria > Hyphomicrobiales > Alloboseaceae > Allobosea > Allobosea sp. LjRoot9. Next base: position 345,712 of record NZ_CAXUPC020000005.1, on the reverse strand, counting down.
GCGTCTCGCTGCGCTATGCCGATGCGCCAAAAATGTACGACTGGCTGATCGAGGCCCTGGGCTTCGAGAAACACGCTGCCTACTACTCGCAGGACGGCAAGACCCTGCTGCATGGCGAGCTGCGCATGGGCGAGAGCTTCGTCATGCTGGGCTCGGCCGAGAACAATGAATTCGGCAAGCTGGTCGCAAGGCCGGCCGAACTCGGCGGCACCACCGCCTCGCCCTATATCGCCACCGACGACATCGACGCCCGCTGCGAGCGCGCCCGAGCAGCTGGAGCCGAAATCTGCATGGAGCCGACCGACCAGCCCTATGGCAGCCGCGACTTCATCTGCAAGGACCCGGAAGGGCATGTCTGGTGCTTCGGGACGTACCGACCGGGCGACAAGCCGGCTTGAAGCGCAGACAGCCGCGTCAGGCCGCCGCCGGGGTCGAGTTGCCAAGCGAATTCCGCGGTCGCGCCCGCATCATCAGCCAGCACACCAGCCCGAGATTGACCAGGTTCCAGGCCAGCCCGTTGAGGAAGGCGACGCGGTAGGAGGCGAAATAGTCGAAGATCGCGCCCGAGACATAGCCGCCGAAGGCCATGCCCAGGACCGTCGCCGACATCACGATGCCGATGCGCACGCCCGCCTCCTTGGCCGGCAGGTATTCTCGGATGATGACCGCATACATCGGCACGATGCCGCCCTGGAACAGGCCGAAAATACCGGTGACGATATAGAGCGAGGTCAGACCGTCGAACCAGAGGTAGAGGAACAGCGCCGCGCCCTGCATCGCCGAGCCCAAGGCCAGCGTCGCTGTTCCGCCGATGCGGTCGGCGACGAAGCCTGAGCCGATGCGGCTGATGATGCCCAGCAGCAGCATGAGCGAGAGCATTTCCGCGCCGCGCGCGACGCCGTAACCGAGATCACCGCAATAGGCGACGATATGGACCTGCGGCATCGCCATGGCGACGCAGCAGCAGAACCCCGCAACCGCGAGCAGCCATTGCAACTGGTTCGCCGAGAGGCCGAGATCGCCGCGCGCGCTGGAGCTCGCCGCATCGTCGGCCGCCATGTGCTCGACCGAGGGACGTCGCCGGAAGAACAGCGACATCGGCAGCATGATGATGAGCGCCGTCAGTCCGATGCCGATATGCGTCGCTCGCCAGCCATGATGCGCCACGCCCCAGGTGATGAGCTGCGGCCAGATCACCCCGGCGAGATAGCTCCCCGATGCGCCGAACACCACGGCAAGCCCGCGATGCTTGCGGAACCAATGCGACAGATCGGCGATCAGCGGGGAGAAGCCCGCCCCGCCGCCAATGCCGATCAGGACGAGATGGATGAGCGCGAACTGCCAGAGCGTTTGCGCCAGCGCCGCCAGCATGTAGCCGCTGCCGAGCAGGAGCGCCCCCATCACCACCGGCACGACGATGCCGTAGCGATCGGCGATGCGGCCCATGGCGATGTTACCGAAGCCGAAGCCGATCATCACGCAGGTATAGGGCAGCGCGGCGCCTGCCCTGAGCGTGCCGAACTCGGCCTGCACCGAAGGCAGCACGACCACGACCGACCAGGTGCCGACGCAGGCGACCGTGCCGAGCAGCAGCGACATCGCCAGCCTGAGCCAGGCATAGGAGGAATCCGGCGCATAACGCGCATCCAGGGAAGCCATGTTTCCTCGCGCCGTCGTTTTCAGAGAACGACTTTTCCAACTGGGAGGATTAGGTGGGGACGCCTCAAGCGACAAGCGCAAGCCCCGCAGGGCGGGACAGCGTTGGCGGAAGAGGCGTACGTCCCTTCTCCCCTCGCGGGAGAAGGTGGATCGGCGCAGCCGAGACGGATGAGGGGGCGCTGTGAGCTTTCCGAATAGCCGAACAGGACGCCAACCTGACAGAGCACGGCGCCCCCTCATCCGCCCCTATCGGGGCACCTTCTCCCGCGAGGGGAGAAGGGAAGAGGCGTTGCTTGGATCCGCCCCTCAGGCGCCCGTCACATGCGCGTAGGCGCTGGCGTCCAGCGGGCGGCCGAGCAGGAAGCCTTGCGTCAGGTCGCAGCCTTCCTGGATCAGGAAGTCGAGCTGCTCGGGCGTCTCGACGCCTTCGGCCACAACCTCGATGCCGAGCGCATGGCCGAGCTGGATGACCGCGCGCGTGATCGCAACCGATTCCAGCGTCACGCCGAGTTTGGCGATGAAGCTGCGGTCGATCTTCAGCGTCGTCAGCGGGAAGCGATGCAGGTAGGAGAGCGAGGAATAGCCGGTGCCGAAATCATCGAGCGCGATGCGCACGCCGAGCGCGCGCAATTTGCCGAAGGTTGCCATGGCGCGGTCGGCATCGGTGACCATGACGCCCTCGGTGATCTCGAGCTCGAGTCGCTCAGGGTCGAGGCCGGTCTCGGCCAGCACCGCCGCGACACGGCCGGGCAGCTCGCCGGACTGGAACTCCAGCGCCGAGATGTTGACGGAAATCCGCAAGGGCTGTGTCCAGCGCGCCGCCTCGACGCAGGCGCTGCGCAGCACATAGGCATCGAGCTTGGCGATGAGACCGCCCTCCTCCGCCGCCGGAATGAAGCTCGCCGGCGAGACGATGCCGCGCACCGGATCCTTCCAGCGCGCCAGCGCCTCGAAGCCCGCGATCGAGCCATCGGCCCGGAACAGCGGCTGGTAATGCGGATGGATCTCGTTGCGCTCGATCGCCTGACGCAGATGCCGGCTGAAAGTGAGGCGCTCCTGCTCGCGCGCCTGCTCGGCGAGATCGAACATACGCATCGCGCCCGACCCCTCGGACTTGGCGAGGTTCAAGGCGGCGTTGGCGGCGGCGATCAGGCGGATCTGATCTTCGCCATCCCCCGGAAAGCGCGCACAGCCGGCGCTGACGCTGATCTTGAAGGAATGACCGCCCGTGAAGAATTCTTCCGCGAAGGCACAGCGTACGCGCTCGGCCTGCGCCCGCGCCTCGCCCTCGGTCTGCAGCGCGCCCGAGACCAGCATGAACTCGTCGCCGCCGATCCGCGCCAGGAAGGCGTCGTCGGCGCTGGCCCGCAGGCGCTGCGCCGCCTCGACCAGAATGGCGTCGCCCACAGCATGGCCATGCTCGTCGTTCAGCGCCTTGAAGCCGTCGAGGTCCATGCGCATCACGACCAGCCCCTCGCCGGCGAGTCGCGCCTGCATCAGCCTCCGGTCGAGATGGGCGCTCAGCGCCGGGCGGTTGTGCAGCCCGGTCAGTCCGTCATGATGCAGCGTGTCCGCCAGCTTCTGCTCGGCCTGTTTGCGCTTGCTGATGTCGACCAGCAGGTTGAAGCCGCCGGTCAGCGCGCCGTCATCCCCAAACAGCGGCGTCGGATAGGTCAGGACGGGCGTCCGCGTCCCGTCCGGGCGTTCGAGCATGGCCTCAACGCCGCGCACCGGCCGGCTTTCGCGCAGCGCGACCGCCATCGGGCCGTCCTGGGGCGCGAGCGGCGCGCCCTCGATGGTGAAGAGCTTGTGCGTGACGCACCAACGATCCGTGCCGATGCGCGGCTCGCGCCCGACAAAGGCGCCGGCCGCGCGGTTGGCATAGGTGACCCGCCCCTCGGCATCGGTCATGTAGACGCAGATCGGCAGTTGATCGAGCACGCCCTCGAACCAGGCGTCGCGGTGGGTCGGCTTGTTGTTCTTCGCCGCCGCTGGCGCGATCTGGGAGAGATCGACACCACCTTCCCTCAGCGCCGCGAAGCCCGACGCGATCTGACGATCGGCGGAGAACCGGCGATAGGCAGCTGCGTCGGGGCTGGTGACAGCCTTGGACATTGGGGCAATCCGCTGAACATTCTTGAAACTCTGCGCTTTCGATAGAAGCCGTAGAGATCACAACAAATGCTTAAAGCAGCAGCCCAGCGGGCCACTTCAGCGGGATTGCCTGTCATTCTGCAAGGTGAAGCAAGGTTATCAATAAAAAATGAAAATCTGGAAAAATTAAAGAAACGATCCAGAAATTATCTTCTGTGCCGCAGAGCAGCACGCTTGTATGCCTTAACGTAATCGGCATCACCCCGCAGCAGCGCCGCAGCCGATTTATTTGAAGAGCGCGTCGCCTTGCTCATCGACGAGCTGCTTGCCCTTCACCAGCGCGAAATCGGCGGCCTCCTCGGCGCCGGGAAAGCGATCGGCCCGCACGAAGCGATGCTGGCGGAGCTCTCCGTCGATCTCCTTCTCGACCACGCCGCAGAGCTGGTGCTGCCCGCCCTCCTGATAGGGCGTCGCATGGATGGTGAAACCATTATGCTCGATGCTCTTGAGCGGGCCCGCCGGCGCCTCGCTGGCCTTGCCACCCAGCCCGAACAGGGATTTCAAAAACGACATGGAGCCTCCGTATTCGTCGTGACTTCATATAGGACAGGATCGACGCCATGGGGAGCCCAGTTTGCGCTCGTCCACGATCGAGGCGCCCGAGCTCAGAAACGCCCGCAAGACTTGAAAAACAGCGGCAGAATCCCCAGATTCGTGGCGTTCAGGGCGACCGCACGGCCCCTTTACGCCCAACCTGCTCCCGCGGCCACCCCTGAATAGGGAGGTGGTCATGAGACTCATCAAATCTCTGTCGTTCGCGGGACTCGGCCTGATCGCGCTCAGCCTGTCCAGCGCCGCGCAACCCCAGGCGCCACGTGGCCCACCTTGCGTCGATCGCACCCAGTTGATCGCGCAATTGCACAATACCTTCGGAGAGCTGGTCATCGGCCGCGGCCTCGCTAATGGCGGTTTCGTCTTCGAGATCCTCGCCGGCCAGTCCGGCTCCTGGACCCTCATCGCCACCACGCCGCAAGGCATGAGCTGCTTCGTCGCAGCCGGCGAGGCCTGGGAACCGGTGCCGAAGCCCGACATCTTCGCCGGGCGCGAATGAAGAGGCGAAGCGCGGCAAGGCAGGGCTTGGCGAGTAAGGAAGCACTTGGCGACAGGCCCGGCAGCCGCTAGAAGGCGGCATCGGCCTGACAGGCCGGTCGTAAGCGTCTCACGTCAGACAACGCATCCAACCCGGCTGTCGCCGTCAGGATGCCTTGCCAAGATGTCTTGCCAAAGTGCCTTGCAATCCCCCACGGCACGGCCCGCTTACGAAAGCCTATCGTCCCATGTCTAACCTATCGTCCCGTCGCCGGCTTCCGGCGCGCTACGGCAGTGTCGTACTGCCCTTCCTGCTGTCGATCGTGATGACCTTCGTCGTCTCGGCCATCGCGACGCTGCGGGCGCTCGGCCCCTCCCCGGACTTCCTCTCCACTTGGCCGATCTCCTGGGGCCTGTCCTGGCTGGTCGCCTTCCCCACGCTGCTTCTGGTCCTGCCGCTGGTGCGGCGGATCATGGCGCTGATCGTGGCTCCGCCTGCTTAAAGGCAAAGGGCATCTGGAGCGTTTTCGAGCGAGGTGGGCACCGGTTCCCCTGCGACAAACGCGAAGCGTTTGCGTGGAGAAAACGCGTTAAAACAAAGATCGAGAGCCATTTCCGATCCAATTGGGTCGGAAATGGCTCTAACCGCCCAGATGCAGCACGACCTCGCGCCGATGCGGCCGTTGGCGGTGCTCGAACAGATAGATGCCTTGCCAGGTTCCCAGCGCAAGGCGTCCGTCCATGACCGGGATCGAGAGGGAGACCGGCGTCAATGCCGCCTTGATATGGGCCGGCATGTCGTCGGGCCCCTCCGCCCGATGCGTCAGATAGGCCATCGCCGGATCATCGGCTTGAGGCACCAAACGACGGAAAAACGCGTCAAGATCGCGCCGCACATCGGGATCGGCATTTTCCTGGATCAGCAGCGAGCAGGAGGTATGGCGCAGGAACAGCGTCAGCAGCCCGCTTTCGATACGCGCAGAGCGGACGAAGACCATGACCCGGTCCGTGAACTCATAGAGCCCGGCTCCATGCGTCTCGATGGTGACGACCGATTGCGAGCTCATTCCCGTCGCGGCCGTCAGCGCTCGGTCAGCGCGAGCTTGGCGCCGAGCGCGACAAAGGCGGCGGCAAAGCTGCGGCGCAGCCAGGCCATCACGGCTGGACGGCTGACGACCTTGTCGCGCATCGCCGCAGCGAAGAGACCGTAGAGCGCGAAGACCACGAAGGTCATCGCCATGAACACGCTGGAGAGTTCCAGCATGCGCGCGAGCGGCGCGGCCTCATTGGCGGCGATGAACTGCGGCAGGAAGGCGACGAAGAAGATCGACAGCTTCGGATTGAGCACATTGATCGCGATGCCGTCGGTCAGCACGCGCAGCCCTGAGCGCGGATCGGCCTTGGTCTCGACCTTGAGCGCGCCCTGCTCGCGCAAGGTCTGCCAGGCCATCCAGAGCAGATAGGCGACGCCGGCATATTTCACGATCTCGAAGGCCAGCGCACTCGCATGCAGCAGCGCCGCCAGCCCCATCATCGCGGCGACGAGATGCGGCACGATGCCGAGCGTGCAGGCGAAGGCAGCCAACACGCTGGCGCGGGAGCCGCGCGTGAGGCCCGCCGCGATGGTGTAGATCGCGCCCGTGCCGGGCGAAGCGACGATGATCAGCGAGGTCAGAAGGAATTCGGGGGACATGGCGGCTCCGGCTGCTGCGGTCGAGATCGCCCGCGCGAAGGTCAGCCCTCATTCAAGGGCCAAGCGGGCTTCCCTGCAACTGCTGATAGGAGGTGGCCGCCTCACCGATCAGTTGCGCGGTGCGCTCCGGCGACTGATCGAAAAAACCGGCGCTGATGCATAGTCCCGGAAAACCCAAGCCGCGATTGGCGGCCCGCGACCACCGCACCATGCGCGTCAGCGGCAGGCTACGCTCGGCCTCCTCGGCAACGGTGAGCTCGATGATCGGCTGGTTTTTATATCGCACCAGCCGAATGGTGCGCAGATCGGCCCAGGCGATCCGGCGCGGCGAGAGCGCCGGCGCCAGCAAGCCTTGCGCCGAAATCTCGATGGCCGGGCGCGCATCGAACAGGTTGCGCAGCGCCATGAGCACGCAGCCCAGGAAGAAAACGACGCCGACGCAGGCGATGAAGAACTCGAAGGAGCCGGTCGCGCCCTTGCGGTACAAAACGACAGCCATGAAAGCCGACAGCGCAGTCATCGCGACTCCGCCGAGCGCAAGCCAGGCCACCCGGGTTCTCTTGTAGCGGATCGTCACATCAGCGCTCATTCAAAACCTCGCAGATCCTGGGCCAAATGGGGCGCCGCCACGCGGTGCGAAGCAGACCATACGCAACCCATCACGGCTTCAACTGTTTATCCGGAAAGGTGAGCACGCGCAGCAGCACGTCCGCACCGAACGAGACGACGATAAACGAGACGCCGAACGAGACTTCGGGAGACGTCGAAACGCTCCGGTCCGGGCCTTGAATATCGCGTCACGCGGACGAGATTGTCGAACCTTACCTCACTGTGATGACGACTTTGCCCTTAGCCCGGCCCGTTTCGACATAGGCCAATGCCTCATTGGTCTTCTCGAACGGGAAGACCCGGTCCATCACCGGGCGTATCTCACCCGCCTCGATCAGGGAGGTGATCTGTCCGAGCTGCCCGCCATTCGCCGTCATGAAGAGGAAGGAATAGCCGATCCCGCGGCGTTTCGCTTTCCTCCTGATGCCGGCGCTGAGCAGGCGCATGACCAGTTGAAGCGGCCAGCCAAGGCCACTTTTCCTCGCGAAATCCGGATCGGGCGGACCGGAAATCGAGATCAGCGTCCCGCCAGGCTTCAGCACCGCAAGGGATTTCTCCAGCGTGTCCTTGCCGAGGCTGTTCAGCACGACGTCGTAGCCCTGCAGCACTGTCTCGAAGTCGTCCTTCTTGTAGTCGATCACGATATCCGCGCCGAGGCTTTGCACAAGGGCGATATTGGCTGTGCTCGTGGTCGTGGCGACATGGGCCCCGAAATGCTTGGCAAGCTGGATCGCGAGCGTGCCCACACCGCCCGAGCCGGCATGGATCAGGACCTTCTGCCCCTTCTGCAGCTTGGCTCGCTCGACGAGGGCCTGCCAGGCGGTCAAGGCGACCAGCGGCATGGATGCCGCCTCTTCCATCGTCAGGTTCTTGGGCTTCAGCGTCACATTGGCCTGGTCTATCGCGATGAGCTCCGCGAAGGTGCCGATGCGGTCCTGGCCCGGATGCGCATAGACCTCGTCGCCCGGGCTGAAGCGCGTGACCTTGGACCCGACGCCGATCACGACGCCCGCGAGATCGCTGCCAAGGATCATGGGGAGGCGATAGCGCAGGATGAGCTTGAACTCGCCGTCCCGGATCTTGGCATCCACGGGATTGACGCCAGCGGCGTGGATCTCGACCAGAACGTCGTTCTCGTGCAACTCCGGCTCGGGCGTTTCGCCGAGCCGCAGAGCGCCGCCTTTCCTGTAGCGATCGATCAGGAATGATTTCATCGGACTGGCTTTCGTTTTTGTGGTGAGCCGGCAGCGTCAGCAATGCGGCGGTGACGGCTCAAGCGGGGAGCCCGTTGAATTTCCGAAGGTTCTTGTCGACGAAGGCTTCGGGCAGGAAGCGGCGCATGAAGCGGACCTGCCCTGCAGCTTTTCCGGCCGTGTAGCGTCTCCTAGGCGAGGCCGAATTGGCGACCCTGACCACGGCGTCAGCAACCACCTCGGGGGCATCGCCCTTCGCGACGATCGCGCGCATCAGCTTCTCCGCCTCGGTGCGAACCGTATCATAGATGGCCAGGGGCCGGTCCGGGCGCGTGATGTTCTCCTCAAAGGAGGTGCGGGTCACGCCGGGCTCGACCAGCACGACGCGGATGCCTTGCGTGCGCACTTCATGATCGAGCGATTCCGAATAGCCTTCAATGGCGTGCTTGGTCGATGCGTAGAGCGCGTTATAGGGCGCAGGGATCAGCCCGAGTATGGAGCTGAGGTTGATGATCCGGCCTTTGCGCTGCCGCCTCATCACGGGCAGGACTGCATTCGTCATGCGCATGGTGCCGAACACGTTCACGTCGAACACCGCTTTCGCCTGTGCCGTCGTGGATTCCTCGGCGCCGCCCAGCAAGCCGATCCCGGCATTGTTGACGAGAAGATCGATCCGCCCTGCGCGGCTCAACACCTCGTCGACGACGCCCTGCACGGACGCATCGTCGACCACGTCGCAGATCAGCATCGTGACCCCGTCCGCGGTATCGCGCATCGGCTTCCGGCTGGTGCCGAAGACACGATAACCATCGCGCCGCAGCGCTTGTGCCGTCACCAACCCGATACCGGAGGACGCCCCCGTGACCAGGGCAATGCCGCGTTCTGTCTTGCTCCGTTCTGTCTTGCTCATCGGATTCCGCTTTCATTTTTCCGTGGAATTGCGATGAGCGACCAGTTACTATCAAATCAGTATCAAGTCACTATCAAAAAGATATGGACATGAAGAATCTTTCGGACCAGCCATGCCTGATCGCCCGGAGCCTGGCGCTCGTGGGGGACGCATGGAGCATGCTGATCATGCGCGACGCCCATGCGGGCCTGACCCGCTTCGATGATTTCCGCAAAAGCCTCGGCATCGCGCCGACAATGCTGACGGGGCGGCTTTCGGCCCTGACCGAGGACGGACTGCTGGAAAAACGCCGCTATTCCGAGCGCCCGCCACGGGACGAATATGTGCTGACGGAAGCCGGCCGCGACTTTCTACCAGTGCTGTTTGCGATCGGCACCTGGGGACGCAAGCATCGCGGCGGGGGCAAGGTGACACGATTCTTCGACGCCGAGACCGGAACGGAGATCGATGCCGTCACCATCGACCGCCAGACCGGTGCTCCGATCGGAACACGCCCCATTCGCATCGCTGCAGCCGAATGAATTGCCCCATGGCAGATAAAGCCAGGGCGCGACGGATCAGGCGATCGGCTGTCCCAGCAGGTAGAGATAAGGCGCAAACAGCACCTTGAGATAGGGGATGTTGCGCGCGCCGATGGTCTGCCCGACACGGCGTCAAGCGTCCAAACGCACGAGCCGTAGGTCAGATCAGGAGCCCAGGCCTTCGAAGATGCCGCCGATCACCGAAGCGGCGGCTTCGCCGGCGCTGGAGAGTACGCTGCCGACGGTTTCGAGCGTACCGTCAAGGACGGCGATGACGACGTCGCCGACGCCATCGCTCGCCATGCTGCCCGTATCGCTCGCCGCGGCGGGCTGCTTCCGCTGCGCTTCGGCCTGCGCTTGGGCGGCCTGCACCGCCGCTTCGATCTCCGCCAGATCAGGCTTGTCGGTCATGGCTGCCCCCTGAAGCCGCCATCTTGGCACCGTCCTGGCCTAGAAAAAAGGCCAAGAAAAAAGGCGGGTCTCTCGACCCGCCTTGATCACCTCAATTGTCCAGGAAGCTCCTGAGCTTCCGGCTCCGGCTCGGATGCTTCAGCTTCCTGAGCGCCTTCGCCTCGATCTGGCGGATACGTTCGCGCGTGACGCTGAACTGCTGGCCGACCTCTTCCAGCGTGTGGTCGGTGTTCATGCCGATGCCGAAGCGCATGCGCAGCACGCGCTCCTCGCGCGGCGTCAGCGAGGCCAGCACCCGCGTCGTCGTCTCGCGCAGATTGCTCTGGATCGCTGCGTCGATCGGCAGGATCGCGTTCTTGTCCTCGATGAAGTCGCCGAGATGGCTGTCTTCCTCGTCGCCGATCGGGGTTTCGAGCGAGATCGGCTCCTTGGCGATCTTGAGGACCTTGCGCACCTTCTCCAGCGGCATGGCGAGCTTCTCGGCCAACTCCTCCGGGGTCGGCTCGCGGCCGATCTCGTGCAGCATCTGGCGCGAGGTCCGGACGATCTTGTTGATCGTCTCGATCATATGCACCGGGATGCGGATGGTGCGGGCCTGGTCGGCGATCGAACGCGTGATCGCCTGGCGGATCCACCATGTCGCGTAGGTCGAGAACTTGTAGCCGCGGCGGTACTCGAACTTGTCGACCGCCTTCATCAGGCCGATATTGCCTTCCTGGATCAGATCCAGGAATTGCAGGCCGCGGTTCGTGTACTTCTTGGCGATCGAGATCACGAGGCGAAGATTGGCCTCGATCATCTCCTTCTTCGCCTGCCGCGCCTCGCGCTCGCCCTTCTGGACCATCAGCACGATCTTGCGGAACTCCTGGATCTCCAGGCCGGTCTCGGAGGCCAGCGTATGGATCTCCTCGCGCAGCTGCTTGATCCGGTCGAGCTCGGCACCGACGAATTCACGCCAGCCGCGCGAGCCCAGCTTGGAGACGCGCAGAACCCATTTCGGGTCGAGTTCGCCGCCCACATGCTGCTTGAGGAAATCCTCGCGACCGACGCCATAGCTCTCGGCCAGGCGCAGCAGTCTCGTCTCGTGCGAAATCAGCCGCTTGTTGATGTCGTAGAGCTGCTCGACCAGCGCCTCGATGCGGTTGTTGTTGAGCGAGAGCGACTTCACCGCGGTGATGATGTCGTCTTTCAGCTTCTTGTATTTGCGGTCCTGCGACGGCGAGAGCTTGGTGTTCTCCAGCCGGTTGGCGATGTCCTGGTCCTGCAGGCGGCGCAGCTTCTTGTAGTTGTCGGCGATCGAATCGAAGGTCTCGAGCACGCGCGGCTTGAGCTCGGCTTCCATGGCCGAGAGCGAGACGTTGTTCTCGATGTCGTCATCGTCCATGTCGGACGGCAATTCGCCTTCCGGCACCTCGCCGGCGGGCGCGGCGGCCTCAGTGGGCTCGCCCTCCTCGCCTTCGCCGGGCAGTTGCGACGGGTTCTTGCCGTCGGGGCCGGCATAGGTCGCTTCCAGATCGATGATGTCGCGCAGCAGCACCTTGCCTTCGACGAGCTCGTCGCGCCAGATGATGATGGCCTGGAAGGTCAGCGGACTCTCGCAGAGGCCCGCGATCATTGCCTCGCGGCCGGCCTCGATGCGCTTGGCGATGGCGATTTCGCCCTCGCGGGAGAGCAGTTCGACCGAGCCCATCTCGCGCAGATACATCCGCACCGGATCGTCGGTGCGCTCGGTCGGCTCGAGATTGCGCTTGACCTCGACGGGCAGCGCCGAGCGCTGCGTCTCGACGAGCTCGCCCTCGCTCTCCTCCTCGTCGCCATTCGTGCCGGTGCGCGCAGCCGCGCGCTCCTCGCCCGAGGCTTCGGGATCCTCATTGTCGACAACGTTGATGCCCTGCTCGCTGAGCTGGCCGAGCACATCCTCGATCTGCTCGGAGGAGAACTCCTCCGAGGGCAGGACTTCGTTCAGTTCGTCATAGGTGACATAGCCGCGCTTCTTAGCGAGCTTGATCATCCGCCTTACGGCCTGATCGGTCAGATCGAGCAACGGTCCATCGGACGTCGGGGGGGCTTCCGGCGCGACCTGGTCGGTCTTTTCCCGTTCGCTCGCTTTTGTCGCCATCAATCAGCGCTCCGCACTCGCGCGTCGCCACGGCTCGGAAGAAGCCACATGCAGACGCATAAAAGGGCGGCGCGGCCGCTGGTCCGGCGCGCTCACCCCACCCAAATCACTTCGGCCAGATGGCGCCGATCATCGTTGATGAATCGTAAACCACCTGCAATCGGCACGCACAGCATGACGGCGGAAGCCGGAGCAGCTAGCCCTCAATCTCCAGACATGGCCTCCGTACCCTCGATCGTCTCGAGGCGGGCCTTGACGTCCTTGATCCAGGCAAAATTGGCTTCGGTCGCTTCGTCAGCCAATGCGCGCTCGGCTGCCTTCAGCTCGCTATGTAACGTCCGCGCGCGATGATGCAAGACGATAGCCTGTCGAATTGAGTCGAAAACCGATTCTGGATCAGCCGCTTGCGTCAATTTTTGGCGCTCGGCCGGCCCGGTGATCGCCAATAGCGCGCTTTGGGCCTCCTGCACACGCGGTTGGACCAGGCGATCGGCAAGCGCATTCTCGTCGAGGCTGTCATCCATGGCAGCCTCGAGCAGCACCTGGCGGAAGCGCTCGGCGGCGGGACCATCGAGCGCGAGCTCGGCAATCTCGTCGGCGCAGCGCAGGATCAGATCGGGATGGCTCGCCAGCGCCAGCAAAATGAAGGCCTCGCGCACATCCTCGCCACGGCGGCCCGCCATCATCCGCGACTGTGTCAACTGGCTGCTCGCCTTGAGCGGGCCAACGGCCCAGGGCGCCACGGCCTGCCGGAAACCGCCGCGCCCGGCACCGCCGCCCTGAGGGCGGCCGCGCTGAAAGCCGCCGTCACGGCCACGCTCGGTCCGCGCGGGAGCGGCGCTGGCGAAAAGCTGGCTCAGGCGCTCATCCATCTCGCGGCGGTAATGCCGGCGCGTCGCCTCGTCCTTGATCTGGCCGAGCGGCTCCTTCAGCCGGCGCTCGAAGGCGGCGCGACGCTCGGGCGTGTCGAGAGCGCCGGCCTCGACCTCGCGCGTCCAGAGCATGTCGACCAGCGGGCGCGCCGCCTGCAGCACCTCGGCGACCGCCATCTTGCCGCCCGAACGCGCCAGATCGTCGGGATCCTGCCCGTCAGGCAAGGTCGCGAAGGCGAGCGACTTGCCCGGCTCCAACATGGGCAGCGCGAGGTCGATCGCGCGGCTGGCCGCCTTGCGCCCGGCCTTGTCACCGTCGAGGCAGATCACCGGCTCGTCGGCCATGCGCCAGAGCAGGCCGAGCTGATCCTCGGTCAGCGCCGTGCCCAGCGGCGCGACCGTCTGCGGAAAGCCCGCCAGCGTCATCGCGATCACGTCGACATAGCCCTCGACGACGATCACCTGGCCGGTGTCATGCGCGCCCTTGCGAGCATTGTGGTGGTTGAACAGCAGCGAGCCCTTGTGGAAGAGCGGCGTCTCCGGCGAGTTCAGATATTTCGCCGAGACCTCGGCGCTCATCGCCCGCCCGCCGAAAGCGATCACCCGGCCGCGCGCATCATGGATCGGGAACATGATGCGGTCGCGGAAACGGTCATAGGGCACGGCGATCTCGTCGCCATGCACGAGCAGCCCCGTCTCCATCATCAGCGCGGCGTCGACGCCCTTGGCTGCGAGGTGATCGCGCAAGGCGAAGCGGTCCGGCGGGCCATAGCCGATGCGAAAGAGCTTGCGCGCCTCGCCCTCCAGGCCCCGGCCCGAGAGATAGCGCCGCGCCGCCGCACCGCGATCACCCATGAGCTCGGCCTCGAAGAAACGCGCCGCGAGCTCGACGACCTCATGCAGGCCCTTGCGCTTCTCTTCCTGGACCTGCGCCTCATGCGTGATCTTCGGTAGCGTCACGCCGGCTTCGGAAGCGAGCTTCTCGACAGCCTCCGGGAAGGAAAGCCCTTCCGTCTCCATCACGAATTTGAAGATATCGCCGTTCTTGCCCGAGGAGAAATCGAAGAACGAGCCCTTCTGGTCATTGACGAAGAAGGAGGGCGTCTTCTCCGCGTTGAAGGGCGACAGGCCCTTCCATTCGCGGCCCGATTTGGCCAGGCGCACGCGCTTGCCCACGACCGCCGACACCGGCAGCCGCGCCTTGATCTCTTCCAGGATGGAGGGCGGGAATTTCATGCTTTCCTATGTGGGCGTGTGCGCGGCGGAAGCCAATCATGGATGTAGCCGCCGACCGCATTATTGGCGCAATCCACAGCGCCATGATAAAGAAAGAGCGGCAAAAGGAAGAAAGCTGTGGCCCTCAACATCAAGGATCCGGAGACGGAGCGGTTCGTGCGTACCCTTGCGCGCCGGCGCGGCCTGACACTGACGGAAGCCGTGCGCCAGGCTGTTGGCAACGAGCTTGAGAAGGATGCGATGTCCGAGGAGGAGAAAGCGCACAGGATTGCCGAGGGACGCCGCAAACTTGCCGCCCTGTATAGGAAATACAATATCACGCCGACCGACCACAGCATGACCAAGCAGGAGATGGACGACGCCATCGGCTATGACGAGAACGGCTTCTGGTGAAGCTCGTCGTCGACACGTCAGCGATCGTCGCGTGCCTGACCGGCGAAGTCGAGCGAACGATTTTCGTCGACCGCCTACAGTTGGCCAACGAGCGGGTCGTCTCGGCGGTCAATCTGCTGGAAGCACGCCTCGTTATCGCCTTCGCGAAGGCGCTGCCCGTCTCGTTGATCGACGACTTCCTCGCAGACTATGACGTCGCCGTTGTCCCGTTCGACACAGCCCTCTCCGATCTCGCCTTCGACGCCTATCGCCGCTTCGGCAAGGGCAGACATCCCGCCAAGCTCAACATGGGCGATTGCGCCGCCTACGCGCTGGCGAAGGTGCGCGGCTGGCCGCTTCTGTTCAAGGGCGAGGATTTTTCGCTGACGGATATCGAGCGGGCCTGAGCCTGCTCCCTTGATCACCCGCCCAGCGCCGCCTTCACCAGCCCGCTCGCTTTAGCGAAATCCATCTGGCCGGCGAATTTCGCACGCAGGATCGCGATGACCTTGCCCATGTCCTTGACGGATGCTGCACCACTCTCGGTCACGGCCGCCGCGATCACAGCCTTGACCTCGTCCTCCGACATCTGCTTGGGCAGATAAAGGTTGATGACCTCGACCTCGGCGCGCTCGCCTGCGGCGAGCTCGGGGCGGCCATTGGCGTCGTAGATCGCGATCGATTCCTGGCGCTGCTTGATCATCTTCTGCAGCAAGGCGAGGATTTCGTCGGGCGTCGTCTCCGGCTTGCCCAGGCCGCGCGCCTCGATGTCCTTGTCCTTCAGCGCCGAGGTGATCAGGCGGATGGTCGAGACCTTGCCCTTCTCGCCGGCCTTCATCGCCTCCTTGAGATCGGCCGTGAAGCGCTCGCGCAGGCTTGTCATGGTGATATTCCCTTTTTGTGCCGCAGGCTCGTTTTGCAGAGACTCTGCGCCTGCTTCGATTGACGGGGCGGAACCACGTCTTTAAGGCTCGCGCTCCAGACATGGGCGCAAGCGCAGAACCGCTGTCCCGCCTGAAACATCGCCGCGCTTTCGCGGCCTGGACCGAGACATAGACATGACCGCTCCCGAAGGAAACCCCGCCAACGGCGGCTGGATCGAACCGCGCGCGACCGCGCTCCTGGTGCTGGCCAACGGCATGGTGCTCGAGGGCTTCGGCCTGGGCGCGACCGGCCAGGCGCCCGGCGAACTCTGCTTCAACACGGCGATGACAGGCTATCAGGAAATCCTGACCGACCCGTCCTATGCCGGGCAGATCATCACCTTCACCTTCCCCCATATCGGCAATGTCGGCGTCAACGAGGACGACGTCGAGACGGTCAATGCCGCAGCCTCCTCGGGCGTGCGCGGCCTCGTGCTGCATGCCGCAATCACCGAGCCCTCGAACTGGCGCGCCAACCGGCATTTCGACGCCTGGCTGAAGGCCCGCAACATCGTCGGCATCAGCGGCATCGACACCCGCGCGCTGACCGCCCTGATCCGCGACAACGGCATGCCCAACGCGATCATCGCCCACAGCCCCGACGGTGTCTTCGACATCGAGCGGCTCAAGCGCGAGGCCGCGGCCCTGCCCGACATGGCCGGGCTCGACCTCGTGCCGCTGGTCACCGCCGCCCAGCGCTATAGCTGGGACGAGACGCCATGGGTCTGGCCCGTGGGCTATGGCAAGCGCGAGAGCGTGGTCCACAAGGTCGTCGCCATCGACTACGGCGTGAAGCGCAACATCCTGCGCCTGCTCTCCAAGGCCGGCTGCGAGGTCACCGTCGTGCCCTCGACCGCCAGCGCCGAGGACATCCTGGCGCTGCAGCCCGATGGCATCTTCCTCTCGAACGGACCGGGCGACCCGGCCGCAACCGGCGAATATGCCGTGCCGGTGATCAAGGCGCTGCTCGACAAGAAGATCCCGACCTTCGGCATCTGCCTCGGCCACCAGATGATGGCGCTCGCCATCGGCGGCCAGACCATGAAGATGAAGCAGGGCCACCACGGCGCCAACCACCCTGTGCAGGACAAGACCACGGGCAAGGTCGAGATCGTCTCGATGAACCACGGCTTCGCGGTCGATCCCGCCTCTTTGCCGGCGCATGCGGTCGAGACGCATGTCTCGCTCTTCGACGGCTCCAACAGCGGCATCGCGCTGACCGACCGCCCAGCCTTCAGCGTGCAGCATCACCCCGAAGCGTCGCCCGGCCCGCAGGACAGCCACTACCTGTTCACCCGCTTCGTCGAGATGATGGCGGCGGAAAAGGCCAAGACAGCGGCCTGAAGACGGCAGCCTGAATGCGGCATTAGGCCTTCATCCGGGGGAGTGGACGCAGTCCCCGTCTCGAAGGATGCTCCAGCAGGCTCTGGACCATCCCCTGAGGCGCTGCTTTCGCGGTTCCTCGGGATGAGGGCTGCGACTATCGTCAAAGGAGCCGGGCATGATCCACCAGCTGCGCATCTACGAGATCTTCGAGCGCAACAAGGCCGCCTTCCACGCCCGCTTCCGCGACCATGCGATGCGGATCATGGCGCGGCACGGCTTCCAGATCGTGGCGATGTGGGAGACCGCAAGCGCCGGCCGCACCGAATTCGCCTATATCCTCGCCTGGCCCGACAACGAGACCCGGACAGCGCGCTGGACGACGTTCCTCGCCGACCCGGAATGGATCGAGATCAAGCGCGTCACCTCGATCGAATATGGCAATCTCGTCGGCATAATCGAGGACCGGATCATGACGCTGACTGATTATTCACCGACCGGCGCGATCTCCGCTTGAGGACAGGCGCCGAGCCCGTATTGGACGACGCCGACGGGAGCCGCCACATGAAGGCCCCGGTCCGGCTGAGAGGCTTGGTTGCAGGAGCCTGGCACCAGCCGCGAACGCTATCCGATCTTCCAAAGTCCGCTGCTTGCGCTCAGAAGCTCTCCGTCATCCCGAGCGCCCGAAGGGCGTCCCGGGATGACGGTTCCTGTCTGGTCGAAAGCCGTTAGTTCTGGCTCAACAGGTCCCGCATCGCGAGCAGCGCGGTAGCGTAGCCACGCGCGCCGAGGCCGGCCATCACCGCCGTCACGACCGGCGAGATCAGGGATTTGTGGTAGATCGCCTCGCGCTTGTGGACGTTCGAGATGTGGAACTCGATGATCGGCCCCTCGAACATCTTGAGCGCGTCCATGATCGCGACGGAGGTGAAGGTGAAACCGGCCGGGTTGATGACGATGCCGTCGCCCTCGTCGATCGCCTCATGGATCCATTCGATCAGCTCGTATTCCCGGTTGGACTGGCGGAAGACGATCTCGCGCTCGGGGACCGCAGCCCGGCAGAGCGCCTCGACCTCGGCCAGCGTCGTATGGCCGTAGATCTCGGGTTGGCGGCGGCCGAGGCGGTTCAGATTGGGTCCGTTCAGGACATAGATCGGCTTCTTCATGGACAGGCTCCGCAGCGACCGCCGCTGGCTGGATGGAATCGAATCCACCGCGCCGCCGGAATGACGGCGCGGCGGCGAGCCACGGTTAGCTGACGGTGAAGGGGATGTTCTCGATGCTGTCCGGGAATTTATGCACCGGCACCTTCATCCACTTGTCGTAGACCTTCTGAAGCTCGCCATTGGCCTTGATCTTGTCGATGAAGACATTGATCGCGGCGTTGATCTCCTTCTCCCCCAGCCGCGTGCAGGCGCCGTTGTAGAGGTTCTGGAATTCGAGCTTGTTCTCGAAGATGCCGGGCCGCGCCTGCTCGATCCGCTGGAGGTAGAAGATGTTGCCGCCCAGCGCCTGGACCTGGCCCGAGACCAGCGCCTGGATGCTCGGCGCATCCCCGTCATAGCGGCGGATCGTCGTATTGGCCGGCGCGTTCTTGGTCACCTGCGTGTCCTGGGCCGCACCCTTCGCCACGCCGATGGTGTAGCGGCCCATATCCGCATTGGTCTTGATGCTTTCCGCCTTCGGGCCGATCAGGACGATCGTGTTGGCGACATAGGGCTTGCTGAACTGCACGGCCTTGGCCCGCTCCGGCAGCATCGCCATCGTGGCGAAGAGCAGGTCGACGCGCCCGGTCGTCAGCGCGGGAATGCGGTTATTGACCTCCAGCGCCACGAACTCGATCGCCACGCCAAGCTCCTTGCCGAAGAGCTCGGCGATATCGGCATCCAGCCCCTCCTGCTTGCCGGCGCTGTTGACGAAACCCCATGGCGGGTTGTCGCCCTGAATCCCGACCACAAGCTTGCCCCGGCTCTTGATCTCGGCCGGCGTGATCGCCAGCGCCGGCCGGGTCGCAATCGCCGGCGCGGCGAGAAGCGCAGCGCCTCCCAGCAGGATGTCGCGTCGCAAGAGTTTCGGTCCAGACATCGTCGTTCCCTCCCCAGGGTTACAGGTCGCACGGTGCTTTACGGCCCTGATCGGCTCTTACCCCCGCTTGCACGGGTAGCTCAGGCATCAATCTTTCATCTGCTGAAATTAATTTCAACTGATGAATCATGAAACATCAGATATAATGAAAGTTGGCATTGACCTTTATGCCCCGGCTGGCCTCCTTTCCAGCCCCGGTCTATGCGGGGTCCGGAGACGGGCATTGCGAATGCGAGCACTGTGAATGAACGAGCTTCCAGCCCAGATCCTGCGCGACGAAACGGAAGCCGGAACGGCCGGCGAGCAGGCCTATGAGCGGCTGCGCGGCGACATCGTCTTTGGCCGCCTGCAGCCCGGGCAACGGCTCAAGCTAGAGCGGCTGCGCCTGGATTACGGCGTCGGCATCAGCACCTTACGCGAAATTCTCAACCGCCTGGTGCCGGAGGGCCTGGTCGTCGCCGAGGGGCAGCGCGGCTTCCAGGTCGCGCCCTGTTCGGCGGCCGACCTCAAGGAGATCGCCGCGCTGCGCCTCCTGCTCGAGTGTCATGCGATGGCGCAATCCTTCCAGGCCGGCGACATGGAATGGGAGGGCCGCGTCGTCGCCGCCCATCACAAGCTCGCCCGGATGGAGGCCCAGTTGCTCGCCGGCAACCGCTCCAATGCCGAGCCTTGGAAACGCTATGACTGGGAATTTCATCAGGCACTGGTCTCGGCCTGCGGTTCGCGCGCGCTGCTGGCCCTGCATTCGGGCGTCTATGACCGCTATCTCCGCTACCAGATGGTCTTCGTCATCTTCCGCGGCGAGATCGCCGCCGACGAGCACCGCGCCTTGCTGGACGCCGCCTTGAAGCGCGAGGCCGCCAGGGCGCAGGAAATCCTGTCCGCCCATATCTGGGGCTGCGTCGACTTCGCGCTCAGCCGGGGCCTGTCGAGCTGAGACCAGCCCTTAGCCGGTTGACAGCCCCGCCGGCGCGGGATTTAAGCGGCGCATGACCAGCCCCGCCCTGCTTCGCACCCAGCAGTATTACGCGCTCTTTTCATAAGAGCGGGCGCATTCTCATGTTCAACCGCTGCGCTTGGCGGATGAACTAAAGGCAGTCACCCGGCATCGCGGCCCCGAGAGGACCAGACGATGCCTACCCAGCGAAAAACATTCTCCTCCATCGGCCTGATGGGCTTTGGCGCCTTCGGCCGGCTGATGGCGCGGCACCTCCAGCCGCATCTGCCGCTTGTCGTCTTCGATCCGGCGCGCGCGCCTGAGACCGACGGCTCGGGCAAGGGCCTGGCTCCCGGCGGCATTGCGCAGGTCGCCGCCTGCGACATCGTCATTCTCGCCGTCCCGGTCGACCGGCTGCCGGAGGCCATAGCGAGCCTGCGCCCGCATCTGCGCACCGGAGCGATCGTGCTCGATGTCGGCTCGGTGAAGATCGAACCGGCGCGCCTGCTGCTCGCCGAATTGCCCGACAATGTCGAGATCATCGGCACGCACCCGCTCTTCGGCCCGCAAAGCGCGCGCAACGGCATCGCAGGCCTGAAGATCGCGCTCTGCCCGATCCGCGGCGACAGCTTTCGCCGGATCGCCGCCTTCCTGCGCCATGCCCTGAAGCTCGATGTCATCCTGACCACGCCGGATGCGCATGATCGCGACATGGCGATGGTACAGGGGCTGACCCATCTCGTGGCAAAGATCCTCGTCCGCATGGAACCGATGCCACGCCGCATGACGACGAAGAGCTTCGAGCTGTTGATGCAGGCGACCGAGATGGTGCGCCATGACGCGCCCGGCGTCTTCCTCGCGATCGAACGCGCCAACCCGCACGCGCGGGCCGTGCGCGAGCGCTTCTTCAGCTATGCCGAGGAGCTGACCGAGACATTGGAGCGCGGGCATCGAAACCCGCCAACAAGCGCGATAAACCCGCCAATCGTGTCGGATTCCGCCATTGGCGAATGTCTTCGCATCGACTAAGCTCGCTCCATGATCAATTCCGCGCCGTTCATCGCATCCGCCATGATGATGCCGCCCTGCAAACCGGGAGCGGTCCCCTTCGGCATGTGACTTGATCAAAACGTCCGACACGCCTGAGCCGCTTCCACCCGAAGCGGCTTTTTCATTTCCGGAATCGCCGCCTCATCTTGAGCGAGGATTCCAGAAATGCCGATCGAAACGCTTGAACCAGGCGCAAGCCCTCACCGCTACATCACCACCGCCATCCCTTATGTGAACGCCGCGCCTCATGTCGGTTTCGCGCTGGAGATGGTGCAGGCCGATGCCTTGGCTCGCTTCTATCGGCAGTCAGGCAATGAGGTGCGCTTCCAGGCGGGAACCGACGAGAACAGCATCAAGAACGTCCAGGCCGCCAACATCGCAGGCATCCCGGTCGCGGAACTCGTCCAACGCAACGCGCTGCGCTTCCTCGCCCTGAAGGACAGCCTCGACCTCTCCTTCGACGACTTCATCCGCACCGGCGCCGACCCTCGGCACAGGGTGGGGACTGAGCGCCTCTGGAAGGCCTGCTGCGACAATGGCGACACCTATAAGAGCGCCTATCGCGGCCTCTATTGCACGGGGTGCGAGCAGTTCTACGGGGTGGACGACCTTCACGACGGACGCTGCCCCGAGCACGGCACGATCCCCGAAACGGTCGAGGAGGAGAATTGGTTCTTCCGGCTGTCGCGCTACCGAGATCGCCTCCGCAGCCTCTATGCACGTGGCGAGATCGAGATCGTCCCGGAAAGCCGCCGCAACGAGGTTCTCGCCTGGATCGAGCAGGGGCTCACAGATTTCAGCATCTCACGCAGCGCAGCGCGAGCCGGTGGATGGGGCATTCCCGTGCCCGGAGACCCCGCGCAGGTGATCTATGTCTGGTTCGACGCGCTCGGCAGCTATGTCACGGGGCTGGGCTACGGAAGCGATGAGGCTCTTCTCTCCCGCTACTGGACAGGTTCTGCCTCCCGCGAGCATGTCATTGGCAAGGGCATCACCCGCTTCCACGCCGTCTATTGGCCAGCCATGCTGCTCTCCGCCGGCCTGCCCGTGCCGACGCGCATCCTCGTCCATGGCTATGTCACGGCCGAAGGTCGCAAGATCGGCAAATCCGCCGGCAACGCGATCGATCCGGTTCCGCTCGCGGCGGAGCTCGGCACGGATGCGTTGCGCTACTACCTGTTGCGCCATATCCGCTCGACCGGCGACGGCGACTTTTCGCACGAACGCTTCCGGCAAGCCTATGAATCCGAACTCGCGGGGCAGCTCGGCAACCTGGCGCATCGCGTCCTCAGCATGATCGAACGTTATTGCGGCGGGATCCTGCCAGCGCCGCCGGACGGGTTCGCGGCAACCGACAGGCTCTCGAAGGCGGGCCGGCACCTGAACGCCACGGTCGCCGGGCATCTGCAGGCCTTCGCCTTCGACCATGCGCTCGACGCACTCTGGCTCTTCATCGCCGAGGCCAATCGCTATGTATCCGAGGAAGAGCCCTGGATCCTGGCAAGGAAAGCGGCATCAGGGCAGGATTCCGGCCAGAATTCCGGCGATGCCGCCGCGAGCCTCGCCAAGCTCCACGGCTGCCTGTTCAGCCTTGCCGGCGCGCTCCAGACGATAGCGGAATGCATCGCCCCGCTGCTCCCGGCAGCCAGCCGAAGGCTGAGCGAAAAACTCGGCAAGGATGGAGGCTACTCAGGACCAGCCTCCCCCGACGCCTTGATCGGAACCAGAGTTGCGGCCGGAGCCCCACTTTTCCCGATGCGCTGACGGGCACAGCCAGCCTTGTACCAGATGGCGCGCATCGTCTACACCTGCCAAGTGCTGCCGCTATTGCGCGAAATAGGCCGAAATCCGCCGGTTTGCATTGATCTGCCAACGGTCGTCAGTGCTGAGGAAGCCATCAGTGGGGCTTGATGACGCGGCGATGCCTGCGCGCTTCATCTCCGCCGATTTCTCCGCCTCGGCGGCACGGAAGCGGTAGTGGTCGAACACGTCGAGCACATGTGCGGCATAAGCCTGGGCGAGCGAGGGATCGCGCTGGATGATCACCAGATTCTCGTCGTTGGAATAGGATGCCTTGTAACCGAGATTGTGGCTGCCGAAGGCGACCACGCAGTTCTCCCGGTCGAGCGGGTCGATCACCAGGATCTTGTCGTGGATGATCGCCTTGCCCGCGCTCAGGATTTCCTTGTTGACGAAATTGCCGAGCTCGCGGCCGATATCACGATCGGTGAGTGCGGTTGCCCGCACGACATTGACGCCGCCCTGCTGGATGATGAAGGGCGAACTCGGTACCAGGGGCTTGCCGTCCGGGCCGACGCCCGAGGGCTGATAGCCCCAGGCCACCGGATCGGAGATCGCACCGACCACCTCCAGGCTGGTATCAGCCAGGCCGAGATCGATCGCTTGCGCGATGATCGAGTGCACCCCGCCCTTGGATGGCAGGAACACGGCGAACAGGATCATCTTGTGCGCACGGCGCATCAGCGAGAACAACCGGTCCATGTCGGGCGGAGGCGGCGGTTGGCGCTTGGCGCGCGCCGAAGGCGGCTGTTTCGCGCCTGGCACATTGGGCGAGAACCAACATTCGAACGCAGCGCCATTGGCGAGATCGCCGGTCACCGGCGTACAGTCCTTGTTCTTTACCACATCGCCCTGATCGGCTCCGGTGTTGGCATCCCCCGTATTCGCTGGCTGCGGCAGCGGGTGATCGAACAGGCGCTGCCAGTACCCGAGGAACGCGCGCGCCACATTCGCATCCTCGACGACAATGCAATTATTGCTCTGGCCGGAGATGCCGCTCCACGTCCAGTTGGTCGAGCCGGTCAGCACCGCCTGAGGCGTTCCCTGGTCGTCAGACCAGATGACGAATTTGTTGTGGCCGATATGGCCGCTGCCATTGAACAACCGGTCCTGCATGCGGAACGTCGCTCCCGGCGCATCGGCGATTGCGCGCAACGTCGCGCGGGCGTCCTTGTTTCGCGTGTCGTAGTCGGTGTGAATGACCTTCTTGGTCACCTTGTCCTTGGTGTCCCGGGAGCCTGCATCGGACAGGATCAATTGCATCCGGGGAGCTGCGGCGACCAGAAGGTCGAGCAACTGCCGATCTTCAAGCTCATAGAGGGCGGCATGGAAGCGCCCGCCCGCTCGGCTTAGGAACTCCGTGATCGTCGTGGGAACATCGCCGGCCAGATAGCGCCGCAGCACGTCGGCCGGTTCGCGCAGGCGCGCTTCGAGTTCACTGCGCCCGACCTTGCCGTCATCCTCCTCGAGCACGCGGATCAGGAACTGGCTCGAGAGAATGCCGTTGGTGAAGGTAGAGATGAACGGGCCCCGTCGACGTGTCGCCTCGATGATATTGGTGAATGCCGCGGGTCCGAGATAGCCGAGCCGCACCGGCGCGCCTTGATAGCCATGCTCGACGCGCCGATTGCGCTTTGCGTCCCAATGGCTCTCGCGGACGGGCACCACTTCCTCGAGCCCCGCGCGCAAACGGCCGACCGGACGGATGCGGTAGCGCAGCCGCTCGTTCTCGGGCCGGAGATTTGCGGCGTCACGGCGACGCCGCAACGTAAGGTCGCGCCAATTGAACTTCTGGACCGGCCAGACGCTGGTGTTCTGCGCCTGCCAGTCGGGGTTCGACTGCCCCTGGAAAGCGACATAAGCAGCAAGCGGCCGCTCGCTCGTCACCTGGTCGTTTGCGTCGAGATATTCTCGAACGATATGGAAACCGATACAATCAGGGACCGGATCGGGATCGGTCCGCCATGCGAGAAACGCGACTTCATTGTTGACGATTGCGGTTGCCTTGATGATCTGCATCATGCCGCCCCCCAGACCACGACCCAGCCCGGCGGCCGGTGGTGGCACGATAGAATGCGCGTCGCCGATGACCAATGCATGTCGCTGTCGCCTTGAATCCGCACTGGGCGGTTAGCGGAAGCTATTGGCGTGACATGCGAGCCCATGGCGATGTGGAAGCCTGGCCGTTCGGGCAAAAGCAGATCGGTTGAGGGGCGAAGGCGGCAGCCCGCGCCGGAACAACGCTCCAAGCCTCACGCCGCCTTCGCCTCCATCTTCAGGAACCCTGCGAGCTTGCCGGCCGACAGACCCGCCTCGTTCGCTATCCGCAGCGCCAGCGCCAGTGCGGCCGGACGCGGCTGGCCGAGCGGGCGGTCGAGCCAGTAGGACACCGGGTTCAGCGCGGTGCGGGGGTCGACCATCGCCACCCGGCCCGCCTCGACCTGGGCATGTGCCAGAGGCGGGCGCGCGAGAGCCAGCCCAAGCCCACAGGCGGCGGCGTCGAGCACGAGATTATAGTCCTCGAACCTTCGATCCTGCGGGCGTGGGCGATAATCCAACCCGTGGCTCGCGAACCAGGCACGCCAGCCGGCGGCATCCGAATCATGGATCAGCGGATGCGCCAGCAGGCGCTCCGGCCGGCCCTGCCCGATCGCCCGGGCGAGCTCCGGCGAGGCGATCGGATAGCACCATTCCTCGAAGAGCTGCACCGAGATGCGGCCGGGCGCGCCGCCGCGCCCGCAGCGAATGGCGAGGTCGATGCCCTCATCGTCGAGATCGACGCGACGGTGGTCGACCTGCAGCACGATGCGCAGGGCCGGATTGCCGCTTTCGAGCTGGCGCATGCGTGGCATCAGCCAGAGGCTGCAGACGGAGGGCGTCGCGCTGAAGCGCACCACGGCCGCGCCTCGCGCTTCGGTCCAGCGGTCCGAGGTATCGGCAATCAGCGAAAACGCCTCCTGCGTGCGCTGGAGCAGGCGCTGGCCCTCCGGCGTCAGCGCCACGCCGCGCGCCTGCCGCTCGAAGACGCGCAGGCCCAGCCAATGCTCCAGCTTGGCCACCTGCCGGCTGATCGCACCATGGGTCAGGTTCAGCGCCTCGGCCGCGGCCGAGAAGCTGCCGGTGCGCGCGGCGGTCTCGAAAGCGCGCAGCGTATCGAGCGGAGGAAGGTTCGAGCTGTGATCCATTCTCACAGCTCACCCTCGAATTCATCGTTTGTCAATCAGCTGGGGCAGGTATCTATGGCGGGTCATGCTCTCTCCTCGATGAGGTTCGCCATGACCGCCGCCTGCACCGCAGCGCCAATCCCCACCAAGTCCGCCTTCGACTCGACGACGCTGGGGCTGGCGATCTTCACCATCATCGCCTGGGCCTCGGCCTTCCCCGCGATCCGCGCCGCGCTTGGCGGCTTCGGGGCGCTCGAACTGGGCGCGGTGCGCTTCGCCATCGCCGCCGTGCCGGCCGCGCTGTTCCTTGCCGTCACACGGCCAAAGCTGCCGGAATGGCGCGACGCCTGGCGCTTCGGTTTTGGCGGGCTCGTCTTCGTCGCGGGTTACACCGTGCTGCTCAATCTCGGCCAGCAGACGGTCTCGGCCGGAGCGGCAAGCTTCATCATCAACATCAACCCGATCATCACGGCAGCGCTCGCCATGCTGGTGCTGGGCGAGCGTTTCACCGGCAGCCAATGGCTTGGCAGCGCGATCTCGCTCGCCGGCGTCGGGGTGATCGCCTTCGGGCAGAACGGCGCGGCGCTCGACCTCGGCATCGGCGTGCTGCTGGTGCTTGGCGCCGCGCTATGCAACTCGCTCACCACCATCGTGCAGAAGCCGCTCTTCGCCCAGCACAAGCCGCTGACGGTCACGGCCTGGAACATGGTGGTCGGCGGCCTCCTGCTCTCGCCCTTCCTGCCGAACGGCATCGCCCAGGCACAGACGGCCTCGAGCGCCAGCCTCTACGCCATGTTCTATCTCGCCATCGTGCCGAGCCTGATCACCTATGCGACCTGGACCACGCTGCTCTCGCGCCTGCCGGCGGGCCGCGCCTCGAACCTGCTCTATGCCGCCCCGCCGGTCTCGCTCCTGATCAGCTATCTCTGGCTCGGCGAGGTGCCCAGCCTGCTCGGCATCCTCGGCGGCGCGATGGCCCTGGGCGGCGTCGTCATCGTCAATCTGAAGCGCTGACGCCGCGCTTCCAACCCGGCGGTGGGGCTGCGATACTGCCGCCATGCCTGTGACGATCTTCCTCCTGCGCGCCGTCAATCTCGGCGGCGCCAGCACCATCAAGATGGCGGCCCTGCGCGCGCTCTGCCCGCCGCTGGGCCTTCGCCATGCCGCGACCCTGCTGCAGAGCGGCAACCTCGTCGCCTGCCATGACGGCGAGGCGCGCGACATAGTCGCCCGGAAGCTGGAAGAGGCCATAGCCGCCACGCATCCGATGCGTCCGCGCGTGATTGCCCGCAGCCAGGCCGAGCTGCAGGACATCCTGACGCATTCTCCGCTGCCGGCCGCAGAGCGCCAACCGAACTGGCTTCTGGTGATGCCGCTCGACGCGGTCCCGACTGATGGCGCAATCGACCGCCTGCGCGCCTGGCATAAGGGGCCCGAGGAGATCGGCCTGCGAGGCCGTGATCTCTATCTGCACTACAGCGAGGGCATCGGCCGCTCGAAGCTGACCAATGCCGTGATCGAAAGGCATCTCGGCGTGCAGGGCACGGCGCGAAACTGGACGACACTGACGAAGCTCGCGGCACTGGCCCAAGAGGTCGCCGGCCATGGCTGAGACCGAAGGCGACGTCACGATCAGGCCGCTCGATGCCACTGACGCGGAAGCCTATCGGGCCTTGCGCCTCCAGGCACTGCTTCAGGCTCCCGAGGCCTTTGGCGCAAGCCATGCCGAGGAGGCGGCGCGCCCGCTTGCAGCCTTCATCGAGCGCATCACACCTGCTCCGCCGAGCCTCGTCTTCGGGGCATTCGCGCATGCGGAGCTGATCGGCATGGCGGGTTTCCTCACCGGGAACTCCGAGAAGAGCCGGCATCGCGGCACGCTCTGGGGCGTCTATCTCGCGCCGGACTGGCGCGGTCGAGGCGTCGCTCAAGCGTTGGTCGAGGCGGTGATCGCCCATGCGGCGCATCATGTGCTGGTGCTGCAGGCACGCGCCGTGACGGCCAACAGCGTCGCGCTGCGTCTCTATGACCGCCTCGGCTTCAAGCCCTACGGCATCGAATCGAAGGCGCTTCGCGTTGACGGGACGTTCTTCGACGAGGCGTTGCTGGCGCTGGATTTTTCGGAGGCCGAACCCGGCTGAAGAACGCGGTCATCACTTCGATCAGCGCGATCGACGCTCCAGCGCCTCAGTAAGCCAGACCACGGCCTTGCGCGCCGCGAGCAGGGCCTCGTCCTTCGTCTTGTAGCTCAGGTCGGAATAGTGCTGCACCGGCGTCCAGGCGCCGCCATCCTCGACGTCGCGCCGGAATTCCTCGAAGCCGAAGCTGCCATCCGGCCGCGAGAAGCGATCGACGCAACGATCATGCTCGTCGTTCTCGACACTGTCGAAGACGAGCCAGGATGGGTCGATGCGCCCCGACAGAACCTTCTTCAGAATCCGCGCGCTTCCAGCGCCTTCTCGGCATCCGTGATGTAGTCACGCACCACCGGGACGGCGCTCTTATGCGGGCCGAGCAGGAGCTGGAAGACCATATCGCCGCCGATGTCGAAGGAGATCTCGCAGGCCGAGAGATAGAACTCCCACATCCGCGTGAAGCGCTCACCCATCATCGCCACGACTTCAGGCCGATGGGCCATGAAGCGCTCGCGCCAGGCGTGGAGCGTCCAGTGGTAGTGCCGCCGCCAGAACTCGCAATCCGACGACCACAGGCCGGTCTGCTCGACCGCAGCGAAGACCTCCGACATCGCCGGCGCGTAGCCGCCCGGGAAGATGTATTTGTCGAAGAACGGCCCGGTGAAGCCCGGCGGCCCGACGCGGCCGATGCAGTGCACCAGCGCAATGCCGTCCGGCGTCAGCAGGTCGCGAATGGCCTCGAAATATTCAAGGTAATGCGCGACGCCGACATGCTCCATCATGCCGACCGAGACGACACGGTCGAAGCTGCCCTTGAGCTCGCGATAGTCCTTGTTGATGAAAGTGACGGCATCACCGACGCCCGCCGCCTCGGCACGCTTCTGGGCAGCCGCCATCTGGTCGGGCGAGACGTTAAGCCCCGTCACCTTCGCGCCGCAGGCCTTGGCGAGATAGATCGCGAGCTCGCCCCAGCCCGAGCCGATATCGAGCACGGTCATGCCCGGCTCGATCTTCAGCTTGGCCGCGAGATGGCGCAGCTTGGCCTTCTGCGCAGCTTCCAGCCCAGTCTCGGGGCTGTGCCAATAGGCGCAGGAATAGGTCATCGTCTCGTCGAGCCAGAGCTTATAGAACTCGGTCGGGATGTCGTAGTGATGCTTGACCTTCTTGCCGGCAAGCCCGAGCGGGTTGTGCATGCGGAAGCGCCGGATGCGGAAGCGGATATTGCGGACGACCTTCTGGATCGGGTGCTTGCGCAATTCCTTGCGCTGCATCCAGAACAGCGACAGCAGATCGTGGATCGACGAGCCGTCCTCGAAATCGATCCGACCGTCCATATAGCCTTCGGCCAGCGCCATTTCCGGATTGAGGAAGATCTCGCGTTCGATCTTCTCGTCATGAAAGCGAACGGTGACGGCCGGCGCCGTCTTCATCTGGCCCGCGAACAGGATCTCGGCCGGCCCGGAGCCGAAGACGTGGCGCTCGTTGTCGGGGGTGATCACGGTCAGCCGGCCGTGCCGGACGAAGCGCTTCAACAGCTTGGGTAGCAAAAACATCATCGCCCTCGGATTCGCCCGAAGCTTAGAGCCGGCGCCGCGCTTGGCAAGCCGCGCACCCTCACCGCCTCGCGGAGGCGCTGTCTCCAGCCCCGCGCAATCCCACTGGATCAGGTTCTCGGACCGAAGCGCAACTGCAAGAAGGCAACGCGCATGGAAAAACGAAGCTCGAAGCGCTGGCGCTCGCGCCTGCGCTCGGCGAAGCTGTTCGACGCATCGCAGCGTCTCCTCGTCGAGTGTCGCATCATCGACCTGTCGCCGAGCGGCGCCCGGCTGAAGCCGGAGAGCGACCGGCCGCTGCCGCTCGAGCTTTTCTATCACGACGACGACAAAGTCTTCGCGCCGGCGGCCCTCATCTGGATCAAGAAGCGCGAGATCGGCATCCGCTTTCTCGACGCGATCGCAGTCGAGGGAGAGGCCGCAGACCCCGAGCCCCTGAACACGGAGTTGCGCAACGGCTCCCCATCGGCCGAGAGCCGGATGCTGTCGGATGGAACCACGAAGTGATCCCATCCGACATCTGAATTCGTCCCTCATCCAGCCGTGAGAGCAGGATCGATACGAAAAACCGGTTTCCACTTTCTCGCATCCTGCTCTAGTCGTGGCGGGACCGGCCGCAGGAGGCTGCCGGCAAGCGGCGAACGGCGAGACCATGTCCTGGCGCGATTTCTGGAACGGCGAGCATTCCATCTACGTTTCGCCGCGCCACAAGACACTGCATTACCGGCAGATCGCCAAGGATCTGGTCGGCCAGATCCCGGCGTCCGACGCCGTCGTGCTCGACCATGGCTGTGGCGAGGCCTTGAGCGCCGACCTTGTCGCCGCTGCCTGCGGCAAGCTCTATCTTTGCGAGGCCGCGCCGAACGTGCGCGAAAGGCTGCGCGCGATGTTCGGGCGCATCGGGCATGTCGCCGTGGTCTCGGCGGAGGAGGTCGAGGCGCTGCCGGAAGCAACGCTCGACCTCGTCGTGGCCAATTCACTGATCCAATATCTCGGCCGCGAGGAGCTCGCAGCCCTGCTGCGCAGCTGGCTCGCCAAGCTCAAGCCGGGCGGCAAGCTCGTCATCGCCGATGTGATCCCGCCCGATGTCAGCCCGCTCACCGACGCCTCGCAACTCCTCGCCTTCGCCTGGCGCGGCGGCTTCCTGGCAGCAGCGCTGGCCGGGCTCGTGCGCACCGCCTTTTCCGACTACCGCAAGCTCAGGGCGCAATACGGGCTCTCGACCTATACAGCGGAGCAGATCACGGCGCTGATCGCGCAGGCCGGTTTCGAGGGCATCGCGCCGGCCAGGAATTTCGGTCACAATCCACACCGCATGACCTTCGCTGCGAGGCGTCCCGGCTGATAGGCTTGTACAAAACGATCCGTCATGTTCGGCCGCTTTGAACGAATACAGCCGACAATCTATCTCAACGGCATGGCGGTCCCGGCAGAAGCGAACCTGCGATGATCCAGCTCGACTATCTGTTCGATCCGCTCTGCGGCTGGTGCTACGGCGCCACGCCGATGATCGCGACGCTGGCGGACCATGCCGAGATCGCCCTGCGCCTGGTGCCGACCGGGCTCTTCGCCGGCCCGGGCGTGCGACGCATGGACGAGGCCTTCGCTGCCTATGCCTGGTCGAGCGACCAGCGCATCGCGCAAATGACCGGGCAGAGCTTCACCGAGGCCTATCGCAGGCAAGTGCTCGCCGTGACGGACCAACTACTCGATTCAGGTCCGGCCTCGCTGACGCTGACAGCGGTTACCCGGCATGCACCCGAGCGCGAGCGGGAGACGCTCCGGGCGATCCAGGAGGCACGCTATGTCGAGGGGCAGGACATCACCTCCCTGCCGGTTCTCCTCGGCATCCTGGAGCGGCTCGACCTGCCGGCGGCGGCGGCCGAACTCGCCAACCCCAGCGACGAGCTGCTCGCAGCCGACGAGGCGCGCATCACGGAAGGCCGCACCCTGATGGCCGCGCATCGCGCCAGCGGCGTCCCGGCGCTCATCCGGCACGATGGCGATGAAACGCGGCTGCTGCGCCTGGACGCGCTCTTTGGAGACTTCACCGCCTTTCTCGGCCAGCTTGGCCTGGCCCAGCCGGGCAGAGCGGCCCCCTGAGCACTGGCTCGCGAACCTGGCTGGGCCGGGTTTCGCCAAACCGCGCGGCGCGTTAAACCGGCATGGTCGCCGCAGGCGCGCTTCTAAGGACATATCCCATGCATATCGGCTTGATCGGAGGCATCGGCGTTGCGGCGACGGTGGTCTACTACCAGCGCCTGACGGCTGCTGCCGCAGAGCGCGGCGTAGCAAGGCTCGAGCTTACGATCGTCCATGGCGAGATTCAGGAACTGATCCGCAACAATCTCGCCGACCGCAGGGCCGAGCAGGCACAGGCGTTCCTTCCGCTCGTCACACGGTTGGAGGATGCAGGCTGCGATTGCGTCGCTCTGTCATCGCTCGGTGCACATTTCTGTCTGGATGAGCTGGCGGCCCTGTCGCCCTTGCCGATCGTCTCCGCCGTCGCTCCGCTCGACGCCTATTTCGTTGAACAGGGCATCAAGCGGATCGGCCTTCTCGGAACGCGGGTCGTCATGCGCACACGCCTTTACGGCCAGCTCGCTCGCACGGACGCCATCGCACTGGACGACGAGATCGAGCGTCTCGGTCAAACCTACCAGGACGTCGCGGTCGCCGGCACATGCTCAGCCGCGCAACGCGAGCTGTTTCTCGACGCAGGCAGGCGCATGACCGCGGCCGGAGCTGACGCGATCGTTCTCGCCGGAACCGATCTCAATCTGGCTTTCGATGGGCAAAACCCTGGATATACGGTCATCGACGCGCTGGACATCCATGTCGCGCTGCTCGCGGATTTGGCTTCGGGGCGTCAGTCCTTGAGCGATATTCCATCATAGCATTGAGGGCATTCGCGCTTCCGAACATGCCCAGCCGTGACGGAGTTGGCGGCTCATAGCCGGGATGCGTCGAAGCACCTTTCGGGCCTTACTCCGCCCGGTCGGCGAAGCTGAAGAACTTGTGTCCGAGGAACGAAAACACCATCACGATCCCCGTGGTGACGAGCTGCATCTGCAGATAGGGCAAGCCCAGCTTGCCGACGAAGAGATGCATCAGCACGCCGGTGAGGACGAAGCCTCCGGCTGCGATCAATGCGAAACGCCAGGTCGCCTGGGCGTGGCTGTGGGTCGCGTCAAAGGTCAGCCAGCGATTCAGCGAATAGGAAACGATGGCGCCGAGCACGAAGCCCGCCAGCGTCGCCGGCACCGGATCGACATGGCCGAGTTCGACGAGGCCGATCAATAGCGCGTAATGCGCCACGGCCGTGATGCCGCCGGCGAAGACATAGGCCAGGAGCTGGCGGGACTGGCGCGGGTACTGCTTGAAAGGCGGGTACTGCTTGAAAGACATGCCGGGCCTTTAAAGCATCGGCCCGAAAAGTGGATGCGGTTTTCGAAAAAAGCCGATGCCTCATCGAGGAGCAACCGCATCGGGCCGGATGGTCTATCTGATCCGATGCGGCTACCCGGCATGCCGAGGGCGAGTTCATGAGCCCGCCGAGTGTTTGGCCTCACATTCTCAGGCCCGGACCTCGAAGACCATGTTGAACGGCGTCTCGGTCGCGCGACGGAAGCGGGTGAAGCCGGCGTCGAGCGCAACCCTCCGCAGCCGCATCTCGCCGGCCTGGGCGCCGAGCCCGAGGCCGACCTCCTGCGACAGCGAAGCCGGCGTGCAGATCATCGTCGATGCCCCGTAGAAGATCCGCCCGACCGGATTGAGGTTGTCCTTGAGCTGGTCATGCGCGAAGGGCTCGACGATCATCCAGGTGCCATCATCGGCAAGCGTTTCCTTGACGTGACGGCCAGCCCCAGCGGGGTCGCCCATGTCGTGCAGGCAATCGAACATCGCGACGAGATCGTAGCCCCGCGCCGGATAGGTCTTGGCCGAGGCCTGCTCGAAGACGACCCGATCCTCGACCCCCGCCTTGGTCGCAGCCTCCCGTGCCCGGTCGATCGACGGACCGTGGTAATCGAAGCCGAAGAAATACGAATTCGGGTAGGCCTGCGCCATCAGCACGGTCGAAGCGCCATGGCCGCAGCCGACATCGGCGACGCGGGCACCCTTTTCGAGCTTGGCCTTGACCCCGTCGAGCGCCGGGATCCAGCTGTTGTTGAGGTTGCTGTTGTAGCCGGGCCGGAAAAAGCGCTCCGTGCCGCGGAACAGGCATTTGCTGTGCTCGTGCCAGCCCACGCCGGCGCCGGTCCGAAAGGCCTCGGCGATTTTTGGCTCGTCGAGCCACATCGCCCGAACGATCTCGAAGGCGCCAGCGAAGAAGGCGGGGCTGCCCTCCTCCGCAAACGCCATCGCCTGTTCGGCGGAGAGGCTGAAACTGTCGGTGTCGGCGTCGTAGTCGATATATTCGGCGGCCGCCTGCGCCGAGAGCCACTCCCGGACATAGCGCTCCTTGAAGCCGGTCTTGGCGGCGAGGCCCTCGGCGGTCATCGGCTTGCCGTCCGCCATCGCCTTGTAGAGGCCGAGCTGGTCGCCGAGGACGACGAGCGCGCCGGTTACCGACGCTCCGACATCACCAACCAGACGTCCGACAAGCGCATCGAGTTTCTGAGGGTCGGCTTCACGCATGGCCATGCTCCTCTGGATAGGGCGTAGCCGGGTCTGACGCGAACCGGCTCGACGCCATCGCGGAAGCAGCGACGCTATACCCCCCACAGACCGAGTCAATGAACCGGAATAGGTACCGGAAAGCTCAGCGCTTCGGCCGGGCCCGGACCACGTCCGCTCAGGAAACCGTCAGCGGGCCGGACAAGCGCGGCAGGTTGGGGTCGCGCCGCGCCGTCTCCAGCACGCTGTCGAGCAGGCCCGGAAAGCGGCGGTCGAGATCCTCGCGCCTGATCGAAAGATAGCGCGAGGTGCCTTCGACGCGAAAACGCGTGATGCCGGCCTCGCGCAGCTTGGCGAAATGGTAGGACAACAGCGACGGCGAGGCGAATTCGGTGAAGCTGTTGCAACGCGCCTTTTCGACCTCGGGCACGTCGGCGAGCGCGACCAGGATGCCGAGCCTGATCGGATCGGCCAACGCCGCGAAGACATCGGCCGCGGCGATATCGTCGATATCGGGATGGAACACCGGTTTCATGACCCTGCCGAGATAGGAGATCGCGACGCTCCTGACAATATTCAACATTCGTTGAAGTTAGCCTTGCGATCTCGCATCTGCGAACGTAAGTTCAATGATCGTTGAATTTCCGGGAAACCGGATATGGAAGGACTGTCCGATGGACGCACGTCTTCTCTGGCTGGCCGGCGGCGCTTTCGCCATCGGCACCGGCACCCTGATCATCACCGGCATCCTGCCCAATCTCGCCACCGGCTTCGGTGTCTCGATCGATACCGCCGGCCTGTTGCTCACCGCCTTCGCGATCGCTTATGCGATCGGTTCCCCGGTGCTCTCGACCGTTTTCGGCAATGTCGAGCGCAGGCACGTTCTGGCCGGATCGCTGGCCGTCTTTACGCTGGCCAATCTCGGAGCGATCCTGGTTGCCGATTTCTCGCATCTGATGGCAGCACGCGTCATCATGGCGCTCGCCGCTGGCGTCTACATGCCTGCAGCCAACGCGGTCGCCGTCGCGCTGGTCTCGCCCGAGCGGCGGGCGCGGGCGATCGCACTCGTCACCGGTGGCATGACGGTCGCGCTGATTCTCGGCGTGCCGCTTGGCACGGCGGCGGCCGCAGCTGGCGGCTGGCACTTCGCCTTCCTGCTCGTCGGCCTCTTCGGCGCGCTGGCGCTCGTCGGGATCCTGTGGAGGCTGCCCGTCGGCCTGCCACGCGGCGCCAACACCATGACTGAGCGGCTGCAAGTGGCGCGCCGCGGCGAC
The DNA here is from genome assembly GCF_964252745.1 of Allobosea sp. LjRoot9. NCBI lineage: Bacteria > Pseudomonadati > Pseudomonadota > Alphaproteobacteria > Hyphomicrobiales > Alloboseaceae > Allobosea > Allobosea sp. LjRoot9. Next base: position 310,076 of record NZ_CAXUPC020000005.1, on the reverse strand, counting down.
ATCCTGCTGGCCCTGGTGACGACCATGCTGTGGACCACCGGCGCTTTCACGCTTTACGGCTACATCGCGCCCTTCCTCGGCAACCATGCCGGCATCACAGGGCCCTGGCTTGGCGCGGCGCTGGTCGTCTCAGGCATCGGCTCGGCGCTCGGCAACCAGCTTGGCGGCATCGCCAGCGATCGCTACGGGCCGGAACGCACGCTCGTCGTCGTTCTCATCGTACTGGCGGCAGCTCTCGTCGCCGCCTCGCTGGTCGCCGTGACGCTGCCGCCCTCCATCGCCGTCTTCATCATCCCCGCGATCCTGCTGGTCTGGAGCGCGGCAGGATGGGCCGGACACCCCTCGCAGATGTCGCGGCTGGCGGCGATGGCGCCCAATACGGCTGTGATCGCGCTCTCGCTCAATGCCTCGGCGCTCTATATCGGCATCGCGGCCGGCTCCACGCTCGGCCAGCTGACATTGCGCCATTTCGGCACCTGGCCATTGGGCTTCGTCGGAGCCATCTGCGAGGTCGCAGCACTCGCCGTGCTCTGGCTCGCATTGCGCCGCAAACGCACCGTGAGGCACAGCGCGAGCACAGTCACCGAGATCGTGATCGCCGCACCGCCTGTGCGCTAGCAGCTGAGAGAAGCGCTTTCCGCTTCCCCCAACGGCTCCTCACCTCTATAGCGAGCGCCTAGCATTCATTCAGGCGCTCGCTTGGTCTCCGCTCGCTCGATCGGACCGGAGCTGCGCGCGCCCGCGAACATTTGGCCAGAGACCATGCCCAAGCGCACAGACATCAAGACAATCCTGATCATCGGCGCCGGCCCCATCATCATCGGCCAGGCCTGCGAGTTCGACTATTCCGGCACCCAGGCCTGCAAGACGCTGAAGGCCGAGGGCTACCGCATCGTCCTGGTCAATTCGAACCCGGCCACGATCATGACCGACCCGGATCTGGCGGATGCGACCTATGTCGAGCCGATCACGCCCGAAGTCGTCGCCAAGATCATCGAGAAGGAGCGCAACGTCCTGCCCGGCGGCTTCGCCCTGCTGCCGACCATGGGCGGCCAGACCGCACTGAACTGCGCGCTCTCGCTCAACAAGAAGTCGCTGACGGATGCCTCGGGCCGCTCGATCAGCGTGCTGGAGAAGTTCGACGTCGAGATGATCGGCGCGACCGCCGAGGCGATCGACAAAGCCGAGGATCGCGAGCTCTTCCGCGACGCGATGACCAAGATCGGCCTCGACACGCCCCGCTCGCACCAGATCAAAACGCTCGGCCAGGCGCTCGACGCCCTCGACGACATCGGCCTTCCCGCGATCATCCGCCCGTCCTTCACCATGGGCGGCACTGGCGGTGGCATCGCCTACAACAAGAGCGAGTTCATCGACATCGTCGAGCGCGGCATCGACGCCTCGCCGACCAGCGAGGTCCTGATCGAGGAGAGCGTGCTCGGCTGGAAAGAGTACGAGATGGAGGTCGTCCGCGATAAGAAGGACAACTGCATCATCGTCTGCTCGATCGAGAACATCGACCCGATGGGCGTCCATACCGGCGATTCGATCACGGTGGCCCCGGCGCTGACGCTGACCGACAAGGAATACCAGATCATGCGCGACGCCTCGCTGGCGGTGCTGCGCGAGATCGGCGTCGAGACCGGCGGCTCGAACGTACAGTTCGCGGTCGACCCCGAGACCGGCCGCATGATCGTCATCGAGATGAATCCGCGCGTCTCGCGCTCCTCGGCACTCGCCTCCAAGGCGACCGGCTTCCCGATCGCCAAGGTCGCGGCGCGCCTGGCGGTGGGCTACACGCTCGACGAGATCGAGAACGACATCACCGGCGGCGCGACGCCTGCCTCGTTCGAGCCGACGATCGACTATGTCGTCACCAAGATTCCGCGCTTCGCCTTCGAGAAATTCCCCGGCGCCGAGCCGACGCTGACCACCGCGATGAAGTCGGTCGGCGAGGCGATGGCGATCGGCCGGACCTTCCAGGAATCGCTCCAGAAAGCGTTGCGCTCGCTGGAGACCGGTCTCGACGGCCTCGACGAGATCGAGGTCGACGGCATGGGCCATGGCGACGACAAGAACGCGATCAAGGCCGCGCTCTCGACGCCGACGCCCGACCGCATCCTGCATGTCGCCCAGGCCATGCGCTTCGGTTTCACTGACGAGCAGATCCATGAGAGCTGCAAGATCGACCCCTGGTTCCTCGCCCAGATGCGCGAGATCGTCGACATCGAGGAGAAGGTGCGCGCCCACGGCTTGCCGCAGACGCCCGGCGCCTTCCGCCAGGTCAAGGCGATGGGCTTCTCCGACAAGCGCCTCGCCGCGGTAGCCGGAAAGACCGAGGCAGAGGTCAAGGCGCTGCGCCGCTCGCTCGACGTCAGGCCCGTCTACAAGCGCATCGACACCTGCGCCGCCGAATTCGCCTCGCCGACGGCCTATATGTACTCGACCTACGCCATGCCCTTCGCCGGCAAGGCCGATGACGAGGCGCGTCCCTCCGACCGCAAGAAGGTCGTCATCCTCGGCGGCGGCCCCAACCGCATCGGCCAGGGCATCGAGTTCGACTATTGCTGCTGCCATGCCTGCTACGCGCTGCGCGACGCCGGCTACGAGACCATCATGGTCAACTGCAACCCCGAGACCGTCTCGACCGACTACGACACCTCGGATCGTCTCTATTTCGAGCCGCTGACCGCCGAGGATGTGCTCGAGATCCTCGACACGGAGAAGCAGAACGGCACGCTGCATGGCGTCATCGTGCAGTTCGGCGGGCAGACCCCGCTGAAGCTGGCGAACGCCCTGGAAGAGGCCGGCATCCCGATCCTGGGCACCTCGCCCGACATGATCGACCTCGCCGAGGATCGCGACCGCTTCAAGCGCCTGCTCGACAAGCTGCATCTCAAGCAGCCCAAGAACGGCATCGCCTATTCGGTCGAGCAGGCCCGCATGATCGTCGCCGAGCTCGGCCTGCCCTTCGTCGTGCGCCCGTCCTATGTGCTCGGCGGCCGCGCCATGGCGATCATCCATGACGAGACCCAGTTCGAGAACTACCTGCTCGGCACGCTGCCCAGCCTGATCCCCTCCGAGGTCAAGGCGAAATACCCCAACGACAAGACCGGGCAGATCAACACCGTGCTCGGGAAGAACCCGCTGCTGTTCGACCGCTATCTGTCGGATGCCATCGAGGTCGATGTCGACTGCCTCAGCGACGGCAAGGACGCGTTCATCGCCGGCATCATGGAGCATATCGAGGAGGCCGGCATTCATTCCGGCGATTCGGCCTGCTCTTTGCCACCGCGCTCGCTGTCGCCCGAAATCATCGCCGAGCTGGAGCGCCAGACCAAGGCGATGGCATTGGCACTCGATGTCGGCGGACTGATGAACGTGCAGTACGCCATCCAGAACGGCGTCATCTACGTGCTCGAAGTGAACCCGCGCGCCTCGCGCACCGTGCCCTTCGTCGCCAAGGTCATCGGCATCCCCGTCGCCAAGATCGCAGCCCGCATCATGGCCGGCGAGAGCCTGGCGAGCTTCGCGCTGAAGGCGGAGAAGCTCGACCATGTCGGCGTCAAGGAGGCGGTCTTCCCCTTCGCGCGCTTCCCCGGCGTCGACGTGCTGCTCGGGCCGGAAATGCGCTCGACCGGCGAGGTCATCGGGCTCGACCGCTCCTTCGACATCGCCTTCGCCAAGAGCCAGCTCGGCGCTGGCTCCAAGGTGCCGGTCAAGGGCACGGTCTTCGTCTCCGTGCGCGACGAAGACAAGCCGCGCATCGTGCCCAGCGTGCGCATCCTCGCCGATCTCGGCTTCCGCATCCTGGCGACGGGCGGCACGCTACGCCTGCTGCAGGACGAAGGCATCGCCGCCGCCAAGATCAACAAGGTGCTGGAAGGCCGCCCGCACGTGGTCGACGCCATCAAGAACGGCGAAATCCAGCTCGTCTTCAACACCACCGACGGCCCGCAGGCGCTGGCGGATTCGCGCTCTCTTCGCCGAACGGCCCTCTTGCACAAGGTGCCCTATTATACCACCTTGGCCGGAGCGATCGCGGCGGCGGAAGGCATCAAGGCCTATTGCAGCGGCGATCTCGAGGTTAGATCGCTGCAATCCTATTTCGTGCGCGCAGCCTGACGGCAGCGCGCGGGACATAGAGTTCGGCAGTTTTAAAAAATGAACGAATGCCACGGACGCAGGCCGCAAAACAGGCGGCCGGCGGCTTCTGGCTTTCGCAATTCGGGATGAGACTATGGAAAAGGTTCCTATGACCGCGGGCGGCTTCGCTGCCCTTGAGGCGGAGTTGAAGGATCGCCAGCAGGTGCAACGTCAGCGCATCATCCAGGCGATCTCGGAGGCCCGCGCCCATGGCGATCTCTCGGAGAACGCCGAATATCACGCGGCCAAGGAATCGCAGGCTCTCAATGAAGGCCGCGTCCAGGAGCTCGAATCGCTGATCGGCCGCGCCGACATCATCGACGTCGCCAAGCTCGCCGGCGGCGACACAATCAAGTTCGGCGCGACCGTGCAGTTGATCGACGACGATACCGAGGAAAAGAAGGTCTACCAGATCGTCGGCGAGCCGGAATCGGATGTGAAGTCCGGCAAGGTCTCGATCGGCTCGCCGATTGCGCGCGCGCTGATCGGCAAGAAGGTCGGCGATTCCGTGCAGGTCAACACGCCCGGCGGCGGCAAGTCCTACGAGGTCGTCAGCATCCAGTTCCGCTGACGGGCGCCCCGTCATCCGGCGCGGTTTGCCGCGCCGGCGCGCCCTTCGATTTGAACTTGTCTGCACGCTCCGCGTTCATGCCCTGGGGCGCGCCAATGTTTCTGCGAAAAGTGACGCAGACACCATCCGGGGATGGGAATCGTCGGATCGGCGCGCTATCCTCCCGCCCAGTAGCTGGAGACAGGCTCATGACCACCCGCCGCACCGTCCTTGTCGCCTCTTTGGCGGCGCCTGCCTTGGTTCTGGCGTCTCTGCGCCGCGCCGAGGCCCAGGCACAGGTTCCGTCGATCGGCGCGATTCATGTCGATGTCTCCAGGCTGGCGGCGCAGGGCTGGGGCTCCAACGCGCTCGCAATCAAGATCGGGTTGGAGCAGGAGCTGACGGCAGCGCTCGGACCGACCTTGCGACGCGGTGCCGGCCCGACCCTGAACGTCGCCGTACGCGGCGTCTTCCTGAACAGCTATGCCGGCGGGGGCGGTGGCGGGGGACATGTCGGCAGCGGCGCGAGCCAAAGCTCCGATTCCTTCGACAGCGAGGCCACGCTGGTCGGGCGCGGAAACCGAATCATCGCAACCTATCCGGTGCTCACCACCGTGCCCGCGAGTGCGGCCGGCCCCTGGTATCTGCCCGATATCGACCAGCGCCGCCTGACCGGGCTGATCCAGACCAACGCCGCCTGGATCAAGCGCTACGTCTCCGGCTGAAGCCGTTCCAGGCCTGATCACGACCCAAGCCCGCTCACAACCAAGCCCGATCACGACCGCGCTACCGCCATGGCGAGGCGCCTGCGCCTGATCTAAGCTCTCCGCAGCCGGCATCGCTGTCGCGTCGCGACGGAAATGTCGGGATGACAGGAGCAGATCATGCTGAACCGTCGCGCCCTTCTTTCCGCCGCCCTTGCCGCGCCAGCCGTCCTGATGGCGAGCGGGCGCTTCGCCAGTGCCGCCGGCGCCGTCCAGGTCGATGTCTCGCGTCTCACCACGCAAGGGCTCGGCCCCAATGCGGCGCGCATCAAGCTGGCGATGGAGCGTGAGCTCGCAGGCGCGCTCGGGCCCAGCCTACAAGGCCGTGGCGCTTCGCTCGTGGTCAGGGTCCTGGGTATCAGCATGCCGAGCTATTCGGGCGGAGCGACCGGCTTCGGCGGGGCGGGAGCCGATGACGGCATGGAATCGGAAGCGACGGTGATCGGGTCCGACGGACGCGTCATCGCGACCTATCCGGTGCTGTCCTCCTCCTCGGCCGGCATGGCCGGGAACTGGTACACGCCGGGCATCGACACGGCGCGCATTGACAGCATGGTGCGCACCAATGCGGGCTGGATCAGGCGCTATGTCGGTGGCTGATCGGGAGGCCGCCTGATCTGGAAGGCAGTCTTGCCGCGCACGAAGCCGCAGGATTCGTAGAAGGCCAGGACGGCGGGGTCTGAGCGCCCGGTCATCAGCATGACCTTGTAGCAGCCCGCGGCCCAGGCCTGGGCGAAAGCCGCCTGGATGACGCGCTTGCCCAGACCATGCCCGCGCATCGCGACCAGCGTCACCACGTTCTCGATCAGGGCGAAGGGGCTCTGGTTGCGCGTCAGATTGGGCACGATCACCTGGACGCAGGTCGAGACGGCGCGCCCATCGACTTCGGCGACATGGACGGTGACCATCTCATTGGCAAGAATCGCAGCCCAGGTCTCCGCGGCGTCCTCGGGCCGCGGCAGCTCGTCATCGGTGCTGAGTTCGGCATAGAGCGCCAGGAGCGCCGGAAGATCGTCCGGAACGGCCTTGCGGAGGATGACCTGCATCGCCGCCTCAGCCAAAAGGCACGATCGGCTCGTCCTTGACCCGGTCGAAGGCAAGCGCAGTGCGGACATTGCGGACATTGGGCAGCGCCGTCAGGTCGCCGACGAAATCCTGGAAGGCCTTGAGGTCGGGCGCGACGCATTTCAGCATGAAATCGATGTCGCCCGAGAGCTTCCAGCATTCGCGCACCGCATCCCAGGCCCGGATGCGAGCCTGGAAGGCTTCGAGATCGGGCTCCGCCTGGCTGGCGAGATGCACGAAGGCGAAACAGACCACATCCAGCCCGAGCTTGCGCTCGTCGAGAAGGGCGCGGTAGCCGATGATCAGCCCGGCCTCCTCCAGCGCGCGGACGCGGCGCAGGCAAGGCGGCGGCGAGATGCCGACGCGGCTCGCCAGCTCGACATTGGTCATGCGCCCATCGGCCTGGAGCTCGCGCAGGATGCGCAGGTCGATGTCGTCGAGTTTTGAACGCACGAAAGGCCCCGAAAAAAGGTCGCGCTGGTGTAGACGCAGCACAGACGCGATACAAGGCATCGACCGTGCCAGCCTGGGAGTACGCCCGCCTTGCCCACCCACCCGCTCCCGACGATCTGGGTCCTGACCGATGGCAAGGCCGGCGACGAGGTGCAATGCCTCGGCGTGGCCGAGCGACTCGGCATCGTGCCCGAGATCAGGCGCGTCGCGCCGCGCGCGCCTTTCGTCTGGTTGATGCCGCGCGGGCCGATTGACCCCCGCGAAGGGCCGGACCGGGAAGGCAGCCCGATCCGCCCCCCCTTCCCCGACATCGTCATTGCCTCGGGCCGGCGTGCGGTCGCCTATCTGCGCGCGGTCAAGAAGGCCTCGAACGGCCGCAGCTTCACCGCCATCCTGAAGGACCCGCGCACAGGGACCGGCGCAGCAGACTTCATCTGGGTCGCCGAGCACGACCGCCTGCGCGGACGGAACGTGCTCGTCACCACGACCTCGCCGCACCGGCTCGCGCCGGGGCAACTGGCGCAGGCCCGCGCGCATCCGCCCGCCGCGATCGCAGCCCTGCCCTCGCCACGTGCGGCAGTCATCGTCGGCGGCGACAGCCGGCACCATCGCTTCCGGCCCGAGGATATCGCGCGCTTCGCCGGCCTGCTCGACCTACTCGCGCAATCAGGCGTGGCGCTGATGGGTTCGCGCTCACGGCGCACATCGGCGGCGCTCGATGCGGCAGTCGCGGAGGTCTTCGCCCGCCACAAGGGCTGGTGGTGGGACGGCACGGGCGAGAACCCTTACGTCGCGCTGCTCGCCAATGCCGACGCGATCGTCACGACGGCCGATTCGACCAATATGATCGGCGAGGCGACCGCAACCGGCGTGCCGATCCTGATCTTCGAACCGCATGGCGGTCACGGCAAGCTGGCGAAGTTCCTGGAGGCGCTGAAGCGGCAAGGCGCTGTGCATCACTTCGAGGGGCATCTTGCTGGAGCGCGCTATGAGCCGCTAGACTCGACGGCCGAGATTGCAGAGGCGGTCCGCCAGGGCTGGCTCAGGCATCGGGCGGAACTCGGGCTTGCCGAAGCCTGAGCCGGCGCGGCCTTGCACCAGCCGATCGAGACCGTATCTGACTGAATGAAGTCGTGGCATCGGCCGCGCGAACAGGAATGTGAGACGATGGCCCATACCCATGCCCGCGTCATGATCGTCGGCTCCGGCCCCGCCGGCTACACCGCCGCGATCTATGCCGCCCGCGCGATGCTCGAGCCAGTGCTGATCTCCGGCATGCAGGCCGGTGGCCAGCTGATGATCACCACCGATGTCGAGAACTATCCCGGCTTCGCCGATGTGATCCAGGGCCCCTGGCTGATGGAGCAGATGCGTGCCCAGGCCGAGCACATGGGCACGAAGATGGTCTCCGACCACATCTCTAAGGTCGACCTTTCCCAGCGGCCCTTCCGGCTCTGGGGCGATGGCGGCGAGACCTATTCCTGCGATGCGCTGATCGTCGCCACCGGCGCGCAGGCCAAATGGCTCGGCCTGCCCTCCGAGCAGAGCTTCCAGGGTTTTGGCGTCTCGGCCTGCGCCACCTGCGACGGCTTCTTCTTCCGCAACAAGGAGGTCGTGGTCGTCGGCGGCGGCAATACGGCAGTCGAGGAGGCGCTCTACCTCGCCAACCTCGCCAGCAAGGTCACGCTGGTCCATCGCCGCGATTCGCTGCGCGCCGAGAAGGTGATGCAGGACCGGCTGTTCAAGCACCCCAAGGTCGCGGTGGTCTGGGATAGCGAGATCGCCGAGATCTGCGGCGGCACGCAGCCGCCCAACGTCACGCATCTGCGCCTGCGCAACCTCAAGACCGGCGCGGAGAGCGAACTCAAGACCGACGGTGTCTTCATCGCGATCGGCCACAAGCCGGCGACCGAACTCTTCGTCGGCCAGCTCGCCATGCGTGATTCGGGCTATCTCGACGTCGTCCCCGGCACCGCCCAGACCAATGTCCCGGGCGTTTTCGCAGCCGGCGACGTCACCGACGAACATTACCGCCAGGCCGTGACGGCAGCGGGCCTCGGTTGCATGGCTGCGCTCGATGCCGAACGCTGGTTGCAGGCCAGCGAATTGGAGCAGCGCCAGGCGGCCGAGTAAGACCTCATCCCGATATATCACCAATTGTGATGGATTTCGTCACCAGATTCAGTGCGAAAAAAGAACATCAATGTCACGCAGACATTGACCTGCAATGGTTTTGCCCCCCAACATGCACGAAACGCATAACGGGGGGACCGCGGTGGATTGGGACCGCATCAGGATTTTTTATACCGTCGCTGAATCCGGCAGTTTTACCAAGGCGGGAGACGTTCTGGGCCTGAGCCAATCTGCGGTTAGCCGCCAGATTGGCGCGCTGGAGCGCGAATTGCGTGCGCCCTTGTTCCATCGGCATACGCGCGGGCTGATCTTGACCGAGCAGGGCGAATTGCTCTGGCGCGCTGCGCGCGAGATGACGCAGCGCCTGGAGCGAACCCGCGCCCAGCTTTCGGAGACGCGCGAGCACCCCTCGGGCGAGCTCAAGGTCACCGCGACGCGCGGCCTCGGCGGGCACTGGCTGACGCCCCGCCTCGCCGAGTTCCTGGATCTCTACCCCGACATCAAGGTCGAGCTCATCCTCACCGACGAGGAACTCGATCTCTCGATGCGCGAGGCCGACATCGCGATCCGGCTGCGCCAGCCGCAACAGCCCGACCTGATCCAGCGCAAGCTCTTCACCGTGCACTTCCACGTCTACGGATCGCCGGCCTATGTGAAGCGCTTCGGCGAGCCCAAGAGCTATGAGGAGCTGGACAACCACCGCATCCTCTCCTTCGGCGGCACCTCGCCATCCTACCTCACGGCCGTGCACTGGCTCGGTACTCTGGGCCGCGACCAGCGCAACCCGCGCCCGATCCATCTGACCGTGAACAACATCACCGCGATGAAGCGCGCAGTCGATTCGGGCGCCGGCATCGCCGTGCTGCCGGATTATCTGATCGAGACCGGTTCACCCCTGATGCAGTTGCTGCGGGAGACCGAAATGCCGCAGCTCGAGAGCTATCTGGTCTATCCGGAAGAAATGAAGTCGGTCGCCCGCGTGCAGGTGTTCCGCGACTTCCTGATCCAGAAGGCGCAGCGCTGGACCTACTGAGCCCGGTTTTCAGGCAAAAGCCGCCTTGCGCATCGCGCAAGGCGGCTTTTCTGCGTCAGGCGCATAAGCTTCCAACAATTTCGTGACAATTTACAACTATTTACCACTCATCATGCGCAAGGCGCATAGCTGATACAATCTATGCTGCATTGCAAAAAGGCAGCTGCTGCCCGATATAGCAAACACGGTTGTTCGCAACGGGCTCCGCTACCTCCTCCCGGCGTTGAGTTCGTTGCAGCCGTTCCCCTCTGAGATGTTTGGCGCTTGCGCTGGATGTTTCAAACTTCAAAGGCCGGCTCCCTCGGGGGTCGGCCTTTTTTTCATGCGCTTCCGGCATGCCGAAAGCGCGCCGAGACAATTTCCATCATGGGGCTTGTCCCGACCATCCGCGTCTTCGCTGGCCGAGATCCGCGGTCAAGACGTGGATGCCGCCACAAGGGCGAGCATGACGGCTGAGCCGCTCCGAAAGTCGCTCCCTCAGCGCCGCCGCGCTTCCAATGGCAAGGCCCCGAACAGGCTAGGCTCGGCGCTGGTGCGCGCTTTCTCGATCGTCAGCATGCGCAATTTGGTCTCGACGCCGCCATCGGCGGAGAAGCCGCCGGTCTTGCCGCCTGCCGCCAGCACGCGATGACAGGGCACGATGATCGGCCACGGATTTGAACCCAGCGCCACACCGACAGCGCGCGCCGCGCCCGGCTCGCCGATACGGGCAGCGACCTCGCCATAGGTCAGCGTCTCGCCCGGTGGGATCGTCAGGGCAACGTCATAGACCTTGCGGTTGAAGGCCGGTGCGCTGTCGAGATCGATCGGCAGATGCGCAAGATCGCGCGGCTCGCCCTGGAGAAGCGCCCGGATCTCGTCCATGGCGCTCGTAATGAAGGCGACAGGCGCCGCTTCGCTCGCCTCCGGAAAGCGCCGCGCCAGGCGCCGGCGCGCCGTCTCTTCGTCCCTCTCAGGCAATTGCGCACCAATGATGCGCTCGCCCTGCCACGCCAGTGCGCAGGGGCCGATCGCCGTGTCGAAGAGAACGAAATGCTGCATGCCTGCGTTATAGCTCAACGGCACGGGCCGAAGAAGGCTCTCGCGAATTCGTCGATATGAGGCGGCTAGAGCCGGAACTGAGTGAACATAAGTCCAACAGCATCGGAAGCGCAGAAAGCCGCGTCAAACGGGTGCAACGGTAGAATTCGCGCTCAGACGTAGAGCCGTTCGCCCTCCAGCCCCTTGTAGAGCCCTGCGACCTGCTCGGCATAGCCGTTGAACAGCAGCGTCGGGCGGCGCTCGCGCGTGCCCAGCACCTGCTCGCTCGCCTGGCTCCAGCGGGGGTGCGGAACTTCCGGGTTCACATTGGCCCAGAAGCCGTACTCGGAAGCCTGCAGCCCCTCCCAGAAGGTCTTGGGACGCTCAGCGACGAAGGAGATCTTGCTGATCGACTTCACCGATTTGAAGCCGTATTTCCACGGCGTGATCAGGCGCAGCGGCGCGCCATGCTGGGGCGGGGTCGGCTTGCCGTAGATACCCGTCACCATCAAGGGCAGATCGCTGGTCGCCTCAGCGATGGTCAACCCCTCGGTATAGGGCCAGGGATACCAGCGCTGCGACTGGCCGGGCGCGACCTTCGGGTTCATGAAGGTCTCGAACTTCACATATTTCGCTGATGCGAGCGGCTTGGCGAATTCGACCAGCGACTTCACCGTGAAGCCGGTCCAGGGCACCGCCATCGACCAGGTCTCGACACAGCGGAAGCGATAGAGCCGCTCCTCCAGCGTCATTTTGCGGATCAGATCGTCGATGCCGATCTCCATCGGCTTCTCGACCAGGCCGTCGATCGCGATCATCCAGGGCCGCGTCGCCAGCCGCTTGGAGGCGCTGGCGACATCCTTAGACGTGCCGAACTCGTAGAAATTATTGTAGTTCGCCGCCAGATCCTCCTCCGTCACCGGCCGGTCGAGCGTGTAGGCAGCGTTCTTCTTGGCTGGGTAGAGATCGAGCGTCGGGTCGGCGACTTGCGCGGCGGCGAGCTTCGGCAGAGCCGCGCTCGCGATCAGCCCCGCGCCCGCACCGAGCAGGCCGCGGCGGTTCATGAAGACGGCCTCGGGCGTGGCCTGGCTTTCGGGCATCTCCCAGCCAGCGCGGCGTTTGATCAACATCGGACGGACATGCTCCGTTTCAGATGCGATCAGTCTAGCGCACGCTCCGGGGTCACACGCAACTCACGAGGGGGAGAGGTGGAAGGGGCAGTCGGCAATGGGCAGTCGGGACGTTCCTACTGCCTACTGCCTACTGCCTACTGCCTACTGCCTACTGCCTACTGCCTACTGCCTACTCCCTACTGCCCACGCAACAGCCTCAGCCCCTCGCCTCCAACGCCTTGACGATCGCAGCCCCCATCTCGCTGGTCGAGACGGCGTTCGTGCCCGGGGCGGCGATGTCCTTGGTACGCGTGCCGGAGCCGAGCACGTCGGCGATCGCACCTTCGAGCCTGTCAGCGGCCTCGATCGCCCCGAAGGAATAGCGCAGCGCCATGGCAAAGGAGCCGATCATCGCGATCGGATTGGCCAGGCCCTTGCCGGCGATGTCCGGAGCCGAGCCGTGGACGGGCTCGTAAAGCGCCTTGCGCTTGCCCGTGACGGGATCCTCTGCGCCGAGCGAGGCTGAGGGCAGCATGCCAAGCGAGCCAGTCAGCATCGCCGCCACGTCCGACAGGATATCGCCGAAGAGATTGTCGGTGACGATGACGTCGTACTGCTTGGGCCAGCGCACGAGCTGCATGGCGCAGTTGTCAGCGAGCACATGCTCGAGCTCGACATCGGCATAGTCCTTGGCATGCAGCGCCGTGACCGTCTGCTTCCAGAGCACGCCGGTCTTCATGACATTGTGCTTCTCGGCCGAGGAGACCTTGTTGCGGCGCGTGCGCGCCAGCTCGAAGGCGACGCGGCAGATCCGGTCGATCTCGGGGGTGGTGTAGACCTGCGTGTCGACACCACGCTTGGAGCCGTCCTCCAGCGTGACGATCTCCTTGGGCTCGCCGAAATAGACGCCGCCGGTGAGCTCGCGCACGATCAGGATGTCGAGGCCTTCGACGACCTCGGGCTTGAGCGAGGAGGCCGAGGCCAGCGCCGGATAGCAGATGGCGGGACGCAGATTGGCGAAGAGTCCCAGATCCTTGCGCAGGCGCAGCAGGCCGGCCTCGGGGCGGTGTTGATAGGGCACATCAGCCCATTTCGGCCCGCCGACCGCGCCGAACAGCACGGCGTCCGCGTCCTGGGCGAGCTTCATGTCGCCTTCGGAGATCGCCTGCTTATGCGCGTCATAGGCACAGCCGCCGACGAGCCCCTTCTCGATCGCGAAGCCGGCAAGGCCCCGCTTCTCGAACCAGGAGACCACGGTCTCGACCTGGGCCATCACCTCGGGGCCGATGCCGTCGCCGGGCAGGAGCAGGAGCTTATGGGTCGCCATGGGTCGCCTCGCGCGTGGTTCTTCGTCTCGCTCCGGCCTGAAGGCCCAGCGCGGCGTGATTACGAGCGGAAGCGTGCGGAGGCAAGCGCATCACGTTGCGGGCAGCCTCGCAGCGCACGCAGACCCGTCATGGCGAGGAGCGCAGCGATAAGCAATCCAGGGGACCGGAGCGGGACCTCCTGGATTGCTTCGCTGCGCTCGCAAGGACGACGAGAAGCCTCCTCAGGCCTTCTTCTCCATGTTCCAGAAGAACTGCGCCGGCGAGAGCACCATGCCGGTCAGGCTCTTGCGGAACGCCATCGGCTGCTGCACCAGCCCGGCGGGAACATAGGGCACAAACTCGAAGGCGCGCCGCTCCAGCGAAGCCGCGATCTCCTTCTGCTTTCCGGCATCCGGCTCGGCGATCCACTGATCGCGCAGGCCTTCCATCGTCGGGTCGTCCGGCCAGCCGAACCAGGCGGCACCGCCATTGGCGCGCATCAGCGGATGCAAGGCCGGGTTCAGCGTGTCCGCACAGGACCAGAGCGTATGGAAGGCCGACCAGCCGCCCTGCTCGGGCGCGCCGCGATTGGCGCGCCGGCCGATGAAGCTTGCCCAATCGGTGGCGACGAGCTCCGCATTGATGCCGAGCTTCTTGAACAGATCCTCGGTCACCAGGCATTGCTGGTAGGCGATCGGCTGGTCGGCCGGCGCGAGCAGCACGACCTTCTCGCCCTTGTAACCGGCCTCCTTGAGCATGGCCTTGGCCTTCTCGAGATTGGCCTGCATCGCTTCCGCGCCACCCGCCCCGGTCGACATCGGCGAGCCCGGCGTGAGGAAGGTCTTGGCCTCCTTGTAGTAGTCGGGATTGCCGACGACGGCTTCCATGTAGTCGGTCTGGTTGACCGCCATCATCACGGCGCGACGGATGCCGGGATTATTGAAGGGTGGCTGCATCTGGTTGAAGCGCATCAGCAGGAACAGGCCGAGCGGCACGTTCTCGATCGCGATGTCCTTGTTGCCCTTGAGCACGGGCAAGAGATCCACCGGCGGCTGCTCGTACCAGTCGACTTCGCCCTGCATCAGCGCGCCGACCGCCGCAGAGGCTTCCGTCAGCGCCACCCACTCGATGCGGTCGATCCTAGCGACCTTGCCGCCCGCCGCCCAGGACGGCGCCTCCTCGCGCGGCTTGTACTTGCCGAAGCGCTCATAGATCGCGTTCTGGCCGGGCACCCATTGCTTGTCCATGAAGCGCCAGGGACCGGAGCCGACTGCCTCGGTGATGTTCTTCATGTGGTCGGTTGTCGCGACCCGCTCGGGCATGATGAACGGTACGTTCGACGACAGCTTGCCGAGCGCCGCCGGCAGCATCGGGAACGGCTTCTTCAGCCGGATCGCGAAGCTGCGCTGGTCGAGCGCGTCGTAACCTTCAACGAAAGTCGCGAAGGTCTGGCCGAAGGCGTCGCGCTTCGACCAGCGCGCGATCGAGGCGATGCAGTCCTGCGCGCGCACCGGCTCGTCGTCATGGAAGAACAGCCCGTCGCGCAGCCGGAAGGTCCATTTCAACCCGTCCGGCGCGGTCTCCCAAGCTTCGACCATCTGCGGCTTGATACCGAACTGGGCGTCCGTCGCGAACAGGGTATCATATATCAGATAGCCATGATTGCGGATGACATAGCTCGTCGCCGTGATCGGATCGAGCGACGGCAGGGGCGTCGACGGGATAAAGCGCAGGATATTGGCCCGACTTTGCGAAAAAGCCCGGTTCGGCATGAAACCGGAAGCAGCCAGCGCAGCCGCTCCCTTCAAAGCATTGCGGCGGTCGATCAGCATAGCATCTCCTCCTGCTGTCCGGGTCAGCTCTATGGCAGGCCCAACTCAAGCAAGAGATATACCAGACGTCAATCATTCATCGACCATCGCCGCGCGGTCTCTGCCGCAGCGGCAGGCGAGATCACGGCACGAGCCGCGCGGTGACCTCGATCTCGACCTTCATCTCGGGTTTGAGCAGGCCGGCGACGACATAGATGCCAGCAGCCGGGCGGATCTGCCCGAAGACCTCGCCACAGACGCTCAGCACCGGCTCGCAATAGGCGCGGTCAGTGACGAAATACTGCGCCCGTACCGCTTGGGCGAGCGAGGAGCCGGCCTCGGCCAACACGGCCTGGATCGTGCGGAAAATATTGCGTGCCTGCTCGGCTGCATCCTCCGGCAACGTCATGCTGGCATAGTCATAGCCGGTCGTGCCGGAGACGAAGACGAGGTCGCCGTCGATCACGGCGCGGGAATAGCCGAAGGCGGTCTCGAAAGGTGAACCGGTGGAGATGAGGCGGCGGGTCATGGCGATAGGCTCCGATGAGGTCATCCGCGCTGTCTGAAACCGAGCGGCGCGTCATGCCACCCGATTTCTGCGCGCGACGGAAAGCGCCAGCGTCAACCCCTCACACCCGCCCGCTCTTCAGCGCGCGCAGTACCTTCTCGCCCGGCCGACCGGTCTGCGCCATGCCGATCTTGGCCTCAATCTGCTTGATCGCCGCCCGCGTCAGCGCGCCAACCGCGCCGTCCGGCTCGCCGACATCATAGCCGCGCGCGATCAGCAGGCGCTGGAGCTCGCGGCGCTGTTCGCGCGAGAGCGGCAGATCGTCGGTCGGCCACTGACCCTGCACGCCAGGCCGGCCACGAATACGGTCGGATAGGAGGGAGATGGCCAGAGCATAGGAGTCCGCGCCGTTGTAGCTGTAGGCCGCGTCATAGTTCTTGAAGACGAGGAAGGCCGGTCCCTCGCGCCCCGCCGGCATCAAAAGCCCGGCATTGCCGGAGCCGGTCAGCGCCGAGCCGTCGAATTTGACGATGCCGCGCGCCGCCCAGGACGAGACCGGTTGCTTGGGGTTGCGCCCGGTCGAGCCGGAATAGCCTGATGGCACCTTGACCTCATAGCCCCAGGGCGCGCCGGTGACCCAGCCCGCCTTGGCCATGAAGTTCGCGGTCGAATGCAGCGCGTCGGGAATCGAATCGACCAGATCGCGCCGGCCGTCGCCGTCGCCATCGACAGCCAGGCGCAGATAGGTCGAGGGGATGAACTGGGTATGGCCAAAGGCGCCGGCCCAGGAGCCGAACAGCCGATCCGCCGAAACGTCGCCGCGCTGGATGATCTGCAGCGTCGCGATCAGCTCGCCCTTGAAGAAGGCGTTGCGGCGCGGCGCTAGACAGGCCCCGGTCGAGAGCGCCTGGACGAGCGGCATCTTGCCCCGCGCCTTGCCGAAATCGCTCTCGACACCCCAGACCGCGACGATGGTGTGGCGGTCGACGCCGAAGCGGCTTTCGGCGGCGGCGAGCGTCGCGGCATGCTGGCGCAGCATGCCGCGACCTTCCGCGACCTTCTCGTCATCGACCAGCGTGCCGAGATAGTCCCAGATCGGCGTCTTGAACTCCGGCTGGTTGTTCATCGCCTCGATCACCTTCATGTCGGGCTGAACGCCCGCCATGGCGCGGTCGAAGGTGGCGCCTGAGACGCCCTTTCCACCCGCCTCCGAACGCAGGCCCGCAAGGCAGGACTGGAAATCCGCCTGCGCTGCCGAGGCGACGAGGATCAGAGGCAGGGCCAAGGTCAATGCGCGCATCATCTCACCGAAAACTGGGTCCACCGAATCACAAGCTTGGCGCGAATCTAGGGCCGGCCGGTTAACGGGGGTTAACCCTGGCGGAGGCCGGTCGTTCCGTCTTTATGCCCGCTTTATGCGCGGCGGCGTCTTCCACATCGCAAGCTTACCGGCATCGGACCTACATCTCCGGCATCGATGGAGATCGAGATGACCACGCATTCGCACTACCCCAACCCCAGTCAGCAGCGCCGCGCAAAAGCCGTCTACGGCACGCTGCCCAGCAAGCGGCCGATGGTCCGCCTGTTCGCTGCGGAGCTCTGCCTGCTGGGCCTGATCGCGCTCGCAGCCGCCGGCTTCATCGGCCTGCGCGCCTGGCTCACAGTGGCGAACTGAGGGCATCGCGATGGGCCAAGCCAAGCCGTTCCACCCCGAACTCGACACCACCAGCCATCTCTTTCTGGTCGGTCGCTCGACAGCCGGCTTCTGGGTCGCACGCGATCTCGAAGGCCGTTCGGAAGGGATTTTCCGCGACAAGAAGGACGCGGTCCGCTTCGCCTTGTTCGAGGGCGGCCATGCCAACGCCGTGATGCTCTCGCCCAACGCGGTCGAGCCCAGCTTCGGCATGGGTGTCCGCTGACCGACGCCGAACAGGCGGCCAGGCAGGCGCGCCGCCTGGACCGCGATCTCGCCGCCATCCTGCTCCGCGCAGCCGGCGAGATCATCGAGCAACTCGTCGCGGTCGGTATCACCGACCCGGCCGATATCGCGCGTCGGCTCAACCGGCGCGGCTTTCCCTGCCATGGCCGCGCCCGCTGGACCGCGGGCGCGGTGAAGTCAGTGCTGCGGCGCAGGCTGCGCTGCGATGAGGCTGCGTGAAGACTAGCGACCTGAAGAAACAGCGTGCGCTGTCCGCGCCGCTGTCCTAGACTCATCACCTGCTTCGACATGACGAGGCTTGGCGTTCCGCCAGGCCCCGGCCGCGGCAGGCGAAAGCCGGCCAGCCATGATGTGGCGATCCCAGAATATAGCGCCCCCTCTTCGCCGCCCGGCGCGCCGGCCGAGTCGTCTCGACCCGGTTGCTCCTTGGCGCGCGCATCCCAAGGTTCGCAGCCCGCGAACCCCATAGTCCCTAACAACCTCAAGCCCAGGAGCCTGACGATGTCCAAAGAACAGCGCGGCAATCGCGAAGCCAAGAAGCCCAAACAGGACAAGCCGAAGGTCGCGGCCGCAGCGCCATCGACTTTCGCGGCCGTCGTCGCCAAAGCGGCAGGCGGACCAAAGAAGAAATGATCCGCTTCAAGACGATCGAGCCCGAGAAGGCCGAAAAGCCTGCGGACAAACCTGTCGCACCGGCGCCAGCGATCATAGCGCCGGAGCCGGCGATTGACGACGAAGAGCCGGTTGCCAAGCCCAAGGGCATGACCCGCAAGACGCCGCTACGGGCGAAGAAGCCGGAAGCGGCGCCGCTCTTCGACAAGTAGCGGCAGCAGCAGGTCTTACGCCGCCTCCGCCACCTCCTCGGTCCAGACCTTGAAGCTCGTCAGCACATTGGGGCCGAAGGTGGTGGCGATGGCGACGTCGGCGGCGTCGCGGCCGCGCGCGATCAGCACCCGGCCGATGCGTGCGACATTGTTGCGCGGATCGAACGTCTGCCAGCCGCCCTCGAGATAAGCCTCGAAGGACGCCGCGAAATCGCCCGGCGGCCAGGGCTTCGGCGTGCCGATATCGCCGAGATAGCAGGTGCAATAGCGCGCCGGGATGTTCATCGCCCGGCAGAAGGCGATGGCGAGATGGGCATAGTCACGGCAGACGCCGCGTCCCTCGCGATAGGCGTCGGACGCGGTGCGGGTCACGCTGGCGTCCATGTAGTTGAAGGCGATGCGCTGGTTGACGAAATCACAGATCGCCTGAACGCGCGGCGCTCCAGGCTGGGTGTGGCCAAAGAGCTGCCAGGCGAGATCGAGCAGGCGATCGGAGTCGCAAAACCGGCTCGCGATCAGGAAGGTGATGCACTCCTCCGGCAATTGCTCGACTGGAATCTGCCCCGCATTGCGATTGAAGGATTCAGGCAAGCCCGTATCCGAGATCACGGCATCGGCCGTGATCCGCATATGGCCCTGCGGCGCGAGCAGCCGGCTGCACCAATTGCCGAACACGTCGCGATAGGCGCTGACGGGGACGGAGGGGCTGATCCGCATATGGTCGGGTGCAGCGAGATCCGAGACCCGGCTGAAATGCACATGCAGCATCAGGATGACCGGAGTCGGTTGCGGAAAGTCGTAGTCGAGCTCGTAGCCGATCCTGAGTTTCACGCGATGCCTTTCGCGCGACATTGCGCGCTGGTGATGGGTGGCCCCTCAGCCGATGCGACCATCATGCACGTTTCCGGCCAAGCTGGCGCGCTTCATGGCGAAGTCGCCGGCCGGCCCGGCTGATTGCGCATACGGTCAGCCCATTGGAACAGCTCGCGCTGCCGATCGGCCTGGCTCGGCGCACCGGGCAGGCGGGACGGGACCGCGGGCGTATCGAGCCAGGCCGGGCGGCGCGGACAGAGCGAAGCGATCTCGTAGACGGTGTCGGCCGGCAGCGGCGCACGATAGCGCGGCACCAGCCCGTCATAGGGCTTTCGCGAGCTCCAGGCCGCCTCGGTGTAGTCGATCGCTTCAGCCACGGCCCCAGTGTCCGCGTCGTCAGGGTAGCGCAGCGCCGGATCCGACAGCGTGATCACCACCTCTGCAATGCCGTAGAGCCCGGTCGGAAAACTCGTGCGGCCGGTGTCGTAGGAGAGCCCGCCGCCGCGTCCCGAGCCGCCGCCGAACAAAGCCGGGCCCGCCATGCCCACAGCGCGCTGGTCGAGCGCATAGGTGAAGGTTTCGGCGCGCCGCACCAAGGGCTTCTCGACGCGATCGGGAAACGCCTTCCGATAGGATTCGGATATCTGCCAGCTCGGCGGCTGGCGTGGCGGCACAGTGGCCTGCGAGATCAGAACCGCCTTGTTGGCGCGCATCACCGCATGCATCGCCATCATCCGGCCAATCATGTCAGGCCCGGCGACGCGCATATAGCTGTCGACACGCGCCTTCAGCAGCCCTTGCAGACAGGAGGCCGGCGAGCTCGCCTCGCCGCAGCCGCCACCACCGCTCTCGCCATCGCGCTCGATGCGCGAGACCAGATTACGGAACCCCGCAACATCGAGCGAACCCATCGCGCAGATGTCGGTTTGGGCCGGCTGGACGGATTTTGCCGTGACGAAGCGATACCAGCCGGCCCGGCCGAGACCATAGAGGAAGCACAGCCCGATGAAGCCGGCGACGCAGAGCTGGAAGGCATGTTTGCGGATCCAGTCTCCCGACATCGCACTCGCGCTCCTGCCCGCATGTCGGCCGGTCGATGGCATCAAATTCGCTTCGTTGCTGGCAATGATCAAGCACTCTTGCTTGCGGTGCCGGCGCTTGAGTCCTAAACCACGCGCGCGCCAGCATCGGCGCTACCTTGTCCGCCCCTCCGGAGATCAGTCCCATGGCCTTTCTTGCCGACGCCCTGAAGCGCGTGAAGCCGTCTGCGACCATCACCATCACGCAGAAGGCCCGCGACCTGAAAGCGCAGGGCAAGGACGTGATCTCGCTTTCCGTCGGCGAGCCCGATTTCGATACGCCGGACCATATCAAGGAAGCCGCCATCGCCGCCATTCGCCGCGGCGAGACGAAGTACACGCCGGTCTCCGGCATCCCGCAATTGCGCGAGGCGATCACGCGCAAGCTCAAGCGCGAGAACGACCTCGACTACAAGCCGAGCCAGACCATCGTCTCCACCGGCGGCAAGCACGTCATCTACAACGCCCTGCTCGCCACGCTGAACCCGGGCGACGAGGTGATCTGCGTCTCGCCCTATTGGGTCAGCTATCCCGAGATGGTGGCGCTCTGCGGGGGAACGCCGACCTTCGCCGAGACCAAGATCGAGAACGAGTTCAAGCTCCAGCCGGAGGAACTCGAGCGCGCGATCACGCCCAAGACCAAGTGGGTCATCCTCAACTCGCCTTCGAACCCCTCGGGCGCGGCCTACAGCCATGCCGAGATGAAGAAGCTGACCGACGTGCTGATGCGCCACCCCCATGTCTGGGTACTGACGGACGACATGTATGAGCACCTGGTCTATGGCGACTTCAAATTCGTCACGCCCGCCCAGGTCGAGCCCGGCCTCTACGAGCGCACGCTGACCATGAACGGCGTCTCGAAGTCCTACGCCATGACCGGCTGGCGTATCGGCTACGCGGCGGGCCCGCAGCATCTGATGAACGCCATGGACCTCGTCCAGGGCCAGCAGACCTCGGGCACCTCGGCGATCTCGCAATGGGCCGCGGTCGAGGCGCTGGATGGCACGCAGGAGCATATCCCAGTGTTCCGCAAGGCCTTCGAGCGCCGGCGCGACCTCGTCGTCTCCATGCTGAACCAGACGCGCGGGCTGGTCTGCCCCAAGCCTGAAGGCGCCTTCTACGTCTATCCCGACTGCTCGGCGCTGATCGGCAAGAAGCTGCCCAACGGCAAGACGATCGAGACCGATGAGGATCTGGTGATGGGCCTGTTGGAAGATCAGGCCGTCGCCGCCGTGCACGGCTCGTCCTTCGGGCTCGGCCCCAACTTCCGCATCTCCTACGCGACTTCGGACGAGAAGCTGGAAGAGGCCTGCCGCCGCATCCAGCGCTTCTGCGCCGAACTGCGCTGAGCTACATGGCAAAGGGCGAGAGCCGGCCGCAGGCTGCCGCTCGCCCTTTGTCCCGCCGCCATCTGCTGGCAGGGCTCGCCTCGATGGCGCTGGCGAAAACCGCCCGCGCGCAAAGCTCGGGCACGCTATCGGCCCGCGAGACCCATGACGGCGTCACGGCCGGCGCCCTGCTCGTCATCGACATCCGCACACCCGACGAATGGACCGACACCGGCGTCCCGCAGGGCGCGCTCCGCCTCGACGCCGAGTCAGCCGGCTTCGAGGTCCGGCTCGCAGGAATACGCCTCGACCATCCCGGCAAGCGCATCGCCTTGATCGACCGCAGCGGCGGGCTAGCAGCCAGTCTTCAGACGAAGCTGGCCGGCCGCGGCTGGCGCGATCTCGTCATGGTGCGCGGCGGCATGCTGGGGCCTGGCGGCTGGCTGTCGGAGAAGCTGCCGGTCGCGCCTTAGAGCAGGATGCGAAAAAGTGGGCACCGGTTTTTCGCATTGATCCTGCTCTCACTCTTAGATGAGAGACGGATTCAGATTTCAGATGGGATCACTGTGTGATCCCATCTGAAATCATCCGGCTCTCGCAGGATGCGAAAAAGTGGGCACCGGTTTTTCGCATTGATCCGTCTCTGACCGCCCCGCAGATCAGGTGATCTCCGCCAGCCTTGTGTCCTGCGACAGCACCAGGCACCAATGCGGCTCGAAATCGGCGCCCAGCGGCCAGATGAAATCCTCGAAGATCGCAAGCAGCCGCGCCTGGTAGCGCTCGAACCAGGCCCTCTCGCAGAGCACGAACTTGGTCGCGCCGACGATGGTCTCGCGGTCGATCACGCAGAGCGGCACGATCTCCGGGTTGGCCTCGAGATAGGCCTGCACCGTCACCATCAATGTCGGGTAGCCCGGATGCAGCATGTCGTCGAGCACGATCAGCCCGCCCTCGCTGAGGCAGGCCGTGGCAAGCGCGAGGTCCTTGGCCAGCGCCGCGCGCGAATGCTCGCCGTCGATATGGATGAAGCGGAAGCGCGAGCCGCCGGCATGGCCCATCAGCTCGGCCGGTGTCATCGCGCCGCTGTCGCCCTTCACGGTGACGCGCCGCTCGGGCCCGATGCCGTGCTTCAGGCAATTGGCCTCGAAGCGGCTCTTCACCCCATCATCGGGCCAGGAGAAGATGTCGAGCGCGACCGCAAGCTCGCCTCGCTCCAATGCGTGCGCCAGCGCGATGAAGAAACGACCCTCGAAGGCGCCGATCTCGGCAAGCGGCCCGCCCACGCCTTCTTCCGTCTGGAGCCGCAGCAGCCGCGCGCAGATCGCTGCGGCAAAGCGCGAGGACATGCCGACGACGCTGTCATAGCCCTGCGCGAGATAGGCAGCGACTGCGGAATGCCCGGGCGAGGGAATGTTCGTCACGCGGTCCTGCCCTGGAAGATGAAGAAGGCTCCGGCCGCAATCAGCGCGAAGCCGATGGCGTGGTTCCAGCTCAGATCCTCCTTCAGCCAGAAGATCGAGAACAGCGCGAAGACGCTGAGCGTGATCACCTCCTGCATCGTCTTGAGCTGGGCGGCGGAATAAACCGCCGAGCCGATGCGGTTGGCCGGCACGGCCAGCATGTATTCCGGCAGCGCGATCATCCAGCTCGCCAGGATCGCAAGCCAGATCGCCGTGCTCTTGTAGCTGAGATGCCCGTACCAGGCGAAGGTCATGAAGACATTGGAGCCGATCAGCATGACGATCGGCAGGATATGCGCGGTGGAGATTGCGGGCATGGAGGAGACGGTTCCGTTGGCGGGACGCTGGACAACTCTAGGGCGGCTGCACTGTTCCCGGCAGGGTCGAGCTTCAACCCAAGGGTTGGATAATCGTGCGTGGCGCAATGGCGCCAATGCGAGCCAAATGCAATCGCTCTTCACCCGTGGAACAGGCCTGCTATAGCGGGCCGATGACGGATCAACCCAAACCGATCGCCATCTATGTCGATGCCGACGCCTGCCCGGTGAAGCCGGAGATCTACCGTGTCGCCGAGCGCCATCGCCTGAAGGTCTTCGTCGTCGCCAACAGCTTCATGGCTGTGCCGCGCGAGCCCTGGATCGAGCGCGTGATCGTCTCGGACGGTTTTGACGCCGCCGACAACTGGATCGCCGAACGCGTATCGCGCGGGTCGATCGTCATCACCTCCGACATCCCGCTTGCCGACCGCTGCATCAAGGCCGGCGCCGACGTCATCGGCTCGACCGGCAAACCCTTCACCGAAGCCTCGATCGGCATGGCGCTGGCGACACGCGACATGATGGAGGATTTGCGGGCGATGGGTGCGGCAAGCGGCGGACCGAAGCCCTTCTCGCCGAAGGATCGCTCGGCCTTCCTGCAGGCGCTCGACCTGGCAGTCCAGCGCTTGAAGCGGGCGGGCTTCGGCTGACCCGTCATCGCGAGGAGTGCGGCGACGAAACAGGTCGCCCGCCGTTCCGCGCAGGCGAATGGCCTTGGGCAGACACTCACCTGCCGCTGGACGCATGCCGCCTTTGTCCGTAAATCACCAAGCAACAAGGCCCGTCTCCAAAACGGGCGCTGGGGAGGAAATTCATGTCGTTGACCCGCCGTTCCGCGCTCGGCCTGATGGCCGGGGCCGTCTCTGTGCCGTCACTCCTGGCGCCCTCGATCATCCGGGCGCAGAGCTTCCCGGCCAGGCCGATCAGCCTCGTCGTGCCCTATCCGGCGGGCGGCCCCACCGACGCCATCGCTCGCTTCGTGGCGCAGGAGATGTCGAGCTCGATCGGCCAGAACGTGCTGGTCGACAACCGCGCCGGCGCCTCGGGCGCGGTCGGGACGCGTGCCGTCGCCCATGGCGCTGCCGACGGCTACACCATCGTCTTCGGCAACAACCAGACGCATGGCAACAACATGTTCCTGCTGAAGGAGCCGGGCTATGACGCGGTCAAGGATTTTGCCCCGCTCTGCGGCGTCGGCGCCTTCGAGCATGCCTTCGTCGTGCGCAACGACCTGCCCGCGAAGACCATCGCGGAGCTGATCGCGCTGGCCAAGACCGATCCGGGCAAGCTGAACTACGGCTCGACCGGCGTCGGCTCCGGCTCGCATCTTGCGATGGAGCTGTTCATGCAGCGCACCGGCATCAAGATGACGCATGTGCCATTCCGGGGCGCGGCTCCCCTGGTGCAAGAGATCGTCGGCGGGCGCATCGACATCGCCAATTCGACGCTGCCGAGCGTGCTTGAACAGATCAACGCCGGCTCGATGCGCGCGCTTGCCTTGGCAAGCCCCGAGCGCAACCCGCGCGCCAAGGACATCCCGACCTTGCGCGAACAAGGCGTGAGCAATGCTGACGCCGATAGCTGGGCTGCGTTCTTTGCCCCCGCGGCGACGCCCACCCCCATTCTCAACCAGCTCTCCAAGGCGGTGATGGCGGCAATCGCCAAGCCCGCGATCACGGAGTCGATCCTGAAGCTTGGCTTCACGCTGAAGGTCCGCGATCCCGACGCCTTCAAGCCCTATCATCTCCAGGAGATCGCGACCTGGAAGCAGATCATCGCCGATGCCGGCGTGAAGCCGGAATGACACGCGCCACCTCACGTCAGCGTGAGATGGCAGCAATCCGATTGGCCGCCGGCACGGTTCCCCCTATCTGACGTTGCGACGTCAGATCAGGAGCCCATGATGCATCGATCCGTCCTCGCCCTGGCGCTCGCAGTCGCGCTATCCTCGCCTTTCGCGTCAGTCCAGGCCCAGCAGCGCTTTCCGTCGAGCGCGGGGGAACTTGTAGTCGAGACCGTGGCGAGCGGACTGGAGCATCCCTGGGGCCTCGCCTTCCTGCCCGATGGCCGCATGCTGGTGACGGAGCGCCCGGGTCGATTGCGGATCGTGCCCAGTGACGGCGCGCTCTTGCGGCCACTGACCGGCGTGCCCAATGTCGCGGGCCGAGGCCAGGGCGGCCTGCTCGACGTGGCGCTCGATCCGAAATTCGCCGAGAATCGGCTGATCTATCTCTCCTTCTCCGAGCCTCGCGTCGGCGGCAACGGCACGAGCGTGGCGCGCGGGCAGCTCAATGCCAACGGCACGGGGTTGGAGAATGTCGCCGTCATCTTCCGGCAGATGCCGGCGATCAACAGCACCTTGCATTTCGGATCGCGGCTCGTCTTCGACCGCGCCGGCGCGCTCTTCGTCACGGTCGGGGATCGCTACAGCGAGCGCGACCAGGCCCAGAATCCGGGGAACCATCTCGGCAAGATCATCCGCATCCGTCCCGAAGGCGGCACGCCCGCCGATAATCCGAAGAAGCCGGGCTGGCAGCCGGAGATCTGGTCGATCGGCCACCGGAATGTGCAAGGCGCGGCGCTCCACCCCGACACCGGCCAGCTCTGGACCGCCGAGCATGGCGCGCGTGGCGGCGATGAGGTCAACACGCCCAAAGCCGGGCTGAACTATGGCTGGCCCATCATCACCTATGGCGTCGACTATTCCGGCGCCAGGATCGGCGAGGGCACGGCCAAGCCCGGCATGGAGCAGCCGTTGTTCTACTGGGATCCCTCGATCGCGCCCTCGGGAGCAGCCTTCTATACTGGCAACGTGTGGCCAGCCTGGAGGAATTCGCTCTTCGTCGGGGCGCTTGCAGGCCAGATGCTGATCCGGCTCTCGACCAACGGCGAAACGGTGAGCGGCGAGGAGCGGCTGCTGACCGCGCTGGGCGAGCGCATCCGCGACGTCCGCCAGGGGCCCGACGGCTATCTCTATCTGCTCAGCGACGATGCCAAGGGGAAAGTGCTGAGGGTGCGCCCGGCACGGTGATCCGCACCCCCATTCGGAGCTTGCCTGCGGCAGTCCTGTCCTGAAAGCTCAGCGCGGTCCTCCGCCTCCACCGCCGGAGCCGCCGCCACCTCCACCGGCACCTCCTCCGCCACCGGGACCCCCGCCACTTCCACCAGCACCACCTCCGCTGCCGGGGCCGCCACCACTTCCACCAGCACCACCTCCGCCGCCGGGGCCGCCACCGCCGCCCTCGCCGCCGCCACCGGCGCCAGCGCCTCCCGGGCCACCGCCCGGTCCGCCTCCGGGACCGCCAGCTCCCGGACCACCAGGCCCTGCACCACCCGGTCCGGGCGCACCGCTGCCAGAGCCGCTACCGCCTTCCGAGCCGTTGCCACCGCCCTCGACCCGGATCGCGGTGAGGCTCAGCCCGCCCCGTATATCGACCATGAGTTCGACCACTGCACGTGCCGTCGTCAGATCGGGGATCGATGCCGCGCCAGCGGCGTCCGCAAAGGCCAAGCCCATACCGAAGCGCAGATTCACGCCCTCGCGACGCAGGAAGGCCTCGAGCGACAGGCGTGTCACGCCCGGTTCGAGCGGCAGCGCCTCGAGCGCCGCATGCGCGACGACGAAGCCCGCAGCGGTCGGCCGACCGGTCACGACGAGGCGTTGCCCGGCCCAGGCGGGGTCGGCCCCGGCGAGCTTCAGCCCATCGATCCAGAGTCCTTCATCATCGGCTTCGACCGTCCCGGTGACGCGATCGCGCCTCGCCTTGGCAGGCTCGACCAGGCTCGCCACGATGACCGCGTCCGGCCGGCGCAGGCCGCTGACCGCAACATATGCGCCCGGGCGCCACCAAGGCGCAGGCTCCAGCCCGGACACGTCGACACGCTGGTTGAGCACATTCATCGTTCCGTCTGCGATCTCGCGGATCCGGCCGACGACCTCGTGCGCGACCGCGATCCGGGAGGTGACCGGTCCGGTCGTTCCCGGCCTGGTTGCCACGCGCACGACCTGGCCGAGGCGCAGATCCCGCGGCGACGCAGACCTGCCGTCGATCGTCACCGGAACGCGTGGCGGATAGGCGATACGGACATCGTTGACGACGATGCTGCCGAAACGGCGAATCGTGCCGACGAAACCGGTGCCGCCAATGCCGCGATCGCCGCTGGCCTCGGTGGAGGGTGCAGCCCCCGTGCCGCCAATGCCCCGGTCTCCGGCCGTCTGCGCCTGCAGGCGCTGCACCGTTTCCGGCAAGACAAGGCCACCGGCGAGCAGGGCCAGCACATGGCGGCGCGAGAGCAGGGAAACGCGCCTCACCTCGGCTCGCCGGCATCTGCGCCGGTCGCCTCGCGATAGACATAGACGCCGAAATTCCAGCGCGCCGAGCCGCCCGGATCCGTCAGGCAGGCAGCATGCGCCTCGCGATTGGCCGTCTGCAAAGCCTCCAGGGCAAGCACCCGGGCGCGCTGCTCTAGCTTGCGGGCAAGCTCCGGCGAAAGGCCGTCATAGTGCACGGCGCGCTCCAGGAAGGGCGGTTCGGCGGCAAGCACGTTGGAGACCGCTGCAGCGACATGATCGTGCAGGTTTCGGCCAAAATAATAAAGCTTTCGCTCATCGTCCCCGCGCGGAACGAAGGCCGCCTCGGCGAGCACGACCCGCCCCTCGCCGTCGAGGCTGACGAGTCCGCTGTCGAGCCACTCGTCGAGCACCGCGCGCGGCCGGACATCGCGTGTCACCGAAGCGACGAGCGCCTCGAAGGAGGGCTCGGCATCGCCCGCCAGGCGCGCCAGCGGCAATGGCTTGCCGTCGGGCGCGCTGAAGGCCGGATCGGCCAGCCAGCGCGAGACGATCGACGACGTCCGCGAGACAGAGGCCGGTACGGTCGCGACCGGAGCGCCGGCGCCGCGCAACCGGCTGACCTCTTTGCGGTGAATGCCCGTCAGCAGGCTGACGCGGCTATCCGTCTGTTCCTTACCCGGCAGGCCGAAATCATGCTCGGCCACATTGACGTAAAGCTCGCGCAGGAGCTGGGCCAGCGCCGGAAAAGTCGTGCCGCTGCGGATGCATAATCGCACCAATGGCCGCAGCAGGCGAGCGAGTGGCCCCTGCAGCGCGGCGGCTTCCGGGGTGGAACGCGGCGGCACGAATGTCATCGCTCTCCCTTACCCAATCACGGCGTGGGATACAATCCCACAAAATTTTTGCACCGCACTCTTGACGCGGGAAGCTCGTCCGGATTTATATGTGGGAAATATACCCACACGAAACATTTCGAGACAAACATGGTCGCCGCCAGCTTCGCCGCAGAGCCTCCCCTCACGATCGACCACCCAGCTTCCCAACGGAGCCACCAAGCGGGCCTAGCCCGGCTTGCCCGCTGCCTGTGGCTCGGCTGCGCCTTCGCGACGCCCTATCTCGTCTTCTTGTGGCAGAGCCATGCGCGCTGAACGGGTCTTCTCGATGAACGCGTTCGAACCGGCCAATCGCAAGGCTCAACCTGTGCGCCAGATGACAGCGGGCCCGCAGGAGGCAGCGACGTTCGACCTCAACACCGGGCTGATCATCTTCATGCTCGGGCTGATCATCGGCTTCGTCTTCGCCGTGCCCTATGCGGTCTTCATGCTCGGACTGGAATAGCGACCCGGGCAGAATTGGGTCGCGAGGACGTTGGCAGAGCCAACTTGCCGATCAAGCCTTGCCGATCAGACCTTGCCGATCAGGTCCGGCCGCCGCTCGCGCGTGATTGTCTCCGCCTGTTCGCGCCGCCATCTGGCGATGCGGGCATGATCGCCCGAAAGCAGCGCCTCGGGCAGGCCCCTGCCCTCCCATTCGCGCGGGCGCGTATAGTGCGGGTATTCGAGCAGGCCGTTCTCGAAGCTTTCGTCCTGGCCCGACAATTCCTTGCCCATCACGCCGGGGATCAGGCGCACGCAGGCATCGAGCAGCAGCAGCGCCGCCATTTCGCCGCCCGACAGGATATAGTCGCCGACAGAGATCTCGGTCAGATTGCGCCCCTCGATGACGCGTTCGTCGACGCCTTCAAAACGACCGCAGACGATGACGACGCCTTCGCCCGCCACCCATTCCCGCACCAGCCCCTGATCGAGCCTGCGGCCGCGCGGCGACATCAGCAGGCGCGGCCGGCTGTCGTCAGCAGGAACCGCCGCATCGATCGCCGCCGCCAGCACGTCGCAGCGCAGCACCATGCCGGCTCCGCCACCCGCCGGGTTGTCGTCGACATTGCGATGGCGGCCGATGCCATGGTCGCGGATCTGGTGTGCGTCCAGCGACCACAGGCCCTTGCGCAAGCCCTCGCCCGCCAGCGAGACGCCAAGCGGGCCAGGAAACATCTCTGGATAGAGCGTCAGGACGGAGGCGCGAAAAGCCATCGCTCAAGCAAAGCGCAGCGCGGGCAGCCCGTCCAGCGCCGCGAAATCCTTGGCGCTGGCGATGACGTTGTCGAAGCCGGTGAAATCCTTCGCGCCGAGCATGCTCAGGATCGCAACCGCGCGCATGCCGGCGCGGCGTGCGGCCTCGACGCCGTTGGGCGCGTCCTCGAAGACGACGCAAGCTTCCGGCGCGACCTTCATGCGTTCGGCAGCCCCCAGGAACAGGTCCGGATTCGGCTTGCCGCGAAAACCCTGGGACGGCGCGATGATCGTGGCGAAGCGCGAGCGCAGGCCCAGCGTGTCGAGCACGATGTCGATATTCCCGGGCGGAGCCGCCGTGGCGACAGCCATCGGCACGCCAGCCGCATCGGCCCGCGCCATCAGGTCGAGAAGGCCGGGCATCGGCGCGACATGCGGGCCGTATTCCCGCCGGTAGAAGAGCTCCTTCTCCTTGCCCATCGCCTCGATCTCGGCGGGAGTGGCATTGGGAAAGAGTGGGCCGATGATCTCGCCGACCGCCATGCCGGCGGTATGCGAAAAGAAGCTGTCGCGGTCGAAGGGCAATCCATGCGTCACATGCAGATGCTCCCAGGCATCCTCATGGAAGCGCATATTGTCGACGATGGTACCGTCCATGTCGAAGATCAGGGCACGGACGGGACCGTCACTTGTCATCGTCGACCTCGAACAGGCCCTCGGGCGGCTCGGCCTCGATACGGCGGGCCGTGACGTCGATACGCGGCGCGAAAGCCTTGGTGAAGGGCATCAGCACCGAGCGGCCGTCAGGCATCGCGATGTCGAGCAGATCGCCGGCGCCGTAATTGGCGACGGCCGTGACCGCACCGAGGATGACGCCATCCGGGGCTACGACCGTGCAGCCGATCAGATCGGCCTGCAGGAACTCGTCTTCATCCTCGACCAGTGGGAGCTTGTCGCGGGAAACGAAGAGCTTCACCCCGGCCAGGCTCTCGGCCGCCTCGCGGCTGGTCACGCCCTTGAGCCGAGCGACGACCACTTCCTTGGCCGGGCGGATGTCGGCGATCTCGAAACGCCGGCCCGCCTCGTCGCTCAGCGGGCCGTAATCGGCGATCGCCAACGGATCACCGGTGAAGGCTTTGATCCGAACCTCGCCCTTGATGCCATGAGCTGCGCCGATGACGCCGAGCAGGACGAGTTCGGTGTCAGCGGCCATCAGGCGTCATGGCCGGGCTTGACCCGGCCATCTCCTGCCAGAGGTTCTCGGATCGAAGCTGAGCTTCGCCCGAGAATGACGCCTGGATCCGCATCAAGCTCACGCCTCGGCTTCAGCCGGGGCAGCGCTCTTGGCGGCGTTCTTCTCGGCACGCTCCTTGGCCTTCTCGCCAGGAAGAGCCTTGGTCGGGTTGTTGCGAGCCGGACGCTTGGCGAGGCCGGCAGCGTCGAGGAAGCGCAGCACGCGGTCGGTCGGCTGAGCGCCCTTGGCGAGCCAATCCTTGGCCTTCTCGAGATCGAGCACGACGCGCTCGGCCGAATCCTTGGCCTTCATCGGGTCATAGGAGCCGATCTTCTCGATGAAGCGGCCATCGCGCGGCGAGCGGGCGTCGGCGACGACGATGCGGTAGTACGGGCGCTTCTTGGCGCCGCCACGGGTCAGGCGGATCTTGAGGGACATTCGCGTCTTCCTTGGTTAGGTATCGTTTTGGGTTGGGTTGAACTCAGGCTTTGTTGTCGTCGACCAGTTGATCGATCATGGCCCAGGGATCGTCCTTCATGCCGGTCGACGTGAAGACTTCGAGATCGATGGAGCCGTCCTCGAGAACGTCGATCTCCCAATATTCTCCGGGCGCATGCACGAAGAAGGAGAAGGCGTCGTCCCGGTAGGATGAGGTTTCGTAGGACAGGTTGGCGTCGTCGAGACGCGCCTTCACCTGCTTGAACACGTCGAACATGCCGACGCGCATATCGGTCGGTTTGGTCATTTCTTCTTCCCTCCGAAGGGATTGTTGCCCCCAAGCCCTGGCAGAGACCTGCCCGGGAGACCACTGCCCAGTCCCGGCAGCTTCGGCATCATGCCGGCAGGCGGGGTGACGCCCTTGGGCAGCCCCGGGAAACCGCCAGGCGGAAGGCCCGGCATGCCGCTGCCTGCCCCCATCTGCTTCTGCAGTTCGGCGAGTTGCGCCGGATCCATCTTCGACGGATCGAGCCCGCCGGGCAGGCCGCCCATGCCGCCACCGCCGATCCCGAACATCTGGCCGAGCTTGCCGAGCATGCCACCCTTCTGCTTGCTCATCGCCTTCATCATGTCGGCCATGCCGCGATGCATCTTGAGCAGCTTGTTGATCGCCTCCGGCGTGGTGCCCGAGCCCGCTGCGATGCGCTTCTTGCGGCTGTTCTTGAGCAGGTCCGGGTTCTTGCGCTCGGCTGCCGTCATGGAATCGATGATGGCAATCTGGCGCTTGATCATCTTGTCGTTCACGCCGGAATTGGCGAGCTGACCTTGCATCTGCTTCATGCCGGGCAGCATGCCCATCACGCCGCCAAGCCCGCCCATCTTCTCCATCTGCTGCAATTGCATGCGCATGTCGGAGAGGTCGAAATTGCCCTTGGCGAGACGCTGCGCCAGCGCTTGGGCCTTGTCGGCATCGACCGTCTCGGCCGCGCGCTCGACCAGGCCGACGATGTCGCCCATGCCGAGGATGCGGTTGGCGACGCGCGAGGGATGGAAATCCTCGAGCGCATCGACCTTTTCGCCGGTGCCGACGAGCTTGATCGGCTTGCCGGTGACGGCGCGCATCGAGAGCGCCGCGCCGCCGCGGCCGTCGCCATCCATGCGGGTCAGGACGATGCCGGTGAGGCCGACGCGCGCATCGAAGGCGCGCGCCGTGTTGACGGCGTCCTGGCCGGTCAGCGCATCGGCGACGAGCAGAACCTCATGCGGGTTCGTCGCAGCCTTCACCTCGGCGACTTCCGCCATCAGCGTATCGTCGAGTGTGACGCGGCCGGCGGTATCGAGCATGACGACATCGTAGCCGCCGAGCTTGCCGGCCTCGATCGCGCGACGCGCGATCTGCACGGCGCTCTGGCCAGCCACGATCGGCAAGGTCTCGACGCCGACCTGCTTGCCCAGGATGGCGAGCTGCTCCATCGCGGCAGGCCGCCGCGTATCGAGCGAGGCCATCAGGACGCGCTTCTTGTTGCGGTCGGTCAGGCGCTTGGCGATCTTGGCCGTCGAGGTCGTCTTGCCCGAGCCCTGAAGACCGACCATCAGGATCGGCACCGGCGGCACGGCATCGAGCGTAATGCCTTCACCCTCGCCGCCAAGCATGTCGATCAGAGCGTCATTGACGATCTTGATGACCTGCTGGCCGGGCGTAACCGATTTCAGCACTTCCGCGCCGACGGCCCGCTCGCGCACCTTCTCGGTGAAGGAGCGCACGACCTCGAGCGCGACGTCGGCCTCGAGCAACGCCTTGCGCACCTCGCGCAGCGCGGCGTTGACGTCCTCCTCGGTCAGCGAACCCCTGCGGGTGAGACCCGAGAGGATGCCCGATAGCCTGTCGCTCAAAGTGCCGAACATGCTGTGCCTCAACGAGCCGAAACGAAAAGCCCTATCGCCAAACGGTTTCGCGCCCGAGGGCGCGGACGCGCTGTCGGGCGTTGACCTCCGGGCTCGAAATGCTCAGGGAGCGGCCCGGTCGGCTGATGCGGTCTCGTCGATGTCGGCGAAACGAATGCGCGGGTTAAAGCGGGAGAATGTGGCGAAAGTCAAGGTTGGCACATGAGATCAGAACGTTTTCGAGCGAAGTGGCCACCGGTTCGCGTGAAGAAAACGCGCTAAAACAAAAAGCTAAGGTGGCTGAACGATCCAACCGGGATCGGATCGACCTGATCGATGAACCCGTCTCTCGTTATTTGATAGAGCACGAGCCACGGCGCGAGCGCTTGCCTGAGCCACAACCCTGAGGTTTAAAGGCGCGCCTAGATTTTCATCAGGGAATTGCCATGGCCGCGCGCACGACGACCCTTTCAGCCCTTGCCTTCACCGCCTTGTTCCTCAGCCTGTCGCAAGCCCAGGCCCAGCAGGCCTGCCATAATAATTTCAAGACCGATGGCGTTCCGATGGTGACCGGCCTGACCTATCGCAGCTGGGACCTCGTCACGAATCGCGCGCCTGCAGCCGTGCTGAAGAACCTGGCGGCCGCCGTCGCCGCGGAGGGCTTCGCCGGTATCCGCGTCGATAATGCCACGAGTTCGGTCGTCGCGATCCAGGAAACCACCGGTTCGGGCCGGCCGCAGACTCTGCGCGTCACCGCCCGCAAGAGCGGGCCGGCCACGCGCGTCGACGCCGCTTTCGTCGTCCAGCAGGGCCAGATCGCGCCGGAAGGCTATGTCCGCGACGCGCTCTGCCGCGTCATCGCCGGCGGCCGCGGCTGAGATCGTCGCATAACCGCTGGGATTACGTTACGGTACAAGGTGGTACACCCGACAAACCGAAAGCCGACGATGGATCAGCATCTCTTCCGCGTGGCGACCCTCGCCATAACCCTGCTCGCCGCCGGCTGTGCCGGCGATCCGCGCAGCGCCACGCCTCTCGACGCCTCGGCCACCCAGCGCCTGGCCGCTGTCAAGCTCGACACGGCCGCCGCCACTCGCATCCTCAACGCCTATCGTGCCAGCCAAGGCCTCGGCCCGGTCAGGCTCGACTCGACGCTGACCGCCATGGCGCAGCGCCAGGCCAATGCGATGGCCGCGGCGAACACGCTCTCCCATGACGCTGGCGGCAGCTTCGTCTCCCGCGTCCATGGCGCCGGGCTGAAAGCGGGGCGTACGGCGGAGAATGTCGGCGGCGGCTACTATTCGACCGAAGAGGCCTTCGCGGGCTGGAAGGCGTCCTCCGGACACGACGTCAATCTGCGCATGCCCGAGGCGACGCGCTTCGGCATCGCATTGGCCAAGGCCCCCCAGACGCAATACGGGGCGTGGTGGGCGCTGGTGATCGCCGGCGACCGTTGAAAAGCGCTGAGCTCGACGTGGGGGGGCTCGCGGGCTATTTCGGGGGGAGCCCGAAGACGCCGCGCTGAGCCCCCTTTACAACCCGCTTCGCTTGGGGATTGCTCCGCCCTCAATCACCGGAGCCGCCGTCATGACCTTCGAAGCCTGGGCAGCCTTTGCCGCCGCCACCGCCGCCCTGCTGGTGATTCCCGGCCCGACGATCCTGCTGGTGATCTCCTATGCGCTCGGCCAGGGCTGGCGCACGGCCTTCCCCATGGCAGTGGGCGTCGCGCTCGGCGATTTCACAGCGATGACGCTCTCCATGCTCGGCGTCGGCGCGCTGCTGGCGGCCTCGGCCACCATCTTCACCGCTCTGAAATGGGTCGGCGCGGCCTATCTCATCTATCTCGGAATCAAGCTCTTCCGCGCTGGCGGCACGCTCGACGCCAAGCCGCGCCAGGACACCGTCTCACCCTGGAAGATGCTCGCCCATGCCTGGCTGGTGACGGCGCTGAACCCCAAGAGCATCACTTTCTTCGTCGCCTTCCTGCCGCAGTTCCTCGATGCGAAAGGCGATTTCTGGACGCAGATGCTGATCTTCGAGGCGACCTTCATCACCCTCGCCTTCGCCAACGCCTTCGGATACGCGCTGGTCGCCTCGCGCGCCCGCTCGGTGATCGGCAACCCGCGCGCAATCGGACTGTTCAACAAGGCTGGCGGCACGCTGCTGGTCGGGGCCGGCATCGCGACGGTCGCGGTGCGCTCGGGCAGCAACTGAGGCGCAACCTATGCCGAGAGACGGATTCAGATTTCAGATGGCATCACGGAGTGATCCCATCTGAAATCTGAATCCGTCTCTCACCGGGAGTTAGAGCAGGATGCGAAAAACCGGTTCCCGCTTTCTCGCATCCTGCTCTAGCAAGGACACCGCCACGCTTGATTTCTACAGGGCCGAGGCCGGGACTTATGCCGGGCGGACGCGCAAGGTCAGATATGTCCGCCTCGATGCATTCGCCGCCGCGCTCCCGCCCGGCGGCAAGGTTCTCGAACTCGGCTGTGGTGGCGGGCAGGACAGCGAGGCCCTGCTGGCGCGTGGCTTCGCGGTGACGCCCACCGATGGCTCGCCGGAACTGGTCGGCCAGGCCGCGCAGCGGCTCGGGCGACCGGTCAAGATGCTGCTGTTCGAGGATCTAAACGAGAGCAATGCCTTCGACGGCATCTGGGCCAATGCCTGCCTGCTGCATGTGCCGCGCCAGGCCCTTCCGGCGATCATTGGCAAGGTACAAGCTGCCCTGAAACCGGGCGGCGTATTCTATGCCAGCTTCAAGGCCGGCACCGCTGAGGGCCGCGATCGCTTCGGGCGCTATTACAACTACCCGTCCCCGGACTGGCTGCGCGGCGCATACGATGCCGACCGCTGGCGCAAGCTCGACATCGACGAAGACATGGGCGGAGGCTATGATGGCGAGCCGACCCGGTGGCTGCATGTGGTCGCGTTCAAGAGGCCGTGACGACGGACGATCTCCCTCTAGGCGGCGGCATCGGCATGCATCAGGATCGCCGGACTTGATCCGGCGCACTCACGCCCCACTTCTGACACCATGAATCGTCGCAAGCTCCTTTCCTTCTTCGGCCTCGCTGGTCTGCTCGGCTCAACCGGTGCCGCCTGGGCGGCGCTCTCGCGCTCGCGCAATCCCTATTACCAGGGCCCCGTCACAGCTCATTTCGATGGCATGAGCTTCAGCGACGGACGCCCCGTCACCAAGGGGCTGCTCGACATCTGGAGATGGCAGACCTCCAAGCGCGAGCGCGAGGCCTTTCCCGAGCGTTACCCGGCCCCGCCGCAGGACAAGCCACCGGCGCGCGTCGAGGGCGTTCGCATCGTCCATCTCGGCCACGCCTCGTTCCTGTACCAGGTCGCGGGGCTGAACCTGCTGATCGACCCGGTCTATGCGCAGCGCGCCAGCCCGTTCTCCTTTGCCGGCCCCAAGCGCGTGAACGAGCCCGGCGTCGCCTTCGACGATTTGCCGAAGATCGACATCGTGCTGATCACGCATAATCATTACGACCACCTCGATCTCGCGACGCTGGCCCGCATCCATGCCCGCGACATGCCGCGCATGATCATGCCGCTCGGCAACGACACCATCGTCAAGGCGCGCATTCCCGACGCGCTGACGCAGGCCCATGACTGGGGCGACCGCGTCGCTCTGTCCGATACGGTCTCGGCGACACTGGTTCCGACCTATCACTGGTCGGCGCGCGGCGCGCTCGACCGGCGCATGGCGCTGTGGTGCTCCTTCGTCATCGAGACCGGCGGACCGAAGGTCTTCCATATCGGCGACACCGGCTATCATGACGGCTCGCTCTATGAGCGGCTCGGCCAGGAGCATGGTCCGTTCGATCTCGCCGTGCTGCCGATCGGCGCCTATGAGCCGCGCTGGTTCATGTCGGACAACCACATGAACCCGGAAGAGGCCGTGAAGGTGATGACCTCGCTTAGGGCGCGCCAGGCGATCGGCCATCACTGGGGCACGTTCCAACTCACCGACGAAGGCATCGAGCGCCCGCCCGAGGCGCTGAAGGCGGCCCTGGCGCAGGCCGGCCTGCCGGAGGAGCGCTTCAGGCCGATGCGGCCGGGGCTGAGCTGGACGGCTTAGAGTCCGGAACGCTTTTCCAGGAAACGCTCCGTCATTCCAGGCGGAGCGCAGCGAAGACCCGAAATCCATCAAAGAGCGCAAAGCCCTCCGATGGATCCCGGATTTGCGTCGCTACGCGACTTGTCCGGGATGACGTGGCGCGTGTGTAAGGCCTCTCAGCGCGGCTGGACGTAGACGTTGATCTCGAGGTTCGGATCGCCCGGATCGTTCAGATCGCTGACATACTCCTCGAGGAAGGCGTCCTTCACCACGATGCTCTTGGCCTCGAGATAGGCCGTGATCGTCTCATAGGTCGAGTCGATGTCGTCATAGGGCGCGACATGGACAAAGCGCAGCGAGGGGCCGGCCGGCGACAGGCCGACCTTGACGCCGCGCGCGAATTCCGAGGTCCGCGCACCCTCCGGCGCCTGCCCGACCGGCAGCATCGCCTCGAAGCGGAAACCGTTATCGTCGGTTTCGACGAACAGCGTCAGCGGCCGGCCGGCGATCGGCAGCCCGGCCTTGGCCGCCTCCTCGCGCAGGATCTTGAAACTCTCGCTCAGGCGCTGAAAGCCCTGATCCCAGCTCGACTGGCCGGCGAGCGACAGCACCGGCTTGGAGACGAGCAGGACGGCATCGACATCGCTCGTATCGCCCCGCTTGCCGGCCAGCGTCGCGTTCGGATCAGGCACGCCCGTCTGCTGCTGCGGCACGGGCGGTACCGGCAGTGCCGGACCGGGAGCCGGCAGGGTCGGAGGCGGCTGGACCGGCTGCGGCTCGGGCGGGAGCGGCGATGCCGGCGGGGGCTGGACAGGCTGCGGCGCGGCCGGCCCTTGCAGCACCGGGGGCGGTTGAACCGGCTGCGGCTCGGCCACTGGAGGGGCGGCCTGCGCCTGCGCAGGAGCGGCCGCACCCGGCGGCGGAGCGAGCGGCGCGGAATCGACAGCCGTCGGAGGCGCGACGCGCGTCTGCGCGAAGGCCGGCATGGAGGCACCAAGCAGCGCTGCGAGCGCCAGAACACCAATCCGGGAATGCCGCATCATCATGGTCCTGACCAAAAAGAACGATTCGCGCCCTTGCAGCGCAACATAGAATGTCCACCTTCACGCAGGAACGGGCGAAGGGTGGCTTTTTCGCGTCGGTTCCCTCATAGACGCCGTAGTTTGTGGACGTGTGACCGAATGAACGCTCTGGCAACCCGCCGGTTCCTGAAAATGAACGGTCTGGGCAACCAGATCACCGTGCTCGACCTGCGCGGATCGCAACTGCGCGTCAGCGAATCCGACGCCCGCGCCATCGCGGCGCAACCCGGCGCCCGCTTCGACCAGCTCATGGTGCTGCACGACGCCGTGACGCCCGGCACCGACGCCTATGTCCGAATCTACAACACCGACGGCTCGGAAGCCGGCGCCTGCGGCAACGGCACGCGCTGCGTCGCCTGGGCGATGATGGCCGACCCCGCAATGGGCGATCCGTCCAAGACCAGGCTGACGCTCCAGACCAAGGCCGGCCTCCTGCCGGCTGTGCGCGAGAGCGAGCTCGTCTTCACCATCGACATGGGTGCACCCCGCCTCGCCTGGGACGAAATCCCGCTCGCCGAGCCGTTCCACGACACCGCCCATTTCGAACTGCAGATCGGCCCGATCGACGATCCGATCCTGCACACGCCCTGCGCGGTCAACATGGGCAACCCGCATGCGGTCTTCTTCGTCGACGATCCCTATCGCTTCAATCTGGAGCAGATCGGGCCGCTGCTGGAGAACCATCCGATCTTCCCCGACCGCGCCAATATCGAGCTCGCGGCGGTGACCGCGCCCGATCATATCGTGCTGCGCGTCTGGGAGCGCGGCGCCGGCATCACCCAGGCCTGCGGCTCGGGCGCTTGCGCGGCCCTGGTCGCAGCGGTGCGGCGTGAATTATCCGCCCGCAAGGCGGTCGTCAGCCTGCCCGGCGGCGATCTCACCATCGAATGGCGCGAGCGCGACGGCCATGTGCTGATGACCGGCCCGGTCGCCTTCGAATGGGAGGGCGTGCTCGAGCCGGACTGGTTCGAGAGGGCGGCCTGATGGCGCTGGAGGTCGTCACCTTCGGCTGCCGCCTCAACATCGTCGAGAGCGAGGCGATCCGCGAGCGCGCACAGGCCGCGGGCCTCGACGACCTCGCCATCGTCAACAGCTGCGCCGTCACCAGTGAAGCGACGCGCCAGGCCAGGCAGGCGATCCGCCGGTTGAAGCGCGAGCAGCCCGGCCGGCCGGTGGTGGTCACGGGCTGCGCCGCGCAGATCGAGCCCGCCCGCTTCGCCGCCATGCCGGAAACCGCGCGAGTT
Organism: Allobosea sp. LjRoot9; assembly: GCF_964252745.1. Classification (NCBI taxonomy): domain Bacteria; kingdom Pseudomonadati; phylum Pseudomonadota; class Alphaproteobacteria; order Hyphomicrobiales; family Alloboseaceae; genus Allobosea; species Allobosea sp. LjRoot9. Next base: position 270,094 of record NZ_CAXUPC020000005.1, on the reverse strand, counting down.
CTCGGCAATGCCGAAAAGATGAAGCCCGGAACCTGGGCTGCGCTCGCCCGCTCCAACAGCCTGCTCGGCGACGCAGAGACCACAGCCGACGACAAGATCGCCGTCTCCGACATCATGGCGCAGACGACCCTGTCCGATGCCCGGACAGGCCGCTTTGCCGCCCATACACGCGGCTTCGTCCAGGTCCAGAACGGCTGCGACCATCGCTGCACCTTCTGCGTCATCCCGTTCGGCCGGGGCAATTCGCGTTCGCTCGCGCTGAGCGAGGCGGTCGCGCAATGCCGCAGGCTGAGCGAGGCCGGCGCGCGCGAGATCGTGCTCACGGGCGTCGACCTGACGAGCTATGGCCGCGACCTGCGGGATGCGCCGACATTGGGCCGGCTGGTGCAGGCGATCCTGCGCGCCTTGCCCGAATTGCCGCGCCTGCGCCTCTCCTCGATCGATGCGGTCGAGGTCGATGACAAACTCCGCGAGGCGATCGCGACCGAACCGCGCCTGATGCCGCATCTGCATCTTTCGCTGCAGGCCGGAGACGATCTGATCCTGAAGCGAATGAAGCGTCGGCACGGCCGCGAGGATGCGATCCGCTTCTGCGCGGAGATGCGGGGCTTACGGCCCGATATCGTCTTTGGCGCCGATTTGATCGCCGGCTTCCCGACCGAGGACGAGGCGATGTTCTCGCGCTCGCTCTCCTTGGTCGAGGAATGCGGCCTGAGCTTCGTCCACGTCTTCCCCTATTCGCCGCGCCCGGGCACGCCGGCCGCGCGCATGCCGCAATTGCCCGGCGGTATCGTCTCGGAACGGGCCGGCCGCCTGCGCGAAGCCGCTCGCGACGCGCACAGGCGGCACCTCGACGCCCGTCTCGGCCGGCCGCTCTCGGTGCTGACCGAACGCGGCAACACCGGCCGCGCCGAGGATTTCACGCTGGTGCGCTTCCAGCGCGATGTCGAGCCCGGTGAGATCGTGGCCGTCCTGACGCAAGAAGCGGATGAAAAGGCGCTGCTCGCCGCCTGACGCAGATCGCGGCCCCGGCCACCATTGGGAGGGCGCGCGGCCGGAGCGGCGAGAGCCTCCGATACGAAGGCCCGCCGATTGGTCGAGACGAGAGGCGATCTGGTTCAATCGCGCTCACACGCCGCTCAGTGCCCGCGCACATCCCCCCGTGTCTCAGACGCCGAAGGCCAGACCTGAAACACGCTGCATCTGATTGTTGCAGTAGCCGCGCGGATTCCATGGCGTCTCGAAAGGCTGGACATTCCCCTCGACGTCGCGCGCCTGCGTCACGATCGAAAGCGGTCCCGCCCGCTCGATGGTGAAACCCAAGCGGAAGCGCCGCCAGGCGAACGGCCCCTCGCTATCCCTGAGCTCGGCCTCGAGCCAGCTTGCCCCGCCATCGCAGGAGGCGCGCAGGCCCGCCAGCGGGATCGCTCCGCTCCAGGCGAAGCCGTCGACGACGAGGACCGATCCCACCGCGATGTCGAACCCATGCGCCGGCGCTGTGATCAGCGATTTCACCGGCATGTCGGTGATGACCGAAAACCGGGCCGGATCGATCGCCTCGCCCGGCTTCACCGGCGTCTGGGGCATCCGATAATCCGTGCCGCGCATTTTCTCGCCGTCATGTTCGACATCGAGCAGCGAAATCCGGTCGAGCCATTTCTGCCAGGCCGAGCCGGGAAAACCGGGCGCGACGATGCGCAGCGGTCCGCCATGCAACGGCGGTAGAGGCTCGTCGTTCATCGCGAAGGCGATCAGCGTCTCCGCCGCCAGCGCCTTGGCAATCGGCAAGCCGCGCGACAAGGCCGGCCGCGATGGATCCGACAAGTTCCGGTCGGGCGCGTAATGCGCGGTATAGACGGCGCTCGCCTTCACGCCGGACGCCTCCAGCACATCCTTCAGCCTGACGCCGGTCCAGCGCGCGCAGCCGACGGCGCCCAGCCGCCAGGGCAAGCCGTCGGTCGCAGGTGAGAATTGCGAGCGGCCATTGCCGGCGCATTCGAGCACGGCGGTGACGGTGACGGTTTCGAAGCGCGCGCGCAGTTCGGCGATCGACCAGACCAGCGGCCGCTCGACCTCGCCATCGATCGTCAGCCGCCAGGCCTCGGCCGGCCCGGTCTCGGGTAGGTCGCCATTGTTGCGGATGAAGAAGGCGTCGATCGGTGTGATCGGCTCAGCCAGCAAATCGAGCGCCGGCTCCGCGTTCAGCGCCTCCTCGTCATGAACATAGAGCCCGGGCTTCAGCCGGCGCAGCAGCGGGAGTTCGAGAAGGCGACGGGGCAATCAGCAACCTTTTCGTCGGCGCGCGGATGCGTGCGGCGGATGGCGCATGCCTTCGGCCTCGGCGAGGCAAACTAGCCATCGCCCTCCGCGCGATCAAGCCGCCGGGCATCTCATTTGTGGGAGGCGACCTCCTCGCGCAGCGCACGGCGCAGCACCTTGCCGACATTGGTCTTGGGCAGGCTGTCGCGGAAGACGATCTGCTTGGGCACCTTGTAGCCGGTCAGGCTCTCCTTGCAGAAAGCGCGCAAGACCTCGGCCGTCAGCGCTTCGTCCTTCTTGACCACGAAGGCGGTGACGGCCTCGCCGGAATGCTCGTCGGGCAGGCCGATCACCGCTGCCTCCAGCACGCCGGGATGGCTGGCGAGCACGTCCTCGACCTCGTTGGGATAGACGTTGAAGCCCGAGACCAGGACCATGTCCTTCATCCGGTCGACGATCTTGAACTGGCCGTCGGGCAGCAGCACGCCGACATCACCTGAGCGGAAGAAGCCGTCGGCTGTCATCACCTTGGCGGTCTCGTCGGGCCGGTTCCAGTAGCCGGCCATCACCTGCGGGCCGCGGATGCAGATTTCGCCCGGCTCGCCCGCGGCCATGTCGTGCCCTTCGGCATCGCGGATAGCGAAGTCTGTCGAGGGCAAGGGATAGCCGATCGTACCGGAAAACTCGGTGATGTCGGGTCGGTTGATCGAGGCGACCGGCGAGGTCTCCGAGAGTCCGTAGCCCTCGACGATCGGTCGGCCGGTGACGTCCTTCCAGCGCTTGGCGACGGCGGCCTGCGTCGCCATGCCGCCGGCGACCGCGAAGCGCAGCTCGGAAAAGTCGACATCCTTCATCTCGGGATGCAAGGCGAGCGCGTTGTAGAGCGTGTTCACCCCGGAGAAGAGCGTGATCCGGCTGGATTTCAGCGTCTTGATGAAGCCGGCGATGTCGCGCGGATTGGCGATCAGCAACCCCTTGGCGCCAATGCGCAGCATGAACATGCAGCAGCAGGTCAGCGCGAAGATGTGGTAGAGCGGCAGCGCCGTGACCATGACGTGCTGGTAGTCGGACCGGCCCAGCGGCGGCTCCAGCGCCCAGCCGAGCCAGAGCACGCATTGCTCGACATTCGACGAGACATTGCGATGCGTCAGTGTCGCGCCCTTGGCGACGCCGGTCGTGCCGCCGGTATATTGCAGGAAGGCGACGTCATCGGGCGTGACCGTCACCGGCGCCATCACGCTCGGCCCCGCCAGGATGTCCTTGAGCGCGACCGAGCCCGGCAGATTGAAGGATTTGACCACCTTCTTGATCTTGCGGGCGACGAAATTGACGATCGTGCCCTTGAAGCCCATCAGGTCGCCGGCGGTGGCGATGACGATGGCCTCGAGCTTGAGATTGGGCTTCGCCTCCTCGACGACATGGGCGAAGTTCTCGATCACCACCAGCACGCGCGCGCCGGAATCGTTGAGCTGGTGTGTCAGCTCGCGCGCCGTGTAGAGCGGGTTGATGTTGACGACGGTGAAGCCGCCGATGAGCGCCCCGAAGATCGTCGCCGGATAGGCCAGGATATTGGGCATCATCAGCGCGATGCGGTCGCCCTTCTTGAAGCCCTGCGCCTGCAACCAGGCGGCGAAGGCCTGTGCGGCGCGGCCGGTCTCGGCGAAGCTGATCGTCTTGCCGAAGCTCTCGAAGGCCGGGCGGGCGGCATAGGTCGTGCATGCGGTGTGGACGAGATCGGCCAAGGTGCCGACCTTGTTCGCATCGAGCTCTGGCGGCACGGCGGCAGGATATTGCGCCAGCCAGGGACGCGGGTCAGGCTTCGCCGCGGCGGCGCTCATCGCATTCATGGTCATCCTCCCATCTCGCCGGCTTTGCGACCGCAGGAACGGCCGTGCCAGTGTTTTTTCATGACCATACAGTGCGGAACCGAATGGGCGGGCGCAAGCGCCCGCCCCCAAGAATACACAAAAAGGTTTAGATATAAACCTTTCAGATCACAGGCGCTTCATCGCGCCTGCGCCAGGGCATGCGAGGCAACGATGGCCTCGGCCGGCTTGCCGGCGAGTTCGGCGAGATGGTCGAAGCGGGCGCTGAACGAACCGACCCCTGCTGTTGCCGAGCGCAGCTCGACGATCAGCCCCGGCATCTCCGCCTCCGGGATCAGCGCATTGATCTGGTCCCAGCCGCGCCAGCCCGGCCGCGAATCATAGCCGAGGATCTGCCCGCGCCGGCTCGAGACGATGGCCGAGGCCCGCGACATCGCCTCGGAGGGGATCACCACCTCGACCGCCAGAATCGGCTCCAGCAGCACGGGTTTCGCCTGCGGCACGGCCTCGCCCATGGCGATGCGCGCTGCCTGTCTGAACGCCATGTCGGAGGAATCGACCGTGTGATAGGAGCCGTCGGTCAGCGTCACCTCGATATCGACCAGCGGAAAGCCAAGCGGCCCGTTCTGGCAGAAATCGCGCATGCCGGCCTCGACAGAGGCGATATATTGCCGGGGCACCACGCCGCCGGTGATGCGATCGACGAAGCGAATGCCCTCGCCGCGCGGCAGCGGTGCAACCTCCAGCACCACGTCGCCATATTGCCCATGCCCGCCGCTCTGCTTGCGGTGCCGCCCGCGCGCGCCGGCCTTGCTCCGGATGGTCTCGCGATGGCCGATCTGCGGCGGCCCGCTCTCGACGGACACGCCATAGCGCCCGGCGAGCCGCTCCAGCGTGACACGCAGATGCATCTCGCCCTGGCCGGACAGGCGCATCTCGCCGAACTCCGGCAGATGCGTGATCGAAAGCGCGGTATCCTCCTCTGCCAATCGCGCCAGCGCCGCCGCCAGCCTGACATCGTCTTTGCGGTCCTTCACCGAGACGGCCAGCGCATGCACGGATTCGGGCGGCGCGACCGAGCTCACCACGCTCGCGCGCAGCTTGCCGAGCGTCAGCGCATCCCCGGTCACCACGCCTTCGAGCCGCGCGAAGGCGGCGATCTCGCCCTCCTCCGCCGCCGGCTTGCGCGTCTGCTCCATGCCCTTGACCGCTAGCACGCCGGCGATCCGCGCCTCGACGCCGCCCGAGGAGGTCACGACATCGCCCTCCGCCAGCCTGCCGCGCAGCATGCGGGCAAGCGAGACCTTGCCGCCCTGGCCGGAATGCCAGGTCTTCATCACCTGCGCGAGCGGCGCGCCCTCGGCCACGACGCCGATGCGTCCGCGCGTCTCGCCAAGGCCGGGAGCCTCGTGCCGCAGCGCCTTGAGCAGGCGCGTCACGCCATTGCCGCGCTCGGCCGAGCCGATCAGCACCGGCACGACATGACGGTGCTGCAATTCCCGCGCGAGATCGTCGAAGATGCGGTCGCGCGGCGGCTCCATGTCGCCGAGCAGATCCTCCATCAATGCGTCGTCGTAATCGGCGAGCTTCTCCAGCATCGAGAAGCGTGCTTCCTTCTCGCGCCCCGTCTCCTCGGAGCCAAGCGGCACGATCTCGCTGGGCGCATGCTCGCGGTAGATGAAGGCACGCTCCAGCGCGAGGTCGATGAAGCCGACCGCGATGCCCTTCTGCCAGATCGGGATCTGGCGCAGCAGCAGCGGCGTGCGCGAGGCACGCTGCAGGATGCCGAGCGTCTCGCGCACCCGGCGCGAGGCGGTGTCGATTTTGTTCAGGAACAGGAAGCGCGGAATATCCGCTTCCTCGAGCTCGCGCAGCACGAGTTCGAGCGCCGGCGCCTTGCGGTCATCCGCCTCGCAGACCACCACCGCGGCGTCGACCACCGGCAGGACATGGCGCATCTCGTGCAGGAACTCGACGGAGCCGGGACAATCGACGAACTGGAAGCGCTCACCGAGAAATTCGACGGAGGCAACGTTGAGCTCCGTGCTCATCTGATGCGAGCGGGCCTCCGCACTCGCATCGCCGACACTGTTGCCGGTCTTGACCGAGCCCGCGCGGGAGACGCCGCCGCAGCGCTCCAGGATGCTTTCGAGCAGGGTCGTCTTGCCGCTCTGAAAGGGGCCGACGATGGCGATGCATCGCGGGCCCCCGCCTCTGACTCCGTTTGCGTTTCCTTCGTTCCGGGATGTCGCAGCCATGGCTTCCTCCTTCGGTCATTGGCCGCGAAGGGACGAGAAGCCGTTGGGCTCAGGGCTCCGACGCGGCAGGAACCGGCGAGGGAAGACAAGTGAAGCGCCCACGCCGGAAAGGCGGCGGTCGCTCAGGCCCGACAGGGGTCGGGCGGCCGTCGAAGAGGGATTTCGAAGGGCAGGTTCGCGCCGTTCGAGGCCGGACGCAAGAGCTTTGTCGGCGGGATGCGGACAGGCTTGCACGGTGCGCCTGTTCCCAGCCGTGCCCTCAACGCCTCGCCGAAACGTAGCGCTCGATGACGGCGACCTCCTCCGTCAGCCGCGCGGCCCGTTCAGCCTGGCCGAGCTCGCGCAGCTCCCGGGCTACCGCCGTCCTGTCGCTGATCTCTCGGTCGATCAGCCCGTCCAGTTCCGCATCCGACAGAAGCATTCGCGGCACCTCCACGGCATCGTCGCCGAATTGGCGAACGACATATCTCTGGTGAAGCGCGCCAAGCGGAACGGCCTGCGCATTGTCGATCGCGGCAATGAGCGAACGCAGGCAGGAGATCTCGCTGGCGCGCCGCTCGCGCATCGCGACCTTCAGGTCAGCCCTCAAGCGCAGCTGAAGGGTGCTGGCGGGATCCGTATTCACGACCACCCTCTACCGATTCCGCCGCTGCCCCCGCAGCGTCGTCAGCCCGATGCCAACAGCATCGAACCCCCCATCGACCGCGAGAACCTGGCCGGTGATGTAGCTCGACCTGTCGCTGCACAGGAAGAAGATCGCTTCGGCCAGTTCCTCCTCCAGCCCGTAGCGGTTGAGCGGGATGACGTCGTGATAGTCGGCGCGGATCTCGGGGCTGTGCACCGCCTTGGCCATGGCGGTGTCGACCGGGCCGGGCGCGACCGCGTTGACGCGGATGCCCAAGCCCGCGAGCTCCGCCGCCTGCTGCTTGGTGAGATGGGCGAGTCCGGCCTTGCTGGTGCCGTAGGCGACCCGCAGCGTCGAGGCGCGCAGGCCCGAGATCGAGGTGATGTTGACGATCGCGCCGCCGCCGGTATCGGCCATCAGCGGGGCGGCGAGCTGCGTCGTCAGGAACGGCCCGGTGAGGTTGACCGCCAGGACCCGCTGCCACTCCTCATAGCTGGTCTCCAGCAGCGGCTTGAACACAGCCGTGCCGGCATTGTTGACCAGCGCATCGAGCCGGCCAAAGCGCGTGACCAGAGCCGCGAAGGCAGCTGCGACAGCGGCAGGATCGGAGACATCGCAGGCCAGCGCCAGCGTCGCCTCCGGCTGCGCCAGTTCGGCCACCGCCTTGTCCAGGGTCTCAGTGTCGATATCGAGCAGTGCGACCCGCCAGCCCTCTGAGAGAAAGCGTCTGGCGGTGGCAAGCCCGATGCCGCGCGCGGCGCCGGTGACGAGGGCGATCTTGTGGAGGCTTTCAGGCATGTTTTCCGACCCTGGATACTGTCATTGTTGTTGCGTACCGCTATGCACCTCGGCAAGGGCCTCGCCAAGTCTCGCCAGGCCTCGCTTCGCCGGCCAAGCCGCTCTGCGAAAGGCGAGAGCTGGATGCGAAAAAGTGGGCACCGGTTTTTCGCATTGATCCTGCTCTCACTTTTAGATGAGAGACGGATTCAGATTTCAGATGGGATCACCTTGTGATTCCATCTGAAATCATCCGGCTCTAGCTCGACAAGCGCCCGACTCTGCTGTATGGCCCCGCTCACAACTGAAAACAGCGTGCCGAACGCCCGCGCAGCTCAAGCGCGACAACGGCTATTGGAGAGACCCGTGAACATCATCGAACAGCTCGACAAAGAGCAGATCGCCAAGCTCAGCGCAGGCCGCGAGATCCCGCACTTCCAGCCCGGCGACACCGTGCAGGTCAACGTCAAGGTCAAGGAAGGCGAGCGTAGCCGCGTCCAGGCCTATGAAGGCGTCTGCATCGCGCGCAATGGCGGCGGCCTGAACGAGGCCTTCACCGTCCGCAAGATTTCCTATGGCGAGGGCGTCGAGCGCGTCTTCCCGCTCTACTCGCCGAACATCGACTCCATCAAGGTCGTCCGCAAGGGCAAGGTGCGCCGCGCCAAGCTGTATTACCTGCGCGATCGCCGCGGCAAGTCGGCCCGTATCGCCGAGCGCGTCGAGCCCCGCGCGCCGAAGGCCGACAAGGCCGCCGCGAAGTAAGCTTCGGCTTCAATCGCAAGAGATTTGGAAAACGCGGTCCTTCGGGGCCGCGTTTTTTCGTTTCCCGCAGCCTTCGGCATAACGCGCGCCTTCATCCCGGACGCAGCGAAGCGGAGATCCGGGATGAAGGCGGAGGGAGGCGCGACTGCGGTATCCAGCTCCGCGAAGGCGCGCCTACTCCTGCGCTCCGAAGGTCATGTCGCGCCGGGCCGTCAGGATGCTGATCGAATAGCCGGCAATGACATCGACCAGGCACATCAGCGTGATGATCAGGAACGTACCTGTGCCGAAGGCCGGCAACAGCAGGAAGGCAATGAAGCTGGCGAGGAAGACCAGCATGGACAAGCCGTGATTGAGGATCGAGTTCGTCTTGGCGCTGGCCGCGTTCATGACCTCGAAGAACAATACGATCGTCGCGACGAAGAGCAGGAGCTCGCTCACCGTCAGCGAAAAACGTACGCCCGACGGCAGGCCGAAGCCGAGGACTTCGCGCCCCAGCGGCTGCCCCATGACGGCGATGACGACGGCGTAGACCAGCACCGCCAGCACCATGAAGGGAAAGGACCTGAGCATAACCACACCTCGCTTCGTCGCCTGAGCCCCGGCTCGGGCGCACCGATCCCTGCTTATCAGCATGGCGGTCGCGAGGCATCTATCCCATCGCGGCATGCGCGCCACGCGCGGCTGTATCTCGCGGGCTCGCATCTCGATTGTCGCGCCACCTTAGAACTGCTAGACACTCCCTCATGTCACTGCGTTCCGATCGATCGATGCTGCGCGTCTGCGCCGTCCAGGGTGAAGGCCATCTGCCTGCCCTGCCGACGACGCAGGACTTTGTCGCGCTCGACGATCACGCCCGCCTGCCCTGGCGCTTCTTCGGACGTTTCACGGCGTCGATCGCCGCAGGCCTTACGCGCGCCTGAGACCGGCCGTTTCAGGCCGGCGACAGGCCGTTGCGCTGCGCCCTCCGGCATGAGCCGGACCGTTCGAGACATCCCGATATCCGCAAGACATCCCGATACCCGTAAGACATTCTCGGTATCCGACAGAGGCCACCACGTCATGACGTCCAACGCCACCCCACGCACGCTCTACGACAAGATCTTCGACGACCACATCGTCGACCAGCAGGAGGACGGAACCTGCCTGCTCTATATCGACCGCCACCTCGTCCATGAGGTCACGAGCCCGCAGGCTTTCGAGGGGCTGCGCCTGACCGGCCGCAAGGTCCGCTCGCCTGAGAAGACGCTGGCCGTCGTCGACCACAACATCCCGACGACCGACCGCAGCAAGGGCATCACCGAAGAGGAAAGCCGCATCCAGGTCGAGGCGCTGGCCAGGAACGCCAAGGATTTCGGCGTCGAGTATTTCAACGAGCTCGATATCCGCCAGGGCATCGTCCACATCGTCGGCCCCGAGCAGGGCTTCACCCTGCCCGGCACCACCATCGTCTGCGGCGACAGCCACACCTCGACGCATGGCGCCTTCGGGGCGCTGGCGCATGGCATCGGCACCTCGGAGGTCGAGCATGTGCTCGCCACCCAGACGCTGATCCAGAAGAAAGCCAAGAACATGCTCGTCCAGGTGGACGGCACGCTCGCCAAAGGCGTCACCGCCAAGGACATCACGCTGGCCATCATCGGCGAGACCGGCACGGCCGGCGGCACCGGCTCGGTCATCGAATATGCCGGCGATGCCATCCGCGCCCTCTCGATGGAGGGCCGCATGACGCTGTGCAACATGTCGATCGAGGGCGGCGCGCGCGCCGGCATGGTCGCGCCCGACGAGAAGGCCTTCGCCTATCTGAACGGCCGTCCCAAGGCGCCCAAGGGCGCGGCCTGGGAGGCGGCGCTGCGCTATTGGGAGACGCTCTACAGCGACGAGGGCGCGCATTTCGACCGCATCGTCCGGCTCGACGCCAACAACCTGCCGCCGATCGTCTCCTGGGGCACGAGCCCGGAAGACGTCATCTCGGTCGCGGGCGCTGTGCCCGATCCCGCCCTGATCGAGGACGAGACCAAGCGCACATCCAAGCAGCGCGCGCTCGACTATATGGGCCTGACCGCCGGCACCAAGATCACCGACATCCCGCTCGACGTGATCTGGATCGGCTCCTGCACCAATGGCCGCATCGAGGACCTGCGCGCCGTCGCCAAGATCGTCGAGGGCAAGAAGATCGCGGGCTCGCTCGACTACGCCATGATCGTGCCGGGCTCGGGTCTCGTGAAGCAGCAGGCAGAGCAGGAAGGTCTGGACAAGATCTTCCTCGCGGCGGGCTTTGAATGGCGCGAGCCGGGCTGTTCGATGTGCCTGGCGATGAACCCCGACCAGCTCAAGCCGGGCCAGCGCGCCGCCTCGACCTCGAACCGCAATTTCGAGGGCCGCCAGGGCTACAAGGGCAGGACGCATCTGGTCTCGCCGCAGATGGCGGCAGCCGCGGCGCTTGCCGGCCACTTCGTCGATGTCAGGCAGTTGGGGTGAGGCCCGGTAAGCGGGGGTAACGAGCATGTCGAACGACCCCCGCGAAACCGCCCGCGCCGCCGAGGCCCAGGCCGCGCTCGATCGCGTCAAGCGCGACAGCGAGAGCCTGCTCGGTTCCTCCATGGGCCGCGCCGCCGAGCATTTTTCCGGCGGCGATGCACCTGACGGCGACAAGATCGAGCTCTGGGGCCGGCGCATCGGCCGGTCCCTGTCGCTGCTTGGCGTGATCGCGCTGGCCTATTGGCTCGGCCACCAATTGAAGATCTGGTGATGGGAAGCGTGCCTTCAGTCTCGGCCACGGCCAGTGCGAGCGCTCACGCGCAAGCAACCACGAATCTCGTCTGGGATGGTGCGAAAGCGCCTTCCATCGCCGAGTTCGAGGTCTTGGCACAGGCGGCGTTCGACCATTTGCCGGATGCATTCCGCGCGCTCTGCAGCGATGTCGTTTTCAATGTCACAGAGTTCCCCGAGGACGAGGTGCTGAAGGAGCTCGAGGCCGAAAGCCCCTTCGACATCCTCGGCCTGTTCAGCGGCATCGGCCTGCCGCAGCAGGGCTATGCCCCGCAGACCGGCCAGATGCCCAACACCATCCATCTCTACCGCCGTCCGATCCTCGACTACTGGGCCGAGAACGACGAGAGCCTGGGTGCGATCGTCACCCATGTGCTGGTCCACGAGATCGGCCATCATTTCGGCTTTTCCGATGAAGACATGGAAGCCATCGAAGCCGAGGCGGAGCGCTAGACGATGCAGCGGAGCACTGGACGATGATCGACGATCTGATCCGTCACCTGCCTGATCTGGCGCTGGTCTATTCGGCCTTCTTCCTGGCCGTCGCCAGCCCCGGCCCGAGCAACCTCGTCGTCATGGCGACCTCGATGGAACGTGGCCGGGACGCTGGCGCCATACTGGCGCTCGGCGTCACCGCCGGCTCGCTGACCTGGGGAATCCTGGCCGCGATCGGTGTCAGCGGCCTGGTCGTGGCCCATCCAGGAGCGCTTTACACCATCAAGATCGTCGGCGGGGTCTATCTGCTGTTCCTGGCCTGGCGTTCGGCGCGCTCGGCCATGCGGGTCGAGATGCCGCCGCCGAAAGCCGCCATCTCGGGACGCCGCAGCTTCCTGCGTGGCTACCTCATGCACCTGACCAACCCCAAGGCGATCCTGAGCTGGACGGCGATCATCGCGCTGGGATTGCGCCCCGATACGCCGCCGGTCGTGCTCTACGCCATCATTATCGGCTGCATGCTGATCTCACTGGGGATCAACCAGTTCTACGCGGTGCTGTTCTCGACCGCCTCGATGATCTCCGGCTATCGCCGGATCCGCCGCCGCGCGGAAGCCTGTCTCGCCGCCTTCTTCACCTTCGCCAGCTTCAAGCTGCTGACCTCGCAGCTTTAATCACTGCCAGAAAGACCCATCGGAGTTCCCGCCATGCAGCCCTTCACCACGCTGACCTCCACGCCCGCCCCGTTGAAGGTGATCAATGTCGACACCGACATGATCATCCCCAAGCAGTACCTCAAGACGATCAAGCGCACCGGGCTCGGCACCGCCCTGTTCGCCGAGATGCGCTACAAGGAGGACGGCTCGGAGAACCCCGATTTCGTGCTGAACCAGCCGGCTTATCGCAAGTCGGAGATCCTGGTCGCCGGCGACAATTTCGGCTGCGGCTCGTCGCGCGAGCATGCGCCCTGGGCCCTGCTCGATTTCGGCATCCGCTGCGTGATTTCGACGTCCTTCGCCGACATTTTCTACAATAACTGCTTCAAGAACGGCATCTTGCCGATCGTGGTCAGCCCGGAGGATCTGGAAAAGCTGTTCGACGACGCCGATCGCGGCTCGAACGCGACACTGACGGTCGATCTCGAAAAGCAGGAGATCAAGGGCCCCGACGGCGGCACGGTGAAGTTCGACCTCGACCCGTTCCGTAAGCACTGCCTGATCAACGGCCTCGACGATATCGGCCTGACCATGGAGAAGGCCACGAAGATCCAGGCTTTCGAGGAAAAGCTCGCCAAGCGCGAATGGGCTTGAGCGACAGCGTCATTCTCGGGCGCCGCGAAGAGGCGACCCGAGAATCTCCTGAACGAGATGCTCGGGTCTGCGCTTCGCTTGCCCGAGCATGACGATCCGCCCTACCCCACCAGCCCCCGCATCGGCGCAAGCTCGCCGGTGCCCGGGAACACCCTCTCCGCCAGCACCGGCCCCGAGAGCCCGAACAGCTCCGACACCACGCCCTTGGCCACGCCCCGGATGTCCGTCGTCGGCTTGAGATCGCGCTTCTCGTAGAGCTGCTCGGGCTTCAGGCCCGGCCAGTCCACGACCATCCGCCCACCCTTGACCGCGCCACCGACAAGGAAGGCGATCGTGCCGGTGCCGTGGTCGGTGCCGACCGTGCCGTTGACCTTCGCGGTGCGGCCGAACTCGGTGACGACCATCACCACCGTATCCTTCCAGACCGGCTTGAGACCCTGCTCGAAGGCAGCTAGCGCGCCGTCGAGCCCGCCGAGCAGTTGCGCGAGACGCCCCTTGGCGCCGCCCTCATTGGCATGCGTATCCCAGCCCTCGAAGGCGAGCGCGGCGATGCGCGGCCCGTCATCGGCGCCGACCAGCCCCGCCGCGCCCTCGGCGATGCGCTTCATGCCCTCAGTGCTGTCGGGCCCGCCGCCGCCGCGCATGTCGCCATTCATGCTGCTGCGCAGCGCAATGCCCTCGGTCTCGATCGCCTGCGAGAGCGCGCGCGCCAGTCCGGGATCGCGCTGGCCGTAGAGATCGGACAGGCGCTGCATCAGGTCGGGCCCCGCGCGCGCCATGCGCGGCGGTGACCAGCCCAGGATCGGCGCCGAGCCGCGCACCACCAAAGGCGGCACCACGCCGACGCCGAGCACGCCATGGCGCGACACCGTCTCGCCAGGCGGCAGGCTCGCGATCAAGCGATTGAGCCAGCCGCTGTCGGTGTGGCCGGGACCGGCCTGCCCGCTTTCGAGCACGTCCTGCCCGTCGAAATGCGAGCGCTCGCGATAGCCCGTCGCCGCCGCATGCACGATCGAAGCCTGGCCGGCCCCATAGAGCCGCGCCAGGTTCGGCATGGCGGGATGCAGGTAGAAGAAGCCGTCGAGCGGCAAGGCGGCGTCGGGACCGTCCTTGGTCAGAGCGATGCCCTCGCGCAAACCGGCATAGTCGGGATCGCCGATCGGCGGCACGGCCGAGAGGCCGTCAAGCGCGCCGCGCAGCACCACGAGCAGGAAGCGCGGATCACGGCTGCCCGCCGCCGCATAGGCGAATTTCGGCACGAAGGACCAGGCGAAGAGCGCCCCCGCCGCGCCCAGAACCGCCCGCCGCGAGGGCGTCATCGCTTCGCAATCGTCGTCGAGATCCGCCTTGGAGTGATCAGTCATGGGGCTCACCTCCGCTGGAACTCGGGCGACATCAACAGCAGCGCCAGCGCCTGCGGCTTGCTTTCCGCCCGCGCCACGGTCTGGCGGGTCTCGGGCGAGGCGAGCGGGCCAAGAATATCCTCGGTCAGCGCGCGGGGATCGGGCACGCTGCCGGCCGCCTGCCGGCCCCAGCCGGCGGCGACGTCGATGCGGGTCTTGATGCCTTCGGCCGAAGCCCAGGCGGCGTTGGTGTCGGGATAGCCATTGGGTCCCGACGGCTGCCAGAAAGGCTGCCCCATCACGCCGAGAGGTCCGAGAATCTGGCCGGGATCGGCCTTGCGGCCAAGCGCGCGATAGCTTGCGATCAAGAACTCCTGCGGCGAGCGGATCTTGCTCGGCTCGGCATTCCAGGCCGCGTTCGATTCGAGCAGCGCGCGCGAGACGGCGGCGAGATCGCCTTGTGTCCGACGAAATACCTCCGACAGCGAAGCGACCAAAGCGGGCGGCGGCTCGTCGGCCACGAAATGCCGTGCCAGCTTCAGAGCGATGAAATCGGCGGTGGCGGGGTGGTGCGCGAGGTCGGTCAAGGCCGCCTGCCCCTGGGCCTTGCCGGGTTGGGCATAGTCCTTACCCAGCAAGGGCTGCACCCCGGGCTCGTGCAATCCGATATTGAAGGCGAAGGAGCCGGGAAAACCCAGCACCGCCTCGCGCCCGACCATCGTCCAGCCCGTGATGATGCGCGCGAGATTGGTGACGTCGGCCTGGGAATAGCCGCCATGGACGCCGAGCGTGTGCAGTTCGAGGATTTCGCGCGCCTGGTTCTCGTTCAGGCCCCGCCCGCGTCGTTTGCCGGCCGGCGAGCCCGGCCCGATCGAGAGCCGGTTATCCAGGAAATCGAGCATGGCCGGATGGCTCTCGGCCGCGACCAGCATCTCCTCGAAACGGCCGAAGACATGGGGCCTGATGGCCTCGCGCTCATAGGCGCCCGCCATGCTGCGCCCGATATTGCTCTTGGTCGCAGCGATGCAGAAATGGTTCGACCAGAACTGCACCAAGCGCTCGGTAAAGCCGCTCTCGGCATCGAGCGCGAGCTGGACCCGGGCGACAACCTCGTCGCGATAGGTCTTGAACGGCAGCGGCGGCTCGTTGGCAGGCTTGGCCGGCTGCGCCATCTGGTTTTGCGGAGCAGCCGGTGCCTGCGGGGCAACTGGGGCTTGCGGGTTCGGCGCGGCTTGCGGATTTGGCGGCGCGGCGGCAACCTGCATCGCCTGCGCCTGCCCGGCGATGCGCTTCGCCTCGCGCTCCATGCGCTCCCTGTCCTCGAAGGCGAAAAGCGCGTTGCCAATCTCGGCTGCGCCCGAGAAAGGTGGGTTCAACGGCTGTGCGACGACGCCGCGCGCGACCTCGGCCAGCATGCTCTCGCGCGCCGCGTCACGCTGATCGCGCGGCTGCCCCGGCCTTGCGCCGAGGCCGAAACGCTGGAGCCCGATGCCACTGGTGCGGCTGTCGTCCGGGGTCGCCATGCATGCATCTCCGATCGGGATTCGACCGAAACATCACAATACAGGGTCGATGCAAATAATGGCGAAAAACCGAAAGACATCGCGCCATTTGATGGCGATAGCGACAGCTGGCTTCTCATCCGCCAGTTGGTGAAGCGAAACATGAAAAGGGCCGCCATCCCCTACGAGGCGGCGGCCCTCTGGAATGGCCAGGTCAGGTCGTCCCGGACTTACGACGCCGGAAGCGCCGCGACATCACGCACAGGCGCGTTCAGCCCGGTAACCTGTCCAACCATCGCGGCCTTGCCAGTGGCGAGATCGACCTTGTGCAGGGCGCCATCTGCCAGCAACCAGCCGATATTGCTTCCATCCGCCGCCGTCTCGATGTCGAAGGCGATGGATTTCGGCATCACACCGAGCTTGCCGACCGCTCCGAGCACGCCATCATTCGGCGGCGCCTGCTTGATCAGGCCGCCGATCTTGGCGTCGATGTCGTAGAGCGTCGTCTCCTTGGCGCCCTTCACCGCGTTGATGTAGGCGCCGGCGACGATCATCGGCGCCTCGCCCTTATGCATGTCGGCATCGGCGAATTTCAGCTTGCCATCGACCGTGGTCTTGCCGTCATCGACATTGACGCGGAGATTGGTGCCGTCCGAGCCGATGACGCGCATGCGGTCGGCGACCGGGTTGAAATCGACGGTGGCCATGGCGCCCGCCGAAAGCACGGTGTCCATCTTGGATTTCATCGTCGCCTTGCCGGCAGCATCGACCGTGTAGATCGTGCCGTCGATCGTCAGCGCATAGAGCATGCCGTCCGCGGGACGCACGTCGATGCCGGCGATCTTGCCGGTGATGCCACTGACCTTCATCGATTTGCCGGCCTTCAGGGTCGCAGTGTCGATCATCGTCAGGGTGTCGTCGCCGCTGAGCGCGGCCAGCATGCCGGCCTGGGCAGCCAGCGGCGCGACAAGGGATGCACCAAGAATCGTCGAAGCAATCAGCGCAAGGCGGGTGTTGCGGTCCATGCCGTTATCCTCCGGTTGTCTGTTTCGGTGCCGCCGGCCTCTGTCGAGCCGCAGCACTCGGATGCGGCAACGCTGCGTTCCCGCTTGCGGATGCGGCAGGAAAAATAAAGAATCCCGCTGCATCCGCGGCAGCCCGAGACGTGTAACAACAGGCTGGCCGGCAGGGCGTTGCGCCAGCAGGGGAGACCGGGATGGCGAGCGACGCCACGCTGACGGCAAAGGCTACAGAGATCGAATCCGCGCTGCGCGCCTGCGCTTCCGGCGATAAATCGGCGCTCCGGCGCATCTACGACGCCGAGTCCGCGCGTATGCTGGGTGTGGCGCTGCGTTTGCTGAAGCGTCGCGCATTGGCCGAGGAGGCGGTGCAGGACGCCTTTGTCCTGATCTGGCGGCATGCGGCGCGGTTCGATCCCGAGCGCGGCGGCGGCCTGACCTGGATCTACGCGATCCTGCGCAACCGCTCGCTCTCGATCCTGCGTGACGAGAAGCGCACCGAAACGCGTGAAGAACCTGTCGCCGAGGAGATGGCGAGCGAAGAGGACGATCCCGAGACCGTCATGTCGAAGCTGTCGGACGCCAAAGCGCTGCGCACCTGCCTCGAGACGCTGCCGCCGCAGCGGCGCGGCATCGTGCTGCTCGCCTTCGTCCAGGGCCTGACCCATGGCGAGATCGCCGGCAGGTTGAACATGCCGATCGGCACGGTGAAATCCTGGATCAGGCGCTCGCTGATCTCGCTGAAGGAGTGTCTCGGATGAGCCTCTCCACCGACATCAACCTGACACCCAATGAGCGCGCGGCCCAGGCCGGCGAATATGTCCTCGGCTTGCTCGAAGGGGCCGATCGCGTCGCCTTCGAACAGCAGCTCGAAGGCGATGCCGAGCTCGCCGCTGCCGTTGAAAGCTGGCGCCGCCATTTCGCCGGCATCGACGCAACAGCAACCCCGCTTGCCCCCTCGCCTGCCCTATGGGGCCGGATCGAAGCCGAACTGGCGACACTGACTGAGAACGCAGCCCCGGCACGAGCCGCGACGACAGCCCAACGCAAGGCCGCCCCCTCCGCCGGCAGCCGCCTGTCGGCCTGGTGGAACAGCCTCTTCATCTGGCGCGGCGCGGCCTTTGCCGGTGCGCTGGCGGCCATCCTGCTCGCCATCGGCCTCAACGGGGCGCTCGACCGGGCCAGGCGCCAGCCGGTCATGGTGGCCGTGCTGCTGACCGAGGCCAGCGTCGCTGCGGCCGTGGTCAACACCTTCGCCGATGGCCGCGTCGAGATGGTGCCGCTGCAGGCGATCCATGTACCGGAGGGCAAGGCGCTCGAAATCTGGACGCTCTGGGACCGTGCGGTTGGGCCGCGCTCGGTCGGGCTGATCGAGCGCGCCCGCGCAACGAGCCTGAGGCTCGACCAGCTCCCGCTCGGCAAGGATCAGCTCTTCGAGATCACGCTGGAGCCGGCGACAGGCTCGCCGACCGGCCGCCCGACCGGGCCGATCGTGGCGAAGGGGACGACGGCGCAGGCGTTGTGAGACACGAAGCTACCTTCAGAATAACTCTGACCGCTGCGAAGGTCAGATTTCGCCCCTTAGCGGTCATCCACCGTGAGGGCGCAACCGCTGGCCGATCGAGCCGACGAACATCAATGCAACTTTTTCGTCTTCGCTCAAAAGCGCGTTTCCTCCTGCCCTCAAGCGGTTGTCCAGGGAACGGAGCGTCAGATCAATGGCTGGTGGCAGTTCGGGAATGATGACAGGAACATCCTTCATCTCACTGTCGCCAAGCGTCCAACTAAGAAGGCTACTTTTCCGGTCTAGTGACCATCTTCCGCCAGTCAACATCCGGCGACCGCTCGCCTCATAGCCAGAGACTTGCTCGACAAGGCAGACCAGAACGGCGGACGCGGCGACCCCAACGATGATGTCGCCCGGCTCAACTGTGATGTCATATCTCATCCCGCACACAGCCCTCTTCCTGTCGGCACGTGTCCGCTTCCCACCCAAAGCAGACCTCGCCTGTTACCTTCCAGCTGCTCTACATCACCACCGTGATCGTCTCCGCCGCCCGGGTCAGCCCGGTATAGAGCCACCGCGCCCGGTGCTCGCGGAAGGCGAAGCTTTCGTCGAACAGGACGATGTCGTCCCATTGCGAGCCTTGCGCCTTATGGACGGTCAGCGCGTAGCCGAAGGTGAATTCGTCGGTGTGCTTGCGCAACTCCCAGGGCACCTCGTCCTCGGTGCCGTCGAAGAAATTCGGCAAAACCGAAACCTTGACGGGCTTGCCGCCGGTGTCGTCCTCGGGCGTCACCCGCATGGTGACGAGCCCTTTCTTCGAGGTCTTCAGCTCCTGCACGATCCATGAGCCGCCATTGAGCAGGCCCTTGCTCTTGTCGTTACGCAGGCAGACCAGCTTCTCGCCGGCGACGGGAACCGTTTCGGTGCGCCCCATCAGCTGGCGCATGCGGGCATTGTAGTTGCGCCGCGTCTTGTTCATGCCGACCAGCACCTGGTCGGCGCCGAGCACGATCTCGGGCGTCACCTCATCGCGCCGGATGACGCGGCTCTGGCCGTAATCGCCGACATCGAGCCGGCCGCCCTCGCGGATGATCATCGACATCCGCACGATCGGATTATCGGCCGCCTGCCGATGCACCTCGGTCAGCATCACATCGGGCTCGACCTCGGTGAAGAAGCCGCCGCCCTTGACCGGGGGGAGCTGCGCCGGATCGCCCAGCACCAGCACCGGCGTGCCGAAGGAGAGCAGGTCCTTGCCGAGATCCTCGTCCACCATCGAGCACTCGTCGATGATGATCAGCTTGGCCTTGGCTGCAACGCTCTCCCGGTTGAGCACGAAGGTCGGGCTCTCCTCCTCGACGCCACGCGAGCGGTAGATCAATGAATGGATCGTCTGCGCGCCGACGCAACCCTTGTTGCGCAGGACGAGCGCGGCCTTGCCGGTGAAGGCGGCGAAGACGACATCGCCGTCGACGGCCTCGGCGATATGGCGCGCCAAGGTGGTCTTGCCCGTGCCGGCATAGCCGAACATCCGGAAAAGCTGCGGCTCGCCGGCCTGGAGCCAGCGCGCGACCGCGGTAAGCGCGGCATCCTGTTGCGGCGACCAGTTCATCGGCGGGAAAATGGATGGGTCCGGATCATGCCGCACAACGCCGCGAGTCGCGCCGGAATGGCAAGCGCGACCTCCATCGTCCCTGACAACCTCTAAGCCGCGCGCAGGCGGCGGACGAACTCCTCGGCCTCGCCTTGCAGCGCCGCGATGCGGGCGTCGAGGTCGCGGGCGCCGGCCGCGCCCATATCGGCCTGGGCGACCGATTGCGCGTTGGCCATGGCGATCTCGGCCATGGCGCCGGCGGCCGCACCGGTGACGGAGGAGATCCGCGCGACCGTGTCGCCGAGCGAGCCGAGAAGTTCGGCATGCGAACCGACCATGGTCGATATCTCGGTGCTGGTCTGCTCGACCGCGCCGACGCTGGCGACGATGCCCGAGACCGCCTGGGCCGCGTCCGACAAGGCGCTGTTGACCATGCCGATGCGACGCACGATCCGCGCGGTCGCGTCGGCGGTCTGGCCGGCGAGCGCCTTGACCTCGCTGGCGACCACGGCAAAGCCGCGCCCATGCACGCCGGCGCGCGCCGCCTCGATCGTCGCGTTCAGCGCCAGCAGATTGGTCTGCCGCGCGATCGCCTCGATGAGGCCGACGACATCGCGGATCTGGGCCGCGTTCTCGGTCAGGCGGCCGACTAGATGGACGGCGCCTGCCGCGTCCCGGTTCGCCACTGAGGCCGTCTGCGAAACCCGGCCGACCTCGCTGTTGATCTGCCCGACGACATGTTCGAGCCGCAAGGCCGCCTCGGTGATGCCGCGCGCATCGGCGCCCGCCCCCTCGACCGCGGTCGCCGCTGTGCCCGAGGCCGCCGAGACCTGCTGGGCACGCACGGCCGCATCCTGCAACGCGCTGTGCAGCACCTCGCTGAGCCCCACGATATCGGCCAGCAGGACGCCGATCCTGTCCTCGAAGGCCTCGGCGATCCGGCCGAGTTCCTGCGTGCGTGCGCCCGCATGCGAATGTGCGAGATCGGCCTCGGCCTCGCGCGTCACCAGCGTGGTGCGGACCTCGCTCAATGTCCGCACCGTGCGGGCAAGCTGGCCGATCTCGTCGCGTCGCTGCACATGCGGCACCGCGATGACCTGCGATGAGGAGGTCGCGACGCCGATCGCCGCCATCAGTTCACGCAAGGGCCGCGTCAGATGGGTGCGCAGCAGATAGATCGCCAGCAAGGCCCCGCCGAGCGGCAGGCACAGCGCGATCACGATCGTGCGCAGGCGCAGCGCCTGGGCCAGCGCGCCCGCTTGCGCCGCGCTGATCTGCGCACGCTTGTCGAGGTCGTCGGTGAGCTTCGAGGTGACGGAGATGATCTGGCGGACGTTCTCGCGGGCCGCATCGGCGCTCGCTTCGAGCAAGGCTGCCTTGGGCGAGATACGCCGGCCAATATCGACGATGTCCTTCTTGAAGGCGATGAAGGTGTGGATGTTCGGGTCGAGTGTCGCGTTGGCCTGGCGGATCGCGTCCGGCAAGGCCGAGAGCAGGCTCGCCCGCGCGGCATCGACAAGTTCGACGGCGCCGTCCAGCGTATCGAGCGCCGCCTCGACGGAGCGCGGGCTTGCCGTCTCGTCGAACTGGCTGAGCAAGGAGGCATTCGCCACCCGGTTCGAGAGCAAGGCGGCCTTGTTTGCCAGCGCCAGGCTGGTGAAAGCCTGCCGGTCGATCTCGCGCACCTCGTCGAGGCCCTTCACCGCGCTGAACAGGCCAAGCCCAGCAGCGACGCCGAGCAGCGCGAACAGCAGCGTGATCTTCGCCGTCAAACCCACTCGCCGCATCGCCAAAGCCACTCTCGCCAGATTGGCGCGAGGTTTCGCAGAGGCGGACGAACGAGCGGTTAACAGAGCGCAGCTAAATCAAATAATATCAATTATTTAGCCAGTTATCGACCTTTGCGCGGAGCGGCCTCCTCGCAGCAGCTTCGTCAGCCCATCAGGCTGTCGAGCCCGCGCCTCAGGCCGGTCTGATCGGAGACGCGACGCGCCGCCAGCAAGGTCCCGCCGACATAAGGCGCAGCCGAGGTGCCGGCATCGTGGCGGATCACCAGGCGCTCATCGGGCAGCCCGAACACCGCCTCGCAGGAGAGCACGAAACCCGGCATCCGCACCGAATGGACCTGCACCGGATGGGGCGCGCCGATCGCGCCGCCACGCGTCTCGCGGACGCCGCCGAGCTCGGATACCGGCTTGGAGGTCGCGGCCATGCGCTCGGCCCCGAGCGTCTCGGCCAGTTCGCGCCCGGTGCCGGACGGCGTGTCGGGCTTGGAGGGCGAGGCGTAATCGATGATCTCGACATCAGGGACATATTTGACCGCCTCGCGGGCGAAGCGGCGCAGCAATGTCGCGGTGATCGAGAAATTGCCGGCGGCGAGCACGCCGACGCCCGCCGCCTTCGCGGCCGCATCGATCACGGCATAATCCTCGCCCGTCATGCCGGATGCACCGACGACGACATGGCGTCCGGCCGCGACCGCAGCGAGCACATTGCCCTTCACGCTGTCGGGCTTGGTGTAGTCGATCACCACATCGCAGGGCACACGCAGCGCTTCAGTCATGCTGGCGAACACCGGCAGTCCATTGGCTGGGAGCCCCGCCGCCTCGCCGAGATCGCGTCCCGCCGCCTTGCGCGAGACGCCAGCGACCAATTCGAGATCGGGCGCGGCCATGATCGCCGCGACGAGCGCCTTGCCGACCCAGCCGGTGCAGCCGGCGAGCGTGATGCGGATCATGGATAGCTCCTTATGAGGGGGAACCGCAGGCTTGAGCGAATCCAGGGCGTGACTATCGTCGCTCCATCGCCCGAGGCAAGGGAGCGCGGCCATGTTCGTTAGGGTCAATGGCATCAGGCTCTATGTCGACGTCGAGGGGGCGGGTCTGGTGCCCGACGGCCCGCGCATGCGGCCAAAGCCGACGCTGATCCTGCTGCATGGCGGCCCCGGCGCGGATCACAGCCTCTATAAGCCCGCCTTCTCCGCGCTGAGCGACATCGCGCAGATCGTCTATTACGACCATCGCGGCTGCGGACGCAGCGAGGACGGTCCGCGCGAAAGCTGGACGCTCGCGCAATGGGGCGATGACGTGAAAGGCCTCTGCGATGCGCTCGGCATCGAAAAGCCCATCGTGCTCGGCACCTCGTTCGGCGGCTTCGTGGCCCAGTCCTACGCCACGCGGCATCTGGAGCACCCCGCCAAGCTGATCCTGATCTCGACAGCCGCGAAAGTCGATTTTTCGGCTATCTACGCAGCTTTCGAGCGGATCGGCGGTCCCAGAGCCAGCCGAGCCGCGCAGGACTATTGGTCGGCTCCGTCGCCAGAAACCCGCGCGCCCTATACCGAGATCTGCCTGCCGCTCTACACCCCCCGGGCGCGTGGGCCCGCCGAGTGGGTGCCACGGCTCATCTCCCGAAACGAAACGGGTATCTGGTTCAACGGCGCGAACAACGAACAGGGGCGCTTTGATTTTCGCGCGGCGCTGGCCGATCTGAATTCCCCGGTCCTGGTCATGGGCGGAGAAGACGATCCGATCATGCCGATCGCCTTCAGCGAAACGATCGCGGCCAGCCTTCCACCCGAACATCTCCGTTTCGAGCGTTTCGCGGGCTGCGGCCATGGCATCGTCCCAGACGATCCCGAACGGGCCCTCGCCGTGCTGCGGAACTTCATTCTCGCCGGCGCCTGAGAAGGCGTCATAGGACCAGGCGCATCAGCGGCCGGCCTTCCTTCTGCCGCGCGACCTCGCTGAAGCCCGCCCGCAGGAAGACGCGTTCGGCTCCGACATAAAGCCCTTCGCTGCTGCGCTTGAATTCGTGATCCATTGGTGCGGCCTCGAGCAGCCGCGCGCCGCTGTCACGCGCGAAGCTGATCGCTCCGTCGAGCAGGTCGGCGGTCACGCCCTTGCCGCGAAAGCCCTTGCGCACGAAAAAGCAGGAGGCTGCCCAGTTGCGCTCATCCTCGGCTGGCGCGTCCGCCAGCGGCGTCGAGGCCCGGCGCGGGTTGTTCCATTCGGGAATATGGGCGCGCGGGCCGACCTGCAGCCAGCCGACAGCCATGTCGCCCTCGAAAGCGAGGACGCCAGGCGGCGGCCCCTTTCGCACCCGCTCCTCGAACAGCAGCCGCGCGCCCTCGCCGAGCAGGGGCATGCGCTGCTTCTGCGGCATGCGGAAATGATTGCACCAGCAGCCATAGCAGGGCCCCTTGGGACCGAAGAGATCTTCGAGATCGGGCCAGCGCTCCGGCGTCAACGGAACGACTTTGAAACCGGGCTCACCCATTCCAACCTCCCTTCCCTCCTGCACATCGCAAAGCTAGACTCGCATGACGGGGCGGCAGAGCAAGAGCCGGTCCCATCGGAGACCGCCCGCCATGTCGCTCGAACTCTACGCCGCCTATCTCGTTGCCTGTCTCGTCATCATCATCGTGCCCGGCCCGACCGTCACGCTGATCATCGCCAACAGCCTCAAGCACGGTACCCGCGCCGGGCTCCAGAATGTGGCGGGAACGCAAGCCGGCCTCGCGATCATGATCGGCATCGTCGGCATCGGCCTGAGCTCGGTCATCGCGGCGATGGGCCATTGGTTCGATTGGCTGCGCCTTGCCGGCGCGGCCTATCTGATCTGGCTCGGTTGGAAGATGTTCCGCGCGGCCGGCGGCAGTGAGGACGGCACAGAGCCGGCACGCGCCCCTCGCGGCGGCTTTTTCCTGCAGGGCGTGCTGGTCGCGCTCAGCAACCCGAAGACGCTGCTTTTCTTCGGCGCCTTCTTCCCGCAGTTCCTCGACCCGGCTCGCGACCATCTCACCCAGATCGCGATCATGGGCGCAACCGCCATGCTCTTCGCCGCGATCAGCGACAGCGCCTACGCCCTGCTCTCCAGCCGGGCCGGACGCCTGCTCTCGCAGAAGCGCATCCGGCTGCTGTCCAAGGTCAGCGGCGGTTTCCTGATCGGTGGCGGCCTCTGGCTCGCCTCGTCGCGCGCGAGCTGAGCGGCGGCGAGCGGCACCCTCACCAGGGAATCGCCTCGCCCGTCCAGTTCCGGAAGCTGTTGGTCTCGGCCATGCCCGAGGCATCGATCGTGCGGATCAGGCTGGAGGCGCTTTCAGCCGGCGTGATGTCGGCCGCGCCGCCGCCCATATCGGTCTGGACCCAGCCCGGGTGGAACAGGAGCACGCTGACATCGCGCTCGCGGATGGCGTTGCCGAACACGACCATGGCCATGTTCACCGCCGTCTTTGAGGAGCGATAGATCAGCGAGCCCGACGGATTGCTGCCGATCGAGCCCATGCGGCTCGAAATGGTCGCGATCTTGCGGCCGGCCCCGGCTTCGACATTGGGCAGGAAGGCCTGCGCCACCCGCAAGGGCGCATAGACATTGACCTCGAAGACCTCGCGCCAGGCGTCGAAATCGACGCTCAGCCCGGTCTGCTTGTCACGCGGACCATAGAGGCCGGCATTGTTCACCAGCACATCGAGTGGCTGGTCGCCGAGCGCGGCCTTCGCCGCTGCAACGCTCTCGTTGGAGGTGACGTCGAGCTCGAGCGGGATCAGCGTCGATGTGTGCTCGGCCGCGAGTTCCGCCAGCGCCCCGCCCCAGGGATTGCGCGCCGCCGCCACGACATGGTCGCCACGGCGCAGCAATTCCATCGTGATGGCAAGGCCGATGCCGCGATTGGCGCCAGTGATCATCCAAGTCTGCGGCATCGGGTGTCTCCGTGGTGGTCTCTGCAGTTAGAGGCTGTCAGGGACTGTAGCCTTGCTGCCGCTTCTTTCCAGTCTGATGGTTCGCTGCCCATCGCAGGTGAGAGGATGACCCAATGACCCAACAGCAGATTCGCTTCGATGACGGAGCTGCCTACGAGCAGATGATGGGCAAATGGAGCCGGCTCGCCGGCGACGTCTTCCTCGATTGGCTCGGCCCGGCCCAGGGCCTGCGCTGGGTCGATGTGGGTTGCGGTAACGGCGCTTCGACCCAGCTGATCTTCGATCGCTGCGCGCCCGCCGTGCTGAAAGGCATCGATCCATCGCCCGGGCAGCTGGCTTTCGCGCATACGCGGCCCGTCGCCGCTCTGGCGGAGTTTACGCTTGGCGACGCCATGGCGCTGCCGTTTCCGACCGGGGATTTCGATGCCGCCATCATGGCGCTGGTGATCTTCTTCGTTCCCGACCCGGCCAAAGGCGTCGCGGAAATGGTCCGGGTCGTAAGCCCCGGCGGGCTGGTCGCGGCTTATGCCTGGGACATTCCCGGCGGCGGCTTCCCGCTCGAGCCGATCCAGGCGGAGATGAGGGCCTTCGGGATCGAGCCGCTGCGTCCGCCGCAAGCCGACATCGCGCGGATCGACGCCCTGGCGCAGCTCTGGATGGAAGCCGGCCTGATCAATGTCGAGACGCGCGAGATCGTAGTGCAACGCGACTTTGCCGATTTCAACGAGTTCTGGAGGATCTGCCTGCTCAGCTCGGCGATCAGTGGCGCGATCGCCGCAATGGCGCCCGACGATGTCGCGCTCCTGAAGGAGCGGGTCAAGGCGCGCCTGACCGCCGGGCACGACGGTCAGGTCTCCTATGTCGCGCGGGCCAATGCCGTGAAAGGCACGACTCCAGCCCACCCATGAGCAGGCGCAACGCATCGTCCCCCGGCACGGCAAGACGCGGGCAATGCCTCACCCCTTCGGCGTGCCATATCCCCCGGCGGTCGGCGTGATCACCGTCACCGCCTCGCCGGCCTGCAGCAGCGTCTGGTCGGAGGGCTTCAGCTCCTCGACCGCGCCCGACAGCCTGCGCACCGTCGTCTTGCCCAATTGCCCGGCCTCACCACCTTTCACGCCGAAGGGGCGGACCTTGCGATGCGAGGCGAGGATGGCGCAGTCCATGGTCTTGCGGAAGCGGATGGTGCGGCTGGTGCCGTCGCCGGCGCTCCACTGCCCCTTGCCGCCGGAGCCGGCGCGGATGTGGAAATCCTCCAGCACGACCGGGAAGCGCGTCTCCAGGATTTCCGGATCGGTCAGGCGCGAGTTCGTCATATGGACATGCACGCCCGAGGTGCCGTTGAAACCTGGGCCAGCAGGCGAGCCCGAGCAGATCGTCTCGTAATACTGGTACTCGTCATTGCCGAAAGTGAGGTTGTTCATCGTGCCCTGCGAGGCCGACATCGCCTCCAGCGCCCCGAACAATGTGTTCGTCACCGCCTGGCTGACCTCGACATTGCCCGCCACCACGGCGGCCGGATAACGCGGCGAGAGCATCGACCCCTCCGGGATGATGATCCTGATCGGCCTGAGGCAGCCGGCATTCATCGGGATCGCGTCGTCGACCATGACGCGGAAGACATAGAGCACGGCAGCGCGCGTCACCGGCGCCGGCGCGTTGAAATTGTCGCCGCGCTGCTCCGAGGTGCCGGTGAAGTCGACCGTCGCCTCGCGCTTTTCGCGATCGATCGTGACCTTGACCTTGATCGCGCAGCCCTGGTCCATCGGATAGGTGAACTCGGCGTCGTGGAGCTTGGTCAAAAGCCGCGCCACGCTCTCGGCCGCATTGTCCTGGACATGGCCCATATAGGCCTGGACCACGTCGAGCCCGAAGGAAGCGATCATCTTCCTGAGCTCCGCCACGCCCTTCTCATTGGCCGCGATCTGGGCCTTCAGATCGTTGACGTTCTGGACGACGTTGCGGACGGGGTAGCGCGCGCCGGTCAGGAGCTTGACGAGATCATCCTCGCAGAAGCGGCCCTGATCGACGATCTTGAAATTGTCGATATAGACGCCCTCCTCCTCGATATGCGTCGCCAGCGGCGACATCGAACCAGGCGCCACGCCGCCGACATCGGCATGATGGCCGCGGCTCGCCACCCAGAACAGGATCTCCTGCTCCGCCTCGTCGAAGACCGGCGTGCAGACGGTGATGTCGGGCAGATGCGTTCCGCCGTTGTAAGGCGCGTTCAGGCAATAGACGTCGCCCGGCTTGATCACCGGGTTGTTCTTGATGACGGTCTCGACCGACTTGTCCATCGAACCGAGATGCACCGGCATGTGAGGCGCATTGGCGACGAGAGAGGCGGTGGTGTCGAAGACGGCGCAGGAGAAGTCGAGCCGTTCCTTGATGTTCACGGAATAGGCCGTGTTCTGCAGCGTCACGCCCATCTGCTCGGCGATCGACATGAACAGGTTGTTGAAGATCTCCAGCATCACCGGGTCGGCCCTGGTGCCGATCGCGGCGTTCTGGACCAGCGCCTTCGAGCGCACCAGCACGAGATGGTCCTTGGCCGTGAGCTTGGCCGACCAGCCCGCCTCGACCACGACGGTCTGGTTCGGCTCGATGATGATGGCCGGCCCCGCAATCTGCTGACCGGGCGACATCGCCTCACGGCGCACGATCGCCGCCTCATGCCACTGCCCCTTCGAGAAGAGGCGAGTGCACTCGGCTGCCGCCGGCTCGCCGGCGCTCTCGGGCGACGACGCCTCCTCGAACTTCGCCCCGCCGCCGACGGCCTCGACCTCGACCGCCTCGACGACCAGCGCCTTGCTCTCGTCCATGAAGCCGAAGCGCGCCTTATGCGCGAGCTGGAAAGCTTGCCTCATCTCGGCGCGGGTGTCGGCCGCAACGGCGATCGCCGTGTCGGTGCCGGCATAGCGGATATGGGCTCTGGTGTGGATGGCGATTGCCTCAGTGGGCACGCCCTGCCCCGTCAGCTCGGAGCGGGTCTCGGCCGCGAGCTTGTCGGCAACCCCTGCGATGGCGGCCTTCGCCCCATCGTCGAGCGGCACATCGAGCGCCGCCGTACGCGTCGAGCGGATTTCGGCGAGCCCCATGCCATAGGCGGAGAGCAGGCCGGAGAACGGATGCAGCAGCACGGTCTTGATGCCCAGCGCATCGGCCACCAGGCAGGCATGCTGCCCGCCGGCGCCACCGAAGGAGTTCAGCGCATAGCGGGTGATGTCGTAGCCGCGCTGGACGGAGATCTTCTTGATCGCCTCGGCCATGTTGGCGACCGCGATCTGGATGAAGCCGTCGGCGACCTCCTCAGGCGAGCGGCCATCGCCGACCTCGGCCGCGAGCGCCGCGAACTTCGCCTTGACGGTTTCGACATCGAGCGGCTGATCGCGTTTCTCGCCGAAGATCGACGGGAAATAGGCCGGGATCAGCTTGCCGACCATGACATTCGCGTCGGTCACCGCGAGCGGCCCGCCGCGGTGATAGGCGGCCGGCCCCGGATTGGCGCCAGCGGAATCGGGCCCGACGCGGAAACGCGCGCCGTCATAATGCAGGATCGAGCCGCCGCCGGCCGCAACCGTATGGATCAGCATCATCGGCGCGCGCATGCGCACGCCGGCAACCTCGGTCTCGAAGGCGCGCTCATATTCGCCGTCGAAATGGGCGACATCGGTCGAGGTGCCGCCCATGTCGAAGCCGATGACCTTGTCGAAGCCGGCCGAGCGGCCGGTCTCGGCAAGGCCGACGACGCCACCGGCCGGGCCGGAGAGGATTGCGTCCTTGCCCTGGAACAGCTCCGCGGCAGTGAGGCCGCCCGAGGACATCATGAACATCAACCGCGCGCCGGTGCGGGCGATGTCGAGTTCCTCCGAGACCTGCGCGACATAGCGGCCCAGGATCGGCGAGAGATAGGCATCGACCACCGCCGTATCGCCGCGCCCGACCAGCTTGATCAGGGGGGAGACCTCATGGCTCACCGAAACCTGCGGGAAGCCGATCTCGCGGGCGATGCGGGCCGCGACCTGCTCATGGGCGGGATAGCGATAGGCATGCATGAAGACGATCGCGACGGCGCGGAAGCCGGCATCGAACTGCGCCTGAAGCGCGGCACGGATCGCGGCCTCGTCGGGCGCGCGCTCGACCTCGCCATCGGCCAGCACGCGCTCGTCGATCTCGGCCACGGCGTCATAGAGCTGCTCGGGCTTGATGATCTCCTTGGCGAAGATGTCGGGCCGCGCCTGGTAGCCAATCCGCAGCGCATCGCGGAAACCCTTGGTGATGACCAGCAGCGTGCGGTCGCCCTTGCGCTCGAGCAGCGCGTTGGTGGCGACCGTGGTGCCCATCCGCACCTCGTCGATCAGCCCGGCAGGGATCGGCTCCCCCGTCTTCAGCCCAAGATGGTCGCGGATGCCCTGCACGGCCGCATCGCGATAGGCGCCCGGATTCTCCGAGAGCAGCTTCCTGGCGTGAAGCTTGCCTGAGGGATCGCGGCCGATCACATCGGTGAAGGTGCCGCCACGGTCGATCCAGAAGTCCCAGCGACCCGTCGTCATGTGAAGCCTCCCTCGGCGCGAACAAGCGGGCGAGAGGCCCGATGACGTTTCATCGATAAATTGTCGATGAAACGTTGACAAGCAGGATTCGGCGGCTACGATCCCAATTGTGACCGGAACATGGCTGAGGGGCCAGGCGGTCGCCTTAAGAGTGGAGGATGCGATGACAGGCTCAATCCTGGCAATGGGCCGCGCTTGGCGCGCGCCTGCGACGGGGTCTCGTTCATGATCCGCCGTGCGCTCGATGCCCTCTATCTTGCCGCCGGCTATGCCGCGGGCTTCTTCCTCGTCTCGATCTTCGTCTTGATGATGCTTTTGTCGGTCGGCCGCGAGATCAACTTCAACGTGCCCTCGGGCGACGATTTCGCCGGCTGGTCTCTGGTGGCTATGGCCTTCCTCGGCCTGGCGCACACTTTCAAGCGCGGCGAGATGATCCGGGTCGGGCTGCTGCTCGAGCGGCTGCATGGCCCTGCAAAGCGCGCCGCCGAGCTGTTCTCGCTGACGATCGCCACGCTCTTCATTGGTTACTTCACCTTCCAGGCAGGCAAACTCGCTCATGATTCCTGGCAGTATTTCGACATGTCGACCGGCGTGGTCTCCGTCCCGCTCTGGATTCCACAGATGGGCCTGGTCGCGGGCCTCGCTATCCTGCTCGTCGCAATCGTCGACGAGCTGGTGATTGTTCTGCGTCGAGGCAAACCGACCTATGAGGCCGAACCGCCCCAAACGACCGAGGAATTGATCGAGCGCATCGCGCAGGGCGGGGGCGTCTGAAACATGACTTTGCCCGTTCTTTCGATCGTCCTGCTCGGCTTCCTCGTCGCCATTCTGGCGAGCGGCGTCTGGATCGCCGTCGGCCTCGGTCTCGTCGGATTGCTGTCGATGGTCCTCGTCACCGATGTGCCGATCGGCCAGGTGCTTGCGACCACCGTCTGGAGTGCCTCCAGCTCATGGACGCTTGCGGCGCTGCCGCTCTTCATCTGGATGGGTGAGATCCTGTTCCGGACGCGCCTGTCGGAGCAGATGTTCCAGGGTCTCTCGCCTTGGCTGCAATGGCTCCCCGGCCGTCTGATCCACACCAACATCATCGGTTGCGGCATCTTCGCCGCCGTCTCCGGCTCCTCTGCCGCGACCTGCGCGACCATCGGCAAGATCGCCCTGCCCGAACTCAAGAAACGCGGCTACGACGAGAGCATCAGCATCGGCACGCTGGCGGGCTCCGGCACGCTCGGCCTGCTGATTCCGCCGTCGATCCCGATGGTGGTCTATGCGGTCACCGCCAACGTCTCCGTGCTGCAGGTCTTCCTTGGCGGCTTCCTGCCCGGACTGCTCGTGATGGCGCTCTATATGGGCTACGTCATGATCTGGTCCTGGCTGAACCCGGACAAGGTTCCTCCGCGCGATCCTCCGATGACTTTCGTCGCCAAGCTGCGCCAATCGGCCAAGCTCGCGCCCTGCCTGCTGCTGATCGCGGCGGTGTTCCTGTCGCTCGTCCTCGGCTTCGCGACCGCAACCGAATGTGCGGCATGGGGCGTGACTGGCGCGCTCTTCCTGGCCTGGTGGAGCGGCACGCTGACCCGGGAGACACTGTTCGAAAGCATCATGAGCGCAACGCGGCTCACCTGCATGATCATGCTGATCCTTGCAGGCGCGGCCTTCTGCACGGCGGCAATGGCCTATACCGGTATCCCGGCGGCGCTCGCCGACTGGGTCAAGGGCCAGTCGCTCTCGCCC
Source organism: Allobosea sp. LjRoot9 (assembly GCF_964252745.1). Taxonomy (NCBI): domain Bacteria; kingdom Pseudomonadati; phylum Pseudomonadota; class Alphaproteobacteria; order Hyphomicrobiales; family Alloboseaceae; genus Allobosea; species Allobosea sp. LjRoot9. The sequence goes on along the minus strand of NZ_CAXUPC020000005.1, from coordinate 238,113 downwards.
CACATGCTCGTGCTGGCGCTGACCTGCATGTACATCATCCTGGGCTGCCTGATCGACGGCATCTCGATGATCGTGCTTACCGCCGTGATCGTCCTGCCGATGGTCAAGGAAGCCGGCTTCGACCTGGTCTGGTTCGGCGTCTATCTCGTCATCCATGTTGAAATGGCGCAGATCACCCCACCAGTCGGCTTCAACCTGTTCGTGCTGCAGAACATGAGCGGCAAGGACACCATGACGATTGCGAAAGCGGCCTTTCCGTTCTTCCTTCTGCTCAACGTCGCCGTCATCATCATCACGACCTTCCCGCAGATCGTGCTCTATCTGCCGAAACTCGCCTTCCCGGACTGACAGGCCATCACAAACAAACAACAGAGAGGGAATGACATCATGATCAACCGCAGAACCCTGACCACCGCAGCTTTCGCCTTCGGCGTCAGCGCACTTGCCTTCGCGGCCCCCGCCGCAGCTCAGACCAAGTGGAACCTGCCGGGCGCCTACCCGTCCGACAATCCCCATAGCGAGAACCTCTCGCTGTTCGCCAAGGAGGTCGAGGCGGCAACGTCAGGCAAGCTCGTCATCACCGTCCACCCCAACGCCTCGCTGTTCAAGGCGCCCGAGATCAAGCGCGCCGTCGCCAGCGGCCAGACCCAGATGGGCGAGGTGCTGATGTCGATCCATGAGAACGAGGACCCGATCTTCGGTATCGACGTCGTACCGTTCCTGGCGACGAGCTTTGCCGACTCGCTGAAGCTCTACAAAGCCTCGAAGGCTGCGGTCGAGAAGAAGCTCGACGCCCAGGGCATCAAGCTCCTGTTCATGGTCCCCTGGGCGCCGCAGGGCGTCTACACCAAGAAAGACATCAACACGGTCGAGGACATGAAGGGGCTGAAATGGCGCTCCTACAATGTCGGCACAGCCCGCCTCGGCGAGCTGCTCGGCATGCAGTCCGTCACGATCCAGGCGGCAGAGCTGCCCCAGGCGCTGGCGACGGGCGTCGTCAATTCCTTCATGTCCTCGGGCGGCACCGGCTATGATTCCAAGGCCTGGGAGTCGCTGACGCATTTCTATGACGTCCAGGCCTGGATCCCGAAGGACGCCACCTTCGTCAACAAGGCCGCCTTCGCCGCCTTGGACAAGGCGACCCAGGATGCGATCCTCAAGGCCGCCGCCACCGCCGAAGCCCGCGGCTGGAAGATGTGGGAAGAGAAGGCCGGCTGGTATCTCGACCAGCTCAAGGCCAAGGGCATGAAGGTGCAACAACCCTCGCCGGAACTCGCCGCCGGCTTCAAGAAGGCTGGCGACACGCTAACCGCCGACTGGCTGAAGAAGGCCGGCACCGATGGCCAGGCGATCGTCGACGCTTACAAGAAGATGTGAGGCCGTCATCCGGCCATGTAGGCGAACCGCAACGGAGAACCCCTCTCCTGTAAGGAGAGGGGCAGGGGTGAGGTGTAGGCCCCTGGACCAGTCAAACGCCCGCCCACAATGGCAGCGATTTGGTCACAGTAAGCGCATCCAACGGCCGCCCCCTCACCCTGCCCTCTCACTGAACTCGGGCTGCCCGAGTTCAGCACTCAAAGTGTCGAAGTCGGATAGACCCGACTTCGATGCGGGAGAGGGTTCCCCGCACCTCATTCGGGTTGCGATATGTCGACTTCACCACCCTCCCCCGACGACCTCGGACCCATCGTCTCCTCCGGTCACCTCGCCTCGGGCGCGCTGCCGGCGCTGTCGGAGTTCGAGTTCGCCATGAACATGACGGCGCACGCCTTCCAGCGCTGGATGGTGCGCGCTATGGCGGCGACCGGCCTGGCTGATCTGTCGCCGCTTGACGTGCTGGTGCTGCATAACGTCAACCATCGCGCCAAGCCCAAGCGCCTCGCCGATATCTGCCTCGTCCTCAATATCGAGGACACGCATCTGGTGAATTACTCGCTCAAGAAGCTCGAGCGCCTCAAGCTCCTGAAGAGCGGCCGCAAGGGCAAGGAAAAGACCGTCCAGGTCACCCAGGCCGGCGAGGACGCCTGCAAGCGCTACGCCCAGATCCGCGAGCAGCTCCTGGTCAAGTCGGTACTCGGCACCGGCCTGGATCCGGCGCGCCTCTCCGAGATCGCCGCCGCGATGCGCTCGCTCTCGGGCCATTACGACCAGGCGGCGCGGGCAGCGGCAAGCCTGTAGAGCGCCTTTCCCTTCTCCCCTGGCGGGAGAAGGTGGCGCGCAGCGCCGGATGAGGGGGCGCCGTGCCCCGTCCGGTTGGCGTCGTGTTCGGCTAGATGGAAAGCTCACAGCGCCCCCTCATCCGTCAGCGCTTCGCGCTGCCACCTTCCCCCGCCTGGGGGGAAGGAACAGGCGCACACCGAAAACCTCGGCCGGCAGCTCGCCGCAAGGGTTTCGGATCAGCCTTTGTTCGTATCCAAGGAGATGCGCGGGGCCGCGTGGCGTCACAGGCGCTGCTGCATGCCGATACGCCCGTTCAGACAACGATTTCAGACAGACGCCTCGGCCGGCTCTGACATCGTCACCCGGTTCTTTACACTGGGGCGCTCCTGCATCCTTGCGTACCAGGCTTGAAGCGCCTCGCACTCCGCAGGCACTGGAAGCTCCACGAGCCCCGCGAAGATCAAGCCGCCGGTGAGCGTGATGTCGGCCATCGAAAAAACCTCCCCGGCGACAAACGGCTGTGTTTTCAGAATGCCATCGAAATAGCGCATGCCCTTCAGGGCTTTGTCACGCTGACGGAATCCCCACTCGGCGTTCTGATAAACCTCGACATCGGGTCCAAGCCCCGGTGTGGCGTGGTGGAAGTAAACACTGATGGCGTCGAGCAACTCCAGCTCGGCGCGCTTGCTCATCATATGGATCAAGCCCTTTTCGCGCGGTGTTCTGCCGGTGAGCGTGGGAGCGCCATCAAGCGCGTCAAGGTATTCGGTGATGGCGGTGCACTCGGCAATGAAGGTCCCGTCCTCGAGTTCGAGCACCGGCAACGTGCCTGAGTAGTTCTTGGCGAGGAACCCGAGCGTCTTGTGCTTGCCTTTCCAGAGATCGACCGACACGAACCGGACGCGCGATTGCAGGGCTTTCTCGGCCAAAGCGATACGGACGCGGGCGGGATAAGGCCCGGTGGGCCAATCGTAAATCTTCATCGCCACTTCCTTTTGTCTACCTGCCACTTGGTAGACAAAACCTAGAGCTTCACACTTCCCCGGTCAACGCCTATCTGTCACTTGGTAGGTTGGTGCCCCCCAAGCGGTGAGGTAGCGGAATGAGTTCGAGCTCTCGGGAGGCCATCCTGGCGGCCGCCAGAAGGACTGCACAGGCGCATGGCTACGGCGGCTTGAATTTCCGTGAACTCGCGGAAGATGTGGGCATCAAAGCCGCAAGCATCCATTATCATTTCCCGAGCAAGGCCGATCTCGGCGCGGCGGTAGCGCGGCGCTATTGGGAGGACACAGCGGCTGGTCTGGAGGCCATGCTGGCCGAAACTTCGGATCCGCTCCGCTGCCTGCGTCAATATCCCGATATTTTTCGCAAGGCGCTCGAGAATGATAACCGCATCTGCCTCTGCAGCTTCATGGCCGCCGAATATGACGGTCTTCCGGAAGCCGTGAAAAACGAGGTCCGGACCTTTGCCGACGTCAATGTGGCATGGTTGAGCAGGGCCCTGTCGGCTGCTGCCATCGTCGGATCCGAGGAGAGCGAAGGGAGGGCCCGCGCCATCTTCGCCGCAATCGTCGGCGCTCAGCTGATTGCGAGAAGCCGCTCGGATCTTTCGCTCTATGACGCGCTGATCGACAGCTATCGCGTGGCAGGGCTTCTGCCGGCGTAGATGGCACGATCTTCCATAGCTAGAGCGTTTTCGAGCGAAGTGGACACCGGTTCGCGAGAAGCGGCTTCGCGAGTGGGAAGCGTGGGTTCCCACTCGCGACTACACTCGGCGAATCGGATCGCCGCCGCGTCCGTAGGAAACGACGATGGTGAATGACGCGCACACCAAGAGGATTTTCAGAAAGACGCCAGACTCAGCCGCTATGGCGGCAGAGGTCCAGCGCGCGATGACGATTACCTCTGTCCTCAACCGCCTGCCATATGGCGACGCCGATCAGGTCAGGGCCTTGTTCAGCGATCTCGTCGGAACGCCGATGGACGACAGCTTCGTTCTCATACCGCCCTTCTATGCGACGGGCGGGACGAATACCCGCATCGGGCGGAACGTCTTCGTCAATCAGAACTGCACCTTCTACGATCTCGGCGGGATAGAGATCGCCGACGATGTGATGATCGGGCCCAACGTCAGCATCATCACATCCAGCCATCCCATCGAACCCGCCCAACGCCGGAATGGCGTGACCGCAAGTCCTGTCGTGATCGAGAAGAACGTCTGGATCGCGGCCGGGGCGACCATCATCGGCGGTGTTACTGTGGGCGAGAACTCGGTCGTTGCGGCGGGCTCAGTCGTCACCGCAGACGTTCCGCCAAATACCCTCGTCGCTGGCAATCCGGCGCGGGTCATCCGTTCGATCGCCGACTGAGGCCAGAATCCGCAAGGGGCCGCAAGAAGGGGTCGTAAGCCGTCTCTCGCGAGCCCCAAAAAGAAACGAGCCCGGCAATTCGCCGGCCTCGTCTCTTGTGAACTTGGCGGCAGCCTACGCCTCCGCCCCCTTCTGCCGCTCCGCATACTCTGCCTCCAGCGCCTGATGCACCGACCAGAATCCGCCTGGCGGCCGCCCCGTGAGCTGGTCCTCGAGCAGGCCGAGATGCAGGTGCCAGCCGCTGGAGACCATCGCCATCCGGCTCTTGGTGGCGAGTCTGCGGTGGGTCAGGACGAGGCGGACCTTGTCGCCGGCCTGGGACAGCACGAACTCGACGTCGGAGTCGGGATCGCCCATGCCGACCCAGTTGAAGGCGAAGCGGTGCGGCGGCTCCCAGGCTGTGATCGTGCCACCCATCAGCGAACCCTCGTCGTGCATCTTGCGGGCGCCTTCGGGCGGCGTCTCCTTGGTGATCTGCGAATGCTTGAAGAACAGTGCGACATGGCCGCCATCGCGCGGTTCGGCCTCGCCGCCGCAGAACCAGGTCGCGCGCTTGTCGCTCTCGGTCAGATAGGCCCAGACCCGCTCGATCGGGCCCGGCAGCAGCCGCTCGAAGCGCACCGCCCCGCTTTCCAGAACCACGCCATATTCATGTGCCGCTATTTGCATCGCTCTCTCCCTTGGTTGTCTCGGCTTTCGCCAGTTCTTGCTCCAGATCGTCGAGCTTTGGTCCCCAGAAGCCGCGGACCTTGCGCACCCAGGCGTCGAACTCGTCGAGGCCTGCGGGATCGAGCCGGTAGATGCGGCGCTGGCCGCTGACCTCGACCCGAACCAGCCCGGCCTCCTTCAGCACCTTGAGATGCTGCGAGATCGCCGGTGCGCTGACCTTGAACCGCGCCCCGATCTCGCCTGCAGACAGCGCACCTTGCCCCAGCATCTCGACGATGCTGCGGCGTGTCGGCTCGGCGAGGGCGGCGAAACGATCCATGGCCCAATAATTCGTTATTCACTTAATTAAGTCAATAACAAAATATCGCCATCGAATGCGCATGCGCCATGCTGCACCGCAGGATTGCGCTGAGCCCGTCTCTGCGCCAAAGCAGCGGCCCGCTCCGGAGCCGCCTGTCGTCCGTCATGCCTTCACGAAACGCGACCCTGAACGGCATCGTTATGATGCTCATCGGCATCCTGATGTTCTCGCTCAACGACGCGATGGGGAAATGGCTGGTCGCCACCTATTCGGTCGGCCAGGTGCTGCTGTTGCGCAGCGCTGCGGGCCTCGCATTGTTGCTGCCCTTCGTCTTCAAGCAGGGCGTGATGCGCACGCTCAGGCCCGAGCGGCCGGGCCTTCAGATCCTGCGCGTGATCTTCGGCTCCGGCGAGGTCGCGCTGTTTTATCTTGCCGTCTCCTATCTGCCGCTGGCGGATACGATGACGATCTGGCTCGCGGCCCCGATCTGGGTCGTGGTGCTGGCGGCCGTCCTGCTCGGCGAGCGCGTCGACGCCGCGCGCTGGCTTGCCGCCACGGCCGGCTTCATCGGCGTCGTGATCGCGCTCAACCCGACTAGCGCGAGCCTCTCGATGCCGGCGCTGATCGCGCTCGCCGGCAGCCTCCTGTTCGCGGCGATGATGATCGCCGGGCGGCAATTGCGCGGCACGCCAGACGTCACCCTCGTCGCCTGGCAGACGCTGGGCGCACTCATCATGGGGCTTGTCCTGCTGCCCTTCGGTTGGGTCACGCCGACGCTGGCCGATGCCGCGCTTCTCGGCCTTCTCGGCATCGTCGCAATGGCGGCGCATCTTTGCGTCACGCGCTCGCTCAAGCTCGCCGAAGCCTCGGTCGTCGTGCCCTATCAGTACACGCTGATCGTCTGGGCGCTGCTCTTCGGCTGGCTCGTCTTCGGCGACTGGCCGACGCCGGCGATGCTGTTCGGCTCGGCCCTGATCGTCGCGGCCGGGCTTGCTTTGCTCCTGCTCGAACGCCGCGCGGCAACGCGGCTCGTCGCGAAGGACGTCGAAATCTCCTCCTCGCCTGACCTCAGCTCGCGATGAAGGGCACCTTCATCCGGTCCGACGACTGGACGATGTGGTGGCGCATCGCGATGGCGGCGGTCTCGCCATCGCGTCGGCTCAGGGCACGCAGGATGGCGCCGTGCTCGATGAAAGCCTCCTGCAGGCGGCTGGGCTCCAGGATTGGCGGCCGCTGGGTCCGGGTGATGATCGGCCGGTAGAGGCCGATGATGTCGCTGATGGAGCGGTTGCCCGCGATCTCCGCGATGGCCATGTGCAGCGCGAAATCACATTCCATCGCATCGAGGAAGCGGGCCTGCTCGATCGCTTCGCGCATCGCCTCGTTCAGTTGGGAGAGGCGAGCGATGTCGTCCTGCGAGGCGTGGCGCGCGGCGAGCTTCACCGTGAAGCCCTCCAGCGCGAAGCGAAGCTGGTAGATCTCGACCTCGGAGAAGCGCTGCTCGAAAGTCCAGCCCGTGAGGTCGGCCTCGGGCCGGTCGAAGCCCTCCGCGACGAAGGCGCCGCGGGCGGCCTCGATCCGGATCAGTCCCATGCCCTCCAATTGCAGGACCGCCTCGCGAACCGTCGGCCGACTCGCGCCCAGCCGCTGCGCCAATTCGCGTTGTGGCGGAAGGCGGTCGCCCGGCTTCAACCCGGTCTCGGCCATCAGGCGACGAATCTGCTGGACCAGCTGAGTGGTGACCGGCCGCCTGTCCTTCTCGACCCGCATGGTCCTCTCCCCTGCCATTCCATCATAGCCGTTGACGGCTCCGGCGACGCGTGTCAATTCGTGGCCATACCGGTAAGACCAGAGCCCGGCAGGGCAGCGTAGACCATGCGCATGGTCGCCGGCACCCTGGCGAGGACCATCATGGCTTTGATCACCTATCTCACCACCGTGAAATTCGGCTTCGGCGAAATCGCCGGCATCGAGGCCGACCTGGCCGGGCTCGGCGTCACCAGGCCGCTGATTGTCACCGACAAGGGAATCGTCGGCGCCGGATTGATTTCCGGCATCTGCGCGCACTCGCCCCTGCTCGCCACCGCCCCGGTTTTCGACGCCACGCCGACCAACCCCACCGAAAGCGCGACCCTCGCCGCTTTGGCCATCTACCGGCAGCATGGCTGCGATGGTCTCGTCGCGATCGGCGGCGGCTCACCGATCGATCTCGCCAAGGCCGTCGCCCTGCTTGCGACCCATGACGGCAAGCTCGAGACCTATGCGGCGATTCTCGGCGGCATCGGCAGGATCACGTCCGCCGTGGCTCCGGTCGTCGCGGTTCCGACGACCGCAGGCACCGGCAGCGAGGTCGGCCGCGCTGCGCTGGTGACGCTCGACGACGGGCGCAAGCTCGGCTTCATCTCGCCCCATCTGATTCCGCGGCTGGCGATCTGCGACCCCGAGTTGACGCTGGGCCTCCCCGCCTGGCTGACAGCCGCCACGGGCATGGATGCGATTACCCATTGCATCGAGACCTATCTCAGCCCGCGCGAAAATCCCCCCGCCGAGGCGATCGCGCTTGATGGCCTGAAGCGCGCGGTCGCCTTCATCGCGCGCGCGGTCAAGGACGGCTCCGACCGCGAAGCCCGCAAGGAAATGATGATGGCGGCTCTCCAGGGCGGCCTGACCTTCCAGAAGGGGCTGGGCGCGGTGCATGCGCTCTCCCACCCGCTCGGTGGCTTGAAAGAGGTCTCGCTGCACCACGGCACGCTGAACGCCGTGCTGCTGCCGGCGGTGCTGCGCTTCAACGAGCCGGATGCAAAGGCGAAATACGCCACGATCCGCGCCACGCTCGACCTGCCGGCCGAGACCGATCTTGCAGCCTGGATCGCCGATCTGGTCAGGCATCTCGGCATGCCCGGAAGCCTTTCGGAGATGGGGCTGCCGCATGGCGTGATTCCCGCCATCGCCGAGGCGGCGACCAAGGACCATTCGAGCGCGACCAACCCGCGTGCCGCCAGCGCCGCCGATTACGCCGCCATGCTGGAGGCCTCCTTCGGCTGAGAACCTCCGTCGCATACCGCACGGGCCATGTCGGCCCGTGCATCGTCGAGCACAAGGCCCGCCGACACCAAGATCAGAAGGGCCAAAAAGGGAGAAGACCGGGATGACCAACAGACGTGACATGCTGATGAGCGGGCTGGCCGGCGCAAGCGCGGCCCTCGCCACGGCGGCCGCTTCCGCCCAGACCCAGCAGCCCGCAGCAGCGGTCAGCTGGCGGATGACATCGAGCTACCCGAAGGCGCTCGACGCCGTCTTCGGAGCCGGCGAGATCTTCCTCAAGGCCGTCTCGGACATGTCGGGCGGCCGTATCCAGCTCCAGCATTTCGCCTCGGGCGAAATCGTCCCGGGCCTGCAGGCGCTCGACGCCGTGCAGAACGGCACGGTCGAGTGCTGCGACACCGCCTCCTTCTACTATGTCGGCAAGGATCCGTCCTTCGCCTTCGGCGCGGCGGTCCCCTTCGGCCTCAACACGCGCCAGCAAAACGCCTGGTTCTTTCAGGGCGGCGGGCTAGCGCTCTTCAATGAACTGCTGGCTCAGTACAATGTCATCGGCCTGCCGATCGGCAACACCAATGCCCAGATGGCCGGCTGGTTTCGCAAGGAGATCAAAACGGTCGACGATCTCAAGGGCCTCAAGATTCGGATCGGCGGCCTCGCCGGCCAGGTCATCGCAAAGCTCGGCGCCGTGCCCCAGCAGATCGCCGCCGGCGACATCTACCCGGCGCTGGAACGCGGCACCATCGATGCGGCGGAATGGGTCGGTCCCTATGACGACGAGAAGCTCGGCTTCAGCCGCGTCGCGCCCTATTATTATTACCCGGGCTGGTGGGAAGGCGCATCCGCCATCCTGTTGATGATCAACCGATCAAAGTGGAATGAACTCAGCGCCACCGACAAGGCGATCTTCGTCGCCGCCGCGCATCAGGCCAATTCGCTGACGATCACCAAATATGACGACGTCAATCCCGCTGCGATCAAGCGTCTGATCGCGTCGGGAACCCAGTTGCGGGCCTTCTCGCCCGAGATCATGGATGCCTGCGCCAAGGCGGCGAATGAACTCTACGGCGAAATCGGCGCCAAGAACCCGATGTTCAAGAAGCTGCACGACCACATGATGGCGTATCGCAACGAGCAATTGCTCTGGCAGCAGGTCGCCGAGTTCAACTACGACGCCTACCAGATCCGTTCGCGCAGCCGCCGCTGACGGGCAGCACAAAATCTCCGGGGCGCGCCGCACGCGGCCCGGAGACCGCGTTCTGCCGGCATCCCTCAATACAACCGGGTACGGTAACCCTCTTCCAGAGTCGCCTCCAACTCCGCGACTCCGATCACTTTCGTCTGCTCCGCGACGATGCGGCCAAGCGTTGGGAAGCTGCCGCGCTCGACCTGCGACGCTGGATCCCAGAGCTTCGAGCGGATCAGCGCCTTCCCGCAATGGAAGAACGCCTCCTCGACCGCGACCAGCAGGCCGATCGTCGGCGTCCGCTCCTGAACCGTCGAAGGCTCCAGCAGCGCCGGGTCGCGCGTCACCCGCGCCGGTCCGTTCACGCGCAGGGTTTCGCTGATGCCGGGAACCATGAAGATCAGGCCGACGCCGGCCGCGGAGAGGATGTTGCCGAGACTGTCGACCCGGTTGTTGCCGCGCCGGTCCGGGATGAGCAGGGTCTTGTCGTCCAGCACGCGGACGAAACCGGGCGCATCGCCGCGCGGGCTGGCATCGGCGCGTCCGGCCTCGTCCGCGCTCGCCAGCACGAGAAAGGGTGAGAGCGCGATGAAGTCGCGGCAGAACTGGTCGAGATGATTCAAGACCTTGCGTTCGGCGAGCGGAGCGACCGCTCCCATATGGCTCCGCAATTGCGCCGGATCCTCGATCCGGGTTGCGGGATCATCGAAGGTCGCGGTCATTCCATCCTCCTGCGGCACTTGACGAAGTTTCCACGAACCGGCCGGCCGCACCAGACCGGATCGAAATGCAACAGCGCATGCCCAGCAGCACTAGAGCCGGATGATTTGATATGGGATCACAGAGTGATCCCATATCAAATCTGAATCCGTCTCTCATCAAAGGGTTAGAGCAGGATCTATGCGAAAAACCGGTTCCCACTTTTTCGCATCCTGCTCTGACGCGCATGCGAGCGCCTTGACCCCGACTCCGCCGCCAGCCATCGTGCGCCATAATCTCGCCCACCTGCACGAGGCTTTGTTCCCATGCGCCGCACTATGCTGCGAACCGCCCTGCTCTCTCTCGCTTGCCTGACGGCAGTACTGCCTGCCGAGGCATCGAGCCGCCGCCATGTCGCGCCGCCCGACATCGCCGAGAACCGTGTCATCCCGATGTACGGCAACCTGCCGGCTTGCGAGGACCCTGCCGTGCTGGGCCAGCTCAGCAGCTGGTTCAACTCGCGCGAGGCCAAGTTCTGGGGGCCGCTCCAGGTCGTGACCTATGACCGCGTCAGGCCTGTCGCCTTCAGGCCCTGGGGCGACGACTTCATCCCGCGCCGCTTCTGTACCGGCCGCGTCGCGCTGAACGATGGCAGCCTGCACCGCGTCGACTATTCCGTGCGCGAGAGCCTCGGCCTGTTCGGCTACACCTGGAACGTCAACTGGTGCGTCAGCGGGCTCGACCGGCACCGCTCCTATGCGCCGGACTGCAAGATGGCGCGGCCCTGAACGGCCGACCGCGCGCCATGGCCATGCTGCGCCTCGCCGCCACACTCCTCGCCGGCCTGATTCTCTCAGGCCTGCCGGCACTGGCGCAGGGCCGCAACAACCGCGGCGCCGAGCCCGGCGATTTCGATTTCTATGTGCTGGCGCTGTCCTGGTCGCCGGGCTTCTGCGAACTCGACGGCGGCAGCGACCGCAATCGCGAGCAATGCGCCAGCGGCGCCAATCTGCGCTTCGTCGTGCACGGGCTGTGGCCGCAATATGAGCGCGGTTACCCCAGCGATTGCGGCCCGTCCGGCCGCACCCCGTCGCGAATCGCGCTCGACCAGGCGCAAGGCCTGTTCCCGAGCGAAAGCCTCGCCCGCTATGAATGGCGCAAGCACGGCACCTGCTCGGGATCGAGCCCGAGCGACTATTTCGCCGACATCCGCCGCGCCCGCGACAAGATCGCGATCCCGCCCTCCCTGGCAAAAGCCGACAGCGACCAGAGCTGGACGGCGATCGACATCGAGCGCGCCTTTGTGGCCGCCAATCCGGGCTTGCGCACCGATATGATGTCGGTCGGCTGCAAGCGCGGCGTGCTGCAGGAGGTGCGCGTCTGCTTCAGCAAGGATCTGCGCAATTTCCAGACCTGCCAGGAGGTCGACCGCTCCGGCTGCCGCACCCGCGACATCACTGTCGTCGCGCCACGCTAACTTTCTGTAGGATGAACACGTCGGCGGTTTGCTCGCCATCTATCAGCGAGCCATACGAGACCTCTTGCTGCCAGATACACTGGCATCACATAGGCAGAAAAAAGCATAATCAGAAACCACCACCCTCCAGTTTGAAAGCGGTAGAATTCGGTCGTTTGATACCGATAAAAATTCGCCAAAACTTCAGCATAGAATAAAATTAAAAGAATGATCTTGAAGACGATATGATGCCTGAGCAAAAAATAAATCACCATCGGCACCACCGCAGGCAGAAAATTCAAGAAATTCACTTGGCGAAGGCGCCCATAAAACATGTATAGGCAGTTGCCTTGGCATGAATTGCCCTGAGCAGCGAATCCATCAACGAACCATTCTGAGAGAAACCATAGCAGGTATAAGATGGCCAAAAATATTCTGATCCGGGGCGAATCCCAACGTTGTTTTGCCATCACCATCAAGACGTCCTGATACAAGCATGAACTATCGTCACGGCTTCCACGCCGGAAATTTCGCCGACGTCCTCAAGCATGTCGTGCTGACCCGCATCCTGACGCATCTGAACGCCAAGGACACGCCCTATCGCGTCGTCGACACCCATGCCGGCGCCGGCCGCTACGATCTCGGCTCGGAAGAAGCGCTGCGCACCCATGAATGGAAGGACGGCGTCGCCCGGATCGACCGTTCGCCGCTGTCGCCCGCCGTCGAAGCGCTGCTGAAGCCCTGGCGTGATGCGCTGGCGGGTGCGCGCGCGCTTTATGGCGCCGACGCCTATCCCGGGTCGCCCTGGCTTTGCCGCCACGCCATGCGCGCCGACGACCGGCTGATCGCAGCCGAACTGCACGAGCACACGCATAAGAAGCTCGCCGCCGTGCTCGGGCGCGATTCGCGCTGCAAGGCGCTGGCGATCGACGGCTGGAACGTCCTGCGCGCCAATGTGCCGCCGAAGGAACGGCGCGGCCTCGTACTGATCGACCCGCCCTTCGAGGAGAAGGACGAATTCGCGACGCTGGAGGCGGAGCTGATCGCCGCTCACCGCAAATGGCCCAATGGGATCTATGCGCTCTGGTATCCGGTCAAGGACCGCGTCGCCGTCGCCAATCTCACCAGCGCCATCCTCGCTGCGGGGATCGGGCGGCTGCTGCGCCTCGAGATCGACGTCGATCGCCCCGAAGCCGCCGGTGGCTTGAGCGCGACGGGCCTGCTCATCGTCAATCCGCCCTGGAAGCTGGCGGAGGAGGCCGCAATTTTGCTGCCTGCCTTGACCGAACGTCTCGCGCAGGGGCCGAGCCCGCGCTACCTTTGCGAGCCGATCCGTCCGGACGGCTGACCATCCCCTTCGCCTGCCTTTCTCCCACGACCAGGATACGACCGATGCTGACCTTGCGCTCCTCGCCCGCCTCTCCCTTCGGCCGCAAGGTCAAGATCGCAGCGCTCGAACTCGGCCTGATGGACACAATCGAGATCGTCGCCGCCGACACCAACGACCCGGCCGACCCGCTGCGCCAGCAGAACCCGCTCGGCAAGATCCCGACGCTCGTGCTGGAGGACGGCACCACGCTGTTCGATTCGCGCGTCATCGTCGACTATCTCGACCATCTCGCGGGCGGCGGCAAAATCATCCCGGCCGGCGAGGCTCGATTCCCGCAGCTGCGCCTGCAGGCGCTGGCCGACGGCATCTGCGATGCCGCGCTGCTGCAGGTCTATGAGACCCGCTTCCGTCCCGAGGAAGGCCGCAATGCGGCCTGGGTCGCCAATCAGGCGGGCAAGGTCTCGCGGGCGCTGATCGCCTTGGAAGTCGCGCCTCCCGCCTATCCCGACCGGCCGCGCATCGGCGAGATCGCGCTCGCCTGCGCGCTCGGCTATCTCGATCTGCGCTTCGCCGGGTCCTGGCGCCCGGACTACCCGACGCTCGTCGCCTGGCTCGACGCCTTCGCGGCAAAGGTGCCGGCCTTCGAGGCGACTCGCTTCAAGGGCTGAACGACCGTAACTCGGCGTCGCGAACGCGGCCTGTCTTCTGCTGGAAACGCGCTGTCATCCGGGATGACGGCGCGTTTTCCGTTTTAAGTCGTTTTGCACGCAGCTTGATCGTCATTGCGAGGAGCGTGAGCGACGAAGCAATCCAGGAGGGCTCGCTCTACGCCCTCTGGATTGCTTCGCTGCGCTCGCAATGACGGGGCAAGAGGTGAATGGAAAACACTCTAAATCCTCGCGCTCCAACGCGGCTTGTTGGAGCGACGCAAGCCCGAACACGACGCGCTTCAGACAACAAAAAAACCCGGTGGCCGAAGCCACCGGGTTCATCAAGCCCTGTGAGGGGATTGAGACTAGAACTTGTAGTTCAGGCCGGCGCGGACGACCGAGAAGTCGTTGCCGATCTTGGTGCCGACGCCAGCGGCGCTGAAGTAGCGCTTCTCGCCGAGGTCCGTGTAGAGATACTCGACCTTGGCGGTCAGGTTGTTGGTGAAGGCGTATTCGAGACCAGCACCGACGGTATAGCCGAAATGCGTGTTGTCGTCGGAGGTGGAGATGCCGAGACCGCTGACCGTGACCTTGTTCTGGCCATAGGCGAAACCGCCGGTGATGTACGGCAGGAAGCGGTCATAAGCGACGCCGAAGCGGGCGCGGACGGTGCCGAAGTACTCGAGCTCGCCCTTGTTGGTGCCGCCGATCAGGTTCGCGCGGCTGGACTTCATGTCCGAGTACTGCAGGTCGGTCTCGAGACCGGCAACGAACTGACCGAACTGGTAGTTGTAGCCGACCTGAGCACCACCGATGAAGCCATCGGGATCGCCGATCGTGTTGGTGACGGCGCCCTTGACGTCGTAGTTGCCGAAGCCGTAGCCGGCGTTCACACCGACGTAGAAGCCGGTCCAGGTGAAGATCGGGGCGTACACTGGAGCGACGACCGGGCCCTTGCGGGACGGCAGGTCAGCGGCGGAGGCGGCGCCGGCGGCGACGAGGCCCAGAGCCGCGACGCTCGAAAGCAGATATTTCTTCATGGTATACTCCTTAGTCGTCGCTAGTGCCGGCTTGAGGCGCGGCGGGTGAATTCGATGAACCGTATATAAGACGATGCCGCGCCTTTGTCTGTTGCGTTAGAAGCACATCAGGCTTGCAGAGCGCGGCAGAAATGCGGCACGAATGGGGATGACTACGGCAAAAGCATTAATCCAGATTAATCACTGTTAAAGCACGCTGAATAGTAAATTGAATACTAATACAGTTTTGAAACGCCCCACCCTCCCAAACGCATAACGCCGGTCTTGTCGTAAGGTTCCACTGCTTCCCGCGCAGGGCTCTCATCGACCCGCTTGCCGTATCGGCGACGCGTGCTTAAGCCGGAAACGACCAATCACAGAATGAGATACCGCGGGTGCCGCCTCTTTCGATTTTCATCATCACGCGCGACGAGGCCGATCGCATCGCACGGACAATTGAGGCGGTCCGCGCGCTGAGCGATGACATCCTCGTGGTCGATTCCGGCTCGACGGACGGCACTCAGGCCATTGCGGAGAGCCTTGGCGCGCGCGTCGTCTTCAATCCCTGGCCGGGTTACGGCCCGCAGAAGCGCTTCGCCGAGGATCTCTGCCGCCATGATTGGCTGCTCAATATCGATGCCGACGAAGTCGTGCCGGCCGATCTCGCGACCGAGATCGCAGCGCTCTTCAGCCAGGGCCAGCCGGCCGCCGACGCCTATAAGCTGCGCATCGCGGAGATCTTCCCCGGCGAGCCCGCGCCACATCGCTTCGCTTACGCGCTTTCACCGGTGCGGCTCTACCGCAAGGCGAAGGGCCGCTATTCGCCCTCCCCGGTCCATGACCGCGTCGATCTTGCGCCCGATGCCCGCGTCGCGCGGCTGAAAGGCACGGTGCATCACTATTCCGTCCGGTCGCTCGGCGAGCAGATGGACAAGCTCAACGGCTATAGCGACGCACAAGCCGACGATCTCGACCGGCGCAACGCAACCTTGTCCGTGTTCCGGCTCGTCGCCGAATTCCCCGCCAACTTCATCAAGGCCTATATCGGCCGGCGCCATGCGCTGCGCGGCGTCTACGGCTTCATGACGGCGATGAACTACGCCTTCTATCGTTACCTCCGCGTCGCCAAACATTGGGAGCGGCGGCTGCAACGTCGCGCCTCGGCCAAACCCGCGGATGGCCGCGATGGCTGAGGTCGCACTGGTCACCGGAGGCGCGAAGCGGATCGGCCGCGCCATCGTCGAGCGCTTGGCGGAGGCTGGCTATGTCGTCGCGATCCATTGCAGCAGCGCACGCGAGGAGGCGGACGCGCTTGCCGCCAGCCTGGTGGCGCGAGGCGTCCAGGCCTGCGTGATTCCCGCTGATCTCGCCGACCCCACAGCCGTCGAAGCGATCCTGCCGGCGGTAGAGGCGGTGCTCGGCCCGGTCACCCTGCTCGTCAACAACGCATCGAGCTTCCTGCTCGACGATGTCCGCACGATCGACGTGCCGACCTGGAACCGGCAGTTCTCGATCAATCTGCGCGCGCCTTCGGTGCTCGCCGGCGCAATGGCCAACCGTCTGCCCGCCGGGACAAATGGCGCGATCATCAACATCATCGACCAGCGTGTCTGGAAACTGACGCCGCAATATTATTCCTACACCCTCAGCAAAGCCGCCCTGCTGACGGCGACGCAGACCATGGCGCAGGCGCTGGCGCCGCATATCCGCGTCAACGCCGTCGGCCCCGGCCCGACCCTGCCCAATTCGCATGATGGCGCCGCGCTGATGGAAGCGGAGATCGCCGGAACCCTGCTCCGGCACAAGGTCGACGCGGCCGAGATCGCCGAGGCCGTGCTCTACCTCGCCCGGGCGCGCTCGGTGACCGGACAGATGATCGCGGTCGATGCCGGCCAGCATCTCGGCTGGCGTACGCCCGATATCGTCGGCTGATCAGGTCGGAGCATTGCTCACGCGAAAAAACGGGTGCCGGCTTTTTCGCGTGAGCAATGCTCGCGACACTTGGAAGCGCGGAACTTCGGGCCAGCGTCAGACTCGCGCGTCGGTCAGACTTGCGCGTCGGTCAGATCTGCGCGTCGTCGCGATAGGCCGCGCGCTGGCTGCTCAAGGCATCGTCCAGCAATTCGAGCCGGTCCTGCCCCCAAAACACCTCGCCATCCAGCACATAGCTCGGCGCGCCGAACACGCCGGCCGTGATGGCGCTGTTGATCGTCGCTGCATAGAGCTGAAGCACGGCCTCGCTGTCGGCAGTCTCAAGCAGGGCGGCGCCGTTGAAGCCAGCCGCATCGGCGATACCGGCGATCAGATCGCGCCGCGACAGATCCTCGTCCCGCGCCCAGACGCCGGCGAGCACCTCTCCCACGAAAACGGAAGGATCGCCCCCCGCCTCCCGAATCGCGATCACGACCCGGTCCGCCAGCGAGACGTCGAATGGGAAATGCTGCGGGTAGAGCACCAGCGGCAAGCCGCGCTTCTCGCGCCAGCGCTGGAGTTCGAGAATGCGATAGCGCTGGCGCACCGGATGACGCTTCGGCAAAGGCAGGCCGCCGGTCTCGTCGAAGACCATGCGCAGCGGCGTCGGCCTGTACACGATCTCGCAGCCATGCCGCCGCGCCATCGCGACGAAAGCGGAATGGCCGAGATAGGTCCAGGGCGAGAGCAGCGTGAAATAGTAGTCGATGGAGCGGGGCATGCTTGTTTCAACTCGTTGGAGGCAAACGAAGCTACGATCCTTCGGCACAACGAAACAAGGGCGCGCCCGATCCAGGCGCGCGCCCTTGTTGCGTCAGGGCGTTTTCGAGCGAAGTGGCTACCGGTTTCCCCGCGACAAACGCGAAGCGTTTGCGCGGAGAAAACGCGTTAAAACAAAAATCGAGAGCCATTTTCGATCCAATCGGATCGGAAATGGCTCTCGTGTCGGATAAAATCAGCCTCGGATCTTTCCAGCGACAGCCGGCCAGACCAATCGCCGCTAGCCCAGGCTCAGGCCGCCTTGTTCTTCACCGCACCGATGATGGCAGTCAGGATGGCGCCGCCAGCGCCGCCGCTGATCAGGCTCGTGAGGATGCTGCCCACGCTGAAGCCGCCGCCTTGCGCCGCCGTGGCGAGGGCTGGCAGGACGAGCGGGATGAGCTGACCGAGAACGCCGCCGCCGACAAGGCCGGAGATGGTATTGCCCAATGTGCCGAGATCGAAGGTCGGAGTGGCCTTGCCCGCCGCGTTTCCGCCGATGGCGCCGGCGACGAGGTTCATCAAGATTTGTTCCATGTTCCCCCCAAGAGACCACCCCATGTGGCGCATGGACGATGACTCCGTCTGCGGATCGATGCAACTCCCGATCGAAAGACGTAAAAAACTCGCCTTTACCGCTCAATCCAGCGTGATCGCCGAGATCAACCGGCCATAATCCTGCTCGGCGCGGTGAGTTGTGCGGCGATAGCTGAAGAAACGCTGCTCATCGCCATAGGTGCAAAGACCCAGATCGACGAATCGACCGATGCCGGCTTCCTGCGCCCGAAGCCCGATGAAGGCGGGCAGATCGAACATGGCATGGGCTGGCCGCTCGGAGGCCGCGAAGAAGCGCGCATAGGTCGGATTCGCGGCCTTGAAGCGCTCGACGAATTCGGGGCCGACCTCATAGGCCTTGGCGCTGATCGTCGGGCCGAGCACGGCCAGGATGCGCTCGCGCCTCGCCCCGAGCTTCTCCATCGCCGTCACCGTCGCGGCGACAACTCCGGTGAAGGCGCCCTTCCAGCCGGCATGCGCCGCGCCGATGACACCAGCCTCGCTGTCGGCGAAGAGGATCGGCCCGCAATCGGCGCTCGACGCCCCGAGTGCAACGCCATGGGCCGTGCTCACCATCGCATCCGCCTTGGGCCTTTCGCCCGGCCAGGGACCGGTCACGACCTCCACATCGGCGGAATGCACCTGGTAGAGGCTGATCAGATGATCGGGCGCGACCTTGAGATGGGCCGCCATGCGCGCCCTGTTCTCGGCGATGGCCGCAGGTTCGTCGGATGAGCCCATGCCGCCATTGAGCGATGCGAAGATCCCGGTCGAAACGCCGCCCTCGCGGGTGAAGAAGGCGTGGCGGATGCCGGTTTCATTGGCGAGATCGGGGGAGGTGATGAACATCGCTTGTCCGGTTTCATCTGGTAGAGCCGGATGATTTAGGATGGAATCACATAGTGATCCCGTCCTAAATCTGAATCCGTCTCTCATCTAAGAGTTGAGAGCCGGATGCGAAAAACCGGTTCCCACCTTTTCGCATCCTGCTCTCGTGCAGCGGGCTTCAGACCTGCTCTGGCAGCCGATGAAGGTCAAATCCGGGCAGCGGCGGCAGGTTCCGATGCGATAGCGACAAAACCTTGAATAATTCGCCCATGCCGGTCGCGCCCTGCTCCGTCAGGCGTTCGAAGGCAGCAGAGATCGCGGCCGCCTGGTCGCGACTGGCCTTGTGCGACAGCGCCTGCGCACGCGCCGCCAGGCCCAGCGCCAGCAGGAAATCTCGCTGGGTCGCAGGACCATGCGCCGCCGCACCGGACGACAGGCCGGCCTGCGCCACACGCGCGAAATCGACATGAACGGTGAGATCGGCCTCGCCCGGCTCGCTGAGCGGCGGCGTGAAGGCGTGGCGCTTCATCGCCTGGAGCGTGTCGCCAAAGCCGGACCGGGCTGAGCCATAATCGATCAGCAGCGCCACCCCGCCGGCCTCGGCAAGGTGACGGGCAAGCACTGCGACGATATCGAGCGCCACAAGCGGCTGCTCGAGGAGCGCCCCCTGTGGCGCAGCCAGCGACAGCCCGGCATCGACTGCAGCCAGGCCAAAGCCCAGCTCACCCGCGGCATCGAGCCCGACCAAGCGCTCGCGCCAGCCCTGCGGCGTCATCACGAACTGGTCGAGCGGCAGCGCGTCGAGGAATTCATTGGCGAGGACGAGCACCGGGCCGTTCAGCGCAGTCGCGATGCCGTCATGCCAGACCGGCGCGGCCTGCCCTGCCAGTGCCAGTGCCTGCACGGCGCGCAGCGCCGGGCTGGTCTCGACGAGATGGACAGAGACAGCCTCGCGAAAGCCGGGAACGATTTTCGTCGCACGCAGGACATCGGCCATCAGCGTGCCGCGCCCCGGCCCGAGCTCGATCAATCGCAGCGAGGCTGGCGCGCCCATCGCCTGCCAGGCATGCGCGGCCCAGAGTCCGATCAATTCGCCGAACATCTGGCTGATCTCGGGCGCAGTGGTGAAATCCCCCTGCGCGCCGAAGGGATCGCGCTTCATATAGTAGCCATGACGCGGGTGGCCGAGGCAGAGCGCCATGTAGCGCGAGACGCTGATCGGCCCCTCCTCGCGGATCAGGCCGACAAGCTCGGCCTTGAGCGCACTCACGCGCTGGAGCCGGATTCGGACATCTGCTGGGGGCGCCTTGCCCGCAGCACCAGCACGAGCCCGGCGAGGAAGAGCGGCAGCGAAAGCAGCATGCCCATGGTGACGCCGCCACTCAGCGCGTCGACATTGCCGCCGAACAGGAAGCCGAGCTGCGGGTCAGGCTCGCGGAAGAACTCGCAGACGACGCGCGCGACCGCATAGCCCATGCCGAAGACGCCGGCGACCAGCCCCGGCCGCTTGAGGCCGCCGAGGCGCACGACGAGCCCGAGCAGCACAAACAGCAGCAATCCCTCGCCAAAAGCCTCGTAGAGCTGGCTCGGATGGCGCGGCAACGGCCCGGCATTGGGGAAGACCATGCCCCAGGGCAGCCCGGGCGCCGGCCGGCCCCAGAGCTCGGCATTGATGAAATTGGCGATCCGGCCGAGGAACAAACCGATCGGCACGACAGCAGCGGCAAGGTCGAACATCGCCAGCACCGGATAGCCGCGCCGCTTCGCGAACAGCCACAGGCCGGTCGCCGCTCCGAGCAGCCCGCCATGGAAGGACATGCCGCCCTGCCAGATCGCGATGATGTCCTGCGGGCGAGCGAGGTAGCGCTGCAGGTCATAGAACAGCACGAAGCCGAGCCGCCCGCCGAGCACGACGCCCAGCGCCACGAACAAGATCATGTCGTCGAGCTCTTCCGGCTTCGGCCGCGACCGCCCGGCCCAGAGCGGATCAGCCGAGACCAGCCGGCGCGAATACCACCAGCCGCCGAGCAGGCCCGCGACATAAGCAAGCCCGTACCATTTCACCGAAAGCGGGCCGATCGACAGCGCAACCGGGTCGATCACCGGGAAGGGAATGGCGAAGACGGGCATGGGCAAAGGGTCCGGTGGCGATGCGGATGTTGATGGCCATCCGAATGAGGCAGGGTCAAGGGGGCCGCGCCCCGGATAGTGGGATCGACGATGCAATCATTGATGCTATAATGATAGCATTGATATCATCGGAAAGGATGCTGGCAATGCCATCCGTCACCATTCGCCAGCTCTCGGCGGAAACCCATCGGGCGCTGAAACTGCGGGCGGCTCATCACGGCCGCAGCACGGAAGCTGAGATTCGCGCGATCCTCGATACCGCCGTAAAGCCCGAGACGAGCGTTCGGCTAGGTTCGCTTCTCGCCGAGATCGGCCAGGCAAGCGGCGGGGGCGAACTCGACATCATCCGCGATAAAGCGATTTCCGAGCCGATGCGCTTCGAATGATCTTGCTCGACACCAACGTCGTCTCCGAGCCGCTCAGGGCAAACCCTGACCCGGCCGTGCTGCGCTGGCTCGATGCACAGACCATCGAGACGCTCTGCCTGTCGGCGATCGGGCTCGCGGAGCTCCTGTTCGGGATCGCGGCGCTTCCCGATGGGCAGCGCAGGAGCCAGCTTCAGACACGGTTGGAGCGGGACGTATTGCCTCTGTTCGAGGGCCGCATTCTGGCTTTCGACATCGCAGCCGCAAGCGCCTACGCATCCCTACACGCAAAGGCGCGCGCGGACGGCAAGGCGATCGCCACAGTCGATGGCTACATCGCGGCGATCGCAGCGGCCAACCGACTGACCGTAGCAACGCGTGACACGAGCCCCTTCGAAGCAGCTGGCGTGCCTGTCATCAATCCGTGGACGATATGACGATCGCTCGAGAGATGTCTCGTCGGGCAGCTCTCAAATTTTGACGATCAGCTTGCCGAAATTCTTGCCCTCGAGCAGGCCGATGAAGGCCTCGGGCGCATTGGCCAGCCCCTCGACGATGTCCTCCTTGTATTTCAGCGCGCCTTCCGCGATCCAACGCGGCATCTCCTGTTCGAAGGCCGGGCGCTGCGCGACGAATTCACGTTGGATGAAGCCACGGATCGTCAGGCTCTTGGACAGCACCTGGCGCATGACGACCGGCAGCCGGTCGGGTCCCTCGAAATCGCCCTCGCTGTTATATTGGGCGACGAGGCCGCAGACCGGAATCCGCGCAAAGCTGTTCAGCAGCGGGAAGACGGCGTCCCAGACCTTGCCGCCGACATTCTCGAAATAAACGTCGATGCCGTCGGGACAGGCCGCCGCCAGTTTCTCCGCAAAATCGGGAGCGCCATGATCGATGACGGCGTCGAAGCCGAAGGTTTCGCGGACAAAGGCGCATTTCTTCTCGCCGCCAGCGATCCCCACGGCGCGCGCGCCCTTGATCCGGGCGATCTGGCCGACGGCCGAGCCAACCGGCCCGCTGGCCGCCGCCACGACCACGGTCTCGCCGGACTTGGGCTGGCCGATCGTCAAAAGGCCGGCATAGGCGGTGAAACCCGGCATGCCGAGCACGCCCAGCGCCGTGGTGACGGGCGCCACAGTGGGATCAAGCTTGCGCAGATGGGCCCCGCCAGCCACCGCATGGGACTGCCAGCCGGAATGGGAGAGCACGATATCGCCGGGCTTGAAGCCGGGATGGCGGCTCTCCAGCACCTCCGCAACCGTGCCGCCTTCCATCACCTGGCCGATCTCGACCGGCGCGGCATAAGATTTCGCGGCGCTCATCCGCCCGCGCATATAGGGATCGAGCGAGAGATAGAGGATACGCAGCAGCACCTGCCCCTCGGCCGGGCTCGGGCAAGCGACGCTCTCAAGCCTGAAATTGCCGGGCGTCGGCCGGCCGGCGGGGCGGGAGGCGAGCACGATGCGCCGGCTATCCTCTGCGGTCATGATCGATCTCCCATCCTTCGGCGCAAACCGTAGCGTTCGACGTCGCAACGATGCCGGTTTCCTCTAAGCTCGGCACAACAGGGCCGGAACGCAAGACACTCCGGAACGCAACACTCCCGAACGCAAGATTCCCCGAACGCAAGACTTCGGAGCCGCCCCATGAAACGAGAAGTCATTCGCGTCGAACCGTTCTCGAGCTGGGGCGAGCGCCTGAAGGTGCCGGTCTCGACACTGGTCCGCCATGGCGACACGCTCTATCTCTCGGGCATTCCGCCCTTCGATCCAGCGACCGGCGCGATCGTCCAGGCATCGATCGAACGCCAGACCGAGATCGTGTTGGAGCAGATGAAACTCTGTCTCGAAACCGCCGGTTCGTCGCTGGAGAATGTGCTGAAATGCAATGTCTATTGCACCTCCGTCGAACAGTTCGCGGCCGTGAACGCGGTCTATGCGCGCTATTTCCCCAAGGACCCGCCGGCTCGCATCTTTCTTTGCGTGCCGGCATGGTTCGGCCCGTTCGACATCGAGATCGACTGCATCGCGGCGGCGTGAGCGCATCGTCGCCAGACCATCGATCTTCGAGACCGACCGGCACGGCACAGGATTGCGGCACTTGCACTCCGGCACTTGCACTCGGGACTTGCACTCGGGACTTGCACTCAGGCAGAGCTCAGCGATAGCCGAGCGCCGTGAACTGTTCCTTGAACCACCAGAATCCGGCCGCGGTCGCCACTGCGACGAGCACGAACATGAACCAGCCGGTCGCGGTCAGGTTCTGATGCGAGGCGTCCCGGTATTTGAGCCTCTCGCCGAACAGGACGAAAGCCAGTCCGCAAATGACGCAGAGCGGTACGACCGCGAAGATCTTGAGGAAATACCGTACTTCCGGCGCGCCTTGCCGAGCTTCCTGAAGCGGTCCCAGGACGAAGTACCAGCCCAGGCCCAGCCCGAGTGCGATAAGGACAAGGCCACCCAGCCGCGCCTTGAGATCTTGCCACATGAGCCGAGCTTTCCGCTTGTTCTCGAAGCTGAGGAATCGACCGGCCTTGTATCGACCAATGACAGCGGAGAGGATCCTCGCGTACCTCTTTGGCGTTCCGAGCCAGGCGGCCAGCCCGGTATCGACTTCTGGGACGGCCGGTGCCTCAATGCAATCTCTCGAAGGGTCAACCGCCGGGATCGAGAATCGCACGCTCCTGACATGACGAAACCCGCATCACGTCCTACATGCGTGGCATGAATCGCGAACGTCCAGACGACCTGCCGGATGCCGAGATGGAGGATGAGGAGGAAAGCCTCCCGCTTCCCGTCCCTGCGGCTGATCTCACAGAGGCAACTCCCGGCGCGCTGAAGCACGGCATCGAGGTGATCGCCGGTTTCGCCAGGCATCTGCCGGGCAAGCCCGGCGTCTACCGCATGTTCGATCGTGCGGGCGAGGTGCTCTATGTCGGCAAGGCCAAGAACCTGAAGAACCGGGTCACGGCCTATGCCCGCGGCATGGCCCACACCAACGCCGTCGCACGCATGATCGCCGAGACGGCGAATATGGAGTTCGTTACCACCGGCACCGAAGCCGAGGCGCTGCTGCTCGAATCCAACCTGATCAAGCAGCTGCGGCCGCGCTACAACGTGCTGCTGCGCGACGACAAGTCGTTCCCCTATATCCTGCTCAGTGGCGACCACGAGGCGCCGCAGATCGCCAAGCATCGCGGCTCGCGCCAGCGCAAGGGCGATTATTTCGGCCCCTTCGCCTCGGTCTGGGCGGTGACGCGTACCATCGATGCGTTGCAGAAGGCCTTCCTGCTGCGCTCCTGCACCGACTCATTCTACGAGAACCGCACCCGGCCCTGCCTGCTTTTCCAGATCAAGCGCTGTTCCGGCCCCTGCACCGGAGAGATCTCGATCCCCGACTATCAGGGCCTCGCCAGCCAGGCCCGCGATTTCCTGTCGGGGCGCTCATCGACCGTGAAGCAGACCTTGTCCGCCCGCATGCAGGAGGCGGCCGAGGAGCTCGAATTCGAGAAGGCGGCGCGCTATCGCGACAGGCTCGCGGCACTCTCGGCCGTGCAGGCCGGGCAGGACATCAATACGCAAGACGTAGAGGAGGCGGATGTCTTCGCCATCGACGAGCAGGCCGGGCAGTTCTGCGTCGAAATCTTCTTCTTCCGCAACCACCAGAACTGGGGCAACCGGGCGCTGTTCCCGCGCGCCGACAAGAGCCTGACCCCGGCAGAGGTCCTGGCCTCGGTGGTCAGCCAGTTCTACGACGACAAGCCGCCGCCGCGCCTCGTGCTGCTCTCCCATCCTGTCGAAGAGATCGAGCTGATCGCGCAGGCGCTCTCGACCCGCGCCAACCGCAAGGTCGAGGTCACGGCACCCAAGCGCGGCGAGAAATACGATCTCGTCGCCCATGCCCAGAAGAACGCTCGCGAGGCACTCTCCCGCAAGCTCGCCGACAATGCCGGCCAGCAATCGCTGCTGGCGGCGCTGGGGGCCGCCTTCGGCATGGAGAAGCCGCCGCGCCGCGTCGAGGTCTACGACAACTCGCACATCATGGGCACCAATGCGGTCGGCGGCATGGTCGTCGCCGGCAAGGACGGCTTCATGAAGAGCCACTACCGCACCTTCAACATCTCGACGGACACCATCGCGGGCGACGATTTCGGCATGATGCGGGAGGTGCTGCAGCGACGGTTCGCGCGGTTGGCGAAGGAGAGCGGAGGAGCCGGCCCGGCCACCGAAGAGGGAGATGTCGGGGGGGCGAGTCCCTCTCCCGCTACCAATTCCCCGACTGTCTTGGAGCCCGAAAGCGACGCCGCCTTCCCCTCCCGGCCCGACCTCGTCATCGTCGACGGCGGCAAGGGGCAGTTCGAGGCGGCGCGTAAAATCATGGCCGAGCTCGGCGCAACCGACATTCCCCTCGTCGCCATCGCCAAGGGCGCCGACCGCAATGCCATGCGCGAGACCTTCTTCATGGCCGGCCGCGAGCCCTTCAAGCTGCCGCCGCGCGATCCGGCGCTCTATTTCATCCAGCGGCTGCGCGACGAGGCGCACCGTTTCGCCATCGGCACCCACAGGGCCAAGCGCAAGCGCGACACGATGACGAACCCGCTCGACGAGATTCCCGGCATCGGCCCCTCGCGCAAACGCGCGCTGCTGCTGCATTTCGGCACCGTGAAGGCGATCCAACGCGCCAAGCTCGACGACCTGATGCGCACGCCCGGCGTCAACGCCGCCACCGCCAAGGCCGTGCACGACCATTTTCACGAGCACTGACGGCGCGTCGCCTCAGAGCTTCGCAGCGATCTGCTCCACCGCCTGGTCGGCCGCGTTCTGCAAGCCGAAATCCCAGGCCGGATAAGGGATGGTGCCGACGCCGCTGCCGACGAGGCGCGCCGTCGGCCGCCTGGCCCGGTCGAAGAACACGATGTTGATCTCGACCGTGGACTTGTCGCCGCTGACCTTGCCGGGACGTGTGCGTACGTCGACGACGGCCGTGCTCGCATGGCCCGCCGCAATCGACGACGACAGATCCTTCGCCACGTCGACGCTGGGATAGCGCCGCTTCAGGGCTGCGATCAGGCGCGCATGGAGATAGGTCGGATCGATGTCCTGCTGCGCGGCTGTGTTGACGAGCACGAAGCTCCCCAGGCTTTCGTGAATCTTCTTGGAGTCCTGCAAGGAGCGCTCGGTATTGGCGTTGACGACCAGCCCGATCCGTCCGGCGCTGGGAGCGGAGCCGGAAGAGGCGAGCGCGCGTCCCCCGCCGAGCGCCGCATCGTCGTATTTGGGCGGCTCATAGGCGACGCAGCCGGCAATCGCAGCAAGTAACGGCGTCACGCAGAGCACAAATATTCGCCTGCCGCGGCTGAACTGGATCATATTCCCCCCTATGGCGCCGAACAGCAGGCCGATTTATGATGCGACGATCACTGCTGCATTCTTCCGGGGGGCGATGATGCGCGAGATCACGAGCAGACGAAAGTGGCTCGCCATGGCGTTCACAGCGCTTTTCACCATAGGCATGCCGCAAAGTCAGGCTCAGGAGCTGGCGGCGAATTCGTCCTGCGGACCCGTCTATCCCTATCGGCTCGAGGGCAGCGTTTGCAGAAAGATGCGCCAGGCCAGCGGCCAGGATGATTACGGCGGCTCGGGCGTCCATGTCAGCGTGCCGCCCGGAGCCACGCCGGTATGCTGCGTCACCAAGGAGTTCGCGACCCAGAACGACTATCTCCGGCGCGATACCCAAGCCGAACGCTGCGGCGGATATTTCAAGGACTGGCAGGAGGCCTCCGCCGCGGGGAACGGCCAGGCCTCCCGCCGGCTCTACGACCGGATCAAGTCGAGATGCCCCGCGGAGCTGCGCGCAGTCGCAGCCGCGGCCAATGTCCGGCTCGACCGACCCGCCCGGCCACAGGAGCCCGCGACCGGACAGCTCGGCGGCGACCTTTATCGCAGCCTCGCCGGCAAGAGCTCCGGAGAACTCGAGGGCATTGCCGCCGCGCGCCGGCGCGACCCGAGCCAGGACATGACCATTGCCGACGCGATGATGCTTGGAGTGCAGATCGGCTCGATGGCGGCGAGCATGTATCCCGCCCGTTCGATTTCCTATGGCCGCGCCTATGCGCCGTCGCACAACGCCGCTCCGTCGCGGCCGGTCTATATCCCAAGCGGCCCGCCCCGACGCTCGAGCAGCGATATCACGGGACTCGGACGCTAAAGCTAGCGGCTAGTCACGCTCCTGACGCCATTGCGTGTTGACGCTGCCGCAAACGCGCTGCTTTGGTGTTTTCGTGACGATTCTTCCAGAAGCCATAAGGCGGCGGGGCCCCTGGTCGCTGCCAAACCTCCTGACCTACGGCCGGATCCTGGCGATTCCGGCGCTGGTCGGCCTGCTATTCTGGCCCAAGGACGACTGGGTCCGCTGGATCGCGCTCGCCGTCTATGTGCTGGCGGCCGTCACCGACTATCTCGACGGCTGGATCGCGCGCGCCTGGAGCCAGCAATCGGCAATCGGCCGCATGCTCGATCCCATCGCCGACAAGCTGCTCGTCTGCGCGCTGCTCTTGATGCTGGTCCACACCGAGACGATCAAGGGCTGGGCGATCTGGGCCGCGATCGTCATTCTCTGCCGCGAGATCCTGGTCTCGGGCCTGCGCGAGTTCCTGGCCGATCTCAAGGTCAGCGTTCCCGTCAGCAAGGTCGCGAAATGGAAGACCGCGGCGCAATTGCTGGCGCTCGGCTTCCTCGTCGCCGGCCCCGCGGGCGACACGGTGCTGCCTCACAATACGCAGATCGGCATCGTCATGCTCTGGATCGCTGCGGGGCTGACGATCTATACCGGCTGGGATTATTTCAACGCCGGCATCCGCCACCTCGTCGAGGAGGATACCCGCACGCCATGACCGAAACGCTGACCCAGGTTCGCACTGTAAAGCTGGTCTATTTCGCCTGGGTTCGCGAGCGCATCGGCGTGTCCGAGGAGACCGTCGCGCCGCCTGCCGGCACGGAGACGATCGCCGATCTGGTGCGCTGGCTGAAGACACGCGACGAGGGCTATGAGGCCGCGTTCGAGAATGAGGCGATCGTGCGCGCCGCGATCGACCACCATCACGTCAAGCCGAATGCGGTGATCGCCGATGCCCGCGAAATCGCCTTCTTTCCCCCGATGACGGGTGGATGATAGTGCGCGCCGCCCCATTGTCATTCCGGGGCGCGTCGAAGGCGCGAACCCGGAACCCACGACCGGGCGAGCCTTTTTCGATGCGCAATCCAATCCACTACACCCGGTCATGGGTTCCGGGTTCCGCGCTGTGCGCGGCCCCGGAATGACAGGTGGAGCCATGACGCCCGTCATCCGCATCCAGCGCGAGGATTTCGATCTCTCGGCCGAGATCGCAGCGCTCACGGCCGGCCGCAGCGATATCGGCGCCGTCGTCAGCTTCGCCGGGCTCTGCCGCGACGAAGGCGGGCGGCTGAAGGCGCTCGAACTGGAGCATTATCCAGGCATGGCCGAGGCCGAGATCGCCCGCGTCGCAGAGGAGGCGACGCGGCGCTGGCCGCTCTTGGGCCTCGTTGCGATCCATCGCCATGGGCTGGTCGCGCCGGGCGAGCAGATCGTGCTGGTGATTGCGACTTCCGCCCATCGCCGCCCCGCTTTTGAGGCGGCCGAGTTCCTGATGGACTATCTCAAGACCCGCGCCCCGTTCTGGAAACGCGAGCATCTGGTCGACGGCACGATTGGCGGCTGGGTCGAGGCTAAGACGGAAGACGACGCCGCAGCGCAACGCTGGGACTAGGATATGGTTCGGTTGGGACATTCTTTGGCTGGAGGGTTGGCTCTCGCTCTGCTGCTGTCAGGTGTTGCCTGGGCCGCCGGCCCGGCGAGCAAGACATTCCGCGATTGGGTCGCCGGCTGCGACAACGTCAAGAGTTGCACGGCCCTGTCCCTACCGGGCGAGGCAGGGGAACAGATCGCCTTCCTCAAGCTCGAACGGCCGGCCGGGCCGGCTGGCCTCGCAAACCTCGCGATCAAGGTCCGGAGCGAAAAGCTGAAAGCCCCGCTCGCGGCCGATCTCGCGATCGACGGCGCGCCCTTTCCCGCGGCAGGAAAGCGCCTCACGGCCGCGATAGTCGACGAGGAGAACGCGACGATCGCGCTCTCGCCCACGGAAACCGAGGCGCTGATCTCGGCCGCGCGCAAAGGCACCAAGCTCACCGTGAAGCTCTCCGGCAAGAACTATGGCGTCTCGCTCGCCGGCTCAGTCGCCGCGATGCTCTGGATCGACGAGCAGCAGGGAAGGCTCAACACCACTTCGGCGCTGATCCGAAAGGGGCCCGGCACGACCGTCCCGGCCGCGCCGGCGCTGCCCGTCATTACGGCGAAGAGCTCAGCCCTGCCCGCCATCCCGCCCAAGGCGGCGAAGGCGCTGACCGTGGCGCTGCGCAAGCAGCTGAAGCAACTCGATCCCGACGCCTGCGAGGACAATCCCGAGGATTTGGCAGATACCGAAAATGCCTGGCCGCTGGACGCCGCGACGCGGCTCGTTGGCCTACTCTGCTCGCGCGGCGCCTATAATCTCTCGACGGGCTTCTGGATCGTGCCGGGCATGGATGTCGCCAAGGCGCACAAGGCCGTGTTCCCCCAGCTCGACGGCGGCAAGGACAATCTCCTCGTCAATGCTGCGTTCGACCCCGCCAGTGGGCAGGTCAGCTTCTTCAGCAAGGGGCGAGGCATAGGCGATTGCGGCGCCAACGGCAGCTATGTCTGGACCGGCTCAAGCTTCGCGCTGGCCACGTTCCAGGCGATGGACGAATGCAAGGGCCTGATCGGCGACGACTGGATCACGCTGTTCCGCAGCGAAGTGAAAGTCACGAAGTAGATTGGCATCACTCCGGCCGTCGTGCCCGGCCGAAGTGCAGCGGAGACCGAGAATCTCCGGAGATAGATGCTCGGGACAAGCCCGAGCATGACGAGTTTGCCTCACGCCGCCTCGGACTGCGGGCGCACCGCAGCTGAGTAATCCTCCATGATCACCTTGCCCATATTGCCGGTGATGAAGGAATAAGGCCCGATCTCGGAGACCAGCGTCACTTCGGCGGCCGAACCGGTGATGAAGCACTCGTTGAAGCTCTCCAGCTCCTCGGGGCGGATGCGGCGCTCGATCACCTCGAAACCGCGCTTCTTGCACTGCTCGATCACCGACTGGCGGGTCAGGCCGTTGAGGAAGCGGTCGGCGAGCGGGGTATGGACCACGCCATCCTTGATGAAGAAGATGTTGGCGCCGGTGCATTCGGCGACATTGCCTTCCCAATCCAGCATCATCGCATCGGCATAGCCGGCGCGCTCGGCCTTATGCTTAGACAGCGAGCAGATCATATAGAGGCCCGCCGCCTTGGCGTGGACCGGGGCGCAGGCCGGATCGGGCCGGCGATAGGCCGCGACGTCGAGGCGCACGCCCTTCAGCTTCTGCGCCATGTCGAACATGCTCGGCCACTCCCAGACCGCGATCGCGGTATGGATCGTGTTATTCATGCCGGACACCGCCATCATCTCCGAGCCGCGCCAGGCAACTGGGCGAATATAGGCGTCCTTCAGTCCGTTTTCCTTCAGGCAGAGATATTTGGCGGCGTCGAGCTCGGCGACCGAATAGGGGATCGTGAAATCCATGATCTCGGCCGATTTGTGGAAACGCTGCGAATGCTCGGTGCCCTTGTAGATGACGCCGTCATAGGAGCGCTCACCCTCGAACACGCAGGAGCCGTAGTGCAGCCCATGGGTCAGTACGTGCACCTTGGCGTCCTTCCAAGGCACGAGCTTGCCGTCGAACCAGATGACGCCGTCGCGCTGGTCGAAAGGAATGACTGACATGGGGTGCTCCTCTTGCACATCCGATTTTGGACATCCGGTTCGGCCAAACACCGCCACAACGGCGCAAAACGCGCAAGTCCGGACCGAAAAATGCGTGGCGGCAGCCTATTGCGACATATTCCGTCGCCATGCACGCTTGACCGGTAATCTTACGTCTGAGATATGTCAACATCACTGACGTATAGCGGGGATGCTTCTGGTGACGGACACGCACGCTCGACCGATCGACCCGGCCAAAGTCCCGGCAATGACCGAAGAGGTGCCCTTCGATCTGATCGAATTGCTATTCTTCGCCTATCGCGATTTCGTTGGCGATCCCGACCGCATCCTGTCCGAATACGGCTTCGGACGAGCCCATCACCGCGTACTGCATTTCGTTCTGCGCCGGCCGGGCCTCACAATCGCCGAGCTGCTCGACATCCTCCAGATTACCAAGCAGAGCCTGAACCGTGTCCTCAAGGAGCTGGTCGAGACCGGCTATGTCGAGCAGCGCACCGGCGTCCAGGACAAGCGTCAGCGCCATCTCCACAGCACGCCGGCGGGCGAGAAACTCGCACTCAGCCTGGTGCAATTGCAGGCCAAGCGCATCAACGCCGCACTCGACGGCATCGGTCCCGAGGCGGCCCCAATCGTCGCACGCTATCTCGCGGGGTTGATCGACACGTCGGAACGCCACAAAGTGCTGGGATTCCTCGCCAAGCCTCGATGAGCGAGGGGGCCGGGGGCCAGCAACACGCCAGCGTCACCATGGCGTGCCAGAAGGATGGCTTGACCGGCATGCCGGGTGCCGCTCCGGCCCGAAAACAAGGATGTGAACAGCCGATGGCCGCCGCCAGCGCGCGACAACCGCTCCCCGACGAAGCACCCCATATCCTCGTGGTCGATGACGACCGCCGCCTGCGCGATCTGCTGGGCCGCTTCCTCGGCGACAATGGTTACCGCATCACCACCGCCGCCAGTGCCGCGGAAGCCGATATGCGGCTGACAAGCTTTGTCTTCGACGCCATCGTGCTCGACATCATGATGCCGGGCGAGAACGGTTTCGATTTCGCCAAGCGCTTCCGCTCCGATTCCGCCATTCCGATCCTGATGCTGACCGCTCGCGCCGACAGCAAGGACCGCATCAACGGGCTCGAACTCGGCGTCGACGACTACCTCGCCAAGCCCTTCGAGCCGCGCGAATTGCTGCTGCGGCTCGGCAACATCCTCAAGCGCACCATCGTCGTCGATACCGCGCAATCCGCGACGCGCCCGGATTTCGTCCGCTTCGGCCCCTTCGTCTACGGGTTGGCGCGCGGCGACCTCCACAAGGGCGAGGAGATGATCCGCTTGACCGAGCGCGAGCGCGAAATCCTGACCGCACTGGCCGAACGCGCCGGCGAGGTCGTGCCGCGCGAACAGCTCGCAGCCCAAGGCAGTGCCGCCAATGACCGCACCGTCGATGTGCAGATGAACCGTCTGCGCCGCAAGGTCGAGCGCGACCCCGCCGATCCGCTCTATCTGCAGACCGTGCGCGGCGTCGGCTATCGCCTCGTGACGGATCGCGCGTGACGCCCGTGCAGCCCGCCGATCGCCGGTCGCGCCTGACCCGGGCGGCAGGGCTGGGCGTGAACCGGGCGCTGGCGGCGAGCGCGCGCTGGCGCGCCAGCCTGCACAGCACGCTGAAACCGATGTTGAAGGCCGCTGGCCGGCCGCTGCACGGCATCGCCCGCTACATGCCCAAGGGGCTCTATCCGCGCGCCCTCGTCATCGTCATCGCGCCGGTCGTATTGCTGCAATCCGTCATCGCCTATGTCTTCATGGAGCGGCATTGGCAGACCGTGACGCAGCGCCTGTCTTCGGCCGTCTCGGCCGACATCGCCATGTTGATCGACGTCTATGAGAGCTATCCGCAGGACGCCGACACCACGATCCTGTCGCGTATCGCGGCCGACAGGCTCGGCATGGATGTCGATATCCTGCCCGATTCCGATCTGCCGGCACCGGGCCCGCGGCCCTTCTTCTCGCTGCTCGACAACGCGCTCTCGACCGAGCTGAGCCAGCAGGTCGCGCGGCCGTTCTGGCTCGACACGGTCGGCCGCTCCAGCCTGATCGAGATCAGGATCAAGCTCGGCAAGAACGTGATGCGCGTGCTGACGCGGCGCAACTCGGCCTATGCCTCGAACAGCCATATCTTCCTGCTCTGGATGCTCGGCACCTCGCTGATCCTGCTGACGATCGCGGTGCTGTTCCTGCGCAACCAGATCCGACCGATTCTCAAGCTGGCCGATGCGGCGGAGGCCTTCGGCAAGGGCCGCGACGCCGAGTTCCGCCCGCGCGGTGCGCGCGAGGTCCGCCGCGCCGGCAACGCCTTCATCGAGATGAAGCGCCGCGTCGAACGCTCCATCGGCGAGCGCACGACGATGCTGAACGGCGTCAGCCACGACCTGCGCACCATCCTGACCCGCTTCAAGCTCTCGCTCGCGCTTCTTGAGCGCTCCACCGAGATCGACGCACTTGAGAAGGACGTCGACGAGATGAGCCGCATGCTTGAGGACTATCTCGCCTTCGCGCGCGGCGACGCCGGTGAAGCGGCGGTCGAAACCGACATCCGCGCTCTGCTCGAGGAATTGAAATTCGACGCGGAAAGGCAGGGCCACCAGACCGAGCTCGAGGTCGTCGGCGACCCGCTCGTCGTAATCCGGCCCGACGCCTTTCGCCGCCTGCTGACCAACCTCGTCTCCAACGCCGCCCGCTTCGGCGACCGCATCGCCATCCGCGCGACGCATGACGCGCGTTATCTGATCGTGATGGTCGAGGATGACGGCCCTGGCATCCCGCCCGAGCAGCGTGAGGAGGTCTTCCGCCCCTTCTTCCGGCTGGACGAGGCCCGCAATGTCGATAGCGGTGGCACGGGGCTCGGCCTCGCCATCGCCCGCGACATCGCCCGCGCCCATGGCGGCGACATCATCCTGGCGGATTCGAGCCTGGGCGGATTGCGGGCGACGGTACGGCTGCCCGTCTGACCAAGCCCCAGCAGATCATCTCCGGACGTTTGTCGGTAAACGCCAGATCGTCCCGGCGGCAGCCGGAACGATCTGTTATTCTTCTATGTCCCGCTGAAGCCGGCCTACTGCTACCGGCGCTTCCAGAACGCCCAGCGGGCCGTCTCGTTCACCCGCTCCACATCGCTGCGCGACAGCGCGATGTCCGAGAGCGCGGAATCGTCCATGCGATAGAGCGCGCGTGCGCTGGCCCGCGCCGTGAGCCAATCCTCCAGGCGCAGGAACAGGCCGTACAGCCCGTGCGCGCTGCGGTGTGTGGCAAAGGCAAGATTTTCTGTGGCGATCATGGCCGGCATAGCGGCCTCCTGTGATAGATTTCCTGCCCGTAAATTTGGGGGTTGTGGCCCCTGCAAGCAAATGAGAAGTTCTTCGCTCATGCCCAAGCATAACTTGGCCTCACGATGACCCGCCGCCAACTCCCGCCCCTCACCTCCTTGCGCGCCTTCGAGGCCGCGGCGCGGCACCTCAACTATGAGCGAGCGGGTGACGAGCTCGCCGTCACCGCCAGCGCGGTCGGCCAGCAGGTAAAGACGCTCGAAACCTGGCTCCGGCGGCCTCTCTTCGTCAGGCTGCCAAGCAAGGGCATCGCGCTGACCGGCATCGGACAGCGCTATGCCGCCTCGATCTCGCAATTGCTCGACCAGCTCGACGAGGCCACGGCGCGGGCGCTGCGGCCCGATGTGTCGAACGTCCTGACGGTCAGCACCATGCCGAGCTTCGCCCTGAGCTGGCTGATCCCGCGGCTCGGCTCGCTCAAGCAGCGCCACCCCGAGCTCGAGGTTCGCATCTCGGTTTCGCTGCACCTGACCGACTTCGCGCGCGAGGACGTCGATGTGGCGGTCCGCTACGGTCCCGGTGGCTATCAGGGCCTGCACTCGGAGCTGCTGATGGCGGAGAGTTTCTTCCCCGTCTGCAACGCGGCACTGCTCAACGATCCGGCGCGCCCGCTGCGCCAGCCCTCGGATTTGCGCCACCACACCTTGCTGCACGAGCACGCGGAGGGCATCCCGGACTACGTCACCTGGCCAAAATGGCTCGCCTTCGCCGGCGTCGACGACATCGATGCGACGCACGGCCCGCGCTTCTCGCACACCTTCCTCGCCTTGCAGGCGGCGGCCTCCGGCCAGGGCATCGCCCTGGCGACGAGCGCCCTGATCGGCGACTATCTCGACGCCGGGCGCCTTGTCCGCCCGTTTCCGCAACAGCTGCAGAGCTCCTTCCAGTATTATGTGGTCTGCCCGGAAGCCTTTGCCGAGCGGCCCGCAATCGCGGCGTTCCGCAGCTGGATCCGCGAAGAGGCGGCCGAGCACGCCGATCTGCGCTGATCACCAGTAGCGTCCGACCCCACCCCGTCGCATCATGGCTTCCGGCGAACGAGCCACGGCTTCCCGAGCGGAGACAGGGGGAACGGATGACGGTGACGATGAGGATGCTCTTGCTCACGGCGCTGCTGGCGCTGCCCTGCGCTGCTTCGGCCGAAGAGGTCGTCGAACTCGGCGGCGGCCTGTTCGGCAGTGGCCGGGCCTTGCTCAACAAGCCGGCCGGCAAGGCCAGGGCCGGGCTTGTCCTGCTGACAGGTGGCGACGGCTATGTCGGCATCGGCAGCGGCGGCGATGTCGCCCGGCAAGGCAACTGGATCGTGCGCATGCGCGGCGCCTATGCCCGCAGCGGCATCGCCAGCATCCTCGTCGATGGCGACGCCGACCCCAGCAAGGCGATTGACCTCATGCGCAGCATCGCACCGCGCGTCATCGTCGTCGCGATGAGTCGGGGTTCGCTCAAGGTTCCAGGCCTGCTCGCGTCGCGGCCCGACGGCGTCGTCTTCGTCTCGTCGATGCTCGACGACGTCCGCGCCACGCTGGGCGATCCCGCGCGCCTGCCGCCGACGCTGGTCGTGCATCATCGCCAGGATAGCTGCCGCGTGACGCTGGCTGACTCGGTCGCGCCTTTCCAGGCTTGGGCAGGCAACCGCGCCAGGACGGTCTGGATCGATGGCGGCACCTCGGCGGGCAATCCCTGTCAGGCACAAGCCTATCACGGCTTCATCGGCCGCGAAGGCGCCGTCGTCTCCGCGATCACCGGCTTTGCCGGATCGCTGCGCTGAAGCATTCCGGATGTCGCGGCGTCAGCGGCCGGGCTCGGGCCGGATGACGCTCAGATGCAGCAGGCGCGCGGCCGCGAAATCGATGAAGGCGCGCACCTTCGGCGCCAGGCGCTGGCCGCTCGGCACCACGAGCTGGACCGGTGACGGTGGAGGCTCGAATTCCGGCAGCAGGCGAACGAGCACACCGGCAGCCAGATCGTCGGCCGCCTGATAGGAGAGCAACCGCGCTAGTCCGCGCCCGGCGCGCGCTGCGATCAGCACCGCCTCGACCTCGTTGATGATGAGGCGCGGCGTGATCGTGATGCGCGAGGACCGCCCCCCTCCCCCGAAGCGCCAGATCAGATCGCCCCCGGCGCCGACATTGGCGATGACGTCGTGCCCAGCGATGTCGGCAAGGCGCTTGGGCGCCGGCCGGCGCTGCAGATAGGCCGGAGACGCCACCAGCACGCGCCTGACCTCGCCGACCTTGCGCACGACCAGCCGCGAATTGGGCAGCGCCCCGATCCGGAGCGCGACATGCAGGTCCTCCTCGATCAGATCGAGATTGCGGTCGGCCAGCACGAGCTCGACCTGCAGCTCGGGATGAAGATCGAGGAACTCAGCAACCAGCGGCGTCACATGCCTCCTCCCGAAGGCAAGCGGCGCCGTCACGCGCAACAGGCCGCGAACCGGCGCCGCCGCCACGCCGCCCAGCGACTCCGCATAATCCGCCAGCATGCGCCGCGCCGCGACCGCCAGTTCTTGCCCGGCTTCCGTCGGTGTGAGCTGGCGGGTGGTGCGGGCGATCAGCCTGGCGCCGACACGCTCCTCGAGCCCGGCGAGCGCGCGTGTCACGGCAGGACGCGAGCGACGTAGCCGCCGCGCCGCCCCTGCAAGGCTGCCGGCATCGATGATGGCGACGAAAATCGCGAGCTCGTCGAGACGATCCACGGACTGTTCCGGATAATGAAATTCTGAAGTCAACGGATAGCAGATTTTCCGCGATGACTGGAATGATCATCTTACAGGCGTTCTTCAGCGAGGTTCCCGTTCTTCAGCGAGATTCCAATGACACAGCCCCGGATCGTTCTCCACGGCACGCCGCTCTCCGGCCATGCCCACCGCGTCGAATTGCTGCTGCTGGCGCTCGGCCTGCCCTATGAGCTTGCCTCCGCGCCCGCCGACATCCGCCGCAGCGACACCTTCCGCAAGCTGAACCCGCTGCAGCAGATCCCGGTACTGCAGGATGGCGCGCTCACGCTCTGCGACAGCAACGCGATCATGATCTATCTCGCCAAGCGCTATGGCGCGGGCAGCCAATGGCTGCCGGAGGAACCAATCGCGGCGGCGCAAGTGCAGCGCTGGCTCTCGATCGCGGCCGGCGAGGTCATGCACGGGCCAGGCAGCGCCCGCCTGATCGCGCAGTTCGGCGTGGTCGATGACCCCGCACGCGCCGGCCGGATCGCCAGCAAGCTGCTCGGCTTCATGGAGGAGCACCTGACCGGGCGCGATTTCCTTGCCGCCGAGCACGCCACTCTCGCCGACCTCGCCTGCTTCTCCTATGTCGCGCATGCGCCGGAAGGCGGCATATCGCTGGCGCCCTATCCCGCCTTGCGGGCCTGGATTGCCCGGATCGAGGCGCTGCCCTTCTTCAAGGCGATGCCCGCATCGCCCTTGCCCCAGGCGAGTTGAACGCCATGGACGACACGCCCTTCCACCCAGGTGAGCTAGAGGCACAGGCCCTTGCCGGAACCGGTTCGCGCGGCGCCGGCATCCGCGACCTCATGCCGGAACAGCACCGCATCTTCTTCGAGCAGCTGCCGCTGCTCTTCGCTGCGCTGGGCGACGAGGCGGGGCACCCGATCGCAACCGTTCTGAGCGGCGAACCCGGTTTCGTCCGCAGCCCGACGCCGACGACGCTCTCGATCCGCGCCCTCCCCGCTTCGGACGATCCCGCCGCCCTTCACCTCAAGCCGGGCCGGCCGATCGGCCTGCTCGGCCTCGAATTTCCGACGCGTCGGCGCAACCGCGCCAACGGCCTGATCACGGCGCGCGACACCGGCGGCTTCTCGGTCGCGGTAACGCAGAGCTTCGGCAATTGCGCGAAATACATCCAGGCCCGGACGCCACAGCCCATCGCGCCGGCCGGCGGCGGCTCGTTCGAGCCGATCGGGCGGCTCGACGACGCGGCGCGCGACTTGATCGGCCGTTCAGACACCTTCTTCGTCGCCAGCACGAGCGAGACGCGCAAGCTTGGCGGCCTCGACATCTCGCATCGCGGCGGCAGGCCGGGCTTCGTCGGCGTCGATGGCGAGGTGCTGAGCGTGCCGGATTTCGCCGGCAACAGCTATTTCAACACGCTCGGCAATCTGCTGCGCGATCCCCGCGCCTCCGTGCTCTTCATCGATTTCGAAAACGGCGCGATGCTGCAGCTTCAGGGCCGTGTCGAGATCGTCTGGTCGGGCCCCGAGGTCGCACGGTTGACCGGCGCCGAGCGGATCTGGCGTCTGCATGTCACCGGCGGCTGGCGGCGCCGCGCCGCGCTGCCGCTGCAATGGTCGCCGCCCGAACCGGCCGCGACCACGCTTGCGACGGGCGTCTGGGCTTAGAGCCATCCGCCCGAAAAGCGGGAGCCGGTTTTCGGGACGACACGATGTAAAATCAGAGCGCCTCAGCCCGCCTGCGGATACCGCGCCAGTTGCTGCGTCGATGCACCGTCGAGCATGATCTCGCGCTCGAAGACGAAGCCGGATTTCTCGAGCACGCGGCGCGAGGCCGGATTGGCTGGGCGCACCAGACCGATGACGCGGCCTGCCCGCAGCGGACCGAACGCGACCGCCAGAGCCTCCGCCACGAACTCGGACGCGAAGCCTCGCCCCCAGGAGGTGGGGTCGAGATGATAGGACAGGTTGAGGCCGTCGACGCCCGGCTTCACCGTCAGGCCACCGAAACCGATCAGCGCTCCCGACTGCTCGATCGCCCAACGCCCGAAGCCATGCTGCCGCCAATGCGCGATGTCGCGGGCCAGACGCTCGGCGCTCGCCTCGGGCGTGTCTGGAAGTGGGTGCGGGCGATGTGCCACAAGCTCCGGCCGCTGGAACAGCGCGACCGTGAAATCGAGATCGTCTGGCCGCGGGATACGCAGCACGAGGCGGCTGGACCGGCGAGAGGCCACCGCCTCATGCTGCTGCGAATGCTCCGACATGGGTCGTTCAAGCAGAACCGCGTGGCAGGCTCAAAAGAGCCGCCCGCCATCCGGCACGGCCAGGGTCGGGGCGAGCAGCACGACCTCGCCATCGGCGTCCGGCACGCCCAGCGTCAGGACCTCGGACATGAACTTGCCGATCTGACGCGGCGGGAAGTTCACCACCGCCAGGACCTGCCTGCCGGGCAGATCCTCCGGCCGATAATGCTTGGTGATCTGGGCCGAAGACTTCTTCAGCCCAATTGTGCCGCCGAAATCGATCACGAGCTTGATCGCGGGCTTGCGCGCCTCGGGATAGGGCGCGGCCTCGACGATCGTGCCGACGCGGATGTCGACCTTGAGGAAATCGTCGAAGCCGATCGTGGCGGCGGATTCCGAAGAGATGCTCAAAATTCCTCCCAAGCCTTGTCATGGTCGCGTTTCGACCCAGTCGCCACTGCAGCGGCGCTCGCGGTCCGCGCAGGCCTGGGCGCAGCCGCGCGCGGCGTTGCAGCTACCACCGCCTGCATCGTCTTGGCCATGGCCTTGAGCCCGCCGATATCGCCGCCGAGTTGGAAGCGCGCCACGAGCCCGCCGAGCCTGTCGGCTTCCTGCGAGAGCGAATGCGCGGCAGCGGTCGATTGCTCGGCCATGGCGGCGTTCTGCTGCGTCCCCTGGTCCATCTCGTTAACGGCGCTGTTGACCTCCTGGAGGCCGGCCGCCTGTTCCTGCGCCGCGCTGGCGATCTCGGCAACCAGTGAGGTCACGCGCGTGATCTCCTCGGCCATGCGCTGCAGCGCACCGCCGGTCTGCCCGACCAGCGTGACGCCCTTCTCGACCTCGATATTCGAGGCCGAGATCAGGCCCTTGATCTCCTTGGCCGCCTCAGCCGAGCGCTGCGCGAGCGCACGCACCTCGGAGGCGACGACGGCGAAGCCCTTGCCGGCATCGCCGGCGCGAGCCGCCTCGACGCTGGCGTTCAGCGCGAGCAGATTGGTCTGGAAGGCGATCTCGTCGATGACGCCGACGATCTGCGAGATCTCGTCGGCCGATTTCTCGATGCCGCCCATGGCCGCCACCGCGTCACGCACGATCGAGGTCGACTGCTCGGCCTCCGTCTTGACCTGGCTCGTCGCCTGGCTGGCGAGGCGAGCGCTCTCGGCGGTCTGGCGCACGGTCGCGGTCAATTCGTCCAGCGCGGTCGCGGTTTCTTCGACGGAGGAGGCCTGCTGCTCGGTGCGCCCGGCGAGGTCGTCGGCCGCCTGGCTGATCTCGACCGAGCCCGCCTTCATGCTTTCTGTGTTGGTCGCGATCTGCCGCATCGTCTCCTGCAGCTTGGCGATGGCAGCGTTGAAATCGTCCTTCAGCTTGGCGTAGTCGGCACCGAAGGCCTCGTTGATCCGGTAGGTCAGATCGCCCTCTGCGAGCCGCTCGAGGCCAGCGCCGAGCGCCTGGACGACGCCCTCCTGCGTCCTGGACGCCTCGGCGCGCTCGGCTTCATTATGCCGCCGCTCGCTGTCGGCCGTGTCGCGCTCGGCATTGGCCTGTGCCTCGACCCGGATCTTGTCGGCCTCCATCTCGGCTTTGGCGAGGCCGGCGTCGCGGAATACGACAAGCGCGCGCGCCATCGAACCGACTTCGTCGGACCGCTCCTGGTGCGCGATCGTGGTCTGCAGATCGCCTGCGGCAAGGCCGTTCATCGTGTTCGCGATCGAGGCAAGCATGCCGGAGGCGCGGCGGCTGAGAAAGATCACGACGCCGAGCATGACGAGACCCAGCGGCACCAGCACCTTGGCGACATCGCCGATTACGCTATTGAACGCGGCATCGACATCGTGGACATGCAGACCGGAGCCGATCGCCCACTGCCATTTCGGCACGGCGATGACATAGGAGATCTTGAGCGAAGGTTCCTTGTCGCCCGGCTTCGTCCAGCCATAGTCGATGAAGCCGGCGCCCTTCGTCTTGGCCATTTCGACCATGTCCTTGACGAAGAACCTGCCGGTCGAATCCTTGAGCGGCGACATGTCCGTCG
Source organism: Allobosea sp. LjRoot9 (assembly GCF_964252745.1). NCBI lineage: Bacteria > Pseudomonadati > Pseudomonadota > Alphaproteobacteria > Hyphomicrobiales > Alloboseaceae > Allobosea > Allobosea sp. LjRoot9. The sequence goes on along the minus strand of NZ_CAXUPC020000005.1, from coordinate 196,420 downwards.
TCTCGATCTTCTTGTTGGCGTGCGAGACGCTGATGTTGTCGAAGTTGATCACGAAATAGTAGTTGCCATTGTCGAAGCGGGCGCTGGAGATCGCGTCGATCGCCATCTTCTTGGCATCGGCCTCCTTCAGCTCGCCTTTCTCGGCACGCGCGAGATAGCTGTTGACCGTGGAGGCCGCGGCCTCGACCGCATTCTTCATCTCCGCGCGCTTGAGCTCGATCATCTCCTTGCGCGCCTCGAACAGCGTGAAGCTCACACTTCCGATGGCGATGATGGATGCGAGGATCGCGACCAGCCCGAAGGAGCGGCCGATCGACAACGTGGCAAGTTTCTTCATCGGCGACACCGCGCCCCCCGCGCAAAGTGAGATTCCCCACATTTGCGTGAAATGGCTAAGGGTCGCTTAACGATGCCTCGTTTTCGCCATGTTTCTGGCAGGCCTCAGATCGCCGGCACGTAGTCCTCGGCATCGCCGCCGCGCGGGCGCTCGTCACTGCGTTCCCGGCGGCGGATATGCGGCCGCTTGCCCGAACACAGCGCCCGCGCCAGCCCGCGCAGCGGCGAGGTGAGCCTGTGAACGTCCTCGATGCGCGCCATGATCGCGCCGGCCGTCTTCAATTCGCGATCCAGTCGAGCCATCGTGCGCGAAAGCTCGGGCTCGTCATCGCCGAGCCAGGTCTCGCCGACGCGCGCCATCAACAGCACCGCGCCCTGCACACGCAGGCCGCCAAGCGCATCTTCGGTCGGGATACCGGCCGAGGCGAGCATGTAGCGCCAGGAATTCACCGCGCCACGATTGAGCGCGGCAAGCGTCAGCGGATCGCGCCGGATGACAGGCATGATCCGGCGCAGACCCGCCTTATAGGGTGCGAGCGCATCGAGCCGGCGCATCACGAGGTCGAAGAGCCGCTCGCGGATGGGCTCGCCCGCGAGATCGTCGGAAGAGCCCGCCAGCACGGCGTCGTCAACGAGGCGCGTCAGCCCGCCGAGCATGGCGAGCTTCGAGGGAAAGAGGCCGCGCAGGCTGGAGAGCGACAGGCCAGCCTCCGCGGCGATGTCGCCGAGCTCGATCTCGCTCCAGGCGCGATTGGCGGCCAGGCGCATCAGCGCCTCGATCGCCCGCTTGCGCGGATCGCTTGGCGGCGCGGCGGTTTCGGATGTCGGGGAAACGGGTTTGCGGGCCATAGGAGATCTCCTCTCGCGACGCGATCGGATAAAACTAGGCCCCGATCGCGACCGTTGAAAGGCCGATCAGCCCGAAAGCTCCTCGGCGCGACGTTTAGCGGCAGCCACCGCCCGGCCCATCAGGGGCTTGAGCCCGTCATCGGCCATCAGGACCTCGAGGGCCGCGGCCGTGGTCCCGCCCGGCGAGGTCACGTTCTGGCGCAGGGTCGCAGGCGAAAGCGACGACTGGAACAGCATCTCGCCCGCCCCCTCGATCGTGGCGCGCGCCAGCCTCTCGGCGATCTCGGGCGGCAAGCCCGCCGCCGCGCCCGCCGCCGCCAGGCATTCGACGAGATGGAAGACATAGGCCGGCCCGGAACCGGAGACGGCTGTCACAGCATCGATCAGGTTCTCATTGTCGAGCCACTCGACCTTGCCGATGCTGCCGAGCAGCGCGTCGGCCGTCGCCCGCTGCGCCGCGCTGACGCCGGGTCCGGGAGCCGCCGCCGTGACGCCGCGCTGCACTGACGCCGGCAGGTTCGGCATGGCGCGGATCAGCGCGGTCGCGTTCGGCAGGCGCGCGGCGAGATCGCCCAGCGTCTTGCCGGCGAGGATCGAGATCAGCAGCGTCTTGGGATGGATGAACGCCTGAACGGCGGGGGCCGCCGTGTCGAGCATCTGCGGTTTGGTCGCCAGCACCACGACCTCGGCTGGGGCGATGGCGCCGGGCGCGGGGTTGAGCACCATGCCCTTCTCGGTCGCGAGCGCCACCATCTCGTCGGAGGGTTTGGGATCGATCAGGCTGATGCCGGCCGGATTCATGCCGATGCGCAGCCAGCCCTCCAGCATCGCCCCCCCCATCTTGCCCGCACCGATGAGGACGAGGGTTTGCGGCAAGGGATTGGACATGGCGGTCTCTCGCAAGGCGGCAACGGGCGTCATGCTCGGGCTTGACCCAAGCATCTCTCTTCAGGAAGCCTTCTCGTCATGAGATGCCCGGGTCAAGCCCGGGCATGACGAAAACCGAAAGCTCAGGCTTCGCCGACCGTCTCCAACATCGCGCCTTCGAGGCCTTCCTTGGCCGTCTTTCCCGCCCAGACCACGAATTGGAAGGCCTGGAAGTAGCGCTCGCAGGCTTCGATCGCCGCCTTGATCAGCGCAGCGGCCTGCTCGTCGGTCGGCTCCGCTCCACCCGAGAGCAGGAGGGCGTGGCGATACATCACCACGTTTTCCGAGCTCCAGAGGTCGAAATGGCCGAGCCAGAGCTGCTCGTTGACGAGGCTGACGAGCTGCAGCACCTCGGCCCGGCGGCGATCGGGCACCTTCAGGTCGAAGGCGCAGGCGATATGGATCGCCTCGACCTCGGCGAGCCAGGTAATGGCGACATGATAATCGGACCAGCCGCCCGTGACCGCGACGGAGAGTTCGTCGTCGCTGTCTCGGTCGAAGGTCCAGTTGTTGAGAGCGGCTAAGCGTTCGATCAGGTCGAGGGGGTTGGAAGGCCGGTCGATTTCAGCGTCCAGGTCAAGATCCATCATGCCCTAAGGTCCAACTGTCGACATCCGCACAAGCGGTCCGACACGTTCGAGAACGGGAACACGGCGACTGGAAAGCGCAACGGACACAACCCGACTGCCAGAGCGCGCTGGTCTGCGCCCCGTTTCCGGCGGCAGATCCCGAGGCGCGGGATCGACCGTCGAATCAACTCTCTTCCTCGACGATAGCGCAGGCGCTGTGACGCTCCCAACACGGCGTGACGCTCCCCGGATTCGGGGGTGCGGCTCAAGACCCGGCAGCCCCTGTCCACAGCACATGGTTGTGGATGGCGCAACCTAAGGGCACGCAGGGCGCGAAACGCTCAAGGCGAGATCTCGGAGCCTGGTTTCGGGGAGCTGGCCTCAGGACTTGGCTTCAGGACTTTTGGCCTTCTTGCCTTCCAGCACAGCGAGGCGCTGCGCCAGCTTGTCATTTTCCTCGCGCGCCAGCAGCGCCATCTCGCGCACGGCCTCGAACTCCTCGCGGGTGACGACATCCATGTCGCGCAGCAGGCGCTCGATCTGCGTCTTCACGACGGTCTCGACCTCGCGGCGCACGCCCTGGGCCGCGCCGGCGGCATCCGTGGCGAGACGGGCGATGTCGTCGAGGAAGCGGTTGCTGGTGGTAACCATGGGGCTCTCCGAAAAGGGGCCTCGTCAGCCCGCGCTCGCCCACATATGGGTGACAAGGGCAAAACCCGCAATCTTTCGCGCAGCGCCCCGTGCCGACTGCCGTGCCGCATCCGCCCGAGCGCTCAACGACGAGATCAGCCCGCCCCGGGGCCGTCTCACGAGACTCCGATCGATTCGACGACCGGACCGGCGATACGCCTGGGGCGGGTCTGTTTCGCACGCGAAAACCGCACTGAGGCCCTGAATCTCCCCGAACTGGACCTCGCCATCCGTTGAGCTTACAACCTGCGGCGCAGGGTACAGCAATCCAAGCTCGAACCAACCGAGCGGAGGCGTCATGATCCAACGTTTGAGCGGCCTCGTCCTGGGGCCGGTGGTAGCGCTTGCACTCGCGGGCTGCCAGGAAACCACGACAGCGGCACGGCAGCGGGTCGATGCGCCCGGCGTGCCTGTCTCGGTTCAGAGCATTACCGGCGCGCCCGATTCGGTGACGACGCGCTTTGCCGGCCTGCTCGGCGAAGCGGCGGCCGAGCGCAGCATGGAGATCGTGCCCGGCGACAAGCCCGCCCGCTTCCGGGTGCGCGGCTACCTCACGGCGCAGCCGACAGAGGACGGCCAGACCTCGCTCGCCTTCGTCTGGGACGTTTATGATGCGGGCAAGAAGCGCGCCCAGCGCGTCCAGGGCGAGAGCCTCGGCAGGCGCGGCAGCGGCACCGATCCCTGGGCTGGCCTCGACCAGACCATCGTCGCCAAAGCGGCCTCCGAATCGATGGATGCGATCGCGAGCTTCCTGGTGACGGCGCCCGCCGTGGAAGCGCTGAATCCCAGCGACAAGACCAAGGGCAAGACCGCGGCGGGAGCCAAGACCGCTTCGGCAACCGGCAATAAAAAGCTCTAGGGGTTGTTAGGGGCTATGGGGCTGATTTGACGCCTTCCGCCTCAGCCAGCTGGCCCCTGACATCGCGCTGAAGGTCGAGCTGCGACCGCGCCTCGGACAGGGGCCCGGGCGCCCCTGGCACGGCGCAATCGCGATGAGGCGCCCAAGGATAGGCGGTTTTACACGCTTCTGTTGCAGTGCAGCGGTCGACTCGCTGTCATCTCGCTGTTATGAGCCCTGCGAAATGAGCCAGCTTCGTGCTGGCCCAGCCCAGCCAAGTCTCAAACGGTGCGCCCCGGCATGCCCTCTTCGATCAAAGTCGTCGCCGGCAATTCCAACCGGCCGCTCGCGGAGGCGATCTGCGCGCATCTCGGCATTCCGCTCGCCAAGGCCTCCGTCAGGCGCTTCGCCGACATGGAGGTCTTCGTCGAGATCCAGGAGAATGTGCGCGGCCAGGATGTCTTCATCATCCAGTCGACCTCGTTCCCAACCAACGACCATCTGATGGAGTTGTTGATCATCACCGACGCGCTGCGCCGCTCCTCGGCCAGGCGCATCACGGCGGTGATCCCCTATTTCGGCTATGCGCGGCAGGACCGCCGCGCCTCCGGCCGCACGCCGATCTCGGCCAAGCTCGTCGCCAACCTGATCACCCATGCCGGTGTCGACCGCGTGCTGACGCTCGATCTTCACGCCGGCCAGATTCAGGGCTTCTTCGACATCCCGACCGACAACCTGTTCGGCGCCCCCCTGATGTCGCGCGACATCAAGGAGCGGCTCGACTGGAAGAACGCGATGGTGGTCTCGCCCGATGTCGGCGGCGTGGTCCGGGCCCGTGCCCTCGCCAAGCGCATCGACGCGCCACTGGCCATCGTCGACAAGCGCCGCGACCGCCCCGGTGAATCCGAGGTGATGAACATCATCGGCTCGGTCGAGGGACGCTCCTGCATCCTGCTCGACGACATCGTCGATTCCGGCGGCACGCTCTGCAACGCCGCCGAAGCGCTGCTCGACCAGGGCGCGAAGGAAGTCTACGCCTACATCACCCATGGCGTGCTCTCGGGCGGCGCGGTGGCGCGCATCGCCAACTCCAAGCTCAAGGAACTGGTGATCACCGATTCCATCCTGCCGACCGAGGCCGTGAAGGTGGCGCGCAATATCCGCGTCATCTCGATCGCTTCGCTGATGGGCGAGGCGATCGAGCGCACGGCAAGTGAATCGAGCGTCTCCAGCCTGTTCGACTGAGGCAAGGGGCGGTTTGATGGCGACAGCGGCCTCAGCCAGTGAAAGCCGGGCACTCGTGCTGTTCTCCGGTGGCCAGGATTCGACCGTCGCTCTCGCCTGGGCGCTGGAGCGCTTCGCCAGCGTCGAGACCGTCGGCTTCGACTATGGCCAGCGCCATCGCGTCGAGCTGGAATGCCGGCAGACCATTCGCGACAAGCTGCCCGCCCTGTCCACGCTCCATGCGGAACGGCTCGGCCCCGATCATCTCGTCGACCTCAAGGCGCTGGGCGCGATCTCCGACACGGCGCTGACGCGCGAGACCGAGATCGCCTTCGCTGAGACCGGGCTTCCCACCACCTTCGTGCCGGGCCGCAACCTGATCTTCCTCTCCTTCGCCGCAGCGCTGGCCTATCGCCGCGATTGCAGGCACATCGTGCTCGGCGTCTGCGAGACCGACTATTCCGGCTATCCCGACTGCCGCGACGACACGATCAAGGCGATGCAGGTCGCGCTCGGCCTCGGACTCGACCGCAGGCTCGTGCTGCACACGCCATTGATGTGGCGCGACAAGGCGCAGACTTTCGCTCTGGCCAAGGCGCTCGGCGGACAGCCCTTGCTCGATCTGGTGGTCGAGGACAGCCATAGCTGCTATCTCGGCGACCGGGCGACGCGCCATGCCTGGGGCCATGGCTGCGGCCATTGCCCGGCCTGCGAATTGCGCGCCAACGGCTACTCTGCCTATCTGATTTCTCCAGACGACACCGGACCAAGCCATGATACTTGACCAGCAGCGCCGCACCGAGGGCCTCGTTGCCCTCGCCCTCTTCGCCCTCACCATCCCCGCCGCGAATTGGCTGATCGGCAATGTCGGCACGGTCTGCGTGCCCAATGGCCCCTGCCTCGTGCCGGTCGCGCCCGGCATCGCCGCGCCGAGTGGCGTGCTGATGATCGGCCTCGCGCTCGTGCTTCGCGACATCGTCCAGCGCCGGCTCGGCCCCGTGGCCGGCCTTGGCGCGATCGCCGTCGGCGCCGCGATCTCGGCCTTCCTCGCCCCGTCCGCCATCGTCCTCGCCTCGGTCGCCGCCTTCCTCCTCTCCGAGCTGGCGGATTTCGCGGTCTATACGCCGCTTCAGCGCCGCCGCTTCGTCACGGCCGTCGTCGCATCGAGCATTGTCGGCCTCATCGTCGACAGCATCGTCTTCCTCTGGCTCGCCTTCGGCAGCTTGGATTTCGTCGCCGGCCAGATCATCGGCAAAGCCTGGATGGTGCTGTTCGCACTGCCATTGATGCATCTGCTGCGCCGCCGCGATGAGCGGCTGGGGCTGATGCCGGCCTGAAGCCGTTCCTCGAAGCAGACAATTCGACACAACGCCGCAACCCGGGTTTCACGCCTCGATCTCATAGTCGCTTGCTCATGGGAAACGAGTACCGCGATGCGGGTGATGGATTCGGTCGAACGCCTTCAGTCCTTGCAGAACGAGACCCTTGAGGCGATTGCACGCGGCGAACCGCTCGCCGCGATCATGGATAGCCTCTGCCGGCAGGTCGAAGTGATCGCACCCGGCGTGATCTGCACCGTGATCGCGGCGGACGCCGAATACAGGCTCAAAACGCTGGCCGCCCCGAGCCTGCCGCAGGACTATTCGACCGCGATCACCGGAACACCGATCGGTCCGACGGTCGGCTCGTGTGGCACGGCGATCCATCGCGGTGAAGCGGTCGAAGTCACGGACATCGAGAACGACCCGCTCTGGGCCGACTACAAGACACTGGCCTTGCCGCTCGGGCTGCGCGCCTGCTGGTCGAGCCCGATCACGGCGCGGGACGGCCGCGTGATCGGCAGCTTCGCCTTCTATTACATGCAGCGACGCGGCCCTGACGATCTCGAGCGCCAGATCGTAACGACCTGCCTGCATCTCTGCGCGATCGCGATTGAGCATGAGGAGGTCAGCTCCCGCAATCACAGGCTCGCTTATTACGACACGCTGACCGGCCTGCCGAACCGCGTCCATTTCAATGACGCCATCGCCCGCATGACCGCCGCGTCGCCCCTGGCTTTCGGCCTGATGCTGATCGACATCGATCACCTCAAGACGATCAACGACACCATGGGCCATGCCGTCGGCGACGCGCTGATCGAGACGGTGGGCGCGCGGCTCGCGCGGGTCGCCGTCAACGGCATGGCCTGCCGGATCGGAGGCGACGAGTTCGCCGTGCTGCTGCCCGGTTGCTCCCAGACGACGCAGCTGCGCTCGGTGGCCTGTGGCATTCTCGCCGCCATGCTCACACCATTCGAGCATGACGGGCACAGCATCATCCCGAGCGTCACCATCGGTGGAGTCCTCGCTGGCGAGGACGGCACGGACAGCACGACCCTTCGACAAAATGCAGATTTCGCGCTCTACCATGCCAAGGAGACGCGGCGCGGCGGTTATGTCCACTTCAGGGACGGCCTGCGCACCTCGATGACGCGGCGCATCCAGACGATCCGCAGCGTTGCGGACGCCCTGACCGAAGGACGCATCGTCCCCTACTACCAGCCGATCATCCGTCTCGACACCAGCGAGATCGTCGGCGTCGAGGCTCTGGCCCGGATGCGCCTCGACGATGGCAGGATCGTCGCGGCCAGCGAATTCCACGAGGCCATGCTCGACCCCAAGATCGCCTACCGGATCTCCGGGCAGATGCTGGCCGCCGTCGCGGCCGACATGGCCGCCTGGAAGCGGGCCGGCATCCACGTCCAGCATGTCGGCCTGAACGTCACCTCCGCAGACTTCCAGAAGGGCGATCTCGTCCAGCGCATCAGCAAGACCTTCGAGCGCTTCCATCTCCCGCTGGAACATCTCGTCGTCGAGATTACGGAGCAGGTGTTCATGGGAGACCGCAAGGACAGCGTCGCCCGCACCATGGCAGCGCTGCGCGAACGGGGCACTCTCGTGGCGCTGGACGATTTCGGCACCGGCTTCGCTTCGCTGACGCATCTGCTGGATTTCCCGGTCGACATCATCAAGATCGACCGCTCCTTCGTCGGCGGCATCGAAAGCGGCGCCAGGAGCAGCGTGATCGTCGAGGCGCTGGTCGGGATCGCCAACCGCCTCGGCATGAAGGTCATCGCCGAGGGGATCGAAACGCAAGGGCAGTGCGAGCGATTGCAGGTGATCGGCTGCCGCCTTGGCCAAGGCTATCTCTACTCGCGCGCGGTTCCTGCTGGCATCGTCACCGAACTGCTGCAGCATCTCGGCGAGAAACCCCGGGCGCAGACACAGCAGCCCGCCGCCGTCACGGCCTCCGCCGCCTGAGCGCGCCGATCTCCCGTCAACGGACTTGAGATTGCCGGCCAATTCGCTTATGAGCGCTGCCAGCGCCCGACTGACACCCTTGGAGGCACGGGCGCGAACCGAAAGAGGCCGCCGACTGGCGGCCTTGTCATTTGAAGCAAGGACTAAAATCATGACCGCCGTGAAGCAAATCGAGGCTTCGGCGCGCGCACAGGTCGGCAAGGGGGCCGCCCGTGCAGTTCGTCGTCAAGGCCTTACACCTGCCGTGATCTATGGTGGGGGCGCTGCTCCCGAAGCCATCGCTCTCGACGCCAACAAGACCCGCCTCTTGATCTATGCCGGACATTTCCTGACCACGCTGTTCGAAGTCAGCGTCGACGGCAAGAAGACGCGCGTCATCCCGCGCGACTACCAGCTCGACCCGGTCAAGGATTTCCCGATCCATGTCGATTTCCTCCGCGTCGCGGCGGGCCAGACCATCAAGGTCGAAGTGCCGGTCCACGTCGTCGGCCAGGACGCCTGCCCCGGCCTCAAGGCTGGCGGCGCGATGCAGCTCGTCGAGCACGCCGTCGAGATCGACGTCTCTCCCGAGAGCATCCCCGAATTCCTCGAGATCTCGGTGGCTGGGCTCAATATCGGCGATTCCATCCATGTCGACGCCCTCAAGCTGCCGGCTGGCGTTTCGCTGACCTCGCGCGAGAACCTGACGCTGGTCTCGATCGTGCCGCCGTCGGTCGATAGCGAAGTCGTTGCGGCCGAGCCGGCGGAAGCCGCCGCCAAGCCGACGGCCTGAGTCCATCCCTTGCCGTGAGGCATGCATGGCGGCCGGGCTTGCCCGGCCGTTTTGCGTTCGACGCCCCCGATCACGTCGCCTTCGGCTCGGCATCACGCTCTGACGCTGGAAATGCCCCATGCTGATCTTCGCCGGTCTCGGCAATCCAGGCACCCGCTATGCCCGCAACCGCCACAATATCGGCTTCATGGCGGTAGAGACGATCGCGCGCGCCCATCGCGCATCGCCTTGGCGCGCGCGCTTCCAGGCCGAGGCCTGCGAGGCGACGATCGGCTCCGAGAAGGTCATCCTGCTCAAGCCGCAGACCTATATGAACGAATCCGGCCGCGCCATCGGCGAGGCGGCACGCTTCTTCAAGGTCGCACCTGAGGACGTCATCGTCTTCCATGACGAGCTCGACCTCGCTCCCGCCAAGCTGCGCATGAAGCTCGGCGGCGGCAATGCCGGCCATAACGGCCTGCGCTCGACCACGGCCGCGATCGGCAACGAGTATCGCCGCGTCCGGATGGGCATCGGCCATCCCGGCCTCAAGGAGCTCGTCCACGCCTACGTGCTGAACGATTTCGGCAAGGCCGAGCAGACCTGGGTCGAGGATCTTTGCATCGCCTGCGCCGACAACGCGACCTTGCTCGCCGCCCATGACGATGCCGGCTTCCAGAACAAGGTCCACCTCTTCATGGACGCACGCGGCCATGCGTCAGTGAAGCGGCTCGGCGAGAAGACCCCCGAATAGATCGAGGGGTCGAAGCCTCAGCCCGTCACAGCGGCAATTGCGCGCCTGCCTTGGCGATCGTGATGCGGCTGGCGACCAGGCTTCCATCCGGTTGCCGGTTCGCCGTCAGCGCCACCTGAGCCCCAGCCGCCAGATCCGAGGCCTGCGCCGGCGCCGCCATGATGATGTTGGCGTCGGCGGTGATCGTCACCTTCTGCTCGCCGCCGGGATAGCTCAGCACGATATTGGCACCGTCGACGCGGGTCACCGTCTCCGCCACCGTCGCATTGGTCATGGTCGATTCGGGCAGGACGCTCCAGGGTCTGTGGCCCTCGCCGGTGCCGCGCATCGCCTCGGGAAAGATGAAGACCTGCACGGCGAGCAGCGACCCGTCCGCCTGCGGCCGCGCGCCGACGCCGATGAAGCCGCCTTTCTTGATGTCGGCGACGGAGGCCTTGACCACGCCGCCGACCGCATAGCCCGGTGCCAGGGCAACCGTCACGGCATCCCCTGCCGGGGTCTTGAGGCTCAAGGCCGAAGCCTCGACCCGTTCAACCGTACCCCGGACGCGCGTGGTCGGCGCCTGGGCCTGCACCAGGCTGGATACGAAGATGAGGCCGGCGGCAAGCAGGCTGACGGGAACACGGCGCATGACAGAGGTCTCCGAATGCGGCCCGGCATGCCGCCGCGCCCTACCCTATGTCGTGCATGCCCCCGCCATCGTCGCCATGCACGTTCGCGTGAGCCTATCAGCTGAGAGCGTTTTCGAGCGAAGTGGACACCGGTTCGCGTGAAGAAAACGCATTAAAACAAAGCGCTGGAGTTGTTGAACGATCCAACTGGATCGGAAATTGCTCCAGCCTATCGCAGCGCGGCATCTTGTGTTTATCGCGCCTCACCCGCAATAAGACGCGAACCATTCACGAGAACATCAGCGCGACCGCGATTTTGGGCGGCGACGCAACGGACCAGCCATCATGGGTTTCAAATGCGGTATCGTCGGCCTGCCGAATGTCGGCAAGTCGACCTTGTTCAACGCGCTGACGCAGACGGCGGCGGCACAAGCCGCGAACTATCCCTTCTGCACGATCGAGCCCAATGTCGGCGACGTGGCCGTGCCCGACGATCGGCTTGAGCAGCTCGCCGCCATTGCCGGCTCGAAGGAGATCATCCCGACTCGGCTGACCTTCGTCGACATCGCCGGCCTCGTGCGCGGCGCCTCGAAGGGCGAAGGGCTCGGCAACCAGTTCCTCGCCAATATCCGCGAATGCGACGCCGTCGCCCATGTCGTGCGCTGCTTCGAGGACGGCGACATCACCCATGTCGAGGGCAAGGTCGCTCCGATCAACGACATCGAGATCATCGAGACCGAATTGATGCTCGCCGATCTCGAAAGCCTCGAGAAGCGCGTGCTGCCGCTGGAAAAGAAGGCCAAGACCGGCGACAAGGAGGCCAAGGAACTGGCCGATCTGATGAATCGCTGCCTCGTGCTGCTGCGCGAGGGCAAGCCTGCACGATTGGTGCAGGTCGCCGCCGACGAGCGCAAGACCTTCGAGACGCTCGGCCTGCTGTCGTCGAAGCCCGTGCTCTATGTCTGCAATGTCGAGGAAGCCAGCGCCGACAAGGGCAACGCCTTCTCTGAAGCAGTGAAGGCGCGCGCAGCCGAGGAAGGCGCAGTCGCCGTCGTCGTCTCCGCCAAGATCGAGAGTGAGATCGCCGTCCTGCCGGCAGCCGACCAGAAGGACTATCTGGAGGCGGTGGGCCTGGAGGAACCTGGCCTCAACCGCGTCATCCGCGCCGGCTACACCCTGCTCGACCTCGTGACCTATTTCACCGTCGGTCCGAAGGAAGCCCGCGCCTGGACGATCGAAAAGGGCACCAAGGGGCCAGCGGCCGCCGGCGTGATCCATAGCGATTTCGAGAAGGGCTACATTCGCGCCGAGACGATCGCCTATCCCGACTACATCGCCAACAAGGGCGAAGCCGGAGCACGCGAGGCCGGCAAGTTCCGGCTCGAAGGCAAGGAATATGTCGTCGCCGACGGCGACGTGCTGCATTTCCGTTTCGCCAACTGAACCGGCTTTCCGGACTGCCGGGCGGGGCAGCTATGCGTCTTGCTCATGAAAGATGACGAAACTGTAAGTTGAATTGCCTCTTCGTCGGGCCGATATTCCATGGACGCAGCAAGGGAGGTTCCAATGGACACTCTCGAGACCGTGTTCGAAACAGCGAGCGGCTTTGCCGGTATCCTGGCAATAGCCTCCAACGAATTGGTTCTTGGCCTGGGCGTGGCATTCGGCCTGATCATCTGGCTTGTCACCGGGCGCAGAGACGACGAAACCGATACGAAGCATCAGCCGCGGCATCTGTGACCGGCAGGATCTGTGACGGGCAAGCGCAGCCTGCACGCGGCTTTTGCACGGACAGGCCTTCCACCCCCGTTTCGGCGTGATACACCCTCGGCGCATTGCAAGCCGAGGGTCGCGCTTCATGATCTGCTTCGAAGATTTCATTGCGGGCGAGACGGCGCAGGCCGGCAGTATCAGCATCTCGCAATCCGACATCATCGCCTATGCCTCACGCTATGACGCGCAGGACTTCCACACCGACCCGATTGCCGCCAGGCAGAGCTTCGTCGGAACCCTGATAGCCTCGGGCTGGCACAGCTGTTCGCTCTTGATGCGGCTGATCGCGGAAAACGTCCTGCTCGACTCGACCGCGATGGGCGCGCCTGGCATCGAAGAGGTCAAATGGCTGCGGCCGGTCAAGCCGGGCGATAGATTGAGCGCGCGCCGCACCGTGCTCGAAAGCAAGGCTTCGCGCTCACGGCCGGAGATGGGGCTGGTGCGCTTCCGCTTCGAGCTCCTGAACCAGCGCGACGAGCCCGTCCTCGAACAAACCAACTGGATCATGTTCGGTCGCCGCGGCTCCGCCATCACCTTCTATCCCGGCGACTGGCTGGCGCATCCCCCGCTTTATGTCCGCCCGGCCGTCGAGAGCCCACTCGAAGAGCCTCGTGGGGAGATCGAGTCGGCGCGCTTCTTCGAGGAGCTGGAGATCGGCAGCAGCCACGAACTCGGCAGCTTCCTGTTCACGGCCGAGGAGATCATCACCTTCGCCCGCTCCTTCGATCCGCAGCCCTTCCACATGGACGCGGAGGCAGCCGCCAAGAGCTCCTTCGGGCGCCTGGCCGCGTCGGGCTGGCATACCGGCTCGGTCTGGATGGCGGCGATGGTCGCCCATCGCAAGCGCCAGGTCGCAGCCAGCCTCCCCGAGACAGCGCCGCGCCTTGGCCCCTCGCCCGGCTTCAACAATCTGCGCTGGTCGAAGCCGGTCTTCGTCGGCGACCGCATCACCTATCACTCGGCGGTGACCGATAAGCGCGCCAGCGCCTCGCGCCCGCAATGGGGCCTGTTCTTCCACCACAACACCGGGGTCAACCAGCATGGCGAAGAGGTCTTCAGCTTTGACGGCTGCGCCTTCGTGGAGCGCCGCTCCTGATCAGCCCGCAATCTGCAGCGGCATCTGCGGCAGATTCAGGATTTCGATGCGATCGCGGCCGTTGCGCTTGGCCGCATAGAGGGCCTCGTCGGCGCAGGCATGGAGGCGCGTACCATCCAGCGGGCCTTCATCGGCGCAAAGTCCGATCGACACGGTTACATCAGCCAGATTCGGGTGCAACGCCCGCCATGGCGCCCGCGCCAGGGCGGTGCGGATGGCGGCAGCGATCTGATAGGCCGCCTCGATCCGCATGCCACCGAACAGGATGCCGAACTCCTCGCCTCCGATCCGCGCGACGAGCGCCGAGGCCGACGAGACTTGCCTGGCCACGACATCGGCGATCGCCTTGAGGCAGGCATCGCCCACCAGATGGCCGAAGCGGTCGTTGATCGTCTTGAAATGATCGACATCGATCATCATCAGCGCAAGCGGCTGCGCCAGCGCAACGGCCTCTGCAAGGCCGGTCACGAAGCGGCGGCGGTTGGCAAGGCCAGTCAGCACGTCCGTCTCGGCGAGCTCCGCAAGCGCCGCATTGGCCTGGCGCAGGGCCTCCTGCGCCTCTAGCAGCTCCATCTGCTGGCGTTTTGCAGAAGTGATGTCGGCATGGGTGAAGAAGCCGACGCCGTCAGCGCTGTGCCGCGCGATCACCCTGAGCCAGCGCTGCCCCGGCAATTCGATCTCGAAAGGCGCGCCATCGTAGCGCAGGCCGTTGCGGATGGCGGCGCGCCAGGCGCCGGCCGGCGAGGCATCGCGCCAGCACGAGGCGATGATCTCGTCCAGCGTACGGCCGACGACGGTGTGGCCGCGGGGCAAATCGTAGAGCCGGGCGAAGGCATCATTCGCCGCGATGATGCGATCCGACGCGTCCAGAATCGTGGCGCCGTCGGGAATGAAGGGCAGCGCGTCGATGATCGGCAGCGCGAATGCCGGCGAGCTGCCGGCATGGCGCTCATTGTCCAGCCACTGCCACAAGCGCACGCGGCCGCCATCGGACGCACGCAGCGAAGAGGCGCGGAGGCGACGGCCATGATGCTTGAACTCGAACGGCTGCGTCTGGTTCTCGTGGCGAGCGACGCCCTCCGCGATGTAGCGCTCGATCTCCGGCATCTCTTCCGGCGACAGGCGGCCGCTATAAAACCGCCGGAGATTGTCGCGATAGGTTTCCCCGACGAAAATCTCGCCATCGTCCTCGGGGAAGAATTGCAGGAAGGTCTTGTTCCAGCCCAAGGCCTTCATGCCCGCATCGTATTCGCAAGCACCGGTGCCGAGCATGTCGAGCGAGTCGAGCAGGTAAGGCGAGAGCTTCATGCCTCGACATTCGGCGAAAGGCCTTAACAAGCGGTATGGGGCTCCCTAACAGCCTCTAAGGTCAGCCCACCTTGCCATAGCCGGCGAACTTCGCGCTCACCCGCGCCATCTCGGCCTCGTCGAGGATCGCCGGCTCCAGCCCCGCCGCCAGGATTTCGAGATACTGCCCGGCGAGGTTCTCGACCTCGGCCACGATCTGATGTGCGCCCGCAAGCGACCCGCCCAGCGCGATGACGCCGTGATTGGCGAGCAGGACCGCCTTGCGACCCTCCAGGGCCCTGACCGCGTTCGCCGCCAGTTCCGGCGTGCCGAAGGTGGCGTAAGGCGCGCAGCGGACATCGGCCCCGCCGCAGAGCGCGATCATGTAGTGGAAGGCCGGGATGCCGCGCCGCGTGCAGGAGAGCGCGGTGGCGCGTGGCGAATGCGTGTGCACGATCGCCTGAGCATCGGGCCGCGCCTTGTAGATCTCGACATGGAACGGCCACTCCGAGGAGGGCTTGCGCGCACCGCTGAGCACCATCCCTTCGAGCGAAAGATGGATCAGGTCTTCGGGCGCCGTCTGCGCATAGGGCAGGCCCGACGGCGTGATCAGCAGGCCATCACCGAAGCGCGCCGAGACATTACCGGATTTCGACGGGCAGAAGCCGGCCTTGTCGATCGCCTGGGCGACCGCGACGATCTGCGAGCGCAAACCTGCCTCATTCATGCTGCGGCTCCGCGCGCGAGATCCGGAAAGAGAGCGGCCAGCCCTTCGGCTGTGGCCGGTGCGACGCCGCGCTCGGTGATCAGCGCCGTCACGAGCCGGGCCGGCGTGACGTCGAAGGCGGGATTCACCGCCGGACTGCCGGGCGCAGCGATGCGGAACGAAGCGACCTCGCCATCCTCATTCAGGCCCGAGAGATGCGTAACCTCGCGCGCTGCGCGCTCCTCGATCGGAATGCTGAAGCCATCGCTCAGGCTCCAGTCGATCGTCGGTGAGGGCAACGCGACATAGAACGGCACGCCGTTGTCATGCGCGGCGAGCGCCTTGAGATAGGTGCCGATCTTGTTGGCGACATCGCCGGTCGCGGTGGTGCGGTCGGTGCCGACGATGACCATGTCGACCTGTCCGCGCTGCATCAGATGCCCGCCGGCATTGTCCACGATCACGCTATGGGGCACGCCATGAGCGCCGAGTTCATAGGCCGTCAACGCCGCGCCCTGGTTGCGCGGACGCGTCTCGTCGACCCAGACATGGACGGGTAGGCCGGCATCATGAGCACGGTAGATCGGCGCCAGAGCCGTGCCCCAATCGACGGTGGCGAGCCAGCCGGCATTGCAGTGGGTCAGGATGTTGATCGGTTCGCCGGCCAGCTTGCGCGACGCGATCTCGCGGATCAGCAGCAGACCATGGTCGCCGATCGCCCGGCAGAGCGCGACGTCCTCGTCGCAAAGCAGGGCAGCCTCGGTATAGGCCGCCTGGGCGCGCGACCTGGGCTTCAGGCCCACGAGCCGGGCACGCATGCGGTTCAAGGCCCAGTGCAGGTTGACGGCGGTCGGTCGCGTCGCGCCCAGCAGCGCCAGCACAGCGTCCAATGCGGCATCGGACGGATCGCTCCGCATCGCCAGCGCCACGCCATAGGCTGCCGTCGCACCGATCAGTGGCGCGCCGCGCACGATCATCGTCCGGATCGCGTCGGCCGCCTGCTCGACGGAGCCCAGCGTCACCGTCTCGAAGCGGAAGGGCAGCCTGGTCTGGTCGATGACGCAGACACGCCAGCCATCCTGCGCGAGCCAGATCGTGCGGTAGGGCTGACCGTGAATCTTCATGGGCTCAATGTCCGGAGAAGGAGACCAGCGTACGCACCGGCACGCCGAGCCGCCTGACCTTGTCGGCGCCCCCCAGATCGGGGAGATCGACGATGAAGCAGGCGGCCACGACCTCGGCGCCCAGGCTGGAGAGCAGGCTGACCGCCCCCTCCGCCGTGCCCCCGGTCGCGATCAGATCGTCGACCAGCAGCACGCGCTCGCCGCGCTTGACCGCGTCCTTGTGCACCTCGATCTCGTCGGTGCCGTATTCGAGCTGATAGGTCACGCTGACCGTCTCATGCGGCAGCTTGCCCTTCTTGCGCACCGGGATGAAGCCGGCCGAAAGCTGGTGCGCGACTGCGCCGCCGAGAATGAAGCCACGCGCCTCGATGCCCGCGATCTTGGCTATCTTCAGCCCGGCGAAAGGCTGGACCAGTTCGTCCACGGCACGGCGAAAGGCGCGCGCATCGCCCAGGAGGGTGGTGATGTCGCGGAAGGTGATACCGGGCTTGGGATAGTCCGGAATCGCGCGGATCGTGTCGGCGAGGTTCATGAAAGACCGTCTCGAACGGAATGGCAGCGCCGTCTTGGTCGGGCCTCGGAGGCCCGACGTCAAGAGCACGCCGCTCAACCGGCCTTCAGTACGCGCCCGGCAACCGCATCGAGCTTCGCCAGCAAGGCCGGGTCCCGATAGTCCGGCGCGGTGATGATGGCGTGTTCGAGCGCGTTGTGCGAGCCGGCCGGACAGGCCTCGCGCTCAGCCGGAAAGTCCTGCGCCAATCGCGCCACCAGCCGGCGCGCCTTCTCGGCATTGCCGTGCAGCACAGCGACCACCGAGGCGACGTCGACGATGGAATGCTCGGGATGCCAGCAGTCGAAATCCGTGACCATCGCCACGGTCGCATAGGTGATCTCGGCCTCGCGAGCGAGCTTAGCCTCGGGCATCGCCGTCATGCCGATCAGATCATAGCCGAGGCCCTTATAGGTCAGGGATTCGGCATAGGTCGAGAATTGCGGGCCTTCCATCGTCACCAGCGTGCCGCCGCGCACGAAGGCGAGATCCTCGGCTGTGGCGGCTTCGGCGATACGTGCCTGCAGCACCGGGCCAACCGGATGCGAGAAGGAGACATGGGCGACGCAGCCCTTGCCGAAGAAGGAGCTCTCGCGCCGCGACGTGCGGTCGACGAACTGGTCGACCAGGACGAACAGGCCGGGATAAAGCTCCGACTTGTAGGAGCCGCAGGCCGAGAGCGAGACGAGGTCGGTGACGCCGGCGCGCTTCAGCACGTCGATATTGGCGCGGTAGTTGATCTCCGAGGGCGGGATCGCGTGACCGCGGCCATGGCGCGGCAGGAAGACGATCTTGGTCTTGCCGATGCGGCCGATCCGCAAGGCGTCGGAAGGCTCGCCCCAGGGGCTTTCAATGCGCTCCTCACGCAGATCGGTCAGGCCCGGCAGATCGTAGATGCCCGATCCGCCGATGATTCCCAGAACGGCTTCGCTCATGCGTGTTACCTCGATGTCAGACAGGACGGCCCCAATGTGCAGGACAGATCAGCTTTGTATGACGGTTGTGACGACAACCGGGCAGCCGACGCGATAAGCCTCAACGGCATCGACTTGTCCCGAAAACCGGTCCCCTCTTTTCGGGCCGATGCTCCCGAATGAAAAAGGCCCCGTCGCCGGGGCCTTTCCTGATTGTCGCGGACCGCTCAGTGAAGCGGCGAACCGTCGGGCATGCGCGCCCAGACCTTCTTCTTGGTGTAGTAGAGCAGCCCCGCCAGGATCACCATGAGGCTGATCCAGAACAGGCCGATGCGCTTGCGCTCCTCGAGGTGAGGTTCGGCCATCCAGACCATGAAGGCCGAAATGTCCTTGGCGTACTGATCGACCGTCTCCGGCACCGGCGACTTGCCGTCGGCCCCCTTGGGATACTCGACCTGCCCATCCGAGATCGGCCTGGGCATCGCGATCAGATGGCCCGGCATATACTCGTTGTAGTTCTGGCCAGGCAGGAGCGGCGGAAAGCCCTGCGGCGCATCCTTGTAACCGGTCAGGAGCGCATGGATGTAGTCCGGCCCCTGCTCCTGATACTGGGTGAAGATGTCGAAGATGAAGCGCGGGAAGCCGCGCTCATAGGTGCGCGCCTTGGCGAGAACCGAGAAGTCCAGCGGATAGGCGCCGCCATTGGCCGCGCGAGCCGCCTGCTCGTTGGGAAACGGCGACGGGAAGGCGTCAGCAGCCCGGCCTGGCCGGTCGAACATCTCGCCCTGATCATTGGGGCCGTCCTTGACCTGGAAGGTCGCCGCCAGCGCCGTGACCTGGCCCCGGGAGAACTCGGGACCGCCGGGCTGCGCCAGGTTGCGGAAGCGCACCAGCGTCGCCGAGTGGCAGCTGGAGCAGACTTCCTTGTAGACCTTGTAGCCGCGCTGCAGCTGGGCGCGGTCGAACTTGCCGAAGGGTCCGGAGAAGGACCAGCTCTGCGCCGGCGGCTCGACGCGCCCTTCGGCGGCGAGCGCCGACGGGACCGTCAGGGAGAGCGAGAGGCCTGCAGCGAGGCCGGCGAGAGCCAGGCGAAACGAAGTGGTCGTCATGGTTTCGTCAGCCCTTGGCGTTCGGTTCTGAAGCTGTGGCGGTGGCCAGGCGCGCTCCCGAGCCACCCTTCAGCGTGTCCAGCACGGAGTCGGCGATCGAGTTCGGCAGCGCCTGGGGCCGCTCGAACAGGCCGATGACGAACAGGGCAACGAAGAAGCCGAAATACAGCACCGTGAAGATCTGCGAGGCGGTGACGTAGCCGCCCTCGGCCGGCATGGCGCCGAGATAGCCAAGGCCGATGCAGACAGCCACGAAGGCCCAGAAGAGCTGGCGCGCGATCGGCCGATAGGACATCGAACGAACCTTGGAGGTATCGATCCAGGGCAGGAAGGCGAGCACCACGATGGCCGAGCCCATGGCGACCACGCCGCCGAGCTTGTCGGGGATGGCGCGCAGGATTGCGTAGAACGGCAGGAAATACCATTCGGGCACGATATGCGACGGCGTCACCGCCGGGTTGGCCGGGATGTAGTTGTCGGCATGGCCCATGAAGTTCGGCTGGTAGAAGACGAACCAGGAGAACACGATGGTGAAAACCACCATCGCGAACATGTCCTTGATCGTCGCATAGGGCGTGAACGGCACGGTGTCCTTGGCGACATTCTTCACCTCGACGCCGGTCGGGTTGTTCTGCCCGACGACATGCAGCGCCCAGATATGCAGGATCACCACGCCGAAGATCATGAACGGCAGCAGGTAGTGCAGCGAGAAGAAGCGGTTCAGCGTCGGATTGTCGACGGAGTAGCCACCCCAGAGGAAGGTCACGATCGTCTCGCCGATGACGGGCAGCGCCGAGAACAGGTTGGTGATGACGGTCGCGCCCCAGAACGACATCTGTCCCCAGGGCAGGACGTAGCCCATGAAGGCGGTCGCCATCATCAGCAGGAAGATGACCACGCCGAGGATCCAGAGCACCTCGCGCGGCGCCTTGTAGGAGCCGTAATAGAGACCGCGGAAAATGTGGACATAAACCGCGACGAAGAACATCGAGGCGCCGTTGGCGTGCAGGTAGCGCAGCAGCCAGCCATAGTTCACATCGCGCATGATGTGCTCGACGGAGTTGAAGGCCAGCGTCGATTGCGGCGTGTAGTGCATCGCCAGGATGATGCCGGTGACGATCTGCGCCACCAGCATGAAGGTCAGGATGCCACCGAAGGTCCAGAAATAATTCAGGTTCCGCGGCGTCGGGTAGGACACCGCCGAATCATGCGCCAGCCGCACGATCGGCAGGCGCACATCCAGCCAGCGTTCGATGCCCGACTTCGGAACGTAGGAGCTATGACCACTCATGAGGAATGCCTCGGGGCTGTATCGTCTTGGCGAAGGCGCGTCGGGCAGGGAAGACCCGCAAGGAAACCAGAGGAAACCGGCATGGTTCAGCCGATCCTGATCTTGGTGTCGGCGCTGAATGCGTAGGGCGGCACCGGCAGGTTGAGCGGCGCAGGGCCTTTGCGGATGCGGCCGGAGGAATCGTAGTGCGAGCCATGGCAGGGGCAGAACCAGCCATCGAAATCGCCCTTCGGGTCGCCCGGCGAATTGCCCAGCGGCACGCAGCCGAGATGGGTGCAGTTGCCGTAGACGATGAGGAAGGGCTCATGGCCCGCCTTGGTGCGCTGCTGGTCCGTCTGCGGGTCGCGCAAGGTCGAGATATCGACCGCCAGCGCCTCGTCGATTTCCTTCTTGGTGCGGTGCCGCACGAAGATCAGCTTGCCGCGCCAGAACAGCTTGATCGCCTGTCCTTCGGCGATCGGGGCGAGATCGACATCCATCGGCGCGCCGGCGGCGATCGTCTGCGCGTCGGGGGCAAGCTGGCTCACCAGCGGCACGACGATGGCGCCCAGGCTGACGACGCCGGCCGCGCCGGTCGCCAGAATGAGGAAGTCGCGGCGAGTGGTTTCGGTCGATGTCGTATCGGTCGCGTGCGCCACGATCCAATCCTCTGCAAGTCGCTCTGGCCCGGCAATTCATCCAAGTCTGGAATGACTCGAAATTTACCGCCTGAATTCGGTCTTACGGGCGTGTCGTTACCACCGCAATGCGACGGCACGTCACTGTCGCGCTCTTTGGCATGCAGTTTGGACGAAGTCTACTGTTGCGGTGCGCTCGCCCCACCCTCTTGCGACGCGAGGCTTGAGGCGCCGCCGCAGAGATTCAAACCGAAACCATTTCGGGGTCGGTGGCGGCCAGGAATCCACCCGATTGCCGCGACCAGAGCCGGCCATAGAGCCCGCCCCGCGCCACCAGCTCGGCATGGCTGCCGGAATCGACGATCCGGCCCTGATCGAGCACGATCAGACGATCGAGCGCGGCGATGGTGGAGAGCCGGTGCGCGATCGCGATCACCGTCTTGCCCTGCATCAGGCTGGTCAATTGCTCCTGGATCGTCGCCTCGACCTCCGAATCGAGCGCCGAGGTCGCCTCGTCCAGGATCAGGATCGGCGCATCCTTGAGCAGCACGCGGGCGATAGCGATGCGCTGGCGCTGCCCGCCCGAGAGCTTGACGCCGCGCTCGCCGACGCGCGATTCGAAGCCCTGGCGGCCGTCCTGATCGCTGAGGCCCTGCACGAAGTCATGGGCCGAGGCGCGCTCGGCCGCAGCAGTGATCTCGGCTTCCGTCGCGCCGATGCGGCCATAGGCGATGTTGTCGCCGATCGAGCGATGCAGCAACGAATTGTCCTGCGTCACCATGCCGATCTGCGCGCGCAGACTGTCCTGGGTCACCAGCGCGATATCCTGGCCGTCGATCAGGACGCGCCCGCCAGCGACCGGATAGAGCCTGAGCAGCAGGTTCACCAGCGTCGATTTCCCGGCACCGGAAGGACCCACGAGACCGATGCGTTCGCCCGGCTTGATATCGAGCGTCAGATCTTCGAAGAGCCCGGCCTGACGGCCATAATTGAAGCGCACATGATCGAAGCGGATACCGCCCTTGTCGACGACGAGCGGCACGGCGTCGGGCGCGTCGGTCAGGTCGTGGGGTTTGGCGATCGTTTCCATGCTTTCCTGCACGGAGCCGATATTCTCGAAGACGCCGCGCACGAGATGGATCAGCCAGCCCGACATCTGCACCAGCCGCAGCACGAGGCCGATCGCAGCGGCAACCGCGCCCGGCGTCATCTCGCCATGGCTCCAGAGCCAGAGGCTCAGACCGGCCGTCACCACGACGAGCAAGCTGTTCATCGTCTGCAGGATGACGCTGACGCCGGTGATAAGGCGCGAGAGATGCAGGAAGGAGGCGTTCCAGCGCGTCAGCGAATCGCGCACCGATGAGCGCTCGGCATCGGCGCGCGCGAACAGCTTGACGGTGAGGATATTGGTGTAGGCATCGACGATGCGCCCCGTCGTCGAGGAGCGGCCAAGCGAATTGGCCTCCGAACGCTTCTTCGCGCGCGGCACGAAATAGATCAGCAGCGCAACATAGGCCCCGAGCCAGGCGACCACCGGCAAGGCGAGCCAGAGGCTGGTCTTGCCGAAGAAGCCGAGCGCCACCGTGACGAAGATCAGCGCGTACCAGAGATCGTCGATGACCTCGATCGTCGCGCCGCGGATCGACTGCCCGGCCTGGATGACGCGCGCCGAGAGGCGCCCGGCGAAATCGTTCTGGAAATAGGAGAGCGCGTGACCAAGCGTATAGACATGGTTGCGCCAGCGAATCTGGTTGGTGATCTGCGGCACCACGACCTGGTCGACGAGGGCGTGATTGGCGAAATAGACGATTGGCCGGACGATGACGAGCAGGAAGGCCGCGCCGGCCAGAAGCCAGCCATGGTCGCTCCAGATCGTCTGCGGCGACTGCGTTGCCAGGAGATCGACGAACCAGCCGACCATCAGATACATCAGCGCCTCGATGCCGCTGAAGGCGAGCCCCGTCAGCATGATCAGGGCCATCCAGCCCTTCACGCCCTTGATGTGGTGCCACATGAAGGGCCACACGCCGCGCGGCGGCGTCTCGCGCTCGTCGAAAGGCGCGAACACATCGATGCGGGTTTCGAGATAGCGGAACAGAGCGGCAAACATAATCGTCTGATTAATCCCGTATATCTTTGAAATTAAGGCATAAACTATTCTGAAAAAACACTCGCCCCGACCATCCCGGGATGAGACGGTCGATTATGGGCTGAAACGAACGGCCAATCACGTCAGGAGCCGTCACTCGACGCCCACGCGCCACGATTCGCAATGTGTTGTTCGGCGAGAGCAGGATGTGAAAAACCGGTACCCGCTTTTTCACATCCTGCTCTCGCAGCAATACAACTCCGCCGCGACGCCGCAGGCGCGGCCGGACCGTTGCCGAGTGCTGGCAGCGCCCACCTCGATCCGCGGGAATGAACTCTCGACATGCACGGCCATCAGCCATGCCCGCCGCCAATGCACGCCGGTTTAGGACGAAAAACACGCCGTCATCCCGGGCGCCCGAAGGGAACCTGGGATGACGGCGTGTTTTCGGCAGAAAGCGATAAAAAAAGCCCGCTCTATTGCGGCGCCTGCCCGGGCTCGGGCACGTCATACCCCCCGGACGCGTAGGCACTGAGCCTGTTGCGCAGGGTTCTTATCGATATGCAGAGCATGTTGGCCGCATGCGTGCGGTTACCGCCGGTTTCCCTCAGCGTGGCCAGAATAAGCTCACGTTCAACATCGGCAACCGGACGCCCGACGAGATGGTCCGTGGCATTCGGATCGGAGTTGAAATCGTGCATCGCATCGTCCTTCGAGAGCCCCCAGCTCCAACTCAGGAAGGCCGGATGAGGCCGAGAAAACGGTTAATGCTTAGTTAAACCAAGGGGTGCACGGCCCTGGGCCGGGCTTTGCGCCTGGGGCCCGGGGGCCACGCCAAGCGCATCTCCTTTGCGAATCGCCCTGCGCCCGCTTGACGCTCATCGGATGGCCAGCCCATGACGGCGGCCATGTTGCGTCTCGCCCTCTATCAGCCCGACATCCCGCAGAACGCCGGCACGATGATCCGGCTTTGCGCCTGCCTCGGCGTTACGGTCGACATCGTCGAGCCCGCAGCCTTCGACGTCTCCGATCGGCATTTCCGGCGCTCGGGCATGGATTATCTCGAACGAGCCGCGATCGCGCGCCATGATTCCTTCGCCGCCTTCGACGCCTGGCGGCGCGGGGCCGGCCACCGCCTGATCCTGGCCGAGACCGACGGCGTGACCACGCACACCGCCTTCGCCTTCCAGCCGGACGACATCGTCATGGTTGGGCGGGAATCCGCCGGCGTCCTGCCGGAGGTCTATGCGGCGGCCGAGGCGAGCGTGCATGTGCCAATGCGCTCCGGCTTGCGCTCGCTCAACGTCGCGGTTGCGGCCGCCATTGTTCTGGGCGAAGCCTTGCGCCAGGTCGGCGGGTATCCCGAGGTGCTTGAAGGGCGTGGGGAACCCTCTCCCACCAATCTCGGACTTGCCCGAGATTGGCCGCTAAAGTGACCCAAGTCGGAAACATCCGACTTGGGGTGAAGAGGGTTCCCCGCGCCTCTTTGATGAAATCCTGCGACGACGGTGACGAGCATGACTGAATACGAGGCTGAAACCCTGGCGGAATCGATCGCGCTGGCAGAGGCGATGAAGCCGCGCGCAGCCGCCTGGTTCGCCAGCCTGCGCGACCGCATCTGCACCGCCTTCGAGGCGATCGAGGACGAGGCCACCGGGCCTTTCCCACCCGAGAGCTCGCCCCCGGGACGCTTCGTGCGTACTCCCTGGCAGCGCAAGAACCATGACGGCGCCGAGGGCGGTGGCGGCGTCATGTCGGTGATGCAGGGCAGGGTCTTCGAGAAGGTCGGCGTCCATGTCTCGACCGTCTATGGCACCTTCCAGCCTGAATTCGCCGGCCAGATCCCGGGCGCCTCCGAGGATCCGCGCTTCCATGCGACGGGCATCTCGCTGATCGCCCACCCCTGGAATCCGCATGCGCCGACCGTGCACATGAACACGCGCTTCGTGGTGACGACGAAACCCTGGTTCGGCGGCGGCGCGGACCTCACCCCGGTCCTGGTCCGGCGGCGCTCGCAGGAAGACCCGGATGCGATCGCCTTCCATGCCGCGATGCGCGACCCTTGCGAGCGCTTCGCGCCCATCGCTGACTATCCTCGCTTCAAGCAATGGTGCGATGAGTATTTCTTCCTGAAGCATCGCAACGAGCCGCGCGGCATCGGCGGCATCTTCTACGACTATGTCTGGTCGGGCGAACCGGAGGGCGATTTCGCCTTCACGCAAGCGGTCGGCGAAGCCTTCCTCGGCGCCTATCCCGCCATCCTGCGCGCCAACATGGCCACGCCCTGGACGGAGGAGGACCGCCACGAGCAGCAGGTCCGGCGCGGCCGCTATGTCGAGTTCAACCTGCTCTATGACCGCGGCACGATCTTCGGGCTGAAGACCGGCGGCAATGTCGATTCGATCCTCTCCTCACTGCCGCCGACGGTCCGGTGGCCGTGAGCTGAGCGGCGCCGGCGCGCCGCAGTACGGTCGCGCAAAAGATCAAGGCGCTATCGGCTGCTCTGCGACGACCCGGTTTGACCGTTGGAATGGCCATCGTCGGTCCGCTATTGCGACCATGACCGCGATGCTCAAGGCAACGAAAACAAGCTCGACAGCGATCGAGGGAAGAGACTTTGCCCCGAAAAAATGATGGGCGGCGAAAAGCGCCTCATCCGCGGCAACCGAAACGACTGCGCCGAATGCAAAGATAGGCAGTGATCTGCGCCCCAGCCGGCAGAGAATGCTCCGTGGATCCGCCTGATGCAGCAACCTTATCAAGAGCGCCCTCGGGCAGGAAATGAACAGATAGACCAGCGACAGAGCGTGCAGCAGCCGCAACGGCGACTGATAGGTCTTGCTTCCGCCCAACCAGAAATGATCGTTGCGCGTTGCGAACCAATCGCTTGCAGCGGGCCAACGAGGCATGATCAGCGTGACGAAAACCACATATCCGAGCACATAGGCAAACGCTAAACCCTTGAGAAGGCGCGATTGCGGCACGCGGACGCCCTGCTTGATCGCGGCCCCGAGCGCAATTCCGCATGTAAAGATCAATGTCCAGGGCAGGATCGTCAGCGCAAACGGCTCCCCGGTCAGACTGTTGCGCGAGACCAGATCGAACTGCCCGGCCATAGCCCAGATAAGGACCGCTGGAGGAAGCGCATACCACCACATCCTGGACGACAGCCATATCAAAGCCGGGCACAACAACATAAAATACATATAGAGCTTCAATACGACGGAATAACCGACACTCTGCTGAAAACTAAACATAAACCACAGAGAACGATTTAAACCATTCGATTGAATGGCATCAACAAGATCTTGATCAAGAATATCGAGATCGCCCGTCAAATAATCGATCACCATAATCACAATCAACGTCAATAAAACGACGGCGGCATTGACGACATATAGTTTTATCGCACGACCCCAAAGACCACGCGTCATAACTTCGATTTGGAACGTTCCGTAAAACAGATAAGTAGATACCCCCGAAATCAGCACAAAGATTTCGGCAGCATCAGATAGTCCAATTTTTGAGAATGATATTTCTTTACTGAATCCAAGAGTGATGTGGTTAATGAAAATATTCAGAAGGCACAGCCCTCGAACCGCATCAATGGAATGAATCCGACCTGTCATTAACCTGCAGCCATCCTAGCAAAGCGACACACGCGTCGCTTACCGGAGGTTGTAGAATAATCTATGAAGTCGCAAACCCGCGTCAGATAAAACCTGGCGTTGCAGGCACCTAAACGGCCATTGCTTCAATTCATGATTGCGGATTGGTAAAATCGATGGCCGTCGCGGCATCATCGAGCATCTCGACAGCAGCCTTGACGAAAGCCGCCTGCTCCACCTGCCCGGCGGGACAGCCTGCATCGATCCAGGCGCTCCGCGCCGCCTCCAGAACGCGCCCGACCTTCGGCCCGGCCGGGACGCCACGCGCCAGCGCATCGCGGCCGCTCGGCAGGAAAGGCGGCGTCCGGCCGAGATCGGCGGTCAGCGCCCGCGCTTCGATCTGCCGTGGCTCGCGAGCGCGAGCCGTGAGAAGGACGAGCCCCGCGGCCACCGCATCCGCCCCGATCCGCTGCGCCAGATGACGCAAGGCTGCGATCGTCGGCAAAGCGATATGTCCCGACAGCGCCTCCAGCGCAGCCGCGAGGCGCTCGATCCTGTCGAACTCCTCATTCGAGAGGCGCAACCGCTCGCGCAACCGGAGTGCATCCTCGCCGACAGCGACAGCCAGAGCCGCGAGCCGTAAGGCGGGGTAGAGCTGCGCCTCCCTTCCCGTCCCCGCATCCCCACCCGCAGTCGCCGCAAAACGCGACAGATAGGGCACGCCGCCGATGAGCGGCAGCAGCAGCCCCGCTCCGGCCATCGCTGTGACGGCGTCAACCGCGCCGGGCGCGGCCAGCAGCTTCAACAACTCAGCCCGCACGCGCTCCCGCGACAGGCCCTGCAGCCCGGCGCGCCCGGAGATGCAGGCCGCGAGCCCCAACGGATCGGGGCTCGCATGTCCATAGCGGGCATGAAACCGGAAGAAGCGCAGGATGCGCAGATAATCCTCGCGGATGCGCTCGGCCGGATCACCGATGAAACGGATGCGCCGCGCCGCGAGATCGGCCAGCCCCTCGCCGTAGTCGTGAAGTCCGCCATGCCGATCAAGGCCCAACGCGTTGATGGTGAAATCGCGCCGCAGCGCGTCCTCGGTGAAGTCGCGCCCGAAGGCGACCTTGGCGCGACGTCCATCGGTCTCGACATCGCGCCTGAGCGTCGTCACCTCGAAGCTCGCCCCGTCGCGAACGAGCGTCACCGTACCATGCTCGATGCCGGTCGGAACCGCCTTATATCCCGCCGCTCGCCCAAGCCGGATCGTCTCTTGCGGCAGCGCCGTGGTGGCGAGATCGACATCGCCGACAGGCTCATCGAGCAGGAGGTTCCTGACGGCCCCGCCGATGACGCGGGTCTCCTCGCCCTTCAGGTTCAGCGCCACGAGCACAGCGGCAACGGCGGGGCGCGCCAGGAAGGCCGCGATCCGCGTTGTCGCCGCATCGTTCATTTGAACCGTCCCGGCACGAGCTGGCCGTTTTCCATATGCGGCGGCTCATAGGCGCCCCGGTTGCGCGGCGCGATCCATCCGGCGACGAAGAAGAAGGCGATACCCAGAACAAGTCCCACGACAGAGAGCCGGAACAGATGCGGGCTCCAATGCTCGACATCGAGCGGATTGCGCCGCCTGATCACGAGATAAGCCGCAAAGGCACAGAAAGGCAGGACGAAGAGCAGGAACTCCTCGATCAGCGAACGCAGCATCGGCGTTTCTTCCCAGTCAGGTCAGCCGGCGAGCCGTTCGTAAAGGTTGCGGATCATGCCAGCGGTTGCACCCCAGATATAGTGATCCCCGAACGGCATCGCATAGTAGGTGCGATAGCGACCTTCCCACAGGCGTCCCTCGCGATGGTGATTGGCAGGGTCGAGCAGAAAGGCGAGCGGCGTCTCGAAGGCTTCATCGACCTCATACCGGTTGATCGTCAGTGAGAATGGCGGTTCGATCAGCGCGACCACCGGCACGATGCGATAGCCGGTGCCGGTCAGATAAGCGTCGAGAAAACCGAGCGTCCGCACCTGCTGGCGCGGCAGGCCGATCTCCTCTTCCGCCTCGCGCAGCGCCGTGACCACCGGCGAGCCATCGACCGCATCGACCCGCCCGCCGGGAAAGGCGATTTGCGCGGAATGGCTGCGCAACGCCGCCGCGCGCTGTGTCAGCAGCACGGTCGGCCCTTCCGGGCGAGCCACGATACCGATCAGCACCGCCGCATGTATCGCGGTCGCCTCGTCGGGCATGGCAAACGGCTCGGACTGCATGTCTTCGGGCTGCATGTCATGGTCGCCGCGCAGGCGGCTGATCAGGTCGCCAAGCGCAGGCGGCTCATGGCGCAGCCGTTCGCGCGCCAGCGCCGCGAACGCATCCGCTGTCAGGTTCAACGCCGTCATTCCGCCTCGCCGTCCTCGATCTCACTGGCCGGCACGGCCGGGTAGAACGCACCGCCCGCAGCCACGCCGAACATCGGCATGCCGTCGACCTCACGCACCTCGCCGAGCGCGAGCAGGTCATAAGTTACGGCCCGCGTCACCCGCGCCCAGAGATCGCGCCTGACGTGGATATAGGGTTTGAGCCCGCCCTTGACCGCACGCTCAAAGCGAATCGCATGGCCGGGCCCCGCGCTCACGACATCGTCAACTTGCGTCCGGAAGGCCAGCGAGCGGCCCTCTCCCTCGCCGGCCACCGCCATCTCGACGGCCTGGAAAGGCGCGTCCTCGACCGTGATCCCGACCTTCTCGACCGGGGTCACAAGAACGTAATCGCCATCATCCCTGCGCAGAACGGAGGAGAAAAGCTTGACCAGGGCCGGCCTCCCAATCGGCGTTCCCAGATAGAACCAGGTGCCATCGGCGGCGATGCGCATGTCGATATCGCCGCAGAAAGGTGGATTCCAGCGCTCGACCGGCGGCAGCCCCCGGCCCTTGCCATCGCGCAGCGAGGTCAGCAGCCGGTCCATCGCGGAAACAGATTCTGTCATCGAAAACCCCGGCTGCGCCGTATGCGGCATATTGGTTGCATCGCGTTCTTTGCCTTGAACTCCACATAATCGTGAAGCGGAGTTTATGTGCACCGCGCCATCGGGCCCCTTGAGCCGGCATGGCGACCCGTCCACACTCAACGGCTCAAGGCCTTGTGGGTTCGGGACGGGCCGGAAGCGAAGACGCCGGGACCAGAAGACGCAAGCTGCGACGACAAGGGTGAAGGAGATCGACATGGTGGCGCAAGTCCGTGCGGCGGAGAGCAACCCGCCAATCAATCTCGACACCGGCATCGTGGAGGCTGCCGAGGCCGCGCTCAGTGCCATCGGCGCAGCGCGCAAGGAAATCGGCCAGGTCATCTTCGGCCAGCAGAAGGTGGTCGATCTTTCGCTCATCACCCTGCTCGCCGGCGGCCACGGCCTGCTCGTCGGCGTGCCCGGCCTCGCCAAGACCAAGCTGGTCGAGGCGATGGGCACGGTGCTCGGCCTGAACGCCCGCCGCGTCCAGTTCACGCCGGACCTGATGCCCTCCGACATCCTCGGCTCCGAAGTGCTCGACGAGAGCCCGGAGGGCAAGCGCCATTTCCGCTTCATCAAGGGTCCGGTCTTCGCGCAATTGCTGATGGCCGACGAGATCAACCGCGCCAGCCCCCGTACCCAGTCGGCGCTGCTGCAGGCGATGCAGGAGCACCATGTCACCATCGGCGGCGAGCGTTACGACCTGCCGGCTCCTTTCCATGTGCTCGCAACCCAGAACCCGATCGAGCAGGAGGGCACCTATCCCCTGCCTGAGGCCCAGCTCGACCGCTTCCTGCTCGAGATCGACGTCGCCTATCCCGACCGCGAGGCGGAGCGCCGCATCCTGCTCGAAACCACCGGCGCCACCGAGCACAAGCCGGTCCAGGCGATGACAGCCGAGACGCTGATGTCGACGCAGCGGCTGGTGCGCCGCCTGCCGGTCGGCGAGACCGTGGTCGATGCGATCCTCGACCTCGTGCGCTCGGCCAGGCCCGAGGGCGGCGACGCCGCCATCACCGACAAGCTCGCCTGGGGCCCAGGGCCTCGCGCCAGCCAGTCGCTGACGCTGGCCTGCCGCGCCAGGGCGCTGGTCGAGGGCCGCCTCGCCCCATCGGTCGACGATGTCGCGGCGCTGGCCATTCCCGTTCTGAAGCATCGCATCGCGCTCACTTTCGCCGCGCGGGCCGATGGCGAGACCGTCGAGGGCATCATCGCCAAGCTTGTGGAACGGTTAGGATAGGAGGCGACACGACAATGCTGCGCATGCGCGTTCTCGGGACCTCCGAACGCCAACCGGCCCGGCCGGTTCTCACCGCCTCGCTCGATCTCGCCGCGCGTCTGCCCCGGCTGATCCTGGAGGCGCGACGGGTCTCGGCCAGCGTGCACGGCATCCATGGGCGCAGGCGCGCCGGCCCCGGCGAGACCTTCTGGCAATATCGCCCGCTGGTCACCGGCGAATCCGCCTCGCGCATCGACTGGCGCCGCTCGGCTCGTGACGGCCATCTCTTCGTACGCGAGCGCGAATGGGAAGCCTCGCATGCGATCTGGCTCTGGATCGATCGCTCGGCCTCGATGGGTTTTGCCTCCTCTCTCGCCCTGGCCTCGAAGGTCGACCGTGCGCTCATCGCCGGCTTCGCCCTGGCGGAGACGCTGGTCGAGGGCGGCGAGCGCGTCGGCCATCTCGGCCTGACCCGTGCCCTCGCCTCGCGCCGCATCGTCGAGACATTGGCGCAAGCGATCCTCGTCGACGCCAAGGGCACCGAGGCCGACCTGCCGCCGGACGCGCCGCTGCCGCGCCTGGCCGACGCGATCATCATCACCGATGGCCTGTCCCCCGCCGCCTCGCTGGCCAAGCGCATCACGACGATGGCGTCATCAGGCGCGCGCGGCCATGTCCTGCTGATCGCCGACCCGATCGAGGAGACCTTCCCCTTCACCGGCCAGGCGGAACTCTTCGACCTCGAGGACGGTTTGTCGCTCAGGGTCGGCGATGCCGGCTCCTGGGGCGAGGAATACCGGCAGCGGCTGGAAGCGCATCGCGACGCGATCAAGGAAGCTTGCCGCAAGGTGGGCTGGACACTGACGCTGCACCGCACCGACCGGCCGGCGAGCGAAGGCGTGCTGCGCATCGCCAGCCTGATCGCCGCGTCGCGCGGCCCCGGACGCTAGGGAGGAGAGACCCATGCTCGCTTCCCTGCCGATCGCCTTCTCCGCCCCGCTGGCGCTCGCCGCTCTGGCCTTGCTGCCGGCGCTGTGGCTGATCCTGCGCGTGACGCCGCCGCGCCCGAGACGCATCGACTTTCCGCCGCTCAAGATCATGGCGGACCTCATCGCCAAGCGGGAAATGCCGGCCCATACGCCTTGGTGGCTGCTGGCCTTGCGCATGGCTGTCGCCGCGCTCGCGATCCTGGCCGTCGCCGGCCCGGTCTGGAATCCGCCGCGCGAGGCCGGCCCGATGCGCGGCCCGATGCTGCTGCTGATCGACAACGGTTTCGGCGCTGCGACCGACTGGCCTGAGCGGCAGGCGATCTCCGAATCCCGCCTCGCCGCCGCCACCCGCGAAGGCCGCCCCGTCGCCATCGTCGGCCTTGCCGAGGCGCCCGGTGAAATCACCCTGTCGGAGCCCCGCGCCGCGCTCGACCGGTTGCGCGCTTTGGCGCTGCAGCCGCACGCGCCCGACCGCTCCGCCCATCTCCAGCGTATCGAAGCCTTCCTGCGCAGCGCGCCGGAGGCCGAGACCGTCTGGGTCAGCGACGGCCTTTCGATCGCCGATGACGGCCCCTTCCTCGCTCGGCTGAAGCAGGAAGCCGATGCCCGCCGGCTCTCGATCCATGCCGCCCCCCCCGGCCAGCTCGCGCTGACATCGCCCGAGAACCTCGCTGGCGCGCTTGCCGTGAAGGTGCTGCGCCCCACCAGCGCCGCCACGGCCACGGGCCATGTCCGCGCGCTCGATCTCAAGGGGCTCCCGCTCGGCGATGCGTCCTTCATCTTCAACGGCTCGGACCTGCAGACCTCGGCGCGCCTGACCTTGCCGATCGAGGTCCGCAACGCCGTGTCCCGGCTCGAGATCGTCGGCGAGCGCAGCGCGGCGGCCGTGGCGCTGCTCGACGACCGCGCCAAGCGCCGGCGTGTCGGCATCGTCTCCGGCACCACCACCGACACGGCCCAGCCGCTGCTGTCGCCGACTTATTACGTCTCGCGCGCGCTCTCGCCTTTCGCCGAGATCCGCGAACCGCGCCCGGGCTCGACCGACCCGATCGGCGAATTGCTGGCGCAAAACCTCTCCGTGCTGGTGCTCGCCGATATCGGCGCACTGGACGGCGACACAGTCGGCAAGATCAACAGCTTCATCCAGCGCGGCGGCGTGCTGCTGCGCTTTGCCGGAGCGCGGCTGGCGGCGGCCGCCGATGACCTCACGCCGGTGCGCCTGCGCCGCGGCGGCCGCACGCTCGGCGGTGGTCTCTCCTGGGAGACCCCGCGCAAGCTCGCCCCCTTCACCCGCGAGAGCCCCTTCTTCGGCATCGCCATCAATGACGATGTCCGCGTCTCCAGACAGATCCTGGCCGAGCCCGAAGCCGACCTCGCCAGGAAGACCTGGGCTGCGCTGGAGGACGGCACGCCGGTCGTCACCGGCGAACGCCGTGGCGACGGCATGATCGCGATGATGCATGTCACCGCCGACACGACATGGTCGAACCTGCCGCTCTCGGGACTGTTCGTCGACATGCTGCGCAAGGTCGTCGGCCTTGCCGGAACCGGGCCGAGCGAAGCTCAAGGAGAGGATGCGCGCGTGGACACGCTGTCGCCGACCCGTGTGCTCGATGGCCACGGCGCCTTCCGCAGTCCACCCGCGACCGCCCAGCCGGTGGCCCGGACCTTCGCCGGACGGGCGACCTTGGCACATCCGCCAGGCATCTACGGCCCCGCCGACGGCTCGCTTGCAGTGAACGCTCTGAACCCGGCCGACAGCCTGAGGGCGATCGATCTGGCGGCGCTCGGCGCGCCGATCCTGCCGGTCGACAAGCCGGTCGCGTTCGACATCCGCCCGCAATTGCTGGTGCTGGCGCTGCTGTGCCTGATCGCCGACACGCTGGCGACGCTCTGGCTCGGCGGCCGGCTGAACATTGCTCGTCGCGCCGGCCGCGCCGCGCCAGCCGCGATTCTGCTGGCGCTCGTTCTCATCGGCGCCGCAACGCCCGAGATGGCGCGCGCTCAAGCCGTGCCGGCAGCCCCGGCGGATGACCGCCCGCCGATTCCGCGCGAGCTTTTCGCAGCCGGCGCCGTGACCCGACTGGCTTATGTCGTCACCGGCGACAAGACCGTCGACGACATGTCCAAGGCCGGTCTTGCCGGCCTCAACATCGTGCTCGGCGCGCGCACCGCGCTCGAACCTGGCGAGGCCGTCGGCGTCAATGCCGACCGCGACGAACTCGCTTTCTTCCCGGTGCTGTACTGGCCGATCGTGGCCGGCCGCCCGATCCCCGCGCCCGAGACCCTGCGCAAGCTCGAAGCCTATATGAAGGGCGGCGGGCTCGTGATCTTCGACACCCGCGACGCGATGAGCGCGCGGCCCGGCGGCGGCACCACGCCCGAGGGCGAACAATTGCGCCGCATGCTGCAGACGCTCGACATCCCCGAGCTCGAGCCGCTGCCGCGCGACCATGTCCTGACCAAGACCTTCTACATCCTCGACGGCTTCGTCGGCCGCTACGACGCCGGCACGACCTGGGTCGAGATCCTGCCGCCCGCAGGCGAGGACGGCCGCCGCCCGGCACGGGCCGGCGACAATGTCTCGCCGATCGTCATCACCTCGAACGACCTCGCCTCCGCCTGGGCCGTCGGCCGGCGCGGCGAGGCGTTGGTGCCGCTATCGGGCTCCGATCCGCGCCAGCGCGAGATGGCGCTCAGGGCCGGCGTCAACCTCGTGATGTATGCGCTCACCGGCAACTACAAGGCCGACCAGGTCCATGTCCCGGCCCTGCTCGAGCGTCTGGGACAATAGGTCATGTGGAGCCTCTCCTTCGCCCCGCTGGTGCCGCTGCCGCTGCTGATAGGCCTGAGCCTGCTGGCTGCGCTTGCGGCTGGCGCAGCGATCGTGCTGGCGGGGCGTAGCGCCATCCTGCGCGCATTTGCGCTCGTCGTGCTGACGCTGACGCTGGCCGACCCATCGCTCGTCTTCGAGGATCGCGAGCCGGTCAAGGACGTCGTCTCGGTGGTGGTCGACCGCTCCGGCTCGAACCGGCTGGCCGACCGCGCGGCGCAGACGCAGGCCGCCCAGGCCGAGGTCGAGCGCCAGCTGCGCGGCCTGAACAATGTCGAATCCCGCATCGTCGAGGTTCGCGATGCGCAAGGTTCGGGCGACGGCACCCGCCTGTTCGAAGCGCTGGCCGCAAGCCTCGCCGACGTACCCTCCGAGCGCGTCGCCGGCGCGATCATGATCACCGACGGCCTCGCCCACGACGCCCCGGCCAATGCCGAGGCGCTCGGCCTGCGCGCACCGCTGCATGTGCTGACCACGGGGCGCAACGCCGAGATCGACCGCCGTATCGTGCTGGTCGATTCCCCGCGCTTCGGCATCGTCGGCAAGGACCAGAATGTCCGCCTGCGCGTCGTCGAGAGAGGCGGACCGGGCCGGGCCGGGCTGACCATCCGCCGCGACGGCGAGATCATCGCGCGCCGCGAGGTCACCGCCGGCGAGATCGTGCAGGTGCCGATCCGGATCGATCGCGGCGGCCCCAACGTCGTCGAGATCGAAGCCGACCCGCTCGATAACGAGCTCACCCTCGCCAACAACCGCGCCGTGATCACCATCGAAGGCGTGCGCGACAAGCTGCGCGTGCTCCTGGTCTCGGGCGAGCCGCATCCGGGCGAGCGCACCTGGCGCAACCTGCTCAAGGCCGATGCCAATATCGACCTCGTGCATTTCACCATCCTGCGCCCGCCGGAGAAGCAGGACGGCACGCCGATCAACGAGCTTTCGCTGATCGCCTTCCCGACGCGCGAGCTATTCCAGGTCAAGATCAAGGAATTCGACCTGATCATCTTCGACCGCTACGCTAACCAGTCGATCCTGCCGCTGATCTATTTCGACAACATCGTCCGCTATGTCCGCGAGGGCGGGGCTTTGCTGATCGCGGCGGGGCCGGAATATGCCGGCTCGCAAAGCCTGTCGCGCACGCCGCTCGGCCAGATTCTGCCCGCCGTGCCCGACGGCTCCGTGATCGACGAGGCCTATCGCGCCCGCGTCAGCGAACCCGGCAAGCGCCATCCTGTCACCCGTGAGCTGCCGGGTTCGGAGGTCGAGCCGCCGCGCTGGGGCGAATGGCTGCGCATGGTCGGCGCCCGCGCCCGCACCGGTTCGGCCGTGATGACCGGCCCCGGCGAGCGGCCTTTACTGATGCTGGCGCGCGAGCAGAAAGGCCGCGTCGCGCTGTTCCTCTCCGACCATGCCTGGCTCTGGGCGCGCGGCTTTCGCGATGGCGGCCCCTATCTCGATCTGCTGCGCCGGCTCAGCCATTGGCTGATGAAGGAACCCGAGCTGGAAGAGGAAGCGCTGCGCGCCTCGGCCCGCGGCGGCATCATCGAGGTCGAGCGCCAGACGCTGGGCGACACGCCCTCCCCCGTGACCATCACCGGGCCGGACGGGCAATCGCGCTCCGTGCCGCTCGAGGCCGGCCGGCCCGGCCTCTTCACCGCGCGCATCCCGACCAGCGAGTTCGGCCTGCACCGCGTCGCGGCCGACAACCTCACCGCCTTCGCCAGCGTCGGCCCCGAGAATCCGCGCGAATTGATGGAGGTGGTCAGCAACCCCGCCCAGCTTCAGGCCTTGGCCGAGGCCAGCGGCGGCTCCTCACGGCGGATCGGCCAGGAGATCGGCTCGAATGTGTCGATTCCGCGCATCGTGCCGGTACGGTCCGGATCGCAATTCGCCGGATCGGACTGGATCGGCCTGCGCATCAGCGATTCCGGCATCGTGCGCGGCGTCCAGGTCTCGCCGCTCTTCATCGGCCTGATCGGTCTGGCACTGCTGTTCGGCGCGCTCGTCGCCGGTTGGCTGGGCGAAAGCGGCAGACGGTTCAACCGGAAGCCCGACGCAGCGTAGCCCTGTCATTCCGGGGCGGCCCAAAGGGCCGAACCCGGAACCCACGACCGGGCGAGCCTTTTCGACGGCGAATCTCCAAGGCCTCACCCGATCATGGGTTTCGGGTTCTCGGCTTCGCCGAGCCCCGGAATGACACGCCCCTCAACGATACGGCATGACAGCGCCCTTGCGCTGCGCCAGCACGCCCTCGACCAGCTCCAGCGCAAGGAACCGCGCCGGGTCTGCCGGCCCCGGCAGGACGAGCTGGCCCGGCGGGATCGGCCTGAAGCCGAAGCGGGCATAATAAGGCGCATCCCCCACCAGCATGATCAAATCGTACCCTGCGGCCCGAGCCGCCTCGATCGAGCGGTTCATCAGGGCCGCCCCGATGCCGCGTCCCTCAAAAGCGGGATCGACCGTCAGTGGCCCTAGCATCAGCGCGGTGTTGCCGCCCGCAGACACCGGCGTCACCCTGATCGAGCCGACCAGAAACGTGCCGACATGAGCGGCGAAGGTCAGGTTTGCATCGGGTGGCACGCCTTCGCGCAGGCGGAAGGCCGTGCGCGCGAAACGCCCCGGCCCGAAGGCGCGCTCGTGCAAGCGCTCGATCGCGGCGGCATCAGCGGGAAGTTCATGGCGAATGGTCAAAGGCAAGGAAGTCATGACGGGCAAACCTGCGGGCGGGCAGAAACCTGCGGATAGGCAGAAACTTGCGGATAGGACGGTGAGGACATGGCCGCGCATCGGCGGCATGCCTCGAGGGCGCGCTCAGCGCGCCGGTCGTCGCAGGGTGGAAAGGCGTTGCCCGTTCGTCATGGCGGCGGGCTGTAGCAGAGTGGCGCGCAGGCGTCCATCACGCTGCCCAAGATAAGCGCGGCCTTACCAGACCGCCGGGGCTCTTGCGCCAGCTGCGATCTCATCCAGCCGCCGCCGCGTGCCGGCCGTCGTTCCCTCCGGTAGCGCATCGAGCGGAAAGAAGCCGGCTTCAGCGATCTCGCGGTCGGGCCGCTTGACACCATCGACCGCAAACTCCCGGACCACATAGACCGCGACATGATCGCGCCGCGAGAGAGGCCGGTTGAACAGGACGCCATGGAGCACGACCGGCCCGGTGACGCGAATCGAGGCCTCCTCGCGCAGCTCCTTAGCCAGCGCCTCCTCGAGCGTCTCGCCGACCTCGACGCCCCCGCCCGGCAGGTGCCAGCCGGGGGTGTAGGTATGGCGGACCAGGAAGACGCGGCCCTCGCCGTCTAGCACGGCCGCCCGCACGCCCAGCGTCATGCCGCGCACAAGACGGAAATACAGATGCGCGACCCGGAACAGCGCGCGTTGCGCGCGATTCGGACCGGAATCCGGCTTCAAAGCAGCGCGTGGGTCGCCATCCACGGTCATGGACTCGTCAAATCCAAACGAAATCCTAATTGTCTATGCAAATAA
Source organism: Allobosea sp. LjRoot9 (assembly GCF_964252745.1). Taxonomy (NCBI): domain Bacteria; kingdom Pseudomonadati; phylum Pseudomonadota; class Alphaproteobacteria; order Hyphomicrobiales; family Alloboseaceae; genus Allobosea; species Allobosea sp. LjRoot9. The sequence continues at coordinate 157,909 of NZ_CAXUPC020000005.1, read as the reverse complement.
CGCATGGCAGAGGCCCGATTCCGGTTCCGTTACGTCACAAACGCGCCGCAAATGAGGTAGAGAAGACGGCATCACCGCTGGGGATTTTCGTCATGCTACTCTCTTTCATCATCGCTCGTCTGCGCGCCAAGCCGGCCTATGTCTGGAAGCCCGCCGTCACCCTGACCGATTCGTTCATCGTCTCCGAACTGACCGGCACCGCCAACTGAGCCGACCAGCGCGAGGCTTGCGTCGCTATCGACGCATCTTTCGCGCTTGACGGCTGGCGGGCGGCAAGGGCAAGCGCTTAGGCTGTGTTCAAGCTCGCGCATCTGTCCGACCCGCATCTCGGCCCTCTCGCCGGTTTTTCGCTGCACCAGCTCCTGGGCAAGCGCGCGACAGGCTATGTCAATTGGCGGCGCAAACGGCGCCATGCCCATGACATGAACGTCCTGGCGTTGATCGTCGCCGATATCCGCGCGCAAGCGCCCGACCATGTCGCCTGCACCGGCGATGTCGCCCATATCGGCCTGCCCAACGAATTCAAGACGGCTGTCACTTTCCTCGACACGCTCGGCCCGCGCGATGCCGTCAGCTTCGTGCCGGGCAATCACGACGCCTATGCCCCCTCATCCCTGAAGCCGCTCGCCAGCCATCTCGGCCCGTGGTGCGCCGATGATGTCGGCGTGGCCGGCTATCCCTGGTATCGGCGGCGCGGCCCGGTCGCGCTGATCGGCCTCAACAGCGGCATTCCGACCCTGCCGCTGATGGCGACAGGCCGCCTCGGCCAGGCGCAGATAGCCAAGGCCGAGGTCCTGCTGAACCACGCCCGTAATGAGGGGCTGATCCGCGTCGTTCTGATCCACCACCCGCCCTATGTCGGCGGCGCGCGGCGCTCGCGCGAACTCGTCGATGCCGAGGCTTTCGAGGCGATGCTGGCGCGCAGCGGCGCCGATCTGATCCTGCATGGCCACAACCACACATTCTCGCTGGCCTGGCGGCCGGGGCTGGGCCGCGACGTGCCCATCGTCGGCGTGCCCTCGGCCTCGATCGGTCCGCTCGGCCATGGCGAGATGGCGACCTGGCATCTGTTCAAGATCGAGGGCGACGCAAGCGCACCCCAGATCAGCGTCGAGCAGCGCGGCTTCGAGCCAGACGGCACGGTGATGCTGCGCCAGGAGATCGCGCTGCACGCCAAGCCGGTGTGAGCGTTGTCATCCCGCACGCGCTGCGGCATGCAATGCCGCCGCGCAGATACGGGACCGTGCGACGAGAACGCATTTTTTCCTGATGACGGTCCCGTATCTGCGTAGCGGCACTTCGCGCCGCGACGCGCACGGGATGATGCGCTGCATCAGACGCAGCGCCCGCCACCAACGTCCGTGAGCACCGGAAGCGCAGAACGTCGCGTCAGGCGGCCGCGATGGCGGATTAGCAGGCCCTCTCAGATGCAGCGCCCGCCATCCACGGCCAGAACCGTACCCGTCACCATCTCGGCATCGTCCGAGCAGAGATAGAGCGCCGCATTGGCCATGTCCTGCGGCGTCGAGAGCCGGCCCCAGGGAATCGTCGCCTTGAACTGCGCGCGCTTCTCCGGCGTGTCCTCACCCATGAAGGTCGCCAGCAACGGCGTCTCACCGGCGACGGGCGCGATCGCGTTGACGCGGATGCGGTCGGGCGCAAGCTCCACCGCCATCGATTTCGAGAGCAGGTTCACCGCCCCCTTGGAGCCGTTGTACCAGGTCAAGCCCGGGCGCGGCCGAATGCCGGCGGTCGAGCCGATGTTCAGGATGACGCCGCCGCCATGCTCGCGGAAATGCGGCACGGTCGCGCGCGCCATGAGGTAGATTGACTTCACATTCACCGCGAAGACGCGATCGAACTCCTCCTCGGAGACATCCAGCATCGGCTGGTTGCGATGGCTGATGCCGGCATTGTTGATGACGATGTCGAGCCGCCCGAACTTCGCCAACACGCGCTCCACCGCCTTGTCGACGCTCTTGCCCTTGCCGACATCGCAGCCGACGGCGAAGGCCTTGCGCCCGATCGCCTTGGCCGCCTCCTTGGCCTTGTCGGCATTGATGTCGAGCACAGCCACTCGCGCGCCCTCGCGCACGAAGGTCTCGGCAATGCCGAGCCCGAACCCCTGTGCCGCGCCGGTGATCAGCGCCGTCTTGCCCTTCAATCTCATCGTGCTTCCTCAGCTTTTCCCAGGGTCCGTTTTTCTCGGGGTCCGCGACATTGGTGAGATTTGCCGCCGGCAACAAATGCGTTTTCGCGATTGGGCGGAGACGGAAATTGTATGGCGGCGTCGCAGCCTCATTTTCGGGCGAAGCACCCGGGCCCGGCCTATGGCCGGCCCAAAGATAAACTCCGTGCGGATCCGAGAATCTCCGGCAGGAGACGCTCGGGACAAGCCCGAGCATGACGCCTGGGTCTCACGCCCCCAGCTCTTCCTGCAGCATCTCCAGCGCCAGCCAGCGTTCTTCCGCCTGCCCGATCTCGCGTGTCACCTCTTCCAGCCGCGTCGTCGCCTTGGCGAACAGTTTGGGGTCGCGCGTATAGAGATCGCCCGAGAGTGCCTGGCTGAGCTTGGCGGCTTCCGCTTGCAGAACCTCGATGCGCTTGGGCAAGGTCTCCAGCGCATGCTTCTCGTTGAAGGAAAGCTTGCGCTTCGAGACCGGCGCAGGAGCGGCCGCCACCGTGGATTTGTCCTCGGCAGGCGCCGATTTCCCGGGGACCACCCTCACCTTCGCGCCGACGCCGCGCCCGCGCTGCGCCAGCATGTCGGAATAGCCGCCGGCGAATTCCGTCCAGATGCCGTCGCCATCCGAGATCAGCGTCGCCGAGACGACGCGGTCGATGAAGTCGCGGTCATGGCTGACCAGCAGGACCGTGCCTTGATAGTCGGCCAAAAGCTCCTGCAGCAGGTCGAGCGTCTCGAGGTCGAGATCGTTGGTCGGCTCGTCCAGCACCAGGAGGTTGGAAGGCTTTGCCAGCGCCCGCGCCAGCATCAATCGACCGCGCTCGCCGCCCGACAGCGCTCCCACCGGCGTGCGCCGCTGCAGCGGCTGGAACAGGAAGTCCTTCATATAAGCGATGACATGGCGCGGCGTGTCGCCGACCATGACCTGGTCGGAGCCGCCGCCGGTCAGCGCATCGCCGAGCGGCGTTGCAGGGTCGAGACTTTCGCGGCGCTGGTCGAGTGTGACCATGTTCAAGGAGACGCCGAGCTTGACCTTGCCGGAATCGGGCGCGAGCGCGCCGGTCAGCAGGTTGATCAGCGTGGTCTTGCCGGCGCCATTGGGGCCGACGATACCGATCCGGTCGCCACGCGCCACCCGCAGCGACAGCGACTTCACCACCGCGTTGTCGCCAAAGGATTTAGCGACGTCGATCGCCTCGATCACGAGCTTGCCGGAGGTCTGCGCCTCGCTCGCCTCGAGCCGGACATTGCCGACGACATTGCGGGCCGTGCGGCGCTGCTCGCGCAGGCCATGCAGTTCGCCAAGGCGACGCTGGTTGCGGGTGCGGCGCGCGCTGACGCCGTAACGCAGCCAGTCTTCCTCGCGGGCGATCTTGCGGTCGAGCTTGTGGCGGTCGAGTTCTTCCTGGGCGAGCACCTCGTCGCGCCAGGCCTCGAACTCGCCAAAACCCTTGTCCATGCGCCGCGTCAGGCCGCGATCGAGCCAGATCGTGGCCCGCGACAGCGAGGTCAGGAAGCGCCTGTCATGGCTGATCAGGACCATCGCCGAGCGCAAGGATTTCAGCTCCTGCTCCAGCCATTCGATCACGGGCAGGTCGAGATGGTTGGTCGGCTCGTCGAGCAGCAGGATGTCGGGCTCCGGTGCGAGCACACGCGCCAGCGCCGCGCGGCGCGACTCGCCCCCCGACATCGTGGCGGGGTCCTCCTGCCCGGTCAGGCCGAGCTCATCGATCAGATATTGCGCGCGATAGGCGTCGTCGCCCGGTCCGAGGCCGGCCTCGACATAAGCGAGCGAGGTCTTGTAGCCGGTAAAATCCGGCTCCTGGGGCAGATAGCGGACCGTGCAGCCCGGCTGCACGAAACGGTCGGCACTGTCGGCCTCGACGAGCCCCGCCACGATCTTCAGCAAGGTCGACTTGCCCGAGCCGTTGCGGCCGACCAGGCAAACGCGCTCGCCGGCGGAAACGGCAATCTCCGCCGCCTCGAGAAGCGGCTGTCCGCCGAAGGTGAGCGCGACGTCGCGCAGATGGAGCAAGGGGGCCATGGGGTGTCCGTGAGGGGAATGCAGGCGGGATAGACCGGCGCGGCGGCTCTGTCACGCGCCGTGCTGCGATGAGTTCGATCTTGGTGCGGCGCACAACCGCTATTATCGTGAGCGCAGGAGCCCCTTTCGAACGAGCATCCACCCGGAGCGCCCCTTGGCCAAACCGAAGCGACTGCGAGATGAACGCCCGGCCCGCATGGGCGATAATGGCGGCCCACCGCTCGATGAGCTGCCGCCACACGAGCCGGAATGGGGCAAGGGCGAGATCAACCGCTATTTCGAATGGCGCACGGCCCATCGCCGGGCCTGGCGCAAGCCCCCGGCGATCGCGCTGCGCCGCGAGGAGCGCGCCGAGGCCCTGGGCCTGACCTATGAGGAATATACGCTCGAACTGCTGGAGCGCGGCCGCCATCCCCAGCCGGAGGATGTTGCCGGCATCAAGGCCAAGCGCGCCGAGAGACGCCGCTCCGGAGGCGTCGTCGGCCAGTCGCTGAAGGGGATGCGCTTGAAATAGAGCATTTTCGAGCGAAGTGGACACCGGTTCGCGTGAAGAAAATGCGACAAAACAAGGAGCTGGAGTCTTTCCGCGATTCGAAGAAACCCGGAAAGACTCCAGAGCATCGGCTCTGAAAACTGGGAACCGGTTTTTCGCAGGAGCAATGCTCTAAGCTTTTAGGCGCCGAGCTTTCGCCGCATGAAGCGCGTCGCCGGCTTCTCGAAGGCACGGTGGACCAGGAGCGCCGCAGCCACAGCGCCCGCAAGAGCCAGGATGATGAAGAGCAGCGGCGATCCGAGAGCCAGGCGCTGGAACAGCTCACGCAGGCCCCGAATGACGAAGGGGTGCACCAGATAAAGCGCATAGGAAGCGTCGCCGACCAGTGCCAGCCAGCGAACCGGTGCTGAGGGCGCCTCCCGCCGCCTGCCGCATGCCGCCGCCAGCACGAGCAGGACGGCCGCCGAGCCTCGCCATGCAAGCGCCGCCCAGGGCGCATCGCTGCCCGGCACCTGGGCCGCGACCAGGAGCAGCGCCACGCCAAGCGCCGCGACCGCGACGCGCGAGGCGAGCCCTAGTCGCAATCCGCGTCGCCATAGCAGGGCGATCCCCATCCCGGCCACGAATTCGAGCACGATCGGCTGGCCCCAGAAGCGCAGCGGCACGGCAAGCGGCCCGGCCAGGTTCTCGCCCGCGACCAGGCCCGCCAGGGCCAAGGTGATGACCGGCAGCGTCCAGGCGCGCGGCAGCAGCAGCCCCAGGGCGAGGAGCGTGTAGAACAGCATCTCGTAGTTCAGCGTCCAGCCCAGCGAATAGACCGGCTGGACGAGCCCTATCGTCGAAACCGTGGGCCAGAACAGATAGGAGCCGGCGATCTGCGCCAGATCCGGCGCGCCCGAATTCAATGCGCCCGGCAGGACCAGTCCGACGAGCAGGAACAGCGTCGTCGCGGCCCAGTAGAGCGGCACGATGCGCGCGAGCCGGCGCTGCAGGAAGAGCCTCGCACCATCCGCTCGGCCGAAGAGGTCGGCGGAGGCATGCACCATGATGAAACCGGAGACGACGAAGAAGATGTCGACGCCCGCCATCCAGGGCAGCAGCAGCGAAGGTGAGAAGCTTGCCCCGCTCCGCGCGGCCAGCGCCATGGCGTCATACTGGACATGGTGCACGGCGACCATGAAGGCCGCAGCCGCGCGCAGGGCCTGGATGCCGTAAAGCTGGAACAAACCGGAAAGAGCCTCAGACGCGCGAAACCGACGCGCTCACGCAAACCATAGCCGCGCAGGGTCGTCCAGCCCGAACCGCGCCGGCGCAGCCGCAATGGCGGCTAGCCCCTGCTCGGCGGCATCATGTGTCGTGATCACATGCAAAGCGAAACGCTTCGCCAGATCCTCCATCGGAGGCTTGCCATGGAACACGGCCTGGATCGTCGTAGGATCGGCCAGCGGCAGGAGCCGCGGCACGATGCCGCCCGCGACATAGACGCCCCCCGTCGCCTTGAAGGCGAGCGCAAGATCGCCTGCGACCCGCGCCAGCAATCGCCAGAAGCAGATCACCGCCATCAGCGCTGCGGGGTCGCCGTCAAGCGCCAGCGTCGTCACATCGGCGGCGCTGACATCGGCCTCCAGCATGCCCGATTGCTTCGCCACCGCGCGGTGGAAACGCACCAGGCCGTCGCCGCTGAGCAGCCCTTCGACCGTGACGCGCGGCAACTCGGCGGCAAGCGCCGGCCAGATCTTGTGCTCGGTCGGGTCTTCCGGGCCGATGCCGATATGACCGGCCTCGGTCGGCACCAGGACACCGCGCTCGCCCCGCATCAGGAGCGCGGCAGCGCCAAAGCCGGTTCCGGGCCCTAGCACGAGGCGAAGCCCTTCAGGCTCCAGCTGGCCCGAAACCAGCGTCGTCAAATCCGCCTCGCGCAACGCGGAGAGCGAAGCCGCCAGCGCCTCGAAATCATTGACCAGCAGGCCTTGTTCGAGCCCAAGAGCCTTGGCGAGCCGCGGTCCGTCGAAATGCCAATTGGCATTGGTGAGCTGCGCCTCGCGCCCGTCCAGAGGACCCGCGACGGCAAGGATGGCGCTGCGCGGCCGCTGCGTGAGCGTCGACAGCACGGCCTCCAGCGCCGCCTCCGGCGTCGGGTGGCCGCCGGTGCTGATCCGCGCCAAGGGCTCATGCGGCGCCCCGGCCCGAGATACGAGCGAAAGCCGGCAATTCGTGCCGCCGATATCGGCGACCAGAACCGGATGGGCGAAAGGCGAGGTCACGCCGGCTTCCTGAAATCGGAGAACCAGCCAAGCCCTTCGAGCGTGCCGGCCGCCGGTCGGTACTCGCAGCCGACGAAGCCCTCATAGCCGAGCCCGTCCAGTTCATCGAAGAGGCGCGGATAGTCCGGTCCGGAGGCGTCTGGCTCGTGGCGGCCATTGGCGCGCGCGATCTGGACATGGCCAATGAGCGGGTAGAGCGCCTTCAGCTTGCCCGAAACGTCGCCATGGATCAGCGCGCAATGATACATGTCGAACTGCAGCCTGACATTCTGGCGGCCGGATTCCCGGACGTAAGCTGCCGCCTGGTCGAAATCGTTGAGGAAATAGCCCGGCATATCCTTGCCGTTGATCGGCTCCAGCAGCAGGTCGATGTCGTGCTCGGCCAGCCTGTCGGCGGCATAGGCGAGCGATGCGCGATAGGCTTTCTGCGCGGCGGGATCCTGCGGGTCGGCATGGCCCGCCATCATGTGCAGGCGCTTGACGCCGGTCTCATGCACATAGGCCAGGGCGGTCTCGATCCCTGCCTTGAACTCGTCCTCGCGGCCGGGGATCGCCGCCATGCCGCGTTCTCCCTTGGCCCAATCGCCCGGCGGCAGGTTGAACAGCGCCTGCTCGACTCCGGCGCCAGCGAGCGCCAGGCCGACCTTCTCGGGCGCGTGCTCATAGGGGAATAGGAACTCCACCGCCTCGAAACCGGCATCGGACGCCGCCTTGAAGCGGTCAAGGAAGTCCCACTCGGTGAACATCATCGAGAGATTGGCGGCAAAGCGCGGCATGTCGGCCTCAAGGCTGGATCAGGGCGGGCAAACTAGCGCGAAGCGCCGCGGCCGTCATGATCAAACGCGCTCGGAGAGGTTGCGTTCCCGATCACAGCCTCTCCGCGTCATTCCAGACGAGCTGCGAAGAAGCGCCCGGAATGACGACGGGAGACGGAGCCGGCCTACTTCTTCTCCGGCTTCGCCGGCGGGTTCGGGTCCTTCGAGAAATTGCGGAACACCATGTCGGGCGAGGAGGTGTTGTGGCGCGAATGGGTGGTCCGGCCCATCCAGATATCGGTCGCCTTGCCGCCCGTGAACGGCATCAGCGGCTCCTCGCGCCAGCCCTTGGCGCCGGGCTCGCGCACCGCGATGCGGGCGACATCGTTGTTGAACTCGGTGACATACATCGAGCGCAGCGCCACGAAACCCTTGCCGCCGGTCACCGGCTTGTCGAGCACCGCGTCCAGCACCATGCGGTTCTCATCGACGCTGTCGAGTTTCAAGCTGCCCGACGAGCCGTCCTTGAAGCTCAGCTTGAAGGTGGTGGTCTTGGGATCGAACTCGATCTCCTTGATGTTCACGACCGGGCGTCCATCGGTCTCGATCGGCCCAAACAGGAAGGACGAGCCATAGGCTGAGGACGCAAGCTGCTGCGGCGGCATCGGCCTGGCGCGCCAATAGCCGTCCTGCGGATAGACCACGAGCAATTCATGCGAGCGATCCTTGCCGAGTTTCCAGAGCTGGACGAGATGCAGGCCTTTCTCGACCCTGTCGCCGACCCGGAAGGTGGTATCGGCCGGCCGCCAGAAGGTCGGGAAGGTGTAGCCGACGAGCCAGTAGTCGATGCTCTCGTAGAAGGTGACACGCCGGGGCGGCACAGGGGCTGCGAAGGAGGGGTCGCCCTTCATCTCGCAATCGGTCCAGTCCGCGTCCCAGTTATCCCGCAAGAGACCTGCGTTATAGGCAGGATGTGCTGCCTCGATCTGGAAGCGCCGCACCTCGGGCGAGATCGCCTTGATGGTGACATTGTCCTTCTCGGCGCAGAGCACCGGCTCGGACTCGTTCTTGACCTCGACGGCGACATCGCCGGCAGCAAAAGCCGGACAAGCGGCGCAGGCCAAGGCGAGCGGCAGGATCACGGAACGCAAGCGGGAGAGAAGGGTCATCATCGATATCAACTCGTCAGCATGGCGTAGACATCGCCGGAATTAGCGGAATGAGGCAGGTCGCGCAGGAAGCCGCCAATCGCCTCCGCGCTCGCCGGCTCGGCGAGTTCGAGGCTCTGGCTTTCGCCGAGCGCGACATTGAAGCGATAAGGTCCAAGCGTATCCAGCAGCGCGAGGCAAGCCTCCGCGACGTCGCGCTGGATCGTCGTGAACTCGAAGGAGATCACCGGCACGGCCTTGGTCAGGCCCGCCAGCACATGCGCCTCGAAGCCCTCGACATCGATCTTGATGAGCGCCGGCAGGCCATGGCGCCAGATCAGCTTGTCGAGCGTCGTGCAGGGAACCACGATCTCATGGTCCCAGACCTGCCCCTCCCAGCCACCAGCGCCTTGCGCCGCGCCGACGAAAGCCGGCGAAGCAGTCGAGACCGTTGGGTTGGCGCTGTTGATCTGCAGCGTCACCGCCCCTTCATTGTCGCCGCAGGCAGCCTCGATCAGCGTCACCAGCGGGTCGCGACCATGGATCAGGCGGATCGCACGCGCCGGCCCCGGCTGCGGCTCCAGCGCCACGACGCGCGCGCCCAGCCGACGAAACGAGGAGATCCGGTCCCCGACATGCGCGCCGATATCGAAGGCGAGATCGCCGGGTCTGAGGAAGCGCGCATAAAGCGCGTCCATCGCGGCATTGCGCGCAGGATCGCCGTGATAGACCCGCAAGGAGCGCGAAACCGCTTTGGCCATGCCCTTGGGAGAAGCAGCGGCGTTCATCGCTGCGCCTCATTCGCGATCGCCGGGAGATTCGCGATCGCTAGGAGCTCGACCGGTGGGTCGAAATCCTCGGGAATCCCGCAAAGCCCGCTTTGCGCGAACCACCTCCCCAGTGCCGGCAAAGCCGTCAGCATGGCGAAGGGGATCGCCAGCACATAGCCCGCGGTCAGCGGCAGCGACCAGAGCAGCACGGTCGGCGAGAGCAGCATCAGCGCGCCGAAGATGGAGAGGCCAAACAGCAGATGCGGCCACAAGCCGGCGAAGGCCGTGGCGAAGGACAAGGCATGCGCATCGCGCGACTGGCCGTTCCAGCCGATCCTGGCGCGCCCGAAGGCGAGGCCGACCATGAACAGCGTCGTCCGGAAGGTCGAGACCGCGCCTTGCAGGAAGGCGAAGACGATCTCGATCAGCGCCGAGGCGATGAAGCGCCCCGTGCCGCCATAGCGCCGGGTGCCGCCCTCGGTCAGCAGGATGTCGATGAAGCCGGCGAGCTTCGGCGAAAGGTACATCGCCAGGAACAGCAGATAGAGGGAGGCGGCCAAGCCCGAGGGATAGCCCGCGATGCCGGCATCCTCGATGACCTTCACCGGCACGAGCGCGATCATCAGCGTCCAGGCCGGTAGCCCCAGGAACATCAGGATCGCCCAGACCAGTTGGAAGCGGCTCATCGGCTTCAAGCCGGGCAGGTCGAGCAATTTGAGATATTGCAGATTGCCGAGGCACCAGCGCAGGTCGCGCTTGGCGAATTCGAGCATGGTCGGCGGGTTTTCCTCCCAGCTCCCCATCTCCTGCGGCAAGACGCGGACCTCGTAGCCGGCGCGACGCATCAGCGTCGCCTCGACCTGATCATGGCTCATCACCGCCCCGCTGAGCGGCCCTTCGCCGGGCAGGATCGGCAGATGGCACTCATCGCGGAAAGGAGCGATCCGCACCATGGCGTTGTGGCCCCAGAACGGACCGCAATCACCGATCCACCAGGCCGAGCCCATGGTGTAGGGCCGCATGCCCTGGCGCATGCCAAACTGGAAGATGCGGGCAAAGGCCGACCTGCTCGGCATGCCCACGACCAGGCTCTGCAGGATGCCGAGCTTGGGATGCGCCTGCATCATCCGCGCCAGCTTCACGATCGCATCGCCCGACATGACGCTGTCGGCGTCGAGCGGCAGCATGACCTCATAGCGATCGCCCCAGCGCTCGCAGAAATCCCTGACATTGCCGGCCTTGAAGCCAGCGTTGTCGGTGCGGCGGCGATAGGTGAGGCGCGAGGCTGCGCCGATCTCGCTCACCCATTGCGCCGCGAGCCGGTCTTCCGCCGCCGCGACAACGGCATCACTCGTATCCGACAGCACGAAATAGTCGAACCAGGCGCCTTCGCCCGTCGCCTCGACGCTGTCCTTGACCACGCGCAGCCGGCGGAAGGCGCGTTCGGGATCCTCGTTACGCAGTGTCATCAGGATGGCGGTGCGGATCGCGATTGGCGTCGCGACCTCGCCATCGGCGGCGAAGGGCGCGACCTGGTCGAGCCCGTCATCGGCGCCGTGCAGCAGCCAGAGGCCGATCACCGCATTCCAGAAACCGAGCACCGTCCAGGGCGCACCGAACAGGAAGGCAATGAGGATGACCACATCCGTCACCGTCCAGCCCCCAGTCCCGAGTACACGCCCGAGCCCCAGCAGCAATGCGCCAAGCGTGACGAGGTTCAGCGCCAGCACGAGCCAGCGCCGGGCGCTCAGCGTCGCTTTCGCCTGCACGCCCGCCGGCGTCAGGCCCCGCAGGCTCTCGGCCTCTTGCGCCGCCGACTGGAACGTGGTCGGAGCGGGACGCTGGTTCATGGCGGTCTCTGTCATGATATCAGTCGAAAGGCCTGCAGTCGGTAAAGGCTAGGCTTGGTCGGGAACAGGGATCGGCTCGATATGGCGAAGGAGCTAAAGCCGGCAACCGTAGCGAGCGCAAGCGCGAAGGCGACCGCTCTCTGGTATATTTCGCCGCGTGAATGCGCCCTGAACGCTGGCGCTTTTCCCGAGGCCGGCCCGCAGGATTGTCGGATCCGCACGCTCTGGAGCGGCATCAGTCGCGGCACGGAGCGTCTTGTCCTCGAGGGCCGTGTGCCGGCCTGCGAATATGAGCGCATGCGTGCCCCCTTCCAGGATGGGGAATTCCCCTTTCCGGTGAAGTACGGCTACTGCGCGGTGGGCCAGGTGGATGCAGGCCCGCCCGGCATGCTCGGCAAGACCGTCTTCTGCCTGCATCCGCATCAGGACCATTTCACCGCGGCCAGCGACCGATTGACGATCGTGCCCGAGAATGTATCGGCGCGCCGGGCCGTACTCACCGCCAATATGGAAACCGCGCTCAACGCGCATTGGGATGCGGGCTCCGGCCCGGGCGACAGGGTCGTCGTGGTCGGCGGCGGCGTGCTCGGACTGCTGGTCGCGTGGCTCGCGGCCCGGCTACCGGGCGCGCAGGTGACGCTGGTCGATATCGATGCCGGCCGCGCCGCGCTTGCCGCCACGCTCGGCTTCCGCTTTGCTCTGCCAGCGGATGCACCCATCGATGCCGATCTCGTCTTTCATGCCAGCGGCTCGGGCGCGGGGCTGGCGACGGCGATCAATGCCGCCGGCTTCGAGGCCCGCATCGTCGAATTGAGCTGGTATGGCGAGGGCGCCGTCCCCGTTTCGCTGGGCGGTGCATTTCATTCCAAACGCCTGCAATTGATCTCGTCGCAGGTCGGGCAGGTCGCGCCTTCGCACCGTCCGCGCTGGAGTTATGCGCGCCGCAGCCAGGCTGCGATGGCGCTTCTCAGCGACGATCGCTTGGATGCGCTGATCACGCAGGAGATCGCCTTCGCGGATGCCCCGGTGCTGCTTCCAGGCGTCCTCGCTGCCGATTGGCCGGGGCTGACTGCCGTGCTGCGCTATTGACCTGACGCTACGGCTTTGGCCAAGACAGGCTCGGGCCAAGACAGGCTCGGGCCAAGACAGGCCCGTCAGCCGCCCGCCTGCAGGAGCCGTATCCATGTTTTCCGTCGAAGTCCGCGACCGCATCATGATCGGCCATTCGCTGCCCGATCCGTTCTTCGGCCCGGCCCGTAACATGCACGGCGCGACCTTCATCGTGGATGTCGCCTTCTTCCGGGAGAGGCTGACGCGGCACAATGTCGTCGTCGATATCGGAGCCGCGCTCGAGGTGCTGAACAGGACGCTGAAGCCGCTGAACTACCAGAACCTCGACGCGCTGCCGGAATTCGCGGGCGTGCTGACCACGACAGAATTCCTCTGCAAGCACATCTTCGACGCGATGGCGCAAGCCGCCGCATCCGGCGCGCTCGGCGAGGACGGAGCCGGCCTTTCCCGCATCAAGGTGACGCTGCACGAGACCGACCTGGCGCGAGCGAGCTATGAGGGCGTGCTCGCGTGAGCGGCATCGTCCTCGCCGTCCCCGGCGACATCGACCTGCCGACCGGCGGCTATGGCTATGATCGCCGGCTGCTCGCCGAATGGCGCGAGATGGGCATCGCCGCGCGCCACCTCGCACTCCCCTCCTCCTTCCCGAACGCGACGCCTGACGATCTCGCCGAGACCGGGCGGTTGATCCTGTCGCAGCCCTTCGATGCCGCCCTGCTGATCGACGGCCTGGCCTATGGCGCCTTCCCCGAAAGCATCGCAGCGGGCCTCGCCGGCCGCGTCGTCGCACTCGTCCATCACCCGCTCGGGCTGGAGACCGGCTTGAGTCCAGAGCGGGCGCGCGCGCTGCTGGCGCGCGAAGCGGCCGCCTTGCGTCACGCCAGCGCCGTCATAGCAACCAGCCCGACAACGAAACGCATCCTGGTCGCGGATTTCGGCCTCGCCGAGGACAGGATCACTGTGGCGCTGCCCGGCGTCGATCCAGCATCCCGCGCGCGCGGCAGCACCAACGGCAGCCCGCTTGCCCTGCTCGCCGTCGGCTCGCTCGTCCCGCGCAAAGGCTACGACGTGCTCGTCTCCGCCCTCGCCAGCCTCAAGGACCGGAACTGGCGGCTGACGATTATCGGCGCGTCGGACCGCGCCCCCGATACCGCCCGCGCACTCCAAGCCCAGATCAAGACGGCAGGGCTCGAGGACCGCATCGTGCTGACCGGAGCAGCGAGCGAAAATATCCTGGCCGAGGCCTATGATAAAGCTGACCTTTTCGTCATGCCTTCCCTGTTCGAGGGCTACGGCATGGTACTGACCGAGGCGCTGGCGCGCGCTCTGCCGATCCTGTGCACGACAGGCGGGGCAGCTGCCGAGACCGCGCCGGATGCTGCCGCGCTCAAGGTTCCGCCCGGCGATATCGCTGCCTTCACCGAGGTGCTAGGCAAGCTCATCGACGATCGCGCGCTTCGCGAAGGCATGGCGAATGCGGCCTGGGCCGCGGCCGGTGATTTGCCGCGCTGGCGCGACACTGCGACGATCGTCGCGCAAACCTGCCGGAAGGTGATGTGATGGGTGGTTTCTCCCCCGAATGGCTGGCGCTGCGCGAGCCCGCCGACCATGCGGCACGCAATCCGGAGCTGCTCGCGGCCGTCGGCGCGTATTTTACGCCCAAGACCTCGATTTCGATCGTAGATCTCGGCTGCGGCGCCGGCTCCAATCTGCGCGGCGCCTTCTCCGCCTTGCCCGGGCGTCAACACTGGACGCTGGTGGATTTCGACCAGCGCCTGCTCGACGCCGCACGTGAGACGCTCGGACTCTGGGCCGACGAGGCTCGCGAACAGGGCGAGGAACTTGTCCTCGCCAAGGACGGCAAGTCGATCACGGTCGATTTCCGCCAGGCCGACCTGATGAAGGACCTGGAATGGGTTCTCGGCTGGCAGCCCGATCTCGTCACCGCCGCCGCCCTGTTCGACTTGACCTCGAAACGCTGGATAGAGCGCTTCGTCGCGGCGCTCGCGAGCCAGCGCCTGCCGCTCTACACCGTGCTGACCTATGACGGGCGCGAGAAATGGCAGCCGCCTCATGAGGCCGACGCCAGGATGCTCGCCGCCTTCGCGCATCACCAGCACTCCGACAAGGGTTTTGGCCCGGCGGCCGGCCCCGACGCCACGGAGATCATGGCGGAAGCCTTCCGCAAATCGGGCTTCGCGGTCTCGACCGGCGACAGCGCCTGGACCATCGATGCGGAGCAGCGCGACCTGGCCAAGGCCCTGACGCAAGGCATTGCCGATGCCGTTCTGGAGACCGGCCATGTCGAGGCCGACGCGGTCACGGACTGGCTCGGCGCCCGCACGACGGAGGCGTCCTCCGGCCTGATCGGGCACAATGATCTCTGGGCGCGGCCGGTCTGAAACCTGCTACGGCTTCTTCCGAAAACCGGTTTCCACTTTTCGGGCCGATGCTCTACCGCAGCCCAGGCAGCATCCGGCGCAGGACGCCGTCCTTGCGGATCAGATGGTGGTAGAGCGCGGCCGCGATATGCGCACCGACGAGCAACGCCGTCAGAATGGCGAGCTTGCCATGGACGCGCAGCACATTCTCCGCCAGCGCCTGGTTGGGCGCCGCCAGCCGCGGCAGGTCGAACAGGCCGAAGAGCGTCAGCGACGGATAGAGCGAGACGCCGACCCAGCCGAGCAGCGGAACGATCAACAGCAGCCCATAGAGCAGCCAGTGCACCAGATGCGAAACCGCCTTCTCCCACCAGAGCAGACTGGGCTCGTCAGGCGGAGCGCCGCGCAGCAGCCGGTAGGCAAGCCGCCCGGCGACGAGCCAGATCAGCAGGAAGCCGATCAGCTTGTGCGTGCTGAACAGGGCGTCGGTCAGCCCGTCCCAGATATCCAGCGTATTGCCGCGATAGGTCATGGCGAAACCGAGCGGCAGCATGACGAGCACGGCCGCAGCCGTAGCCCAATGGAAATGGCGCGCGGCTGCACTATATGTGGGCGGTGGCGCAGCCATGGTCGCGAATGGGTCGTGATCTTGCGTCATGCAACTCTCCAGGCCGGGTCGATGCCTTCGCATTCATCTCATGTTCAACGTCGCAACCCTATACGCAACGTCATGGGAATTGGACGGCTGCGGGGTCGGGCGAGGAGACAATTCCGGCGGCGGGAACCCCATCGCGGCCGGCACGTTTGGCGATACGGCCATGCGGTCGCATCCATATCGACCTTTCGACCGTAGAAGCTACACTCCACTGCCGACCACCGGCGCAATCTGACGGATACAATCCCGATGCCCAAGTCGCGTACGCTCTTCGGACGCCCGCATGAGACGAGCCTCGTGGCCGTCGACCGCGCGATCTCGGAATTCCGCGCCGGCCGCCCCGTGCTGCTGCGCGCCGGCGAGCGCCTGGCCTTGGCCCTCTCCGCCGAACTTGCCGACGCCGTGCTGGTCCAGCGCCTCGACGAGCTTGCCAAGGGCCATGCCCATCTCGTCCTGAGCGCCGCGCGGCTACGCCGCCTGGGCGCGAAGGGCCGCAGTGAAACCGGCGTGCTCGCGATGCCCCGGATCGATCTGAGCCGCATCGAGACGCTCGCCCTCAAGACCGACGGCAAGGTCGATGCGCCCGTCGCTCCCGCGTCCGAGGTCGACAATGTCGCGCTCGAGCTCGCCCGCCTGGCGCTTGTGCTGCCGGCCGTCATCCTCGTGCCGGTCAGCCCCGAGGCCGTATCGGGCGAGCCGTTGATCGAGGTTTCGATCGAGGCCGTGAACGCCTATCGCGCGGCGCAGGCCGCCTCGCTGACCATCGTCGGCCGCGCGCCCGTGCCGCTGGAAGGCGCGCCCGAAACCGAATTCGTCGTGTTCCGCGGTGGCGAAGGCCTGCGCGACCAAGTCGCGATCATCGTCGGCAAGCCCGACCTCGCTGAGGCGGTCCCTGTGCGGCTGCATTCGGCCTGCCTGACCGGCGACTTGTTCGGCTCGCTGAAATGCGATTGCGGCGACCAGCTCCGTGAAACCGTCCAGTGGATGGCGCAGAACGATGGCGGCATCCTGCTCTATCTCGACCAGGAGGGCCGTGGGAACGGCATCTCCAACAAGATGCGCGCCTACAAGCTGCAGAGCCAGGGCTGGGACACCTATGACGCCGACGAGGTCCTCGGCTTCGACCTCGACCAGCGCCATTACGATTTCGCGGCGACGATGCTGAAGCAGCTCGGCGTGACCCGGGTCACCGCCCTGACCAACAACCCGCTCAAGGTCGGCGCCATCAAGGCGGCGGGGCTTGAGGTCGCAGCGACCCAGCGCGTGCTCGGCCGCCCCAATATCCACAATGTCCGCTATCTCGCCTCCAAGCGCGATCGTGCCGGCCACATCATCGACATGGACGCGCTGATGGCGCGGGCCGCGCCGAAGGATTGATCGCGGGCGCAACTCCGGGCAGAGTCGACCGATGTCGGAGCCCGCGCTCGACCACGCCTCGCCTCCCCGCGCACGCTGGCCGCTCGCCAGCGTGTTTTGCATCGTGGCGCTGGCCTGGTTCGCCTTGTCCTGGCCATGGCTCTCCGGTGCAGTCACGATTCCCTGGGACGCCAAGGCGCATTTCCATCCGCAGCTCCAGTTCCTGGCAAGCGCCTGGCACAAGGGGCTCTCGCCGTTCTGGACGCCTTATGTCTTTTCCGGTTCGCCGCAGGTCGCCGATCCGCAATCGCTGATCTTCTCGCCCTCCTTCGCCCTGATCGCGGCGCTGAACCCGACGCCTGATTTTCGCTGGAGCGACGGCGCCGTACTCGGCACGCTGCTGGCCGGCGCCTTCGCCATCATCCTGCTGTTCCGGGACCGCGACTGGCATCCGGCGGGTGCGGTCGTCGCCGCGCTCGCCTTTGCCTTCGGCGCCTCGGCGGCCTGGCGCATCCAGCATGTCGGGCAGGTGCTGAGCCTCGGCTATTTCGCGATCACGCTGCTGCTGGTCGCGCGCGCACTGGAACGCGGCTCGGCCTTTTACGGCTTCGCGGCGGGCGTCATGGCCGGCTTCATGGTGCTGGGGCGCGACCAGGTCGCGCTGATCGGCGTTTATGTGCTGGTCGGGCTCGTCGTCGCGGCGATCGCCATGGCCCGCCATCCCTGGCGGGCGCTGCGCGCGAGCCTGTGGCCACTCATGGCCGGCGTCCTCGGCGCAGCCCTGGTCGCGACCGTGCCGATCCTGCTCACCGCCTTCTTCGCCCAGGAATCCAACCGACCCGAGATCGATCTGGTCGGAGCGGGCAAGGGCTCGCTGCATCCAGCCGCGCTGCTCACCGCCCTCTTCGCCAATCTCTACGGCGCGGCCGGCCCACTGGAAAACTTCTGGGGGGCGCCGAGCCCGGCCTTCGAGGCGCGCTTCGGGCCGCTCGATCTCTATCTCGCGCGCAATATGAGCCAGCTCTATCTCGGCCTCCTGCCGATGCTGCTGATCCTCACCGTGGGGATCGTGCGCGGGGCGCTGCTGCGGCGCGAAATCATCGCGCTGAGCGCAGCCGCCGCGATCGTGCTGATCTATGCGCTCGGCCGCTACACGCCGGGCTTCCGCCTGCTGTTCGAACTGCCGGGTATCGATTTCTACCGGCGTCCGGCCGATGCTCTGTTCATTCTCGGCGCGCTTCTCGCGCTGCTCGGCGGCTACCTCACCCATCTTGTCATGACCGACACTGCGCCGCGTGCCCGGCCCTGGCACTATGCCATCGAGGCCGCGATCTTCCTTGGCGCGCTTGGCCTTGCATTCTGGCTTGCCTGGACGGTCGGCCGGCTGCCCGTTGCGGCCATGCCGCTGCTGATCGCGCTGCTCTGCGCCGTGCTCAGCCTGGGCGCGTTGGTTGCAGCGCGCGGCTTGAGCCTGCGTGGCTCGGGGCTGGCGGCGGCGATCGTGTTGGCCGCGACGCTGACCGTCGATCTCTCCGTCAATAACGGCCCCAGCGAATCGACCGCCCTGCCCTCGCAGAGCTATGAGGTGCTGCGCGCCGACAGCAAGAACGAGACGATCGCCCTGCTCAAGCGCGAGACCGCCCGCACCGCCGCGCCCGACCGGCGCGACCGCATCGAACTCGCCGGCATCGGCTTCCACTGGCCCAATGCCAGTCTCGTCCACGAACTCGACAACACGCTGGGCTACAACCCGCTCAGGCTTGGCCTCTACAGCAAGGCGACCGGGGCCGAGGACCACGTCGCCCTGCCCGAGCAGCGCCAATTCTCCCCGCTGATGCCGGGCTATCGCTCGCTGCTCGCCGACATGCTGGGCCTGCGCTTCATCGCGACCGGCGTGCCCGCCGAACAGATCGACAAGCGCCTGAAGCCCGGCGACCTCACCCAGATCGCCCGCACCAAGGACGCCTATGTCTATGAGAACCCGCGCGCGCTGCCGCGCGTGCTGCTCGTCACCCAGGCGCAGAAGGTCGATTTCGACGCGATCCTGACGAGCGGGCAATGGCCGCAGGGCTTCGATCCGAAGACGACCGTGCTGCTCGACCGCACCCCGCCGCCGGTCCCGACCGGTCCGGCACAACCCGGCTCGGTCATCATCACCGACTACGGCACCACCGAGGTATCGCTGAGGGTCGATGCGCCGCGCGGCGGCTTCGTCGTGCTCAACGATGTCTGGCACCATTGGTGGCAGGTCGAGATCGACGGCAAACCGGCCGAATTGCTGCGCGCCAATGTCCTGTTCCGCGCCGTCGCCGTGCCGCCCGGCCGTTCGACCCTGCGCTTCGTGTTCAGGCCGTTCGAAGGCCTGTTCGAGGATATAGGCAAGCGGCTGCGCGCGGAGCGGACAAAGCTACAGGGGTGAAGAGAGGCGCCGTGCCCCTGCCCGAAGCGCCGTCCTTCCGGGATCTGCTGCACCGGGCTTATCAGGCAGAACCGCTCGCCTCACTAAGAAGATTGCGCTTCGCGTTCAGGCCTGCTCGAAGACGCGCTGGCAGTCTCGTCACGGGGACGAGTTGATACACCATCTCCTGCCAGCTTCGGCCGCACTTCCGTGGCAAGAGGCCCGCTCCGGAAAGAACGGCTGCGAGAGAATAATGACTTCGGCATCCCCGTCGCAAGGCGGCAGAAAGGCGACGCGACGCGAATGGCTTGGCCTGATCGCGATCGCCCTGCCCTGCATGATCTACTCGATGGATCTGACGGTGCTGAACCTCGCAGTGCCGACACTGACACGCGAGCTGAAGCCGAGCGCGAGCCAGCTCCTCTGGATCATCGACATTTACGGCTTCATGGTCGCGGGCTTCCTGATGACCATGGGCACGCTCGGAGACCGAATCGGCCGCCGCCGCTTACTGATGCTCGGCGCCGCGTTCTTCGGCCTGGCATCGACCGTCGCCGCCTTCTCGAACAGCGTCGAAATGCTGATCACGATGCGCGCCGTGCTCGGCATCGCCGGCGCGACGCTCGCTCCCTCCACGCTCTCGCTCATCGCCGAGATGTTCGAAGACGAGAAGGAACGGACCTTCGCGATATCGATGTGGATCGCGAGCTTTTCCGCCGGGGCCATCATCGGCCCGGTCGTCGGCGGTTTGCTGATCGAGTATCTCTGGTGGGGCTCGGTGTTCCTCATCGCCGTGCCGCCGATGCTCTTGCTGCTTGTCATCGGCCCCATCTTGCTGCCGGAATACCGGGCGCCGAATGCCGGACGCATCGATATCCTCAGCGCGCTGCTCTCGCTGGCCGCGGTACTTGGGCTGATCTACGGCATCAAGCACTGGGCCGAGTCCGGCTTCGGGCCGCTGGCCGCGGCGACGATCCTGGCGGGGCTCAGCCTCGCCTTGGTCTTCCTGCGGCGGCAGGCCAGGCTGGCCGACCCGATGGTCGACCTCGCCATGTTCCGCATCCCCGCCTTCAGGGCTGCGCTGGCGATCAACCTCGCCAGCATCCTGTTCATGTTCGGCAGCTTCATCTTCCTGGCGCAGTATTTCCAGCTCGTCGCCGGCCTGACGCCGCTGCAGGCCGGCCTCTGGTCGCTGCCCTCAGCCATCGCCTTCACGCTCGCCTCCTTCGTGACGCCTGCGCTCGCCGCCCGCTGCAAGCCTGCCACGTTGATGGCGAGCGGCCTGGCGGTCTCCGCGCTTGGCTTCATCTGGCTCGTCTTCGCCCCGGACCTCGTCCAAATCGTCGCGGCGTCGGTGGTCTTCTCGGTCGGCTTCACGCCGGTGATCACCCTGACGACCGGAATCGTCGTCGGATCCGCGCCCCCGGAACGGACGGGCGCAGCCTCCGCCATGTCCGAGACCAGCGCGGAGCTCGGCGGCGCGCTCGGTATCGCCGTGCTCGGCAGCCTTGGCGCCGCGCTCTATCGCAGCCGCATGACGGATATCATGGTGCCCGGCTTCAGCGCAGACGCACTCGCCCCGGCGCGGGCGACGCTGGGCGGAGCGCTCGCGCTTGCGGCCAAACTCACCCCCGACCAAGCGGGGCCGATTCTGGCGCAGGCGAGCGCGGCCTTCATGGCCGGCTTCCATGCATCGGCCATCCTGTCGGTCGCTGGCATGCTGTTCTGCATCGCCGTCACGCTGACGGTGCTGCGCGACGCCCGTCCGGGAGAGCCGCACTAGATCACGTCGCATTCGGACGGCATCGTCCGAATGCGAAAACCTGATCGATTCTAAAAGTTGAGAGCCGGGCCGAGGCTCAGCCCAGCGCACCCATCGCCGCCCTTGGCTGGACAGGCAGTCCGGCCAGCACCTTGGCAAGCCCGGCCGGATTGACCACGCCACCGCTCATCGTCTCCTGGCGATGGATGCCTCCGGCGATGAACAGGCTGTCGAAGCCCATCATTCGCGCGCCGGCAAGGTCGGTGCGTACCGCATCACCGATGACGAGCACCTTGGCGGGGTCGACCGCACGGCCGCCGCGCGCTGCACGGGCGGCCTCCAGCGCGAGGTCATAGGCCGGCCGGTGCGGCTTGCCGGCCCAGGCGACCTGGCCGCCGAGCTCCTCATAGATCGTCGCCAGCGCGCCGGCGCAGGGCAGGAGATCCTCGCCGACATGGACGACGAGATCGGGATTGCCGCAGATGAAGGGCACGCCGCGCGCGGCAAAGCGCGCGAGCTGCGGACGGTACTGCTCCGGCGTCTCGGTACGGTAATCATTGAGCTCGGTGGCGACGACGAGATCGGCCTCGTCCTCTCCGACCAGGATGATGTCGGCGCCTTCGAAAATCGAACGATCGTCATGCCAGCCGATATGGAAGACCTTATGGTGATGGCTCCCAGCGATCAGCGCCTTCGTCACGTCGCCCGAGGTGACCAGCCGGTCCCAGGCCTGGCGCGGCACGCGCTTCTTGTCGAGCACACCGGCGACCTGTTGCGAGGGGCCCGGCGCGTTCGAGAGCAACACCACCGCCCCGCCCGCCTCGCGGAAGCGGATCAAGGCGTCGCAGGCCGGTTGCAGCGCCCAGACGCCGTCATGAACCACGCCCCAGACATCGCTGATCAGCACATCGTAGCGGGCAAGCAGCGCGCCCGCCTCGGTCAGGACTGGAACGCCCATCACCGCGCAGCCTTCGCCTCGAGCGCCATCCGCGCCTCGACATCGGCGCGGCGGGGCAGCGGCGCGACCGCACCATAGCCCTGCGTCGAGAGCGCGGCGGCGACATTGGCGTAAGCCCCGGCCGCGAAGGCGTCGCCGGTGCGGATATATTCCGACAGGAACGCGCCGTCATAGCAGTCGCCGGCTCCGGTCGCATCGATGGCCTCGACCTTGATCGGCACCAAACGCTCGCGCCGGACAGGCGTCGCCACCAGCGAGCCCTCATGGCCGAGCGTCAGAGCCACCACCCGTGCGCCGAGGCCGAGATAGAAATCGACGATGGCGTCGGGAGAATTCAGGCCGGTGAGCTGGGTCGCGTCGTCCAGCCCCGGCAGCACGATGTCGGACATCGCACAGGCGGCGTGGATGATCGCGCGCGCCCGCGTCAGCGGCCACAGCTTGAGGCGCAGATTGGTGTCGTAGGCGGTCAGCACGCCGGCCTCGCGCGCGGTCGCAAAGGCCTCGAACACCGCATCGCAGGCGCTCGCCGAAATTGCCTGGCTGATGCCGGAAGCCTGGACGATGCGCGCGGAGCGGATCAGGTCGCGCGGCAGATCGCGCGGCCCATAGAGGCTCGCGGCGGAGCCCGCCCGCAGATAGGAGAAAACATGGCCGCTCGGCCCATGATCGACAAAATAGAGCCCCGTCGGCGCGCTTGGATGCGTCGAAACATGGCGATCATCGACGCTCTCGCGCTGCCACAGCCCACGCAGGGAGCGGCCGGCGCTGTCATCGCCCAGCGCGCCCGCATAGGCGACCGAGGCGCCCTGGCGAGCCGCAGCCACGGCGCAGTTGGAGGTGTCACCGCCATGGCCGAACTGGAAGGAGCCGGCATCGCCGCGCGTCGCGTTGAACTCGCCCAGCGGTTCGCCGATGCAAAGCAGATCGATCTTGGGTTCGGTCACGGCAGAAACCATCTCGGACAGGGTCTCGCAGGGATGCGCGGGCGCGCTTTCCTAGAGCAGGATGCGAAAAAGTGGAAACCGGTTTTTTCGCGTTGATCCTGCTCTCACTCTTAGATGAGAGACGGATTCAGATTTCAGATGGGGTCACTTGGTGATCCCATCTGAAATCATCCGGCTCTCGAGCATCCGACGAAAAAGTGGAAAACGGTTTTCGAAGCCGGACCTTACGAAGCCGGACCTTACCAAGCCATGCCGGGTCCGTCGCCGGATCTATTCGGCGGCTTCCTGCTTCGGTCGCCTGGCCTTCAAGCGCCCAGTGACCTTCATGATGTCGCGCCGGAGCGCGGTCTTACCGCCAGCGGGCACAGCGACGGATGAAACCGGCACGGCCGGTTTTGCATCCTCGCGCTTCGGAACGCCTCGTTCGGTCCGCGCCTGCATCAGCGCGCCCTGCAAGGTCTGGATCTCGGCATGCAGCGTCTCCAAGCGCTGCTCACGCTCGCGCAAATGCCCGCGCATGGCCTCGTTTTCCTGCCTGAGCTTATGGTCGGCTCCGAGCCTCGTGGCCTTCGCCTCTTCGGCGCCCTGCTCGGCCGCCACGCGCGCCTGCATCTGCAAAGCGAGCGCCTCGGTCTCCTGCTTCAGCAAACCCTGGATGCGGCGGGTCTCAACTGTGGCCGCAGCGCTCGCAGCATCCGCCGCCGCCAGCCCGGCTTCAGCTTGAGCCGCGCGCGCGGACAGAGTGTCGGCGCGCAGCCTTTCACTGTCGCGATCAATCGTCATCGCAGAGAGCGCGATCTTGGCCACAACGAGCCCCTGCTCGGCTGCCGCAAGACGGCCCGACAGGTCGACGGACTGGCCTTCCAGCACCAGCATCTGCGTCCGATGCTTGAGCTGCGAGGCTTGCAGCGCATCGCTCTCAGCCCGCAGCGCGGCGAGTTCCGCGTCGCGCTCGCCCAGCAGCGCCTGAACTCGGCCCAAGGTCGCGCGCTCCTGGTCGAGTTCCGCGCCGCGCGCAGATAGATCGGCGCTCGTGCCGGTCAGCGCCATGCGCGCCTCAGTGAGGCTGCGCTCGAGGGCGGCGAGGTCCGCGATGCGCTTGTCCAGCAGCTTGCCCGTCTCCGCATGGCTCGCGGTCTCGACGGCGAGCCGGCCTTGCGTCTCCGCGAGCTTGCCGCGCGTCGCGGTCAGGCCCGCGTCGAGATCGGCGATCCGCGCCTCACCGGCGCGCAGATCGCGTTCGAGCTGGCCGATCGTCATGTCGCGCCGGCCGATATCCTGCATTGCCGCCGCCTTGGCGGCAAAGCCACGCTCGGCCTGCTGCTCCAGCCCCCGCGCGCGCAAGGCGAGTTCCGCCCGCAAATGGTCGCGGTCGGCGGCAATCTCGGCAAGCGACAGGGGGAACGCCGCCTCGGCCCGCTTGCGCGCCAGCCTGTCGGCGCGGCGCGCCAAGGCCGGGACCGCCGCCAACGCCAGGAGCGTCGCCGACAGAAAGCCGAGCATCACAAGCATGACGGCTTCGATCAAGACTTGCCGCTCCGCATCTGGACATGATCAGACACGTGAAACTGCCACGCCGGCCGCATCATGACCAGCGCTTCGGCAGAACCCTCTCAGCAGACCCCGTCAGAAGGGGTTCCAGGTCGCCTGAGGCGTGAACTTCAGGTAGCCGAGATTGACGCCCAGGCGCCAACCGATGCCCGTACGGATCGGCACCAGGGTCACGTTCTCGGCCGCCATCGCGGTAAAGCCGAAGCCGCCGATAAAATAGGCCGAGCCGTCGACGCCGACGAAACGCTGGTAGAGCGCCTCGACCGCCGGCAGGTTATAGACCAGCATCATCGTGCGGGCGCCCTCACCGCCAAAATCGAAGCCGACGGACGGCCCTTGCCAGAACACCTTGCGATCGCCGGCATTGCGGGTGAACAGCGTACCTTCGCCATAGCGCAACCCGCCGACGAAGGCGCCGGAGGCCTCCTGGCCCAGCACATAGCCATTGGGCTCGCCCCAGCGCCGCACAGCCTCTTCGATCGTCAAGGCAAGGCCGCGCGAGACGTTTCCGAAGAATTGATGACCGGAGCCGACGAGCTCGTTTTGCGAGAACGACCGGCTCTGGCTGTAGTTCTGCTGGGCGAGGGCGGGAGCGGACGGCATCGCCAAGCCGGCGCTCGCAAGCGCGAGCCCTCCGGCGACGAAGCTGCGGCGTGTCTTTATCATCGAGATCATCTCCGGGCTGGGCGCCAGTTCGTGAATTCAAACCGACCGGAAGACCGTGGAGCCCGCAGTGCAGTCGACTGCAGATCCGTGCCGATCCCCCTGTCGGAGGGGAGCTCTGGACCGCGCAGAAACGCGCGGTTTTCGAACGCGAAGCATGACACCGCGCAAATACGCACCATTTCGGTAACGGGTTTGATACCTCGCAAGTGTATCCAACCCGTGAAGATTCCGGCGCGCTACGGCTCACCGAAGAACTGACATCCAAAGGATTTGACGCGATGAAGGCCGTAACATGGCAGCGCTGGATTTCGATTGCGGTCGGCGTGCTTGCGCTCGCCATCGCGATCCAGCCGGTCATGGCGACGCAGCCGCTCGCCTCCGCGCCAAGCCTTTCCTCCGCGCAAAACCTCTCCTCCTCCGATTCGGTCATACCCGGCCTGCCCTCGGGCCTGCCGCAGCTGCCACGCCTGGGCGAGACGATGCAGCGCGACACGCCCTCCGGCTTCGCGCTCCACGGCTATGACCCCGTCGCCTATCAACTGCTGGGACGCGCGACGCCGGGTCGCCCGGACTACGAACTCATCCATGGCGGCGCAGTCTGGCGCTTCGCCTCCGCCGCCAACCGTGAGGCGTTCCGCGACGCACCTGACGTCTATGAGCCAGCCTTCGCCGGCTTTGACGCCACCGGCGTCGCCGATGGCCGGGCGGTCGAGAGCGATCCGCACCTGTTCGCCGTGATCGATTCGCGGCTCTACCTGTTCCGTACGGCCGAGAACCGCCGCCGCTTCATCAGCAACGCCACACTGTTCCAGCTCGCCGAAGCACAGTGGAAGGATGTCTACGGGACCATCGCGCGCTGAACGTTGTCCGCCGCTGCGGCCGCGCGGCGTGCAAGCGCTTCGCTGCTCGCCGCCACGAAGGGCGGGTTGCGAAACTGGCGCTCGCTCGCACCATAGCGCGGCAAGTCCCCGTCCAGCATCAACACGCTGCCGCCCGCGGCCTTCAGGATCGCGTCTCCGGCCGCAATGTCCCATTCCATCGTCTGGCCGGCACGCACATGCAGATCGGCCTCGCCCGAGGCGATGAGCCCGAACTTGACCGCCGACGACATCGGCATCGTAGCGCGCGATCCCATAGCCACCGCGACCTTGTCGCTGAGCTCGTCGCCATGGAAGCGGCTGACCAGGGTGACCGGCCCATCGGGCGGAAGCGACCGGACATGAATGCGCTCGGGCTCGCCCAGCGCCGCCCCGTCCGATGCCAGACGCTGCGCGAAGGCGCCCTCGCCGGCGAACCAGAGCCGCCCGAGCTGCGGTGCCGCGATCGCGCCAGCGATCGGCCGGCCGTCACGGATGATCGCGATCGCGACGCAATAGCTGTCGCCATTGGCCAGGAACTCGCGCGTGCCGTCCAGCGGATCGAGCAGGATGAAGATCGGAGCGGGCGCGACGGCGTCGGCGCTTTCCTCACTGATCACCGGGAAACCGGGCAGCAGGCGCGCAAGCGCGCCCTTGGCGGTATGATCAGCCGCGAGATCGGCCGAACAGACCGGCGACCCGTCGGCTTTGACCTTGACGTCGCGCGCCATGCGCATCGTCAGCAGCACCGCCGCGCTCAGGCGCGCGGCTTCCGCGAGCCGGCGCGCCAGATCGTTGCAGTCGCAAAGACGGGGGTCGTCCTGGCCGATCATCGTCCCGAAGGCCCCTTCGACAAGAAAATCAGGGTTAACCACATGCAAACCAAGCTGGCACCATATCTATGTACTAATGGCGCCGCTTTACACCGCGCGCTCCGCACCGTCGATCGCAGGACACCAAGCCATGACCGCCATCTCGCTCGAGCCGCTAGACTTGGCCGCGCTCCTCTGCAGCCGCGTCTGCCATGACGTGATCAGCCCGGTCGGCGCCATTGTCAACGCGCTGGAGGTTCTGGAGGAAGACGATCCCTCCATGCGCGATTTCGCGCTGGACCTGATCAAGAAGAGTGCCCGCAGCGCCTCGGCGCGCTTGCAGTTCGCCCGCCTCGCCTTCGGAGCGGCGGGTTCCGCCGGCGCGATGATCGACCTCGGCGACGCCGGCAATGTCGCCAACGGCTTCCTCAACGACGACAAGCTCTCGCTCGACTGGGAGGCGCCACGCGCCCTGCTGCCGAAGAACCAGGTCAAGCTGCTCCTCAACCTGCTCATCCTGGCGACCCATGCCGTGCCGCGCGGCGGCAAACTGGTCTCCCGCGCCACGATCGAGGGCGAGCAGGGCCGCTTCGTCATCACCGCCACGGGCTCGCATGCGCGCATTCCCAACCATGTCGAGGACCTGATCGCGGGCCATTCCGAGACCGGCACGATCGACGCCCATGCCGTCCAGCCGCTCTACACCGGCATGGTCGCCCGCGCCGCCGGCATGGCGATCAGTTTCGCCATCGAGGGCGACACGGTCAGCATCACCGCACAAAAGGCCGATTGAGCGCCGAATCATTGCGCTGCGGGTACGATCGAAACAGATCATAAACCCTTCTCCTGCTTAGATCGCCCGGTATTGTTGCGTGGGTGATGGTCTTCGGCATGGATGATCTGCTGCAAGAGTTCCTGAGCGAGACCGGCGAGAACATCGACACGGTCGATCGGGAACTCGTACGCTTCGAGCAGGAGCCGAATAACCGCGAGATCCTGCGCAATATCTTCCGCCTGGTGCATACGGTGAAAGGCACTTGCGGCTTCATCGGCCTGCCCCGGCTGGAAGCGCTGACCCATGCTGCCGAGTCGGTGATCGGCCAGTTCCGGGATGGGGCCACCGTCAGCGCGATCGCCGTCACCGCCATTCTCGAAACCATCGACCGCATCAAAGAGATTCTCGCCGAGCTCGCCGAGAAGAGCCAGGAACCCGTCGGCAATGACGAGGCGCTGATCACGGAACTCTTGGCCTTGGCCGATCAGGCGAAGGCCGAATTGTTGCATCTGCCGCCGGAGAGCGGCGAATCGAGTGACCCCGTCGCCGCTTATCTCACCCGCCATGGCTCGCATCTGAGCGAGGACGAGCTCGACCTCGTCTTCCGTAGCGCGCCAGGGCCGGAGCGCGGCCGGGACGGGCGCATCGAGGCGCCGGCCGCGGCGAAAGCAGCGGACGAGGCCGCGCCGCGCGAGAGCCGCCCCGGCGGCTCCGCGACGCTGCGCGTCAATGTCGACACCATCGAGCATCTGATGACGATGGTGTCGGAGCTCGTTTTGACCCGCAACCAGCTTCTGGAGATATCCCGCAAGCAGGAGGATGTCGGCCTCAAGGCACCGCTGCAGCGGCTCTCGCTGATCACGGCGGAGCTGCAGGACGGCGTCATGAAGACGCGCATGCAGCCGATCGGCAACGCCTGGTCGAAGTTGCCGCGCATCGTGCGCGATCTCGGCGCTGAACTTGGCAAGCGCATCGAACTGGTGATGGAGGGCACCGACACCGAGCTCGACCGCCAGATCCTCGACCTGATCAAGGATCCGCTCACCCATATGGTCCGCAACTGCGCCGACCATGCCATCGAACCGCGGGAAGAACGGCTCGCGGCGGGCAAGCCCGAACACGGCACCATCCGCCTCGCCGCCTATCACGAGGGCGGCTCGGTGACGATCGCGATCTCCGATGACGGGCGCGGCCTCGACATCGCGCGCATCCGGCGCAAGGCCCTGCAGCAGGGCCTTGCCCAGGAGGCCGAGATCGAGCGCATGAGCGACGCGCAGATCAGCCGCTTCATCTTCCACCCCGGCTTCTCGACGGCAGAAAGCGTGACGGCGGTCTCGGGCCGCGGCGTCGGCATGGACGTCGTCAAGGTCAATGTCGACGCCATCGGCGGCATCATCGACGTCGCCAGCACGCCCGGCATCGGCACCACCATCACCATCAAGATCCCGCTGACGCTGGCGATCGTCTCCGCCCTCATCGTCGTGGCCGGCAAGCAGCGCTTCGCCATTCCGCAGGTCGTGGTGCGCGAGCTCGTCCGGGTGAAGGCGGGCGCGGACCATCGCGTCGAGCAGATCAATGGCGCGCCGGTGCTGCGCCTGCGCGACCGCCTGCTGCCGATCATCGCCCTGTCCGCCCTGATGGGGGCAGCCGGCGCGCCGACCGATGACGGCTTCATCGTGGTGACGCAGATCGGCGAGCGCCAGTTCGGGATCCTGGTCGACGGTGTCTTCCACACCGAGGAAATCGTCGTCAAACCGATGTCGACGAAGCTGCGGCATATCCCGCTGTTCTCCGGGAACACGATCCTCGGCGATGGCGCCGTGGTGCTGATCGTCGATCCCAACGGCATCGCCCGGCTCGTCGGCGCGGCCGCGACCGTCGATGCGCTGCGTGTCGAGGCGCCGGCGCAAGCCCAGTCACCGACCGCCGAGAAGACGACCATGCTGGTGTTCCGCGCCGGGCTCGAAGGCGTCAAGGCGGTGCCGCTCTCGCTGGTGACCCGGCTCGAGGAGGTCGACGCCGGTGAATTCCAGCATAGCGGCGGCCGCGTTCTCCTGCATTACCGCAACCGGCTGATGCCGATCATTCCGGTCGGCGAGGCCGCGATCCGCGCAGAGGGACTGCAGCCGCTCGTCATCATCTCCGAGGGAGAACTGATCCTGGGGCTCGCGGTCGATGCGATCGTCGATATCGTCGATGAGGTGCTCGATGTCGAGATCGCCTCGATGATCGACCGCGGCGTCATCGGCTCGGCCATCATTCGCGGCCGCGCCACCGACATCCTCGACCTCGCCCACTACCTGCCGAAGGACGACCCGGGCTGGCTGAGCGGCCGACGCTCAGACGCGCAGCCGATCGATGTCGCGCGGATCCTGCTGGTCGAACCCTCCGACTTCCTGCGCGAGATGCTGAGCCCCGTGTTGAAAGCCTCGGGACGGCAGATCGCCTTCGCCTCCGATTTCGAGACCGCGACGCGGCTGGCCGCGCACCAAGCGATGACCTGCGTGCTGATCGACCTCGACCGCAGCCCGGACGCCGCCTACGCCTTCGCCGCGGCGCTGCGCGCCTCCGAAAGCGGCGACCGCCTCCGGATTCTCGGCCTGACCTCGCTCGCCACCCCGGAATTGCACATGCGCGCGGCGCAGGTGCGGCTCGACGAGGTCATCGCCAAATTCGATCGCCGCGCCTTGCTGAGCGAGCTGGCGGAACGCAAATCCGGCATGAGGCAGGCCGCATGAGCAAGCACGACGCCAATGCACCCGCGCCCGGCGCCGTCTCGGCGGCTGCCGCTTTCGGCGAATCGCTCGACTATGTCACCGTCACCGTCGGCGAGCAGCTGCTCGGGCTGCCGATCGGGCGCGTCCACGACGTCTTCATCGCCAACCACATCACGACCGTCCCGCGCGCGCCCTCCGAGATCGTCGGCCTGCTGAACCTGCGCGGGCGTGTCGTCACCGCCATTTGCCTGCGCCAGCGTCTCGGCCACCCGGTCGCTGCCCCCCCCCGCCATGACGAGGCCTGCGAACTCGTCGCGGTCGGCATCGACCTCGGCGGCGAGGCCTATGCGCTGATCGTCGATGCGGTCGGAGAGGTGATGCGCTTGGACCAGTCGACCTTCGAACCCGTTCCCGTGCATCTCGATGCCAGTTGGGCCGCGCTTGCGGCCGGCGTGCATCGTCTCGACGAGCGTCTTCTCGTCGTCCTCGATGTCGATGCCGTCCTGAAGCTTGATTTGCCGGTGGCCGCCTGAGGCGTCGCACTACGATTTTTGGAGAAAACCATGAAATATTGCCTTGTCGTCGATGACTCCGCCGTGATCCGCAAAGTCGCCCGCCGCATTCTGGAAGGCCTGCAGTTCCGCATCGCCGAGGCCGAGGATGGCGCGCGCGCCATCGACGCCTGCAAGGGCGAGATGCCGGACGCCGTCCTGCTCGACTGGAACATGCCAATCATGGACGGCTACGATTTTCTGCGCACATTGCGGCAAATGCCGGGTGGCAAGCGGCCCAAGGTCGTGTTCTGCACCACCGAGAACGACATCGCCCATATTGCGCGGGCCATGCATGCCGGCGCCGACGAATACATCATGAAGCCCTTCGACAAGGAAATCGTCGCTTCGAAGTTCCATCAGGTGGGCCTGCTGTGAGCTATAGCGTGGCGAGTTCCCTCGCCGCTGCCTGGCACCTCTACGACCTGTGACAAGTCCGCCGGAGGCGCGACACATGACGAGCCTCTCGCCAGCGAGCGCATCGGCGCAGCGACCCAAGACGGTCGTGATCGCCGACGATTCCGTCGTCGTGCGCGGCCTCTTCGCACGCTGGCTCGGCGAGAGCGGGCAGTTCCATGTCGTCGCTGTCGCTGGCGACGGCGAAACGGCAGTGGCCCATGCCGGGCGCTTCCACCCGGACGTCATGGTGCTCGACCTCAACATGCCCGGCCTCGGCGGAGCCGAAGCCCTGCCCCAGATCCTGAAGGAAAGCCCCCATACCGGCGTATTGCTCGCCACCACGCTGACCGAACGCAACGCCCGCATCGCGCTGGAATGCATGACCAAAGGCGCGATGGATGTGCTCTCCAAGCCGGACAGCCGTGGCGGTATGACGCTGTCGCTCGATTTCCGCAGCGAATTCTTGCTCAAGCTCAGCAACATCGCGCAGTCTCCGGCGCGCGCGGGAGCGCTGCCACCGGAGATCGACCTCGATTTCGCTCCAGTCGGGCCGGTGAACCTGCGCAATCTCGTCTCGGTGATGCCGCGCTATCTGATGATAGGCGCCTCCACCGGAGGCCCCCGCGCCGTCGCCAAGGTGCTCTCCGATATAGGCGATGCGCTGAATGACCTGACGACCCTGATCGTCCAGCACATGCCGCCGCTCTTCACCGCCTCCTTCGCTGAGCAAGTCAGCGCCCAGATCGGCATACCGGCGCGCGAACCCTATGACGGCGAGCGCCTTTCGCGCGGTACGATCTATGTCGCCCCTGGAGGCCGGCATCTCGGCATCGACCGCAAGCTCGGTCATCTCGTCGCGAGCATCAGCGACGCGCCACCGGTACGCTTTTGCCGGCCCGCCGTGGACGTTCTCTTCACCGAGGGCGCCCGCCATCTCGGCTCCGCAGCGCTCGGCCTCGTGCTCACCGGCATGGGCAGCGACGGTACGGAAGGCGCAGGCGCGCTGCGACGGGCCGGCGCTGCCGTCATCGCCCAGGACGAATTGTCGAGCACGATCTGGGGCATGCCGGGCTCCGTGGTGCGGGCACGGCATGCCAGCGCCGTGATTCCGCTCGATGGCATCGGCGGCGCGATCCGCGACCTGCTGCGTGGGGGCAAACCCTCATGACCGAGGCGGATTTCGACTTCCTGCGCGCCCTGCTGCATGTGCGCTCCGGTCTCTCATTGAGCCAGGACAAGCGCTATCTCGCCGAAAGCCGCCTCGGCATGCTCTGCCGCCGCCGCGGTATCGATGGGTTGAGCACGCTCGTGCAGGCGCTGCGCCCGGGCACCGATCTCTTGCTCGAAAACGCCGTCATCGAGGCGATGACGACCAACGAGACGCTGTTCTTTCGCGACCGGACGCCGTTCGATCTGTTCCGTGACGTGATCCTGCCGGAAAAGCTCACCGCCAACGCCGCCAGCCGGACACTGCGCATCTGGTGCGCGGCGGTCTCGACCGGCCAGGAGGCCTATTCGCTCGCCATGATCCTCGACGAGATGGCCACCCGGCTCGTTGGCTGGAAGGTCGAGATTCTCGGTACCGACATCTCCTCGGAGGTGCTGGAGAAGGCGCGGGCCGGCATCTACAGCCAGTTCGAAGTGCAACGCGGCCTGCCGATCCAGATGCTGCTGCGGCATTTCCGGCAGGATGGCGACAAATGGCAGGTTTCCGAACGCATCCGTGCCATGGTCGAGTTGAAACCCCATAATCTGCTGCTGCCGAACAGCCATTTCGGGCAGTTCGACATCATCTTCTGCCGCAACGTGCTGATCTATTTCGACGTACCGACCAAGGCCAAGGTGATGGCGGCGCTTGCCCAGCGCCTGACGGCGGACGGCGTCTTCGTGCTCGGTGCCGCCGAAACCGTCATCGGCATCACCACGACCATCGTGCCCGACAAGAGCCATCGCGGTCTTTATCGCGAAAGCCGCTCGAGCAATGGGCAAAGCGCCGGCCTCGGCCTGCCCTTCGACCGGACGAGGACGCCAACGCTGAGCAGCGTCCGCGGTTGAAACCTCTCCCGTCGGACCGGCGGGCAGCGCGGTCTCCGACTAAAACTGCGGGTTCGTCCAAACAAAAACCCCGCCTCTCGGCGGGGTCCCCGTCGACCTGTCGTGTACATCCGACGATCAGGCCAAGGGCGTTCTGGCATCCGTTCATGACCGCCCGATGACGAGCGGAACGGGCCATCGCATCTCAGGCCGGGATGCGTTCCTCGACGTCCATCGGCTCACGCAGCACATAGCCGCGGCCCCAGACGGTCTCGATGTAGTTCTTGCCGTCCGACGCATTGGCGAGCTTCTTGCGCAGCTTGCAGATAAACACGTCGATGATCTTGAGTTCGGGCTCGTCCATGCCGCCATAGAGATGGTTCAGGAACATCTCCTTGGTCAGCGTCGTGCCCTTGCGGAGCGAGAGCAGCTCCAGCATCTGGTATTCCTTGCCGGTGAGGTGGACGCGCGCGGCATCGACTTCCACGGTCTTGGTGTCGAGATTGACCACGAGGTCGCCCGTCGTGATGACCGACTGGGCATGGCCCTTCGAGCGGCGCACGATGGCGTGGATCCGGGCGACGAGCTCGTCCTTGTGGAAGGGCTTGGTCAGATAGTCGTCGGCGCCAAAGCCGAGACCCTTCACCTTGTCCTCGATGCCGGCGAGGCCGGACAGAATCAGGATGGGTGTCTTCACCTTGGCGACACGCAGAGAGCGTAGAACCTCGTATCCCGACATGTCGGGCAGGTTCAGGTCGAGCAGGATGATGTCGTAGTCGTAGAGCTTGCCGAGATCGACGCCTTCCTCACCGAGATCGGTGGTGTAGACGTTGAAGCTCTCCGATTTGAGCATCAGCTCGATGCTTTGAGCGGTTGCGCTATCGTCCTCGATCAGCAGAACCCGCATGTCACGTCCCCAATTCCGCCCGCAGGCAAGCTGATCGTTCTTCTCATCCGGGCCCCCGCGGCTCAGGACGATGACGTGCTTGCCTGATGAAACGCCACGCGACACGCTACGGAGAAATGGTTAACAAACCGTGATTCCCGAGCGCAAGCGCTTCTTGGGAGAAAGTGAACGATCCTTGTCGAGGTGAGTCGAATTTAACACGGATCGTGGAGCCTTCACCCGCGAAATCGCCTTTCGCGGAGACCAGCGTCGTGGAACAGGGCTGAAAGGCCCTGCGAAACGCCGCAGCCTCGAAACACAGTGTTAATCACACAGGTAAATGAAAGGTTGACGGAAGCAGTTATGAACAGCGCTTCGCGCGGCCCCGACCGACTTTCCAACCTCGCTGCCGTCATTGGCGGCCTCGACAGCGTCACGGTCTACGGCCGTGTCACCGCGGTCCGGGGACTGCTCGTCGAGATTTCGGGGCCGATCGGCGCGATGAGCCTGGGCGGCCGCGTCCAGATCGAGATCGCGCCGGGCATCCGCGTGCCCTGCGAAGTCATCGGCTTCTCCGGAGAGAAAGCACTGGTGATGCCCTATGGCGGGCTCGACGGCGTGCGCCGCGGCTGCCCCGCCTATGTCGACAAGGCCCAGCCCGGCATCAGACCGACCTCCGCCTGGCTCGGTCGCGTCGTCGACGCGCTCGGCCGCCCCGTCGATGGCGGCCCGCCCTTGCCCGAGGGCGAAACGCTCTGCACCTTCCGCAACGATCCGCCGCCCGCTCATTCGAGGCGCCGCGTCGGCAAGCCGCTCGATCTCGGCGTGCGCGCGCTCAACGCCTTCCTGACCTGCTGCCTCGGCCAGCGCATGGGCATCTTCGCCGGCTCGGGCGTCGGCAAGTCAGTGCTGCTCTCGATGCTGGCGCGCTACGCGCGGGCCGACGTCAACATCATCGGCCTCGTCGGCGAGCGCGGCCGCGAAGTGCAGGAGTTCCTGCAGGACGATCTCGGCCCCTCCGGCCTCGCGCGCTCGGTCGTGGTCGTCGCGACCTCGGACGAGCCCGCCCTGATGCGCAAGCAGGCGGCCATGACCACGCTGACGCTCGCCGAATATTTCCGCGATCAGGGCAAGCAGGTGATGTGCCTGATGGATTCGGTCACGCGCTTCGCCATGGCGATGCGCGAGATCGGCCTCGCTGCAGGAGAACCGCCCACGACCAAGGGCTATACGCCGACCGTCTTCGCCGAACTGCCGCGCCTGCTCGAGCGCGCCGGGCCGGGCATCGGGGATGGCGCCATCACCGGCCTGTTCACCGTGCTCGTCGATGGCGGCGACCATGACGAGCCGGTGGCGGACGCGGTGCGCGGCATCCTCGACGGCCATATCGTAATGGAGCGCTCGATCGCCGAGCGCGGGCGCTATCCGGCGATCAACATCCTGAAATCGGTCTCGCGTACCATGCCACGCTCCTGCGACCCGGCTTTCTATCCGGTAGTGCAGAAAGCGCGCGCGACACTCGCGACCTATGCCGACATGGAGGAACTGATTCGGCTCGGCGCCTATCGCCAGGGCGCCTCGGCCGAAGTCGACGAGGCGATCCGCCTCAACCCGGCGCTAGAAGGCTTCCTCAAGCAGGCCAAGGACGAAGCGACCTCTCTGCCCGAATGCTACGCCATGCTGTCGGCGATCATGAACGGTTGAGGCACGGGCGACGGCTGTGCCTGCAACGAGCGCGCGCAGCTTTAGGGTTGTTAGGGGCAGCAGCTTCTGGGGAGGGAACCGGCCGGCCGCTTGCTGAATCCACGCGAATGGAAGTTCACTACGACCTATCTGCCATAACTGGAGCCAGCCCGATGACAGCGACCATCCTGATCTGCCTCGTCGCGCTGATCCATGCCTATATCGTCATGCTCGAAATGCTGTGGTGGGACACCCCGCGCGGCCGCAAAGCGTTCGGCACAACGGCGGAGTTCTCCGCCCAGAGCAAGACGCTCGCCGCCAATCAGGGCCTCTACAACGGTTTCCTGATCGCAGGACTGGTCTGGGGCCTGTGGCTCGGCGAGGCTGGTTTCGCGATCAAAACCTTCTTCCTTGCCTGCGTGATCGTCGCGGGCCTCTATGGCGCGGCGACGGCGAGCCGCAAGATCCTCTACATCCAGGCCGCCCCCGCCGCCCTGGCCCTGCTGGCGCTGCTGATCAGGATCTGAAGCCGCCTCCAGAGCGTTTTCGAGCGAAGTGGACACCGGTTCGCGTGAAGAAAACGCATTAAAACAAAGAGCAGGAGTTGTTGAACGATCCAACTGGATCGTTCAATTGCTCTAGGTGCCTCTCAGCAGGCGCACCAGCCGCAGCATCGCCAGGAAGCCGACGAGTTGGATCGCCGCCGAGGCGACCAGCGTGGCGCGGTTACCCATGCTCTCGATCATCACCGCGAACAGCAGGGGCGCCACGGCGAAGGCGATGTTCTGCGGCACAGCGAGCTTGCCCAGCATCGCCCCGAAACCCTGGCGGCCGAACAGCGCCAGCGGCAGCGTGGCACGTGCAACGGAAATCACCCCCATCGCGGCGCTAAAGCAGACGACGAAGGTAACGGCGGTCGTCACTGAGCCCGGCGCGAACACCATGATCAGGCAGGCGAGCGGCCCCAGCGCGAGCCCGCCCAACGCCACGCGCTCGACGGGAAAACGCTCGCCCGCGACCGCATCGACAAGGCGCGCCAAAAGCGTCGCCGGACCACCCAAGGAGGCGATGCCGACCGCGCTCGCCTGGCTCAGGCCCGAGCTTTGCAGCAAAGCGATGAGGTTCAGGGGCAAGCCCCAGGAGACGAGCCCGCTGGCGGAAAAGATCAAGGCGAGCAACCAGAAGATGCCTCGGCGCTGTGCATGGGGAGCGCTACCCTCATCGGCGGTCTTCGCCGGTTCAGCCACCACCTCCACGGCCGGCGAGCGATGATAGGCCGGGATGGCGAAATGGATCGGCAGCACGATGACGATCTGCATTGCCGCGAAGATCAGCCAGGCGACGCGCCAGCCATAGGCTTGCGACAGGAAAGCGGCGAGCGGCCAGAACACGCTCGAGGAGAACCCGGTCACCAGCATCATCAGACCGAGCGCCCGGCGCGTGCGCTCGCCCATGACCTGAGCCACGGTGACATTGCCGACATTGGCCAGCGTCATCGCATGGCCGATGCCGATGACGAACCAGCTTGCGAGATAACTGACCGGCCCCTGCGCCAGGGCGAGCGTCGCCAGGCCGAGCCCGCAGATCACCGCGCCGACGCACATCGAGCGACGCGTGCCATGTACGTCGAGATGCTTGCCCAGGGCCGGCGCCGCGAACGCCCCGGTGAGCAGCAGGATGGTAATGCCACTGAAGACGAGCTCGGGCCCGAGCCCCATTTCGCGATCGAGATAGCCCGCCAGCACGGACGGCGCGTAATAGGTCGAGCCCCAGCCGATGATGCGGGTCAGCGCCAGGCCGCAGAGCAGCGCTGTATGCCCGGACAGGCGCGAGGAGGCAGGCAGGAAAGGGGCGGACAAGAAGGCGTTTCCGTCGACGGCGGGAGCAGCGCCCCACTCTGTTGCGGAAGCCTTAGCTGAAGCGTGTCAGGAGCGGCAGAGGCCGCGACGCGGTCTCAACATGCACGCAAAGCAACCGATTTCGGTAAGGAACGGTCAACCTCCTTGCCCCATTGTGCTTTTTGTCTCGCGGATGGAGTTCCGGTTGCGTGTCGAGGGGTCGGCGCGCGACCAAGCGTAATCAGGAGTTGGACACAACATGAAGTCGCGAGAGACCCTTTTGCGTCTCAAACGCTTCCAGGTGGACGAAAAGCGCCGCCGGGTTAGCCAGATTGAGATGATGATCGCCGAGTTTCATCGGATGGCGACCGATCTGGATCGCGAGATCCAGAGCGAAGAAACCCGGGCCGGAATTTCCGATCCGGCGCATTTCGCCTACCCGACCTATGCCAAAGCGGCTCTCGGCCGTCGCGACAACCTGCGTCAGTCGGCCGATAACCTGAAGGGTCAGCTCGATGAGGCCAAGGCCGAATTGCAGGAAGCCTTCGAGGACATGAAGAAGGTCGAGATCCTCGACGATCGCGAACGTGCCACCGAGCGCGCCGCCGAGGCCGCCCGCGATCAGGCGATGATGGACTCGATCGGACTGCGCGCCCGCGCCGGCGCCTAGAGCAATTTCCGATCCAATTGGATCGTTCAATTGCTCCAGGTCTTTGTTTTAACGCGTTTCCTTCACGCGAACCGGTAGCCACTTCGCTCGAAAACGCTCTGAGCCAAACCCGCAACGATCAGCCCTCATTCCGGCGAGAGGTGAGCATGGCTCGCTCTCGCCGGAATGAGGGCTTCGTTCGATTCAGGCGATGACCGGATGATGCGGTACGCTATCGCGCCGCATATGGCCGTGCAGCCGCGGATCGTCATCGACCTCGACGCTGCGCTTGAACACGGTGAAGCCGGAGCGCTGATAGAACTCCGGCGCACCCTGGTGGTCCAGCGTGCAGGTGTGCACCCAGAAACGGCCGATCGGCTTCGCCCAGGCCTTGGCGAGGGCACGGTTCATCAGCCAGCGCCCGGCGCCGCGCCCGATCACGCTCTCATCGAGGCCGAAAAAGGCGAGCTCGCCTTCGCCCGGCACGCGGAAATCCAGTTCGAGCAAGCCGACATCGCGGCCATCATGCCGGACGGCGAAAAACTCCACTGCTGGATCGGCCAGGATCGCCTGGAGCTCCGCCACCGGCTTGACCAGCCGGCTGAACCACATCCAGCGTTCGCCCAGTGCGCGGTAGATCGCGAGATAGCGGGCGACATCCTCGCGCCCGATCGAATCGAGCGCGAACCCCGCCATGCCAGGCGGGTCGGAGCGTGGCGGCGGGGCCTCGAACATTTCGAGCGAGGTGACGATGGCGGCGATCTTGCCCGGCGGCAGGTCGGTGATGCCGGTCAGGCTGATGGAAAGGCTTTCGGACATGCTGGCTTCTTGATGCGACGAGGCGGGATGGGCAATGCCGCGATCATGACATGATCGCGGCGGCAGGGTCGGGGGATTTCGCCCGCGACACAAGAGCCATCGCCATGATCAGCACATGAGCCGGCCGCAAGAGCAGGATGCGAAAAAGTGGGAACCGGTTTTTCGCATTGATCCTGCTCTAACTCTTTGATGAGAGACGGATTCAGATTTCAGATGGGATCACTTCGTAATTCCATCTGAAATCATCCGGCTCTAGCGCCCAATCCGCTCCCAAAGGGGCATCCAGCCATGCGCCGCTTGCCCTCGCGCGCGACCGCTGGCAGAGAAGACGCAAGCCCCCGGCTCGCGTGTTTCCCGCATGTGCGATCGATGGCGTATCTATGGCTTTTCGTCTCCTCGCAGCTGCGGGTCCCATGAAAAAGTATCTCGACTATCTCTGGCCGATCATCGGGCTTGTCGCGGTCGTCTGGTCGGTCGACCTGCTCTGGGAGAAGCTCAAGACCGAGGCCGGCACGGACGCTGCGATCCAGGCCCTGCTGGAGCAAGGCAACCTCTGGGACAACATCAAGATCGTCGCGATCCGCATCGGCCAGAAGATCGGCCTGATCTCGCCTGACGCCTTCCTGCATGCCGCGCTCGCCACCCTCGTCGCCTATGCTGCGCTCGCCTGGTATGACCGCATCGCGCTCATCCATATCGGCAAGGAGAAAGGCATCTCCTGGCCCTATATCTCGCTGTGTTCCTTCGTCACCTATGCGCTGTCCCACAATATCGGCGCGTCGGTCTTCTCCGGCGGCATGGTGCGATTCCGGGCCTATACGGCCAAGGGACTGACAGCCGCCGAGGTCGCGGTGCTGGTGGCGCTGTGCTCCTTCACCTTCGCGTTCGGCACGATCCTGCTGCTCGGGCTCGTCCTGGTGATCGAGCCGGAAATCCTGCGCCCCCTGACGCGGCTCTCGACGCGCTTCGCGATCGGCGATCAGACGGCACGATTGATCGGCTTCGGCATGCTCGGCTTCGTCGTGCTCTACACGCTCGGCTCCTGGCTGAAGTTCAAGCCGTTCAAGATCGGCAAGTTCGAACTGATCTATCCGCGCCTGCCGATCGTCGCGCGCCAATATCTGGCGGCGCCGCTGGAGCTCGCCGGTGCGGCCGGCATCATCTATTTCGCCCTGCCAGACCAGGGCAATCCGGGCTTCATGATCGTGCTGGGTGCCTTCCTGCTGTCCTTCTCGGCCGGGCTGCTGAGCCAGGTGCCGGGCGGCGTCGGCGTGATGGAGGCGGTCTTCCTCGCTGTGATGCCGGGCGTGCCGGCCCCGGCCGTCTTCGCCGCGCTTTTGATCTGGCGGCTGTTCTACCTCATTCTGCCGCTGGTCGTGTCGCTGCCGGTGGTGCTCGCCTTCGAGCGCTCCCAACTCAAAAAACACAAATTGGCGGTCGCGGTCGCGCAGGCCGATGCCAAGGCCCGAAGCGCCGACCCACCGATCGTTTGAGGCTCCAGAGCGTTTTCGAGGACATTGCTCCAGGCGAAGGCTGGCCGGGCTATTTCCTGAGTGCGATCGCCGCCGCGCCGAACATCAGGAGCGCGCCGACCGCCTCGGGCCATCCGAAGGGCTCGCCAAGCGCTGCTACGCCAGCGCCCACCGCGATGACCGGGCTGACGAAGGCGAAGAGCCCGGCGTAGAACGCGCCCCAATCGCGCAACAGCCTCAGAAAGATGGTGAAGCCGATCAGCGAGCCGACGATGACGACGAAGGCGAGCGCCGGCGCCGTCGGCCATTCCACGAGCGCGCGCAGATGCGCGCCGCTGACGGGCTCGAGCGCGAATGAGAGCAAAATCAACCCGAGCGCGCCAATCGCGGTCTGCCACCCCGCCAGCGTCAGGGTCGGCATCGTGCCGGCGATCTTGCGGCTCAGCACCGCCCCGACGCAATGGCAGAACGTGCCCAGTGCAATCGCCGCCAGGCCCCAGAATTCCAGCCCATCGCCCTTCGCCGCGCTCAAGCCCCCTAGCGCCCGCGTCGCGAACAGGAAGCCGAGCCCGACCGCCCCGAGCGCGACCGCCGCGATGCGGCGCTCGCTGATGGGATGCCCCTCGATCACGCGGCTCGCCAGCACCGTATAGATCGGGATCGTCGCCATATTGATGATCGCCGCGAGCCCCGAGGGTGCATGCGCCATGCCCCAGAACAGCAAGGCGTAATTGCAGCTATTGACCAGCAGCCCCGTGCCGACGAGCCGCAGCCATGCCTGCGCCGGAACCTTGAACGCGTCACGCCCGGCCCAGGCGAGCAGCAGCAGGCCGGCAAGACTGAAGCGTGCCGCCGCCAGGAAGATCGGAGGCACATGCACTACCGCGATCTTGACCGGCAGGAAGGTCAGGCCCCAGGCCAGGCACATCGCGACGAAGAGAAAAACGTTGAGGGATAGGTATGGGTGCCTGGCCACGCGGCCCCGCGCCTCAATCGAGGCCTGCGCGATGAGGGCCCCAGCACCGCTGCGCAGATCCGTCATAGGAAACGCTGCAGGAAGACGAGGTCGAGCCAGCGGTCGAATTTGCGCCCAACCTGGTTGAAACGCCCCGCCTGGGTGAAGCCGAGGCGCTCATG
The DNA here is from genome assembly GCF_964252745.1 of Allobosea sp. LjRoot9. Lineage (NCBI taxonomy): Bacteria > Pseudomonadati > Pseudomonadota > Alphaproteobacteria > Hyphomicrobiales > Alloboseaceae > Allobosea > Allobosea sp. LjRoot9. The sequence continues at coordinate 116,029 of NZ_CAXUPC020000005.1, read as the reverse complement.
CATCCGCAGCGACGCTTCGTTCGCCGCGTCGATACCCGCGATCACCACATGCTTGCCGAGCCCGGCGGCATAGGGGAACAGCGCCGAGACCAGGTCCTTGCCGAGCCCCCTGCCCTGCCTGTCGGCGCGGATATGGACGCTGTGCTCGACGGTATGGCGATAGCCCGGCCAGGCCCGGAAATCGCCGAAGGTGGCGTAGCCGACAGCTTCGCCGCCTTCATCGGCAACCAGCACCGGATAGCCCTGCTCGCTCCGCGCCGCGAACCAGGCCTGCCGATCCTCCAAGGTCGCCGGCGTCTCCGTGTAGACGGCGGTCGAGGTCGCGATCACGGCGTTGTAGATCGCCAGGATTGCCGGCAGGTCGGCCGCAAGGGCCGGTCGGATGCTCATGCTCGCGTTCCCAATCGTCCACTATAGAGTATAATATACTATTATAGTGGACAATCAGGCGTCAAGCTTGCTGGGCGCATGCGGCCGGGATGTGAGTTGCAGGAGGCAAGCCCGAGCAGGGTCAGGCGATAGAGCGGTGTCGCCGACAGCCGCCTCAGACGCTGCCGACCGTCTTCAGCCTGACGCGGGGATGGATCTCGGCCTGCGAGAGCACCGGCGTCTCCCTGCGGAAGCGCTCGATGATCTGGCGCGCGAAGGGCCGCGCCAGTCCGGAGGTGACGAGTGCCGGCATCTCGCCGATGCGCGCCGCCTCCTCGAACTTGTCGCGGACATGGCGCACGAATTCCTGCAGCCGCGAGGGCTGCATGGCGAGATGGCGCTCCTCGCCCTGGCCGATGATCGATTCGGCGAAGATGCTCTCCCAGGCCGAGGAGAGCGTGATGATCGGCAGATTGCCCTGGCCGTTGGAGAACTGCGCGCAGATCTGACGGGCAAGGCGTGTGCGGACATGCTCGGCGATGTCGCGCGGATTCTTGATGCTGCCGGCGACTTCCGCGATGCCCTCGATGATGGTGGCGAGATCGCGGATCGAGACGCGTTCCGCCAGGAGCAATTGCAGCACGCGCTGGATGCCCGTGGTCGAGATCTGGCTCGGCACGATCTCCTTGAGCAGGTCGGCATGGTCCTTCTGCAGCTCGCGCAGCAGCTTCTGCACCTCGCCATGCGAAAGCAGCTCGGGCATGTTCGATTTCAGCACCTCGGTGAGATGCGTCGAGATCACGGTCGCGGCGTCCACCACGGTGAAGCCGCGCAATTGCGCCTCGTCCTGCAAGGCGGCATCGATCCAGGTCGCGGGCAGGCCGAAGGTCGGCTCCAGGACATTATGGCCGGGCAGGTTCACCGCGCCACCCATCGGGTCCATGGCCATGTACTGGCCGGCATAGACGATACCGTGCCCGGCATCGATCTCCTTGATCTTGATGTAGTAGTAGTTCGCCTCGAGCTGGACGTTGTCGACGATGCGCACTGCCGGCATGACGAAGCCGAGCTCGGCCGCGAGCTGGCGCCGCAGCGCGCGGACCTGGTCCGTCAGCCTGTCCTGCCCGCCCGCCGCATTGACCAGCGGCAGGAGGCCGTAACCGATCTCGATCTTGAGCTCGTCGAGCTTGAGCAGGTCGTTGAGCGTCTCCTCCTTCGGCGTGCCGTCGGCGGAGAGCGGCGAGGCAGCCTGCGCCGCGACCTCCTCGTCTGCCTGCTTGGTCTTGGCGAGCTTGCCGAAATGAAACGCAAGCCAGGCCGAACCGCCGGCGAGCACGAGGAAGGGCAACATCGGAATGCCCGGCAGGATCGCAATCAGCAGCATCACCGCCGCCGACATGCCGAGCGCCTTGGGGTAGCCTGAGAGCTGCTTGCCGAGCGCCTTGTCGGCGGCGCCGCGCACGCCCGATTTGGAGACCAGAAGGCCCGCAGCGGTCGAGACGATCAGCGCCGGGATCTGGCTGACGAGACCGTCGCCGACCGTGAGCTGGGTGTAGTTGTGGGCGGCCGCGCCGAAGCTCATGCCTTGCTGCGCGACGCCGATGATGATGCCGCCGAGCACGTTGATGAAGGTAATCAGCAGCGCCGCGATGGCGTCGCCGCGCACGAATTTGGAGGCGCCGTCCATCGAACCGAAGAAGTTCGCCTCGTCCTCCAGCGCCTTGCGCCGGACCTTCGCGACCTCCTGGTCGATCAACCCGGCCGAGAGATCCGCATCGATCGCCATCTGCTTGCCCGGCATGGCATCGAGCGCGAAGCGCGCCGCAACCTCGGCGATACGGCCCGAACCCTTGGTGATGACGACGAAGTTGACGATGATCAGGATGGTGAAGACGATCACCCCGATCACGAAATTGCCGCTCATCACGAAATTGGCGAAGGCCTCGATGACATGGCCCGCCGCCGCGGCGCCCTCATGCCCATGCGCCAGGATCAGGCGCGTCGAGGCCAGGTTGAGCGCCAATCGGAACATGGTGACGATCAGCAGCACCGTCGGGAAGGCCGAGAACTCCAGCGGCTCCTCGATGAACAGCGCCGTCATCAAAACCAGCACCGACAGGATGATCGAAAGCGCCAGCAAAAGGTCGAGCAGGAGCGCCGGCAGCGGGAAGATGAGCACCACCAGGATGCCCATGACGCCGATCGCCAGGAACAGGTCCGGCCGGTTGAGGAGCTTCCCCATCGCGCCGCGGGTCGGCATGTTGAAGCCGCCGCCTTGGCCTGCCGTCACATCGGTCATCGACCAACCCACTCCCGTCGCCACGGCGAACCCGTCCGCATGCGGACATACGCCCCGACAGAGGCATAACCCGGCAATTCTTGCCGGGTACATGGTGAACGAGTGGTTAAGACAGCCGGAAAAACTGCCCCGGGAACCTTTCCCTGAACAGGCCGTTATCGAACTGCCGCGTTATCGCCGCATTGCGCCGCGTAACTTGGTGCGGGTCGACAAAACTGGTTTCGCAAGACCGCAGATATTGGAGAAAGACTTGGATAGACGTTCCTTTGTGATGAGCATTTTCGGCGGCCTAGCTGCCGCGAGCCTGGGCGGCACCGCGATTGCGCAAGCTGCCTCCGCGCAACCCGCTTCGCGCAAGCCGGAGATTGCCCCGGCCGTGCCGGCGACCGATGAGATCGACATCGCGAGCAAGACCGCGCTCGATAACACCGAGGCTGAGTTCACCCAGTATGTCGGGCGCCATCGCCCGCACCGGCCCTTCGTCCCTCGCCATCGCCGTCCAGTCATTGTGCGCCGGCCCGTCATCGTCCGGCGCCCGCATCGCGTCGTTCGCCGACGCCCGATCTACGTGCGCTGACATCTGCGCCCGGGCCCAAGCGCCCGGGCCAACGAGGCGGCGCCTGCAAGGCGCCGCCTTTTTCATAAAGAGGCCGCTCGACCGAGAGCAGCCTCGCGACAATCGGGAGGATGCCGGCATGACAGCGCCGGATACGGCTTTGCGGCCGACGATCTCGACCGATATCCCGGCCCGGCTCGACCGCCTGCCCTGGTCGCGGTTCCATACGCTGGTGGTGGTGGCGCTCGGCGTCACCTGGATCCTCGACGGGCTCGAGGTCACGCTCGCCGGCTCGGTCTCCGGCGCGCTGAAGCAAAGCCCGACGCTACGCTTCAGCAACACCGAGATCGGCATCGCCGGGGCAGCCTATCTTGCAGGCGCAGTCCTCGGCGCGCTCCTCTTCGGCTGGCTGACCGACCGGCTTGGCCGCAAACGACTCTTCACGATCACGCTCCTGGTCTATCTCGTCGCGACGGCGGCAACCGCCTTCTCCTGGAACTTTGCCAGCTTCATCATCTTCCGCTTCTTCACCGGCATGGGCATCGGCGGCGAATATACGGCCATCAATTCGACCATCCAGGAGCTCGTTCCGGCGCGGATGCGCGGCTGGGTCGATCTCGTGATCAACGGTTCGTTCTGGATCGGTGCGGCGCTCGGCGCGGTCGGCGCGATTATCCTGCTCGATCCTGCAGTCATCGATCCCGAACTGGGCTGGCGGCTCGCCTTCTTCATCGGCGCGGCTCTCGGCCTCATCATCCTCGTCCTCAGGCAATGGATACCGGAGAGTCCACGTTGGCTGATCAGCCATGGCCGCCCGAATGAGGCCGCCATGATCGTCGCCGGGATCGAACGGCGCGCCGGGGTCTCCGACAGCCCTGACGAGGTCCTGCCGAAGATCCACCTGCATCCGCGCGCCGCGACCCCGCTTCGGGAGGTCTTCCACGCGCTGTTCGTCAGGCACCGGCAGCGGGCATTGGTGGGGCTGGCGCTGATGGCCGCGCAGGCGTTCTTCTACAATGCGATCTTCTTCACCTATGCGCTGATCCTGACGGATTTCTACGCGGTGCCCTCGCAGGCGATCGGCTGGTTCATCCTGCCCTTCGCGGCGGGCAACGTGCTCGGGCCGATCATCCTGGGCCGCCTCTTCGACACCCTCGGGCGGCGGCGGATGATCGCCTTCACCTATGCGATGTCGGGCCTGCTGCTGGCTGTGACGGGTTATCTGTTCTGGCGCGACCTCGTCAGCGCCGCGCAATTGACGGCCTGCTGGAGCGTTGTCTTTTTCTTCGCCTCCACCGCCGCGAGCTCTGCCTATCTCACCGTCAGCGAGACCTTCCCGGTCGAGATGCGCGCCTTGGCGATCGCCGCCTTCTATGCCGTGGGCACCGGCATCGGCGGCGTCGCCGGCCCCTGGCTGTTCGGCGCGCTGATCGACACCGGCTCGCGCCTGAGCGTCTTCGGCGGCTACTTGTTCGGCGCCGCCCTGATGCTGGCCGCGGCCTTGATAGCTGCGCTTTTCGCGGTCCGCGCCGAGCGCAGATCGCTGGAAGACGTTACTCGCCCTCTCAACGCGGTCGACGAGCCCGCTCCCGAGCCGCTTTAGCCATGATCAGAGAAATTTGAAGAATAGGAACACAGACCACGAAAATGCGTTATCTTTCAGTCCCGATTGCGCGCTGTGATGCGGGCACGAATAGGGAATGGAAAACCAGTCTTCGGAGGATGTCGTGGATAGACGCTCATTCATCATGACGCTGATCGGCGGGATGGCCGCGGCCAGTCTCGGCGGTATGGCTGTCGCGGAAGCCGCCCAGCCCAAGCCCGCCCCAATGCCGGAACCGCAGCCGGCCAAGGCCGACGACCAGATCGCCGCCGAGACGAAGGATGGCCTGGACAAGACCGACGCCGAGTTCAGCCAGTATTATTACTACCGCCGGCCGCGCTATTATGCCCGTCCGCGGTATTATTATCGCCCGCGCTATTACCGCCGGCCGCGCTACTATCGCCGCTATCGCCGCTGGTGATCTGAGCTGACGGGAGCGGGTCAGGCCGCGCTAACGCGCGCCTGGCCCGGCTCGGCGACGGCGATGCCGGCCGCTCCGTATTCGCTCAGCTTGTTGCGCAGCGTCCGGATCGAGATCCCCAGAATCTTGGCCGCATGCGTGCGGTTCCCGAGGCAGTGGTCCAAGGTGTCGAGAATGAGCTCACGCTCGACATCGGCGACCGTGTGACCGACGAGCGAGCGCGTCACCGCCTCCGCCGTCTGCGCCGCGCGCGCCGCCGGGTCCCTGCCGCTGGCGGGGCCTAACGTCTCGCCCTCCGGCGTCATCACGGCTTCGGTGCCGATTTCGGGCCCCTGCGCCAACAGCACGGCGCGGTGGATCGTATTCTCCAGTTCGCGCACATTGCCCCGCCATGAATTGGTCAGCAGGAGCTTGCGCGCGTCGCTCGCCAGCGGCCGTAGCGGCAAGCCGTTGATCTCGGCATATTTCTTGGTGAAATGGTCGGCGAGCGCCAGGATATCGGCCGGCCGCTCGCGTAGCGCCGGCAGGCGCAAGTGCACCACGTTCAGCCGGTAGAACAGGTCCTCGCGGAACGAACCTTCGCGGACAGCATCGCCCAGATTGCGGTTCGAGGTCGCGATGATGCGAAGATCGACCCTGACCGGCTGCGTGCCGCCGACACGGTCGATCATGCGCTCCTGCAAGGCGCGCAGCAGCTTGGCCTGCAGCCGCACATCCATCTCGGAAATTTCGTCGAGCAGCAGCGTGCCGCCGCTCGCCTCTTCGAATTTGCCGATGCGTCGCGCCACCGCGCCGGTGAAGGCGCCCTTCTCATGCCCGAACAGCTCCGATTCGAGCAGGTTGTCGGGAATGGCAGCGCAGTTCACGGCCACAAAAGGCTTGTCCTTGCGCAGCGACTTCTGGTGCAGATGGCGCGCGATCACCTCCTTGCCGGTGCCGCTTTCTCCGGTGACCAGCACGGGGGCATCCGAGCGGGCGATCTGGGCCGCGAGCAGGACGACGCGCTCCATCGCCGGATCGCGCCAGATCAGGCTCGACTGATCAGCCGCGACGGCCTCCAGCACGGCAGCGATCAGTTCGGGATCGGGCGGCAGCGGCACATATTCGCGCGCCCCGGCCTGGATCGCGGCGACGGCGGCGCGCGCATCGGTCGAGGTACCGCAGGCGACGATCGGCGTGCGGATGCGCTCGGCCTCCAGCGCCGCGACATATTTCGCGATCGGCTGCGCGACGTCGATCATCAGCAGATCCGCGCCCTTGGCGCGCAGCACGGCGAGCGTCTGGTCGAGGCTCTCCGTATGCGTGACGCTCGCGCCATGCGCGATCGCGATCCGGGCGGCCGCGATGATCTGCCCCTTGAGACCGCCGACGATGATGAGGCGCATGGCTCAGGCCTTTCCGTATGAGAGCGTGATGGGGCGGCCGGTCTTCACCGGTCGGCCTTGATGATTTCGGTCATGGTGACGCCGAGCCGGTCCTCGACCACGACGACCTCCCCGCGCGCGACCAGCCGCTCGTTGACGAAGATGTCGATGGCCTCGCCGACGCGCCGGTCGAGTTCGAGTACGGCGCCTGGCACGATTTGCAGCAGGTCGCCGACCGCGATCCGCGACGAGCCCAGCACCGCCGAGACCGTGACCGGTACGTCGAAGACCTGCTCCAGATCCTCGGCGGTCTTGACCGGTACCGGCCCAGAGCGCGCCACCGAGGGCGTCTCGTGATCGAAGGAGAGGTCGGCCGGGTTCAGTGGTGGCAGGTTCAAGTCGTTGCCTTGGCTCATCTTGGTGTCCTCACTCGGCAAGGCTGCGCGGACCGGCATGGCCGAAAACGCCCGTCACAGCCTGCTCGACCAGTTGCGACAGACGCTGCGCGTCGATCACGAAGCCGCCATCGGCCCATTCGATGCGCCCGTCGCCGGGCGCGATCTCAGGCTCGCCGAGCACGACGAGACGCCCGGCGAAGCCGCTCTCCCGCGCCAGGCGAGCGATCAACGCTTCCACGGCCTCCGCCGCGCTGTCGTTCACCCGCAAGACGAGGTGTGGTGCCAGCCGCGCATGCGAAAGGCATTCGCGTACGGCGTGCTCGATCTCGGCCAGCGGCTTCTCGGCGAGCGCCGCGCCCGCCAGCGCCTTGGCCGTGGCGATGGCGATATGGGCGGCCTGCGCCTCGATCGCAGCGGTGCGGGCGTCCTCCTGGGCGAGCAGGCGCTCGGCCGTGCGGGCGAGCTGGCTGACCATGCCGTTGAGCTGTCCCTCGGCGTCGCGTCGCGCCTGGGCCTCGCCCGCGCGGAACGCCTCGGACTTCGCCGCGGCGAGATCCGCCTCGCCGGCGGCCCGCCGGCCGCCCTCGCGGAAATCGGTGCCAAACGTGAATTTCGTGGCGCTACGCATCATCAATAAACCAGTTCGTCTTCGGAGTTGCCCTTGGCCAGGACGATCTCGCCCTTGTCGGCGAGCTCCTTGGTCAAGGCCACCATCTTGGCCTGCGCCTCGTCGACCTCCTTGAGGCGCAAGGGGCCAAGGCCCTGCATGTCGTCCTGCATGTTCTTGGTGGCGCGCTGCGACATCGCACCGAAGAAGAAGTTGCGCATGTCCTCGCTCGCGCCCTTGAGCGCCCGCGCGAGCGTGTCCTTGTCGACCTGCCGCATCAGCGTCTGCAGCGCGGCGGGATCGAGCTTGCCGAGATCCTCGAAGGTGAACATCAGCGCCCTGATGCGGGCGGCCGATTCCTGGTTGGAATCGTCGAGCGCCGCGAGGAAGCGAATCTCGGTCTGGCGGTCGAAGCCGTTGAAGATCTCCGCCATCATCTCATGCGGGTCGCGCCGGCGGGTTTGCGTCAAGGTCGAGACGAATTCGGTACGCAGCGTATTCTCGATATGGTCGAGCGCCTCCTTCTGCACCGATTCCATGCGCAGCATGCGGCTGACGACGTCGATCGAGAGTTCGTTGGGCAGGTTGCGCAGAACATTCGCGGCGTGCTCCGCCCTGATCTTCGAAAGGATGACCGCGATCGTCTGGGGATATTCGTTCTTGAGGAAGTTCGCGAGCACGACCGCATCGATATTGCCGAGCTTCTGCCACATGTTGCGGCCGGCCGGCCCGCGGATCTCCTCCATGATCAGGGCGACCTGATCGCTCGGCAGGATCTTCTCCAAGAGCGAGATCGTCCGGTCGAACGAGCCCGTAACGGCACCCGCACTCGACAGCCGGCCGACGAAGTCCAACATCAGCCGCTCGACCTCGTCGGCGTCGACCGTCCCGAGCTCGGCCATGGCGCGGGTGATGATGCGGATCTCCTCATCATCGAACTCCTGCCAGATCGTGCGGCCATGATCCTCCCCGAGCACGAGCAGGATCACCGCGGCGCGCTGCGGCCCATTCATCTCCGCAATCGTGGTTACGCCGCCATAGCTCGCGGCTTCGCTATCCCGGTTGCCGGAGTTGCGCGTGGCGATGGAACGTTCAGCGGCCATGGCTCAAAGACCCGTCATGCCGCGGACTTCTCATGAATCCAGCCGCGCAGCACCGCGACCGAGTCGGCGGGGTTCTGCGACACCAGCGCGCCGATCTTCTCGACGGACTGAGCCTTGAGCTGTCCCTTGATCTGCGCAACCGCGAGCATGCGCTCGGACGGCGCCTCGACCTCCATATCGCGCGAGCCGTCCGGGCCCATCCCGGAGCGCGAGCTCGCAGGGTCGCCGGTGCCGTCGGCCAGGGCCAAACCGTCGCGCATGAAGCTCGGGATGGGCCGCACCACGCCCGGATCGGGCGCGAGCGCCTGCTTCAGCAGCGGCCGCACCACCACCATCAGCACGATCAGCGTCAGCAGCGAGATGACGCCGAGTTCGGCGAAGCGGATCAGATCCTCCTTGGTGAAGGAGAGCAGCTGCTGCATCAAGGATTGTTCGGGCAGCTCGACAATCGCCTGCGGCGCTTCAGCGAAGCGCAGATTGATGACCTCGACCTTGTCGCCGCGCGCCTCGTCATAGCCCATCGCCATGCGCACCAGCTGACCGATCCGGTCCAGTTCCTCGCCGCTGCGCGGCTGATAGGCGACTTCGGTGCCGTTGCGGCTGTAGTTTCCATCGACCAGCACCGCGACCGAGAGCCGCTTGACGCGCCCGCCCTCCAGCACCTCGGTGCGAGTCGTGCGCGAGATTTCGTAATTGACCACTTCCTCGTTCTTCGAGGAGGCGTCCTTCTGATTCTGCTGGGTGCCCTGCCCCGCCTGGGCTCCGGGCAGTTCGTTGCCGACCGTGACGGCCCCGTTCGCGCCATCGGTCGTCGTCGAATTCTCGGTGCGGTTCTGGCTGGAACGGATGACCTTGCTTTCCGGGTCATAGGTCTCCGAGCGGCTCTCGATACGGTTGGCGTCGAGGGTGGCCGAAACCTGGACCCGCGCCCGCCCCTGCCCGACGACGCTGGCGACGATATCCTCGACCTGCGTCTTGACCCGCTTTTCGATCCCCATCTGCCGCTCGTCGATGCCAAGCCCGACAAGCCCTTGCTCGCCCTGGGCGCCGTCGGCCAGGAGCCTGCCGCGTTCATCGACGATCGAGACGCGCTCGGGCTTGAGCCCGTCGACGGCGGAGGAGACGAGATGGCGCACGGCGCGCACCTGCGCGGCGTCGAGTTCGCCAGCAAGCTTGAGCACGATCGAGGCGCGCGGCGGTTCACGGTCGCGCTCGAACAGGCGCTTCTCCGGGATGACGAGATGTACGCGCGCCGCCTGGACGCGGCTGATCGAGCGGATGGTGCGCGAGAGTTCACCCTCTAGCGCGCGCAGATGGTTGATATTCTGGACGAAGCTGGTCGAGGAGAAGGCGTCGCCCTTGTCGAAGATCTCGTAGCCGACGCCGCCGCCGGACGGGATGCCCTTGCTGGCGAGGTCGAGCCGCAGCCGCGGCACATCGGCCTTGGCGACCAGCACGGTTTGCCCGTCGCCGCGCAGCTCGTATTTGATGCCGCGTGTATCGAGATCCTTCAGGATCGCACTGACATCCTGGTTCGACAGGTCGGAGAACAGCACGCTCATCGCCGGCTGCGACATCCTCAGCATGACGAAGCCGAAGAAGCCCACGAGGCCAAGCGTCACCGCTAGCATCGCCGCCAGGCGCGCCGCTCCGAATTTCGTAAACTGACCGACGATGCCGTTCACGCAGCCATCCGTTCCACAAAACCGACATCGCCGCACACAAGGTACGACGCACTAGGCAAGTTTTTCCCAGTGCATGGTTAGCACCGGGTTAACGAATGGTGGATTGATGGCGATAGGCACCGAAAATGCGAAAGGCGCCGGTCCGATCGGACCGACGCCTTGGTAATGGACCGGGCAATGGACCGGAAAAGCGATCCTATTGGCGGTAGTGCTGGATGCGGGTCGTCCGCAGGCCGGCGAGGCCGTGCTGATCGATCGACATCTGCCAGCTCAGGAATTCATCGACGGTCAGCGTATAGCGCTGACAGGCTTCCTCAAGGCTGAGAAGGCCGCCGCGGACGGCCGCAACCACCTCGGCCTTACGCCGGATCACCCAGCGGCGCGTATTCATGGGCGGCAGATCGGCAATCGTCAACGGACTTCCGTCCGGTCCGATCACGTACTTCACCCGCGGTCGCAAAGGCTCGGTCATGGTACACTCACACAACTCAACAGACCTACTTCTGCTGAGCATAGGCGTCCGGCTTTAAGATTTACCTAAAGCGAATCGGACGGCTTTCCCTATCTGCGCGTCGGCCGCCATCAGCCCTTGATCACTTTCTTGACCTTGTCGATCGCGACGCTGATCGTGCCGATCTTGAGCATCGGCGTATCGCCGCTCAGATCGATGCTGTCGACGACGCCGATGATTTCGGTCTTGGCAACCACCGCCTGGCCAGCCAAATCCTTGGCGTCGACGGTGATGGTGTAGTCGCCAGCCGGCGCGGTCCCACCGGTCGAGGTGCTGCCGTCCCACTGGACGGTCTGCTCGCCGGCGGCGAGGCTCGTCGTCAGGGTCCGGACCACCGAGCCGCTGGAATCCTTCACGGTGATGTTGGCGGTGCCGGCGCTCGCCATGTTCACCGACCAGTAGGCGGTTCCGTTCTTGAGCGGCGCCGTTGCACCATCGGCGGTGATCGTCGCGCCGATGAAGCCGACCGCATCCGTCGTCGTCGTCGCCTTGTTGAGAGTCAGCAGCGCGCTCAGCGTGTCGTTCATCTTGAGCTGCTGCTCAACGCCGGCGAACTGCACGAGCTGGGCGGTGAACTGGTTGGTGTCGAGCGGGTCGAGCGGGCTCTGGTTCTTGAGTTGCGTCGTCAGCAGCGACAGGAACTGGTCGAAATTCCCGGCGATCGCCGTCTGCGAACCGGTCACGGTGCTGCTGCTCGTCGTCGAGGAGGTGTTCTGGAACCCCGCGGTCGTCGTCGAGGAGGTGTTGGAAACGGCCATGGTACTTCTCCTTGCCGTCAGATGCTGAGATCGACGCCGCCGAGCCTGACGAGGCGGCGGGTCTGGATTGGCTGGGCGGGCACGACGATGTCTTCGCCGGTTTCCGTGGCTGTCGGCGTGCGACGCGGCGCGTCGTCCTGCTGCCGGTTCTGCCGGAAGCCGGACTGATCGGCGGGATCGCGCAAGCTGATCTCGACGCCCGCATCGGAGGGCTTGAGGCCGGCCTGTTCGAAGGCCCGCTCCAGCGTGCGCGAGTCGCGCTGGAGCATATGCAGCGTCTCGACCCGGTCGACGACCAGCCTGGCGCTGACCTCGCCCTTGTCGGAAACCTCGAGCTTGACGTCGACGCGGCCGAGCTCCGCCGGATCGAGCCGGATGTCGAATGACCGCGAGCCCGCCAGCGCCTTCATTCCGATCTCGATCGGAACCATGTGGAGCGGCGTCGTCTGCGTGGCTGCGGCAGGCTGGCCATGGGCCGTCGTGGCCTGCCCCGCGGCAGCCTGTTCCGGGGCGGCCAAGTCAGCGGCAGCGCCCGTCTTGCCGGCGCGCGGCTGCGTCAGCGCGGAAAGATCGACCAGGTTCTGCGGCGTCTGCAGCAATTCGAGCGGCTTGAATTCCGCCTGCGGCGCGGCCGACGCGGCCGGAGATGCAGCAGGCTCCTCCTTGCCGAGTTTGGTCGTATGCGCGGTCTGCTGCCCGCCGATCGCGAGTTGCGGCTTGCCGCCTTCGCCATCCGCAGGAACGCTGGCATCCACCCCCGCACCGCCGATGGCGGCATCGCCTTGCAAGAAGGCGGAGACAGCCGGTTTCGGCGAGGCGAGCCCGGCCTTGGCGATACCGCCAGCCAGGACGGCACCCGCGGCAGGCGCGGCGGCCTCGGTCGCAGCGGGGGGCACGGCGCCAGGAGCAATCGCGGCGGACAGATCGATGGTCGGCAATGCCGGGACAACGACGCCTTCGGCTGGCGTGGTGGGAAGCGCGGAGGCATCCACCGCCGACGTCTCGGTCGCCTTGTCCTTGACGCCCTTGGCGTCCTTCTCTTTTACGCCGTCGCCACTCGTCGGCGCCTCGGCCTGCGTGGCGACGGCGATGCTGACAAGTGCGCCGATATCCTGCTGAACCGGGGCCGAACCCGTGGCGCCCTGAGCGCCAGGCGTGGTCTCGCCCGGCTTGACGGCAGTCGGCGCCTGCGTGGCGGCATTCGTTTTTGCCGCGTCCGTCTTGGCAGCGTCTGTCTTGGCAGCGTCTGTCTTGTCCGCGCTCACCTTGTCTGCGCTCGCCTTGTCTTCGCTCGTCTTGGCAGCGTTCGTCTTGGCATCGGGCTTTTGCGGCGACGATTGATCCTCAGCCTGCGCCCGCTCGGGTTTCGGGCGCGGCGCGGAGGTGTCCTGCGCGGGCGCGGCCCTTTCGCGAGGCGTATCGTCTGGCAGCGTGAACGCCTCAGCCGCGCGACCGGAATCCGGCTCCGCCGCACGACGACGCACGGGAGCGGGTTCGGTCAAGGCAGACGAAAGCGTGAGCGACTGAACAGACATCGGCGATTCCGGACGCGGGCAACACAACACCCGCCCCTCCGGGGAGCAAGTCCTACGCCACACAATGCATAATTGATATCAATGGTTTAGCTGCCTCGCACGATCGACCTGACGGCAAGAAGCGCCGGTCTTGCACCCCAGCCCGGCAGGATTTGCCGATCGCGCGCTGGCAGGCGCGCACCAAAGCCGGTATAGAACCGCCGATCGCATCCGCCGCCGTCCCGGACCGGACCATCGCATGACCACGCCCCTCAATTCCCTCGACATCGCCAAGCCGCCTGCGGCCACGCGCGTCGTCGCGGCGATGTCCGGCGGCGTCGACTCCTCCGTCGTCGCCGCGCTGCTGAAGCGCGAGGGCTATGACGTCATCGGCGTGACGCTGCAGCTTTACGATCACGGCGCGGCCGTGCACCGCGCTGGCGCGTGCTGCGCCGGCCAGGATATCCACGACGCCCGCCGCGTCGCGGAGGCCATCGGCATCCCCCATTACGTGCTCGATTATGAGAGCCGTTTCCGCGACGCCGTGATCGAGCGCTTCGCCGAGAGCTATCTCGCCGGCGAGACGCCGATCCCTTGTGTCGAATGCAATCGCACGGTGAAGTTCCGCGACCTTCTGGGCCTGGCCCAGGAGCTGGGCGCCGATGCGCTGGCGACCGGCCACTACGTCGTCAGCCGCGACCTCGGCACCGGCCATCGTGGCCTGTTCCGCGCCGCCGACGCCGCGCGCGACCAAAGCTATTTCCTCTATGCGACGACACAGGAGCAGCTCGATCTGCTGCGCTTCCCGCTCGGCAGCATCGACAAGGCGCAGACCCGCGCGCTGGCCGCCGAACTCGGGCTCGGCATCGCCGACAAGCCCGACAGCCAGGACATCTGCTTCGTTCCCAATGGCCGCTATGCCGATGTGATCGAGAAGCTGAAGCCCGGCGCCTCGCGCCCCGGCGAGATCGTCCATCTCGACGGGCGCATACTCGGGCGCCATGACGGCGTGCTGCGTTACACCGTTGGACAGCGCAAGGGTTTGGGCCTCAGCGCGGCCGAGCCGCTCTATGTGCTGCGGCTCGATGCCGACCTCGCCCGTGTCATCGTCGGCCCGCGCGAGGCGCTGGGCGTGCGCGAGATCAGGCTGCGCGACGTCAACTGGCTCGGCGACCTGTCTCTGGATGCGCTCCCAGCCGAGGGGCTCGATGTCGCGGTCCGTGTGCGCTCGACCCGGGCGCCGCGCGAAGCCCGCCTGATGCGCGACGAGGACGGCCTCAAGATCGAACTCGCCAGCGATGAAGAGGGCGTTTCGCCCGGTCAGGCCTGCGTCATCTACACGGATGCCGGCCCCGATGCGCGCGTGCTCGGCGGCGGCACGATCCTGCGGCCGCCGCTCGCTATGCTAGCGCCCGCGCCTGCGTTCGCCCACGCGCAGCCCTGAGCCCGACGCCGCTCGCCCCGGCTTTCCCTGCAACCTCAATCGCCGCGAGCCGCTCCATGTCGGTGACTCACCTCGAAGCCCAGAAGCGCGCCTATGCGGCCTGGGCCAAGTTCTACGACAAGGTCTATCTGCGCATGCTGGCCCGCCCGCAGCGTGAGGCCGTCGCAGCGGCCTGCGCCTGCGGCCCCGACATCCTGGAGATCGGCGTCGGCACCGGGCTGACCCTGCCCTATTTCACGCAAGGCACGCGCGTGCTCGGAGCCGATCTCTCGCTCGACATGCTCAAAGTCGCCAACCGCAAGGTCGCGAGCCAAGGGCTCGCCCATGTCCGCGGGCTGATGGTGATGGATGCCTGCCGCCTGGGCTTCGAGGCCGAGCGCTTCGACGCCGTGACCGCGCAATTCGTGATCACACTCGTGCCCGACCCCGAGCAGGCCCTGGCCGAGATGGATCGCGTATTGAAGCCCGGCGGCGAGATCGTGATCTCAAGCCGCCTCGTCGACGATGGCGGCCTGCTTGCACCATTCTGGGCAGCACTTGCCCCCCTCGCCAAGGCAATCGGCTGGAGCACGGATTTCAAGGTCAGTCGCCTGACCGATTGGGCGGCCCGCACTGGACGCTACGAGACCGTCCATGTCGGCCGGGGCTATTTCAAAGTCGTCCGCCTGCGCAAGACCGCGTCACATCAAGCCGCTACGACCTGATCTGATTCCGGCCCGGCAGGCGCCAAGCTTGCCGTGCCGGAAGCGTGTTTCAGGAACGCCGGTCAGCCGGGCGCGGCGCGGCCTCGAAGCCGAAGCAGCCCGCCTGCGCGAGGTCGCCGCCCCGATCCGAGATGGCTTGGCAGGAGCGCAGACGCGCGCACATATCGGCCACCACCGTATAGCCGTTGCCGAACATGCCCGAGGGCTGCTTGTAGGCGCAGGCGGTCTCCCAGGCCGGCCGCTCGGCAGCAGCAGCCGGAACGCTCGCCATGGCGCCGAACGCCGCGATGCCCAGAGCGATAGCGGCCACGGTCTGGGCGATACGCGGCCTGGCAATACGCAGCCTGGCATGTGTCAAAAGGGACTGCGCAAACGAAACAGTGAAGGATGAAATGAGCGTTGCCATCAAAAGCGGCCTCCGAAATGACCGGCTGCGCAGCGGTGCGATGGCGGCGATCATCGTCGGCCATTCCCGCAGCGGCCCCTGACGCCGGTCTAGCTATCAGCTAAGCCGTCGCCTCCGGGCTTCAAGACTGCGCCAATGCAATGAGCGCATGGCAAACCTACAATACCCGCCGCAAAGAGCGTAATGCGCATGTCATATGATTACCTCTCATGCCGTCCGGAGGCTTGACGGCATCACCCTTCGCCCCCTATACGCGCCCTCACAAAGGCACGCCGTCAGCGGCGAGCCTTCGTCTCGGGGCGGGGTAGCTCAGCTGGTTAGAGCAGCGGAATCATAATCCGCGTGTCGGGGGTTCGAGTCCCTCTCCCGCTACCAACATCTAGGCCGACATTGGCCGTGGACGTACGAATTGCCCATTTCAGGGAACTTTCGCTAACCACACAGGTCGCTGAATGTGTGCTCAGCGCGCTGGCATGCTTCGGGACGTTTGGGATTCCTGTTGGCGTCGCAGCAACCAGCGCAACAGCTGACAGTCCCAGGTTCTGCGGTCGCAAAGACGGCGGCGATCAATGCTTAGGCCGTCGGCGCGCGTTCTCCTGCCAAATCAAGGCGCCTAGCATCGAGACGGCACATCTCCTCGCCGGAGAACGCGCGCGAGCGCGTCAGAAAGCGCTGCTCTGTGCCGTTCTCAAGCGAGAACATGCCACCCCGCCCCTTCACCACATCGATGATCAGTTGGGTATGCCGCCAGACTGCGAATTGCGATCCGCTGATATAGACCGGAGCACCGCCCACCTCTCCGAGTTTCACGTCATGGTCGCCGACGATGAACTCGTGCTGCGGGTAACACATCGGTGAGGAGCCGTCGCAGCAGCCGCCGGATTGATGGAACAGCACAGGGCCGTTGTCCGCCTGCAGCCTCGCGATCAGGTCGAGCGCGGCGGGCGTGGCCGAAACCTGCTCGATCGCATGCTGGCTCATGTCGAAGCCTCCTGCACCTGGAGCCGCCGCCGGCATCATCTTGCCGTGACGGATCGCGAAAGCCCGGCACGATGTATTGGCGACGGGCGCCCGCGATCGTGCCGGGAAGTGGCCTTGCTTCAGGCCTCGGGGAGGCTTCTCAGAAGAAGCCGAGTTTCTTGGGGGAATAGCTGACCAGCATGTTCTTGGTCTGCTGGTAGTGGTCGAGCATCATCTTGTGGTTCTCGCGGCCGATGCCGGACTGCTTGTAGCCGCCGAAGGCGGCATGGGCCGGATAGGCATGGTAACAGTTGGTCCAGACCCGGCCAGCCTGAATGGCACGACCGAAGCGATAGGCGCGACTGCCATCGCGCGTCCAGACGCCAGCACCGAGCCCATAAAGTGTGTCGTTTGCGATCGCGAGCGCCTCCTCGTCGTTCTTGAAGGTCGTCACCGAGACCACCGGCCCGAAGATTTCCTCCTGGAAGACCCGCATCTTGTTGTGGCCCCTCAGGACCGTCGGCTTGACGTAGTAGCCGCCGGCGAGGTCGCCCGGTAGCTCGCTGCGCTCGCCGCCCGTCAAGACTTCCGCACCCTCTTGGCGGCCGATGTCGAAATAGCTCAGGATCTTCTCGAGCTGCTCCGACGAGGCCTGCGCGCCGATCATGGTGGAGGCATCTAGTGGGTCGCCCTGCTTGATCGCCTCGACGCGCTTCAACGCCTTTTCCATGAATCGGTCGTAGATGCTCTCATGGATCAGCGCGCGGCTGGGACAGGTGCAGACCTCGCCCTGGTTCAGCGCGAACATGACGAAGCCCTCGATCGCCTTGTCGAGGAAGTCGTCCTCCTCGACCGCGACGTCCTTGAAGAAGATGTTCGGAGACTTGCCGCCCAGCTCCAGCGTCACCGGGATCAGGTTCTGGCTGGCATACTGCATGATCAACCGGCCGGTCGTGGTCTCGCCGGTGAAGGCGATCTTGGCGATGCGGTTGGACGAGGCCAGCGGCTTGCCCGCCTCCAGGCCGAAGCCGTTGACGATGTTGAGCACGCCCGGCGGCAAGATGTCGGCGATCAGCTCGGCGAAGATCAGGATCGAGGCAGGGGTCTGCTCGGCGGGCTTGAGCACGACGCAGTTGCCGGCGGCGAGCGCCGGCGCCAGCTTCCACACCGCCATCAGGATCGGGAAGTTCCAGGGAATGATCTGGCCGACGACGCCGAGCGGCTCGTGGAAGTGATAGGCAACGGTGTCGTGGTCGATCTCGGAGAGGCCGCCTTCCTGCGCGCGGATTGCGCCGGCGAAGTAGCGGAAATGGTCGATCGCCAGCGGCATATCGGCAGCGGTCGTTTCGCGGATCGGCTTGCCGTTGTCCCAGGTCTCGGCCTGCGCCAAGAGATCGAGGTTGTCCTCCATCACCTGCGCGATCTTGTTGAGAAGGAGAGCCCGTTGGGCTGCGCTGGTGCGGCCCCAGGCGTCCTTGGCGGCGTGCGCAGCATCCAGTGCCGCCTCGATGTCCTTGGCGTCAGAACGTGCGATCTCGCAGAGTAGCTGGCCGTTCACCGGTGAGGTGTTCTCGAAATAGCGCCCCGAGATCGGCTCAGCCCATTTGCCGTTGATGAAATTGCCGTAGCGCGCCTTGAACGGCGTTGCGGACGAGCGGATGAATTCTGGCTTGTTCATGGTGTCCTCCTTGTCGACGCATTGAGGCCGCGCCCTGAGAAGGAGGATCGGCTCTATCCAGCGCCGCTGTCAGGATCAGATCCGCATTTTCGACGGCAGAACTGTCTCAGCTTTGCGACAGATCGCGGAAGAGATCGCTGAATTGGCGCTACCGGGCGCGTTCAAGCCCAAGCCGCACAAGCTTGCGGTGCATGGTTGCGCGGCTGACGCCGAGCGCGCGGGCAGCGGCGGAAACGTTGCCATTGGCCCGGGCCAACGCTCTCTGCACGACGCCGCGCTCGGCGACGCTCAGTTCCTCGCCTGGCTTGGCTTCGTAGCCCATCAACAGGTCTTCCGCAGGAAAGGGCTGCGCGAGCCGTTCATCGGTCAGACCATAGGCCAGTCGCGCGGCGCGGCTCGCGCCGATGACGAGGTCTCCTTTGTCGACAGCCAGAAGCCCGCTGCCTCCACCGGCGCCGTCCTGAGCAACCACGATCCGCGCTTTCGGAAAGGCCATCCGGAAATGATGAGCCTCGATCCGGTGCGCCGCCTCGACCGTCGCGCTGGCGACCAGCTTCAGCATGGCCGGCGTCAGATCGGCGCGGCAAGTCGAAACGTCCAGCGTCGCGATCAACCGTCCCCGCGCATCCCAGATCGGGGCGACGGTGCAGCTCAGGCCGATATTGCGGGTTAGGAAATGCTGGTCGCGATGGATCGTCAGCGGGCGACCTTCGGCGACGCAGGTGCCGACGCCGTTCGTGCCCTCGCTGGCCTCGCTCCAGACCATGCCGGTCCAGAGGCCCATGTTGCGGAAGTCGAGATCATCTCCGGCAGCGCCCCGTCGGTCGAGCGGAATGCCCTCGCGATCGGTCAGCAGCACACAGCAGCCGGCATCGTCGACAGACTGGAAGAGGCGATCCAGAGAGGTCTGCGCCAGCCTAATCAACGGATCCAGGCGTTCGAAGGCAGCATCGAATTCAGCCTGACCGAGGCGCCAGGGCGGACGAGTGTGATCAGGGTCGAGGCCGTACTTCACGACCGAGCGCGACCAGGACGCCGCCACCGCAGACTGCCCGACGGCAGCCGCGTTGCTCAGCGTCGAATATATCCGATTGGCGTGATGGGCCCGCCCCGTCTCAGCCATGCCTGACACCCGTTTCCACCCGCCTCGCATGTCTTTTGAGGCCGAGGGCAGCGACGCCATCGCTTGCATGCGATTTCAGACATGTTCCGGCCGTTCCGGTCTTATTGTCAACCAAGTCAGCTTCCCAAAGAGCTCGTTCTGGGTAAGGCGGACTTCAGCTTGGTCCAACATGCAATGATTATATCGTCCGAGCCGGAAACGCTTCCTCATCGCCGAGAGGTTGGCGCGCGAAGGTCGGGGCTTGTTCTTGACTAGGCTCGGTTGCTAAACCGAAATTGCCTCGGCGCTTGGATATGTGGGGCAGCGATATGAGGCCCTCTCCCGCTCCAGCACTTTCCCCAAACGGGGTGCGGTTCTTCGATGACATTAGTGAGGGACCAGGCCGACATGCATCGGCCCGTCCCGTTTTCATCCAAGCGATTCTATTTGCCGCCGCGCCCTCAGCAGGTGGTGTCGACGAGGCCCAGGCTTGAGCTGGGCGTCTTGGTCGCGGCCGCGCCGGCTGCGTTGTAGGACGAGCTGGACAAGGTCTGCTGGGCGCTCTGCAGGATCTTGAGGAATTCCGCGAGCGGATCGGCGGCGGCGCTGGAATCCGCCGCGCTGGAATCCGCCGCGTTGGAAGAGGCCGCGTTCAACACCCCGGCGAGCTTGGTCTGGGTATCGTCGTTATCCTGATCGCTGCTGTCGCTCTTGGCCGCCTGGGATTTGTGGCCATGGTGACCGCCGCCGACGCGGTGCCCACCCCCGAGCAGGCTCTTCAGTTCGTCGGCCTGAGCGCTGGTCAGCTTTCCCGACGACACCTCGCCATCGATGAGCGAACCGACCGTCGTGCCCAACTTCCCGCTCGTGGAAGACGAGGTGCTTTGGGTCGAACTGGCGGTGAGCTGCTGCTGGATATCGCCAAGTGCGCTGCCGAGCGCAGTCCCGTCCGCTGCGGAAATCTTGCCCGAGGCGATGTCGGCGTTCAGCCGGCTTTGGACGCGCGTCTCGAACCGGGAATAGTTCTGCGCGCTGGACGATACGCTACTCATGGAACGCTCTCCTGACTGGCCCCTCTGGGTCATCGATGCCGGTGGCGGAGGCCGCATCAGTAGCGCCCCCTGGGCAAGCGGCACGCAATTGCCGAGCCGGAGAAAAAGGCAATCAAATCAATCGGTTCAACAATTATTCATCATAATGATCCGGCAGCTTTTGCCATGTTGCGAGGTCCGGGAGGCAGAAATTGCCCGCTCTTCCCGGCTCATCGCCGGCATGCCGCAGGCCGTCATGGCCGGGAATGCTGCGAAACCGGCGCGACGCGGCAACTTCGGGCTCTTGCCTCACGCCGCAAATCATCCGAAGAGGACGAGGCTGCAATCGAACCCGGTCGCGGCCCGCAGGCCGCCATTCGCTGCCGGCGCTATGTGGGAACCGGCGGCGAAACACTCTCCCGCTGCCAGCCATCCCCGCGGCAAGGGACGGCGCGTCGCCAGATGACCAACACTCGCCAGCAACGCATCCTGCTGACCGGAGCCGCCGGCTTCATCGGCTACCATGTCGCCGAGGCGCTGCTTGCCCAGGGCATCCAGGTTCTGGGCATCGACAACCTCACGCCTTATTACGACCCGGCCCTGAAGCAGGCCCGGCTCGACCGGCTCACCCCGCGCAATGGCTTTGCCTTCGAGGCGCTGGATATCGCCGATTACGACCGGCTCCTGTCGACTTTCGCGGCCTACCGGCCCGACGCCGTCATTCACCTCGCTGCCCAGGCCGGCGTGCGCTATTCGCTCGACAATCCGCGCGCCTATGCCAGCGCCAATCTCGACGGGTTCCTGTCGGTGCTGGAGGCCTGCCGGCACAATCCCGTCAATCATCTGATCTATGCCTCGTCGAGCTCGGTCTACGGCGCCAATGCCAAGACGCCGTTCAGCGAGCACGACGGCGCCGATCATCCGGTCTCGCTCTACGCTGCAACCAAGCGCGCCAATGAGCTGATGGCGCATTCCTACGCCCATCTCTATGGCATCCCGGCGACGGGCCTGCGCTTCTTCACCGTCTACGGCCCCTGGGGGCGGCCCGACATGGCCTATTTCAAGTTCACCAAGGCGATCCTCGAGGGCCAGCCGATCGACGTTTACGCCGAAAGCGAGATGAGCCGCGACTTCACCTATGTCGACGATGTCAGCGAGGCGATCGCCCGGCTCGTGGCCGCGCCGCCCCAGGCCGATCCCGCTTTCGACCAGGCCCGCCCGGATCCCGCGACAGCCGCCGCTCCGCACCGCATCTACAATATCGGCAACCACACGCCCGTGCGGCTCGATCGTTTCATCGCGGCGGTCGAGCAGGCCTGCGGCAAGCCCGCGATCAAGCGCCATTTGCCGATGCAGCCCGGCGACGTGCCCGCCACCTTCGCCGATGTCTCTGCCCTGATGGCGAAGGTCGATTTCAGGCCGGACACGCCGATCGAGGCCGGCATCGCCCGTTTCGTCGCCTGGTACCGCGAATTCTACCGCATCGGGACAGCCGGTTGATCAGCCCCTGACGACGTCGCGGGAGAACCGGGCGACGGATTCGTCGAGGCGGGTCGCCGAAACATCGATCCCGGCCGCTGCCTGGGAAATCTCCTCGCCGCTCTCCAGAGTGCGGGCCGCATCGGCCGCGACGCGGTCGATCGCCTGCGCCGCCTGCTCGGCCTCGGAAACGGCGCGTGCCAGCAGAGCCAACATGGTCTCAATGGCCTCGGCTTGCTGGTCGACGGCAACGACGATGCCGCCGGTCGCACCCACGATCGCATCCGTCGAGGCACTGATGTTCATCACAGCCGTGAGCGAACGCTCGGTCGCCAGCCGTACCTCCTCGATGCGCTGGGCGATGTCTTCCGTCGCCGCTCCGGTACGCGCGGCGAGATCTTTGACCTCGCTGGCAACGACCGCGAAACCGCGGCCTGCGAGGCCGGCGCGAGCCGCCTCGATCGTCGCATTGAGGGCGAGCAGATTGGTCTGGGCGGCGATGTCACGGATCAGGTTGGAAACCTGGCCGATATCGCGCACCGCCCCGGTCAGCCCTGTCTTGATGGCAATAGAAGCCACGACATCGGTGGCCGCCATGCGCACGAGCTGCGTCGTCGCATCGGTCTCGTGGCGGATCAGGCCGATTGTCTCGGTCAGCCGGCGCGAACAGAACTCGACCGAGGCGATGTCGCTCTTGGCCGAACCGACCCGTCCGAGAGCTCCCGACAGTGATTCATGCGAGCTGCGGGCGATGGTCCGCAGTCCCTCGGCCGCCTCGTTCATGCGGCTCGCCGATTGCGAGAAGGCGCCGAGGATATCGCCGACATCATCGCGGAAACCCGCAGCCTGCGCCTCCACCTGCTGGCGCCGCCGTTCCTCGCTCAGCGCGCGCGCCTGTGCCTCCTCGCGCAGCGTCGCCGCCGTGATCGAGCCCCGAACGCGCTCGATATAAAGCAGCGCGAAGGCCCGCAACGAGATGACCAGCACGGTGCTGTAGATCAGCAGCATGGCAAGGTTGGCGACTGCCTGGTCAAGCCCCGTGAAGACGAGCTGGGTCAGTCGGCCGGCCATGATCAGCCCCGAGAACATCAACGCGGCCGCCGGCATGCTCGCCATCGTGAAGATACCCGCGAAGATGAGGCCCGCCAGGATGGTCGAAAAGAGCACCTCCATCTGCGGAGCGACGCCCGGATTGAGCCCCACCGCGATCACCAGCCAAGGCATTGCCATGATGGCCGAGTCGGCGATGATGCGCGCGACGAAGCGTTCCGAAGGTGGCTCGCTGCGCTGGCGCGCCTTGATCTGTCTGATCCGCCTGATCCCGAGGAAGCCGATGGCGGCAACGCTGGCCGCCCAGGAGACAGGCAGCAGGATCCAGCCATAGTAAAGCGCCGCGAGCGCGATGACCCAGGCGGCCAGCACATTCGAGATCAGGATCGGCGGCAGGATAGTGACGAAGATGTCTGCCTGCGATTGCCGCAGCAGGGCCGCCTCCCCCTCATTCAGGAGAGGCAGCCGCAGCAATCTGCTGATCCATATCTGATAGCGCGCCAAAAGCGCTATGATCTTCGGCACTTGGCGCTGTTGATCCGCTCTCTCCATGCCAGCTTTGCTGTCGTGCGCTTATACTCCCATGGACAGTTTGGACGCGGGAACTCAAGACCAGGTTAATCTCGCCTCACGACCAGTTCGGCCGCCATTTGGCGACTCTGCCTGCCTCTGGCTGCTACACCGCCCCATGCGCCTCGACGTAAAGCGCATAGAGCGAATGCGAGCTCGCCATGTAGAGGCGATTACCCTTGGGGCCACCGAAGCACAGATTGGCGCAGCGCTCCGGCAGGCGGATGAAAGCGAGCGGCTTGCCGGCGGGGCTGAACACCATGACGCCGTCGAGATCCTCCGACTTGCCCCTCAACGAGAAGACCTTGCGCCCGCCAGCATCTGCCGCTTCCGCATTGAGCGCGCCATTGCTGCCATAGCCGCACCAGAGATTGCCGTCGCGGTCGACCCTGAAGCCGTCGAGGGCGCCGAAATCGGCGGCATCGACCACCTTGGTCTTGTTCGAGGCCTTGCCCTGCGCGTCGATATCGTAGCTCCAGATACTGCGATTGGGCGTGCCGCGCCATTCCACGACATAGAGCTTCTTCTCGTCGTGCGAGAAGGCGAGGCCATTCGGGTTCACCAGATCGGTGATCACCGCCGAGAGCTTGCCGTCGGTACCGATGCGATAGACGTTGGTCGTCGCCTGCTCCGGCTTGGCGCGGAAGCCTTCCCATTCGCCGCTGATGCCGAAGAGCGGATCGGTGAACCAGATCGTATCGTCGGATTTGACGACGATGTCGTTGGGCGCGTTGAGGCGCTTGCCCTCATAGCTGTCGGCCAGAACGGTGATCTTGCCGTTCTTCTCGGTACGGGTGATCCGGCGCGTCGCCGAATGCTCGCAGGTGACGAGACGGCCCTGGCGGTCGCGGGCATTGCCGTTGGCGTAATTGGCATTCTCGCGGAAGACGGTGAAGCTGTTCTTCACCTCGTCATATTTCATGATCCGGTTGTTCGGGATGTCGCTCACCAGCAGGTAGCGCCCTTGCGGGAAATAGACCGGCCCCTCGGCCCAGCGCATGCCGGTCCCCAGTTGCTCCACGGTGCTCGAATAGATCCGGTATTTCGCGAAGCTGGGATCGAGGATCTCGACCGCCGGATCAGGGTAGCGCTGGTTCGGCTTGAACGGGAAGCCCTGCGCGAGTGCAGGCCGGGCCAGAACTGAGCCGGCGATGACGGCCGCACCGCCCGCGAGCAGATGACGACGAGATGTTTCAACCATTGTTTCCCCCAGAGTTTTTTTGTCGTTGATGGTCTTGGGCGGTAGTCAGTCTTGGACGGCAGCCGGTCTTCGCCGGCTTCTCCGCGGAATATGGTCCCAAGGCTTGCGCGCCGCCGCCTCAGCAGCGGGCGACGCGAGTGTTCAGGACCAGCTCGGCCGCCATTTGGCGAACTCGGCCTTGGTCTCGGCATTGGCGGGATAAAGCCCGAAGATGCCCTGCCCGGCGCGCACGCGCTCGGCGACGAAATCCTCATAGGCCGTCTGCTCATAGACCTCCGGCGCGATCTCATTGGCGAGATGGGCGGGGATGACGCAGACGCCCTCGCCGTCTCCGACGATGATGTCGCCGGGATAGACCGCGACGTCGCCGCAGGCGATCGGCGCGTTGATGTCGAGCGCATGGTGGCGGATCAGGTTGGTCGGCGCGCTCGGGCGGTTATGATAGGCGGGGATCGCCATGGCGGCGATCTCCGGCGAGTCGCGAAAGCCGCCATCGGTGACCACACCGGCGACGCCGCGCTGCATCAGGCGTGAGACCAGGATGCCGCCGGCCGAGGCCGCGCGCGGGTCCTTGCGGCTGTCGATCACCATGACATGACCGGCTGGGCAGTCCTCGACCGCGCGCCGCTGCGGATGCTCTGTGCCCTCGAAGGACGAGAGCAGGTCGAGATCCTCGCGCGCCGGGATATAGCGCAGCGTGAAGGCTTCGCCGACCATCGAGCCGGACTTCTGGCCGAGCGGCCTGACATCCTGGATGAAAACATTGCGGAAGCCGCGCTTGAACAGCGCGGTGGTGAGCGTGGCGGTCGAGACGCGCTTTAGCTTGGTGCGATTTTCGGGAGTGAGGGTCGTCATGATCTTGAGCGGGGCTCCAGCGAAGGGTCGAGCATTTCGTCAGCGTGAGACGGATGGCGTGGCGGTCGAGAACCGGAGCGGAGCGTACTCAAGTACGTGAGCACCGGAAGCGCAGACCGCCACGTCAGGCGGCCGCGCTGGCGGAATGATCGGCCCTTCGCTCATTCGATCTTCACATTCGCCTTCTGCGCCACCTCACCCCAGCGCTTGGTCTCGGCGGCGATATGGGCGGCGAACTGTTCTTGCGTCGAACCGACGGGATCGACGCCGAGCTTCTTCAATTGCTCGATCGTGCCAGGCTCGCGCATGATCGCCTGCACCTCGGTGGAAAGCCTGGCGACGATCTCCTTGGGCACGCCCGACGGCGCGAAGAAGCCGTGCCAGGAGGTCGCGGCATAGCCCGGGATGAACTCGGCCAGAGCCGGCAGATCCTTCGCCACAGCCAGCCGCTCCGGCGTCGCGGTGGCGAGCGCGCGGATCTTGCCGGCCTCGACATGCGGCCAGGCGATGGTAATGTTGTCGAACGAGACCTGGATCTGGCCTGAGAGCAGATCCTGCGTCACCTGCCCGCTGGAACGATAAGGCACATGGGCCATGTCGGTCCCGGTCGCGACCTTGAACAATTCGGCCGCCATATGCGTCGAGGTGCCGGCGCCCGACGAGCCGAACGAATATTTGCCGGGATTGGCCTTCAAGAGCGCAATCAGCTCCGGCACCGTCTTGGCCGGCAGGTCGATATTGACCATCAGGATGTTCGGCACGCTCGCCACCTGCGAGATCGGCGCGAAATCCTTGATGTGGTCATAGGGCATCTTGGCGTAGACGCCGGGATTGATCGCATGGGTCGAGACCGTGCCCATGGTCAGCGTGTAACCATCGGGCGTCGAGCGGGCGACGGCAGCGACGCCGGTATTGCCGCCGGCTCCGGCCCGGTTCTCGACGATGAAGCGACCGTTCATCCGGGCGCCCAGCCTTTCGGCCAGCAGACGTCCGAGGATGTCGGTGGTGCCGCCCGCGGCGAAGGGCACGACGATCGTCACGACCCTGGAGGGATAATCTCCCTGAGCCATCGCGGCTGGCGCAGCAGCCAGGCAAGCGGCAGCGATCATGGCCCTGCGTGTCAGTCTCATTGTCGGCAATCCTCCCATTGCGTTTTCAGTCCCGGCTCGTTGCGCCGGTGCGGCCCTTGGCTTGGCCTTGAGGGTGACATAGCACGACATTTCGAATTTGAAATCTGAAATTTCAGACTTGCCGGCACTTGCGGTTTGTGATGTTTGGTGCCGCCATGGGTTCCTGGTCGGCCTCACTCCCCGTCGGGGAATCGCCGGCCGCGAAACCATGTCTTGAAACCACCATGTCTTGGAACGGTATGTCGCAATCGATCGCCATCGAGCCCGTCGCTCCGCATCTGCTGCGCTCCCTGCGCGAGCATGTGCATGAGCGCTTGCGTCGCGCGATCGTCGCCGGGCGCTTCCGCAATGGCGAACGCCTGAACGAGCGCCAGCTCGCCGAAATGCTCGGCGTCAGCACCACCCCGGTGAAGGACGCGATCCGCAAGCTGGAAAGCGAGGGGCTGGTCCGGACGGAAGCCCGGCGCGGCGTCTTCGTCGAGTTCTCGGCCCGGCAGGCGCTGGAAATGGCGCTCGGCCGCGCCGCGCTCGAAAGCGTCATGGCTCATATCGCCGCCAACCGGCTGAGCGATGCCGACATCGCCGAGATGGCGCGCCTGATCGACGACATGGAGCATGCGACGGCGCATAGCGCGCTCGAGGACCTCGTCACCCTGAACGAAGCCTATCACGGCGCCATCCACCGGATTTCAGGCTGCACCTATCTCGAGCGCCGGCTCGACGGCCAGCGCATGTACGACCATGCCCAGCGCATCGCCCTGCTCTCCGAGTCCGCCGAGCGCGGCCAGGGCTTTGAGGAACACAAATCGATTTTCGAGGCGCTGGCGGGACGCGATCCGGCGCTCGCCGAAACGAGGATGAGACGCCACATCGTGCGCTCGGCGAAAGCCCATGTGCGCCAGGTGTTCGGCGCAGATGCGGAGGGACTGGCCTATGACGAGTGATACAGTGCGCAAGGCTTTGCGCGGCATTTCCGGCGTGCATGTCACCGCCTGGGGGGCCGATGGCGAGGCCGATTGGGCGGTGACCGGCAAGATCGTCGCGCGCATCGCGGCTGCCGGCATCCACAACATCGTCTCGGCCGGCAACACCGGCGAGTTCTACCCGATGACCACTGACGAGGTCGTGCGCAGCCATGCCGTCGCCGCGCAGGCAGCAAACGGCAAGGCGCTGGTGACCGCCGGCATCGGCCGCTCACTGCGCGAAGCCGTCTCGACCGGCAAGCTCGCGGCGGCCGCGGGCTGCGACGCGGTGATGGTGCATCACCCGCTCGACCCCTTCGCTGCGCCGCAATCGCAGGCCGACTACATCATCGCCATCGCCGAGGCGCTGACGCTGCCCGTCGTCGCCTATATCCGCTCGGACGCGATCGGCGTGAAGGACCTCGTCCGCGTCGCGACCCATGCCAATGTCGCCGGCGTCAAATTCGCCTCGACCAATGTGATGCTGCTGGCCGAATGCGTCCGCTCCACGGAAGGCACCAGCGCCAACTGGATCTGCGGCCTGGCCGAAGGCTGGGCCGCGCCCTTCTATGCTCTGGGTGCGCGCGGCTTCACCTCGGGGCTGGTCAATGTTGCTCCCGAACGCTCGCTCGCGATCTGGCACGCGCTGGAGGCGGGCGACTTCGCCAAGGCGCGTGCGCAGGTCAGCGAGATCGCCGGCTTCGAGACGATGCGGACGAAATACGGCAACGGCGCCAATGTCACGGTGGTGAAGGAGGCGCTCGGCCTGCTCGGCACGCCGGTCGGGCCGGTGCGCCTGCCTGGCCTGCCCGAGCTGAACGAGGCCGAGCGCGCAGAACTCCGCCGCATCGTCGCCGGCTGGAGCGCCGTGCGAGCAGCGGCGGAGTAAAGCGCCGCGCGCCTTCCAACACCCTCGCCGTCATCCCGGACAAGCCACGCAGTGGCGCAGATCCGGGATCCATCGGAGGGCTCCGGAGCTCTACGATGGATCCCGGGACGACCTCAGGTCGCCCGGGATGACGGAGAGGTTCAAGAGCAAAAACGATTCTGAGGAAACGCCATGACCCATCCCCGCAAGACGCCCGATACCCTGCGCAGCAAGCGCTGGTTCGGCGCCAGCGACCTGCGTTCCTTCGGCCATCGTTCGCGGGCGCTGCAGATGGGCTTCGGCCATGACGAGTTCATGGGCAAGCCGGTCATTGGCATCCTCAACACCTGGTCCGAGATCAATCCCTGCCACACCCATTTGCGCGACCGCGCGGAAGCGGTGAAGCGCGCGGTCTGGGCGGCGGGCGGCTTTCCCGTCGAGATCCCGGTGATGTCGGTCTCGGAGCAGTACCAGAAGCCGACGACGATGCTGTACCGCAACTTCCTGGCGATGGAGGCGGAAGAATCGATCCGCTCCCACCCGCTCGACGGCGCGGTATTGCTCGGCGGCTGCGACAAATCCACCCCGGCCCTGATCATGGGCGCCTGCAGCGCCGGCCTGCCCTTCATCTTCGTCCCGGCAGGCCCGATGCTGCGCGGCAACTGGGCCGGCAAGGTGCTGGGCTCCGGCGCCGATGTCTGGAAATACTGGGCCGAGAAGGAAGCTGGCAACATCACCGACGATCAATGGCGCGACATGGAGAGCGGCATCGCCCGCTCCTATGGCACCTGCATGGTGATGGGCACGGCCGCGACGATGATGAGCCATGCCGAGGTGCTGGGCCTGACGCTGCCCGGTGCCTCCGCCATCCCCGCCGCCGATGCAGCCCATCCGCGCATGGCCGCCGCCAGCGGCAAGCGCATCGTCGAGATGGTCTGGGAGGATCTGACGCCTGACCGGATTCTGACGCGGAAAAGCTTCGAGAACGCATTGACCGTGCATATGGCGGTGGCGGGCTCGACCAACGCCATCATCCACCTCATCGCCATGGCCGGCCGCGCCGGCGTGCCGCTGACGCCAGATGATTTCGACGCCTTCTCACGGACAGTGCCGGTGATCGCAAACTTACGCCCCTCCGGCGAGTTCCTGATGGAGGACTTCTTCTATGCCGGCGGGCTGCCGGCCCTGCTCAAGCAGCTTGAGAGCAAGCTCCACACCGACGCGATGACGGTGACCGGCAAGCCGATCTCGGAGACGATCGCGCTGGCCCAGATCTATGACGACAACGTCATCCGCCCGCTTGACCGCGCCGTCTCGACCGCCAACGGGCTCGCCGTGCTCAAGGGCAACCTCGCCCCCGATGGCTGCGTCATCAAGCCCTCGGCCGCCGAACCGCGCCTGCTCAAGCATTCAGGTCCGGCGCTGGTCTTCGAGGACTACGATGCGATGATGAAGGCGGTGAATGACGAGAGCCTCGACGTCACGGCCGACCACGTCATGGTGCTGAAGAATTGCGGCCCCGTCGGCGGTCCCGGCATGCCGGAATGGGGCATGATGCCGATCCCGCGCAAGCTCCTGAAGCAGGGCGTGCGCGACATGCTGCGCATTTCGGACGCCCGCATGTCCGGCACCAGCTACGGCGCCTGCGTGCTCCATGTCGCACCCGAAGCCTATATCAAGGGACCGCTCGCGGCAGTCAGGACCGGCGATATCATCAGCGTCGATGTCGAGGCGCGCAGCATCAACGTCAATCTGAGCGACACTGAGATCGCGGCCCGCCTTGCGACCTGGTCACCGCCGAACCGCGACTATCCGCGCGGCTACGGCAAGATGTCGGCGGCCCATATCCGCCAGGCCGACAAGGGCTGCGATTTCGACTATCTCGAAGGCACGGCGAAGATCCCCGAGCCGGAGATTCACTGAGGCAGGCTGCGCGCCGCCTCAACCCCGCCCGAACAGCCCGTGAAAGCGACCGAGGAAGCTCTTGAGCCGGTCGTTCTGAGGATTGCCGAAGATCTCGGCCGGCGGCCCGGCCTGGGCGACCTTGCCCTGGTCGAGGAAGACGACGTGGTGCGAAACATCGCGCACGAACATCATCTCGTGGCTGACCAGCAGCATCGTCATCCCTGACTCGGCCAGGCCCTGCATCACGCTCAGGACCTCCGCGACGAGCTCGGGGTCGAGCGCCGAGGTCACCTCATCGAACAGCAGCAGGCGCGGCTGCATGGCGACTGCCCGCGCGATCGCCACGCGCTGCTGCTGGCCGCCGGACAATTGATAGGGATAGTGCGCGCTGCGATCAGCCAGCCCGACGCGACCGAGCCAATGCTGGGCGATGTCGCGCGCCTCGGCATCGCTCTTGCCCTGCACCTTGGTCAGTCCGAGCATGACGTTGGCGGCGGCCGTCAGATGCGGAAACAGGTTGAACTGCTGGAACACCATGCCGAGCCGCGCACGCTGCGCCGAGATCCGGGTTTCGCTCAGGCGCTTCCGGCGCTCACCGGCCATGATGTAGCCGACCGGGTCGCCATCGAGCAGGATCTCGCCGCCATCATGCTCTTCCAGCAGATTGATGCAGCGCAGGAAGGTTGTCTTGCCCGACCCCGAGGCCCCGATCAGCGAGACCACCTGCCCCTGGCTGACGGTGAGATCGATGCCCTTCAGCACCTCGATCTGGCCGAAGCTCTTGCGCACGGCGCGGGCTTGCAGAAGCGCTGGCTCGGTCATCGGCAGCCGTTTCCTCAGTAACGCAGATAGGAGAACCGCCGCTCCAGCGATGCGCCGAGCTGGGCCAGCGTGAAATTGATCACGACATAGAGCGCCGCGGTCAGCAGGTAGAAATCGATGATCATGTAGTTGCGCGCCATCGCCTGCTGGGCCGACAGCAGCAGCTCGACCACGCCGATGATCGAGAGCAGCGTCGTGCCCTTGACGATCTCCAGCGCGGTGTTGACCCAGGGCGGCAGCATGCGGCGCACGGCCTGGGGCAGGATGACATAGGAGAGTCGCTTGCCGAAGCTCAGCCCGATCGCCTTGGCCGCCTCCATCTGCCCGGCGGGCACGGACTGGACCGCGCCGCGGAAATTCTCGGCGACATGAGCGGTGGCGAAGGCGCCGAGCGCGATGACGCCGGCCCAGAAGGCCGGCACGTTGATGCCGAACAGCGCCAGCCCGTAATAGGTGAAGAGGATCAGCACCAGCAGCGGGATGCCGCGCATCAGGTCGACATAGAGCCGCGCGACCAGCCGCAGCCACCACCAGCCATAAGCCAGCGCCACGCCCATCGCGAGCCCGCAGACCGTCGCGATGACGATGCTCAGGGCCGAACTCAACATCGTCACGCCGAGCCCCTGGAGCAGCGAGGCCCGCGCTTGCCAGGCCTCGAACAGGAAGGTGCCGGGCGCCATCGAGAAATCCATGGCGGCCTCAGCGGATCGATGCGTAGCGGCGCTCAAGCAGCCGCAGCATCATGGCGATCAGATAGGCGCTGACGAGATAGAGCGCGCTCGCGGTCAGCCAGACCTCCATGACCCGGAAAGTGTTGGCGTTGATCTGCCGCGCCGTGAAGGTCAGCTCCGGCACCGCGATCGCGGCCGCCAGCGAGGTGTCCTTGAACAGCGAGATCAGGTTGTTGCCGATCGACGGCAAGGTGATGCGGAACATCACCGGCAGAATGACATAGGCCTGGCGCTGCCAGGGACGCAGGCCGATCGCCTTGGCGGCCTCGACATATTGCTTGGGTATCGAGGCCAGACCGGCACGGAAGACCTCGCACATATAGGCGCCGGCATAGAGCGAGAGCGAGAGGACGAAGCTCTGCGTCTTGTCGAGAAAGGTGACGTCGAACTCCGGCAGGCCGAAATAGAGGAAGAAGATCAAGAGCAGCAGCGGCGTGCAGCGGATGAACTCGACATAGGCCCAGACCGGGGCGGAGAGCCAGGTCTTGCCCGACACGCGCGCATAGGCGGCCAGGAGCCCGATCACGCTGCCGATCAGCAGCGACACGACCGCGAGACCGAGCCCGAGCAGCAGGGCATCGGTCAGCTTGTCGGCGTTGCGCGCGATGACGGACCAGTCGAAATGATAGTCGATCATGATGGCAGTGATTGTCCGAACCGCGGCGCGACGCCGTGCCGGCCGGCGCGCCTGCCGACCGGCCCCGGCAAGGGCCATTCCATCAAGCGAACTCTTGCGGAAAACCGACCTTCGGGATCGGTAGTTCGATGCCGAACCATTTCTTGTAGGAGGCGGCGAAATAGTCGAAATCGACGCCCATCATCGCCTCCTTATAGGCCGTATTGACCCAATTCAGCCAAGTCGGATCGCCGGGCTTGACCGCCGAGGCATAGGAATTCGGCATCCAGCCGAAGCCGGAATCGACGAAGCGCCCGGGCGCTTGCTGCATCAGCCAGCGAATGGCCGACTGGTCCTGCAGGGCCGCATCGATACGGCGGGCGTTCAGCGCCTGCATCGTCGAATCCGGGCTGTCGAAGGCGTCGACCTTGGCCTGCGGCAGGGCCTTGTGGATCCACTCCTCCAAGAAGACGTTCTGCATCCCGCCGACCGTAACGGCGCTGCCCGCAGCCTTCAGCTCGTCATAGTTCTTGTACTTGCCGCCGCGCCCCAGCAGCAGCAATCCGACGCCTTCGCGATAATAGGGAATGGTGAAATCGACCTGCTGGGCCCGCCCGGCCGTCACGGTCATCCATTGCACCACGATATCGACCTTGTCGGTGACGAGGCTCGGGATGCGCGCATCCGAGCCCTGGAGCACGAACTCGACCTTCTCGTAATCGTCGAACAGGCCCTTCGCCAGGAGCTTGGCCAGGTCGATGTCCATGCCGACAAGCTTGCCGCTGGCATCCTGGAAGTGCCAGGGCGGGTTGGTGCTGCCCGTGCCGACGATGAGCTTGCCGCGCTCCTTGATCGTATAGAGCTTGCTCTTGGCGACAGTCTGGGCCTGCGCGGTCGAGGACGCGATCAGGCTGGCGGCTGCGGCGGTGCCGATCGCGGCGCCGGCGAGACCGAGCCCGAACAGGCTGCGGCGTTCGACCAGCAAGGCCGGATCCTGCGGGGAAGCAATGTCGTCCTGAACGCCCATCTCGCTCTCCATTTCGCTCTGCACGCGCCGCCGATTTCGGCGGGCCGACGTCATCGGCTTTCGCAAGAAGCGGGCCATCCCGGGGCTCCCGCAAGGTCGGGGCCGGCCTGACGAGGCCTCGACCCGGGGCCATCGGCAGGGCATGCTGGGGCCAGATTCAGGCGGCCCAGCTCCGGGCCGCCTTGCGCTCGCAGGCGAGACCTCTCCTTTGCCCGAAACGCCACCCTTCGCCTCGCCTCGCCTGAACTGCTGCGAGGCTTTCGAGCCCCCGACCAAATCCTGGATCGAGCAGCAGCGCAGGGCGCCGGCGATCTGCCTGAGCCGTCGCGGCAGGCGCCTCGCCGACGTCGCCGCCATCAATACCGATGTGAAGGATCTCTATCGCGACTGAACCACCCGGAACCAGACGAGGCCGGATCAACCGGCCCGCTTTGCCACAGGAGGAGAACGCTCGATGTTGAAACGCAATTTCCTGGGCGGCGCATTCGCCGCCCTCGCTCTGGCCGGCATAACGCCCGCCTTGTCCCAAGCCTATCCGACGCGGCCGATCACCCTGATCGTGCCCTATGCGCCCGGCGGCGCCACCGACATCATCGGCCGCGTCATCGCCGAGGAGGTCTCGCACACGATCGGCCAGCGCGTCGTGGTCGAGAACCGCGCCGGCGCGGCCGGCAGTGTCGGTGCGGCGGCCGTGGCCCGGGCCCAACCCGATGGCTACACCCTGCTGATGGGTGCACTCACCAGCCACTCCATCAATATGGGCCTGCAGGCCAAGCCCGGCTTCGACCTGAAGAAGGATTTCGCGCCAGTCACGCTCGCCGGCACGGTTGGCCTCGCGCTCGTCGTCCACCCCTCGGTGCAGGCCAAGACCATCCCCGAACTGGTCGCACTGGCCAAGGCGAAGCCCGACGACTTCAACTACGCCTCCTCCGGCAATGGCTCGCCGCAGCATCTGGCGGGCGAGATGTTCAATGCGCGGGCTGGCACCAAGCTCGGCCATGTCGCCTATCGCGGCTCGGGCCCGGCGATGACCGACATGATCGGCGGTCAGGTCAAGGTGATGTTCGACACGATCCCCTCCGTGCTCCAGCATGTGAATGCAGGCTCACTGAAGGCGATCGCGACGACCGGCCGCGAGCCCTCACCCTTCATGCCGGATTATCCGACCGCGATCTCGCAGGGTCTGGCCGATTTCGAGATCGGCTCCTGGTTCGGCGTGCTGGCGCCGGCCGGCACGCCACAGCCCGTCATCGACAAGCTCAACACCGAGATCGGCAAGGCGCTGCGGAGCCCGCGGGCGCTGGAGGCGATGAAGCTCCAGGGCGTCACGCCCAAGCCCGGCACGCCGGCCGAGGCGACTGCGCTGATCGACAGCGAGATGACGAAATGGAACGAATTGATCAAGGCGACCGGGCTCAAGCCGGAATGAGGATGCGATGACAGCAACCATCCAGCGTATCACCATCGTCGGCGCCGGCATGATCGGCGCGAGCTGGGCGGCGCTTGCCACCGCCCACGGCCTCAACGTCTCCGCCTATGATCCGGCGCCGGAAGCCGAGGCAAAATTTCGCGCCTATGTCGAACGCGCTCGCGCACAGCTCACCGAGCTCGGCCTGATCGACATCGGGAACATCGCCTTTTCAACCGATCTCGCAGCGACGTTGTCCGGTGCGCAATTCGTGCAGGAGAACGGCCCCGAGAACGAGGCCGTGAAGCGCGAGCTGCTCGCCCGCATCGATGCCGGCAGCCCGGCGGATGCGATCATTGCCAGCAGCACTTCGGCGCTGGTCCGCAGCGCCATCGTCGCCGATTGCGCGAACCCTGCCCGCATCATCGTCGCCCACCCGTTCAACCCGCCGCATCTCGTGCCGCTGGTCGAGATCGTCGGCGAGGACGAGGCTGTCGTTGCGCGCGCCGCCGCCTTCTACCGAAAGCTCGGCCGCCGGCCGGTGATCCTGAACCGCGAAATGCCCGGCCATATCGCCAACCGGCTGGCCTCGGCGCTCTACCGGGAGGCGGTACATCTGGTCGAGCAGGGCGTCGCCAGCGTCGCCGAAATCGACGCGGCTCTGTGCAACGGGCCCGGTCTGCGCTGGGCTCTGATGGGACCGCATATGACCTATCATCTCGGCGGCGGCGAAGGCGGCATCGCTGGCTACCTCGCCCATCTCGGCCCAAGCCAGGTGCGGCGCTGGCAAGCGCTGGGCAATCCCGGCCTGGGCGAGGAGGCCCAGCGCGCGATCATCGCCGGCGTCGCGGAAGAAGCAGCCGGCCGCTCGATCGCTGAACTGGAGACGCGCCGCGACGAGGGCCTGCTCGCCTTGTTGAAGTCGCGCAAGCTCGTCAGCGAGTAGTTGGAGCAATTTCCGATTCAATCGGATCGAAAACGGCTCTAACCGAAGACGCGCGGCCGCAATCCTGCGTGGAACCAGGTGATCATCGAGTAGATGTCGTAGACCGGCAATCCGGTCGCCACCTGCACCGCCGCGGCATAGGGCGGCATATTGGTGCATTCCAGTACGATGGCGCCGACATCCGGGTTCTTCGCGACGAGGTCGAGCGCGGCTTCGACCACATCCTGCTCGGCGAGGTCGATGTCCATATCGTCCTTCTCGGCCTTGATCAGGACGCGGAAGAACTCCTGGCCGTTCTCGGTGCCCGTAACCGGCACGTCGAGCGGCACGCCCGCCCCTTCGAGATGAGCCGGGCTCAGCGTTCCCGCCGAAACCGTGACCAGTCCGACGCGCTTGCCCGGCGGCAGCGTCGCCTGCACCCAGGGCACCTGCATCAGCGACGAGGTCGCAACGGGAACGCCGACAGCAGCCGCGATCTCGCGCTGGAACAGCGAGAGGAAGCCGCAATTGGTCGTGATCGCCTCCGCGCCGAGGCGGACGAGATCCCGCGCCGCGTCGATGAAATCCGGCAGCAGGCCAGCGGCACCCTGCATCACCACCTTGTCGGGGCTAGCACCCGACACCACGCGATACAGCACCGGGAACGGCCAGGTCGCGCCATTGCCCATATCGCCGAGGATGCGGGGAAAGCGCGCCTCCAGCATCAGGATACCGAGCGGCGCGCCATAGATCGCCTTGCCGCCGCGCGCGATGCGGCCGGTTGCCGGCGAAGGGGCTCGTGACGTCATCAGATATTCCACAAAGGCTGGACAGGTTTCGAGCGTTTTCGAGCGAAGTGGCCACCGGTTCGCGTGAAGAAAACGCGTAAAAGCAAAGGGCTAGAGCGGGCAGGAAAGACGCTGCCCGCCCCTGGCGTCAGGTTCTCGCATAGACATCCTCGATACGCACGATGTCGTCTTCGCCGGTATAGGAACCGACCTGGACCTCGATGAGTTCGAGCGCGATCTTGCCGGGGTTGGCGAGGCGGTGGGTGCAGCCGATCGGCAAGTAGATCGACTCGTTCTCGTGGATATAGGAGACCGCGCCGTCGAGGGTGACCTCGGCGGTGCCCGAGACCACGACCCAATGCTCGGCGCGGTGGAAATGCTTCTGCAGGCTGAGCAACCCGCCGGGCTTGACGTTGATGCGCTTGACCTGGAACCTCGCCCCGAGATCGATACGCTGATACCAGCCCCAGGGCCGGTAGATGCGCAGATGCTCGCTCGCCTCGCTCCGGCCCTCGCTCTTCATCTGCTCGACCAGCGCCTTGACATTGGCGGCCTGCGCCTTGGTCGTGACCAGGACCGCATCGCGCGTCGTCACGACGACGGCGTCATCGAGACCGATCACCGTCGTCAGGATGTCCTCGCTGCGCACCAGCGTGCCGCGTGTGTCGAGCGCGACCACCGGCCCTTCGAGCACATTGCCATCCCTGTCCTTCGGCTTGACCTCGTAGATCGAGTCCCAGGCGCCGACATCCGACCAGTCGAAGCTCGCCGCGAGCACGCCGGCATGCTTGGTCTTCTCCATCACGGCGTAATCGATCGAGACCTTCATCGCCCGTGCGAAGCCGGCCGCATCGAGCCGCAGGAAGTCGAGGTCGCGCTTGGCCTCGGCGAGCGCAGCACGCGCACCCTCGATCACCTCCGGCGCATAGAGGTCGAGCTCCTCGATCATCCCGGCGGCCGCAAAAACGAAATTGCCGCTGTTCCAGAGGAAGCCTTGGTCGACATAAAGCTGCGCCGTCTTCGCATCCGGCTTCTCGACGAAACGAGTCAGGCGGCTCGCGCCAGGCACGTCGAGCGCGCCGCCGGGCTCGAGATAGCCGTAACCGGTCGCGGGCTTCGTCGGCACGATGCCGAAGGTCATGATCAGGCCCGAGGCCGCGAGCGTTGCAGCCTTGGTGCAATCGGCGCGGAAGCCGTCGACATCGGCAACGATATGGTCGGCCGCCAGCGCGACGCAGATCGCATCCCCCGCCCGGCTGCTCGCCAGGAGCGCGCCGACGGCGATGGCGGCAGCGGAATCGCGCCGCTCCGGCTCCAGGACGATGTCGCCTTCGACACCGACCGCCTGCATCTGCTCCGCGACAACGAAGCGGAACTCATGGTTGGTGACGACGATGGGCTTGTCGAAGGAAGCGGCCTTCACCCGCAGCAGCGTCGCCTGGAAGGTCGACAGACCGTCATCCAGCAGGCCGATGAACTGTTTGGGCATCGTATCGCGCGACAACGGCCACAGCCGCGTCCCGGAACCACCAGCCATGATCAAGGGTATGATGTTCGCTGAAGCCATGATGCTGGTATCGACCTGAATGAGGATAATCCGCAAGATTTCACTACGGGAGACGGCGGTCATAACAGCCTCTAGCCGTAGCGGAAAGTGCCGGTGGACTGCAGCGGGAAGCGCCGTGACAGCGTGGCGTTCAAACCGGGCAGCGCCAGGCGGCCCGGTTCGCGGCGGGCGCCACCCATCATTTGGCCGTACCGGATAGAATTGGCCCATCTCGCCCTCCAAGATCAACCAGTTTGAGAGGAGCCATCCCACGAACGGCGGTTCCCGCCGAATTTCGTCCCATTTCGATGCATCTCGCAGCGGTACACCGCTTGCGATTTCGCCACCGAAAGCGTTCCCGACCGGACAAGTGTTCCGATCCGGGTCGCCGATTGCAGCACGGACCTTCGGGCTCCCGCGCCATGGTGGAGTCGGGCAGGATGGCAAGCGTCGACAATCTGAACTACGCGGCCGGACGAGCCGGAGAGGCGCGCGTCAGGCCAGAGCGCAGCTCCCCCTTGCGGCACTGGATCGGCCTGATCACTGCGTTGACCGACGCCGTCGTGGTCATGGCCATCGTCGCCCTCACCTCGGTCACATACCACCTGCTGGCTTTCAGCCACTTCGGCAGTCCCCGGATCCTGCTGGAACTCGCGATGATGCTGGCGGCCATCTTCGTCTTCAGCAATCTGCTGCGCGGCCGATATCAGATCGCCAATTATCTCTCGACCAAGGGGCAGGTTTCAGCGGCCTTCGCCGTCTGGAACATCACCATGATCGCCTTCATCGCGATCACCTTCATGGCCAAGACCATCGATCACTATTCGCGCGGCGTGATCGTCGCGATCTATTTCACCGCTCCCCTCCTGATCGCGCTGGCGCGCTCATCCATCACCCGCAGCATCTCGATGGCGAGCAAGACCGGGCGCATCACCTCCGAGCGGATTTTCCTGATCGGGCGCGAGCAGGACGTCATGTCCTTCGTCTCCCGGCACCAGCCCTGGAACATCGGCTTCGCTATCGTCGACGTCGCCTTCCTGGGCGACACCGACAATCCGGATGGGCTCGCAGCCGATCTCGGTACCGCCGTCGCGCGCTGCAGGGCAATGCAGCCGGACGCGATCTACATCGCCATGCCCTGGTCGAAGCAGGAGGCGATCGACGCCTGCATCGACGCCTTCATGAATCTGCCGGCCGCGATTCACCTCGCCCCGGAGCGGATCATGGACCGCTTCGACAACCCCCATATCGTTCGCACCGGGACCTTCGCCAGCTTGCGCCTGACGCGGCCGGCCCTGTCCGCCATCGAGAACGTCGCCAAGCGCATTTTCGACATGGCCGGCGCGCTGACGATCCTGCTCCTGAGCCTGCCTCTGCTGCTGCTGATCGCTCTCGTGATCCGGCTCGATTCAGCAGGCCCTGTCTTGTTCCTGCAGCGTCGTCACGGCTTCAACCAGCGGACCTTCCGCATCTTGAAGTTCCGCACCATGACCACGACCGATGACGGCGACGTCATCCTCCAGGCGCGGCGCAACGATCCGCGCATCACCCGCGTCGGCAGCGTGCTGCGGCGCTATAATCTCGACGAATTGCCGCAATTGCTGAATGTCGTCGCCGGCCAGATGTCGCTGGTCGGCCCGCGTCCGCATGCCCTGGCGCATGACCACGAGTTCCAGCGCAAGATCGCGCTTTATGCGCGCCGCCACAACGTCAAGCCCGGCATCACCGGCTGGGCGCAGGTCAACGGCCTGCGCGGCGAGACCGATACCGACGAGAAGATGGCCAAACGCATCGCCTACGACCACTGGTACATCGACAACTGGTCGTTCTGGCTCGATCTCGGCATCCTGCTGCGGACGGTTTTCAGCAAGAAGGCCTTCGCCAATGCCGGCTGATCAGAACGTCTCGCCGGCTCACAGAACTAGAGGCAGTTAGGGACTCTGGGCCGGATCAGGAGCGCTCCTGCACGAGCGCGCGCTTGCGCGCCACGGCGAGATAAGCCAAGGCCAACACGACCGCGACCGCCGCGCCCGCGACCTTGACCACGGCGTCGTGAATCCGGCCATGGCGCGTGATCTCAAGATATTGGGCGGCTTCGAGCATGACGATCGCGACCGATATCGCGAGCAGGACCCGGCCGAGACGGCGCGGATAGGCGATCGCGAAGGCCGATGTGATGACGAACCAGCCGAAGAAGCGGCTGACGTCCGGGATCTCGTCGAAGAGATGCGGCCTGGATCCAATCGGCATGATCGAAACCCAGACGAGATAAGCAAGCCCGATCCAGGCGCAAACCAGGGCCGCCGATTTGAAGACGCGCATGAACAACCTCGACACAGCATTCTCGGCCGGACACGGCCAACCCATCGAATCGGCACCGCCATCAGCTGAGATTATCCGGCCCGGCTGACTTATCCGCTAACGACCAAGAACCACGCAAGACCGCGATCAGACCGCCTCCGCCAATGCCGGCGCGATGATTGGATCGACGCAGATCATGGGCTGCGCCGGAACCGCCTCATATTCCGCATGGATCGAGCGGCTGACATAGGATTTGTAGCCCAGCCAGGAGCCCAAGGCACTCTGACAGCGCCCGCAGGACACGACGGCTTCATCGGCCAGCACCGCGGGGAGGACGATCGAGGGCGAGCCGCAGGCGCTGCAGGCAAACTGAGCCGTCCCATCCGTTCCCGTCATCAATTCATCTCCATTCGGCACAGAACGCGAAGGCGCGCCAGACCAGCAATATCGAGGCCAAGATGAACGGTTGCCATCAGCGCTGAAGAGGCTCTCCGTCGATCCACGCACGCGCCAACTCGCGAAGCGGCCGGCCTTGTGCGAGACTGAGCGCCTGAAGAGGCCGGCCCGGTGGCCGAGACCAGCGGGCTGCTTGGCGTGAACTACCGTCAGATCGAAATCTTCTCGGCCGTCATGAAGGCCGGCACCGTTTCGCGCGCTGCAGAGCTGATCGGGCTGACGCAGCCGGCCGTCAGCCGCGCCATCGCGGAGCTGGAGCGCGCTATCGGTTTTTCGCTGTTCGACCGCGTCCGCAACCGCATCATCCCGACGCCGGAAGGCAAATTGTTCTACGCCGATATCGAGCGCTCCTTCCTCGGCATGGACACGTTGCGTGCGGCCGCCGCGCGCATCCGCGACCAGGGCTCGGGCCAATTGCGCATCGGCTCGCTCTCGGCATTGGGCTCCTCTCTGGTCCCGCGCGCGGTGAAGCGTTTCCGCGTGGTGCATCCCGATATTCGCGTGACGCTGATGGTGCTGCCATCGCGGGACGTGCGCGACGGCGTGGCTTCAGGCGAGTTCGACATCGGGCTGGCGGCGGACGAGATCGACGTCACCGGCGTGCTGCACCAATCCTTCGTCACGCCGCGCGTCCTCTGCGCCATGCCGCAGGGCCATCCTTTGGCGGCGAAGGAGATCATCGGCCCCCACGATCTCGATGGCGTCGATTTCGTTGCTTATGTCCCTGAGGATCGAGCCCGGCAGCGCCTCGACCTGATCTTCACCGAAGCCGGCGTCGCCCCCAACATCGTGGTCGAAACGATCTATGCCGCGACCGTCTGCGCCCTGGTGGCTGAGGGCGTCGGCGTCGGCCTCGTCAGCCCCTATGCCATCGCCGGAGCAGATCCGACCCGGCTGGTGCTGCGGCCCTTCGAGCCCGTGGTCCAGAGCAAGAGCCTGCTGATCCTGCCGCTCGACCGCCCCAAATCCCAACTCGTACGCGATTTCATCGACTGCCTGATGGCGGCGCGCTGAAGCAATCGCGCTGGAGCGGGGCAGGTATAAATCCTAGGCATCGTCTCATTACCGCAACGCGATTGTCGCCCGAACGCGTCCCTCTATCGTCGCTGACGGCCGATATAGGGGAGCATGCCATGCCGTTCTTTTCCAAACGCATCACGATCGCTCTCATGGCGCTCGGCCTCGTCGCAGTCGCGCCCTGTGCGACACAAGCCCAGCAATCCAGCCTGGCGGGCAAGACGATCACCATCGGCATCCATAACCGCGCACCCTGGGGCTATCGCGACAAGAATGGCGATGTGATCGGCTATCATCCCGATCTGGTGCGCGCGGCCCTGGTCCCGCTCGGCGTCAAGGCAATTGAGTTCACCGTGGCCGATTTCGGCGCACTGATCCCCGGCCTGCTGGCCAACCGCTTCGACATCATCGCATCCGGCGTCGCCATCACCCCGGCGCGCTGCCAGCAGGTGCTCTTCGGCGAGCCCGACCTCTCCGCCGGCGACGGGCTGCTCGTGCTCAAGGGCAACCCGCTCAACCTGCACAGCTATGAGGACATCGTCAAAAATCCGAAGGTGAAGCTCGGCGGCGGGCGCGGCACGGAAAACGCCAAGAACGCGCTCGCGGCCGGCGTGCCCGAGGACCGTCTCCTGCTCTTCCCGAACAACGAGGCGGTGGTCAGCGCCATGCTGGCCGGCCGCGTCGATGCCGCGACCTTGTCGGCGCCCAGCGTGTCGGGACTGATGGAAGCCGGCGGCATGAACGGTATCGAGCGCGCCTTGCCGTTCAAGGGCTATGTCCGGCCCGACGGCAGCGAATACATGATGGCGACCGCCGTGGTGTTCGCTCCCAAGGATAAGGAGCTGCAGGCGATCTACAACGCGCAGCTCGCCAAGCTGAAGGCCG
Source organism: Allobosea sp. LjRoot9 (assembly GCF_964252745.1). Lineage (NCBI taxonomy): Bacteria > Pseudomonadati > Pseudomonadota > Alphaproteobacteria > Hyphomicrobiales > Alloboseaceae > Allobosea > Allobosea sp. LjRoot9. Next base: position 72,974 of record NZ_CAXUPC020000005.1, on the reverse strand, counting down.
ACGGCACGGTCAAGGCATTGATGGACAAGTACAGCTTCACCGACGCCGAGGCGCCGCCGCGCGCCACCTCGGCCGAGCTCTGCGCCAAGAGCTGACGGTCAGCCCAGAGGCCCGCGCATCATAGAGACCCGCGCATCATCATGACATTCGCCGAGGTTCTCGCCGGCATTTTCGAAGGCTTCCGGGTCACCGCCCTGGTCACCCTGCTGGGCATGCTCTACGCCGTGCCCTTCGCCTTCATCGCCGGCGTCGCGCAGTATAGCGCGCGCGGCTGGCCGCGTTCCGCCATCACCGCGCTCATCGAGTTCTGGCGTTCGTCGCCGGTCATCATCCTGCTCTACGCCTTCTACTACACGCTGCCGGGCTTCGGGTTGCGGCTGTCGGGCCTTACCGTCGGCGCAATGGTGCTGGGGCTGAACATCGGCGCCTATGGCAGCCAGGCAGTGCGCGCAGCGCTGCAGGCGCTGGATCGCGGCCAGGTCGAGGCTGGACGCTCGATCGGCCTCAGGCGCTGGCAGATCCTGCTCCTGATCGAACTGCCGCAGGCGCTGCTCGCCATGATGCCGACCTTCATCAACCAGTTCATCCAGCTGGTGAAGGGCACGGCGCTGGTCTCGCTGATTACGCTCAGCGACATGACCTTCCGGGCCAAGGAGATCTCGCAGCTCCATTACGACCCGGTGAAGGTCTATACCGGGCTGCTCGTCGCCTATTTCATCATCTGCTACCCCGCAACCGTCGTCGGACGCTGGCTGGAGCGCAAGGTCGGCGCCGGACGGAAGCTCGTCCACGATGTTTGACTTCGGCTTCGCCCTGTCGATCATTCCCGCCATAGGCAAAGCGCTGGCGACCACGCTCGCAGTGACGCTGCTGAGCTGCATCTTCGCGGCGCTTCTGGGCTTCGGGCTGGAAATCACACGCCGCTCCAGCCAGCCGATGCGCTACGCCATGCGCTTCGTCATCGACTTCATCCGCTCGACGCCGGTGCTGGTGCAGCTCTATTTCCTGTACTACGTGCTGCCCGTCTACGGCATCAAGCTGCCGGCGCTGGTCGTCGGTGTCGCGGCGCTGAGCATCTATTATTGCGGCTACCTCGCCGAGGTCTTCAAGGCCGGCATCGACGGCATCGCGCGGGGCCAGTTCGAGGCGGCCAAGGCGCTTGGGCTTGGCCGCTTCCAGACCGTCCTCCTGGTCATCGCTCCGCAGATGCTGCGCAACATCGCCGCGCCGATGGGCAGCTATTTCATCTCGATCTTCAAATCGACGCCTTATCTCGCGGTCATCGCCGTGCCCGAATCCTTCGGCTCGGCGCTCGATATCGCTTCCGACACCTTCCGCTATGGCGAGCCACTCGCTGTCGTCGGCGCGATCTTCCTCGCCATCGCCGTCAGCTTCTCCTGGCTCATTCACCGCTTCGAGGCGCGTCTCGCCCTCCCCAGCCGGTGACAGCCCCCGATACGCCCCGCCATCTCGATCCGAGGCCTGCATGGATACGGAACTTCTCGCGACGCTGACGCAATGGCGCCGGCAGCTTCACGCCCAGCCGGAGCTTTCCGAGCATGAGCACGGCACGGCCACCTTCGTGCAGGAGAGGCTGACCGAGCTCGGCATTCCCTTCGTGGCGGGCATCGGCGGCGCCGGCATCGTCGCGACGCTGAGCCGGCCGGGCTCGAACCGCTCTATCGGCCTGCGTGCCGACATCGACGCGCTGCCGATAGCGGAAGAAAACGACGCTCCCTATGCCTCCAGGACGCCCGGCGTGATGCATGCCTGCGGGCATGACGGCCACACTGTCTCCCTGCTCGGAGCGGCCGCCACATTGGCGCATGATGAGAGCTGGAAAGGCACGGTGCAGTTCATCTTCCAGCCCGCGGAGGAGAACGGCGTCGGCGCCAAGGCGATGCTCGCCGAGGGTCTGCTCGAGCGCTTCCCGATGGAACGCGTCTTCACCTTCCACAACTGGCCGGGGCTCGAGGCCGGCACGGTCGCCGTCCATGACGGGCCGGTGATGGCGGCCGGCGGACGCTGGAGCGTAACCCTGCACGGCCTGGCGGGCCATGCCGCGATCCCGCACCAGACGCGGGACCCGATCGTCGCCGCCGGACACCTCATCGTCGCGCTCCAGACCATCGTGGCGCGCAATGTCGACCCGATCGACGCCGTCGTGCTCTCGATCGGCCAGGTCAGCGGCGGCGTGGTCAGCAACCAGATTCCGCCCAGCGTCACGCTGCTCGGCACCTTGCGAACCTATCGGCCGGAGGTGCGCGAGGCTGTGATCAAGCGGATGAGAAGCATCATCTCCGGCATCGCCGAGGCTTACGACATGCGCACGGATGTCGAGATCCTCTCGACCGGGCGCGCAGCGATCAACACCAAGGCCGAGGGCGAGCTCTCTGTCGCCGCCGCCGGGATGGCAGGCCTGCCCGTCCGCCGCGACCTGCGCCCGAGCACCACCGGAGACGACTTCTCCTTCCTGCTCCAGCAACGCCCCGGCGCCTATGTCTGGATCGGCAACGGTCCGGCCGGCCCGGGCGGCGAACTGCACAACTCGCGCTACGATTTCAACGACGCGATCCTGCCCGCGGCCGTGGACTGGCTGACGAATGTCGCCAGGCTCGCCCTCACCGAGGCGCCAGGCGCCTGAGCTTCGCCCGCAAGCCATAAGCCCGCGAACCATAAGCCAGGCTCATGATCTCATGATCCCGGCTCGATTGTCTCGACCTGTCAGGACCGTCAACCTGACGCATCGAAAGAGGCCCATCATGCACGACCTGACCCGCTGCGTTCACCATCCCGCCGTCTCCGACGAGGGCTATGCCAGCCTCGCGGTCGCGACCCACCGCGCCTCGACCATCGTCTACAAGGATGCGGCAAGCTTCGCCGCCCGCAAATATCGCGGCTTCGACGGCTATACCTATGGCCTGCACGGCACGCCGACGACGCGCACGCTGGAAGCGCAGCTCTCCGAGCTCCATGGCGGCGTGCGCACGGTTCTGGTTCCCTCCGGCCAGGCCGCCGTCACCATCGTGATGCTCTCGGTGCTGCTGCCGGGCGACAAGGTGCTGATCCCCGACCATGTCTATCCGCCCGTCCGCAGCTTCTGCGAGGAGTACCTCAAGCCGCGCGGCATCGATTACGGCGTCTACGACCCGCTGATCGGCGCCGGCATCGCCGACCTCATCGACGACAGGACCAAGCTCATCTGGGTGGAGTCGCCGGGCTCGGGCACCATGGAGGTGCAGGATGTGCCCGCCATCGCGAAGGCGGCCAAGGCCAAGGGCGCGCTCGTCGGCTGCGACAACACCTGGGCGACCCCGCTCTTGTTCAAGCCGCTGGCGCATGGCGCCGATTTCGCCTGCGAGGCGCTGACCAAATATGTCGGCGGCCATTCCGACCTGTTGCTCGGCTCGGTCACGGTCGCCGATTTGACACTGCGGCAGAAGCTCAAGGAGACCTTGCGCGGGCTCGGCGTCGGCGTCTCGCCCGACGAATGCGCGCTGGCGCTTCGCGGCATCGAGACCATGGGTCTGCGCGTCGCCCATATGGGTCGCGTCTCCGAGGATTTCGCCAAGCGCCTGACGCGCTCTCCCGCTATCGAGACCGTACTGCATCCGGCGCTGCCGTCCTGCCCCGGCCATGAATTCTGGAAGCGCGACATGGGCCGATCTTCGGGGGTCTTCAGCGTGGTGCTCAAGCCGGTCGCCGAGGCGGAGCTCGAAGCCGCGCTGACGGCGCTCAAGATCTTCGCGATCGGCGCCTCCTGGGGCGGTACGCGCAGCCTGATCGCGCCGATGGCGGTGAAGGGCGACCGTACGGTCGAACCCTGGACGCATCCAGGCACGGTCCTGCGCATCAGCATCGGGCTAGAGGACCCCGACGACCTCTGGAGCGACCTCGACGCCCTGCTCCTCGCGCTCGAACGCCCGGCGGCTGCCAAGGTCGCCTGAGCCCAGGTCGCCTGAACCGACGTCGCCTGAGCCAAGACCATCTCCGGGAGAGAAACGAGCGCGGCGGCAACGCACCGCCGCGCAGGGAGAGCTTTGTCCAAAATCAACAAAAGGGGATTTGGAATGAAACGCATACTGCTCCGCCTGACGGCCTCGGCCATGCTCACGGCGAGCCTCGCCATGCCCGCCATCGCAGCCGACACGCTGAAAACCATCCGCGAGCGCGGCAAGATCATCTGCGGCACGAGCCCCGGCGTCGCCGGCTTCTCGCTGCAGGACGCCAATGGCCGCTGGGAAGGCTTCGACACCGATATCTGCCGGGCGCTCGCCGCCGTGATCTTCAACGACCCGGACAAGACGGCCTATGTCCCGCTGACCTCGAAGGACCGGCTGATCGCATTGCAGGCCGGCGAGGTCGATGTATTGCCGCGCACCACGACCTGGACCCTGTCGCGAAATGCCAGCCAGGGCGTCACCTTCACCGGCGTGAACTATTATGACGGCCAGGGCTTCATGGTGACGAAGAAGCTCGGCGTGACCTCGGCGAGCCAGCTCGGCGGTGCCTCGATCTGCGTGGCGCAGGGCACGACGAGCGAGCTCAACCTCGCCGATTATTTCCGCAAGCTCGGCCAGAAATACGAGCCCACCGCCTTCGCGACCTCCGAGGAAGCCTTGCGCGCCTATGAGGCTGGACGCTGCGATGCCTACACCACGGACATTTCGGCGCTCTCGGCCAACATGCTGAAATTTCGCGTGCCGGAAGAGCATGTCGTTCTGCCCGAGGTGATCTCGAAGGAGCCGCTCGGCCCCTGGGTCCGCAGCGGCGACGAAGTCTGGTTCAACCTCGTGCGCTGGACGCTGTTTGCGCTGATCAACGCCGAGGAGCTCGGCGTCACCAAGGCCAATATCGCCGAGATGACCAAGTCCACCAATCCCGAGATCAAGCGCTTCCTCGGGCAGGACGGCAAATTCGGCGAGGCGATGGGCGTAAGCAATGACTGGGTCGTGCGCATCATCTCCGCCGTCGGCAATTACGGCGAGAGCTTCGAGCGCCATCTCGGCCAGAAATCCCGCATGCGCCTGGCGCGCGGCCCCAACGCCCTATGGACGCAGGGTGGATTGCAATACAGCCCGCCCTTCCGGTGAAGGCACCAGAGCAGGATGCGAAAAAGTGGGCACCGGTTTTTCGCATTGATCCTGCTCTCACTTTTAGATGAGAGACGGATTCAGATTTCAGATGGGATCACTCCGTGATTCCATCTGAAATCATCCGGCTCTCGCGCGCTGGCTTCAGAAGCCCCGCGCGCAGCCATCCTTGCGCGGATCGGAAGCGCCGAGCAGCGTGCCCTGCTCTCAATCGATCGCGGCAACCTGCGTGCCGCAGATCAACCCGCCGGAACCGAGATCGCCATGCCGTCGCGCTGCGGATCGGCGCCACCCGAGCAACGCCCGTCATCGATCCTGATGCCGTGCAGGGCCGCGAAGGGATAGCTCTGCGCCGAGCGCTTGATGTCGTAGCCCATCGCACTCAATTCAGCGCTGACGCTGCGGCGGATGCGGTTCGAGATGTCGATCGAATTCGAGACCCCGACGATGCGCGGCGCGGCAACCGCCTCTAGCATCGACATGCCGAAATCGACGACGTTCATGATGCCTTGCGCCATGGCGGGCGCGATATAGCTGCCGCCGGGCGCGCCCATCACGATGAAGGGCTTGTCATCCTTGAAGACGATGGTCGGCGCGGCCGAAGAGGAGCGGCGCTTGCCCGGTGCGATCGACCCCGCGCGGCCGGGGCGCGGATCGAAACGGCTCATCGTGCCGTTATACATGAAGCCCAGCCCTGGCGTGATCGCGCCCGACGGGCTGCCCAATGTATGCGTCAACGCGACCGCGTTACCCTGGCTGTCGACCACAGAGATATGCGTGGTCTCGCGCGAGGAGGAGCGCTCAAGCCGCTTCACATCGGCGCGCTCGCCGCGGCGGATGCTGTCGGCCTGGCCGGCGGCATGCTCCTTCGAGATCAATCGCTCGACCGGCACGTCGACATAGGCCGGATCGCCCATATGCTGGTCCTTGTCGATGGTCATGCGCTTCATTGCCTCGGCCAGCAGCCGGACATGCTCCGTGCCGCCATGGCTCAGCGCGCCGATCTCGAAATTCTCCAGCATATTGAGGATCTGCAGCATCAGCATGCCGCTCGCCGGCGGCGGACTGGTCGAGATACGATGACCGCGATAGGAGCCCCAGATCGGCTCGGCGACCGAAAGCTCATAGGCCGCTAGATCCTCGCGCGATATCAGGCCGCCACTCCGGGCGAAGTCGACGGCGATCTCCTCGGCGAGCTCGCCCTTGTAGAAGAGCTCCGCCCCGCCCTTGGCGAGACGTTCGAGCGTGTTGGCCATGTCGGGATTGGCAAGCAGATCGCCGACGCGTTTCAGGCCGCCATCGGGCCGGAAATACAGGCTCTTGCCGGTTTCGCTGTAGCGCAGCTTGTCGGCGGTGTTGACCTGGCCCGAGCCCTTCTGATCCTGCGACCAGAACCAGTGCATATGCGGGCGCACCAGCACGCCGCTCCGCGCTTGCGCGATTGCAGGCGCAATCACATCGGCCCAGTCCATCGTGCCGAAGCGCGAGAGCGCGTAGTCATAGCCCTTGACGCTGCCGGGCGTGCAGACAGCGAGATGGCCGAACTCGCTGATGCCACCCTCGAGCAGGAAGGCGAAGCCGTCGCGCGACTGGCCGAGCAACTTGTCGACCCACATATTGGGCGTCGCCGAGAGCGAGGCTTTTGCGTAGAACTCGACAATCTGGTGAACGCCGCGGCCAGGCATGTAGAGCTGCATCGAGCCGAAGCCGCCGATGCCCGACATCAGTGGATCGACCACGCCCTGCATGAAGGCGCAGGCGATGGCGGCATCGACCGCATTGCCGCCGCGCTCCAGCACCGCCGCCCCCGCCTCGGCGGCCTCGGGCTGCGGGCAAACGATCATTCCGTTCTTCATCAGGGCGTCTCGTCGGTTGGGGATTTCCAAGATGCGGTTCGGTCGGTGCGCTCGCCATGCGCCGGGGTCAGGCCCCGAGGGAGAGGCGCAGAATCCCGCCATCGGTCTCCAGGCGGCAGCCCAGTTCGGCGGATGCGGCGGTCAGCCGGTCGCGCGCCTGCGGCAGTTCGTCGATGGCCCGAACGACCGTCTGATTGGCAGCGTTGCGCTCGACGAAGGCGATCTCGATCGAGCCTATCGCGCCGTCTGCGATCGAGGCGCGCAGGAACATGCCGACCCAGCCCGCATGCAGCACGCGATCATGCGCGAACTGGAAAGAGAAATTTCCGCAGCCATAGACGATCGGCCGACCGGCATGGAGTTCGATCGGCAGGATCATGTGCGGCCCATGGCCGAAGACGAGATCGGCACCGGCATCGATCGCCGCATGGGCGAATTCGCGTTGATAATTCAGGATTTCGGCGCGGTAGCCCCAATGGAACGAGGCGATGACGATGTCGGCCCGTTCGCGCAGGTTCGCGATCGCCCTGGCGCATTCCGCCAGGGAGCCCGGATCGGCCCAAGTCACGACCTCGGGCGGGACGCCGGGCCGGGTCCGCGCCGCCTGCTGTTCGAGCTTGGGCCGATAGGCGGTATGGGCCTTGATAACCGCGACGCCGACCTGGCCCGGCCCAGCCTCATGCGTATCGGGCCAATAGATCGCCGTGCGTTGCAGAATGCCGTATCTCAGCCCGTCGCGTTCGATGATGAGAGGCTCGCGGGCGGCGGCGGCGTCAAGGCCCGCCCCCACTGTGGCGATGCCCGCCCGGCCAAGCGCCGCGAGCGAGGAGGTGATCGCCTCCTGGCCGATATTGACGTTGTTGGCCATGCCGACAGCATGCAGCCCCACCGCCTTCAGCACAGCGGCAAAGCGGGTCGGAACGTAGAAGCCGCGTTGCTCGGCGGCGGTCGCGGCATCGTCGAACAGGCAGCATTCGAGGTTGGCAAACACCATGCTCGCACCCGCCAGCTTGGGTGCGACGTGCTCGAAGACCAGACTAGGATCGTCGACACCCTTCAGGTTGATGTCGCCGAGCAGGTACATGGCGCGGGTCATCGCAACTCAGCTCAGCGGCGTATATGCGGTTTCGCTTTCCGCGAGGCGCCAGAACAGCCTCACCCCGCCATCCCCGCTGCTTTCCAGCCCCGGCACGGCCGAGAGCAGCTTGCGGGTATAGGCATGCTGCGGATCGTCGAAGATCTGGTCGCGCGAGCCCTCCTCGACGATGCGGCCCTCCTGCATGACCACGACACGGTCGGCGACCTGCTCGACCACGCCGAGATCATGACTGATGAACAGGCAGGAGAAGCCGTGCTTGCGCTGCAGTTCCGCGAAGAGCTCGAGCACCTGGGCGCGCACGGTGACGTCGAGCGCCGAGACCGGCTCGTCAGCGATGACGAAGCTTGGCCGGCGCACCACCGCGCGCGCGATCGCGACACGCTGGCGCTGACCACCGGAGAGTTCGTGCGGAAAGCGGTCGGCGAAACCGTTGCCGAGGCCGACCTCGGCCAGCACCTCGGCGACGCGAGCCTTCTTCTCGGCAGCTCCCATGCCCGGCACCAATCGCAGCGGCTCGGTGACGAGTTCGCCGATGGACATGCGCGGATCGAGCGAGGAATAGGGATCCTGGAACACCATCTGGCAGTTCAGCCGGTAATCCCAGTAAGCGACCTCGCTCTTGAAGATCGGCTTGCCGTTGAACAGGATCTCGCCGCCGCTCGATTTGACCAGGCCGGCGATGGACTGGCCGAGCGTGGTCTTGCCCGAGCCGGAACCGCCGACCACGGCGACGACCTCACCCGGCTGCACCGCGAGGCTGATACCGTGCAGCGCGCGCTTGGGCGCCGATTTGCGGAAGAAGCGCTGCCGGCCGGGATAGTCGACGACAAGATCCCGGACCGCGACGATCGGCGTCTTCGCCTCTGGGAGCTCGCGGGCCAAGCCGCGTAGCGGCATCGCGGCGAGCAGCTTGCGGGTATAGGGATGCTGCGGTCGCGCCAGGATATCGTCGGCCGCGCCCTGCTCGACGACATCGCCCTGGCTCATCACGACGATGCGGCTGCAATAGCGCGCAACCATGCCGAGATCATGCGAGATCAGCAGGACAGCCGTGCCATTCTCCTTGGTCAGGTCGACCATCAGCTCCATGACATCGCGCTGGACGACCGCGTCGAGCGCGGTCGTCGGCTCGTCGGCAAGCAGCAGGGCGGGCTTCAGCAGCATCACCGAGGCCAGCATGATGCGCTGGCGCATGCCACCGGAGAACTGGTGGGGGAAGGCGTGGAGCGCACCTTCGGGGTCGGAGAGGCCGACGCGCCGAAGCATGTCAAGGATCAGCGCCCGCCGGCCGGCCGCGTCGAGATCGCGGTGCAGCGCAAGGCCTTCCTCAAGCTGCCGGCCGATCATCATCGACGGGTTGAGCGAGGTCATCGGCTCCTGGAAGACCATGCCGACCTTGGAGCCGCGCACCGCACGCAGGCGTTTGGGCGCCATCGTGGTGATCTCGTCGCCGTCGAACAGGATCGAACCCGAAACGAGTTTCACCGCCGGCGGGACGAAGCCCATGATGGCGCGGGCCGCCAAGGTCTTGCCTGAACCGGATTCCCCGACGATGCCGACGATCTCGCCCGGCGAGACCGAGAAGCCGACATCGTTGACGACGGTCTTGCCGGACGCGCCGATCCTGAGCGTGAGATTGGATACCGTGAGCAGAGGCTTGCTCCCGGGCACGGGGTTTCCAGTGCTCATCGCAAGCCCCTCATCCGCGGATCGAGTCGGTCGCGCACCGCGTCGCCGAGCAGGTTGATGCCAAGCAGCGTCAGCGAGATGCACAGGCCGGGAAAGATGCCGAGCCACATCGCCTGGCCGATATAGGGGCGCGCTCCGGCAAGCATGTTGCCCCAGGTCGGAGCCGGCGGCGGCACGCCCAGGCCCAGGAAGGAGAGCGAGCTCTCGGCCAGCAGCACATAGCCGAACATCGAGGTCGCCAGCACGGTCAAGGGCGCGATGCAGTTCGGCAGGATGTGGCGGGCCATGGTGAAGGCCTCGGAATTGCCCATCACGCGCGAGGCCGCGATGAACTCCTTCTCGCGCAACGACAAAACCGTGCCGCGCACGATGCGCGCGACCGACGGCGTATAGGCGATGCCGAGCGCGACGATGATGCCGTATTTATTGGCGCCGACGACAGCCAGCAGGCCGAGCGCCAGCAGGATGCCGGGGAAGGCCAGCAACGCATCGTTGAAGGCCATGATGACCCGGTCGACCCAGCCGCGGACATAGCCCGAGAACAGACCGATCAGCGTGCCAAAGATCACGGCGAGCGCCACCGTCAGCAGGCTGATCCAGACGCTCGTGGCAGCGCCCGCCATCAGGCGCGAGAGCACATCGCGGCCGAATTCATCGGTGCCGAGCCAATGGGCGGCACTAGGCGCGGCAAGCTTCTCGCGGAAGGAGAGCTTGAGCGGATCATAGGGCGTCCAGAGCGCGCCGGTGCCGGCGGCGATGAGGAGGCCGCCAATGAGGCCGCCCCCGATCAGCGCGTTGAATGCGGGGAGCTTCATTGCGCCGTCACCCTCGGGTCGAAGATCGGATAGCAGAGATCGATCACGAGATTCACCAGCACATAACAGAAGGCGACGAAGAGCATGCAGCCCTGGATGACGGGGTAGTCTCGGGCGAAGATCGAATCGACCAGGAGCCGGCCCAGTCCGGGGATGGTGAAGACGGTTTCAACGACCGCGATGCCGCCGAGCAGATTGCCGAGCACGAGGCCGATCAGCGTCCAGGTCGGCCCGAAGGCGTTCTTGAAGGCATGGCGCCAGAGCACCGCGCCTTCCGAGAGCCCCTTGGCGCGGGCATGGGTGATGTAGTCGAGCCGCAGCACCTCGAGCGTCGAGGCCCGCGCCATGCGCAGGATCACGCCGATCTCATGCAGGAACAGCGTCAGGATCGGCATGATCAGATAGATGATGCCGCGCCATGGATCGTCGCCGATCGAGACATAGCCCACCACCGGCAGCCATTCGAGCTTGAGGCCAAAGAACAGCAGCAGCAGCAGGCCGAGCCAGAAGGTTGGGATCGAGAGCAGCAGCGTGGCAGCGCCGACGAGGCCGAGGTCGAGGGTCGAATCCTGCCGCCATGCGGCGACGACGCCGGCCGGCACCGCGACGAGGCTGGCGAAGAACACCGCGACCAGCACGATCTGGGCGCTGACCCAGAAGCGCGACAGGATCAGCGGCAGGATCGGCTCCTGACTGTTGATCGAGATGCCGAGATCGCCCTTCAGCAGATGGCCGAACCAGATGCCGAACTGCGTGGGCAGGCTCTGGTCGAGCCCGAGCCGGGCCCGCAGATCGGCGATCGAAGCGGGCGTCGCGAGATCGCCCAGCATCAACGAGGCTGGATCTCCCGGTATCAGGCGGATCAGGACGAAGACCGACACCGCCACTATCAGCAGGGTCGGGATCGCCATCACGATCCGGGTCAGTGCAAAACGCAGCATCGGGCTCTCCCCGGTTCAGGACTGTCGGGGATGGCTCAGTTGGCGAGCGTGACTTCCCACATGCGCTGCTTGGACTGCCAGGCCTGGAAGCCCTTGACGCGCTTGGACAGGGCATAGGGCTCGACACCGTTGAAGGTGAAGATCATCGGCACCTCGGCGATGTAGCGCTTGTGCAATTCGTCGAAGAGCTTCTGACGCTCGGCCTTATCGGCGACCACCATTGCCTTCTCGATCAGGGCCAGCGCCTGCGGCTCCTCCCAGATCTTGCGGGGCTGCTTGTCCTTATTGCCGGAGAACTGCTCGAATCCGAGCGCCGGATCGAAGCGCGACGAAAACGAGAAGGCCTGCATCTGGTAATTGCCCTTGTTGTAGCGGTCGAGCTGGGTCGCCCATTCCAGCACCTCGATCTCCACCTTGATGCCAATGGCCTGCAGCATGGACTGCGCGACGACCGCCTGCGGGAAGCTCACCGCGGTCGGGCGCTTATTGGCGAGGATGGTGATGGTCTCGCCCTTGTAGCCGGACTCCTGAAGCAGCTTCTTTGCCCGCGCCGGGTCGTATTTGAAGCCCTGCTTCTCGACATCGCCGAAATAGGACGAGCCGGGATAGAGCGGCGAATTGTTCGGCTTGGCGAGATCGGCTGAAGCCGCCGAAACCAGTTCGTCATAGTCGATCGCGGCGGCGATGGCCTGGCGCAGCTTGACGTTCTTGAGCAGCGGGTCACGCGTCTGGATCAGCAGGCCATGGCGCACGGCATTGGTCCCGACCTGGACGGTCAGGCTCGGCGCCTTGCGCAATTCATCGACATCGCTGTTGAGGATGCCGCCCATGTCGATGGCGCCCGAAAGCAGGCCGGCCTTGACCGTCGCGGGGTCGCGCACGATCAGGAATTTCACATCCTTCACCAGCGGGCGCTTGGAGCCGAGATAGCCGTCGATCTTGCCGTCGGTCTTCGGCGAGGCGTAATCCGCGAAGGCGCTCATCGTGAAATATTCGTTGCGCTTCCACTCGCCCATCTTGAACGGGCCGGTGCCGACCGGCTTGTCGAAGGAGCCGTCGGCCTTGACCGAATCCTTGTGGATCACGCCAGCCATGGCGCAGTCGGTGCGGGCCAGCGCGTCGAGGAACAGCGCGTTGGGCGCATTCAGCTTCATCGTCACGGTGTTGGCGTCGGGGGCCTCCACCGCCTCGACCTTGAGCCCGTTGCGGCCGTCGAATTCGGTCAGGCAGCGCCAGTCCGTCTTCGGATCCATGTAGCGGTTCCAGCTCCACACGACATCCGCCGAGGTCAGGGTGGCGCCGTTATGGAACTTCACGCCCTTGCGCAGGGTGAAGGTGTAGGTCTTGCCGTCCGCGGAGACGTCGATCTTTTCTGCGAGCAGCGGGCCGGGCGTACCGCCCTCGTCATAGCCGACGAGGCCCTCGACCATCTGCAGCACGAAATCGTCGGTGTTGTCGTCCCGGTTGACGCCGGGATTGATGCTGCGGACGTCGGCGGCGACCGAGACGGTGAGCGATTGTGCGGCAGCTGGGCCAGCCATTGCGGCGAGCATGAAAGCGGAGGCGAGCACACGGTTCATAACGGTCCCCTTATTGTTTTAGGTGGCGCTCAGGCGGCCTTGGCTGCACCGGCACGTCGGCGGGCGAGCACATCGGCGAAGAAATCCTGCACGCGCGGTACGGCCCTCAGGCCGTCATGGGCCATGTTGGGCACGAGATCGAAGCGCACCGACACGCCGGCGACCTCGAAGGACTTCTGCAGGCTCGCCAGCCGCTCGGGGCGCGTCGCGCCGGCATGATTGGCGTCCGGCATCCAGTTGCGGCCGCCCTGCTTGTGGGTGATCTCCCAGGTCTCGAGATCGGCCGCACCGACGATCATCTGCACCGGAACCTGGCGCATCGCCTCGATATCGGGAGCCACGCCGAAGAGCTGCGCCATGTTGCGGGTACCGACCCACCAGTCGCGCGTCGGATCGAGCAACGTCACCGAGCCCGGCGCGCCAATCGAGCAGGCCCAGAGCTTCTGCGGCTGCAGCATCAGGAAGCGGTGGGCGAAATGGCCACCGCCGGAATAGCCGAACAGGGCGAAGCGATCGATGCTCACGCCATAGCGCTGCGCGACCTCGTCGACCATGGCGAGCAGGACGTGATCATAACGGATCTCGCCCTCGCGCATATATTTGAAGCCGTCGCGATTATCGTCGCCGAGCACGCCGATCGGAAACAGCGGCGCCAGCACGACGCAGTTGTTCCAACGCGCGAATTCCTCGAAGGCGTCGCGATAGCCGGTGAAGCCACGCCCGGTGCCGTGCATGGCAACGACGAGTTCCGGCGGCTCGCCGCCCTGCCCCAGCGTCTTGGGCACATAGAGGCAATAGCTGAAGCGTGGATCGGCCTTGCAGGCGATCACCGGAGTCGGGCCGAGATCGTAGAGCGCGCGAGCGATCGCGGCGGCGTCTTCCAGCTGGGAGGAGGCGGTTGCGGGGGCGGTCATGGCGCGCCTTTCAATTGGCGTAATAATTGGCGCCAATTATGTTGCATGTTATTGTAGGGCTCGCAACGCCCCGATGCGACAAATCTGGAATCTGCTAAAGACACCCGATGACGACTCGTCCGATCCGCCAGAGAGAGAAGCGCGCGCTGGCCAGCGAGATCGCGCAAGCGATCCATATGCGCGCCTACCGGCCGGGCGAATGGCTGCGCCAGATCGACCTCGAGGAGGCCTTCAAGGCGACGCGTTTCGACGTGCGCAGCGCGCTCGACGAACTTGCCGTGCGCAAGACCATCGAGCATGTCCCCAACCGTGGCTACCGTGTCGCCGAGATCGACCTGAAGACCCAGCGCGCGATCCGGGACACTCGCGTCATCCTGGAGACTGCAGCCGCGCCCGGCATCGTCGCCGGCATCGATGCCGCGACGATCGCGCGCTTGAGCGAACTCGCCGAGCGCTTCAGCCAGGCGGTCCTCAGCGGCACGCGCATCGAGCAGAGCGAAATCAACAGCGCCTTCCACCATCTGATGTACGCGGTCTGCGGCAACCCCGTGCTCGAAGAGACGATCTGGGGGCTGAGGGACCGCTCGCGCGGCTCCTCCGTCACCGTCTGGAGTTCGCATCAGGCGCTGCTCAACAGCGACCGCGACCACCACGCCATGGTCGAGGCGCTGCGCGCAGGCGACGCGACGCGCCTCGCCGAGCTGATCGCCCATCATATCGTCAAGGACATGATCGAGGCCCAGGCGCACGCTCAGCCATCGACCGAAACCTCCCAGAGCCGGGGCAGCGAGGTCAAAGACGAGGTATAGCCCTTGACCCGCTTCGAGAAGGCGCCGCTGACGATGCCGTTATAGAGCATCACCATCGGCACATCGGCGATGAAGCGCTTGTGCAGCTCGTCGAAGATAGCCTGACGCTCGGCCTTGCCGGCAACGACCATCGACTTGTCGAGCAGTGCTTGCACCTGCGGATCGTCCCAGAGCTTGCGCGGCTGCTTGTCCTTCGGGCCGGTCATCGATTCGAAGGAGAGCGACGGGTCGAGCCGCCCCGAATAGGGGAAGGCCTGGATCTGATAGTTGCCCTTGTTGTAGCGGTCGAGCTGCGTCGCCCATTCCAGCACTTCGATCTCGACATTGAGCCCGGCCGTCTTCAGCATCTGCTGGGCGATGACGGCGGAGTCGAAGCTGTTCGTGTAGCGCTTGTTCGCCAGCATGACGATCTTCTCGCCCTTGTAGCCGGCCTCGGCGAGCAACTTCTTCGCCGCTGCGGGATCGTATTTCACGCCCTGCTGCTCGACCGGGCCATGATAGGCCGAAAGCGCCGGAACGATCGACTGGTTGGGCTTGCCGATGCCGTCCGTCACCGCGCCAACGAGTTCGTCAGTGTCGATCGCAGCCGCAATGGCGCGGCGCAGCTTGACGTTGCCCATCACCGGGTCGCGCGTCTGGATGATCAGGCCGACAAGGCCCATGCTGGAGACGACCGACAGCGAAACCTTGCCACTCTTCTTGAGCTCGGCGACATCAGCATTGGCGACATCGGGGACGACATCGACATCGCCGCGCTCCAGCGCTGCCTTGGCGGTGGCGCTGTCGGGGATGATGACGAAACGGAGCTCGTCGACGAGCGGCCGCTTCGCCCCGGTCAAGCCATCGATCTTGCCCGGCAGGGATGCGTAGTCGGCGAAGCGCTCCAGCTTGATGTATTCGCCACGCTTCCACTCGCCGAGCTTGAACGGGCCGGTTCCGATCGGCTTGTCGAAGCTGCCATCGGCCTTGACGGAATCCTTGTGCAGGATGCCGGTCATGGCGCAGTCGGTGCGCGCCAGAGAGGTCAGGAACAGCGCACTCGGCTTGTCCAGCGTGAACACGACCGTGCGGGCGTCAGGCGCCGTCACACTCTCGACCTTGACCGTGCCGCGGCCATCGAATTCGGACAGGCAGCGCCAGTCCGTCTTCGGGTCCATGTAGCGGTTCCAGCTCCAGACCACGTCTTCCGAGCTCAGGCTGGCGCCGTTATGGAACTTCACGCCCTGGCGCAGCGTGAAGCTGTAGGTCTTGCCGTCGCCGGAAATCTCGACCTTTTCGGCCAGCAGCGGCTTGGGCAAAGCATCCTCGCCATAGGCGACCAGCCCCTCGACCATATGGAGCACCACGCCGTCGGTGTTGTGGTCGCGATTGACGCCGGGATTGATCGAACGGATGTCGAAGGGCAACTGGACGCGCAGGCTGCTCGCCTGCGCCGAAGCGGTGATCGTCACGCCCAGCATGAGGCCGGCAGCGAGACGTGCAGCAGGAGTTGCAACAGGACTTGCGAACCACGAATTCCAACGACGCATCGGCATGTTCCCCTCTTTTTTATGACGAGCTGTTCGGCCGGCGTGTGGATCCCGCTATTCGGCGGCCTGCGCGAGCGTGACCGGCTCGTCCGTCAGGCTGTAGCGCGTGAAGACCCGGTTCAGCGCAGGCAGCAGCGCCACCTCCATGCTCCCCTTGGCCGGCTCCATGATCACCATCGCGACGGTGGCCGAGAGATTGCCGGCGTCGTTGAGGCGCGGCGGCCGGCAAACCGAATGGGGGGTGAGGAAATCGTCGAAGAAGGCGTGCTTGAGATCAGCGACCGTAAGCTTCTCGCCGGCTTCATCGAGCAGCTTCTTCACCCGCCAGTCGCGGTAGAAGCTCTCGGGGACACGCGGCGTCCCGGTGTCCTTCAGTTTCGTCAGCGCAACCTGCCCGACCCAGTGATTGGCGTGCACGATCAAACCCTCGCTCGGATAGATCGGGAAGGCCTCGTCCGGCGCGCATTCGAAGTCGATGGCGAAACCCTTCACCGTCGAGAGCATCATGTTGTTCGAGCAGGCCTTGGGGGTGGTCGCGACCGCCTTGATCGCGAAGGCGAGATGCTCCTGCTCCAGCACCTTGCGGCGGATCAGGGCGAGCGGCACGCCCACTTGCGTGAAATCCCGCTCGGATTCGAGATAGTTCGCGGTGATGCTGATGCCGGCCGCATTGGTGCCGCAGCGGGCAAGGCCGCCGGCCTCGACGAAGGTCAGGAAATCCGGCCCGTCCTCGCGGCGCACGCGCAGCACGATCGCGGTCTCGGCGCATTCGGCCTTCCAGTCCCAGTTCTGGCCATGGATCAATTCGCCGCTGGCGCTGCGCTCGGGCAGGATCACCGCGCCGGTGCAGCCATCGTCGAGCTCCTCGGTCTCGGCGATCGGCGTGCTCTTGATGAGCTTGGCCTTGGCGATGACCTCGGTGCGGGCATTGATCATGATGATGTCTTCGAGCGGCACCTTGGCGCCGTCGGCGATGCCGCGCATCTCCTCGATGTAATGCGCGCCGAAGGCTTCGATCTCGCGAGCAAATTCGGCGATCAGGGCCGATTTCGCGGCGGCGTCGAAGCCGAGATCCCCGAGCTGGCTGCCATAGAGCTCGATCGAACGCTTGACGCGCTGCGGCACCGCGGCGCCATGCTGGCGGCCGCGCTCATAGGGCGAGCCCGAAACATCGACGAAGGGGCAAGGTTCAACCATGGTCGGGCTCCTCATAGCGCTCTGGCGTGCCGTCAATCCTTAATGTATTTCATTGCCAACTAAGACAATCAAGAGTTTTTCAATGACGACCCCCACCCGGCTGCAGCAGGACATCGCCGAGCGCATCCTCCAGATGGTGCGCGAGGACGGCCTGGAGGCCGGCGCCTGGCTGAACGAGAACAGCGCCGCGCGCCGCCTGAACGTCTCGCGCACGCCGGTCCGCGCCGCCCTGGACTATCTCGCCGGGCAAGGCGTCGTGCGGCGCCATCCCAACAAGGGCGTCGAGTTGCTGAGCACGCCGGCGACGACTGCGGGCAATGGCGGAAATCCCGACGCCGCAGAGCTCGCCATGGTCAAGATCGCCCATGACCGCGAGACCGGGCAGCTTCCCGACGACATCTCCGAGCTGGAGGTGATGCGGCGCTACGACCTCGGCCGCCCCGAGGTTCAACGCCTCCTCGCCCGCCTCGCCGACCTCGACATGGTCGAGCGCAAGCCCGGCTATGGCTGGCGCTTCCTGCACGATCTGCGCGCCCCTTCAGCCCATGACGAGCGCTATCGTTTCCGCCTGCTGATCGAACCGATGGCGCTGCTGGAGCCTGGTTTCTCGCTCGAACAGGGCTGGATCGATGAGATGCGCGTGCGCCATCGCGAGACGCTCGAACGCCCCTGGCGCGAGGCCTCCAGCATCAGCTTCTACGAGATGAACGCCGATTTCCATGAGGGATTGGCAGCAGCCTCGGGCAACCGCTACATCCACTCGGCAATCCGGCGGCAGAACCAACTGCGCCGCCTGTCCAATTACGACTGGGTCTTCGGCTTCGAGCGCGTCGTCGTGAACTGCCGCGAACATCTTCAGATGCTGGACTGTCTCGAGGCCGGCGACCGCGAACTTGCCTCGGCCCTGATGCGCAGCCATCTCCAGCGGGCCAGCCAACTCCGCCGCGCCAACGGGTTCGATTAGAGCGTTTTCAAGCGAAGTGGATACCGGTTCGCGTGAAGAAAACGCGTCAAAACAAAAATCGAGAGCAGGATGCGAAAAAACGGGAACCGGTTTTCCGCATCCGGCTCTGAATCGAGAAACGACACTCGAACAGATATTGTCTTTCATGTTCAACAAAGACATCATGACTATCCCGCTTCGCCGAGGATCGATCATGACCGCCCATGCCGCCCCGCCCCAGCCCCGTCTCTCCAACCGGCGCGATGCCTTCTGGATGCCGTTCACGCCGATGCGCGGCTTCCAGAGCGAGCCGATGCTGTTCGAGAGCGCGCAGGGCATGCATTACGTCACGCCGGAAGGCCGGCGCATCATCGACGGCATGGCCGGGCTCTGGTGCGTCAACGCCGGCCATGGCCAGCCGCGCATCGTCGAGGCCATTCGCGAGGCCGCCGGCCGGCTCGATTTCGTCTCCTCCTTCAAGATGAGCCACCCGGCCGCGGAAGCTTATGCGGAGCGGCTCTGCGAGTTCGCGCCCGAGGGCATCGACCATGTCTTCTTCGTCAATTCGGGCTCGGAGGCCGTCGACACCGCGCTGAAGATCGCCCGCGCCTATCATCATGCCAGGGGCCAGGCCGGCCGCACCAAGCTGATCGGACGCCACAAGAGCTATCACGGCGTCGGCTTTGGGGGCCTCTCTGTCGCCGGCATCGGCCGCCACAAGGCCGCCTTCGGTCCGCTGCTCACCGATGTCGCCCATCTGCCGCTGCCCTATGACCGCGCCGGCATGGCCTTTTCGCGCGGCCAGCCGGAGGGCGGGGCGAGCGCGTCCGAGGCGCTGGAGACCTTGCTGCAGATCCATGATCCCGCGACCGTCGCCGCCGTCATCGTCGAGCCCGTCACCGGCTCGGGCGGCGTCTACCCGCCGCCGAAGGGCTATCTCGAACGCCTGCGCGCGATCTGCGACAAGCACGGCATCCTCTTGATCTTCGACGAGGTCATCACCGGCTTCGGCCGGCTGGGCACGCCCTTCGCGGCCCAGGCCTATGGCGTCAAACCCGATCTGATGAGCTGCGCCAAGGGCATGACCAACGGCGCCGTGCCGATGGGCGGCGTGCTTGTCGCCGGCCATGTCTATGAGGCCTTCATGGCCGGGCCACCGGAGGCGGTCGAGCTCTTCCACGGCTATACCTATTCGGCCCATCCGCTCGCCTGCGCGGCGGGCCTCGCGACGCTCGATATCTTCGCCGAGCAGGACCTGCTCGGCCGTCTGCGCGGCGTGCTGCCGCTCTGGGAGGATCGCGCCCACCGCCTGAAGGGCGCGCCGCATGTCGCGGATATCCGTACGGCCGGGCTGCTCTGCGCCATCGATCTCTCGCCACGCCCCGGCGCCGAGGGCGCACGCGGCGGCGCCTGCGCCAAGCTCTGCTACGAGGCCGACCTCTTGATCCGCAATGCCGGCGACACGCTCGTGCTGTCGCCGCCGCTGGTCATCGCGCCCGACGAGATCGAGACGATCTTTGCAACGATCGAGGCCGCCTTGTCGCGAATCGATTGAGAGGCTGGTTCCCGGTCAGGAGCGCTGCGGGCCGCCGGCCCGCAGCAACTCCCTCGCCGTCCCGGTCAATCGGTCCCCGCCGCCCGCGCGAACGACGACGGTCTCGCTGAAGCCGAGCCCACCGGCAGAGACATACATGTGGAAGACCATGCCCTCCTCCAGTCGCCATGTCGCATTGGGCAGGAAAACGCGGGAGAAATCGCTCGGGCGCGGCGTCCGTGCGTAAAGCCCGAGCGTATAGCCGCTGACATTGCCGTAAGCCGGCCGCAGGCGCTCAGCGAGCACCGCCTCGCGCAGCACGGCATCGACCTCGCAGGCGAGCGCGCCCGGCCGCATCGCCGCGAATTGCCGATCCTGCAAAGCAACGAGCCGCTCGGCAAGCGGCGCAAGCCCGCGCCGGTCCGAGCCGATCAGCACCGGCCGCATCAGCCTTGCGCCATAGTTCGCGACCTTCGGGATCAATTCGACATGCAGCACGTCGCCGTCATCGAGCGGCTGCGCGGTCATCACGCCATGCAGGAATTCGTGATCGCCGATGCCGGGCACGATCGGCCCCGTCTCGCCGGTATCGGCGCCATTCTCCAGAAAGCTTGCAGCAGCGATCGCAGCTGCCGCACGCGGAGACAATCCCGGCTGCGCCCTGGCCGCGATGGCTGCCATGGCCTTGTCGGCGATCCCGGCCGCTTGCGCCAGCAGCGCGATCTCGGCCTCGGATTTGACCTGGCGCAGCAGGTCGCCGGCGCCCGGCATGTCGACGAAGCGCGCCTCCGGGAGAAGCGCCTGGAGCCGGTCGCGCGTCGCGGCCGTGAAGCCATAGGAGTGGTGGTCGGCCCCAATCCGGGAGGCGGCATGGCCCCGGGCGCGGATCGCCTCGGCCATCACCGCATGCGGTTCGGCCGTGTCGGCAAAGCCCCGGATGTCGGAAAACCAGCAGGCATTGCGGCAGGGCTGCGCATCGAGCTCGCGCAGCACGAACCAGGGTTCGCCCGTGAGCGGCAGGAAAGCGGCGCGATACATCGTCTCCGAGACGGTGTAGCCGGTCAGCCAGGCCAGGCATTCGGCATGGTCGATCAGGAAGAGGTCGACACCGGCTTCGACCATCGCGGCCCGCGCCTTGGCGACACGGCTTGCGAACTCCCGGGGCGCGAACTCCTGGGGCGAAAACATCGCTCAGGCGATCTCGCAGATGTCGAGGATGCAGAGCATGTAGATCCGGATCATGGCGAGGTAGTCGACGATCTCGACGCGCTCATCGGGCATGGTGTTGTAGCGCCCGCCCGGACCGCAGACGATGCCTTCCATGCCGAGCTCCGCATAGAAATGGCCGGCATCGGTGCCGAAGAAGCCGGGAGGCGCGATCGCGCCTGTCGGCTGCGCTTCGCCTCGCACCTCCTGATAGGCGGCGTTGATCGTCTTGACGATGCGGGCGTCCCTGGCGACCTCGAAGGCCGGCATCGACCTGTGGCCCTCTTCCTTCTCGGTGCGGATCGTCGCTTTCAAGCCGGGGAAGCGCGCCTCCAGCGCATCGAGCTCGCGGCGCATATCGGCAAGGGCGCCGGCCTCGGTCTGGCCCGGCGCATAGCGCCCCGAACCCTTGATCCGGGCGAAGTCGGCGACCTGCGGCGCGCGCCATTCATGCAGCTCCTTGCCGAGCGCACCGCGGACCACGCCGACATGGACGCGGTTGATCGAGCGGTGCTCGTCGGATTTCGCACCAGAGAAGGTCATAGCGTTGAGGCGCGGGATCAGGTCGCAGGCCGCCACGATGGCATCGACCGCCTGCTCGCGCTTGGAGAGATGGCGGGTGTTGCCGGTGAGTTCGATCACGAAGGTGAAGGCGCAGGCATGCATGGTGATGGCCTGCAGGTCGCTCGGTTCGGAATTGATGAAGTAGTCGGCCTTCACCCCGTTCCGGATCGCCGCGACCGTGCCGACACCGCCCTGCAATTCGCCGACGACATAGGTCAGCACGACATCGCCCTTCAGCTTCACGCCGGCGTCGATCAGCGTCTTGACCGCGCAGAAATAGGCAGCATCCCCCGCCTTCATGTTGGAGACGCCGATGCCGTAGATGAACTCCTTGTCGACCAGCCCACCCCAGGGATCGACCGTCCAGCCCTCGGTCGCCGGATTGGTATCGAGATGGCCGTTGAACAGCAGGCTCTTGCCGCCGCCCGCGCCCTTCCAGCGACCGATGGCGTTGACGCGCTCGCCGACGACCGGCTGCAATTCGGCCTCGACACCGATTTCGCGCATCTTGTCGGCCATGAAGGCGGCGAGCACGCGCTCACCTTCCGTCTCCGAATAGCTCTTGTGGCGCGCCATCGCGCTGAGGAAATCGAGGGCGGCTTTCTCGTCGAGACGAGCCAGGAGGGCGGCGCGATCCATCGTCAAATCCTTGGAAGCTCAGATGCGGGAGCGGCAGGGGCCGGAACGGCCTCGATCAGCGAGCGGGTATAGGCATGGACCTGCCCGCCCGAGAGGTCGGCGACATCGACGAGGTCGACGAGGTCGCCGCGATACATCACCGCGATGCGATGCGCGATCTGGCGCACCAGGTTGAGATCATGGGTGATGAAGAGATAGGCGGTGCCGAAGCGCTTCTGCAGATCGACCAGAAGCTCCACCACCGAGGCCTGCACGGAAACGTCCAGCGCCGAGGTGATCTCGTCGCAGATCACCAGCTTCGGCCGGGACGCGAAAGCGCGCGCGATCGCCACGCGCTGCTTCTCGCCGCCGGATAGCTGGTGGGGATAGCGCTCGGCATAAGCCGCCGGCAGGCGCACCTGTTCGAGCAACTCTCCGATCGCGTTTGCGTCCTCGCGCTGCTCGGCCGTGCCGTAGAGCGCCAGCGGCCGCGACAGGATCTCGCGGATGCGCTGGCGCGGATTGAGCGAGGAATCGGGGTGCTGGAAGATGATCTGGACATCGCGGCGATAGGCCCGGTCCATATCCTTCAATCCACTGATCGGGCGGCCAGCGAAGCGGATCTCGCCCTCGAACGGGTTCAGCCCCGTCAGCGCCCTGGCGAGCGTCGATTTGCCCGAGCCGGATTCACCGACGATGCCGAGGATCTCACCTTCGCGCACGGAGAGGCTGACTTCGCGATTGCCGGTAAACTGGGTGTTCTCGCGGCCGAGCAGCTTCGCCAGGAAGGGCTTGCGGCCATAGCGGACGCTGACCTTGTCGACCTCGACCAGCGCCTTCGCCTCGGAGCCCGGCCCCGCCTCGATCAGACGATGATCCGGGCGCGGCACGGCGGCGAGCAGCTTTTGCGTATAGGCGTCCTGCGGCGAGGCAAAAACCTCCTCCACCCTGCCCTGCTCGACGATGCGGCCGCGATGGATCACCGCAACCCTGTTGGCAACGCGCGAGACCAGAGCCAGATCATGCGAGATGTAGAGCGAGGCGACGCCGGTCTCGGCCTGCAACTCGCCGAACAGATCGAGGATCTGGCGGGCGGCGATGACGTCGAGCGCCGTCGTCGGCTCGTCGAAGATGATGCATTCGGGCTGGCAGGCGAAGGCGGTGGCGATGACCACGCGCTGCTTCTCGCCGCCCGAGGCCTCATGCGGATAGCGCCGCATCATCTCTCTCGGGACCTTCAGGCCGACGCGGGCGAGCATCGCCTCGCCCTCGGCCCAGGCCTGCTTGCGCGTCAGGCCGCGATGATGTTCCAGCACCTCGGCCAATTGCTCGCCCAGCGGCAAGGTCGGGTTGAGCGAGGTGCTCGGATCCTGGAAGACCATGCCGATGCGCCGGCCGCGAATGGCCTCGATCTCGGCCTCGCTGGTCGTGGTCAACTCCTTGTCGATCAAGCGGATGCGGCCAGCCTCCCGCGCGCTCTCCGGCAGATGGCGCATGATCGCCCAGGCGAGCGAGGTCTTGCCCGAACCGGATTCGCCGACGAGGCCAAGCACCTCGCCCTTGGCGACGCTCAACGTGACCGCGTCGAGCGCGCGGGTGAAGCCGGCAGGCGTGGCGTAGTCGAGGCAGTAGCCGGCGATGTCGAGGATCGGCGTCATGATCGGCCTCATGTGCGCGGGTTGAGCGCGTCGCGCAGGCCGTCGCCGAGCAGGTTGAAGCCGATCGCCACAAAAGCCACCGCCAGGCTCGGCCAGAGGATCATCCACGGGCTCAGATGCATGAAGCGCCTGGCCTCGGCGACCATCAGCCCCCATTCCGAGGCCGGCGGCTGTGCGCCCAGCCCAAGGAAGCTCAGCGTCGCAAACAGCATCACGGCAAAGGCGACGCGGATCGTCATCTCGACGATGATCGGCGCCACGACATTGGGCAGCATCTCGCGCCAGACGATGAAGCGCGCACTCTCGCCGCGCGCGATGGCGGCGTTGACATAATCCTGTTTACGCACGGCCAGCGCGACCGAACGCGTCACACGGGCCATGCCGGGCGTGAAGGCGATGGCGATGGCGAGCAGCGCGTTCAGGCTGCTCTTGCCGAGCAGGTTGACGATCAGCAGCGCCAGCAACAGGCTCGGAATCGCCATCACCGCATCGACGGTGCGCATGATCGCCTCGTCGCTGCGGCCGCCGAGAAAGGCCGAGATCGTGCCGATCACGGCGCCAGCCAGCGTGCCGAGCGCGGTCGCGAACACCGCCATCACCACGGTGGCGCGTGCGCCATGCAACAGGCGGCTCAGGATGTCGCGGCCATATTGGTCGGTACCGAGCCAGAACAGCGCGCTCGGCGGCTTGTAGCGCTGCAGGGGCGCGAGGCTTTCGGGGTCATAGGGTGCGATCCATGGGCCCAGGATGACCACGAGCAGGATCAACCCGACCAGGACGAGCCCAAGCGCTCCCTGCGGCGAGCGCAGCACGCGGCGCAACAGCTCAATCATACTGGATTCTCCGGTCGAGCCGGGCATAGGCGATGTCGGCGAGGAAACTGGCGATGGCGTAGGTCGCGGCCATGATCAGCGCGCCGGCCTGGATCGAGGGCAGGTCGCGACTCTGGATCGCGACGATGAGCTGGCGGCCGATGCCGGGCAGCGCAAAAATCTCCTCGACCACGATGACGCCGCCGAGCAGATAGCCGACATCGAGCGCCACGATCGTGATCGTCGGCAGCAGCGCGTTGCGCAGCGCGTGCTTGTAGAGAACTGTGCGCTTCGGCAGCCCCTTGAGGCGGGCGGCGCGGACATAATCGGTGTGCAGCACATCGACCAGTTCCGAGCGCACCATGCGCGAGACATGCGCGATCAGGATGACCGAAATGGTCAAGACCGGCAGGACGAGATGCCTGAGGCCCTGCAGCGGGTTCTCGGTCAGCGGCACATAGCCCGTCGCCGGCAGCCATTGCAGCCAATCGGCCAGCACCAGCACGACCAGCGTGGCGGTGACGAATTCCGGCAGCGAGACCCCGATATAGGAGATCACGCTGACCAGAAGATCAGCGATGCGGCCACGCCTGACGGCCGCGATGATGCCCAGCGGCAGGGCCAGCACCAGCATCAGCACGATCGAGAACAAGGCGAGCAGCAGCGAGCGGCCGAGCGCCTCGATCATCACCGGTCCGACCGCCTGGCCGGTGCGCATCGAGACGCCGAAATCGCCTCGCAGCACGCCGGCCAGCCAATGGCCGTATTGCGCCCAGATCGACGCATCGAGGCCCATCTTGGCGCGCAGCGCGCTGAGCGCCTCTGCCGTCGCATTCTCGCCCAGCATCATGACGGCCGCGTCGGCCGGCAGGATCTGGGTGATCGCGAAGACGATGAGCGACACGACGAGCAGCGTGTAGCCGACCAGCACGATACGCTTGAGGATATAGGCCGGCGACACGCGCGCTTACCCCTCAGGCGCGCTTGGGCGCATTGGCGCCCAGCGAGACGTGATCGAGCCTGAACACCGCGCCGCGCGGATGCAATTCATAGCCCTGCACCCAGTCGCGCCGGGCGGCGAGCAGATCGAAGAAGGTCGGAATGATCGAGGGCACCTCGGCGTTCATCAGCGCCTGCGCCTGTTTATAAAGCTCGCGGCGCTTGGCTTCGTCGACCGTCGCGCGCGCCTCATTCACCACCTTGTCGAAGGCGGCGTTGTTCCAGCGCGTCTCGTTCCAGGCGGCGTTGGAGGTGTAGAGCAGCGCGAAGATGGCGTCGGCCGTCGGCTGCATGTTGTAGAAGCCGACATAGAACGAGCCCTTCTTCCAGACCTGATCGAGATAGGTCGCGTGCGGCATCGTCTCGACATTGATGCGGAAGCCGGCGGGCTTGGCCATCTCGCGCAGCGCGACCGCCATCTGCGTGCGCAGCGAGGGACGATCGGAGGCGATCAGCGTCGCCTCGATACCGTTGGGATAGCCGGCCTCGGCCAGCAACGCCTTGGCCTTGGCGATGTCGGGCTTCTTCAGCGCCTGCTCGGAATAGAAGCGATAGGCGGCGTTGAGCGGGGTGTCGTTGCCCGGCGTGCCGTAGCCCTCGGTGACGAAATCGACCATCGCGGTGCGGTCCACCGTCAGGGCCAGCGCCTGGCGCACGCGCACATCGTTGAAGGGCTTGGTGTCGCAGCCAAAATTGACGTTGCAGAACTGGCCCGAGGCCACGCGCAGCCCCTTGACGCCGGCAGCCTTCTCCAGCCGCCCGTACTCGGTCGGCTGGGCGGTCGAGATCAGGTCGGTATCGCCGGCGATCAAGGCCGAGCTTTCGGCGCTGATGTCGGGATAGACCACGACATCGACACGATCGAGATAAGGCCGCGCCTTGTCGTAATAGGCGTCGTTGCGGGCGACCACGATGAGCCGCTCCGGCTCGAAGGAGACCAGCTTGAACGGGCCGGTGCCGACAGCTTCGCGGTCGAGGCGGCCAAGCCCGGCCTTGATCACTGCAGCCGGCACGATCTTGGCGTTGGTATAGGCCAGCGCCACCGGCAGATCGGCATAGGGCGCCGAGAGCGTGAAGACGACGGTGGCCTCGTCCTTAGCGGCGACCTTGCTGATCGGGCCGACATTCTGGCGCGCCGGCGAGGCGGTCTTGGCGTCGAGGATCGCCTCGAAGGTCGCAACCACGTCAGCGGCCGTGAAGGCGCTGCCGTCATGGAAGGTCACGCCCTTGCGCAGGACAAAGGTCCATTCGAGCAGGTCGGCCGAATTGCTCCAGGATTCGGCGAGATCCGGCTCGACGCTCATATCGACCTTGAGGCGGGTGAGCGCGGAATAGAGCAGTTCCGAGACCAGATATTCCGGATTCACCCGGGTCACGAGCGGGTTCAGCTTGGCCACGGCCTGGTCGACGCTGACGCGCAGCGTGCCACCCCGGCGGGGAGTCTGGGCCTGCGCCACGGCGTCGAAGCCGGTCATGGCAAAACCGCTGAGCGCAGCGGAGGCGGCGAGGAAATGGCGACGATTGACGCTCGGCATGGGGCGCTCCTTCAGCTTTGGGACGAGGTGTTTTCGGGGATCAGTTCAGGCGCGAAATCGGCGGCGAGATAGGCAAGGACGCTGCGCGCCAGGGCGACCAGGTCGGTTGTCGTGGTGTGTTCGCCCGGCGCATGGATGTTGCGGCTCGGGCGACCAAGCCCGCCGAGCAGCACCTCCTGCATGCCAGTAGTGCGCTGGACCCAGCCGAAATCGGAGCAGCTCGCAGCGCCCCATTTGCGGAACTCTTCAGGCGCGTAGCCAAAACCCTGCCCCATCGCGCGCTGCCAGCGCGGCCAATGCGGCCCGGTCGGATCAGAGGTCGGGGCGAGATGACCGACCAGGGCGGTTTCGACCGACAGGCCCGGCGTCTTCGCGACCGCCTCGCGGACCACCGCCTCGATCTCCGCCAATGCCTCTTCGAAACGCTCCTCGGGCGCATAACGGCGGTTGAGCGTCAGTTCGAGCAGCGCCGGCACCTGTCCGCCGGCCGTGCCGCCATTGATCGTCGCGATGTTGAGCTGCGCCGCAAGCGCCGGCTTGCCCGGTGGCGGCGGGAGGGCCGAGATACGCGTCGCCACGCGTGCTTTCAGCGCCGCCAGCGCATCGAGCAACGGCAGTGCCCCCTCGATCGCGTTGAGGCCGGAGCCGGAGCGATTGCCCTCGCCGGCATGCACTGCCTGCCCGCGCACCCGGACCAGCAGGTTGAAAAGACCAAAGCAGCCGGCCCAGATGCGGGCCTCCGCACTGCCGTTGAAATTCAGGACATGGCCCTCGAGACGGCCCTGCTCGGCGAGATAGCGAATGCCGGGATAGAGCCCGCCCTCCTCGTCGGTGCAGAGCAGCAGCATCGGATCATAGGCAAGCGCGACATTGCAGGCTTCCGCCGCGCGCAGTGCCAGCAGCACGGCAGCGATGCAGCCCTTCATGTCGGCGGCGCCGAGCCCGATCAGCGTGTCGCCGTCCCGCGTCATGCGCAGCGGATCGCCCTGCCAACCGGGCGCGGCCGGCACGGTGTCGACATGGAAGTACAGACCGCAGACCGGTTTGCCGCTGCGCCGCGTCGCGACGAGATTGGTTCGGGGGCCGAATGCCGGGCCGCCCGGCACCTGCCAGAGCATTTCCGGCACCACGACGCGCTCATGCGCGAAGCCAAGCGGCGCGACCAGCCCCTCCATCAGATCGGCGAAGGCGTCATAGCCTCGCCCCGGCGGAAAGGACGTGTCGACTGCGATCATCGCGCCGAGATCGTTGGCAGCGCTTTCAACCGCATCAGTGATCCACGCCATGGCCCGCGCCAAGGACCGCACTGAGGCGGAAGCATCCTGTCTCGAGGCGGAAGCGGAGGTCATTGCGATCAGCGCGCCGAGACGGCGCTTGTCGCGCGCAACCGCGATCTGCGATGGAGATGTCGAGCGGGCCGAACTGGCGTCGCCATTTGCAAGAACCTCGCATTCATATAAACTATATAGAAATAGGAACGAGCGCATGCCTGCTGTCAATGCCAAAAAAACGACGGCCGCTGCCTCAGAACCCGCCACGCAACGGGCAAACGCCCAAGCCACGCTTCCCAACCTGGCCAATAGCGATGCGGCCCCGCTTTACGAGAAGGTGAAGCGCCATATGTCGGAGGCCATCCTGGTCGGCGAATGGCAGCCGGGCATGGTGCTTCCCAACGAAACCGCGCTTGCCCAAGGTTTCGGCATTGCGGTCGGCACGGTGCGCCGGGCGATGAGCGATCTCGTCGCGGAAGGCCTGCTCTCGCGCCGGCGCAAGACCGGCACGGTGGTGACCGGCCGCAGCCCGCATCACAGCCTGCGCTTCTTCTTCCAGTATTTCCGGCTGCACCGCGCCGATGGCAGCCTGACGCGCTCGACCAGCCAGATGCTCAGCGTGGAGCATGCACAGGCGACGCCCGAGCAGGCCGCGCTGCTGCAGATCAAGCCGGATGCCGAGGTGGTGAAGCTGCACCGCATCCGCCATGCCGACGGCAAGCCGGTGATGCATGACCGTTTGGTCCTCGCGGCGGAGCGCGTGCCCGGCCTGCCGCGCGATCCCGCCGCCCTGCCCCAGCTGCTCTACTTACATCTGCTGGAGCGCTACGGCGTCCGCATCTCGGCCGTGCGCGAGCAAATCGCGGCCGATCTCGCCAATGACGAGGACATCGCCCTGCTCGATCTCAGCGGGCGCGAGGCCGTGCTGACGATCGAGGAAGTGGCCTATGACCAGGCCGGCGTGCCGACCATCCTGGGCCAGCACCGCGCGACCACCCGCGCCCATATCTACGTCAACGAGGTGCGTTAGCTTCACACGGAACCACACCGTCATCCTGGGCGACCGAAGGTCGACCCGGGATCCATCGTAGAGTGCGGTGGCCTCCGATGGATCCCGGCACTCCGCGGAGTTTATCCTTGGGCCGATCGAAGATCGGACCCGAGGGCTCCGGCCAGGATGACGACGTGGCTCGGGCGAACTCCACCCGACGCTAGGCGACGACTGTCGGCTCCGTCCGGCCGGTGCGTTCCGCCAGTTCCGTGATCGCCGCGGCAGCCTTCGCGAGGGGTTCCAGCACGACCGCAGGATCGAGCCCGTGCCGCGCCGGGTCCGGCTCGAAGCGCTCCAGATAGATTCTGAGCGTCGCGCCCTTGGTGCCCGTGCCCGAGAGCCGGAAGACGATGCGGGCGTCGTTGTCGAACAGGATGCGGAGGCCCTGGCGCTCGGTCACCGAGCCATCGACCGGGTCGGTGTAGCTGAACTCGTCAGCAGCAGTCACGGTCATGCCGGCAAAGCTCTGCCCCGGCAGGGTCGCGAGCCTGCCCCTGAGCGCAGCGACGAGGTCGGCGGCGACCTTGCTGTCGATCTCCTCATAGTCATGGCGCTGGTAATAGTCGCGGCCATAGCGGCGCCAGTGATCGGCGACGATCTCGGTCACGGATTGCTTGCGCGCCGCCACGATGGAGAGCCAGAGCAAGACGGCCCAGACGCCATCCTTCTCGCGGATATGGTTCGAGCCCGTCCCCGCGCTTTCCTCGCCGCAGAGCGAGATCATTCCCGCATCGAGCAGCGAGCCGAAGAACTTCCAGCCCGTCGGCGTCTCGTAGAGCGGCAGGTTCAGCCCCTTCGCGACGCGGTCGAGTGCGCGGCTTGTCGGCATCGAGCGGGCGACGCCCTTGAGGCCGGCGGCATAGCCCGGCGCGAGATGGGCGTTGGCGGCGAGGATCGCAACGCTGTCACTCGGCGCCACGACCTGGCCGCCAGGCCCGACGATCAGGTTGCGGTCGCCGTCGCCGTCGGAGGCCGCGCCGAAATCGAGCTTCTCCGCCCCGGCCATCGCCGCGATCAATTCGGCCGCATAGACCGGGTTCGGGTCCGGGTGCAGCCCGCCGAAATCGGGCAGCGGCACCGCATTCATGACGCTGCCCGCCGGCGCGCCCAGGCGCTCCTCGAAGATGCGCCGGCCATAGGGACCAGTCACCGCGTTCATGGCGTCGAAGCGCATCCGGAAGCCCGAATGCAACAGGGCGCTGAGCCTGTCGAAATCGAACAGGGTCTGCATCAAGGCGACATAATCGGTGACCGGATCGATCACCTCGACGACCTGGCCCGAACCGAGCGTGCTCGTCCCGATCGTTCCCAGCGCGAGCTCGAGACCGTCCGCAATCTGGTATGTCGTGATCTCACGCGTGCGGGCGAAGATTGCCGTAGTCACCGCAGGCGCTGCCGGCCCGCCATTATCGGCATTGAACTTGATACCGAAATCGCCGTCCGGCCCGCCTGGATTATGGCTCGCCGACAGCACGATGCCGCCTTGCGCGCCGCGCTTGCGAATGATCGCCGAGACGGCGGGCGTGGACAAAAGCCCGCTTTGGCCGACGACGATGCGCGCGACGCCATTGGCGAGCGCCATGGCGACGATGACGCGGACGGCCTCGGCATTATGGAAGCGGCCGTCGCCGCCCAGGATCAGCGTGCCGCCGCACAGTTCCGGGACGGCGTCGAAGATCGATTGAACGAAGTTCTCAAGATAATGCGGCTGCTGGAAAACCGGGACCGCCTTGCGCAGGCCCGACGTGCCGGGCTCCTGATCGGGAAAGGGGCTCGTCTCAATGCGGAGAACCCGCAACGCGTTCGACATGCTGACTCCGGATAGGCGGGAACACTATGGGCAGGAACGATCTGGGCTGACTAGCACGAAGCTCATGCCGCTGGCAGCCCAGGCTCGCCAAAGGCTAGAGGCCGTTCTGAACCATGGGGGCGGAACAAGGCGAAAATCTGCGGGCCGATCGCATTCGCGACCCAAGCGTCGGCGATGCGGGATTCTCTGTCGCCCGGAAGCTGGCGAGGGGTGCCTGTTACGCCCGAGCCAAGAATTCGTCTCCTGGGAACCATCGCTTGGCGCTCAAATATCCGAACGTCAGCACATGCCTCGCAAAGCAGCTGCGGTCTTGGTTGGTTTCTTGCCGAAGCGGAATCCAACACTATGATTACCAAGTATTTAATGTTATCGTTGAAATGCGGTGTATCGAAAGCGTTCTCATGATCTGGCTGGCGCTGATCTATGGAACTGGCGGTGCGTGGTTCGGCCTGAACTCAATCATGGAGTTGCCGATGCGCCGCGTCACGTGGAGCGATACGATCACGATCGCATTCGTCAGCGCGGGATGGCCACTCATCCTCGCTACGCTGGGCGCATTTGCTCTTTTTCATCGGACGCCCAAGCAAGTTCGTACGATTTCTCGCACCATCAGCGTCGTCGACCAGCGCAACCGCCAATTCTAACCTTGCCATAGAATGCCTGCAGCGCAGGTACAGGCAGCATCTCCCTGCCCACGATGCTTTCGATTGGCAGATGCGTAGAGACGCAGGGTCCTATCGTGGAAAGCCAGAGAAGCAGGAATCGGCATGTCCGCGTCGCAATTGCGAAACGAGAAGAGGCCCGACCATCCCGCCCAGCGCAAGGAGACCGCGCCTGATCTGACAGGCGCGATCACCCGGCCGCATTAAAGCGTATGCAGCGGACCGACCGTCAGTTGCAGACCACGACCCGGCGCGTCACGACATAACCCCAAGGGTCGTAATAACGCCGCCACACAGGGTAGCAGCCGCCATTGTAATAGTAGTTGTTGTAGTAGGGTGCGCCCAAGGCGAACGCGACGGCCGGACCGCCCCAGAAGAAGCGGCCGCGGTGGACATGCCGGCCGTGGAAGAAGGCCGATCGGCCGGCAAAGGCCGGTCGAGCAAAGCCGCGATGAAACCCGCCGCCATGGAAGGCCATGCCACCACGATGGAAGCCACCCCCATGGGGACGCGCCTCGGCGGGTGCCGACCATGCGATGACGCCTGCGGACATCACTGCCGCGGCGAGAGCGGCGGCAGTCGTCTTGCTGACGCTGAAGGTCTTGCTGATGCTGCAGCGCTTGTTGATGCCGAATGTCGAGATCATGACGATTCTCCCATCACAATGAGTCTCGCCCTAGGCTGAAATCTCGGCCTTCCCGCATGAACATACAATGAACATTAACCATGGCTCCGGCCATGGAGGCTGTCGCCGCGATCACATCTCGGTGACCGT
Source organism: Allobosea sp. LjRoot9 (assembly GCF_964252745.1). NCBI lineage: Bacteria > Pseudomonadati > Pseudomonadota > Alphaproteobacteria > Hyphomicrobiales > Alloboseaceae > Allobosea > Allobosea sp. LjRoot9. Next base: position 40,014 of record NZ_CAXUPC020000005.1, on the reverse strand, counting down.
TCGCTCCGGGCTTCCCTTGCCTAAATGCTGCCTTGCGCAAATGCCGCCGATCTCCGGCGTCAGCCGCCAGCCATGATGAGGCCGCGCCCTGCTCCGCTTTGGACCCTTGCGTTGGAAATCGGCGGAGCCCGCTGCGAGCCGGGACGCAGCCCTCCCCGTTACACCCCTGGCAGACGATAATCCTTGAACTGCTCGCGCAGCGCCGTCTTCTGGATCTTGCCCGTCGCGGTGTGGGGGATCGCCTCGACCAGCACGACATCGTCGGGCAGCCACCATTTCGCGATCTTGCCGGTCATGAAGGCGAGCATCTCGTCCTTGCCGGGCGTCCGGCCGGGTTTGGGCACGATCACCAGCAGCGGCCGCTCGTCCCATTTCGGGTGGGCAACGCCGATGACAGCGGCTTCGAGCACATCGGGATGACCGACCGCGAGATTTTCGAGATCGATCGAGGAGATCCACTCGCCGCCTGACTTGATCACGTCCTTGGAGCGGTCGGTGATCTGCATATAGCCGGCGGCGTCGATGGTGCCGACATCGCCGGTGTCGAAAAAGCCCTGCTCGTCGAGGATCGGCTCGTCCTCACGGCGGAAATAGGCGCCAGCCACAGCCGGCCCGCGCACCTTGAGCCGGCCGAAGGTCGCGCCGTCCCAGGGCAGATCCTTGCCCGCATCGTCGGTGATGCGGAACTCGACGGTGAAGGGCGGATGGCCCTGCTTGACCTTGAGGTCGTAGAGCGCCTCGCCTTCGAGATGCTGATAGACCGGCTTGACCGAGCAGAACGAGCCGATCGGGCTCATCTCGGTCATGCCCCAAGCATGCGAAACGGTGACGCCGTATTTGCGCTCGAAGGCCTCCGTCATCGCGCGCGGACAGGCCGAACCGCCGATGACGACGCGCTTCAGCGTGGAGAGGCCCGCACCTGTCGCCTCCAGATGCTGGAGCAGGCCGAGCCAGACCGTCGGCACCGCCGCGGTGCAGGTCACGCCTTCTGTTTCCAGCAGCTCCAGCAGCGAAACCCCGTCGAGCTTGGCTCCCGGCATGACGAGCTTGGCCCCGGTCATCGGCGCGGAATAGGCCAGCGACCAGCTATTGGCGTGGAACAGTGGCACCACGGGCAGCACCGTGTCGCGCGAGGACAGGCCGAGATAGTCTGGCGTCGCGCAGGCGAGCGCATGCAGCACGTTGGAGCGATGCGAATAGAGCACGCCCTTGGGGCCGCCCGTAGTGCCCGAGGTATAGCAGAGCCCGGCTGCCGTGTTCTCGTCGAGCTTCGCCCAGGCGAAATCGTCATCGGCCTCGGCCAGCCAATCCTCATAGGCGACCGCGCCCCTGAGCGAGGTCTCAGGCATATGGGCAGCATCGCTCAGGATGACGAAACGCTCGACGTTCGGAATCTTCGCCTGCAACTGCTCGACCAGGGCCACGAAGGTCAGGTCAAGGAACAGCATCCTGTCGCCGGCATGGTCGATGATCCCTGCGATCTGCTCCGGGAACAGGCGCGGATTGACCGTATGCGTGATCGCCCCCATGCCGCTAATGCCGTACCAGAGCTCGAGATGGCGGTCCGTGTTCCAGGCCAGCGTCGCGACCCTGTCGCCCAACGCCATGCCCTCGCGGCCAAGCCGCTTGGCGACCTGCAAGGCGCGCTGGCGCAACTGCGCATAGGTCGTGCGCCTTATGGAGCCATCCTCCACCGCTCGGCTGACGACTTCGCGGGTGCCATGCTGGATCGCGGCATGGTCGATGATCCGGTGCAGCAGCAGCGGCCAGTCCTGCATCAAGCCGAGCATCAGTGCCTCCCCCGAAATCTTGTTTGTTGTTGCGGGCAGAATAGGCGCAGGCCACGCGGATATGAAAGCGGGGCTCGCGCCCGGAAGCGAGATGGTTTAGGTCGTATCAATTCCGCCCGGAGAGCCCGAAGCCCGTGTCCGCCTCCAACCTCTCCCCGAGCTCCGAACCCGCCGAGCCCGATCGTGTCTGGTTCCGCTTCATGCGGCTGCACCAGCGCATGCTCATCCAGATGACCGCGCGAATCCGGACGCTCGGGCTCTCGATCCCGCAATTCGATCTGCTCTCGACGCTGACCGAGCGCGAGGGCATCAGCCAGAGCGAACTCGCCGAGCGGCTCTACGTCACCAAGGGCAATGTCTCGGGCCTCGCCGACCGCCTCGTCCAGGCAGGCCTCGTCGAACGCCGGGCGATCGCGGGCGACCGGCGCTCCTATGCGATGCACCTGACACCGGAAGGCCGCAGGCTGGCCGAGGCCGGCATCGCCGCGCAGCGCGACTTCGTCGCCAACACGCTGGGCAAGCTGCCAGGCGACGATCTCACCGAGCTCGACCGCCTGGTTAAGGCCTGGCGCGACCTGGCCCGCGCCGTCGACGCCGACTGACGCCGCCAGGCGCGCAAGCACGGCATGAAAAAGGCTGCGAGATGAGCGTGACGATCGATCTCACGGCCTCGGCAATGAGCCTGAGAGAAGCGCTTCTCGCGCGCCGTTTCACCGCGAGCGACCTGCTCGAAGCCAGCCTCGCCCGCATCGACGCACTCAATCCCGGCCTCAATGCCATCATCGCGCAGGATCGCGACCTCGCCCGCGCCGCGGCGCGCGAATCCGACAGGCGCATCGCTTCCGGCGCGGCCCGCCCCTTGGAAGGGCTGCCCATCACGATCAAGGACGCCTTCGACGTCGCCGGCCTGCCCTCCTCCGGCGGCTTGCCGGCCTATCGCGAGCGCATTCCGGAGGAGGATGCGACTGCCGTCGCAAGGCTTCGGGCAGCCGGCGTCGTCATCATCGGCAAGAGCAATGTCCCGGTCTTCTCCGGCGATTTCCAGAGCTACAACCCGGCCCATGGCGTGACGAACAATCCCTGGGACGCGGCCTGTTCGCCCGGCGGCTCATCGGGCGGTGCAACGACAGCGGTCGCGACCGGCATGTGCGCCTTCGAGCTCGGCTCGGATCTCGGCGGCTCGATCCGCTGGCCGGCCCATGCCAGCGGGGTCTTCGGTCTCAAGACGAGCTGGGGGCTGGTCTCGACCTGGGGCGCCATTCCCCCGCCGCCCGAGCGGCGCACGCTGCGCAATGCCGACCTCCTTGTCGCCGGGCCGATCACGCGGGCGGCCGAGGATCTCGATATGATCCTGCCTGTGCTGGCTGGCCCCCGCGATGCGACCACGCCCGGCCCCGTGCTGACACCACCCCGGCGCGAGACGGCGCAGGGCCTGCGGGTGGCGCTCTGGGCCGAGGACCCCTTCGCCCCGGTTGATCGCGAAGTCTCCGACGCAGTGCGCGAGGCCGCGCGGCAATTGCGGGCTGCGGGTGCGACCGTCGACGAGACCGCCCGGCCCTCGCTGCGATTCGCAGAAGCCTTCGAAGTCTATGCGCTGCTCAACCACGCCGTCGTCGCCTATGGCCTGCCGCCAAAGATACGCGCCCGCATCCAGGCGCAGGCCTCAGGCTTCAGCTCCAACGATCTCTCGCATCAATCCCTGCAGGCGCGGGGCGCGCGGATGACGCCGGGCCTCTATCAGCAGCTCTCCCAGCGCAGGCTGGCGCTGAAGCGGCGCTGGGCCAGCTTCTTCGCGCGTTACGACGTGCTGCTCTGCCCCCCGGCACCCGTGGCCGCGATCGCGCACGACCATGCGCCCGACATCCATGCCAGGCGATTGAGCGTGAATGGCGAGCCGCGCCCCTATCTCGATTTCTTGCTCTGGGCTTCGCTCGCCACAGGAGCGGACCTGCCTGCCTTGAGCGTACCGGTGCGGCTCTCGCAGGCAGGGTTGCCGCTTGGCGTGCAGGTCATCGCAGCGGCCGGCGAGGACCGCATGGCGATCGCCGTCGGCGCCATGCTGGAGCGCTCCGGGGCCGGCTATCGCGCCCCGCCCGGAGCCCGCTCAATATCCTGACGCGGCGATGCTGCCCCGCGCCAGAGTCTGCGCAGGCTTGCGTGAAAATCGCTCAGCTTTTGCGCCGCACCCGGTCTATGCTCGCATAAGTAATCCATAAAGATCGGGAACCGCACGATGCTGTCCAACCTCGCCGTCCGCGATATCGAGACCCTCGTCCATCCCTATACGAACCTCGCGACGCATCGCGAGGTTGGCCCGCTCGTGCTTGAGAGCGGCAAGGGCGTCTATGTCTACGACACCGCCGGCAAGGAATATATCGAGGGCATGGCGGGGCTGTGGTGCACCTCGCTCGGCTACTCCAATCAGGAGCTGATCGAAACCGCCACCGAGCAGATGAAGAAGCTGCCCTTCACCCATATCTTCGGCGGCCGCAGCCATGATCCGGCGATCGAGCTGGCCGAGAAGCTGAAGGAAATCGCCCCGGTTCCGATCTCGAAGGTCTTCTATGGCGCGTCGGGCTCAGACGCCAACGACACCCAGGTGAAGATCGTCTGGTACATGAACAACGCGCTCGGCCGGCCGCAGAAGAAGAAGATCATCTCGCGGCTGAAGGGCTATCACGGCGTCACCGTCGCCTCGGCCTCGCTGACCGGCCTACCCAACAACCATATCGATTTCGACCTGCCGCTGCCGGGCATCCTGCACACCTCCTGCCCGCATCATTACCGCTTCGCCGAACCCGGCGAGAGCGAGCAGGACTTCTCGTCGCGGCTTGCTGCCGAGCTCGAGGACATGATCCTGCGCGAGGGGCCCGACACGGTCGCCGCCTTCATCGCCGAGCCGGTGATGGGCGCCGGTGGCGCGATCCTGCCTCCGGAAGGTTATTTCGAGAAGGTCAACGCGATCCTGGCGAAATACGACATCCTCTTCATCTCGGACGAGGTCATCACCGGCTTTGGCCGCACCGGCAACATGTTCGGCACCACGACCTATGGCATGAAGGCCGACACGATCTCGCTCGCCAAGCAGATCACCTCGGCTTATTTCCCGCTCAGCGCGGTGATGCTGAGCGAGCAGGTCTATGACGTGCTCGTCGACCAGAGCCGCAAGATTGGCGTCTTCGGCCATGGTAACACCTATGCCGGCCATCCCGTCGGCTGCGCGATCGCGGTCAAGACGCTGGAGATCTACCAGCGCGAGAAAATCGTCGAGCATGTCCGCAAGGTCTCCCCGACCTTCGTCAAGCGATTGGAGAAGCTCGGCGAGCATCCCCTCGTCGGCGAAGCGCGCGGCGTTGGCCTGATCGGTGGCGTGGAGCTGGTCAAGGACAAGCAGACCAAAGCCCCGTTCGAGGCCAAGAAGGGCGTCGGAGCCAAATCGGTGGTCTTCGCGCAGGAAGAAGGCCTGATCACCCGCGCCATGGGCGATCGCGTCGCCTTCTGCCCGCCGTTGATCATCACCGAGGCCGAGATCGAGGAGATGTTCAACCGCTATGAGCGCGCCCTGAACAAGACCCTCGACTGGGCCAAGGCCCAGGGCCTACTGGCGGCCTGAGCCCCCTCATTCATCATTGTGGCGGCCGGTTACGGCCGCATACAATTCGACACGGAGAGATCACGATCACGCCGCGCCAGCGGCGGGATCCCTTGCCAATATGATGTCGACCGGTGGCCAGGAACCATCGGCCCGCTAGAGCAGGATGCGAAAAAGTGGGAACCGGTTTTTCGCGTCGATCCTGCTCTAACTCCTTGGTGAGAGCCGGATGATTTCAGATGGGATCACTTCGTGATTCCATCTGAAATCATCCGGCTCTGAAGTCGACAACATCTACGGCCATGATTTCACCCAATATCTCGTGCAACGAAACAAGTGAGCGCGGGCTTCCCCGTTACCTCCACTAGGGAAGTCGATGTTTTTCGCCTCCGTCCGATCGCCATTGTCGCAGTCGCCGATGGAACGAGATGCATATCAGCCGCGTTGGATGAGGACGCGAAGGATCAACCATCCCGGCTTGCCGGTGTCCTTCGCGATGGCTTCGACGACTGATCGTCGTAGATACTTCTTCGAGACCCTCGATGATTGACCGGCGCAGAGTTCTCCAAGCTCTCGCCGGTCTTTTTTTCGCTGGCCTCGGCACGACCGGCTATGCCGCGGCCTGGGAGCCCGAGCAGTTGCGCGTGACGCGCTATGGCCTGACGCCGCGCGGCTGGCCCAGCGGGCGGCGCCTGCGCCTGGCCGTGATTTCGGACCTGCATATCGGCGGATTGCATGTCCCGCTCGCGCGCGTCACCGACATCGTGGCGCGGACCAACGCTCTGAAACCGGACCTGACGCTCCTGCTCGGCGATTTCGTCGCGAGCCGACCGCGCCGCGCCTCGGATCCGCCCATGCAGGCCTGGGCGGGGGAGCTCGCACGGCTTCAGGCCAAGGACGGTGTCTACGCTGTGCTGGGCAACCATGACTGGTGGCACGACAGGCCGACGCAAACAGCCCGCTCCGGCCCGACCCAGGTGGGCGCAGCGCTGGCAGCCAACGGCATCGTCGTGCTGGAAAACCGTGCCATGAAGCTCGACACGGCGGCGGGCCCGCTCTGGCTCGCCGGCCTCGGCGACCAGATCGCCTTCCTGCCGCGCGTCCAGGGCCTGCCCCCTGGCATCGACGACCTCACCGGGACACTGGCGCAGATCGATGACGACGGCACGCCCGTGATCATGATGGCGCACGAGCCCGACGCCTTCGTGCGCATGCCGCCGCGCATCGCGCTGACCTTGTCGGGGCACACCCATGGCGGCCAGGTCAGGCTCTTCGGCTGGGCGCCGGTCGTGCCCTCGCGCTATGGTGGGCGTTACGCCTACGGCCATGTCCGCGAGAATGACGGGCGCGACCTGATCGTTTCGGGGGGAATCGGCACCAGCATCCTGCCGGTCAGGCTCGGCATGCCGCCGGAGATCGTCCTGGTCGAGCTGGGCTAGCGCGGATCATTCCGGGCACCGCTGTCATCCTGGGCGACCGAAGGTCGTCCCGGGATCCATCGAAGGGCTATGGCGCTCCACGATGGATCCCGAAGCTGCGCCGCTTACGCGGCTTGTTCGGGATGACGCAGTGGTTTCCGAGTCAAGGCAGCGCGCCAGGCGCCGCCGCACCCTCAGCGAACGATCACCTTCGTGCCGACCGGCACGCGGTTGAACAGATCGACCACATCGATATTGCGCATGCGGATGCAGCCCGACGAAGCCGAACGGCCGATCGTCTCGGGCTCGTTGGTGCCGTGGATGCGGTAAAGCGTGTCGCGCCCGTTCTGGTAGAGATACAGCGCGCGCGCGCCCAGCGGGTTTTCCGGGCCGCCTTCCATGCCGCCGGCGAAAGGCTTCAGATGCGGCCAGCGCACCAGCATCTCGGATGGCGGCGTCCAGCGCGGCCACTCGGCCTTGCGTTGGATCACCGCTTCGCCGGTCCAGCCGAAGGCCTCGTCACCGGTGGCGACCGCGTAGCGGATCGCCTTCTTGTTCGGCTCGACATAGTAGAGATATTTCTCGGTCGTATCGATCAGGATCGTACCCGGCGCGAGCCCGGTCGGATCGGTGATCTCATAAGGAAGCTGCGTGACGTAGTGCTCGAACTTCGGCACCAGAGCGATATATTCGGCATCGCGTGCGGACAGGGCCGGCGCATTCACGCTCTTGTATTGGCAAGCTCCCAGAAGGGTTGCCAGCGCCAGAGAGATGATCACGGTCTGTTTCATGCATTCCATCCAAGCGGCCCTGCGGCGACTTTTATGATGAATCGAAGGTTAACGTTTTGTGACGCCAAACGCAGGCCGCGGCACGGAAAAACGAGCGAAGGACTAGGCTCCTAACATGGATGGCGCAATCTGGTTCCCGCCGTGGTTGTCGATTCGTGCTCTTCCCGACGGACCGTTGCAAAGCGGCCACGCTGATCCCCGGTAACCCCCACTGCGAGGCGCCTTTTCCGTGACGACCCTCCTGATCACGCATCCGGCCAGCCTCCAGCATGAGATGCCGCCCGGCCATCCCGAGCGCATCGAGCGCATTCGCGCCGTCGAGCAGGCGCTGGAGGATGAGCGCTTTGCGGGCCTGATTCGCGCAACCGCGCCGCTGGGCCTGCTGGAGCAGGTCACGCTTTGCCACCCGCCCGCCTTCGCGCAGGCCGTGATCGCGGCCAGTCCCGAAACCGGCCTCGTCCAGATCGACGCGGACACGCTGATGTCGCCGGGAACGGTCGAGGCAGCGCTACGCGGCGTCGGCGCCGCGACCTACGCCGTCGACGAGGTCATGCGCGGCGCCGTCGCCAACGCCTTCTGCGCCACGCGCCCGCCCGGTCACCATGCCGAGAGCGAAAAGGCGATGGGCTTCTGCTTCTTCAACAGCGCCGCGATCGCCGCCCGCCACGCCCAAAAGGCTCATGGCGTCGAGCGCGTCGCCATCGTCGATTGGGATGTGCATCACGGCAACGGCACGCAGGAGATCTTCTGGGATGATCCGAGCGTGCTCTATGCCTCGAGCCATGAGATGCCGCTCTATCCCGGCACCGGCGCACCCTCCGAGCGCGGCCAGCACGGCACCATCGTCAACGCCCCCTTGCGGGCCGGCGACGCCTCCGAGGAGTTCCGCGAGGCCTTCGAGGCGGCGCTGCTGCCAAGGGTCGAAGCCTTCGCGCCCGACCTCATCATCATCTCAGCCGGCTTCGACGCGCATTGGCGCGACCCGCTCGCTAATATCAATCTGAAGGAAGCCGACTTCGCCTGGGCGACGCAGAAGCTGATGGAGATCGCCGACCGCCGCGCCAAGGGGCGCGTCGTCTCAGTCCTGGAAGGCGGCTACGACCTCGAGGCCCTGTCGCGCTCGGCCGCAGCGCATGTCATGGCACTGATGCGGGGGTGAACCAAGGCTTATCCGTCATTGCGAGCGTAGCGAAGCAATCCAAAGGGCTCGCTCGGCGGCTCTGGATTGCCTCGTCGCTGCGCTCCTCGCAATGACGGAAGGGCGGGTCACTCCAGCGGCTGCGTGTCCGCGATCTCGATCCCGAAGCCGCTCAGCCCCACGAAGGAACGCGGTGAGGAGGCGAGGTTGACGATCGAGCCGACGCCGATGTCGCGCAGGATCTGCGCGCCCAGCCCAACCTCGCGCCATTGCTGCGTGCGCTGCGCGTCGGAACCATCCTCGACGCTCTTGATCGGCACGCCGGCCGAGCCGTCCCGCAGATAGATCAGCACGCCGCGGCCATCCTGCGCGAAGCGCTTCAGCGCACACTGGATCGAGGGCGCGCCACCGAGCACATCGGCGACGACATTGGCCCTGTGCAACAGCGCCGGCACCCTCTCGCCATCGCCGATCTTGCCCATCACGAAGGCGAAATGCTGCGTATCCTCAAAGGGCGTGATGTAGACATGCCCGGTCATCTCGCCGAAGGCGGTCTTCACGGGAAAGCTGTGCACCCGCTCGACCAGCTTCTCGCGCGACTGGCGATAGGCGATCAGATCCGCGACCGTGATCTGCTGCAATCCGTGCTTCTGGGCGAAAGCGGTAATCTGCGGCCCCTTCATCACCGTGCCGTCGTCATTGGCGAGTTCGCAGATCACGCCGACCGGCGGCAGGCTCGCGAGCTTGCAGAGATCGACGGCGGCTTCGGTATGGCCCGAGCGCATCAGCACGCCGCCATCCTTGGCGATCAGTGGGAAGACATGGCCCGGCCGCACAAAGTCCGCCGCGCCCATATTGCCGTTGGCGAGCGCGCGCACCGTGTTGCAGCGCTGCTCGGCCGAGATGCCGGTGGTCAGCCCATGCTTGACGTCGACCGTGACCGTGAAGGCGGTGCCGAGCGGGGCGTCGTTCGACGACACCATCGGGTCGAGCCGCAGGCGGCGCGCCTCGCCCGATGTCAGCGGCGCGCAAACGATGCCGCAGGTGTTGCGGATGATGAAGGCCATCTTCTCCGGCGTGCAGAGCGAGGCGGCAACGATGAGATCGCCCTCGTTCTCACGATCATCGTCATCGGTGACGATGACGATGTCGCCGCGCGCGAAAGCCTCGATGGCCTGGGTGACATTGCTGGACATGGCAGCCTCCCGCGGCCCGACAAGGCCGAGAAAATCATTGGGGGTGACGGAACCGCCCGTGGCGGCGGCGATACGCTCGGCGCTTTCGCGCGAGATCCAGGCGCTCTGATCGTTGCAGAGCGCGGTGACGCTCGCCGGCGACAGCCCGACCTGCCGCGCAAAGGCGCTGCGGCCGATTTTGTTCTGCTGGAGCCAGGCGTCGAGTTTCATGAGCGCAAATTAGTGCGCGGCAGCTTCAGTTGCAATGAAGCTGCGAGATATTTTCAGTATTGCTGAAATGCATAACCCCACCGTCATGCTCGGGCCTGACCCGAGCATCTCTTGCCGGAACGGACACCTTCCTCTGCCAGAGATTCTCGGACCCTCTGCGCGGCCCTGGAATGACGGACCGCTACGGCTGAAACGGCCAGCGCGGCTCCACCACGCCGACCTGCGCGCGGTGGCGCAGATACTGGTCCGCCAGCACGCAAGCGACCATCGCCTCGCCAACCGGCACGGCACGGATGCCGACACAGGGGTCGTGGCGGCCCTTGGTGAACATCTCGGCCTCGCCGCCGGTACGCGTCACGGTCGCCCGCGTCGCCAGGATCGAGGAGGTCGGCTTCACCGCGAAGCGCGCCACGATTGGCTGCCCGGTCGAGATGCCGCCAAGGACGCCGCCGGCATGGTTCGACAGGAACAGTGGCCGGCCGTCATTGCCGGCGCGCATCTCGTCGGCATTCTCCTCCCCCGAGAGCTCGGCTGCACCGAAACCATCGCCGATCTCGACGCCCTTGACCGCGTTGATGCTCATCAAGGCGGCGGCGATTTCCGCATCGAGCTTGCCATAGATCGGTGCGCCCAGCCCCGCCGGCACGCCCTCAGCGACGATCTCCAGCACCGCGCCGATCGAGGAGCCGGATTTTCTGATACCGTCGAGATAGCTCTCGAACAGCTGGGCCGCCTTGGCGTCGGGGCAGAAGAACGGGTTGTTGCCGACCTCGTCCCAATCCCAGTTGTTACGGTCGATCTTGTGCGGACCCATCTGCACCAGCGCGCCGCGCACCACCATGCCGGGCACGACCTTGCGCGCGATCGCGCCGGCCGCGACCCGCATCGCCGTCTCGCGCGCCGAGGAGCGCCCGCCGCCGCGGTAGTCGCGAATGCCGTATTTCACGTCATAGGTGAAATCGGCATGGCCAGGCCGGTACTTGTCCTTGATGTCCGAATAGTCCTTCGAGCGCTGGTCGACATTGTCGATCATCAGCCCGATCGAGGTCCCGGTCGTGACTTGAACGTCGTCGCTCTCGCGCGCAAAGACACCCGAGACGATCCGCACCTGGTCCGGCTCCTGGCGCTGGGTGGTGAAGCGTGACTGGCCGGGCCGGCGGCGATCGAGCTCGACCTGGATATCGGCCTCGGTCAGCGGCAACAGCGGCGGACAGCCATCGACGACACAGCCGATCGCCGGCCCATGGCTCTCGCCGAAGGTCGTGACGCGGAAAAGATGGCCGAAGGTGTTGTGTGACATGGGCAGCCTGACGCGGGTTCGTGTCAGGCTCTTAGTCCCACAGCCGGAGAGCGGTCAAACGCGCCCGGCTGCCTCAATGCCCCGCCGGCGCCTTCGCCGGCACTGCGGGCGCCCCCTCCCAGCGCGTATGCGCCGGCAGGTTTTCGCCCTTCATGATCACGGTCAGCAGGCCGATCTGGGCATAGTCGCCGACATGGGTGTCGTAGAGCACGGTCGCGCCCGCGCCGACGCAGACGCCCTTGCCGAGATGGACCCGGCCGACCTTCATGACGCGATCCTCATAGAGATGCGTCTGCAGGGCCGAGTGGGCGTTGATGGTGCAGAAATCGCCCATCTTGACGCAGTCGAACTCGGTGATGTCGGTGGTGTCGAGCCAGCAGCCCTTGCCGAACTTGGCGCCGAACAGCATCAGGAACCAGGGCAGGAACGGCGTGCCGCGCAGATAGTCGAACAGCACCTTGCCGCCCAGCCCCCAATACAGCACCGCCACCGCCTCGGTGCGCATCGCCCACCAAGACCACATCGGCTTCATCACCGGCTTGTAGACGCCCATCATCAGCCATTTGATCGCGGCGCAGATCAGCGCCTGCGTGATCGCGATGATCATGGCGACAACGGTGAAGGAGACGGCAAGGCCGAGCCAATCCTGATGGTTGATCTCGCGCTGCAGCACGAGATCGACCGCGATCGTGCCGAAGGTGATGAACAGCATCGCCGGGAACGAGGTGTGGAGCGCCTCGAAGATGCCGCGCGCGAACTGCTTGCGCAGCGACGGCTTATAGGTCCAGTCGGCGCCGAGATCGACCTTCTGGCGCGTCGGCAAGCGGATCGGCGGCGAGCCGAACCAGGTATCGCCGGGCTGCATCAGCTCGTTGGCAGGCGGCTTCGACTTGATGCCGATCAGCACGCGGTCGGGAATGACGGCGCCCGGCGGCACGACCGCGTCGTTGCCGACGAAGACCTGATCGCCCGTCCGGGTCATGTCGAGCCGCATATAGCCGCGCCGCATGTCCTCGTCGCCGAAGACGACCTCGTCGGCGATGAAATTGCCGGCGCCGATGCCGGTGAGGTCGTAGCGGCCCGAGAGGTTGGTCGAGATTTCGGCGCCCTGGCCGATGTGTGCCCCCATGATGCGGTACCAGGCCCGCATGTAGATCGTCGCAAACAGCGAGGACAGCGTCTCCAGCGTCACTTCGGTCGCCAGCGCCACAGTCCATTTGCGGGCGTAGAAGCCCGAATGGATCGAGTACGAGCCCGAGGTCACGCGCGGCAGGATCAGCCAGCGCAGGCCGGCCATCAGGAAGACGGTGAAGGCGATCAAGCCGATCGCCGTCGGCCAGGTCAGGATCGGCAGATACCAGAGATAGCTGATCTCGGACCAGCTCGCGATCCAGTCGTCGATCTGGTCGAACAGCCAGAAGGCCGGGAAGATCGGCAACAGGCTGACCGGCGGCAGCACAATCAGCATAGCGACGTAGAAGGCCGTCATCGCGGCGCGCCGGCGGGTGCTGGCCTGCGCCTGCGGCGGCAGCGAGGCCAGGTCGACCATGCCGGTCTTGCGCGCGGGCGTGCCGTCCCAGATCTCGGCCTCGCCGACATGGGTCTGGGGCGGGATCGCGCTCAAATCGCAGATCTCGGCATGGTCGCCGATGACGCTGCCATGCCCGAACACGACGGAGGCGCCGGCCGAGACGTCCTTGCCGATGCTGATCTTGCCGAGGATCAGCTTGTCGCCGATCGCCTCGCCATTGGCGAAGGTGGTCTTGGAGCCGAGTGCCGTGCCCTCGCCGATCTCGATCAGGTCGATCGCGCCGGCCTCGTAATCCGAGATGATGACGTCGCGGCCGACCTTGGCGCCAAGCAGGCGCCAGTAGAACCGCATCACCGGCGTGCCCTGGAACCATTTGATGTGCACGAGTCCGGCGACGCGCGCCGCGAACCACCAGCGGAAATAATAGACGCCCCAGAGCGGATAGACGCCCGGCTTGGTCCGGCCGAGTACGATCCATTTCAGCGCGATCGCGATCAGCCCCGTCACGATGGTGATCGCGACGTAGACGCCGAGCAGCGCGAAAACCTGGCCGGTCAGCGACAAATCCTCGCCCGACATGATCATGTAGGTGACGAAGATGCCGAGCCATTGCGCGGTCGACAGGCCGATGATGATCGGCAGCACCGCGGCCTGGGCGAGGCCGCAGAGGAAACGGCGCAGGAACGGCGGCGGCGTGAAGGAGAGGTCCTCGACCTCCGCGATGCCGCGCCCGTCGAGCAGCGCCGCCATGCCGCGCAAGGTGCGCGCGCCATAGACGTCCTGCAGCGTGATGCCGGCATAGGCCGGCGTCTCGCGCACGATCGAGATGAAGCGCGCCGCCAGCAGCGAGTGACCGCCGAGATCCATGAAGAAATCGGCGTCGAGCGGCAGGCTGGCCGCGCCCAGCACGCGCTTGGCGGCATCCAGCAGCGCCGCTTCCGTCGCGTTGCGCGGCGGCTCCTGCTCGCCGGCCGCGCTCGGCGCCGTCAGCGGCGCCGCCTTGAGCATCTTGCGGTCGACCTTGCCGGAGACCATGCGCGGCAGCGAGCCCACAGCCTCGAAATGCGCCGGCACCATATAGGGCGGCAGCTTGTCGCGCAGCGCGGCGCGCAAGGCCGCGCCGTCGACCGCCACGCCTGGCTCGGCCACGACGAAGGCGACGAGCCGTTCGATCTCGTCATCGCTGCGCAGCACCACGGCGGCCTGGCTGACGCCCGGCTCGTCGGCGAGCTTCGACTCGATCTCACCGAGCTCGACCCGGAAGCCGCGGATCTTGATCTGATCGTCGATGCGGCCGTGGAAGACGATATTGCCGTCGGCATCAAGACTGACCGCATCGCCGGAGCGATAGAGCACCGGGTCGTCGATCCCGCCGAAGGGATTGGCGATGAACTTCTCGGCCGTCAGCTCAGGGCGGCCATGATAGCCCTTGGCGACGCCAGGGCCGCCGATCAGCAATTCGCCCTGCTCGCCGGGGCCGACCAGTTGCATCGCCTCATTGACGATATAGGTGGTGTAGTTGGCGATCGGCTGCCCAATCGTCACGATCTCGCCCGGTCGGACCTCGGCCGCGGTCGCGACCACGGTCGCCTCGGTCGGGCCATAGGTATTGAGAATGCGCCGTCCCGGCCGCGACCATTTCTGGACGATCGCCGGCGGCAAGGCCTCGCCGCCGAGCAGGATCAGCCTGAGCGAAGGCACGTCCGAGGGCAGGATGCCGAGCAGGGTCGGCACCGTGTCGATCACGGTCACGCCGGCCTCGGTCAGCAGAGCCGGGAGCTTCTCCGCATCGCCCATGGTCTCGGGGCTCGCAACGTAGAGAGCCGCCCCCACAAGATAAGGCGTCCAGATCTCCTCCATCGACAGGTCGAAGGCGACAGAAGCGCCCTGGAACACGACGTCGTCGGGCCCGAAGCCGTAGAAGGCGTTCCCCGAGCGCAGGAAATGGCAGATATTGCGATGGCTGATGACGATCGCCTTGGGCGTACCCGTCGAGCCGGAGGTGTAAATCAGATAGGCGGGGTGGTCCTTGCTCAGGCCGACTACCCGCGCCGGCATCTCGGCGCCATCGTCGCGAGCCGCCAGATCCTCGGGGCTCCAGACCGTGCGGCCCGTGCCCGCTGCCCTGCTCTGCCAATCCACGGAGGTGACGAGGCCCTTGGCCTCGGCATCCTTCAGGCAAACGGCGATCCGCTCGACCGGCGCCTCGGCGTCGAACGGCACCCAGGCCGCGCCTGAACGCGTGATCGCGATCTGCGCGATCAGGAGTTCGATGCCGCGCGGCATCCACAGGCCGACCATGTCGCCAGGACCGACGCCCGCCAGGGCCAGGCCCCGCGCCTGCCGCCCGGCGGCGGCCCAGACCTCGGCATAGCTCAAGCGTCGCGCGCCATCGCGCAAGGCCGTCTCGCCGCCGCGCGCTGCGACGGTCGCGGCGAAAATCTCGCCCAGAACCTCGTCTCGGATCAGATCCGGGCGCTTCTCGCCCGCCAGGGTCGCGAGCGGCTGTGCGCCCATCACGGCCGTCGTTGCCGACAAATTGCTGATGTCGTTCATCGCGCCCCGCTGCGCTCAGAACCACGACATCCCGGAGCGAGGCGTAAAGCACCCTCGAACCAGGCACTCGCACCCCTGCGACGCACCTTCATAAAAACACGGGCGAGCCACACCCCCCGATGCGCTCTTCCCGCTGTGCCTTCCGGCCGAGCATGCCACCGCCGCACGAAACTGCCTTAGCAGGGCGACCTTGCCAAACCATGACTGAACCCGTGATGAACGCCTCGGTTCCACCACGCTGCCGCTGCAGCAGCCTAGTCCCGCAGCCCTGTTAGAGCCAGTCGGCCTGATTACCCGACACGACAAGGATCTTGCCCTGCCAGATATCGACGAGCGCGGCTTTCTGCGAAGACACCGCCCCAACCAGTGCCAGGACGGCGCGCGCGATACCGCCATGGCTGACGATGACCGTCTCGCGCTGCAGTTCCTCCAGCGCGGGCCGGATACGCTCGGCGAGCATCCGGTAGCTCTCGCCGCCCGGCGGGACGAAACCCCATTTGTCACGCTCGCGCATCTGCGCCTGTTCGCGCTCGCTCTTGCGGATCTCGCGCCAGGTGAAGCCTTCCCAATCGCCGAAGGTCAGCTCGCGCAAGCGCTCGTCGATGCGGTAGGCCCCAGGCTCCAGCTGCAACTGGCCGCGCAGGATGTCCATGGTCTCGCGCGCACGCTCCATCGGCGAGGCAACATAGTCGAACGCCGCGAAATCCGGCGCCAGAGCCTTCAGTCGCTCGGCCGCCTCCGCTGCCTGCGTCCGCCCCAAAGCGTTGAGCGGGATGTCCTGGGCGCCCTGCAGGCGGCCTTCGCGATTCCACTCGGTTTCGCCGTGGCGAATGAGAATGAGCCGTTGCGGGAGCGTGATCGGGACCATGTGGGCTCATGCACGCTGGCGCTTTGCCCGTCAAAGTCCCTCGCGGGCGGCGGTCATGCGTCGCGGCCATGGCAAGCGCCGTCGCTTTCTGTTGGCCGCGGCCCGATGCGCCGTATATAGGCGGCTCTTCGCTGCTGCAGCAGGTTTGAATGTCCCTGGCTCTCATCTTGCCCGATGGCCATAGCCTCGCCCTCGATGCGAGGCCGCTGATCATGGGCGTCGTCAACATCACGCCCGATTCCTTCTCCGATGGCGGCCTGCTCGCCAATGCGGAGGAGGCGATCGCGCATGGCCTCACCCTGGCGATGGAGGGGGCTGCCATCATCGATGTCGGCGGGGAATCGACGCGGCCGGGCCATGCCGCCATCGACGCCGCGACCGAGATCGCGCGGGTGCGGCCCGTGGTCGCGGGTCTCGCCAACGCGCTTTCGCTACCGGTCTCGATCGACACCTGGAAGGCCGAAGTTGCCGAGGCCGCGCTGAGCGCGGGTGCTGCCATCGTCAACGATGTCTGGGGCGCGCAGCGCGAGCCCGCCATCGCGGAGGTCGCGGCGCGCTACGGCGCGCCCATGGTGCTGATGCACAACCGCGACACGGTCGATCCCGACATCGACATCTTCGACGACGTGCTGCGCTTCCTGGAGCGCTCCATCGCCATCGCCATCTCCGCCGGAGTGCCGCACAGCCAGATCGTCGTCGATCCCGGCATCGGCTTCGGCAAGGCCCCAGCGCAGAACCTCGCCTTGATCCGTGATCTCGGCCGCCTGAAGGAACTGGGCTGCCCTATCCTGCTCGGGGCCTCGCGCAAATCGATGATCGGCCAGATCACCGGCCAGAAGGTCGCCGCAGAGCGCGTCGCCGGCAGCATCAGCAGCCATCTCTATGGCGTCTCGCAAGGCGCGGCCATCATCCGCGCCCATGACGTGCGCGCCCATAACGAGGCGCTCCAGGTCTGGGCCGCCATCGCCAATTCCGCCAGCCTGACCTCCGCAAAGGGCGCCCCGTGAGCGAAACCGGCAGCATTCTGATCGAGAAGCTCGATATCTACGCCTATCACGGCTTCTTCTCGGAGGAGGAGCGGCTCGGGCAGCGCTTCACGCTCGACCTCCTGCTGGAGACCGACCTGCGCGCCTCGGCGATCAGCGACAGCCTCGCCGACACGGTGAACTATGGCAAGGTCGTCGGTGTGGTGACGGAAGCCTTCACCGCCAAGCGCTTCAACCTCCTGGAAGCAGCGGCGCGCGCCGTGGCGATGGCCGTGCTCGACGGCTTTCCCCCGGTGAGCCGCGTCGAGGTCACCCTGCGCAAGCCCGCCCCGCCGATCCATGCCACGCTCGCCAGCGTCGGCATCAAGCTGAGCTACCAGCGTGGCGATTGAGGTCGCTCTCGGGCTTGGCGGCAATCTCGGCGACCCGGTCGCAGCCTTCGCGGCGGCGCTGAAAGCGCTCGCCGCGCATCCCAAGATCAGGCTGGGGACAATCTCCTCGGTCTACCGGACACCGCCCTGGGGGCGGCTCGACCAGCCGGAATTCCTCAACATGGCCGCGCTGATCGAAACCAGCCTGCCGGCAACCGAGCTGCTTGCCCTCGTCCTCGACATCGAGAAGCGGCAGGGTCGCGAGCGCCTCGAGCGCTGGGGCCCGCGCACGCTCGACATCGACATTCTGAGCTATGGCGACGACGAGATCGACCAGCCCGGCCTGCAGGTGCCGCATCCACGCCTGGCCGAGCGCGCCTTCGCCCTGGCGCCGCTGGCGGAGATCGCGCCCATGCTGGCAATCGGCGGCCGGACCGCGGCCAAGCTCCGCGACGAGCTCGCCGACCCCACCGTCCGGCGAGACGCGGAGGCGACCGAACGCTTGAAGTGCGCGCTGGAGTAGTCAGGAAGCAAATTACCCCGCCACTTACTCGCAATCGCGGCAAGGTCTCGGTTCGCCAGCGTTGGTCGCGGCCAGGTTCCTGAACAATGCGACGCTCGGCGCGCGCTTTGCTGACCTTAGGTTAATTAACTGTTACCCAAAGTGAGCACGCGCCAAACGTTGCGTCATCTCGATCATGGGTGCAGGAGAACAGCGCTGCAGGCGACAAGACGGAGCCTGGCTTGAAAGAACCTACCATGACACGCGCTCGTCCCCTCGCCGCCGTCATCGCCGCGCTTCTCATGGTCGCGCCGGCGTTTGCGAAGAACTTCGCGGTCCCGACCAAGAACCCGGCCGTCACCATCACCGTTCCCAACGACTGGAAGACCCAGGAGATCGACTACGGCTATTCCGCCCGCCCGCAGGATGAGGCGGTCTTCTTCTCGGTCGAGTTTGCCGATGCGCGCAACATCGACAAGATGCTCGCCAACAACGATGCCTGGATGAAGGACAACAAGATCAAGAAGGTCGAGCCGATCAAGGCCGAAGCCCCCTTGAACGGCATCCCGGCCACGATCTTCCAGTACCGCACCACGGACGGCAACGGCCCGACCAAGGTCGACTTCATCCTGCTGCCGGCCGGCGACAACCGCATGATCATGCTGACCGTCTGGGGCTCCGATGAGGAGCGCGAGACGCATGGCAAGGAGCTCGATGCGATCTTCGGAAGCATCAAGGCGATCAACTGATCACCATGCTGCAAGCGCTAGAGCAATTGCTCTAGCGCTTTGTTTTAACGCGTTTTCTTCACGCGAACCGGTGCCTACTTCGCTCCAAAACGCGCTACCGGCTCAGGGCAAGCCCTGAGCCGGTAGCGGTCCGCGATAGAATCGACGGGGAATTTTAGAGCTGGACGGCCGCCCGCTCACTCGCTGCGTTCGAGCGAGATATCCGGTGCGGTCGGCACCTTCATGCCGACGACATGGTAGCCCGCATCGACATGCAGGATCTCGCCGGTGATGCCGCGCGACATGTCGGAGACCAGGAAGACAGCGGTCTCGCCGACCTCCTCGATCGTCACGGTGCGGCGCAGCGGCGAGTTGTACTCGTTCCAGCGCAGGATGTAGCGGAAATCGCCGATGCCCGACGCCGCCAATGTCTTGATCGGTCCCGCCGAGATCGCGTTGACGCGGATCTTCGAGGGGCCGAGATCTGCGGCGAGATATTGCACGCTCGCCTCGAGCGCGGCCTTGGCGACGCCCATGACGTTGTAATGCGGCATCCACTTCTCGGCGCCGTAATAGGTCAGCGTCAGCATGGCGCCGCCATCGCTCATCAGCTTCTCCGCGCGCTGTGTCACGGCGGTGAAGGAGTAGCAGGAGATCAAGAGCGATTTGGTGAAGTTCGCCTCACTGGTCTCGACATAGCGGCCGGTCAATTCGTCCTTGTCGGAAAAGGCGATGCAGTGGACGACGAAGTCGAGCTTGCCCCAGAGCTTCTCGATCTCGGCGAAGACGGCGTCGATCGAGGCCGAATCGGTGACGTCGCAATGGCCGACGACATGGCCGCCGAGCTCCTTCGCCAGGGGCTCGACGCGCTTCTTCAGCGCATCGCCCTGATAGGTGAAGGCGAGTTCCGCGCCGGCGTCGGCGGCGGCCTTGGCAATACCCCAGGCGATCGAACGGTTGTTGGCGACACCCATCACGAGGCCGCGCTTGCCCTTGAGCAGATTGGCGGTCGGAAGGGCGGCGGTGATGGCGTCAGGCATCGGAGACCCTGGAACGAAACAAAAGGAGGGGTCTCATAGAACAGGACGCAGAAAAGTGGAAACCGGTTTTCGACAGTTGCTGCGCTTCGATGGCCGGGCAAGCCCGCGCACTCTGGTAAAGAGCGCGAGCGCAACCGCTTACGTCGTGCGCGCCTTTATCAGGGCGGTCAGCTCGTCATCGCTCGCGGGCATCTCGATATCGATGGCGACGAAGAGGTCGCCGACCGCGCCCTTCTCCCCCTTCAGCCCCTTGCCGCGCAGGCGGAACTGCCGGGCCGTGCCGGTCAGGGGCGGAATCGTCATCTCGACGGCGCCGGTCAGCGTCGGCACATGCAGCGGGCCGCCAAGCACCGCCTTGGCGAGCGGCACCGGCACGCGGGTGCGCAGATCATTGCCCTCGACCGTGAAGCGTGGATCGGGCTTGATCTTGATCGTCATCATCACGTCGCCGGCCTCGCCCGAATGCGGGTCGACCTGGCCGAGGCCGCGCAGGCGCATGACCTTGCCGTCGGCGACGCCCTCGGGGATCGTGACCTCGACCTCGCGCCCGCCCGGCAGCCGGACGCGCCGCGACGCGCCCGCCACCGCCTGCGCCAACGTCACCTCCAGCGTAAAGCTCTGCTCCGGCGGTTTCTGCGCCTCCGGCTTGGCCCGGGCGCCACGCCGCGCCGCGTCGCCGAAGAGCGAGCCGAAGATATCGGCCGGGTCGAAGCCGGCATCCTGCCCGCCGCGGCCGAAAGGCTGGCCGCCGCCCTGGCCGAAATTGAATTCAAAGCCGCCAGCGCGGCCGCCGCGCCCGGCGCCCATGCCCTCGAAGCCAGCGAATTTGGGCTTGCCCTCGGCATCGATCTCGCCGCGGTCGAACTGCTTGCGCTTGGTTTCGTCGCCGAGAATCTCATAGGCGCCGTTGAGTTCGGCGAAACGGTCCTGCGCCTTGGGATCGTCCCGGTTGCGATCGGGATGCAGATCCTTGGCCCGCTTCCGGTAAGCCTTCTTGATCTCGTCCTCTTTGGCCGACCGGGCGACGCCCAGAACCTGATACGGATCGCGCATTCATAGACCCCATTCGCACGACGGAAGCTGCCAGGCGGCTGCGTGCAGCCAGCAGCCTTCCGCCAACAACCCGATATCTGGGAATGGTGTGGCCTGAACGCAACATCCCGCGCAAAGATCGCGATCGACGATCGTCCGCCTGCCGCTCAGGTCAGGCCTTTCCAGGGCTGGACATCCTTGACCGCCCAGTCGCCGCCCGAGGGGCGACAGGCCGTGCCTTGCAACTTGGCCGGCTTGGCCTGCATCTGGACGCTGGCGATGAAGGCGCGACAAATCTCGTCGGAACGCAGGAACGGGCCGCCGACGGGAATGAAGGAGCCCTTGATGCCACTCTGGGGATTGTCCCAGGACACCGCCGCGCCGTTGCCCTGCGGGTCGAGCGCCACGGCCATCGCCCCATCGGCCCGGCGCATGTCCTCAGGTCCGAGATCGGAGGCGAGCGAGGCGAGCGCTCCGCCCTTGGCCGGGCTCTGTATCGGCGGGATCGAGGATGTCGTGGCGACCTCGTCCTCGCTCTTGGAGGACAACCCCAGGATCGGGAACGAGACCGAGCAGCCGCCGCTGAACAAGGCCAGCCCGAGCACCCCGCCGACCATGACCGAACGCATGGATGCATAGCGCGCAGGAGGGCTTTGGATCGCCCCCGTCGCTGCCCTATACAGACTTGCTCTCACACCCCAAATCACAGATCGCGCTCGCCCGACGCCTACCTAGAACCAGCAAGGATTAAGCACGTGGAACGGTTAACGACCGGTGACTTCACCCAGGCGGATGAGCCATTCGCTCTGTTCCATGACTGGCTGCAGGAGGCGACGAAGTCCGAGCCGAACGATCCCACCGGCATGGCGCTGTCGACGGTCGACGCCGACGGCATGCCCAATAGCCGCATGGTCCTGCTGAAGGGCTATGATGCGGACGGCTTCGTCTTCTACACCAACACCGAAAGCCAGAAGGGGCAGGAGCTGCTCGGCCAGGGCAAGGCGGCCGCGCTCTTCCACTGGAAGAGCCTGCGCCGGCAGGTCCGGATTCGCGGCCCGGTCTCGCTGGTGACGGACGCCGAGGCCGACGCCTATTTCCAGTCGCGTCCGCGCGACAGCCGCATCGGCGCCTGGGCCTCGCAGCAGTCACGCCCCCTGGAAAGCCGCTTTGCGCTGGAGAAGGCGGTCGCGAGCTATGCTGCGAAATTCGGCCTGGGCACGATCCCGCGGCCGCCGCATTGGACCGGCTTCCGAATCGAGCCCGTCTATATCGAGTTCTGGCGCGACGGCGCATTCCGTCTGCATGATCGCGTCGTGTTCCGCCGCCCCTCGGCAGCCGAGCCCTGGTCGCGCACGCGCCTCTACCCCTGAGGATAATCTCCATGGCGATGCCAAAACTCGATTTTCCCAAGACCGAGGCCGGCAACCGCCCGGTCATGCTGCTGACGGGCGCTAGCCGTGGCATCGGCCATGCGACCGTGATGCAGTTCGCCATGGCGGGCTGGCGCATCCTGTCCTGCTCGCGCCAGGCCTTTTCCGACAAATGCCCCTGGCCCTCGGGCGCCGCTGATCACGTCCAGATCGATCTCGGCGACCCCGAAGACACGATGCGCGGCATCGCCGAGATCAAGAAGCGCTTGGCCGCCGAGGGCGGCAAGCTCAACGCGCTGGTCAACAATGCCGGTATTTCGCCAAAGGGGCCGCAGGGCGGCCGGCTCGGCGCCGCAACGACCTCCTTCAACGACTGGCACAAGGTCTTCCAGGTCAATTTCTTCGCGCCGATCATGCTGGCACGCGGCCTGCTCGATGAATTGACGACGGCCAAGGGCGCGATCGTCAACGTGACCTCGATCGCCGGCTCCCGCGTCCACCCCTTCGCGGGCGCTGCTTACGCCACCTCCAAGGCCGCGCTCGCCAGCCTGACCCGCGAGATGGCCGCCGATTTCGGGCCGCTCGGCATCCGCGTGAACTCGATCTCACCGGGTGAAATCGACACCGCCATCCTCTCGCCCGGCACGGAGAAGATCGTCGCGACCCTGCCGCTGCAGCGCCTCGGCAAGACCGACGAGGTCGCCAAGGCGATCTATTTCCTCTGCACCGACTCCTCGAGCTATGTCACGGGCTCCGAGCTCCACATCAATGGCGGGCAGCACGTGTGACGGGCGATAGCGGACAGGTCATCCGGTTTCCAGCCGTCGGCAAGGCGCCGGCAAGGCCGGTTCTGGCGGCCTCCGTCGCCGTATTCCGCGACGGCAAGGTCCTGCTGGCGACGCGAACCAAGCCGCCGGCCGACCAGCTCTGGTCGCTGCCGGGCGGTAAGGTCGAACCCGGCGAGACCTTGGAGGAAGCCGCCTTGCGCGAGCTCGAGGAGGAGGTCGGCGTCAAGGCGCGCATCCTCGGCTTCAACCGCCATGTCGAAATCTTCGGCCGCGACGCCAAGGGCGGCGTCACGCATCATTTCGTCGTCGCCTCCTTCGTCGGTGAATGGCTCTCGGGCGAGCCGACGACCGGGCCGGAGGCCGGCGCCGTGATGTGGGCCGATCCGCTGCGCCTCGGCGGCTTGCCGACGACGCGCGAACTCGGCGATGTCCTCAGGCGCGCCCAGAGCTTACTGCACGATGCCTTGCGGCGCGATACCGGGCACGGTTCGTGAGGCGGGCCGCGGTCCTGGCCTTGGCGCTCATAGTCGCGCTTTCGCTTGGCGAAGCTGCCGCGCAGACGCAGCGCCCTGCCGCGAACGCGCCCAAGCCCACGACTGAGCCGGGCGAGCCGCCCCCCCCGCCTTACGAGCCGCAACTCCTGAGCCTGGCCGAGGTCATGGGTTCGCTTGCCTATCTGCGCACCCTTTGCGCCGGCAAGGAGGCCGAGGATTGGCGCGCGCGCATGACCGCGCTGATCGACGCCGAAGGCCGCACGCCGCAGCGCCGCGAGCGCCTGACCAGCGCCTATAATCGCGGCTTCCGCGCCTATTCGGCGACGCATCGCACCTGTACCGACGGCAGCCAGGAAGCCTCGGCGCGTCTGGCAAGCGAAGGCGAACGCCTCGCCCGGCTTCTCGCCGGCCGTTATGGCGGCTAGGGCGTTTTCGAACGCAGTGGCCCTAGCCGGCTCTTAACCACAAACTCTCACGGCTGCGTTAACCTTTCTTAAAGGGGATGGTGGCCGGGCGAGCCGGCTTTGCGTATGACTATACGTCTGTCGATGGCACGGATTCTCCCGCACGGGACTTCGGGCCGCATGTTCAGGTCCAAGCCGCAGAGTCTCCGCCTCGATGTCGACTTCTCCAGACGATCTGCCGCTCGATCCCACCCTGGGCGAGGACCGTAGCGACGCAAGACGCGTCGCCTATGGCTATGTCGAAGACGCCTTCAACGAAGCGCAGCAGGATGGGCTCGACAGCGACGCACTGGCCCATGCCGCCCTCTTCGCCGCCTTCCGCACGCTGGTCGAGACCTATGGCGAGGAAGCCACCGCCGTCTTCGCCGAAGCGCTGCCCGGCAAGGTGCGCGGCGGCGCCTTCACCAGCGGCACCCGGCACTAACCTCTTAGGCATCCGGCTTTAGAAGCTGCCTGGCTATCTGCATCGCCCTGCAGCAAGCCTTTGCTGCGACTGCGGCACAACTGCAACTCTGCCGGAGAAGTTGAAACTGGGCCGCGACATGTGTGTTTGCCCGCGAATCGCCGTTGTCTAAAGAAGGGAGATAAGGGGTGATTCGATCAGGGTAACTCAGCATGCGTATCGCTACGCTTTGCCTATTGTCGCTCTTTTGCCTGCTTTCCGGCCTGACGATGGAAGTCCAGGCTGCCGACGCGGTCGCGCTCGCACCAGCCTTGCCCGCTCTGGCGCGGGATGTGTGGATTTCCGAGATTCGGGGCGGCGCCTATCTGCATGACCCGACCAGCCCCGAAAGCGGCTCCGTCGACCTCAATCTCGAAGTCCTCTCGGTTAAGCCGTTGCTGCCGACCGATCCGGTTCTGGCGCTGCTGGTTCCGCGCTTCCATCTCGGCGGCTCGCTCAACACGGCCGGCAAGACCAGCCATGTCTATGGCGGCCTGACCTGGACCTTCGACATCACCTCGAAACTCTTCGTC
This sequence comes from Allobosea sp. LjRoot9, assembly GCF_964252745.1. Taxonomy (NCBI): domain Bacteria; kingdom Pseudomonadati; phylum Pseudomonadota; class Alphaproteobacteria; order Hyphomicrobiales; family Alloboseaceae; genus Allobosea; species Allobosea sp. LjRoot9. Next base: position 14,874 of record NZ_CAXUPC020000005.1, on the reverse strand, counting down.
GAGGGCGCCTTCGGCCTTGCCTTCCACAATGGCGATACCGGCCGCTATGTGCCGGTGGGCCACGCCGCGCTCGGCTGCACACCGCTTTTGCGCGAGGCCGGCTCGCTCGGCTATCGCCTCGACGCCAATTGGACGGTGATGGCGACGGTCGAGCACATGTCCAATGCCGGCCTCTGCAACGCCAATCGCGGCCTCACCAACTACGGCCTCAAGCTCGGTTATATTTTCTAGAGCGTTGCAGCCGCGCCGCGTGCCGTCGCAGCGCGCTCCTCCATCAGGGCGCGCTCCTTGGTGTTGCGCGTCAATGTAACGGCGCGGTCGAAGGCTGCCGCCGCCTCGCCATGCCGCCCGAGCTTGGCCAGCAGATCCCCGCGCACGCTCGGCAGCAGATGGTACCCGCGCAGCGCCGGCTCGTCGGCCAGCGCATCGACCAGTACCAGCCCCGCCGCCGGCCCCTCCGCCATCGAGACCGCGACGGCCCGGTTGAGCTCGACGATCGGCGACGGGTTTATCGCGGCGAGCACGGCATAGAGCGCGGCGATTCGACGCCAGTCCGTTTCGTCGGCCGTGCGCGCCCGGGCGTGGCAGGCCGCCAACGCCGCCTGCAGCAGGTAAGGGCCGGGCGTCGCGCCGGCGAGCCTTTGCGCCCGCTCCAGCGCCTTGAGCCCACGCCCGATCAGGAGCTGGTCCCAGCGGGCGCGATTCTGGTCGAGCAGCAGGATCGGCTCGCCATCGGGACCGAGTCGCGCCCGCAATCGCGAGGCCTGCAATTCCATCAGGGCGACGAGACCATGCACCTCCGGCTCCTGCGGCGCGCGCTCCGCCAGGATGCGGCCGAGCCGCATCGCCTCCTCGCACAGCGCCGGCCGGACCCAGTCATGGCCGGCGGTCGCGGCATAGCCCTCGTTGAAGATCAGATAGACCACCTCCAGAACCGAGGCGAGGCGCTGCGCCAGCTCGGCGCCATGAGGCACCTCGAAAGGCACGCGCGCATCGGCCAGCGCCTTCTTGGCGCGCACCAGGCGCTGCGCCATGGTCGGTTCCGGCACGAGGAAGGCGCGCGCGATCTCCTCCGTCGTCAGCCCGCCGAGCAGCCTCAGCGTCAGAGCGAGCCGGGCTTCCGTCGAGAGCACCGGGTGGCAGGCCGTGAAAATCAGGCGCAATAGGTCGTCGCCGACCTCGTCGTCGAGCGCCGCGTCGAGGTCCGGCATCGCCAGCGCCTCTGCCTCGCTGTCGTGGCCGAGTTCCTCATGCTTGCGCTGAAGCAGCTTGTCGCGGCGCAGGGCATCGATGGCGCGGTGCTTGGCCGCCTGCATCAGCCAGGCGCCGGGGTTGCGCGGAACGCCCTCCCGCGGCCATTGCGCCAGCGCCGCGACCAGCGCGTCCTGCGCCAGTTCCTCGGCGCGTCCGATATCGCGGGTCAGGCGCACGAGACCCCCGATCAGCTTCGGGGCTTCGATCCTGTAGACCGTCTCGATAGCGCGGTGTGCATCGCTCGCCGACATGACGGGCGATACACACCATCAGTGGCCTCCTCTGGCAAGCGGCGTCGACCGCCGGCAGGAGAGGATTCAGCCCTTGTCGCCGATCTCGGTCTTGAGGCGATCCCACGTCGCCGCAGCCTCCGGGGTCACGATCTCGCCGAAATCAGCCAGCTCGTAGAGCGGGCGGATCTCGATTTCGGACGGACCGGGCATCGGATTGGGGCAACGCTTGACCCATGCGATCGCCTCGTCGAGCGACTTGCACTCCCAGAGCCAGAAGCCGGCGACCAGCTCCTTGGTCTCGGCGAAAGGACCATCGACGACGGCCCGCTTGGCGCCGTCGAACTGCACGCGTGCGCCCTTCGAGCTCGGCTGCAGGCCGTCGCCTCCCTTCATGATACCGGCTTTCACGAGTTCCTCGTTATACGCCATCATTGCGTCGAGCAGTTCTTGGGTCGGCGGCGCGCCGGCTTCGCTGTCGGTCGTCGCCTTGACCATCACCATGAAACGCATCGGTTTTCTCCTTTGGGGCGGAAGCGGCGGAGGCGATGCCTCGCGCCTTCCGGGTTGAATGGGTGCGCGGGCTTCGGTCCGGTCAGCCCTTCTTCTCGATCTCGGCGCGCAGCCGGTCTTCCTGCTCGCGCAATTCCGGCGTCATCGCCTCGCCGAAATCCTCCATCTCGAAGACGGGCCGCAGCTCGATCTCGGTGCCCCCGTCGAAGGGCGCGCGCTTGAGCCATTCGACAGCCTCGTCGAAGGACTTGACCTGCCAGAGCCAGAAGCCGGCCAGCAGCTCCTTGGTCTCCGCGAAGGGGCCGTCGGTGATCGTGCGCTCGGCTCCCGAGAAGCGCATGCGCAAGCCCTTCCTGCTCGGATGCAACCCTTCGCCCGCCAGCATGACGCCGGCTTTCACGAGTTCCTCGTTATACGCCCCCATCTTCGTGAAAATGTCCTCGCTCGGCATGATGCCGGCTTCGCTGTCCTTGTCGGCCTTGACCAGAACCATCACACGCATCGGAATTCTCCTTGGATTTTCAGCTTCAGGAGGCAGGCTCGGCGAGCGTCTATCGCCACCTTCAAAACCTGCTCTCTGACATCACGTCGAACGGGCCGCACCCAGATCGACAGGCTGCTTAAAAAAATTTGCTAGGCGTTGGCCGTCATCCGCTCGCGGCGCACAATCTCGGCCTCGCTCGGCTGCGCCTGCGCGAAGGATCCGGTCCTGATCTCGCCCTCGCGGCGATAGCGGCTCATCACCACGCCGGTCGACGAGGCCTTGCTGTCGACGAGCTTGAGCGCGGCCGGGATCGCGCCCTCGCCGAACATGCGCTTGCCCTTGCCCAGCACGAGCGGGAAGACCAGCAGGTCGATCTCGTCGATCAGGTCATGCCTGAGCAGCGTCTGGATCAGCACGCTGCTGCCCTGGATCAGGAGTTTCGGCCCGTCCTGCTGCTTCAATCTGGCGACATCGGCGGCGACATCGTGCAAGGCAACAGAATTCTGCCAGGTCAACGGCGCGTCGGACGAGGTCGCGACATATTTCGTCGTGGTGTTGAACGCCCTGGCGATCGGATCCTCATCGCCGGCATAGGGCCAGTGTGCGGCGAAGATCTCATAGGTCCTGCGGCCGAGCAGCAGGTCGAACGGCTCATCGAAGAGCTTGCCCATGAGCTCGCCCATCGCCTCATCCCAATAATGGAAGGTCCAGCCGCCGTGGCTGAAGCCGCCAGCCGTATCCTCTTCCGGCCCGCCAGGCGCCTGCATCACGCCGTCCAGCGACAGGAAGGTCGCGGCAACGATCTTTCTCATCTCGGTTCTCCCGTTTGCAGTGAGGACCGTTGCGCGAGCTCGCGCAACCGGTCTCTGCCCTCACGTCGAACGGGCACGGGCGGGATCGACAGCCCGGCAAAAATATTTTGACGCGCCTAGAGGGTGACCGAACCGCCCTGCCCGTTCGCCAGCAGCGCCTCGGCCTTCTCGACGATCTCGGCGATGATTGTCGCGGCGGGCAAAACCTCGTGCACCAGCCCCGCCCCTTCGCCGGCGATGACGGCGGCGATGTCGAAATCGCCCGCCTCGCGCGCCGCCTGATAGTGCGGCGCCTCGGTCCGGATATTCTGCATCAATGCGACCTCGCGCCCGTTCCAGCGCTCGGCATGCGCATTCACCAGGCAGCGGCCGGTGAAGGGCGCCGGCCAGACATTCTGGCGCGAGATGTCGAAGATCAGCCCGCGAATCGTGTCGTCGCCGGAGGCCGCAACGATGCGCTCCTTCGCCGCCGCATGGCCCGCCGCCTCGAGGCTGGCATAGAGCCGCGTGCCCAGCACCACGCCCTGGGCGCCCAGCATCAAGGCCGCCGCGAGCCCGCGCCCATCGGCCACGCCGCCCGCCGCGACCACGATCGCGCGGTCAGCGACCGCGTCGACGACCGCCGGCACCAGCGCGAAGGTGCCGCGCGACGCACCGTGCCCGCCCGCTTCCGACCCTTGTGCTACGATGATGTCGGCCCCCTTCGCCACCGCGTCGCGCGCCATCTCGACCGACTGCACCTGGCAGATCAGCCGCGCTCCGGCAGCCTTGATCTTGTCGGCGAAGGGCTCGGGATCGCCGAACGAGAGCCAAACCGCGTCGGGCTTGGCAGCGAGCGTGAGGTCGAGCAGCTCCGGCTGCCTGGCCAGGCCCCAGGTGATGAAGCCGACGCCGAAGCGAAACGGCGACGCCTCGCGGGCCTCCACCAGCTTGGGAAGCTCCCTGCCCAGCCAGGCGGCGTCGCCATAACCGCCGCCCAATATGCCGAAGCCGCCGGCCTCCGAGACCACGCGCGTCAGCCTAGCGTCAGCTACGAGATCCATAGCTGCGAGCAGGATGGGATGCCTGACACCCAGCATCCGGGTCAGAGGAGTCGTGATCGTCATGATGTTGGTCCTCGCCGCAGGCTTCCAGTCGACAGCGAGGTTAGATCATCCTATCGTTCTGCTAAAATGAATTGTTAAGATTATAGCCATCTGGAAATAAGAACGCCAGTCGATGGATCTCAACGAACTGACCACTTTCACCGCCGTGGCTCGCTCCGGCGGCATCTCCGCGGCAGCGCGGGAAATCCATACGGTCCAGTCCAATGTCACGATGCGGATCAAGGCGCTGGAGGACGAGATCGGTCTCGCACTGTTCGAGCGCCACAGCCGTGGCATGGCGCTGACGGAAGCCGGCCAGCGCCTGCTGCCCTATGCCGAGCGCGTGCTCTCGCTGCTGCGGGAGGCGAAGGTCGCGGCGCGCGACAATGCCGCCGAGCAGGGCGTGCTGCAGCTCGGCTCGATGGAGACGACCGCCGCAATCCGCCTGCCGCCGCTACTGGCGGCGTTCCACCAGGCCTGTCCCGCCGTGCGCCTGAGCCTCCAGACCGGGCCGACCGCACAACTCGTCGAGGGCGTCCTGCGCCGCGAGATCGACGGCGCCTTCGTGGCAGGCCCGATCCAGCATGACGAGATCGCAGCCCTGCCGGTCTTCGAGGAGACGCTGGGGCTGGTGACCCCGGAGGCGATCGACGATCTCGACGCCCTCAGGCGCAGCGCCTCGACCGGGCTGAGCGTGCTGACCTTCCGCCCCGGCTGCTCCTATCGCCAGCGTCTGGAGCAGGTGCTGGCACGCCTCGGACTGCCCTCCTATGCCCGGCTCGAATTCGGCACGCTGGACGGCATTCTCGGCTGCGTCGCCGCCGGCGTCGGCATTACCTTGCTGCCCAAGGCGGTGTTCATGCAGTCGGCCCAGCGCGACGCTCTGCGCTGGCACGCAATCGACGGCGATGAAGGCGCCGTGACGACGCTCTTCATCCGCCGCCGCGACGCCTATGAGAGTCGCGCCTTGCAGCGTTTCCTCGGGCTCATGCGACCTGACGCGGCAGCGCCTCCAGGAAGCGCGCCGGCTCACCCTGAGCTGGTGTGACGATCTCGCTCTCCCACATCACCTTCTGCCCGCGCACATAGGTACCGACCGGCCAGCCGGTGACGGTGACGCCGTCATAGGGCGTCCAGCCGCATTTCGAGGCGGCCCACTCATTGGTGATCGTCTCCCGGCGCTTGAGATCGACGATGGTGAGATCGGCGTCGTAGCCTGCCGCGATCCGGCCCTTGCCTTCAAGCCCGAAGATGCGCTGCGGGCCATGGCTCGACAGATCGACGAAGCGCTCCAGCGTGAGCCTGCCGGCATTGACATGGTCGAGCATGATCGGAACCAACGTCTGCACACCCGGCATGCCGGAATGGCTGGCGGGATAGGCGTGGTGCTTCTCCTCATGCGTATGCGGCGCATGGTCGGAGCCGAGCACATCGACAATGCCTTGCTCAACGCCCCACCAGATGCGCTGACGATGGCTGTCGTCGCGGATCGGTGGGTTCATCTGGGCATAGGTGCCGAGCCGCTCATAGCAATCGGGCGCAACCAGCGTCAGGTGATTCGGCAGGACCTCGACGGTGGCGACATCCTTGTGATCCCTAAGGAAGACCATCTCCTCGGCGGTCGAGATGTGCAGGATGTGGACGCGCGCCCCGGTCTCGCGCGCAATCCGCACCAGCCGCTGCGTGCAGGTCAGCGCCACCTCTGGCGAGCGCCAGACCGGATGGCTCGACGGATCGCCCGCGACGCGCAGGCCCATGCGCTCGCGCAGCATGGTCTCGTCCTCGGAATGGAAGGCGGCGCGGCGGCGCGTGCGCTTCAGAATCTCGGCGACGCCCTTGTCGTCCTCGACCAGGAGATCGCCGGTCGAGGAACCCATGAACACCTTGATACCGGCGGCGCCGGGCAAGCGCTCCAGCTCGGCGACATGCTTGGCATTCTCATGCGTGCCGCCGACCCAGAAGGCGAAGTCGCAATGCATGCGGTGGCGCCCGCGCCGGATCTTGTCGGCGAGCGCCGCCTCGTCCGTGGTCTGGGGAATGGTGTTGGGCATCTCGAAGACGGTGGTGACGCCACCCAGTACGGCGGCGCGTGAGCCGGTCTCCAGATCTTCCTTATGGTCGAGCCCCGGCTCGCGGAAATGCACCTGTGAATCGATCACGCCGGGCAGGATATGCAGGCCGGTGCAATCGACGGTCTCAGCCGCAGAGGCGCGGGAGAGATCGCCGAGCGCGACGATCTTGCCGCCGGTGATGCCGAGGTCGCGCGCAACGCGGCCATCCTGGTTCACCACAGTGCCGCCCTTGAGGATGACATCGTAGGTCTGCGGCATGGCTTGTCTCCGGGTAGTTGAGCAAAGGGCGGATGCGGCCTACCTATCCACAGACTCGCCATCTCGGAAGCGGAAACAGCTTTCGGGTGGCACAATGATCCCTTTCGGCTGACGAGCCCCGGCAGGGAATTGAGAACTGGAACGGCTGCCCATGTCCGCAACCCGATTGATCGATCGCGGCGTCATCCGCGTCAGCGGCGAGGATGCCCGCGATTTCCTGCAGAACCTCGTGACCAACGATCTCGATCCGGTCACGCCGGAGCGAGCCGGCTATGGCGCGCTGCTGACACCGCAAGGCAAGATCATCTGCGACTTCTTCATCGTCGCGCTGTCACATGAAGATGGCGGCGGCTTCCTGCTCGACGTTCCGCTGCTCCAGACCACTGACCTGATGAAACGCCTGAAACTCTACAAGCTGCGTGCCAAGGTCACCCTCGACGATCTCAGCGAGGCCAGCGCCGTCATCGCCTCGACCGACGGCTCGCCCTTGCCGGAGGATTCAGGCCTCATCTATGCCGATCCGCGCCTGCCCGCGCTCGGCCAGCGCGCCATCACAGACCGCGCCGGTGTCGAGGAGATCGCTGCCGACGATACCGAGACCTATCATGCCAGGCGGATCGCCTTGGGCGTGCCCGATGGCGGCAGGGACTTCGCCTATGGCAACGCCTTCCCACATGAAGCGCTGCTCGACCAGCTCGGCGGCGTCTCGTTCAAGAAGGGCTGCTATATCGGCCAGGAGGTCGTCTCGCGCATGCAGCATCGCGGCACGGCGCGCACCCGCATCGTGCCGGTGGTCTTCACCGAAGGGATCGCCTGCGAAACCGGGGCCGAGGCGACGGCCGGAACCAAGGCGCTCGGGCGCATCGGCTCGGGCGCAAAGGGGCGCGGGCTTGCCATGCTCCGGCTCGACCGTGTCGCGGATGCGCTCTCCGAGGGCCTGACACTCAATGGCGGCGGCCTCGCCTTCGTTCTGGCCAAACCCGATTTCATCCGCTTCCCCTTCCCCGGCGAACCGGACTTCGGAGCAGCCGCATGAGCGGGCGCGCCGCCGTCGAGGGGCCGGACGGGAAATTCCGCTGCGTCTGGCCGGGAACCGACCCGCTCTACCTCGCCTATCACGACACCGAATGGGGCGTGCCGGAATATGATTCCCGCGCCTTGTTCGAGAAGCTGATCCTCGACGGCTTCCAGGCCGGGCTCGCCTGGATCACCATCCTGCGCAAGCGCGACGCCTTCCGCGCCGGCTTCGCCAATTTCGAGCCGGAGGCGATCGCACGCTTCACCGAAGCCGATGTGCTGCGCCTGCTCGCCGACCCCGGCATCATCCGCCATCGCGGCAAGATCGAGGGCGCAATCAAGAGCGCGCGCGCCTATCTCGCCATCAGCGAGCGCGAGCCCTTCGCCGATTTCCTCTGGAAGCATCTCGACGGCCGCATCACCCAGAATGCCTTCCGCACCCATGAGGAGGTGCCGACGCAAACGAAGATCTCCGAGGCCATGGCCAAGGAATTGAAGAAAGCCGGCTTCACCTTCTGCGGTCCGACCATCGTCTACGCCTTCATGGAGGCGTGCGGGCTGGTCAACGACCATCTCACCGGCTGCTTTCGCTGGCAGGAATGCGCCGTGCTGGCGCGCGATACCCGTCCGGCAGCCTGAGCATGGCCAAGCCCCCCGCTCCGCCGCGCGCCTGGCAGCGCATGCTGTCGGGTCGCCGGCTCGATCTGCTCGACCCTTCCCCGCTCGACATCGAGATCGAGGACATTGCTCACGGCCTCGCCCGCGTCGCCCGCTGGAACGGCCAGACGCACGGCGCCCATTCCTTCTCGGTGGCGCAGCACAGCCTGCTGGTCGAGGCGATCGCCAGCCATCTCAACCCGGACTGGTCCGATGCCTGGCGCTTGATGGCCTTGCTGCACGACGCACCGGAATACGTCATCGGCGACATGATCTCGCCCTTCAAGGTGGTGATGGGCGACGCCTATAAGAGCGTGGAGCTGCGGTTGCTGACCGCGATCCATCTGCGCTTCGCCTTGCCGGCTACGACGCCGGCCGTGCTCAAGCGCAAAACCAAGGAGGCCGATATGGTCGCCGCCTTCTTCGAGGCGACGGAGCTTGCCGGCTTCGCACGGGACGAGGCGTTGCGCTTCTTCGGCCGGCCCCAGGCGCTGCCGCGCGCGGTCATGGCCTGGCTCGACCCGCTCGACACCGAAACCGCCCAGGCCCGCTTCCTTGCGCGCTTTGCGGAGCTCTCCGGCGCCTGATCAGATCAGGCGCCGCCCTTCACATCGACAGATAGGCCTTGGTCACGATGCGCTGGAACAAGGCGTTCATCGCCTCCGCGATGCCCTGGCTCGGGCTGACCTCGAAATACAGGCCCGGCGACGCGCAAGCCTGCATATTGGTCGGGATCGTGGCCGAGAACGGCTTGATCCAGGTGTTGTACCAGCTATTCGTCGGCAAAGGCAGATAGGTCGTATAGAGCACCGCGATCTTGATGCCGCGATCCTTGATCGTCTTGCAGAAGCTGGTGTCGATCGGCTCCTGGCAGCGCCCGCCTGTCGTCGGCTGCGAGCAGCCGCTCGGATTGTAGAAGTCGCCGACGCCGTCGGAGACGAAGTAGAGCACCTTCTGCGGCGAGGCCGCGCTCGATCCGTCTCCCGGATTATCGATCACCGCGTTCATGCTCGTCAGCGTCGCGTCGAAATCGGTGCATTGGTCGTTGTTGTATCCCGCAGAGGGAATCGTCATCAGGTCGATGGCCGCCGCCGAGGTCTTCGCGGCAGTGAGGTCGGAGGTGATCGACTGGATCGTCGTCAGCTTCTTGCCATTGCAGGAGGGCCCCATGGTGTAGGCCGCCATGCGATATTGGCCGGTCAGCGTCGCGGTCGATTTGGCCGTATCCATCAGTTGCTGCGAGGCCGAGCGCACCACGTCGATGCGCATCTGCACGCCGAGCGACTTGGCGAGCGTGTAGTAGTCGCTGGTCGCCTTATCCATCTGATGGCAGGCGAAGGCGCATTTGTCCGAGGTCTTGGCCACCATCACAGCGATGTCGTCCGTCGTCGCGGCCACGCCCATCGAAGGCGAATTGTCGAGCAGCAGGAAGAAGTCGATGAAGGGCGCGCGCGCTCCTGCAGCGCTCGACGTACCCGAGACCACGACCTTGCCCTGGCCGACGAAGCTGGCGAAATAGGTCGGGTAATTCGCGCTGTAGACGACCTTGGCCGAGCGGCTCAGCCCGACATTGGTGATCTCGACCGTCCGGCTCACCAGCATGCCTTTGTAGCTCGCGGCATTGGCGTCGAAGATCTTCTCCGCATCGGCCTTGGAATCGGCGATCGATTTCAACATCGCCGCTTGCGAGACGGCCGCGAGCGCAGCCGAATCCGCCGCCGCATTGAGCTGGATCCTGGCGTTCGCCGCCTCGGTGTAGTCGATCAGCCCGCCCACCAGCGCGAGGATCGGCACGAGCGCAATCGCGAACAACGTGAGCACATTGCCGCTCCGGTCGGATCGAAACGACCGCACAGCCCGACGCAAGGACCCGATCCGCATCATCGACTTGGCATCCCAAAACCCAAAAACCGCATTCGGCCCAGAAAGCGATGGGGTCTGGAACTTACGAATTGATAAAATCGACTATCGGAACTGGCCTCTATCGCGGAAATGCAGTGAAGAAATTATTGTATTTACAACTATAGAGAGCGATTTTTGAGATATACAATCAAGATTGGGGCGGGATGCTTGGCCGTGCAGCCCCCTTTAACCACACAGCCCTCATCCTGAGGAGGCCGCATTGCGGCCGTCTCGAAGGATGCTCCAGATCACGCCAGAGCCTCCTGGACCATCCTTCAAGACGCAGCCTGAAGGCTGCTCCTCAGGATGAGGGCTCGGCAAGGACACGCCATAAGGAAGAAGCGCCAGCAGCGTATGCCCCTCGCCAGCGCCCCCAACGATCACATCGTCAGGCGCACCGCGCTGATCTCGCTGGCGATCTGCTTGAAGATCGGGCTGAGCTGTGAGGCAGCGGTCACTTCGAAATACTTGCCGGCATCCGACGCGCAGGCCTTGAGCAGGTCTCGGTTCCCATCCATGACGCGAACCGTATAGACGACGATTCCCGCGGTCAGGGCATTGGCGCAGGCGAGTTTGGTGCGCGCATCGATGTTCGGATTCGAGGTCGAGCCATCTCCCTCGAAGCGGTTCTTGGTGTTGTCGCCATCGGTCAGCAGGATCATGAACTTCTTCAAGCGCGGCGTGGTGAGCGGTTTTGCTTCAGTGAAGGGCGCGCCCGGGCTCAGGGTCGCCATGCCCCAGGCGGCGCCGATCGTCACATTGGTCGCGCCGACCGGCGTCATCTCATTGATGCGCTGCGTCAAGGCATCCCAATTGCTCGTCAACGGCATGACCTTCGCCTGGGTCGACGGGGAATAGGCGTCACAGAAATCGGCCGGATAGGCGCTCCCATTGGTGCCGCCGCCATCGCCGTCCTGGACGTCATAGTTCTTGTCGCGGTCGGCAACGCAGCCCTGCCAGCTCATCTTAGTGATCTTGGTCGTGGTGCAGCTATAGGACCAGCCCCAGCCGCTGCAGCTCTCCTGCGTCTGGTCCCAACGCAGCCAGGTCGCGTTCTTGTTGCTCGTATCGAGGATGACCCGCGTCGAGAACGGCACGATCGAGATCCTGATCTGGTCCGTCTCGGCGGTCGCATCCTTCATGATCTTCAGGAGATCGAGCGAAGCGGTCCTCAGCGCTTCGATCTTGCCCGATGAGGCCATCGAGCCGGTATTGTCGAGCACCAGAGCGAGCTCGATCGTGTTGGTTCCCCATGACGACTGGCTGCTGCTGCTGGTCTGGATGGCATTCTGGCTGATCAGTTGCGTCAGGCTTGCCGTCAGGCTCGCCGTGGCGCTGATGTTGATCGTGCGGGCGGTGCGGTCGATGGTGACCGTGGCGCCACTGAACCCATTCGCGGCGTCGCCATGCAGGTTCGCGCGGATCCAGCCATTGATGCGGTCACGCAATTGCGCGTCGGTCAGCTTCGCCGCGTCGCGCGCGGCCATCAGCGCGGCGGAATCAATCGCCGCGTTCAGCATGGTGCGCATCGTGGTGGCGCGGGAATAGTCGACCGCCGCGCCGACCAGCCCGAGGACCGGGATCATGGCGAAGCCGAACAGCATCATGACATTGCCCGAGCGGTCTTTCGCAAAACCCGCGCAAAGCGACATGAACCGCGTCGCCCCGACCCTGATCCGCTCCATCTCCAGCCACCCCTCAACCTTGCGCCGCTTTCGGCTGGGAGAGCGATGCGTCCAGGACCTTACGAATCGCTAAAATTGATCATAGGAATTCGACGCTATCTCGCAGTTGCTGTGAATAACGTTGCGTCAACACAACTTATGAGTGTATTTATAGAGTCATTCACTCAAAAAGGACGCGTCACTTCCTGCGCCGAAACCGGCGCATGGCCGAGATCATTTTTTCCAAATCGAGAAAGGTGATCCGTCTTTTTTCCGGATTTCGAGAAAGACAACGCTGAGACATGATGCTGGTAGCATTCGCGCCGCAGGGAGAAGACCATGTCGCCAGCTCAAGCCAACGGCCTCAGCCTGCCCAAGGGCGTCGTCATCACGGGCGCGCTCGGCCCGCGCTTCGATGAGATCCTCACGTCCGACGCGCTCGCCTTCGTCGCCGATCTGCAGCGCCGCTTCAACAAGACGCGCAAGCGCCTGCTGAGCCTGCGCGCCGAGCGCCAAAAGCGCTTCGACGCCGGCGAGACGCCCGACTTCCTGGCCGAGACCCGCCATATCCGCGAGGGCGACTGGAAGGTCGCGCCCATCCCCGCCGATCTGCAGGACCGCCGCGTCGAGATCACCGGTCCGGTCGACCGCAAGATGATCGTCAACGCGCTGAACTCGGGCGCGAAGGTCTTCATGGCCGATTTCGAGGATGCCTCCTCGCCGGTCTGGGCCAATATGATCGAAGGCCAGCTCAACCTCAGGGACCGCTGGGCCGGCAAGATCGATTTCACCGATAAGACCACCGGCAAGGCCTACAAGCTCAAGGACAAGCCGGCTGTCCTGATCATCCGCCCGCGCGGCTGGCATCTGCCGGAAGCCCATATCGAGATCGACGGCGAGATCGCTTCGGGCTCCCTGGTCGATTTCGGCCTCTATGTCTTCCACAACGCCAAGGCTGCGCTGGCGGCGGGCTCGGGCCCCTATTTCTACCTGCCCAAGCTCGAGAGCCATCTCGAGGCTCGCCTCTGGAACGATGTTTTCGTTGCGGCCCAGAACGCGCTCGGCCTGAAGGTCGGAACGATCAAGGCCACCGTCCTGATCGAGACCCTGCCCGCCGCCTTCGAGATGGACGAGATCCTGTTCGAGCTGAAGGACCATATGGCGGGCCTGAACTGCGGCCGCTGGGATTACATCTTCTCCTTCATCAAGAAGCTCGCTCGCAACGCGGCCTACGTCCTGCCCGACCGCTCGCAGGTCGTGATGACCAAGGCTTTTCTGCGAGCCTATTCGCTGCTCCTGATCAAGACCTGCCATCGCCGCGGCGCCTTCGCCATGGGCGGCATGGCGGCCCAGATCCCGGTCAAGAACAATCCTGAGGCCAATGCGGCAGCCTTCGCCAAGGTCAAGGCCGACAAGGAGCGCGAAGCCGGCGACGGCCATGACGGCACCTGGGTCGCCCATCCCGACCTCGTCCCCGTCGCCATGGAGGTGTTCGACCGGCTGATGCCGCAGGCCAACCAGCTCGACAAGCTGCGCGAGGACGTGCAGGTCGGCCGCGAGAACCTTCTGGAAGTCCATCAGGGCACGCGCTCGGAAGAGGGCTTCCGCGAGAACATCCGCGTCGGCGTGCAATATCTCGAAGCCTGGCTGCGCGGCCGCGGCGCGGTGCCGATCTACAATATGATGGAGGACGCTGCGACCGCCGAGATCAGCCGCGCCCAAATCTGGCAGTTCGTGCAATACGGCGTCGAGGTCGATGGCGGCACGAAAGTCACCGCCGATCTGTTCAAGCGCTGCCTCACCGAGGAGATGGAGCGCGTCAAGGGCGAGCTGGGGGCCGACGCCTTTGACAAGGGCCGCTTCCCCGAAGCGATCGCGCTGTTCTCGCAGCTCTCGCTCGCGCCGGAGTTCGAGGAATTCCTGACCGTCCCGGCTTATGGGAAGTTGTGAGGACCTCTGCAAAGAGATCGAAGCGCCGCTGCGAAGCGGCGCTTCGTTTCATCAGTCAGGTGCCGATCATCGGCCCAGTCCGATAGGCTCGTCCTTCGCCTTGCCCCGTTCCGGCTGATTTCAGTCCATCCGGGCCAAAAGCTGCTCCAGCTCCACGAGGAAGCGTGGCCACCCGGCCTTGGCGCCCTGATAGGCCTGCACTTGATCGGGCCTGAAGCCCGACTGCTCCATGCGCAGATGCGTCCCGCCGGGTGTCGGAGTCAGCGTCCAGGTGACGACACTCTCGAGGCCGTAAGCGCCCCAGCTATAGGACAGTGCCCTGTTCGGCTCGATAGCCAGGACCTGACAGTCAACAGCACCCCAATCGGCGCGAAGGCTGAAACGGTGGTCCATGACAGGCTTGAAGTCGTTCTTCATCAGCCACTCCGCGATCAATTGCGGCTGCGTGAGCGCTCGCCAGATCTTTTCCGGCGGATGAGAGAGCTCCCGCTCGACAACGACGGAGCGGATCTCGGTCAATGTTTCGGTCATTGGTCCATCCTCTTCAGTAGGTCTTCGAGATCATCGAAACGGGCTTCCCAGAACCCGGCCATCTGGCTTGTCCAATCGATCAGCGGGGTCAGGGCGCCGGGCTGCGCGCAATAATGCGTCTGGCGACCTTGATGGCGATCACGCACCAGCCCGGCCTGCTTCAGCACCCCGAGATGTTTCGACACCGCCGGCTGCGAGACGCCGGCCCGGGCCGTCAGAGCCCCAACCGTCTGCTCGCCGTCACGGCACAGCCGCTCGAAGATGGCCCGCCGGGTCGGGTCGGAGAGTGTCCTGAAGAGCATGTCGTGGCTGCCTGGCATTGAATCCATAACTCGTTGGTTATTGTTTTGATCAATAACCAGGGAGTTATGAGTATGTCAACCGAGGACGCGCGCGCAGCGATCGCCGCAGCGCATAAGCGCAAGCGGGGATTTCGCGCGCCTTC
>NZ_CAXUPC020000004.1:0-511377 GCF_964252745.1 Allobosea sp. LjRoot9 | reverse complement strand
GGGATGCGAAAAAGTGGGAACCGGTTTTTCGCATCCTGCTCTAACTCCTTGATGAGAGCCTATCCTGGCCGGATGTCGGTCAGGGCGCGACCTGATGTCCGACGGGTATTTCGCGCCCCGAGCCGGCCGATTCGAGAATGGCGAGGCAGACTTCCAGCGTCGCCATGCCCCATTCGCCGGAATGCAGTGGCGCAACATTTCGCCTGACCGCGGCATGGAGTTCGTCGAGCACCTCGGCACGCGGAACCAGCGGCGCCGGCAGGGCTTCGAGCCAACGCCGGTCGTCGCCATAGATCATGACGCCATCGGCCATTGGCCGCAGGTCGGCCTTTTCGCACGACACGACGATATGACCGAAGTGGTTGTGCGCCGCCGGGGCGGCCCGTGTCCCGGTCGTGCTCTTGGCGATGCCGTAGGCGCGGGTGTTCTTGAGCGTTGCTTCCTCTTCCGGGGTCGCGACGCCGGCGAGCCCGCGGCGAGCTGCGCCATAGCTTTCGGGATCGCGCTTCTGGCCGAGTTCGCCGAACCAGCCGAGCTGCTCGTCGCTGTCGTAGCGGCCATAGCCGCTATAGGTCAGGGTCGCGCTGACGCCGTCGGCGAAGGTGAGAAAGGCCTGGTAGGCGCCTTCCGTCGGACGCGCGGGATCGAACCGGCCGGTGGTGGCGCGGACGGTCGAGACGAGCCCACCCGCCAGCAGGCGCACCACGTCGACCTGGTGCGCTGCCTGGCTGAAGACGACGCCGCCGCCCAGCGATGTGTCGAGTTCTTCGGGACGGCGCGGCCGGTAGAGGAAATCGGTGTAGTTCATGGCGACGATCATCCGCGGGGCGCCGAAGCGACCGGAGCGGATCAGCTCGGCCGCGCGCAGATAGGGCGCGTCGAACGAGTGGCTATGGCCGACCATAAGATGGATGCCCCCCAGGCGCGCCGCTTCGATCATTGCCTGGCAATCCGCGAGCGTCAGTGCCATCGGTTTCTCGACCAGGATGTGCTTGCGGTGCTTCGCCGCCAGGCGGACATGTTCGACATGGAACTGATGCGGCGAGGCGATGTAGAGCGCCTCGACGCCCGGATCGGCGCAGAGCATCTCGACATCGTCATAGGTCCGCGCGACCGCATCCGGGGTCGAGAAATCCTGTTCGAACTGCCGGCGCGCTTCCTCACGCGGGTCGGCCGCAGCGACCAGCCCGGCGAGGGGGTGCTGCGCCAGAGTCGGCAGCATCAGCATGAAGGCGCGGCCGAGGCCAACCACTCCAAGTCGCAAGGGGGTGTTCACGTCGGGCTCCTACAGGTCCAGCACCAGTTCCCGGGATTTCGCCCTGGAGACGCAGATCATGATGTTGCGGGCGCGCTCGTGCTCGGCCAGGGCCAGGTCGCGGTGATCGGCTTCGCCGGCGATGAGCTTCGTCCGGCAGGTGCCACAGGTGCCGCTCTCGCAGGAGCTCGGTAGCACCTTGCCGGCCTCGCGCAGGACCTCCAGGATCGATTTGTCCGCCGGCACGGCATAGGTCTCGCCACTATTGGCGAGGCGGACGGAAAACGGAACATTGTCCTCCGCGCGGACCCTGGCCGCGCCGAAATCCTCGAAATGCACGGCGGCAGACGACCAGTGCCCGGTCATGTCGCGAACAGCTTCCATCAGCCCGCGCGGGCCGCAGCAATAGAGATGCGCGCCTTTCGGCTCCTCCAGCACGGACCAGAGATCATAGGCCTTGTCGGGGTCGCCGCCATCATGGTGGATCACGACCTTCCCGCGGAATTCCGGCCCGGAGAACTCGTCTCGGAAGGCCATCATCTCTGGCGTGCGGGTGAAATAGTAGAGCTTGAACGGCTTCGCCTTGGTGGCCATGAGGTGCTGGATCATGGCGCGGATCGGGGTGATGCCGATGCCGCCGGCGATGAAGATGTAGCTCGCCGGGCCGGGCTTCAGCTCGAAATCGTTGCGTGGTGCGGATATCGCGATCTCGTCGCCGATCTGCGCCCGCTCGATCAGGCTGACGGAGCCGCCGCGCCCGCCATGCTCCTTCTTGACCGCGATGACATAGCGCTCAGTCTCGGTCGGGTCGTTGCAGAGAGAGTATTTCCGCATTTCCCCGTTCGGGACGCGCACGCCGAGATGCGCGCCGGGCGTGAAAGGCGCCAGCGGCCCGCCGTCCGGCGTGCGCAGCTCGAACAAGCATATATCCTCCGCAACCGCTTTTTTCTCGGTGATCCGGAGCCGGATCGTCTCTGTTTCCTCTGCCATTTTCACCTCCGCCCGCCTCACTCGACAAGCGTTTCAAACCGGACTAATCTCAGACTTAGATATCTAAGTAATATGCTGCTGGCTAGCCCCGGCCGTGAACTGGAGGAACCGATTGTGCTGAACCACGAGGAAAACGAGCTGCTCTGCCGCGTCGAAGGCGACGCCCCGATGGGACAGCTGATGCGCCGCCATTGGGTGCCGGCGCTGCTCTCGGAGCAATTGGTCGAGAGCGACGGCGCTCCGGTCAGGGTCCGCTTGTTTGGCGAGGATCTTGTTGCTTTCCGCAATACGGACGGCCGTATCGGTGTTCTGGGAGAGTACTGCCCGCACCGGAAAGCGTCGCTGTTCTTCGGCCGCAACGAGGAATGCGGCCTGCGTTGCCTCTATCACGGCTGGAAGTTCGACGTGGACGGCAAGGTGCTGGAGATGGTCTCCGAACCGGCCGAAAGCGGGTTCGCGGACAAGGTCCAGCACAAGGCCTATCCGACGCAGGAGGCCGGCGGCTATATCTGGGTCTATATGGGCCCGAAGGAGCTGATGCCGGAATTCGAGGCTCCGGCCTGGGCGCCAACGCCGGAGGCCAAGGTCTCGATCGTCAAGATCGACCTGCCCGTCAACTGGGCGCAGATCATGGAAGGGCAGATCGATTCCGCCCATTCATCCAGCCTGCACTCCTCCGACATGAAGCCGGCGCGCGTCGCCACGGCCGGCGCGACGGCGACGCACTGGACACGACCCTCGACTGACAAGAACCCGCGCATCCAGGTGCAGCTCACGAATTACGGCTTCCGATACGCCGCGATACGCCGGCCGATCACCAATGCGCAGACGCATGACTATATCCGCCTGACCGTCTTCGTCGCGCCCTTCGCGGCGCTGATCCCGCCCAACGCGTCCTACAATGTCGCGACCGTGATCGTGCCCAAGGACGATGTTTCGAGCTATTTCCACTTCATCGCCTGGGGGAATGACGACTGCATCGACCAGGAGAGCTGGCGCAAGTTCTGCGTCGCGCAGGTCGGCATCGACCTCGACAAGACCTACAAGCCGATGATCCGGAACAAGGCCAATAACTATCTGCAGGATCGCAAGGCGATGAAGCTCGGCGATTTCACCGGCGTGCCGGGGATTCCCAACCAGGACATCATGATGTGGGAGTCGATGGGGCCGATCGCCGACCGCACCAGCGAGCGGCTCGGCGCCAGCGACATCGCAATCGTGCAGTTCCGCCGTGTGATGATCGACGCTGCCCGCAAGCACGCCGAGGGCGGCGAGGCGATCGGGCTGATCGAGCCGCATTTGCCGCAGGCGAAACTGCGCTCCTATCAGGGGATCGTGCCCAAGAGCGAGGACTGGCGAAAGCTCGGCGCTTCGAACGAAGAAGTCGCGCTGCTCGACGGCATGGAGCAGGACGAAACCGAGGCCGAGATGGCGGCAGCCGCCGACGGCTGAGCGGTCGTCACCGCCATTCGGGTCTGGCTGCCAAAGCCTAAAAGTCTTGGAGCTGTCGGCTCGCACGGGGGAAAGTCGCGCGCGTCTTCCAATGTTGCCGCGAGGTTCAAATCCATGCTCGACACTCTCGTCGCCCCGGCCGGGCGGGGTCTGTACTATGGCGGCGGCTGGCACCATCCGCGCGCCGGTCGCTATGTCGAGACCCGCAATCCCGGCTTGAACGAGCCGATCTGCGCGGTGGCGGATGCGGATGCGGCGGATGTCGATGCGGTCGTTGTCGCGGCGCGGGCGGGGTTCAAGCTCTGGCGCAAGGTCGTGCCGCTGGAACGGGGCCGGATTCTCAAGGCCATCGCCGAGATCGTGCGCAGGAATGCGCGCGAGCTGGCGGCGCTCGACGCGGCCAATTGCGGCAACCCGGTCAGGGAGATGATAGGCGACGCCGCGATCGCGGCCGCGCAGCTCGACTTCTTCGGCGGCCTCGTCACGGAGATGAAAGGCGATACCATCCCGATGGGACCCGACGCCCTGAACCTGACCGTCCGCCAGCCGCTCGGCGTGGTGGCGCGCATTCTCGCATTCAACCACCCCTTCATGTTTTGCGCCGGAAAGATGGCAGCTCCGCTGGCGGCAGGCAACGCGATCATCATCAAGCCGCCGGAGCAGGCCCCGCTGTCATCGTTGCGGCTGGCCGAGCTCGTCGAAGGGCTGTTGCCCGAAGGGGTTTTCAGCGTGGTGCCGGGCGGGCGCGAAGCCGGCGCGGCCCTGGCTTCCCACCCCGGCGTCGACAAGGTCGCAATCATCGGCAGCGTCGGCGCCGGCCGCGCCGTGATGAAGGCGGCGAGCGACACGATCAAGCCCGTGCTGCTGGAGCTTGGCGGCAAAAACGCGCTGATCGCCTTCGGCGACGCCGATCCCGACAAGGTCGCCGACGCGATGGTCGCAGGCATGAACTTCACCTGGTGCGGCCAGTCATGCGGCTCGACGAGCCGGGCCTTCGTGCACAAGGACATCTACGAGGAGGTGCTCAAGCGGCTGCCTCGGAAAGTCGCGCGCTTCGTGCCCGGCATTCCGACAGACGATGCGACCACAATGGGAGCGATCATCAGCGGTGTGCAGCACGAGCGGATCATGGGTTTCATCGCATCGGCGAAAGATGAGGGCGCGCGCCTGATCTGTGGCGGCGCGACGCCGTCCGATCCGCGTCTCGGCAAGGGCTTTTACATCGAGCCGACGATCTTCGCCGATGTCGCCCCAACCATGCGGATCGCACGCGAAGAGATCTTTGGGCCCGTGCTCGCGGTTGCCCCCTGGGCGGACGAGACCGCCATGCTCGAACAGGTGAACAGTGTCGAATACGGCCTGACCTGTTCGATCTGGACCAACGACCTGACCAGGGCGCATCGCACTGCCATGGAGGCCGAGGCCGGCTTCGTCTGGATCAACGAGGTCTCGAAGCATTTCCTCGGAGCGCCTTTCGGCGGCTGGAAGCAGTCGGGCATCGGGCGGGAGGAATGTCTCGGCGAACTCATCTCCTTCACGCAGGAGAAGAACATCCATATCAGCCTGAAAGGTGGCGCGCCCAATTAGGCGCAATCCGTCTGCCCGGCGGGCGTCCTCTCGCTACGACGCCCAAAGCAATCGAGCTTGCAGCCAAACCGAATCTCGGCGTCCCGGCGCTTTTCCGCCCAGAGGAATACCGGTTCAGCCGACGCGCCGCGTGATGCGGCGGCGATAGAAGACCGTGCCAGTGAGGAAACCGATGAGTGAGACTGTCCTATCTGGAATCGACGTACCGATTCCCTCCGCCGATAATGGAGTCTGGGGAAGCGACGTGGTCGCGCAGATGCTGCGTAGGCTAGACATTCCGTATGTGGCGTTGAATCCCGGCTCGAGCTTCCGCGGCCTGCATGACAGCCTCGTCAACCATCTCGGCAACGAACGTCCGCAGATGCTGCTTTGCCTGCACGAGGAGCACGCGGTTGCTGTCGCCCATGGCTATGCCAAGGTAACCGAGCAGCCGATGGGCGTGATCCTGCACAGCAATGTCGGGCTGATGCATGGAACGATGGCGATCTACAATGCCTGGTGCGACCGCGTGCCGATGCTGATCATGGGCGCGACGGGCCCGGTCGACGCGGCCGAGCGCCGGCCCTGGATCGACTGGCTCCATACCGCCAAGGATCAGGGTGCGCTGATCCGTCCTTATGTAAAATGGGACGATCAGCCGGTCTCCGTGCCAGCGATGATCGACTCGTTCATCCGCGCCGCGAACCTGACCCGAATGACACCGAAGGCGCCGACCTATGTCTGCCTCGACGTCTCGATGCAGGAGACCCGGCTCGACGAGATGCCCGCTCTTCCCGATCCCGCGCGCTTCGCTCCGGTCTCCGCCTCGATCCCGGCGGCGGCCGATATCGAGAAGGTGGCCGCGCTCCTGCGCGCTGCGAAGAGCCCGCTCCTGCTGCTCGGCCGGGTTTCGCGCAGCACGCGCGACTGGGCGCGCCGGGTGGCGCTGGCCGAGCGGCTCCAGGCCGCTGTACTGACCGACATCAAAACGGGTGCGGCGTTCCCGACGGATCACGCGCTCCATGCCGCCAAGCCGGGCTATTTCCTCGACGAGACCGCCGCCGATGCGATCCGGGCCGCCGACGTGATCGTTGCCTTCGACTGGGTCGATCTGGGCGGCACTTGCCGCCAGGCCGGCGGGCCGCCGACTGCTACCGTGATCAATATCTCGCTCGATCACCATCTGCATAATGGCTGGAGCATGGATCATCAGGCCCTGGTTCCGGCCGATCTCCATCTGGCGAGCGAGCCCGACCTCGCCCTGCACCTGATCGCGGACGCGCTGGGCGTAGGGCTGGGCAAAGAGCCGGACGTGCTGACCGCGCTGCCGGCCCGCAGGCTGGTAGCCGATCAGCCGCTCGACGTCGTATCGCTGGCCGCCGCGATCGGGGAGGTGCTGCGTGATGAAGTCATCAGTCTCGTGCGGCTGCCGCTCGGCTGGGCCGGCGATTCCTGGCATTTCCGGCACCCGCTCGACTATCTCGGTTCGGATGGCGGTGCGGGCATCGCGTCCGGTCCCGGAATGCTTGTGGGGGCCGCACTCGCGCTGAAAGGCTCGGGTAGACTTCCGGTCGCGGTTCTGGGCGATGGCGATACGATGATGGGTGTGTCGGCGCTCTGGACCGCGGCTCACTACAAGCTTCCTTTCGTAGCCGTCGTTTCCAATAATCGATCGTTCTTCAATGACGAGATCCACCAGGAGCGCGTGGCGAAGCAGCGCCAGCGGCCGGTCGAGAACAAGTGGATCGGCCAGCGGATCGACGAGCCGGACATCGACATCGCCGCGATCGCGCGGGCGCAGGGGTTGGTCGGGATCGGTCCGGTCCTGACCACCAAGGCGCTGACCGAGGCTGTCGGCGAGGCGGTCAAGGCGGCCAAGGCCGGCGCCTCGGTTGTGATCGATGCCAGGGTTTTGCCTGGCTACAATCCGGCCATGGCCGCGGGGATGACCCGGCATGGCGGAGAAGCCGCGAAGGACTGATCAGCCCTCCAGGTCGGCGTCCGGCGAAAGGGTGCCCAGGTTCCGCTGAACTGCCGCGAGGTAGCCGAGGAACCTGACGCGGTCCTCCGGGGTGAAGCCTGCTGTGGCCTGCTGCACGACCTCCGCCGCAAAGGGCATCAGAACGTCTTCGAGCGCTCTGCCCTTCGCGGTCAAAAGGACATTGAGCTTCCGCCGATCCGTGTCGTCCCGTTCTCGCGTGATGAGCCCGGCGCGCTCCATTGAAGCCAGGGCCGTCAGGGTCGTGGGCTCCATCGTCCCGATGCGGCGCGAGAGTTCGCGCTGCGTCAGGCCGTCCTCCTGCCAGAGCGCGCGCAGGAAATACCACATCCCCGGGCTGACACCGTGCGGCTCGATCTTGGCCTGCAGGTAGCGCTGCGTCGCGCGGTTCGCCATGCGAAGCTGGTACCCTACGCTGCTCTCGAATGGCAGCTCGGGCTTCGGCTCGGTCTGGATTGCAGCGGCCGCCTTGCTTGTCCCGGGCATCCAGTTTTCGATTCGGCTGATCGTTGCGACGGCGCCAGTATAGACGCTGATGGCTCGGCGCATCTATGCCGTTATGTGCCGCGGCCCGAGGGCCGATTGCCTCAACGGCTGCCGGCCTTTGATTGTGCTGTAGTCTGAGCCGGTTCGGCGAGTACCCATCTCGAAAAGTTTGAGAGGCCAAGCGAGAAAATCTTGGACCTTGGCGGTGTCCGATCATTAGTTTCGCAACCAAGCAGGCCGCTGCACAGAAGAAGAAGGGCCGCGTTTGGGGACGATGGGAATGCCGCCATATCCAAAGGACCCTCGGCTCTCGCGCGATCACGCGTGGCCTCTAGCCGTGTCTCGGCGGTGCGCAGGTTCTGATGACCGTCGATAAGCCAGAGGACGAAAGCAATATGGCCGCTGCAACCGCTAAACTGCGCCTGGCTGCATCCGCCGCCAGCGAGTCTGATCTCGTTGTCGACAACGTCTCCATGCATTTCGATACGCGCGAGGGCAGGGTCACGGCCGTCGACGGAATGTCGTTTTCCGTCGAGCGCGGCGAGTTCGTCTCGATCATCGGGCCATCTGGTTGCGGCAAGTCGACGGTGTTCAATATTCTCGGCGGCCTGGTCGGGGGCTATGAAGGGAAAGTCAGCGTCGGCGGAGAGACGATTACTGGCCCTCATCCATCGATCGGCATGGTTTTCCAGGAGGAGTCGACATTCCCGTGGCGCACGGTCATCGACAATGTCGCGTTTCCGCTCGAGGTGAAAGGCGTCGCCAAGGCCGAGCGTTATGACATCGCATACAAGTTCATCGATATGGTGGGCTTGGCCGGCTTCGAGCAGCGCTATCCTGCGGAACTCTCCGGCGGCATGCGCCAGCGCGTTGCCATCGCGCGCACGCTGGTGTTCGAGCCGAAGATCCTGTTGATGGATGAGCCGTTCGCCGCCTTGGATGAGCAGACGCGCGTTCTCCTTGGCGACAAGGTTTTGGCCATTCAACAAGAGCTGAAACAAACCACGCTTCTTATCACACACAATATCACTGAAGCGGTTCAGCTCTCTGACCGGGTCGTGATCATGACCTTCCGGCCGGGAAAGGTGAAGCGCATCGTCAATATTCGCTTGCCACGTCCGCGCCAGGGCGACGTTGTCGGCAGCGATGCTTTCGGTCGCTATGTCGCAGAGATCTGGAACGATTTGCGAGAGGAGGCCTCGCGCGGGATGGCCGAATCCGAGGCCGGTGCTCGAAAAGGCCGGAGCTAAGGCATGAAAGGCTTCAATATCCCGCCGCTATTGATCGGATTGGCGACCGTCGCGCTATGCCTTGGCGTTGTCGAAGTGCTTCTGCTGATCGGCTTGCTGAACCAGTTCGTCATCCCGCAGCCATCGGCTGTGTTCACGAGTTTCGGCAGGCTCTTCGAGGAAGAGCATCTGTTCGACCGGCTCATGCTGACGGGAGCCGAAGCTCTCGCGGCAAGCTTTCTCGTTTCCATCTGCGGCATAGCCATCGGGGTGGCGCTCTACAAGTTTCGAATTCTGCGCCTTGCGATCGAGCCTTGGATTGCGGCCGCCGCAGCAGCGCCGATCGTGTTGGCCTATCCGCTCTTCCTTGTCGTGTTCGGGCGCAGTGCCGCGACAATCGTCGCTATGGGTTTCGCTGCGGGGCTTGGTCCTGTGATCTTGAAGACCCTCGAAGGCCTCAACGGCGTTAAAAAGAGCCTGATCAACGTTGGTCTCAGCTATAATCTCACCGAAGCTCAGCTCTTCTGGAAAATTCTGCTTCCCGCGGCGGTCCCAACTATCTTCGTCGGCGTCCGCTTGGGCCTGATCTTCGCGTTGATCAACCTGATTGGCGTCGAGTTCCTGATCAATTTCGGCGGGCTTGGGCAGCTCATCAACGACCTCGCCGAGCGCTACGACCTGCCCGGCATGTTCGCGACCATCATTTTCGTGGTGCTCGTCAGCGTGGGGATCTTCGTGGTGCTCGAGCGAATGGAGCGATGGTTCCGTCCGGCTCGATAGATCGCGATGAAGTATCCCTTTTGTCGTACGATTCGATATCTAAACCTTGCTGTGTGCCCGGCGGCACAGCATTATCGCACTCAATGAAAAAGGCGCCCGGGAGGCTGCGATCAATCTCCGGCAACTTCGCTATTTCGCCAAGATCGCCGAAGTCGGCAATATCACCCGGGCGGCGGAACAGCTAAACGTCGCGCAGCCCGCTCTCGGTCTCCAGATCCGTCAGCTCGAACAGGAGCTCGGCACGGAATTGCTTCTGCGCCACTCCCGTGGCGTCGTGCTGACGACGGCTGGTCGCCTCTTGCTGGATCGGGCGCACCGTATCCTGCAGGATGTCGAGGATACGAAGCGTGACATCCGGGCGATGTCCGGGTCCGATCAAGAGATCCTGTCTC
The DNA here is from genome assembly GCF_964252745.1 of Allobosea sp. LjRoot9. Taxonomy (NCBI): domain Bacteria; kingdom Pseudomonadati; phylum Pseudomonadota; class Alphaproteobacteria; order Hyphomicrobiales; family Alloboseaceae; genus Allobosea; species Allobosea sp. LjRoot9. Next base: position 501,228 of record NZ_CAXUPC020000004.1, on the reverse strand, counting down.
TGGGTCTTACACCCAGCATCATGCTCCAGATCGGTCCTGACCTGCTGCTCGACGCGAAGACCTTCATACCGAGCGTCTCACTCAGCCTTGTCGAGGAGCTGAGCAATGGTCTCGTCCTGGCGCTTGAGCGGGGCGAGGTGCATGCCGCTTTTGCGTATGGCGTCGACGAACCGCGCCCAGGCATAGATCGGCAGGCGCTCTTCGAGGAAGAGCTGCTTTTCGTCAGGCCAGTGGCGGAAGAAGAGCTCCCAGCCACGATCACCTTGGCGGAGGCTCTCAGCCACGATCTCGTGCAGGCAGGCGAGCGGGATATGGTTCAAAAGCTTTTGAAAACCGCGGCGGAGAAGTTTTCGATGCCATTGCGCGTTGTTTATGAAGCGCAGTCGATCCCTGCCATGCGAACGCTGGTCGTTCGTGGTGCTGCCGCGAGTTTTATGCCGTACGGCACGGCAATTGAAGCGCTTCAAGCCGGGGAGTTGGTCTCTCAGAGGATCTCGGATTTGCCGCTGAAGCGCACCCTCTATCTCATAAAGCCAAGCAATTTTCCTGCGTTTAGGCAGCAGGATGCGATCGACCGGTTTCTCGCTACGGTGACAGAGCGCCTCCTTGAATCGCTGGGGTCACTCGCGCACCGCATCGGCTCATGAGCGCGTCGCCATACAGCTCCTGTCTCACTCTCATTTCGTGGAAGTCTTTGTCCTAGCAGTCAGAGGGCGTCATCATTCCGGAAAATCGCATGGCGCTCATCGTCGCCAGCCGGGAGGATCGATTGTCCAATCTGCGCCTTTCCATCGCCATCGGCGACTATGATCGCAATCGACCGCTCATCGACGGTACCGTCCAGATCGACGGCGTTGATCCGGTCTTCATGAAGCTTGTCCCGGAAGAGATTTTCTTCCGGGCCTTCCGTCATGCCGAATTCGACGTCTGCGAAGCGTCACTGTCGAGCTTCACCGTCAAGACGGCGCAAGGCACGAACCCCTATGTCGGCGTTCCAGCGTTCTTGTCGCGCGCTTTCCGGCACACCGGCATCTTCATCCGCAACGACCGCGGTATCGCACGGCCGGAGGATTTGAAGGGCAAGCGCATCGGCTGCCCCGAGTACCAGCTCACGGCCTGCGTCTGGATCCGTGCGATGCTCGAGGACGATTACGGCGTGAAGCCCTCAGACGTGACCTGGGTGCGGGGCGGCATCGAGCAAGCTGGACGCGCCGAGAAGATCAGCGTGGCGCTCCCGGCGGAGATTCGCGTGGAGCAGGCGCCAGCCGATCGCTCACTCAATCAGATGCTGGCCGATGGCGACATCGATGGCTTTATCGGGCCCCGCTCCCCGTCCTCGTTCGACGCCGGGCACCCAAAAGTCGCGAGACTGTTCCCGGAGCCCACAGCCGCTGCATCGGACTACTATCAGCGCACCAAAATTTTCCCGATCATGCACGTGCTCGGTGTTCGTCAGTCCATTGTCGAACAGCAGCCTTGGCTGCCGGCGGCTTTGCTGAAGGCATTTGAGCAGTCGAAGGCGTTGGCTCTCGCCAAGCTCGGCGATACCTCGGCGACCAAGGTTACGCTTCCCTTCATAGAAGAGCAGCTTCAAGCGGCTCGCGCGTTGATGGGCTCCGACTTCTGGTCTTATGGCGTGGGGCCCAATCGGCATGTGCTCGACGCGTTCTTGAAGGCTCACCACCGCCAGGGCCTGTCCTCGCGGCAGCTCAAGGTCGAGGAGCTGTTCCACTCGTCGACACTGGAGGCGTTCAAGATTTAGCTTCCAGAGAAAGACATGGAGTCGCCGGAAGAAGCGAGCCAGCCGCCACAATAAGAACCCGCCTGAACGGCGCGCTACGGGAGGACACGATGACAAAATCGAGGACTATTGGATTGGCCTTGGTGGCAGTGGGCCTCGCCCTGACCCTGGCGCAGGCAGCGCTGGCGCAAGACAAGCTCAAGCTGGCCGTCGGGCAGCGAGGAAACTGGGATACGTCGGTAGCGGAAATCGGCACCCGTCTTGGCATCTTCAAGAAGCACAATCTCGAACTCGAGATGCTCTACACCCAGGGCGGCGGCGAGACGCAACAGGCCGTCCTCTCCAATAGCGTCGACATCGGCGTTGCCGGCGGCATCATGGGCGCGATGTCGGCGTTCTCGAAAGGCGCGCCCGTTCGCATCATGGGCGCGGAGACGACCGGCGGTCAGGACCTCTTCTGGTACGTGAAGGCGGAATCGCCGATTAAAGCGCTGAAGGATTTTGACGGCAAAACGGTGGCATATTCGACGAACGGCTCCTCGACCCATGGCGTTGTCAACGCCTTCGTCAAGGAGAACGGCTTGAAGGCGAAGCTCACTGCGACCGGAGGCCCGGCGCAAACATTGACGCAGGTGATGTCCGGTCAGATCGATGTAGGCTGGGCCGCGCCGCCATTCGGGCTTGATCAACTCGATCGCAATGAGATTCGCATCATCGCCACGGGCAATGACACGCAGGCGTTCAAGAGTCAGACCGTTCGCCTCTTGATCACGAACACCAGCGTTCTTCAGAACAAGAAGCCTCTGATCGAGCGCTTCATGCAGGCATACCGCGAAACCGTCGATGCGATGTATTCCAGCGACGAGGCGATCAAAGCCTATGCGTCATTCGTCGGGATTTCCGAGAGAATCGCGAGGCGGACACGGGACGACTTCTTCCCGAAGGCAGCACTGGATCCAGATAAGGTTGTCGGCTTGGAGACGATCGTCCCGGACGCCGTGACCTTGAAATATACCGCGCAGCCTCTGACCAAAGAACAGCTCGCTGAACTGATCCAGATCCCGCCGCGCAAATGAGCGCGATAAGCTGAACCGGTTTCGTTGGTGTCTTAACCCATCGACGCGCGATTGATCGACGGGTCGGATGGAAGCGGTTCGCAATTCCATCCGAAGGCATCCGTGCCGAGCAGGAGTGTTGTTTCGATGACGACGACCGCCGTAGCGGGTCGGGCGCGAGTTCGCCCTGCCAAGAAGGATGAAGATCGCGCTGTGCTACTGACGCGGCTCGGGATCATTGCAGCAATCCTGCTGTGCTGGGAACTGCTGGCCCGCTCGGGGCTGCTCTACCGGGACGTCGTTCCATCCCTTGTGCTGATTGTCGGCGAACTCGGCCACCTTCTGGTCGACCGGACTTTCTATGCCAATCTCGGCGTTACGGCCGGCGAAGTGCTCCTGGCAATCGCGATCGGCGGCGGGGCGGGCATCGGCGTCGGGATCATTCTGGGCCGCAACAAGTTCCTGCAACGCGCCTATGAGCCGCTGCTGCACTATCTCGGGCCGACGCCGAAGATCATTTTCTTCCCGATCATGATCATGTGGTTCGGAGTGGGGCCCGGCTCGAAGGTCGCGATGGGAGCGCTGTCGTCGTTTTTCCCGGTGGCCATCAGCATCGCTGCGGCGATGCGCGAGATCGACACCGTGCTGATCCGGGTCGGCTTGAGCTTCCGCCTGAACAACGCCCAGATGATCCGCAAGATCTACCTGCCGGCGATGCGGGCACCCGTCATCAATGGGATCCGGATCGGGCTCGGGGTCGCTATCATCGGCACGCTGCTCGCCGAGACCAAACTCGCCAATCAGGGTCTGGGCTATGCGGTGATCCAGACTTACGCGACCTTCAATATGCCTCGCATGTATGCCCTGTTAACGGTCGTCTTTCTACTCGCCGTCGGTGTCAACACGGTCCTGGGTCGCTATACGGAATTGCGCGCCACCCGCGCTTTCCGATAGACGATAGGCTTCAGAGCATGGCGGGCTCAGGATTTCGGCCGGATGCTCCGCCAGAGCAGTCTACGTCCTAGGCCCGAAACCGGCGCCGCACCCGCTGGTAAACGATCTCGCACGGTGGCAGGTCGTTCGGCATCCAGCGCCCGGGAGCGCTCGTCTTCGCCACATAGCACAGGCTGTTGATCACCTCGTGTAGCGAAGGGCTCCGCTGCGCGTGTTCTCCGGCAACAACGCCGGACACGGCGCGACCAGAGCCCATTCTTCATCCGAAACATCAGACGGATATGATTGGCGACGGCTTCATCGCACGAACCTCGGAAAACGGCCTCCAGGGTCGTCCTGTATTGCAAAGGACTGCGCCGCCGACCCTGCTCGAGACGGTCTGACACGATCGTGAAAGGCGAGACCTTCGAACTCTTCCAAAAAAGTGATTATCACCATTATCCCGCCTTGCGGGTTTGTTGCTCTCAAGCTGCGGCTGTGGGGCGGCAGACTGAAGACTGTGACAGGAGTCTCGCTTGGGTCGGGACGGGATAAAGCTGCGTCATGCGCAAAGCCCTACGGGTTTCGCCCTGCTGGGAGCCCTCGGCCTGCTTTTCGCAGTGGCGCCGGTCCAGGCGGCCGGGGATCGAGCATTGGGCGAATACCTCGCCTCTGAATGCACCTCGTGCCACCAGCTCTCGGGCCGCAGTCCCGGCGGCATTCCGCCGATCGTCGGCTGGCCGGAGGAGCAGTTCGTCGCCGTGCTCAACTCCTATGCTCGCAAGGAGCGGGACAACCAGACGATGCAGGCCATTGCAGCGCGCCTGAGCCGCGACGACGTGACAGCGCTTGCTACCTATTTCGCCTCGCTGACGCCCAAGCCCTGACCCTGCGGAGGATGCGCTGATGAAACTCACGCGACGTCATGTAACTGCCGGCCCGTTCGCGCTGCTGGCCGCGAGCTCGATCGGAGCACCCGCAGTCCTTGGTCAGGCCAAGGCGCGCGTCGTCGTTGTCGGTGGCGGTCCGGGAGGCGCCACGGCGGCAAAATACCTCGCCAGGGACAGCAACGGCGCGATCGCGGTGACGTTGGTCGAGGAGAACGAGACCTACCAGACCTGTTTCCACTCCAACCTCTATATCGGCGGTTTCAAGAGCTATGACGCGATCGTTCATCGCTACGACGCGTTGGCCTCGGCCTATGGCATCGCGCTCGCCCGCAGCCGCGCCATGCAGATCGACCGGAACCGCAAGGAGGTGGTGCTCGCCGATGGCCGGCAGCTTGCCTACGACCGGCTGGTGCTCTCGCCCGGTATCGACCTGAAATACGATTCCGTGCCCGGCTGGTCGAAGGCGGCCGAGGAGGTCATGCCACATGGCTGGAAGCCCGGCCGGCAGACGCAGTTGATCCGCGAGAGGCTCGACGCTGTACCCGACGGCGGCACCATCGTGATGATCGCACCGCCGAACCCTTATCGTTGCCCGCCCGGCCCCTATGAGCGCGCCTCGATGTTCGCGCATGTGCTGATGGGGACAGGCCGCAGCAAGGCCCGTATCGTCATCCTCGATCCCAAGGAGAGCTTCTCCAAGCAGGGCGTCTTCATGCCCGACTGGGAGAAACGCTATGGCGCAATGATCGAGTGGCTCGGGCCCAAGGTGCATGACGGCATCAAATCGGTCGACCCGAAGACCGGAACCGTCGTCACCGGCTTCGAGACCTACGAGAACTGCGCCTTCGTCAACGTCATTCCGGCCCAGATGGCCGGCGCGATCGCGCGCGATGCCGGGCTCGCCCCGGCTGGCGGCTATTGCGCCATCGATCCCGCGACGATGAAGTCCGTGGCGGACAGCGACATCGTCGTGCTCGGCGATGCCTGCAATGCCGGCGACATGCCGAAATCGGCCTTCTCCGCCAACAACCAGGCCAAGGTTGCGGCGATGATCCTGCGCGGCGAACTCGTTGGCGCCCCGACCTTTCCGGCGCGCTATCTCAACACCTGCTGGAGCCTCGTCGACACCGACGACGCCATCAAGGTCGGGGGCCGCTACGAGCCCAAGGACGGCCGCATCGCCGCGGTCGAGACCTTCATCTCGCAGCCGGGCGAAAGTACCGAGATCCGCCGGCAGACCCAGGCCGAGAACATCGCCTGGTACGACGCCATCTGCGCGGACATGTTCACGTGACGGCCGCCCTGCGAGGCCGGGCCCCCGCATTCAAAGCCGATCGACTGCCACGTCGCTTTTTGCGGCTCCATACCGCCGACAAGGAACAGATAATGAAAGCCATGCTTGCCAACGCCTCGATCCTTGCCGCAGCGCTGCTGCTCGTGACCTCCGCCCATGCCCAGGACGTCTCTGCCGGTGAGCGCTCGTTCAACAAGTGTCGCGCCTGCCACCAGCTCGGCGAAACCGCGAAGAACACGATCGGCCCGGTGCTGAATGGGTTGTTCGGCCGGCCTTCCGGCTCGGTCGAGGGCTACAGCTATTCCCCGGCCAATAAGGCGGCCGGCCTGACCTGGGACGATGCGGTCTTCGCCGACTACATCAAGGACCCGAAGGCGAAGATGCCCGGCACCAAGATGATCTTCGCCGGCATCAAGAACGAGCAGGAGATCAAGGACCTCGCCGCCTATCTCAAGCAGTTCGACAAGGACGGCAAGAAGCTCTGAGCTTCGGCTCATGCTCGCAATGACGGAAGACCAGATCGATTGTGGGTGGGATGGTCTTTAGCGCCGCATGCCCGGCGTCTCCACGGGCAGGCCCTTGGCCCGTCCGGCCAGGTAAAGCTCCAGCGCAAGGTATTCCGGCGAACCGTAGTCGAACTGCGTCGCGCGGACGCCGAGCGAGCAGGCGCGCAGGCGCCGGTGCAGCGAGCCGACATCGTTCCATTCGAGGCGATAGGCCGGGTAGCCCGTGCCCGCGCCATGGCTGACGGTGTCGCCGCGCAGCTTCTGGCCGACAAGGCCGTCATGGCATTGCTGGCAGGACAGGTTGAGCTGGCCCTGCCGGCGCTCGAAGAAAGCCTTGCCCGCCTCGTAATAGGGCTTGGCCGCGCCATCGGTCTTCACCTCGACCGGCAGGCCGCGTGAAAGCGAGCCGAGATAGGCGGTCATCGCCAGAAGTTCGGGGCTCTCGTAGCCGAAGGCCGGCTGCCCCTGCCGCTCGACGCGGCATTGCTCGATCCGGCCTTCGAGGTTGAGCAGCTTGGCCGTCGCCGCATCGACCTGCGGATAATGCGTCGCGGCGCCGCGCAGGCTCTGCTGCGGGTTGGCATGGCAGGAGACGCAGGCCTGGCCGTCGGGCGTCGGCTTGCGGCTGAACAGCTCGCGGCCCTGCTCGACCCAGAAGAAGGCCGGATTGCGGGTCTCGTCCGCCTGCTGCCGGCGCATGTCGGGCGAGAGGAACTCCGTGCCGGACTTGATCTCCGACAGGGCCGGGACGGCGGCAAACGCGGCCAGCACGAGCGTTACGGCTCCTTGGGTCAACCGTCGTCGCCCACTCACGTCACGGTCAGCTTTGCGGTTCGCGTGTAGGTCGCGCCGCCGTCCTCGCGCCATTCGAAGACGATGTCGCCGGTCGCGACCGCCCGTGTCGTGAAGGAGACGAAGGGATTGGCGGCGACGCCCGTATGCATGTCGAACCGGAAGATCGGCTCGCCGGCATAGGTCGCGGTCAGGCGGTTCAGGATCTTGCGCGGCACCGTGCCGCCCCGGCCGTCGGACTGGCCGCCGCGATCCATCGGATGGCGTGTCAGCACCCTGATCTCGACGATCTCGCCGACGCTGGCCGTGGGGGGCAAGGTGATGCGGGCGTTGAAGGTCATCTTGCTCTCCTCAGCCGCCGTCGATGCAGGCGCTCAGCGTCACGACGATGTCGGCATCCGCCAGGACGAAGCCGCCGCCGCTTAGTGCCGCGACCGCCGTGACCTTCTGCGATTGCGCGAGCCGCAAGGTGGTCGCGACCTCGGCGCGGCCGGCGCGAGGTCCGAGATGGAACCGCGCCATGTCGGGAAACGGGTTCTTTTCGGCGATCAGGTGGATCCAGCGGACATGCTCGGCGTCCGTCATCGGGCTTTCGACCACGATCCGCGTATCGACCGAATTGCCGTTCTCGACCAGAGCGGGGATGTCGAGCGTGATGCGGCCACGCTCGGGCACGATGCCCTCGGTGACGCGCGCGATCAGTTGCGCGAGCTCGGGCGAGATTTCCGCGGCCGCGCGGCCCGGCAAGGCCGCGAGCAGGAGGCCGGCCGCCGCGCCCGCGACGACACGGCGGCGGTCGAGGCCGGACTCAGAACGTCTTGAGCGAGGCGAGATAGCTGACGACATCCTCGATCTCCTGGGCCGAGAGGGCCGGCTTGCCCCGGTATTGCTGGGCGACATCATGCAGATTTTCCGTCCTGAAATAGGGCGGCATCACGGTCTGCGGGTTGAGCGTCGAGGCATCGACCAGCCGCAGACGAATCTGGCCCGCGTCGAGGCGCGCGCCCACACCGGCCAGCGGCGGGCCGATCGTACCCTGGAAGGGCTCGGAGGCGTCCGTGCCCTGGTGGCAGATCAGGCAGTTGCCGCGTTCGCGATCGCGCACCAGCGCCGCGCCGCGCGTCGCGTTCCCGGTAAGGCCGCCAAGCGGATGCGGGATCGCGTCGCCGACGACCGTATAAGGCTCGAGTGCCGCCACCGGCGTCACGCCGCCGGCGCCCAGAATGGCCCCGACAAGCGCCATGCGCCACAGCATTTCGGCTGCCTCACGCCTTCTTGAGATCGGCGTTCTTCAACGGCAGGTTACGGATGCGCTTGCCGGTGGCGGCGAAGATCGCGTTCAGCACGGCCGGCGCCGCAACCGCGATCGTCGGTTCGCCGACACCGCCCCAGAAGCCGCCGGACGGCACGATCACGGTCTCGACCGCCGGCATCGCCTCCAGCCGCATCACCTCATAGGTGTCGAAGTTCTCCTGCTCGACACGGCCGTCCTTGATGGTGATCTCGCCATAGAGCGAGGCCGACAGGCCATAGACGAAGGAGCCCTCGACCTGGCGCTCGATCTGCGCCGGGTTGACCGCATGGCCGGGGTCGGTCGCGGCGACGATGCGGTGGATCTTGAGCTGGCCAGCCGGGCTGACCGAAACCTCGGCGACCGCCGCGACATAGGAGCCGAAGCCCATGGTCTGGCAGATGCCGCGGAAGACGCCATCCGGCAAGGGCTTGCCCCAGCCGGCCTTCTCCGCGACGGCATTGAGCACCGCGAGGTGCTTGGGGTGGTTCTTCATCAGGCCGCGGCGGAACTCCAACGGGTCCTTGCCGACCGAATGGGCGAGCTCGTCCATGAAGGATTCGAGGTAGATCGTGTTCTGGTTCAGGTTGACGCCGCGCCAGAAGCCCGGCGGCACATGCGGATTGCGCATGGCGTGGTCGATCAGCAGGTTGGGCACGCCATAGCCGATCGAGGCCTCGGGACCGGGCGCGTTCAAGCCCTGGAAGACCGCCGGATCGCGGCCGTTCTGGATCGTCCCGGGAAACAGCCCGGCTACGATCGACTGGCCGGAGATGCGCATGTGCAATCCGGTCAGGTTGTTGTCCTTGTCGAAGGCTCCGACCATCTTGCACTGCGTGACCGGGTGGTAGCGGCCATGCGTCATATCCTCCTCGCGCGACCAGATCAGCTTTACCGGCGTGCCAGGAATCTGCTTGGCGATGGCCACGACCTGACGGACCCAGTCCTGCGAAGCTCCGCGCCGGCCAAAGCCGCCGCCCAGGTCGATCTTGTAGGCCTCGCATTTCGCCAATGGCAGGCCGGCGGCCTCCGCCGTGGCCGCCAGCGCTGCCTCGCCGTTCTGCGTCGGCGTCCAGACCTCACATTTCTCCGGCGTCCAGAGCGCCGTGGCGTTCATCGTCTCCATGGTGGCGTGGTTCTGGTAGGGGTAGCTGTAGACCGCCTCGACCGTCTTGGCGGCGGCTGCGATCGCAGCCTTCGCGTCGCCGTTCTGGTTGCCGACCACGGCGGTCGGCGCGTCGAGCCCTTCCTTGAGCCAAGCGGCGATGCTCGCGCTGGAGACCTTGGCGTTCTCGCCCTCGTCCCAGACGATCGGCAGCGCGTCGAGCGCCGACTTGGCCTGCCACCATGTGTCGGCCACGACGGAGACGGCGCTGTCGCCGACGGGGAGCACATGCCGGACACCGGGCATGGCCTTGATCGCAGCCGCGTCGAAACTCTTCACCTTGCCACCGAAGACCGGGCAGTCCTTGATCGCGGCGTTGAGCATGCCCGGCATCTTCAGATCCATGCCGTAGATCTTCTTGCCGTTGGTCTTGTCGACGGTGTCGAGCCGGGGCAACGGTTTGCCGGCTATGATCCAGTCCTTGGGATCCTTCAACGCGACGTCCTTGGGCGCTTCGAGCTTGGCGGCCGCTGCCGCCACCTGACCGTAGCGGATCGACTTGCCCGAGGCCTTGTGCGTGATCACGCTCTTTTCGGCACTACATTCGCCGGCCGGCACCTTCCACTCATTGGCGGCGGCTTGGATCAGCATCATGCGCGCCGCGGCGCCGCCCTTGCGGACATATTCGTTGGATTCGCGGATGCCGCGGCTGCCGCCGGTCGAGAAATTGCCCCAGACCCGGTTGCGCGCCACGCTCTGACCGGGTGTCGGATATTCGGTCGTGACCTTCGTCCAGTCGCAGTTCAGTTCCTCGGCGACGAGCTGGGCGAGCCCGGTCAGCGTGCCCTGGCCCATCTCCGACCGGACGATGCGGATCACCACCTTGTCATCGGGATGGATCACGACCCAGGCGTTGATCTCAGGCGTAGCGCCTTGCGCCTGAGCCTCGCTCCCGAACGGGATCGCGAAGCCGAAGCTGAAGGCGCCGGCCGCGGCGGCCGAGCCCGCGAGCAGGCCGCGACGGGACAGGCCAGTCTTCGACGAAGGGGTCTTGGAAGAAGCGGTTGAGGCGGATGTCATGTCGTCCTCCGAATCTGCATGGGCGCGAGGGATGCGGCAGCCCTTGGTGACCTGCCGCGTTCGACCCCGCGCTGGGGAATACGAAATTGGCGAAGGCTCAGCCGCGGCCGAGCGTGCCGCCGGCGACGACGTCGAGGATCGCGGTCTTGACCCGCGCATAGGTGCCGCAGCGGCAGATATTGGTGATCTCGCTGGCGATGTCGGCTTCGGTCGCCTTGGGGTTGGCCTGCAGCAGGGCTGCTGTCGCCATGATCATGCCGCTCTGGCAGAAGCCGCATTGCGGCACGTCGTGCTTGATCCAGGCCTGCTGGACCGGATGCGTGCCATCGGGCGAGAGGCCCTCGATCGTGACGATCTTCTGTTCCGCCGTCACCGCGCTGATTGGCATCGAGCAGCTGCGTGTCGCGACGCCATCGATATGGACGGTGCAGGCGCCGCATTGGGCGACGCCGCAGCCATATTTCGTGCCGGTCAGGCCGATCTGCTCGCGGATGACCCAGAGCAGCGGCGTATCGCCGGCCGCTTCGACATCGAGCATCTTGCCGTTCACATTAAGCTTCGCCACCGTAAACCTCCCGGTTTCGATCAAGAAGGACGGCGAGAGGGCCAACGCGCCTCGCCGCAAGGCCGGCACGCCGCGCGGCGTGCCGGTCAGAGTTGAATTGGAACTGATTGAAACTCAGTTGTGCCGATGAGCCAATGCCCGATGATCGGCTGATCACGCCGCGTGATGGGCCGCCGGGGACGAGGTTTCCTAGGCCAGAACAGCCGATTTGGCCGCCCAGCCGCTGTGTTCGAGCGCAGCGGTCCCCGATCATAGCGAGACGAGATGCAGGAAGGCTATCACGGCAACGTGATAAAACCTTGGCCGGAGCGACCCTTTCGGCTGCTTTTTGATGGCCGATGCCTTCGCTTGCCGGATCCTCTGCAACATTGCAGACAATCTCTCACGGCATCTCGACGAAGGCACCTCAATGAGGGCTTTGGTTTAACAGCCCTGGTTCCACTGCTGTGAGGGTTTCGGATGCCGGTCGGGACGCGCGGGTTCGGACGGGGCCGAAGGTCGGCTTTCGAAAACCTCCGGCGGAGGAAACCACGGCACCAGGGCCGTGCTACGGGAGGGCGCTTTCGGGCTAGCAGCCGATGACCGGATCCACGGTCCCCGCACAGGCTCCTTGCGCATCGCGCTGAGTTGGCTGCGGCCTATGAATCTGGTGCATTCTTGAGCGAAGTGGACACCAGTTCGCTCGAAAATGCTCTAAGGGTTGCACGATGAGCGATGCGAGCTTCACCCCGCTTCCGGCCGAGAGCTTCCGGCGCACGCCCTGGAAGAATGGCGGCGGTGTCACCATCGACATCGCCGACGCCTATCGCGAGGGTGCCGCGCCGGGCAGCTGGGAGGGCATGATCTGGCGCTTCGGCCGCACCGGCATCGTCGCGCCCGGGCCGTTCTCCGATCTCACCGGCTATGAGCGCCTGCAACTCGTCATCGCCGGGAGCGGCCTCGTCCTCGAAACCCCGGCAGGCGAGATCGACCTGCGCAGACCATTCCAGCCCGTCCGCTACGATGGCGGCACACCGATCGTCAGCCGCCTCGAGAACGGCCCGGTCGAAGTGGTGAACCTGATCGCCGACAGGGCGCTCTGCGAGATCGACCTCATCGTTGCAACGACGGGTCAGAACGCCGTGCTAAGCGCGGGAAACCATGTCATCTACGCGCCGGAAAATGCCTTCACGGGCTCCTGCGACGGAAAGCCTGTCCGGATCGAGCCAGGGCACGCAATCCTGATCGAAGCCAGGATTGCCGTATCGCTCAAGGCCGCGACAGGGCTCGCCGTCGTTGCGACCATCGCCCTACGATCTCCCGCGGCCTGACGACGCCTCAATGCGCGCGCTTCTTCGCGCCAGGCTTGGTCGCGGTCTGCGACGCGACGGGATCGCTCGCCGGGAATGTCCCCTTCAGCGCCTCGTGCAGCTCGGCATCCCGGCCCTTGCCGCGACTGGCCTGCCGCTGCTCCTGCTGTTCCTTGCGCAGGCTTTCCTTGGCCCGATTGACAGTCGCCATGTGAAATCTCCTCTTCTGAGGAGTGAACGCGCGGAACCTATGCACGTTCCGCGGCAGGCCGGCTCACCAGTGCCGTGGCCAGGCGATCCGCGCCACGAGCCCGCCGCCCGGCCGCTCGGACAGCGTCAGCCCACCGCGATGCGCCTCGGCGATGGCGCGCACGATGGCGAGCCCCAGACCGAAACCGCTGCTCTCGCGCAGGGTGCGGGCGAGATCGGCCCGGTAGAACGGCTCGAACACCTTCTCGCGATGCTCCGGGGCAATGCCCGGCCCATCATCCTCGACCACGATGGCGATAGTCTCGGCCTCACCATCCTCGAGCCGCACCACCGCCTTGCCGCCGAACTTGATCGCATTGTCGACGAGGTTGGTGACGGCGCGCGTCATCTGGTCGGCATCACACAAGGCCGAGGCGCGGATCGGCCCTTCATAGACGACGATATGCCCGAGATCGGCAAAATCATCGCAAACCGTCTGAAGCAAGGCCGGAACATCGGTCGCGACCATGCTGCCCGAGGCGCGTCCCTCGCGCAGATAGGACAAGGCCCCGCTAACCATACGCTCCATCAACGCCAGATCGGCAAGGATGGCGCGGCGCTTGCCGTCATCGCCGATCTCCTCGGCGCGCAAGCGCAGCCGCGTGATTGGCGTGCGCAGATCATGGCTGACGGCTGCCAGCATCCGCGTCCGCTCATCGACGAGCCGTCGGATACGCGCCGCCATCGCCCCGAAGGCGGCGGCGAGCCGCTTGACCTCGACAGGGCCATGCTCGAGCGAGACCGCCTCATCGCGATCGGGATCAAAGCGGTCGGCGGCCGTCGCCAATTGCGACAGCGGCGACACCACCGCCCGCGTCGCCCAGAGCGACAAAAGCCCGATCAGCATGGCAAGCGAAGCCAGCGTCGTGATCAGGTAAAAAATGAAGGCCGTGCCGCGCGGTGGCGGCGTCATGGCGGGCGGCTCGACCATCAACCCGGTTCCGTCGGTAAAGCGCAAGGCTGCGGCGGGCGGCAGCTCCCGCCTGGACTGCGCATCGGTCTCAAGCAGTTGCGCCTGCCCGAGGCCGGAAAGGTCCTGTTCGAGCAGCTCCAGCAAGGCCTCGTCATGCCTGTTCGGGTTGCGCAGGGGCGTGCCCTGCCCCGGCTTCAGCCGCGACAGTCGCGGATTTGCCCTGGTGGCGGCCTCGATGATGGCGGCCTTCAATTCCGGCGTCGTCGCCGCATTGTGCAATTGAGCCAGCGACACCAGCTCGGTCACATAGGAGAAGCGCGGAACCCGACGCAGCTCCGCGGGCAGAAGCGTCAGCAGCACGGCCACCGTGACGAGATTGGCGAGGATCAGCGAACCGACGACGATGACCGCGATCTGCGCGGCGGCCCGGGCCGGCAGTAGGCGCAGCAGGAAACGCTTCATCCCGCCTCGATCTCCGGCGAGAACATGTAACCGCCCGACCGGATGGTCTGGATCATCTCCGGTTCGCGCGGATTGCTCTCCATCTTCTGTCTGAGGCGGCTGACGAGCACGTCGATCGAGCGCTCGAACGGCGCAGCCGCGCGGCCTTGCGTGAGGTCGAGCAGCTGGTCGCGCGACAGCACCCGGCGCGGCCGCTCGCAGAAGGCGAGCAGCAGATCAAGCTCTGCTCCGGTCAGCGCCACGCGCTCCCCGGCGGGGTTGAACAGCCGCCGGACCGCCTTGTCGAGCTTCCAGCCGGCAAAGCTGAGGAAGACGCTCTCGCCGATCTCGGGTTGCCCCTGGGCAGAGGCCCGCCTGAGCACGGCGCGGATGCGGGCGAGCAATTCGCGCGGGTTGAACGGCTTCACGAGATAGTCGTCGGCCCCCATTTCGAGGCCGAGGATGCGGTCGATCTCCTCGGCCTTGGCCGTGAGCATGATGATCGGCATCGCGCCGTCCGACCGCAGCCGCCGGCACAGGCTCAGCCCGTCTTCGCCCGGGAGCATCAGGTCGAGCACGATCAGGTCGAAACGGCCGTCGCGTAGTGCGACATCCATCTCGCGCCCGTTCGCCACGGTCTTGACGCGGAAGTCATTGTTACGAAGGAAGCGCGAGACGAGCGTCGCGATCTCGCGGTCGTCCTCGACGATCAGGATATGTGCGGTTCGGTTCATCGGGCGGCCTTAAACCCAGCACGCGGCGCGGTCGCGACGGAATTGTTTCCAATTGTTTCTATACGAGCTCTTGGAAAAGCACCGATACCAGATACCCGAATCCCGGACGTCATTTCGCAAAATACAGCGCCGACACTCCGGCGCGAATGATGACCTCGACCCAAATCATATCAAATCCTGTCGGCGCTGACATCCTCCCCGGCAAGGTCCTGCCCGGCAAGATCCTGCCCGGCAAGATCCTGCCCGGCAAGCCGCATCAATGGCTTTGGCACGCCGCCATCCAGCTGCTGCTGCTCGCCGGCGTCTCGCTCTGGCTGACGATGCTGCCAGCCCTCATGGCCTATGACGGCTTGTCCTCGGGCGAGAACGGCTGCGGTCGGCGCGGCTTTCGCGATCCAGTGACCGGCCGACCGGTGCGGCTCTCCTCCGCACCGGCGGGGCCGGCCGATGCCGATGGCTGCCCGCTGCCGCCACGGGGACGCGCCCGATGATCCTTCGCCGCCTGTTGGACGGCGCCTTGCGTTCGCCACCCGTGCTCGAACGTCTCGGCAAGATCGTGCTGCGCCATCCCGTCACATTGGCGCTCATCGTCCTGCCCCTCGCCTTGCTGCTCGGCTCGCTCGCGGGCTACGGGTTCGGTCGTGCCGGCTCAGCGCCGCCCTATCGCGCCACCCGGCTTCAGGCCGTCACTGCCGATCTCGGCCGGATCGAGGGCGATTACCTGCTGGCCGCCGGCGATTCCCATATCGAGCGCTGGCCCACGCGCACGCTGTGCGGCCTGCCGCTCGTCAATGCCGGGGTTTCCGGAGCGACCGCCGGCGCCTATGCCGATTTCCTTGCGGGACTGCCGCTGCCGCATCCGCCGCGCGCCGTGATCCTGACCATCGGCACCAATGACGCCAACGCCAAGCGTTTCAGCAATGAATACGAGGCGGCGATGCGTTTCGAGGCGAGCTTCGAGCCGCTGCTCGGGACCTTGCAACGCGCATCCCACATCGTGCTCGTCACCGGCGTCCCGCCCATCGACACAGCCAGGGCCGAGGGCTTCTCGGCGGAGGCGGCCGAGCGCATCGGGTCGCTGGCGGAAAGCACCTGCAAGGCGACGAGCGGTTGCCTGGTCGCCAACCCCTTCACACCCGGCCTGCCCATGGTCGACGGCGTTCACTACAGGGATTACGCCGCCGTCTATCGCCGGATCGGCCCTGCGCTCTGCGCCGCGCTCGAACGGGAGCATGCCGTCGCAGCCAGCTCGAGATGAGCCGAGGCGGCGGGATCACAAAGACGGCGCGGTCGGCCACCGCGCCATGAAGCTGACGCAGACGCGTCATGACACGCAACGTCACGCATTGGATTGCCTGGCCGCCACACCCATCTGCATGGTCCTTTCAGGATTCGCGCCTCGGCCTGCGGCACAGCCATGGTTTCCCGCCGACGCGCCAGAGCAGAGGCCGCCATGGTCGCCATTTCCGTTCTCGACCTCGTTCCCGTCATCGAAGGCCAGGAGCCGGGTGACGCGCTCCGGAACTCGATCGAGCTCATCCGCCATGCCGAAGCCCTGGGCTATCGGCGCTACTGGGTCGCCGAGCACCACAACATGACCGGCATCGCCAGCGCTGCGACCGCCGTGGTGATCGGCGCGCTCGCCGGAGCGACCAGCACGATCCGCGTCGGGGCCGGTGGCGTGATGCTGCCCAACCACGCCCCGCTGGTCATCGCCGAACAGTTCGGCACGCTGGAAGCGCTCTTTCCCGGCCGCATCGATCTCGGCCTCGGCCGCGCGCCGGGGACCGATCAGCGTACATTGCGTGCGCTGCGGCGCGACCCGATGGCCTCGGACCAGTTTCCGCAGGATGTGCTCGAGGTGCAGGCCTTTTTCGAGCCGGCCGGGCCGAACCAGGCGGTCCAGGCCGTGCCGGGCGCGGGCCTGCGCGTGCCGCTCTGGATCCTCGGATCGAGCCTGTTCGGCGCGCAGCTCGCAGCAGAACTCGGCCTGCCCTACGCCTTCGCCTCGCATTTCGCTCCGGATGCGCTGATCCAGGCCCTGGCGATCTATCGCGAACGCTTCAAGCCGTCGGAGCAGGCGGCAAAGCCCTATGCCATGCCCGGCATCAACGTCGTCGCCGCCGAGACCGACGCCGAGGCGCGCTATCTCGCGACCTCCCTGCAGCAGCGCTTCGTCGGCATGGTCCGCGGCGCGCGCGGCAAGCTCCAGCCGCCGATCGCCGATATCGAGCAATACTGGTCGCCGGCCGAGAAGGCGCATGTCTCGCAGATGCTGCGCTACGCCTTCATCGGCTCGCCCGAGACGATCAAGCGGGAGCTCGGCGCCTTCATCGCAGCGACATCCGCCGATGAGATCATGGTCACCGCGCCGATTCACGACCAAGCGGCGCGCAAGCGGTCCTACGAGATCCTGGCGCAGATCGCGCCAGAGATCGGTCTGGCACGCTCGGCAGCCTGACGCCGCATCGGAACTTCAATCCCGGGGCGGCGTTTGACCGTCGCGTTCTCACACGCATGTCCCGGGGAATTTCATGAAGCTCTCGATCGCGGCGACGCTGACCTATGGTTTTGGCGGCGCGACACAAATCATCGCCGCGCTCGAAGCCGCCCGCTCGCCCGACCAGGTGATCCTTTCGGAAGAGCTCAGCGTCACGCCGGGAGCCGCATTGATCCGCGACGAGGACCCCACGACCGGCGAGAGGCGCTTTCGCGGGGCGCTCTCCGGCCAGGTCGAGATCCGGTACAACGCCATCGTCGATAACGGCTTGCGGGCGCCGCTCGCATCCAGTGCCCGCCAGCACGACTGGTCGGAACTGCCCCGCGACGTGTTGCCTTACCTGCTGCCCAGCCGCTTTTGCCCCTCCGACGAATTCATGCGCTTCGCCCAGCGCGAGTTCCGCATGGTCCAGGGTGGTGGTGCGCGCGTTCTCAGCGTCCTCGACTGGCTGCATACCCATCTCGACTATGTCCATGGCGTCAGCCACGCACTGACCACCGCCGAGCAGACCTTCATCGACCGGGCCGGCGTCTGCCGCGACTTCACCCATCTCGGCATCGCTTTGACGCGGGCCCTGAACATCCCGGCGCGCGCGGTCAGCGCCTATGCGCTCGACCTCGATCCACCGGATTTCCACGCCGTCTACGAGGTGTTTCTCGGCGGGCGCTGGTGGCTTGTCGACCCGACCCGGCTTGCTCCCGTCGAAGGGCTGGTCAGGATCGCGAGCGGGCGCGACGCCGCCGACATCGCTTTCCTGACCAGCGAGTACAACTGCCAATGCCTGAACCAGAGCATCACGGTGGTGCGCCTGCTGGACGAGGCCGACCAGCAGGCTGCATGACGGATCAGCCCGGTTGCTGAACCGCGCTCGCCCGCCGCGAGGCGCGCATCAGATTACCGGCGAGCGCCATCAGGAAGAACCCGGCCTGCACCACCACGATGCAAGGGCCGGTGGCGGCATCGAGGTGGAAGCTCAGGATGGTGCCGAATACGCTCGACAGCGTCGCAACGCCGACAGCGACCAGCAGCATCCGGTCGAACTGCCGTGTCGTCAGATAGCCGATGGCGCCGGGCGCGACCAACATCGCCACCACCAGGATGATACCGACCGCCTTCAACGCCGCGACGATGGTCAGCGCCAGCAGCATCAGCAGGCCGAAATGCAGCACCCGGACATTCAGGCCGATAGCGCGGGCGTGAGCCGGATCGAAGGCATGCAGCAGGAAATCTCGGCGCTTGGCCAGCATGATCGCGATGGTCGGAACCGCGATGAGGGCGGTCTCGGCGATGTCGGCCCAGCGTACGCCCAGCATGTTGCCGAACAGGATATGCATCAGGTGCTGGTCGCTATCGACCTTGACGAAGAGTACGAGACCGAGCGCGAACATGCCGGAGAACACGATGCCCATCACCGTGTCCTCCTTCACCCGGCTGTTCTCCTTGAGATAGCCGATGCCGAGCGCGCAGCTCAGGCCGGCGGCGAAAGCTCCCAGCGCCAATGGCAGCCCCGTCATAGCGGCGAGCACGATGCCGGGCAGCACCGCGTGCGAGACGGCGTCGCCCATCAGCGACCAGCCCTTCAGCACCAGGAAGCAGGACAGGACGGCGCAGACCACGCCGACGAGCGCCGCCACGATGAACCCGCGCAGCATGAACTCATGCGACAGGGGCGTGACCAGCCAGATGTCGATCAGACTCATGCCACCGGCTCCACGACACTGCGCGCGGCCCGGCGCGCCGCGAGCCGGCCATGCTTGGGCGCGAACAGGAAGGCAGCCAGGAACAGGATGGTCTGGAAGACGACGATCAGGCCGCCGGTCGAGCCGTCGAGGAAATAGCTCGCATAGGCTCCGACCGCGCTCGTCGTCACCCCCATCGCGACCGCGATGATGATGAGCCGCCCGAAACGATCGGTTAGAAGATAGGCGGTCGCGCCCGGGGTCACCACCATGGCGATGACGAGACAGGCGCCGACCGTCTGCAGCGCCGCGACCGTGCAGGCGCTGAGCAGGACGAAGAACAGGATCTTCAACCGCGTCGGCGAGAGACCGACGGCGCGCGCCTGATTCTCGTCGAAGAAGACCAGCATCAGATCCTTCCAGCGCGCGATCAGGATGGCGAGCGAGATCGCGGCGATGATCGCGACCTGGAGCACGTCCTCATCCGAGATGCCAAGGATGTTGCCGAGCACGATCGACTGGACATTGACCGAGGTCGGGTTGATCGAGACGATCAGCAGGCCCACCGCGAAGAAGGTGGTGAAGACGATGCCGATGACCGCGTCCTCGCGCAATTGCGTGCGCACCCTGACCAGCGCCATGGCCAGCGCGGCCAGGAGGCCCGAGAAGAAGGCGCCGGCCGCGTAGGGAACTTTCAGCAGATAGGCGAAGGCGACGCCCGGCACGATCGCATGCGCCAGCGCATCCCCCATCAGCGACCAGCCCTTCAGCATCAGATAACAGGACAGGAAGGCGCAGACGCCGCCCACGAGAGCCGAGACCCAGATGGCCTTGACCATGTATTGGTAGCCGAAGGGCTCCAGAAGCAATTCGATCACGACGAACGCCCCTCCTTGCCGGTCGCCCTCTCGCCGTTCTCCTTGCCGCGCGTGGTCTGGCCGCGAGTGGCCTTGCCGCCATCGGCCAGCTTCTCATGGTCGCGCTCGCCATAGAGCACGAGCGGCCGCTCATCGTCGCTGATGACGGTGACGCAGCGCGCATCCGCATCCTCATGCAAGGCGTGCCCTTCCAACCGGAAATGCCTGAGCGCACCACCGAAGGCCCGCTGCAGATTGGCATGGGTGAAGGTCGTGTCGGTCGGCCCGGCGGCCAGCACCGTCTTGTTGACCAGCACGACCTGATCGCAGAAATCGGGGATCGAACCGAGATTATGCGTCGAGACCAGCATGAGCCGGCCCTCAGCGCGCAACTCCCGCATCAGGTCGACGATCTGGTCCTCGGTCTTGACGTCGACGCCGGTGAAGGGCTCGTCGAGCAGGATGATCCGCCCGCCCTGCGCCAGGGCGCGAGCCAGGAAGACGCGCTTGCGCTGGCCGCCGCTGAGCTCGCCGATCTGCCTGCGGCGAAACTCCAGCATGTTGACCCGCGCCAGGGCGTCGTCGACGGCATCACGGTCGGCTTTACCGGCGATGCGCAGGAACCCCATATGCCCGTAGCGCCCCATCATCACGACATCGTCGACCAGTACGGGGAAGCTCCAATCGACCTCTTCCGCCTGCGGCACATAGGCGACGAGACCGCGCTTCAGCGCCTGGCGAACCTCCATTCCGGCGATCGAGACCATGCCCTTTGCCGGCTTTAGAAATCCCATCAAGGTCTTGAAGAGCGTCGATTTACCGGAGCCGTTGATGCCGACGAGTGCGCAGATCGTGCCCGGCCCGAGCGCGAACGAGGCGTCGTGCACCGCGGTGACGCCATTGCCGTAGCGAACCGTGACTCCGGCGACGACGATCGACGGGGTCGGGCCGGCGGCCATGCTCGAATTGATCGCGGAGGCCTTCACTGGCCGAACCCCTTGGCGATCGTCTCCACGGTCACCTCCAGCAATTTGGCGAAGGTCGGCACCGGCCCGTTTGCGGCAGAGAGCGAGTCGACATAGAGCACCCCGCCATATTTCGCGCCGGTCTCGCGCGCGACCTGCTTGGCCGGCTTGTCCGAGATCGTGCTTTCGCTGAACACGGCCGGAATCTTGCTCTTGCGCACGAGGTCGATCAGCTTGCGGACCTGCTGCGGCGTGCCCTGCTCGTCGGCGTTAATCGGCCAGAGATAGGCTTCGCGCCAGCCATAATCGCGGGTGAGATAGCTGAAGGCCCCCTCGCTGGAGACGAGCCAGCGCCTGTCCGCCGGCACCTTGTCGAGCCGGGCCCGCAAGGGCGCGTCCATCGCCTTGATCTC
The DNA here is from genome assembly GCF_964252745.1 of Allobosea sp. LjRoot9. Classification (NCBI taxonomy): domain Bacteria; kingdom Pseudomonadati; phylum Pseudomonadota; class Alphaproteobacteria; order Hyphomicrobiales; family Alloboseaceae; genus Allobosea; species Allobosea sp. LjRoot9. The sequence continues at coordinate 479,936 of NZ_CAXUPC020000004.1, read as the reverse complement.
GTCGGCATAGGCGGCGGCATTCTTGGCGTAGGTCGCGGCGTTGGCGGGATCGGCCTTGGCCAGCGCCTTCCTGATGTTCTCGATATAGATCAGCGCGTTTTTGGTCGACATCCAGGCATGCGGATTCGGCTTGTCCTGATAGGGGCCTTCCTTGATGCCCATCGGCTCGATGCCGTCGGTCAGCACCGCGCTCGGCACATTCTTGACGTTCTCGAAGAATTTTTCGAACCAGCGCTCGAGGTTGAGCCCGTTCCACAGCACGAGATCGGCCGATTGCGCCTTCACCACGTCGAGCGGCGTCGGCTGGTAGTCATGGATCTCGGCGCCGGGCTTGGTGATCGACTCGACGATCGCGACATTGCCGGCGACGTTCTGCGCCATGTCCTGAATGATGGTGAAGGTCGTGACCACCCGCAGCGGCTTGCCCGGCGCCGGCTGTGCCAGCGCCGGGCAAGCCGCGGCGCAAAGGCCACCCATGACAGCAAGGGCCGACCACAGGCCCAAGAAATACAGACCCATGAAATGACGACGCGAACGCATGCTCTCTCCTGCTGGCTATCCAATCCCTTCAATAGCTATTGCAAACGAATTGCATCTGTCAATGCAATTGCAAATGATTTGCATTATCTCTGTTTTGCAAATGCGTCGCAGCCTTGCTATCTGCGAACAATGATCGGAACCGAGCAGCGCGTGGCCATTTTCGAGGGCCAGTTGAAGCAGGCGGGCTTGCGGATGACGCAGCAGCGCCGGCTGATCCTGCGCATTCTCGCCGAGGCCCATGACCACCCCGACGCCAAGGGCATCTTCACCCGCGCCTTTGAGCACGATCCGACCTTGTCGCTCTCGACGGTCTACCGGACCATGAAGCTGCTGGAATCGCAGGGCGCGATCGAGCGCCACGCCTTCGAGGACGGTGTCTCGCGCTACGAGCATGCCGACCAGCAGCATCACGACCATCTGATCGATGTCGAGACCGGGCAGGTGGTGGAGTTCTCATCGCCGGAGATCGAGGCGCTGCAGGCGAAGATCGCAGCCGAGCTGGGCTACGAAATCGTCCGCCACCGGCTCGAACTCTATGCGCGCAAGCTGCCCAAGGCCGGGCGAAAGCGCGTCAAAAAAGACGTTTGACGCGCGCCGCCATGGTCGCCCTTGTGGCGACCATCCACGTCTTCCTCAATGCGAGGCGGTGTCCAAGACGTGGATGCTCGGGACAAGCTCGAGCATGACGTCGAACCGTCCTTCTTGTCTCAGCCCGCCTTGCGCTTGTTCTGCCGGTTGGCGATCAGGTCGTCGACCACCGCCGGGTCGGCCAGGGTCGAGGTGTCGCCGAGCGCGCCGAACTCGTCCTCGGCGATCTTGCGCAGGATGCGGCGCATGATCTTGCCCGAGCGGGTCTTGGGCAGGCCGGGCGAGAACTGGATCAGGTCAGGCGAGGCGATCGGCCCGATCTCCTTGCGCACATAGGACACCAGGTCCTTGCGCAACTCCTCGCTCGGCGTCTCGCCGGCCATCAGCGTGACATAGGCGTAGATGCCCTGCCCCTTGATGTCGTGGGGATAGCCGACGACGGCGGCTTCCGAGACCTTGGGATGCGCCACCAGCGCCGATTCGACCTCGGCGGTGCCCATGCGGTGCCCGGAGACGTTGATCACGTCGTCGACACGCCCGGTAATCCAGTAATAGCCGTCGGCATCGCGCCGGCAGCCATCGCCGGTGAAATACTTGTTCGGATAGGTGGCGAAATAGGTTTCCTCGAAGCGCTTATGGTCGCCATAGACCGTACGCATCTGGCCGGGCCAGCTCTCGGCGATGACGAGGTTGCCCTCGCAGGCGCCTTCCAGGATCTTGCCTTCGGCATCGACGATCTCGGGCTTGACGCCGAAGAAGGGGCGCGTCGCCGAGCCGGGCTTGAGCTTGGTCGCGCCCGGCAGCGGCGTGATCAGGATGCCGCCGGTCTCGGTCTGCCACCAGGTATCGACGATCGGGCAACGGCGGTCGCCGACGACGCGGTGATACCACTCCCAGGCCTCCGGATTGATCGGCTCGCCGACCGAGCCGAGCAGACGCAGCGATTTGCGCTTGGTCTTCTTCACCGGTTCCTCGCCCGCCCCCATCAGCGAGCGGATCGCGGTCGGCGCGGTGTAGAAGGTGTTGACCTTGTGCTTGTCGATCACGTCCCAGAAGCGCGAGATCGTCGGATAGGTCGGGATACCCTCGAACATCAGCGTCGTCGCGCCGTTGGCGAGCGGGCCATAGAGGATGTAGCTGTGCCCGGTGACCCAGCCGACATCGGCCGTGCACCAGTAGATGTCGCCGTCATGGTAGTCGAAGACGTATTGATGCGTCATCGACGTATAGACGAGATAGCCTGCCGTCGTGTGCAGGACGCCCTTGGGCTTGCCGGTCGACCCGGAGGTGTAGAGCAGGAAGAGCGGGTCCTCCGCCTTCATTTCAACGGGCGGGCAATGGCCCGAAACCTTGGCGGCCTCGTCATGGTACCAAACGTCGCGGCCGTCGACCATATGAGCGTTGCCGCCGGTGCGCTTGACCACGATGACCTTGCCGATGCCGCCCTTGACCTTGGGGTCGGCAGCATCGACGTTCTTCTTGAGCGGCACGGGGCGGCCCCCGCGCAAACCCTCATCGGCCGTGATCACGATCTTGGAATCGCTGTCCTCGATCCGGCTCGCCAGTGAATCGGGCGAGAAGCCTCCGAACACCACGGAATGGATCGCGCCGATACGTGCGCAGGCGAGCATCGCATAGGCCGCCTCGGGGATCATCGGCAGGTAGATGGTGACGCGATCGCCCTTCTTGACCCCGTTGGCCTTCAGCACGTTCGCGAACTTGCAGACCTCGGTATAGAGCTGGCCGTAGCTGATCTTCTTGGATTCCGAAGGGTCATCGCCCTCCCAGATGATCGCGGTCTGCTTGGCCCGCGTCGCCAGATGCCGGTCGACGCAATTATAGGCGACATTGGTGGTGCCGTCCTCGTACCACTTGATCGAGACCTTGCCGGGCTTGTAGCTGGCGTTGCGGACTTTGCCGTAGGGCTTGAACCAGTCGATCCGCTGACCTTGCTCGCCCCAGAACTTGTCCGGATCCTTGATCGAAGCCGCATACATCCTCTTGTATTTGGCGTCGTTCAGATGCGCCTTCTTGGCCCAGGCGACGGGCACATCATAGATAGTCTCGGACATTATAGGCGTCTCCCCAGACCTGGGCCGTCTGAATTGCGGCTTCGGGGGCGCATCGCGGGATTCGCCTCGTCCGCTTGGTTTGAATGCGCTGCATCATAGTCCCGGCAGCCAAGGCGGCAAGCTGGGCGACCTCGCACTTTCGTTTCAAAGACTTTCGGCTGCTGCGCCGGAGTTCAAAGACCGCCCATCTTGCAGACCAGCGCCCATTCCTCGTCGGTCACCGGCTGCACCGAGAGGCGGAAAGAGGTGACGAGCGACATCTTGGCGAGCTTCGGCTCCGCCTTGACCTGCGCCAGCGTCACGGGCTTCGGCAATGGCTTTACCGCCTTGAAATCGACCAGCACCCAGGGCTCGCCCGGAATCCAGATATAGGCCTCCTTGATCACCTCGACGATGCCGACGACCTCGAGCCCCTCATTGGAGTGGTAGAAGAAGACCTGATCGCCCTGCTTCATCGCCATCAGGTTGAGCTTGGCGGTATGGTTCTTGACGCCGTCCCAATGCGTGCCCTTGGCGCCGGCCGCGACCTGCTGTTCCCAGGACCACTTCACCGGTTCGGATTTGATCAGCCAATGTGCCATCAGGCCTCTTCCTCTTTCATCGGGCTCGGCGGTTTCGAGGCCGCTTGCCCCTGCTCGTTCCAGAACCGCACCATCTCGCGCGTCAGGGCGGCATAATCCTGCGGATCGAGCTCGACCCGGACCTCACCCTCGCCAAAAGGCAGGATCAGCACGAAGCGATGCGTATCCTCGGCGCGGCGGCGGCGATGCTGGATCACCGGGCCGGCCGGCACACGGCCCGCCAATGCCACCGGCAGGCTCTCGGCGACAAGCTCGGAGCCCGTCGTCTTGCGGACTTCGGCGATGCCGCGCGCCACGCGCTTCGTCAGGTCGGACCAGTCATTGGCCATTGCCGCCTCCTTCGTCCCGACGCCTCATGGCCGGATCTCCACGCGCGCCCCGTCCGGAACACGCGACCAAATCTCGCGAATCTCGGCATTGGTGACCGCAATGCAGCCATCCGTCCAGTCGCGGTTGCGATGCAGCCCGGCGAGCCAACCGAGGCCATTGCGGATACCATGGATCATGATGTCGCCGCCGGGCGAAACGCCGGCCCGCAGCGCTGTCTCGCGCGCCTGCTGATCCGGATAAGAGATGCGCAAGGCCAGGTGATAGCGGCTGCGCGGATGCTTGAAGTCGACGGCATAGACACCTTCCGGAGTCCGGCCGTCACCTTCCCTCTGCTTTTGGCCAATGGGATCGGAGCCCAGCGCCACCGCATAGCGCGCCAGTACTTGGCCATCCCGCTCCAAGGTTAGCTGCCGCGCGCCCTTCTCGATCAGGATGCGCGTCGCCTGCTCGTTTTGAGCTGCAAGCACCGGGGTCGTCCGCAGGAGTTGAGAGAACTCCAAGCCCAAGGCAAGGACGAGCCCGGCCGAGAGCAAGATCGCAGCTCGCTTCAGCACGCTCCGGCCCGCCTCAATTCTCGGCGCGGATCGGTCGTGCCAGGAGCCCGGCCACCGCCTCGCGCACGCCGATCTCGCCTGCGATGATCGCCGCGACCGCATCCGCGATCGGCATCTCGAGCTTGTGCTCACGCGCGATCCGCGCCAGCACCGAAGCGGTGAACGCTCCCTCCGCCAGCTTGCCGCCCGAAGCCTCCGCAATCGGCCGCCCCTGCCCCAGCGCCAGGCCGAAGGCGAAGTTGCGCGATTGCGGCGAGGCACAGCTCAGCACGACATCGCCCAGCCCCGACAGCCCCATCAGCGTCTCGCCTTGCGCGCCGAAAACCTCCCCGAAGCGGCGTAATTCGGAGAAACCGCGCGCCACCAGCGCCGCCCGAGCGCTCTCGCCATAGCCGAGGCCAATTGTGATCCCTGCTGCGATGGCGAGCACGTTCTTGGCCGCCCCGCCGATCTCGACGCCGCGCGGATCGGCACTGTGATAGATGCGAAAGGCCGATGAACTCAGCGCCTCCGCCAGGGTCCGCGCCAGATTCGCGTCCTGCGCGGCCAGCGTCACCGCCGTGGGCAGGCCGCGTCCGATATCGGCGGCGAAGCTCGGTCCCGACAGGATCGCAGCCGGCGAGCCGGGCCAGGCCTGCGCGATCACTTGCGTGGTGAACAGGCCGGTCGCCTGCTCGATGCCCTTGGCAGCCGAGATCACCGGACGTCCGGCCGGCAGCGCCCGCGCCAGTCCCTCGCAGACCTGCCTCAGGCTCTGCGTCGGCACCGCGACCACGAAGGCGCCAACGCCGCTCAACGCCGCGAGCGATGATGTCGCGGAGATCGCCTCCGGCAGCATCACGCCCGGTAGGTGCGGCGTCTGGCGGGTCTCCCGGATCGCCGTGATTGTCGCCGCGTCGCGAGCCCAGAACAGGACCTCGCGCCCGGCGCGCGCCGCGGCCAGCGCCAAGGCCGTGCCATAGGCGCCGCCGCCGACAATGCCAATGACCGAAGAGGCCGTGAGCCCGCTCATTCCCCGGCCTTGAGGTCTTGCGGCGCAAGATCTCGCGGCCTGAGCTCGTCCAGCGGCCAGCGTGGACGGGCGACCGCGCTCATGTCGTCGATCAGCCCCAGGCGCAGCCGCTCCAACCCGGCCCAGGCGATCATCGCGCCATTATCCCCGCAGAGCGCGACCGGCGGCGCCACCATCGGGAGGCCGGCCTCGGTCGCAAGCCGCGTCAGCCCGCGCCGGATCGGCTGATTGGCGGCGACGCCGCCCGCCACGACCAACGCCGACGGCGTGATGTCGGCGGCGCGGCAGGCGCGCAAGCCAGCCCGTGTCCGGTCGACCATCACATCGACGACCGCCGCCTGGAAGGAGGCGCATAGATCGGCGACATCGCGATCCGACAAGGGCGCGATCCGCTCGGCGACGAGGCGCACTGCCGTCTTGAGGCCAGACAGTGAGAAATCCGGATTCGGCCGGCCGCTCATCGGGCGGGGAAAGTCGAAGCGCTCGGGATCGCCCTTCTCCGCCTCGCGCTCCACCGAAGGGCCGCCCGGATAGGCCAGGCCCAGCATCTTGGCGATCTTGTCGAAGGCCTCGCCGACAGCATCGTCGATCGTACCGCCAAGCTTGAGATAGTCGCCGACGCCGCGCACGGCGAGCAATTGCGTGTGCCCGCCCGAAACGAGCAGCAGCAGATAGGGAAAGGCGAGATCGTCGGTCAGTCGCGCCGTCAGCGCATGGGCCTCGAGATGGTTGATCGCGATGAAGGGTTTGCCCGTCACCAGCGCAATGGCTTTTCCCGTGGTCAGCCCGACCATGACGCCGCCGACCAGCCCTGGACCAGCGGCGGCCGCGACCGCATCGATATCGGCAGGCTTGAGCCCCGCTCTCTCGAAGGCGCTGCCGACGATGCGGTCGATCGCCTCGACATGGGCACGCGCCGCGATCTCCGGCACGACGCCGCCAAAGGCCGCATGTGCGGCGATCTGGCTCAGCACCTCGTTCGACAGGATTTTTGCCTCGCCGGAGCGCGTGACCTCGACGATTGCGGCCGCGGTCTCGTCACAAGTCGTCTCTATGCCCAAAACTCGCATGATCGGCCGGTTGGTCTCGCAGCAGCTGTGACGGAATAGGCGGGCGCAGGAATTCAGTCGTGAAGAACCGGCAGTTTCGCGCCGGGAATTCCCCCGTATAGTGCGCGAGCGAGCATAAGGCCAAGGGGCCGTTATGCGGCCGGGATGCCAAGCTTGGAATACCAAGTCTGGGATGCCGGTCTGGGACGACACATCCGGAGCCGCCGGCAGAGCGGCCATTTGAGGGGGGACCTAGGGCATGGCCGGAATCGCAACCCCGCTCCGCGACAAAACCCCGAGCTGCATCGTCATCAGTCCGAATGGCGGCCCAGCCGCGATCGCTAACCAATTCGACGGCGAAGGCGGGCGCGGACTGCGCGTTCATGCTTCAGATGGGAGTCCGGCCTGATGATACCCGGCGCGAGAGGAGACCGTATGCGCATACTCGTCCTGAGGCCGCAGGCCGATGCCGAGCGCAGCGCCCGCGCGGTTGCCGCGCGCGGCTGCGAGCCGTTGATCGCGCCGCTATTCACGGTCGTGCGCCTGCCTGAGCCGGCGCCGGCCGGAGATTTCTCCGCGCTCGTCCTGACCAGCGGCAATGCGGTAAGCGCGCTCACTGATGCGCCCCTGGGCTGGCGCGACCTGCCCGTCTTCAGCGTCGGCGCACGCACCGCCGGCAAGGCGCGTGAGGCCGGCTATGCCGATGCCCGCAGCGCCGACGGCAATCGCCATGACCTGATCGATCTGATCAGCCGCAATCTGCCGCCGCCGTCGCGGCTGCTCCTGATCGCCGGCCGGGACAACCATGAGGATGTGCCGCAGCGCTTGCGGGACGCCGGTTACGACGTGACGATCTGGACTGCCTATGCAGCCGAGGCCGTGGCCGCGCTCCCGGCGAATGCAACTGAAGCCCTGCGTGACGGCAAGGTCGATGCCGCCCTGCATTATTCCCCGCGCGGCGCCCGAACCTTCCTGGCGCTGGCGCGGCAGGCCGGCCTCGCCGAGCCTGCTTTGGCGCTGACCCATGTCGCGCTCTCGGCAGACGTCGCGGCGCCATTGATCACGGCCGGAGCCAGCACGGTGCTGGTCGCCGAACATCCGGAAGAGGCCGGTCTGCTCGCCGCCCTCGATCAAGTGTCCGCTCGCAATCGTCTGCGCGACGATGTTAGAGACGAACCGGCTGCGACGACAGGCGTCGAGACGGAGACAGGCCCGATGAGCGAGCCCGACGCTGAAGCGATGAAGCGTGGCCGCGCCCGCCGCACGCCGCCGACCATCGATCTGAAGGCACAGGACACGTCAAAGGCACAGGACACGTCAAAGGCGCAAAACACGTCAAAGGCGCAAGACGCCCAGCCATCCGTAGACACGGCGTCCGCAAGCGCAGCCGCGTCTGAGGCCGTGCTGCCGACCGAGGCGCTGCCCCAGGAATTCGTCGCGCCCGATTTCGCAGCGCCCGAGACCAAGCCCTCGGCCGCGCATGCCGGCTCGCACGATGAAGGATCGCACCGCGCGGGTGCTGCCGAAACATCGTCTCTCCCGGAGACGAAATCGCGCCTGCCCTGGCCGGCCCTGGCGCTCGCCGGCATCGTCGGCGGCGTGGTCGGCACCGGGCTCACCATGCTCGCCTGGAGCCGCGCGACGCCTGCCGTCGACGTTACGCAGATCGCCGAGCTCCGCGCCCGGCTCGACAGCCTGCAAGGCGCCACCACCGCGCTCGACCGCAAGGCTGATGCCGCCGTCAAGGCCGGGACGGAAGCGCAGGCCACCGCGACCCGGCTCGTTGAGCAGGCGAAGGCGCAAGGCCCCCAGAGCGCCGATGCCGGTGCCATCGCAAGTTTGACTGCCCAGGCCCAGCGCGCCGAAGCCGCCGCCAACGCGCTCGGCCAGCGGCTCGGCACAGTCGAAACCCTCGCCAAGACAGCCTCCGCCCCCAGCCCGCAGGCCCTTGCCGCCGCACGCATCGTCCTGGCCGAGCGCATCCAGAGCGCCATCGCCTCGGGCCAGCCCTTCGCCAGCGATGTCGCCGCGCTCGTCAAGGGCGGCGGCGCGCCCGAGCAGATCGCGGCGCTGAGCGCGGTCGCGACGACCGGCGCCCCGACCCGTGACACGCTGCTTACGCAATTCCGCACGCATCGAGCGATGTTCGCCAGGGAAATGACGCCGGCGACCGCCAACTGGCAGGACCGCCTGCTCGGGCTCGCCAGCCGCATCGTCACGATCCGGCCTGTGGGCGACACCGGCTCCAATGATCCCGCCACATTGCTGATCCGGCTGGAGAACGCGCTGGCGAGCGGGAATATCGTTGTGGCGGCCGGCCTCTGGAACCAGCTGCCCGAGCCGGCGCGGCGCGGCAGCGCCGATTTCGGCACGGCTTTGCAAAAACGGGCCCAGGCAGATGCCGCGATTGCAAAAATCGCACAGGATGCCGTCGCCGCGCTCGGCGCGGCGGGCTGACGGAGGATAGAGTTCATGGTTCGGGTTCTGCTCTATCTCCTCGTCTTCGCCTGCCTCGCGGTCGGCGCCGTCTGGCTCGCCGATCGTCCCGGCGAGGTTTCGATTCTGTGGCAGGGCTACCGCATCGAGACCAGCGTCGCGATCGCCGCCATCGGCGTCGTCGTGCTGGCGATGCTGGCGATGCTGGCCTGGGCGCTTGCGCGCTTCGTGCTCGGCCTGCCCTCGGCCTTCAGCTTCGCCTCGCGGGCCCGCCGCCGCGCTCGCGGCTTTGAAGCCGTCTCGCGCGGCATGGTCGCGATCGGCGCAGGCGACCCCATCGCCGCCGGCCGCCACGCCGTCGATGCCCGCCGCTTCTCCGGCAACGAGCCCCTGACCCTGCTGCTGGAGGCGCAGGCCGCCCAGCTCTCCGGCGATCGCGGCCGGGCCGAGGCCGCCTTCAAGACCATGCTCGACAAGCCCGAGACCCGCGTGCTCGGCCTGCGCGGCCTCTTCGTCGAGGCCAGGCGTCGCGGCGACATGACCGCCGCGCGCGCCTTCGCCGACGACGCCGTGCGCCGTTCGCCCTCGCTCGCCTGGGCCAATGACGCTTTGCTCGACTTCCACACCAGCGCCGGCGACTGGCAGGCGGCGCGCACCGCCGTCGAGCGCCGCGCCGCCCTGAGGCTGGCCGAGAAGGCCGAGGCCAAGCGCCAGCGCGCCGTGCTACTCGCAGCCGAGGCCCTGCAGGCCCGCGACGGAGAGCCGGAAAAGGCGCTCGCCGCCGCGCTGGAGGCGACCAAGCTCGCGCCCAGCCTGACGCCGGCCGCGGTGCTGGCCGGCCGCATGCTGGCCGAGCGCGGCGACATCCGCAAAGCCTCCAAGATCCTGGAGGCCGCCTGGAAGGAGGTCTCCCATCCCGACATCGCCGCCGCCTATCTCGATGTCCGCTCCGGCGACAGCGCCCAGGACCGGCTCAACCGCGCCACCACGCTGGCGAAGCTGCGCCCGGCCGATCCCGAAGGCGTGCTGGCGCTCGCCGGCGCCGCCATCCACGCCCGCGATTTCGCCAAGGCCCGCACGGCCTTGAAGCCGCTGCTCGCCGGCGGCGCCTCGGTGCGCGCCTGCCTGCTGATGGCGGAGCTCGAGGAAGCCGAGCACGGCGCGGCCGGCAAGGTGCGCGAATGGCTCGCGCGGGCAACGCGCGCACCGCGTGACGCCGCCTGGGTCGCCGACGGGCTAGTCTCCGATCAATGGCTGCCGGTTTCGCCGATCTCGGGGCGGCTCGACGCCTTCGTCTGGACGGTACCGCCCGCCACGCTCGGCAGCCATGCCCCGGCGCTCGACGATGTCCTGGCCGATCTCGACGATTCCACGCCTCTGATCGAGGCCCGCGCCGAAACCGTGACGACCGCGCCCGCAAGCATCCCGGCCATGCCGCCGCCGGCAACCATCGTCGAGCCTGCGCCCAAGCCGCCCGAGGAGGCCAAATCTGCCGCGGAGCCAAAGCCTGTCGCGGAGCCCAAACCTGCCGTGGAACCAGCGCCGGCCGCAGCCAAACCTGAGGCCGCGCCAGCGAAGGGCGACGCCCGCGCCACGCCCGTGATCTTCCCCGTCTCGCATGCGCCCGACGATCCGGGACCGGAAGAGGCCCAGATCGTCGAGGAGAAGAAGGCGAAGTTCCGCATCTTTGGCTGAGGCAAGATTTTGGGCTGAGGCAAGATTTTGGGCTGAGGCAAGATCTCCGGCTGAGGCAAGATCGGTCGCAAGCGAGGCAGGCGCGTGCGAAAAGAAGTGCGGCTTTCGGCCCGGGCGCTTATAGCGTCGGTCATGACATCACAGCCAAGCCAATTTGAGACCGCGCCGCCTGCGGGCGTGACCTTGCATGTGACGGCCGAACAGGCCGGCGCGCGCCTCGACAAGGCGCTCGCTTTGTTGGCCGGCGAGATCTCGCGCGCCCGTCTGCAGCAGATCGTCAAGGATGGCGGCGTCAGCCTGAACGGCACGGTCACGACCGATGGCAGCCGCAAGGTCGTCGAGGGCGACGCATTGACGCTGATCATGCCCGAGGCCAAGCCCCCGGCCCCGGCGGGGCAGGACATCCCGCTCACCGTGGTGTTCGAGGACGAGCACCTGATCGTCATCGACAAGCCCGCCGGCCTCGTCGTCCATCCTGCCGGCGGCCATGAGGACGGCACGCTGGTCAACGCCCTGATCGCCCATTGCGGCGAAAGCCTCTCGGGCATTGGCGGCGTCAGGCGACCGGGCATCGTGCACCGGCTCGACAAGGACACCAGCGGGCTGCTCGTCGTCGCCAAGAACGACAAGGCGCATCAGGGCCTGGCAAAGCAGTTCGCCGACCATGGCCGCACCGGCCCCCTCCAACGCGCCTATCTCGCCATTGTCTGGGGCTTTCCACGCCGGGCGCACGGCACCATCGAGGCCAATATCGAGCGCTCGAACAAGAACCGCGAAAAGATGATGGTCGTGGGCGAGGAGCGCGGACGCGAGGCCATCACCCATTTCACGGTCATGGAACGCTACCCCGCTTTGCTCAAGGGCAGGGAGGAGACCGAGGCGCTCGCCAGCCTGGTCGAGTGCCGGCTCGAGACCGGGCGCACCCATCAGATCCGCGTCCATATGAGCCATCTCGGCCATCCGCTGCTCGGCGACCAGCTCTACGGCTCCGGATTCGCGACCAAGGCGAGCCGCCTGCCCGAGCCCGCCCGTCTGGCGCTGGCGCAATTGGGGCGGCAGGCGCTGCACGCGGCACTGCTGGGTTTCGCTCATCCCGCCACGGGCGAAGAGCTGTTTTTCGAATCCGAGCCGCCGCCTGAGTTTGCAAAATTGCAAGAAGAACTCGCGAGGCTGTGAGGCAATCTCGCCATCCTGCCCATTTTCCGCCAAGCTGTCTTGGCATAGAGTGGGTGTTGGATGCGGATGGCTAAGGGGCGCCGCACGTGGCTTGAAACAGCGCCGAACCGTTAGTCGGTTCCGGCGTTATATCTTTCACGACATCCAAAGCCTGCGCGAAGGTTGATCGCGCGGTTGGTTTGCCGCGAAGCGGGGGCCAAGAAGGAGAACGAGCATGGCGATTGCGTCGCTGCCCGTCATGTCCGCGGAAGGCGGACTGTCACGTTACCTCGACGAGATTCGTAAGTTCCCGATGCTGGAACCGAACGAGGAATTCATGCTGGCGAAACGCTGGCGCGAGCATGGCGACCGCGATGCGGCGCACCGGCTCGTCACATCCCATCTGCGGCTCGTGGCCAAGATCGCCATGGGTTATCGCGGCTATGGCCTGCCGATCGGCGAGGTCGTGTCCGAGGGCAATGTCGGCCTGATGCAGGCGGTCAAGCGCTTCGAGCCCGATAAGGGCTTCCGGCTCGCGACCTATGCAATGTGGTGGATCAAGGCCTCGATCCAGGAATACATCCTGCGTTCCTGGTCGTTGGTGAAGATGGGCACCACCGCCAACCAGAAGAAACTGTTCTTCAATCTGCGCAAGGCCAAGAGCAAGATCTCGGCGCTTGGCGAGGGCGATCTGCGTCCCGAGCAGGTCAAGACCATCGCTACCAAGCTCGGCGTCAACGAGCAGGACGTCATCGACATGAACCGCCGCCTCGGCGGCGACGCGTCGCTGAACACGCCGCTGCGCGAGGATGGTGACGGTGAATGGCAGGACTGGCTGGTCGACGACAGCGAGAGCCAGGAACGCCGCTATGCGGACTCGCAGGAAAGTGACAACCGCCACTCGGCCCTGCGCGAAGCGCTCGATGTCCTGAACCCGCGCGAGCGGCGCATCTTCGAGGCGCGCCGGCTGGCCGAGGACCCGATCACGCTGGAGGAGCTCTCCGAGGAGTTCAACGTCTCGCGCGAACGCGTCCGGCAGATCGAGGTGCGCGCTTTCGAGAAGGTGCAGGATGCGGTCAAGAAGGCCCTGACCCGCATCGAGGCGCCGCGCGCGGCGCTGCCGGCGACGTGATCTGCGGCCGTTCATGAGCAAGAGCAGGATGCGAGAAAGTGGGCACCGGTTTTTCGCAGCGATCCTGCTCTCACTTTTAGATGAGAGACGGATTCAGATTTCAGACGGGATCACTCTGTGACCCCGTCTGAAGTCATCCGGCTCTAGGAAAAGGGGCGCGTCGCGCCCCTTTTTCATGTGGCATCAGTACAAGGGCAGGATCAGTACAAGGGTAGGAGCGGCTGAACCGGCAGGCGGATCGGCCCGAGATAGACGCGGCCCTCGCGCAGCACCACCGGCGGCAACGCCGTCAGGCCGGGCGCCGCACCCGGCGCCTGCGCGCTGGCCCGGCCGCCGAGCAGGCCCCCAAGGCCACCGAGCACCCCCCCGACCGGAACGCCGGCGATCTGCTTGATGCCCGCGAGCGAGGCCTGGATCTGCCCGGAAACGCGATGCGTCTGGTCGAGCAGCAGCAGGCCGCTCGCCTCGATGCGGGCGGGGCCCTTGACCGAGACCAGCTTCGTCAACTCGATTTGCCCGCCAGCGCTGCGCCAGCGCTCCAGCGCATCGGGATTGAAGCCGAGCTTGAAGGCCTCGGCCTGCGTCAGGGTCGCCTGGATGTCGACATCGCCGGCCTCGCTCGTGCCGAGCAGAGCATCGAGCGCAGGCAGGACGGAGCCCTTGGCGCTGATGGCGAGATCGGTGGCCTGATCGCTTGCCGGGCGCGTCGGATTGCGGCGCAGATGGACCTCCAGGCTGGCCGCGCGCCAGCCTTCATTGGCCTGGCCCGGCGTGGCGAGGGTCGCATTCGGCTCGGTCATGACCAGCGAAACCTGCTGCGCCGCCGTGCCGTTATGCGTCAGGCTGGCCTCGAGCCGAGCCCAGGCCAGATCGAGCTTGCGGCCCTCGGGCAGGCTGGCCTGCAGCGGGCCGGTAATCTGCACGATGACGAGCCCGGGCGAATAGATCTGCCCGAGCGCGAGGCTTGGCCCGGTCTGCAGCTTCACCGCATCGCCCCAGCGCGTCGAGGTCAATTCCAGCGACGCGCAACGCAGTTCGACGCGAAACGGAAAACCGCTGATCGAGCGGTCCAGGCAGGTCCAGCTGCGGCCGAGCCCGGCCTCGCGCGCCAGCGCCGTATCGACCGCATCGGCGACGCGCCCGCGGACCACGAACCAGAAGCCGCTCCAGGCGGCGGCCAACAATGCGAGCAGTACGAAGGGCGCATAGAGCCAGAACCGGCTGCGGCGACGCGTGGGAGTAAGATCGGTCATACGGCAGCAGTCCATTGCGAAAAAGCGAGCGGATTGTTAGCTGCCGCCGAGCAAGGACGCCAGTGCGCCCATCAAGCAGGCGGCCACGGCTAAATTATGGGATGACGATGACAGCTGATCTCAGTCCGAGCGATCTCTGGGTCTTCGGCTATGGCTCGCTGATCTGGCGGCCGGGCTTTCCCTTTGAGGAAAGCGTCGTCGCGCGGCTACACGGCTACCACCGCTCGCTTTGCATCTTCTCGCATGTCCATCGCGGCACGCCCGAACGTCCCGGCCTCGTGCTGGGGCTCGATCGCGGCGGCATCTGCCGCGGCCTTGCCTTCCGGGTCGCAGCCGGCGAGGCGGCCGAGACCGTGACCTATCTGCGCGCCCGCGAACAGGCGACTTCGGTCTATCTCGAGCGCCACATGCCGGTGCGGCTTGATGACGGGCGCAACGTCAAGGCGCTGGTCTATGTCGCCGACCGCAAGCACCTGCAATATGCCGGGCGGCTGCCGCCGGACAAGGTGCTGGAGCTGGTGCGCAACGGGCGCGGCGGCTCGGGCGAGAACCCGGACTATGTGCTGCAGACCCATGAGCATCTGCGCAAGATGGGCGTCTTCGATCCTGTCCTCGCCGATCTCGCGCAAAAACTCGCCCCCGGCCTCGGCCAGCCGCGCCCGCCGCTCTAGAGCAGGATGCGAAAAAGTGGGAACCGGTTTTTCGCATTGATCCTGCTCTAACTTTTGATGAGAGACGGATTCAGATTTCAGATGGGATCACTTGGTGATCCCATCTGAAATCATCCGGCTCTGGAGCGTTTTCGAGCGAAGTGGATACCGGTTCCCTCGCGACAAACGCGAAGCGTTTGCGCGGAGAAAACGCGCCAAAACAAAATGCTCTGATATCGGCTCAGACCTCCGGCATCAGGTCGAGCAGCGCCGCGCGGCGGCTCATGCCGTCCTCCGCAAGCAGATGGACATGGATTTCACGCGCGCCGGCTTGCGTCACCGCCTGCCGCCAGCGCGTCAGCGCCGCCTCGACCCCGAACGGCCCGCTGTCGCGCGCGGCGAGGATCTCGCGATCCGGCGAGACCGCCAGCAGCACCGCATCGGTGAAGCCGAGCGCATGATCGTCCGAGACCGTGAAAACCGAGGCCACGTAGCGTCGGCCCGAACGTCCGCGCCAGGCGGTGAAGCGACGCTCGGACAGGCCCGCCGTGCTGCGCAGCGGCATTTCGCGCGCCGAGACCACAGGCTCGTCAGCGAAAAGATCGGCGTGGGAATAGGCGAGAGCGGCCATCCGTTCCTCCTTTTGTTCAAGAACAAAATGAGAACGAACAAGCTATCTGTCAAGGGCCGCAGGCCCGGTCGGCCGGCCTTGCTGACAGTTGCTGTCAGGAGTGTTTCGCCAGCGGGTCGAGACCGAGCTTGGCCAGTTCGCTACGCCCCAGCGCCAGCAGCCGGTCGCTTTCCGTCTCGATCCTGTCTTGCAGCAGCGTCTGGAACTCCGTCTTGCTCAACCCCGGCGGGATCGCCGGCAGGAATGTCAGGCGGATCGTGCCCGGCGGGCGCAGGAACTTGCGGCGCGGCCAGTACAGACCTGAATTCAGCGCGACCGGCACGCAAGGCACCTTGAGATCGGCATAGAGATGCGCGACGCCGTATTTGTAGTCCGGCGGAGCCCCGGCCGGCCGGCGCGTGCCTTCCGGGAAGATCAGGAGCTGGCGCCCGTTCTCGCGCATCTCGATCCGCGAGCGCCGTGTGACCTGGGCCAGGGCCCGCGCCCGCCCACCGCGATCCACCGGGATCATCCTGAGCTTCAGCAGGCACCAGCCGAAGAACGGAATCCAGGTCAGTTCGCGCTTCAGGATGAAGACCGGATCGGGAAACAGCCCGATCAGGACAAAGGTCTCCCAGAGAGACTGGTGCTTTGACGCAACGATCAGCCCGCCGCTCGGGACGTTCTCGAGCCCCTTGATCTCAAAGCCCGTGCCCGACGTCACCCGCATCAGGAAGAGCGCGCTGCGGGACCAGCCGCCAGCAACCTTCATCAGGTAGCGTCGGGGCAGCAGCAAAGCGGGAAATGCCGCGAACACCAGCCAGAGCGACAGGTTGACGTAGAACACGACATTGGCGAGCAGGGAGCGCAGGATGAGCATGGCGCGCAAAGACCTCGTCAGCTCGCCGCCGTCAAGCGTGCGAACGCGGATCAGGCGTTGTTGCGATGGTCATGCAGGCGCGTGCGCTTCTCATAATCTGGCCCGAGCAACCCTGCAGGCTTCGGCGAAACCGGCTTGCGGCCGCCGATGATGACCGAGAGGCGCGACGTCTCGGGATCCCCCTCGAAGGCGCTGCGCAGGCGCGCTACAAGATATTTGCCGTATTCGGGCCCGAGCAGCCGGACTGCGTTCCAACTCCGCCACCAGCCGGTGGTGTCGATCTGGTCGGTCACGACCGGATGCGGCACGAGGCGCACGCCCGGCATCGCATGGGCGAATTCGGCCAGCACGCGCGGCATGTGGTAGTTCGAGGTCACGACCAAAAGCGAGTGGAACTCATGCTGGCGTACCCAGCGGCGGGTCTCGATGGCGTTGCCGATGGTGTTGCGGGCGCGATAGTCGAGATCGACGCAGCAGGCGAGAAGCTCGCGCGCCGAGGGGTTGAGCTTGGCCAGCTCCTCGCGACTCGTCTTCTCGTTGACGCCGCTGATCAGCAGGCGCGAACCGCGCTCGGCGCCGAGCAGGCCGATGGCGTCGCCGATACGCTGCGAGCCACCGGTGACGACGACGATCGCGTCCGTACGCGGCACGGCGACAGGCTCCCGCGGCTCGATTCCGGAGGCGAATTCGGCATAGCCCAGCCCGAGCGCCACGGAGGCGGCAACCAGCATGCAGCCTAGGAGCCATCCCAGACGCCTTGGCCAGCTCCAGCCGGCCGCATGCATGCGAGGCTGCCCGGGCGTCATGGATCGCTCGTTTCGTCCTGCCAGCAGATGCTCGTGACTGCTTCCGATCATCACCATGTCTTGGTTAGGTTAAACCGCCAATCGGGCATAACGGCGGCAGGTTCGGCATTCCTGTCGCCACAAGGGTTAAGCGTTTTTAAGCTAACGCGCGTAAATAATGTCGCACCGTGAAGCGTGAGACGAGCCCCGCGATCGCCGCCACCACCGCGGCCACCATGATCACCGCGACATAACCCGACCAGCCGATCTCGAAAGCCCCGAATAAAGCCTGCAATTGTTCTGCCTCGGGCGCCGCGCCCAAGCGCGATGCCACGAAACCGAGCAGGGCGATCACGACAATCGCGCCCGCTCCACCGATCGCGCCGCCCCTCAGGCCCAGCCTGACGAAGCGGCTCTGGAATTCACGCGCGATGAAGGCGTCGTCGGCTCCCACGAGATGCAGCACCTCGACGCTGTCGCGGCTGCCGGCCATGGCACCGCGCGTGGCGAAGGCGACGGCGAGCGCAGCCGCCGTCAGCACCAGCAGCACGACGGCGGCACCCGACAGGATGATGGTGCTCGCCATGGTCGAAAGCCGGCGCACCCAGAGGCGGTGATCGTCGAGGATCGCGCTCGGGACCTCGTGGCGCAAAGCAGCGCTGAAAGCCGAGAGATCCGGCCCGACATTCGATCTCAGCTTGATCACGATCAATCGGGGCACCGGCAATTCGACGAGATCGAGCCCCGTGCCGAGCCAGGGCTCGAGCAGCTTGTCCGATTCCGCCTTCGGCACCACGCGAACCGTCTCGATGCTGGCGACGCCCGCCGCCATCGCCACCGCACGCGAAAGATCAGCCTCCATGTCGCGGCGCGAATCCGGCCTGATCTGGATCGTCATCTCATTGGCTACCGCGCCGCGCCATTGCTCCGAGGCGCGCGCCGCCAGCACGGCGGCGCCGGCGCTCAACGCCGCCAGGAAGGTGAGGATAGCGATGACCGCCATCAGCGCCCGCCCCGCCACCGAATCGAGCGGCACCAGAGGTTGGTCACGCCGCAGGTTCGGCGGCAAGGCTAGCCCCTCATGCTCGGCTTCATCGCTGTCGGCTTCATGCATCGACATGCAGATGCCCGTCGACGAGGACAAGACGCGGCGCGTCGTAGAGCTCCATCAGCGCAAGATCATGCGTCGCGATCACCACCGCCGTGCCCAGCGACTGCAATTCCATGAACAGCCGGAGCAGGCGCCGGCCCAGGCCGGGATCAACATTGCCCGTGGGCTCGTCGGCCAGCAGCAATTCAGGCCGGCTGATCAGCGCGCGAGCGATCGCAGCGCGCTGCTTCTCGCCGCCCGACAGGACCGGCGGCACCGCATGCATGCGCTCGCCCAGCCCAACCCAGCGGAGCAGTTCGACGACCTCGGCGCGGTAGCTCGTCTCTTCCTTGCCAAGCACCCGCAGGGGCAACGCCACATTCTCATAAAGCGTGAGATGATCGAGCAGGCGGAAATCCTGGAACACCACGCCCATGCGGCGGCGAAAACCGGTCAGCGTCGTCGCGTCCAGGCGCGAGACGTCCTGCCCGAACAGGTTGACCAGCCCCCGCGTCGGCTTCAGCGCCATCAGGACGAGACGGATCAGCGTGGTCTTGCCGGCGCCCGAAGGGCCGGTGAGATACTGGAACGAACGCGGCGCGATGCTGAAGTTGATGTCCTTCAGCACCTCCGGGCCCATGCCATATCGCAGGCCGACATTCTCGAACCGAACCAAACCGCCATCCCTTCGAGCCGCATTGCGAATCTCGCTTGCGATCCTACACCTCAAGCGCGCCGCCCCGGAATGCGACGTGAGCGACAGGCACCTTGGCGCACAGGTTCTTCACGAGGCGTTAACCATAAATCAGCCCAATGGAGAGGGTGGCCCGCAATCGCGGGCAACGGAGCTTGAACCGCGATGACGCAGGGTGAAGGCTCCCTGGCGACGCCGGCCACGATTGTTCAACCGAGGCAAGGAGCCGAGCCTGGCAAGCCCATGCTGATCGTCTGTCCATCCTGCTCCAGCCGGTATGAGCTCGACGCGGCCAAGCTCGGCCCGACGGGACGCAAGGTCCGCTGCGCCTCCTGCCAGACCTTGTGGCATGTCGACCCGGCGCAGGATTTTCCGGAGCCTCCCAGCGCTGTGGAGACGCAGGCCCTCCTGAACGAGGAGCTCGAGCGCGCAAGCGAAATCGACGCGCAGATCAGCGCCGTCGCCTCCGAACCCACGGACACGGCCGAGGCCATCCCAGCGCAATCGCGCAAGCGCGGCAAAGGCAAGCGCTCCCCGGCGAAGGATGCCGAGACCGGCCAACTCCGCCCGCGCCACGCTGCGGCCTTCGTCGCGCTCGGCCTTGGCGGCGCAGCGCTGCTCGGCCTCCTCGTCTGGCAACGCAATCTCGCCCTGCGCGGCGCGCCGCAGCTCGCCATCGTCTTCGAGAAGCTCGGCCTTCCCATCAATGTCCGCGGCCTCAGCTTGAGCGCCGTCGAAAGCGGGCTGGTCGAAGACGGGCAGAATCGCTTCCTCGTCGTCGAGGGCGACGTGACCAATATCAGCAAAGGCAGAGCGCCGATGCCGCCGATCGAGGTCGCGGTCAAGGATGCCGCCGGCCAGACGCTCTACACATGGACGACGGAGCCGCCGCGGCCGAACCTGGAGCCCGCCGAACTCGTCCGCTTCCGCGCCAGGCTCGCCTCCCCGCCCGAGACCGGGAAATCCGTACTGGTGCGCTTCACCTCAGCCAAGGCGACAGGCCTCGCCAACGCGCATTAAAGCACTGCTCCTGAAAGCACTGCTCTTGCGAAAAACCGGCGCCCACTTTTCTTATGCAGTTCGCCAGGCGAATAGAGCCTCTGGCCGATCCAGGTGGATGCTATAAACCTGCCTGAAAGACCAAGCGCGCGACATTCTGCGCCGAAAGGCTGGCCGGTTCCCGGCCAGCCGCGAAAGGACGACGAGACGATGACTGAAGCCCGGCGCATCAGGGTGCTCTACGATGAAGGCGAGATCGCGCATCGCAATGAGGAAATGGCGCGGATGATCGCGGCGAACTCGCCGCCGGATCTGCTCGTGGTGGCGGTGCTGAAGGGCAGCTTCATGTTCGTCGCCGACCTGATCCGTGCCATGCATCGCGCCGGCATGACCCCGCAGGTCGAATTCGTGCATCTCTCCAGCTATCGCAACGCCGCGATCTCGTCCGGCCAGGTCGAGATCCTGCGCGACGTTCAAAGCGACGTGCGCGGCCGCGAGGTGCTGCTGGTCGACGATATTCTTGAATCCGGGCGCACGCTCGCCTTCGCCAAGGATCTGTTGTCGGCGCGCGGAGCCGCCAAGGTCTCGAGCGCCGTATTGCTGGAAAAGCCGGGCAAGCGCGCCGTCAACATCAAGGCGGATTATATCGGCTTCGAATGCCCGGACTATTTCGTCGTCGGCTATGGCATGGACGTTGCTCACGCCTATCGGCAATTGCCCTATGTCGGCGTCATCGAGACGGCCGATCAGGCTGGCCTGCCCGGGATCTGAACGATGTCGAGAATTCTGGTCGTCGATGACGAGGAACCCCTGCGCACGCTCGTGGCGCGCGGCCTCACCATGGATGGGCACACCTGCCTGATGGCGGCAGACGGCGCCGAGGCGCTCGATATCCTGATCGCCGAGAAGGGCCGCTTCGACCTGCTGCTCACCGATATCCGCATGCCGCTGATGGACGGGATCGCGCTTGCCCTCGCCGCGAAGCAGGAATTCCCCGAACTGACCATCATGCTGATGACGGGGTATGCCGAGCAGCGCGAGCGGGCGAAGAGCCTGGAGGCGATTATCTCCGAGGTCATGGTAAAGCCGTTCACCATCGCCGATCTGCGCGCGACCGTGATGAAGGTCATCGAGCGCTCGATCGGCTAAAACCTATTTGTTTAGCCACCAGATCGAGACGTTGAGCAGCGTCGCGAACGAAACCCAGGCCGCATAGGGCCAGAGCAGATCGGCCGAAAATCGGTCGAGCGGCCGGAATTGCGCGATCGTCGTCAGGATCAGCGCCAGCAGTGGCAGGATCACCAGAATTCCGCCGACCGGGCTATTGAGCCCAAAGAAAACGCAGGACCACAGCAGGTTCAGCGCGAGCTGGGCATGATAGACGGCGAGCGCCCGCGCCTTGCCCGGCGTCACCGCCGGCAGACGCAGGATGCGATAGACGGCATAGGCCATCATCGCAAAGAGCAGGGTCCAGACCGGCCCGAACATCCAGTTCGGTGGATTGAAGACCGGTTTAGCGAGGCCCGCATACCAACCGGGGATCTGCGGCACGGTCACTGCGCTGCCGACAATCGAGGCGAGGACGACAGGGACGATCGCGATCAGCGCATTGCGCCAGAACGGGCCGGAGGTGTGGGTGCGGGGTGCGGATGGGGCGCTCATGCGTACGAGATGGGGCAGGCGCGCAGCCCCGGCAAGGCCGCGCACTTGCGTCACCTGCCTGCCCTGCTCCAGATGGCCATTCTCGTCACTCATGGAACCATTCGGGATCGCCTCATGTCCAAGCGCTCGCTCCATCCCCGCTCTCTCGCCGCGCAGGCCATGGGCAAGATCGACCCGCTGACCAAGGGCGTGGTCACCCCGATCCATATCGCCACGACCTATATCCGCGACGAGGACAACGCTTATTCCTCGGGCTTCGTCTATGGTCGCCCCGACAACGAGACGATCCGCGAGGCCGAGAGCGTGCTCGCCATGCTGGAGGAAGCCAAGGCCGGCGCGCTGCTGTTCGGCTCCGGCATGGCGGCGGCAACTGCCGTCTTCCAGGCACTCTCGCCGGGCGATCATGTCATCGCCTCCAAGGTGATGTACTGGGCGCTGCGCGCCTGGCTGCAGACCGAGGCGACGCGCTGGGGGCTGGTCATCGACTTCGTCGAGACGGACGATCTCGCCGCCCTGCAGGCGGCCGTGAAGCCCGGCGTCACCAAGCTGATCTGGGCCGAGACGCCCTCGAACCCGCTCTGGACCATTACCGACATTGCCGGCGTGGCCGAGATCGCGCGCAAGGCCGGCGCCAAGCTCGCGGTCGATTCGACTTGCGCCTCGCCGGTGCATACGCGGCCGCTGACGCTAGGCGCCGACATCGTCATGCATGCCGCCACCAAGGTGCTGAACGGCCATTCCGACGTCGTGGCCGGTGCGCTCTGCGCCCGACAGGATGACGAATTCTGGAATCGCATCAAGACCGTACGCAAGGGGCAAGGCGGGATTCTGGGCCCCTTCGAGGCCTATCTGCTGATGCGCGGCCTGCGCACGCTGCATGTTCGGCAGGAGCGCCAGAGCGCTTCCGCCATGGCACTGGCGCAAAGGCTCTCAGCCCATCCGCTCGTGGCCCGCGTGCTCTATCCCGGCCTGCCGCAGCACCCCGGCCACGACATCGCCGCCCGCCAGATGGAAGGCGGCTTCGGCTTCATGCTCTCGGTGCAGGTGACGGGCGGCGAGGCTGCGGCGATCAAGGCTGCGGCGCATGTCGAGCTCTACAAGCGCGCCACCTCGCTCGGCGGCGTCGAGAGCCTGATCGAGCATCGCGCCTCGATCGAGGGCGCGGGCTCGCCCTGCCCCACCGACCTGCTCAGATTGTCGACCGGCATCGAGGATGTCGAGGACCTCTACGCCGATATCGATCAGGCCCTGAAGGCCGGGCACGGCTGAGCACGACGCCTCGTTCTTGATCGCGGATCTTCCCCGAAGGCGCGAGGCACTGCTGTTTCGCGGCCAGCCGGCCGGTCGATGTCGCCGCTGCGGCAACCACTTCGCGTGTACCTATCTCATCGACGATATTGGCTCCCCTACGGACAAGGGAGCCAATGTCGTCATGTGAACAGGGGGGCAGGGATAACCTGCCCTCCCCGCAGAGTCAGAACTTGTAGGTGATGCCGGCGCCGAACAGCCAGGGATCGATCTTGACCTTGCCGGTCACGAGACCGGCATTCACCTTGACCTTCGGCTCGAGGAAGATCTTCTTCACGTCGAGATTCAGACCCCAATGCTGGTCCAGCATGATGTCGATACCGCCCTGCAGGGCGAGGCCGAACGTGTCTTGCAGGTTAAAGCTGGTGAAGCCGCCTTTGGCCTTCTCGTTGAAGAACACGGTGTAGTTCACGCCGACGCCGACATAAGGTTTGAACGCGCCGAAATCAGTGAAATGATACTGCAGCATCAGCGTCGGCGGCAGCAGCCAGGCCGAACCGATGCGAGCCCCCGCAAGCGCACCGGCGCCCTTCACATTATGTGGGGTGACGCCGAGGACCAGCTCGACGGCGATGTTCTTCGTGAAGAAATAGCTGATGTCGAGTTCCGGCACGACCGAAGTCGAGATGCTGACATCGGCTCCGGGCACCCTGACGCCGCCGATGCTGAGCTTTGCGCTTTCCTGCGGCATGACCACAAGAGCCCGCCCGCGGATCATCCAGGGGTTCCACATCGTCATAGTCGGAGCCAGCGGTGCGCTCTTGGCGGACGGCAGATCGGAGGCTTGAACGCCACAGATCGCGCTGGAGCCAAGCAGGAATGCAGACAGGCAAGTGCGTAACACGACAGACTTCATGACGGGCCCCCAGGCGAGACGGCCCGCGATCGCAAGGAGTTCGTCGCCAGGCACATGACCCATCAGCGCCAAATCGCTCCTGCGGGAATTGATCCGGATCAAAATCAAGCCGCGCCTACAGCCGATCGAACCTCGCTGTTGCATGTCGGGCACACGCCCATGTGGCGGCGGGGCCCGCGCCAGACCTCGGAGCACCGTCACAGGCCTGAAACAGGACAGCGCTAGCCCAGCCCGAACATCGCAAGGAGATCGACCATGTCGGGCCAGAAGCTTGAAACCAGCCGCCGCGCGCTCTTGCTGAGCCTGGGGGCCGCAGCCCTGGCCCTGCCGGCCACCGCTCGCAACCTGCCGGCACTTCCCGCAAGCGATCTCGGCAGCGACGCCGGCTACTGGAGCGCGGTGCGCGGCCTCTACAGCGTCACCCCCGACATGGTGAACCTCGAGAACGGCTATTGGGGCATCATGGCCGAGCCGGTGAAGACCGAGTACAAACGCCTGACCGACTTCGTGAATTTCGAGAACACGGTCTATGCCCGCACCAAGATCGGGCAGGATCTCGACGATGTCCGCGCGCCGCTCTCCGCCTTCCTGGGCGTCGCGCGGGACGAAATCGCTCTGACGCGCGGCGCGACCGAAGCGCTCCAGGCGCTGATCTCGGGCTACAACAAGCTGAAACCCGGCGACACCGTGCTTTATGCCGATCTCGACTATGATTCGATGCAATACGCCATGAACTGGCTGAAGGACCGGCGCGGGGTCGCGGTCGCCAAATTCGACATCCCCGAGCCCGCCACCCGTCAGGCCGTGCTCGACGCCTATGACGCCGCGCTGAAGGCCAATCCGAAGACCAGGCTGCTCCTGCTGACCCATATCAGCCACCGCACCGGGCTGATGATGCCGGTCAAGGAACTCGCCGCCATGGCCAAGGCGCGTGGCGTCGACGTCATCCTCGACGCCGCCCATAGCTGGGGCCAGATCGACTTCCAGGCCAAGGATCTCGGCATCGATTTCATCGGCTTCAACCTGCATAAATGGATCGGCGCGCCGCTCGGCGTCGGCATGCTCTACATCGCCCGAGACCGGCTGGCCGATATCGATCCCTATATGGCCGATGAGGACTTCAAGGCCGACGATGTCCGCTCGCGCGTCCACACCGGCACGCCGAACTTCGCCGCCCAGCTCACCGTCCCCACCGCGCTGGCCTTGCATCGCGAGATCGACCCCCAGGCCAAGGAGGCGCGCTATCGCCACCTGCGCAATTACTGGGTCAACAAGGCGCGCGAGCTGAAGGGTGTCGAGATCCAGACGCCCGACGATTCCACCATGGTCGCCGGCATCACCTCCTTCGCGCTGACCGGCAAGCGCTCGCCGGCCGAGACGAACGCGATCGTCGCGGCGCTGCGCGACCAGCACAAGGTGATGACGGTGCGGCGCGGCGGCGTCGCCAAGGGCAACACCATCCGGATCTCGCCGGCTCCCTACATCATGGAAGCCGATCTCGACCGCTTCGTTGCGGCGCTGGCGGTGGTCTCGGGCAATCGCGCCGGCTGAGACGCCGCGACTGCCAGGCTCGCCGTCGGGTGCGCTCAGCCGCCGACGGCGGTGTATTCGGTCTCGATTGAGGAGGCGTGGGCCTCGTGATCGAAGCCGTAGATGTGGATCGAGATGACGTCGCCAGCGCCGAGATTGCGCATGCGGTGGATATTGGGACCCGAGGGCAGCATGCAGCCGACATAACCAGCCTGGCGCTCCTGCTCCTCGGTCGGCACGGCACGGGCCGCGTCGATGGCGCGATACCAAGTCTCGGTGATCGTACCGGCGACGACGCCAAAGCAGCAGGAGCAGTGATGGTCGTGGATGCAGGTGGTCGCGCCTTGCGCCCAAACGATCGCCCAGACGCTGACCGCTTCGTTGCCGGCCAGCAGGTTTCGGGTGTAGCCACCGGCTTTGCGTTCGAGCGGCAGGCGCTGGACAAGATCGGGCATCGCGACGAGTTCGCGCAGGACAGTGCGGGCGGCGGCGAGATAGTCGCGCGAGAGCGTGCCTTCGTCCGTCCGCAGGCTGCGCAAGACGGCGCCGCGCCGCTCCTCGTTCAGAAACCCCTGCATGCCGCGAATCCCCTCGACCAATCTCCAGACAAGGATAGCGGAGCGGCGTGAAACGGGTTTGCAAACTTGCGGCGAGACCGGCGATTCGTGAAAATCGTTGCCAAGTCTAGCGATAAAGTTAGAAAATTATCGCGCTCGTATGATTCCGGGCGATCTTTATATTCCGTATCGCATTGGGAGTTCCATGGCCAAGTTGGACGCCTTCGACCTTCGCATCCTGGCGCGGCTGCAGGAGGATGCGAGCCTGCCGCTGGCGGAACTCGCGGAAGCAGTCGGGTTGTCGTCGACGCCATGCTGGCGGCGCGTGCAGAAGCTGGAAGCGGCGGGCTATATCCGCAAGCGGGTGGCGTTGCTCGACCGGGCCAAGCTCCAGGCCGGCGTGACCGTCTTCATCGCGGTCAAGACGGCACGTCACTCGATGGAATGGCTGGAGCGCTTCCACGCCGCCGTGCTCGATTTGCCCGAGATCGTCGATTTCTACCGGATGAGCGGCGAGATCGACTATCTGCTCAAGGCCTGTGTGTCGGACATCGCCGCCTATGACGCGCTCTACAAGAAGCTGATCTCGCGGATCGATCTCAACGACGTGACCTCGATGTTCGCTATGGAGGAGCTCAAGTCAACGACCGCGATTCCGCTGGGATTTGTGGAGCGGGCGTCGTGAGCACGGCTAGTCGCGGAATGTCCGCAATAGGAAAGCAGCTCCTCATTTATGAGTTTGCTACCTAGCCCTTCGCCACCTTCTGATAGTCCTTCACATCGGAAAAGCTCACCTCCGGGGCGCGCTCGGCGTCGTATTTCAAGGTGAACTGGCTGGAGGCCATGAAGACCGGGTCTCCGTCGAGATCGTCGGCCATCGAGGACGGCTTCAGCGCGACGAATTTCTGCAGCGCCGCCTTGTCGTCGGACGAGACCCAGCGCGCGATCGAGAACTGGCAGGGCTCGAAATCGACCGGCAGTGAATATTCGACATCCATGCGCTCCTTGAGCACGTCGAGCTGCAATGCGCCGACCACGCCGACGATCGCCGGCGCGCCATCATGCGGCAGGAAGAGCTGGACGACGCCTTCTTCGGCCATCTGCTGCAGCGCCTCGCGCAGCTTCTTGGCCTTCATCGCGTCCTTCAGCTTGACGCGGCGCAGGATTTCCGGCGCGAAGCTCGGCACGCCCTTGAAGACGATGTCCTCGCCCTCGGTCAGCGTGTCGCCGATGCGCAAGGTGCCGTGATTGGGCAGGCCGACGATGTCACCGGCATAGGCTTCCTCCGCGATCGAACGGTCGCGGGCGAAGAAGAATTGCGGCGCGTTCAGCGGCATCGGCTTGGCGGTGCGCACCAGCTTCGCCTTCATGCCACGTGAGAGCTTGCCCGAGCAGACGCGCATGAAAGCGATGCGGTCGCGGTGGTTGGGATCCATGTTCGCCTGGATCTTGAAGACGAAGCCGGTCATCTTCGGCTCGTCTGCCTCGATCGCGCGCTTGTCGGCGATCTGCGCGCGCGGGCTCGGCGCATAGGCCCCCAGCGCATCGATCAGGTCGCGCACGCCGTAGTCGCGCAGCGCCGCGCCGAAATAGACCGGCGTCAGATGGCCCTCGCGGAACGACTCCAGATCGAACGGCTTGAGCCCCTCTGCAGCGAGGAAGACCTCTTCGCGCCAGATCTCGGCCGCGCCGTTGGGCAGCAAGGTGTCGAAAAGCGGATCGTCGGGACCCGAGACCGCCAGGTCCTGCGTGGTCTCGTCGCCCTTCTGGTTGCGGCGGAAGGTATTGGCCTTGAGATCATAGGTGCCGACGAATTCGCGCCCGCGCCCGACCGGCCAGGTCATCGGCGCGACATCGAGCGCCAAAGTGGTCTCGATCTCTGCGATCAGATCGAACAGGTCGCGGGTCTCGCGATCGACCTTGTTGATGAAGGTGACGATCGGGATGTCGCGCAGCCGGCAGACCTCGAACAGCTTCTTGGTGCGCGCCTCGATGCCCTTGGCCGCGTCGATCACCATCACCGCGGAATCGACCGCGGTCAGGGTGCGGTAGGTGTCCTCGGAGAAGTCCTCGTGGCCCGGCGTGTCGAGCAGGTTGAAGACATGCCCGCCATATTCGAACGTCATCACCGAGGTCACGACCGAGATGCCGCGCTGGCGCTCGATCTTCATCCAATCGGAGGAGGTCTGGCGGCGGCCGGCCTTGGCGCGCACCTCGCCGGCGAGTTGGATCGCGCCGCCGAAATAGAGCAGCTTTTCGGTCAGCGTGGTCTTGCCCGCGTCCGGATGCGAGATGATGGCGAAGGTGCGCCGGCGCGCATGAGGGGCGGTCGTCGCGGCCGCCTCGATGGTCTGAATGTCGGTCATGGCCGTGTGAGAACAGGATGAGGCCGGGGAAGTCAATCAGCCGGGCTCAAAGCGGCCGGCAATTACGTCGGCTTAGAGCCCCCTCCAGGTTCTGTTAGAGGCTCTTAATCATTCCTCGTCACTATGTGAGGCTCCCGGGTCAGGCTTTGCGCACCGGCCCGATGAACGGGAGACAGCGCCTATGGATGGTCGCCTTGCGCAAGATCGCCAACCAGATTTTCGCAAGCGTGGCCTTGCTGGCGCTGGCGGCGGCGCTCACCATCTTCATCGGCGTCCAAACGCTCAGCCGCTATGCCGCGATGACGGACGAGATGCAGGCGGCCTCGCTCAGGGTCCTGATGGCCGAACGCATGAACGGTCTCGTCAATGCCGTCGTCATGGAAACGCGCGGCATCATCATGAGCCGCGACGCGCAGGACGCCGAGCAATTCGCGCAACCCCTCCTAGCCGAGCTCGCCGATATCCGCCGACTGCTCGCGGACTGGCGCCAGCAGGTGAAACCGGAGGACGAGGCCGCCTTCCGCGAGGTCGCGGTCCAGGTCGAGGCCTTCGTGCTCTTCCGTGAGGAAGCCGTGCGACGGGGCCGCGCATCCGGCCCGGCCGCGGTCAACGAACTCACCAACAACGAAAGCAACCGGGCCAATCGACAGGCCTTGAACGCCGCTCTCAAGCGCCTCGCGGCGCTCAGCGGCGCCGACAGCGCCGCAATCGACAGCAAACTAAACGAGCTCCAGAAGGGCAGCATCCGCACCCAGATCCTGATCGGTACGCTCGTCATCTCGCTTGGCCTTGCCCTCACCCTCATCGTCGTGCGCTGGCGGGTGGCAAAACCGCTGCGCCTCCTCGCCAAGACGATGCAGCGCCTGGCCTGGTCCGAACCCGTCGACACCATTCCCTCGACCGCGCGGCCCGACGAGATCGGCAGCATGGCGCGCGCCGTCGTCGTGTTTCGCGATAATGCCCTGGCGCGAGGTTCGCTCGAAGCCGATGCACGCGCCTCCGAGGCCGCCAGAGCGGGCCGGCAAGCCAGGCGCGAGCAATTGATCGCCGATTTCGACGTCAGGATCGAAGCCGTGCTCGACACGGTGCGCGCCAGCTCCCGTGAGATGGAGGCGACGGCGCGCACGCTCTCGACGGTCGCCACGGACGCAACCGCACAAGCCGGCGGCGCCCGCAGCGCCTCGCTCGATGCTTCCGACAGCGTCCGCGCCGTCGCCGCGGCCTCAGAGGAGCTCTCGGCCTCGATCGCGGAAATCGCCGAGCGCGTCGGCAAGGCCAACAGCGTCGTTACCAACGCGGCGCAGGACGCTGAAGCCGCGAGCACCAATGTCGCCAATTTGGCGCAGGCAGCGAGCAACATCGCCAAGGTGGTCGGGCTGATCCGCGACATCGCCGCCCAGACCAATCTGCTCGCACTCAACGCCACCATCGAGGCCGCCCGCGCCGGCGAAGCGGGACGCGGCTTCAGCGTCGTGGCCGGAGAGGTCAAGCTGCTGGCGAGCCGGACCGCGCAGGCGACGGATGAGATCGCGGCCCAGATCGGCGCCTTCGAGCGCGAGACGCAGGACGCTGTCGTCAGCATCGAGACGATCGCGGCCGTCATGAGCGAAGTCGCGCAGCATACCATCGCCATCGCCGGCGCCACCGCCCAGCAGCGGATCGCGACCTCCGAGATCGCCAATAGCGCCCAGGCCACGGCCGGCAGTACGGCGAACGTCGCCAACCAGATGGAGCATGTCACCGCGGCGTCCGAATCGGCGACGGCTTCGGCGAGCCAGGTTCTGGTCACGGCCGAGAAGCTGGCTCGCGAGGCGCAGGATCTGCGCGGCGCGGTCGAGACCTTCTTCAGGGATGTGCGGGCGGCCTGATGCTGGAGAGGCCTCAGTTCTTCAGGCGATAGCCGGTGCGGAAGATCCAGCCGACGACGGCGATACAGGCCGCGAGGAAGACCAGCGTCATCCCCAGGCTGACGCCGAGGCCGACATCGGCAACGCCATAGAAGCTCCAGCGGAAGCCGCTGATCAGGTAGACGACCGGGTTGAACAGCGCGACCGTGCGCCAGAAGCCCGGCAGCATGTCGATCGAATAGAACGAGCCGCCGAGGAATGTCAGCGGCGTCACGATCAGAAGCGGCACCACCTGCAAGCGTTCGAAACCATCGGCCCAGATGCCGATGATGAAGCCGAACAGGCTGAAAGTGGTCGCAGTCAGCGCCAGGAAAAGCAGCATGAAGAACGGATGCTCAATCCTGATCTCGGGCACGAAGAAAGAGGCCGTCAGCAGGATGATCAGCCCGAGCAGGATCGACTTCGTCGCGGCTGCTCCGACATAGGCGATCACGGCTTCCCACCAGGCGACCGGGGCCGAGAGCAGTTCGTAGATCGTGCCGGTGAATTTCGGGAAATAGATCGCGAAAGAGGCGTTGGCGATGCTCTGCGTCAGCAGCGAGAGCATGATCAGCCCAGGCACGATGAAGGCGCCGTAAGGCACGCCGCCGATCACCGGCATATGCGAGCCGATCGCTCCACCGAAGACGATGAAATAGAGCGAGGTCGAGATCACCGGCGAGACGATGCTCTGCAGCGGCGTGCGCCAGGTCCGCGCCATCTCGAACAGATAGATCGCGCGGATGGCATGCCAGTTGACGATTGCCGCGGTCATCGACGGTCCCTCACCAGGCTGACGAAGATGTCTTCGAGCGAACTCTGGCTGGTGCGCAGGTCCTTGAAGCGGATGCTCGCCTGGCTGAGGTCCTGCAGCAGCGCTGTGATTCCCGTGCGCTCGGCCTTGGTGTCGTAGGTGTAGACGAGCTCGTTGCCCTCAGCCTCCAGCGCCAGGTCGTAGCTCGCCAGCGCAGGCGGCACGGCAGCCAGCGGCTCCTGTAGGGACAGGGTCAATTGCTTGCGCCCGAGCTTGCGCATCAGCTCGGCTTTTTCCTCGACGAGGATGATCTCGCCCTTGCTGATGACGCCGATCCGGTCGGCCATCTCCTCGGCCTCTTCGATGTAATGCGTCGTCAGGATGATGGTGACGCCGCGCTCCTGGAGCCCGCGCACGAGCTTCCACATATCCTGGCGCAGCTCGACATCGACGCCCGCCGTCGGTTCGTCCAAGAACAGGATCTGCGGCTCATGCGCGAGCGCCTTGGCGATCAGCACGCGCCGCTTCATCCCGCCTGACAGCATCCGGATCTGCGTGTCGCGCTTGTCCCAGAGCGTGAGGTCCTTCAGCACCTGCTCGACCAAAGCCGGATCCCTGCGCTTGCCGAACAGGCCCCGGCTGAAGTTGACTGTGCTCCAGACGGTCTCGAAAGCGTCCGTCGTCAGCTCCTGCGGCACGAGGCCGATCTTGGCGCGCGCGGCGCGATAATCGGTGACGATGTCGTGCCCGTCGGCCAGCACCTGCCCGCTGCTGGGGTTGACCAGCCCGCAGATGATGCTGATCAGCGTGGTCTTGCCGGCGCCGTTGGGCCCGAGCAACGCGAAGATCTCGCCGCGCCGGATCGACAGGTCGACGCCCTTGAGCGCGCTGAAGCCCGATTTGTAGGTCTTCGACAGGTTGGTAACGGAAATGATCGGCTGCATGGGCGGCATATAAGCGAGATCACGGCATGTTGCGATGCTGCGGGCATGCGCGCCGCGCGTAACCGGGAAAGCATGTGCGCCTGACGGGCTCTGTCAGCAGCCCGGCATGGCAATGGCCGGAACGAGGCCCGGCCATTGCCAATGTTAAGCGAAGCGGTCTCGCGCCTCAGCGCATGAAGAACCAGAGCAGGATGATCAGCGGAATCGGCACCCCAAGGAGCCACAAAGCAATCGAACGCATTGAAAAACCTCATTCGAACAAACCATGCTGGGGCAACGCCCCCATGGCGCGAAAGGTTCCTCAATCGCGGGAAAGGCCCTCGGAAGGGTCCGCTATTTGAAGCTGATGCCCTCGATCAGCTTCGACATGGCAGCGTCATGGGTCTTGTCGCCTTCCGGTGAGGCCCAATAGGTCATCAGGATGATCTTGCCGCTCGCCACATTCGGATTGATCGCGACATAGCGGATGATCGAGGGGCCGTCCTTGTTGGTTGCAGCGAGTTCGCTAAAGGACCACGCTCGGCCGTTGATCTCGGACTTCTTGGTCTCGGACGCGCCGGTGACCGTGACGCCCTCCTTCTGGAAATAGCGGTCATGCTCCTTTTGAACGCTGTCCATCTCGCCGGGTGCGATCAGCTCGAACCAGAGATAGACCTCCTCGTCGGGCGTCTTGATCTCGAGCCCGCGCGCGATCGTCTTGCCCGACCATTCCTCGGGGATCGTCACGGTCGCGACGGGGTCGGCCGCGGTAAGGGTGAGCTGACCCGCCAGGGCCGGCATGGCGGCCATCACAGCGGCCACGGTGAAAGCCCGGATCATGTTCAACAACATCGCTATCTCCCCAGCGCCTAGAGCCGGCCGATCTTGGCAGGCTGAAATCGGCAAGCCGTTCAGGCTCGGCCACGGCACGTTGCCCTTGGGACAGGAGACTGGCAATCGGCCTGACACAGTTTCAGGCGAACGCAGTGACGCTGGGATGCCAGCTCGGTTGATAGCCGTTCATCAGCGCGCTCAGCGTCGCAGGCGGCGTCAAGACAGAGACCGCGCCAGTTGGACGAGGCCAGCGCGCGATATAGCCCGCCGGTGACCAGAGCAGTCCGGCATCGCCTCGGAGAGCCAGAAATCCCGCTTCACTCGCGAGCATTGCACCATCGGGTAATGCGCCTGCCTCCAGCTGGTGCAGGCGCTTCACACGGCCGATGCGCCGCTCCGCATCGAGCCTGCGGTCGATAGCCGGAAAGAGCGGCGTTTCGCTCAAGCCGAGCCCGCTCACCAATGCCGCGCGATAGTGCAGCGCATCCGCGCGACGGCATTCCATGCAGGGCCGATGGCCGGCGGCGAGCGCCGTCACCTCGTCGCAGAAGAACAGCTCGGTATAGCCCTGCCCCCAGACCTTCCGGCTGCGGCCCTTGAAGGAGAGTACGCAGCAGAGCCATTGGCGGTTGGCATAAAGCCGCGTCGGCACGGCGTACGACCGCGGGTCATGGAAACGCCCGCCGCGATTGCCATAAAACAGGCCACGCGCCGGATCGGCGAAGAGGCTGCCATCGGGGCTGACGCGATTGGGGAGAGGCATGCTGCGCACCAGGCTCGGGTTCGGTGCGAGCTTAGGCGCCTCAATGTCAGATCGCGACAGCAGCGTATGGGCAAACCAGCTCAGTCTCGCAAACCGGCGACCGCCGGAGCGCGATAGGACATCAGCGCCGGCACCAGCGTGATCGCGCTGCCGACGAGAAGCAGCGCCGCGACGAAGGCGATCTCCTGGCTCTCGATCGCGAAGACGAGCCGCAGCCCGGTCTGCCCGGCGATGACGCCCGACAGCGCTGTCGTCAGCACCGCGCCGGCCAGCAGGCCCGCGACGCAGCCCGCGCCGATCAGCCCGGCCATGCCCAGCCAGACGACCAGCAGGACATAGCCGCGCGGCGCCCCCAGCGCCCTCAGGATCGCATAGCGCCGCCGCCGCAGGCCCGCGACCGCGACCAGCAACAGCAGGACCGCCGCCAGGATCAGCAGCGCATTGAGGAAGGAGGCGGCGACCAGGACGCTGCGGACATCACCGAGCGCGCGGTAGAGCGTGACCAGCACCTCGGCGGGAAAGAACGCCATCGTGCCGCCCTGGCGATATTGCGCCCGCAAGGCATAGGCGCCGGCGACGCTGCGCGGCTTGACGACAAGGGCCGGCACGCCGGGGATCCGCGGCCCGTCGAAGGGCAGCCCGATCCGCCCGTCATCCACGGCGTGGCCATTGGCAAGGCCGTGGATCTCCCAGACGCTCTCGACCGGCACCAGGATCGCCCTGTCCCAGGGCGAGCCGAGGCGCGGCAAGCGCCCGACCGCGACATAGTCATGACCGGCATGGCGATGCCCGGCCTCGTCCTCATGCGCCACGCCCGGACGCGCGGTTGCGCCGAAGACGCCATGCGACGGCGCGATCCTGTCGCCGAGGCCATAGCTGACATCGGCCCCCAGCACCGCCTCGCCCTCCCTCGCGAAGAGCCGGCCCTGCGACGGCGCGAGCCGCCCCCAGCGGCCGGCAAAGGCCGCCGTGGTGCCCACGATCACATAGCCCTTGCTGACGTCACCGAAGGCGATGGGCGCGACGGCGGCGACACGCTCATCCTGTGCCAGCGCGTTGAGCAAGCGCCCGTCCATCAGCGGCACCGCGTCCGGCTGGAGATAGACCGCCGACATCAGCAATTGCGTCTGGCTACCCGGCGCGCCGATCAGCAGGTCGAAATCCTCGGCCGCGGCAGCCGAACTGCGTCGCAAGGCCCGCTCCTGCGCCCCGATCGCCACCCCGACAGCGACCGCAAGCGCCACCAGAACGATGATCGCCAGCGCCGTCCAGCGCAGGGCCCGGATATCGGCCCAGACCATCGGAAACGGGTTCATGCCGCGCTCTCGACCGGCACGATGGGCGCTGCCGCAAGCTCGATGCACCGGTCCATCCGCGCCAGCAGCGCCGTGTCATGCGAGGCGCAGATCAGGGTGGCGCCGGTTTCGGTCGCGACCTCAACCAGGAGCGCTCCGACCTCGGCGGCATGGGCAGCGTCGAGGCTGGCCGTTGGCTCGTCAGCGAGGATCAACGCGGGCTGCAGCAAAACCGCGCGCGCGATCGCCACGCGCTGCTGTTCGCCGCGCGACAGCACGCCCGCCTTGCGCCGAAGATCGGTCAGCCCCATCCGGGCGGCGAGCATCGCTGCCCGCTCATGCTCGGCCGGTCCGATCCGCCACTGCGAGAAGGTCAGTGGCAAGGTGATGTTCGCCGCGACGTCGAGCTCGGGGATCAGGTGAAAATCCTGGAAGACGAAGCCCAGCGTCGCCTGGCGCCAACGGTCGCGGGCGCCGACCGGCAGGTCCGAGACGACCATATCGCCCCAGCTGACCGAACCGGCATCGGGCCGGATCAGCCCGGCAACGAGATGCAGGAGCGAGGTCTTGCCCGAGCCCGAGGCGCCGCGCAGCCCCACCCGCGCGCCGGCTGGAATCGTCAGACCCGCGAGATCGAGCACTCGGAACGGCCGGCCATCGCCGCCGCGATGGTCGAGTCTGACCCCGGTCAGCTGCAGCACCCGCGCCGCAGCCGCGGGCCGCCGGTCAAGCGACGTGAAAGCTGGCATCGACGAGCCTGATCTGGCTGACGAAGCCGGTCTCGGCATCGATCGCGGAACCGATTTCGAGACGGCCGGAAACCGCGACCTTCTGCCCGGCGCTGACCATCGGCGTCACCGCCTTCATGAAGACCACGACGATATCGACCGGCCAGTCGGCATCGGACTGGCAGAACGGGCAGATCGCCAGGGGCTCCCGCGTCAGCACGAAGAAATGGCTTTCGGGCTTCAGCGGCGGCGCCATGTAACCGAGCATGCGCACCTCCTGCCCGCGCAGGCTCGTGGCGCGATCCGAGAACTGGAAGCCGAGCACGCCGAAGGATTTGTAGAGCCCGTCGAAGCTGATCGTCGCCGCCGCGTCCGCGAAAGCGGCTTCGCAAAACGCGAGCGCCGCGAGCCCCTGCAGGAGCCCGCGACGGGATAGTCTTGCGAGGAGGATCGGTTGCTGCACGGACCATTCGCCTCGGATCAGGACAGGTTCACTCGCCGCCCAGCGCCAGCGCCTCCGCCATCACGCGGAAGACATAGGTGTTGGGCTTGTGGCCGCGGAATTTCTCGGCGCCCGGGCCCATCGCGGTCAAGATGCCGTCATCGCCCGAATGCACGCCCGAATTCGCGTCGAAGGGCAGGTTGCCGGCTTTGCGCGTCGCCAGCGGTCCGGTGCAATCGGCTTCGTTGGCGACATTGGTCTTGCCGTCGGCGCTCTTCACCGCCGGAACGCGCTCGCCATCCATGAAGGGGCGACCGGTATCGCAGGTGTCGGGATAGGTGCCGAAGACCACAGCGAGACGGCGCGAGGTGTTGACGTTGGTCGGATAGCCATCGGCGTCGAGCGGACCGTAATTCGGCGCCTTGGAGTCGGCATAGGTGCCAAGCTTGTCGCGCAGGAGCTGTCCCGGACGCTCGTCGTCATAGGTGCCGACGAGCGAGACCGCATGGGTATGATCCGGCACGACGATGATCAGCGTGTCGTTGCGCTCACCGGCAAAATCCTTGGCGATCTTGACGGCATTATCGAGCATGATCGTGTCGAACACGGCCCGCTCCCAATCCAGCGAGTGGCTGTACTTGTCGATGCGGCCGGACTCGACCATCAGGAAGAAGCCGTCCTCATTGCCCTTCAGCATGTCGATCGCGGCCTTGGTCTGCTCGGCGACGTCGGGCTGGTCGGGGAACTTGGCGGTGCTGCCCTTCTTGGCGAGGCGCAGATCGAAGGCGCCGTCGACATTGCTGGTGTTGTAGAGGCCGAGCAGCTTCTTGGTGCCGGCAGCGGCTGCCGCATTCATCTCGGTCTTGGTCGTGGCGATCGTGTAGCCGGCCGCCTTGAACTGGGCGATGAAGTCGAGATCGTCGGTGCGCTTGGAGCCCGGCGTCGTCTTGGGCAGGAAGTTCGGCGATCCGCCGCCCATGATCACGTCGGGCTTCACATCGTAGAACATCTTGACGATGTCGTTGTAATCCGAGCGTCGGCGGGTATGGGCGACCATGGCGGCGGGCGTCGCATCCTCGATCTCGGCATTGGTGACGACGCCAATCGTCATCTTGTTGCGGCGCTTGATCACTTCCGAGATGGTCTCGACCTTGGGATGGTCCAGCGTCAGCGCGTTCTTGGCGCAGTAGACGCCGAGCGCGTTGACGCAGGACTTGTGGCCGGTGGTGTAGGCATGGGCGCTGTTGGCGCTGTCGGTGACGATGGAATCGCTGCCCGAGGTCGAGATCAGCGCCATGTTCGGCATGTCGTCGATGGCGAGCTCGCCATTGAAGCGGCCCTCTTCCCAGCCCTTGGACATGATCCGCGCGGCGGTGCGATGCGCCACCGACATGCCGTCGCCGATGAACAGGATGACGTTCTTGGCCCGGCGCGGCTGGGCCGTCGCGAAGACCTCCCATTTCACCGTCGCCTTGTTCGCCCCTTGCGTCGCCTCGACGACGTAGTTGCCGGCCGGCAGCGTCGCGCCACGCAGCCACAGCGCCGAATGCTTCTGGCCTTCCTCGTTCTGGACGAAGCTCGTCGGCTTGCCGAAGATATCGGCGGCGGGCTTGCCGTTGATCGTGACCTTCACATCGGCCGAGGTCGGCGCGTTCGGGAACTCGACCTTGAAATCGAAGCGCGAGCCCTCGAGGATCTCAGCCCGGTTGATCGGATAGATCGTCTGAGACAGCGCGGGAGTGGCCCCGGCAAGCCCTGTCGCCAGGATCGTCATCAGCCATTTTTGCGCGCGCATGCCCGTCTCCGCTCGAACCCGTTCGATATCTGCCGGCGACCGTTAGGAAGTGCATGTGACAATACGATTACTACATGCGCTTTCATGATGTTAGATATGTTATACTATAACAATATTCGCACACTCCCAAACGCCATCCCCTGCTGCGCCTAACCAGCCACGACACTGTCGAACCGGCTATAGCGACGTCGCGCACCAGTCGAAGAAATCGCGACGCACAGCTTGCGACCCGAGCAACACTCTTTGCGGCTGCCCGACGCCATGGACCGGCAGGCTACGCTTCCTTGAAACCGTAATCGGGAATGCCCTGCTCGTTGCCGTAATATTTATACGGCAGGAACTTGCCCGACATCGCGATCTTGACGCGGTCGCCTTTCGGGTTCGGCTCACGCTCGAACTCGATGTTGAAGTCGATCGCCGACATGATGCCGTCGCCGAACTCCTCTTCGATCAGCGCCTTCCAGGCCGGGCCGTTGACCATCACCATCTCGTAGAAGCGATAGATCAGCGGGTCGGTCGGTGGCATCGGCGTGCCGGTGCCGCGATAGGGCACCTCGTTGAGCATCCGCTTCTCGTTCTCGGTGAGGCCGAACAGGGTCGCAGCCCTCTCCGCCAAGGGCTTGACCAGCTTCATCTGGCCTAGGAGCGCGCCGACGATCAGCACCTCCGACATGCCGCCGATTTCCCCGGTAATGTATTTCCAGCTCCAGCCCTTCTCGCGCTTGATGTCGAGGATCTTCTCGGTGAGTTCTTCGCGCTTCATGGTCTGGATTCTCCTTGGAGATGTCATCGTTGAAATGTCGATCGAGCCAGCTTCAGGCGGTCTTGGTCATGCGGCGAGCGGCGTCGAACGGATCGACGAACCGAGGCCTGGGTAGCAAGCCGCGGGCCAAGAGCCTGCACTCGCCCGAGTACCGGCTGCGGCACGAAGTGAAGTCGTTCCGACTTTATGAGATTCCGGCAGGATCATCTTAACGTTACGCGGAAGTAAGGACCGCAACGTAAGGTATTTGAAGTAATTTCCGTATCATCCAGAGGTCCACCGACCACGCGGAAAACCTGATCGCCCGATGAACTCTTATATTCCCCTGATCCTGTTCACGGTGCTGACCAACGCCGCCGCCCAGCTCATGCTCAAGCGTGGCATGACCGGCCTGGGCCAGCTCGACCCCGGCCATGACGGGCTGATCGCCACGGTCCTGCGCGTCGTCTTCAACCCTTTCGTCTTCTTCGGCCTATGCACCTTCGTGGTCAGCATGGCCTCGCATCTCGTCGTGCTGTCGAAGGTTCAGATCAGCTACGCCTATCCGTTCCTGAGCCTCGCTTACGTCGTGGTCGCGGTTTACGCCCATTTCTTCTTCCAGGAGGATCTGAGCCCTGTCCGCATCGCCGGCATCGGACTGATCATGCTGGGCACCATCTTCATCGCACAGAGCTGAGGGACCGACATGGATCTGATCGTACGCCTCTTCCTTCGTCTCGGCATGCTGCTGGAGCCGAAACCCGTGCTCCGGCCGGTCCCGGTGCCGGTCCGCACCCCGCCGCGCCTGCCGCGCCTGCCGCGCTGACCTTAGAGCGATTTTCGATCCAGCTGGATCGCTCAATTTCTCTAAGCCATTGTTTTAACGAATTTTCTCTACGCGAACCGGTATCAGCTTCGCTCGAAAATGCTTTAGGCCGGAAGACCTGAACCCATGAAACATATCATCATCGGCGGAGACGGTTTCGTCGGCTCGCATCTGGCGGCGGATCTCGCGGCCATGGGCGAGGAGGTGCTGGTCGCCGACATCGTCAAGAGCGGCCATGCGCACTACGCCAAGGTGCCGTTCCAGCAGATCGATGTGACCAGCGCCGAGAGCGTGAACGCCATCCCGCTCGCCAAGGACGACCTCGTCTACAACCTCTCGGCCAAGATGCTTTCGCCAATCGTGACCCGCAAGGAGCGTCACGATTTCTTCTGGCCGGTGAACTATCATGGCACCGCCAATATCCTGGCCTGGATGGAGAAGAACGGCGCCAACAAGCTCGTCCACTTCACCACGGATATGATCTACGGCCATTCCGTCACCGTGCCGCAGGACGAGACCCATCCCGCCAAGCCACTCGGCGAATATGGCGAGAGCAAGCTCGCCACCGAGACGCTGGCACAGAGCTATCGCGAAAAAGGCTTCCAGATCCCGATCTTCCGGCCGCGCCTGATCATCGGGCCGGGCCGGCTCGGCATCCTGGTCAAGCTGTTTACGCTGATCGACATGAACCTGCCGGTGCCGATGATCGGCTCGGGTAAAAACGCCTATCAGTTCATCTCGGTGTTCGACTGCGCCAGCGCTTGCGTCGCCGCCTGGAAGGCCGGCTTCCCCAACAGCGCCTATAATCTCGGCTCGGACGATCCGCCGCCGGTGAAGAAGCTGCTCGGCGATCTGATCACGCATGCCGGCTCGAAATCGATCCTGCTGCCGACGCCGGCGCGGTTGGTCAAGCTGACGCTGAACACGCTCGACTGGATCAACCTGCCGATCATGGACCCGGAGCAGTACATGATCGCCGACGAGATCTGCATCCTCGACACCTCCAAGGCCAAGCGCGAGCTCGGCTGGATGCCCAAACACCGCGACGAGGATATGCTGCTCGCCGCCTATACCGAATACCGCAAGAGCAAAGACATCCGGAATCAGGCGCAGAGGAGCTTCGCAGCATGAGCATGCCCGCTTTCAAGACCGACGCTGCGCCTGCTCGCCCGAAGCTCTACAGCGTCGAGGAGGCCAAGCAACTCGACGCCACGACCGTGCGCGAACTCTTCACCGCCCATGTCAATCCCGGTCAGGTGCATTTCCTGAAACTGCTCGGCTTCGACAAGATCATCGTCGATCGCGCCCAGGGCATGCATTACATCACCCGCGACGGCCGCAAGATCCTCGATTTCTTCGGCGGCTTCTGCTCGGTCGCCTTCGGCCACAATCATCCGCGCATCGTCGCGGCGCGGCAGAAATTCCAGGACGAGAACCGCCATGAGATCTGCATGGCCTTCATGTCGCAATACGCCTCGGCACTCGCTGCCAACCTCGCCACGATCGCACCCGGCGACCTCGACATGGTCTTCCTCGGCTCGACCGGCTCGGAGGCGATGGAGGCCGCGCTGAAAGTCGCCGAACAGGCGCAGGGACCGGCGCGCTCGAAAATCCTGCACGCGGCGAACTCCTTCCACGGCAAGACCAAGGGCGTGCTCTCGGTCACGGATTCCACGCTGTACCAGTCGCAGTTCAAGCTGGTCGAGAACCGGGTCAAGGTGCCCTTCGGCGATATCGAAGCCGTGCGCCAGGCCCTGGAAAGCGATCCCGCGATCGGCATCGTCGTGATGGAGACGATCCAGGGCGGCGGCGGCATCGTCGAGGCGCCGGAGGGTTTCTGGCGCGAATTGCGTGCGCTCTGCGACAAGCATGGCGTGCTCTGGGTCGCCGACGAGGTCCAGTGCGGTCTCGGCCGCACCGGCCAGTTCTTCGCCTTCGAGCGCGACGGCGTGATGCCGGACGTGACCGCACTCGCCAAGGCGCTTGGCGGCTCCAAGGCGGCGATGGGCGCGATGATCGCCCGCCGCGAGATCTACATGAAGGCCTATGGCAAACCCAAGACCGCGCTGATCCATGCCCAGGCGACGTTCGGCGGCATGGGCGAGGCCTGCATCTCGGCGATCGAGGCGCTGAACGTGCTCTATGAGGAAGACCTCATGGGCAACGCCCAGCGCCAGGGCGACTATCTCATCGAGAAGCTCAACGGCCTGCGCGCGAAACATCCGAGCCTGCTCAAGGAGATCCGCGGGCGCGGCCTGATGATCGGCATCGAGTTCAACGACATCAGCGAGACCATGCCGTTTGGCCTCAAGCACATGGTCGCATTGCTCGACGACAAGCTGAAAGGCTCGCTCTGCGGCTTCATCGGCGCACTGCTGCTGAAGGACTACGATATGCTCGTCGCCTTCACCGAGTACAACCGCAACGTCATCCGCCTGGAGCCGCCGCTGATCGTCACCCGCGAGCAATGCGACGAATTCATCGCGGCGCTCGACGATTTGCTCTCGCGCGGCATCACCAAGATCGTCACCGACTATCTGCGCAAGGTCGCGGTGGCGAAGGGCTGAGGCCAGCCGTCACGCAATGTCTGAAAGGGCCGGTTCGCCGGCCCTTTTCTTTTCGCCGGGAAACCACTGACATGCGCTGACGGAAGCTTGAGGCAAGGACTACCGAAACCAAGGATTACCGAAACAGGGAGCGCTTCATGCTCGGCCATCTCTCCTTCGGCGTCCGCGATCTCAGCACCGCCATCGCCTTCTATGATGCGGCGCTTGGGCCGCTCGGGCTTATCCGCGTCTGGACAGCTCCGGATGGCGCCGGTTATGGCCCGCCGGGCGGCGGCGACCTGCTGGCGCTGAAACTGCGGCCGCAAGCCTTCCCGCCCGGGCCGGGTTTCCACCTCGCCTTCAATGCGCCAACGCGCATCGCAGTGGATGCCTTCCACGCTGCGGCGCTTTCGGCTGGCGGGCGCGACAATGGCGCGCCCGGCCTGCGCCTGCATTATGGGCCAAGCTACTACGCCGCCTTCGTCATCGCTCCTGAAGGCTGGAATCTCGAGGCTGTCTGTCAGGCGACGAGCTGAGGCCGGGATCGTGTCCCGAAGGCCCCATCTGCGGAGATCTTGGAGCATCGGCCCGAAAAGCGGGAACCGATTTCCGGGACGAGCCGATGCGAGGTCAAAGCCCTACGGCATCAGGGTATTTGCGGTGCGGCCAATGCGCTCCTAACCTTCGGACTTCGACCGATCCGGCTGAACCAGGATCGGCATCCCGGAGGAAGTCGAGATGAACCGTCGCTCTATCGCGGCAGCCATGCTGGTTGCCTGCACGCTTTCAGCCCCGCAACCGGCAAAGGCCAAGATAACCCGCATCGAGATCGCCAAGACCGAACCTGCCTTCGGTGGCCAATCCTTCGGCGCCGTCGGCACCTATGAGCGCATCACCGGCAAAGCCTTCGGCGAGGTCGATCCGAAGAACCCGGCCAATGCCCGCATCCAGGACCTCGCGCTTGCCCCGCGCAATGCCCGTGGCATGGTCGAATACACGACCGACATCGACATCCTCAGGCCGAAGGACGAGAGCAAGGGCAACAACATCCTGCTCTTCAACATCCTAAACCGCGGCAATAAGGGCCTGCTCCAGCCTTTCAATCTCGACACCGGCACGGTCGCCGAGATGAACGCGCTCGCCAAGCCCGGCGACGGCTACCTCCAGCGACAGGGCTACAGCATGGTCTGGTTCGGCTGGCAGGCCGATCTGCTGCCCGGCAACAACCGCCTGACCATGCAGGTGCCTGCAGCGAGGAACCCGGACGGCTCGCCCATCACTGGCCTCGTCCGCGCCGAATTCGTGGTGATGGAGGCTGCCAAGACCCAGAACCTGTCGAGCGGCTGGTTCACCGGAATGACGCATGATTCCTATCCGGCGGTCAGCACCGACAACCGCACGCCCTTGCCCGACGGCTTCCTGCCGACGCTGACGGTGCGCGCCCGCGAGAATGCACCGCGCGTGCCCCTGCCCAACAGCGAATGGAGCTTCGGCAGTTGCGCCGCGGACGGAACGGTCAAGCCCGACGCCAAGGCTATCTGCCTGCCCGCCGGTTTCCAGCCCGGGCGTCTCTACGAGCTGATCTACCGCGCCAAGGATCCGACCGTGCTCGGCCTCGGCTACGCTGCCGCACGCGACCTCGCCGTCTTCCTGCGCGATGCCAGGGCCGACGAGGCCGGCACGCTCAACCCGATCAGCCGGCGCGGCCAGAAGGCGATGGTGATGGGCACCTCGCAATCGGGCCGCTTCATCCGCTCCTTCCTGCAGCTCGGCTTCAACCGGGACGAGGCCGGCCGGAAGGCCTATGATGCGGCGCTGCCGCATATCGGCGGCGGGCTGATGCCGCTCTCGCTACGCTTCGCCCAACCGGGCCGCGCCTGGGGCCAGCAGATCGACCATCTCTATCCGGCCTATGATTTCCCGTTCAACTACGCCCGCGTGCAGGATCCGCTGACCGGGCGGCGGCAGGGCATTCTCGACCGCTGCCGCAGGGACGGCACCTGCCCGCTGATCTTCCATGCCGCGACGGCGCTGGAGATATGGGAGGCGCGCCAGTCGCTCGGCCTGACCGATCCGCTGGGCCTGCGCGACATTCCCGATCCGGCCAATGTCCGCACCTACATCATGGCCTCGACCCAGCACAGCCCGACGCCCCTGCCACTGCCGACGGCTGCGCCGTTCGGCCAATGCCAGCAGCAGGCCAACCCCAACCCGCATAACTGGACGATGCGCGCCTTGCTCACCGCGCTGACAGGCTGGGTCCGGGATGGCACCGCTCCACCGCCTTCCGCCGTGCCGCGCATCGCCGACGGCACGCTGGTGACGCCGGATCTCGTCCGCTTCCCGGCGATCCCCGCCAACAGCTATGGCAATGTCGTGCGCCCGGCCCTGCGCTATCTCGGCGCGACCAACCCGCTGCATCCGCTCGATTTCGGCAAGGGCTACAACGCCGCCGACGGCATGGGCGTCATCAGCGTGGAACCACCGCGAACGAAGGCCGGCAGCTATGGCGTGCTGGTGCCGCAGGTCGACGCCGATGGCATCGATCTCGCCGGCATCAACAATGTCGTCACCGCCGTGCCAATCGGCACCTATACCGGCTGGAACCTGTTCCGGAAGGACCGCTTCGAGGACGGCTTCTGCATCTTCCAGGGCAGCTTCGTGCCCTTCGCCCGCACCAGGCAGGAGCGCCTCGATACCGGCGACCCGCGCCTCTCGATCGAAGAGCGCTACCCGACACCGCAGGCCTATGCCGAAACGGTGAAGGCGGCAGCCGATGCGCTGGTGGCGAAGCGTTATCTCCTGCCGGAGGACGCAGCCTTGCTGACGGAAAAGGCGCGCAGCGAAGGCATCCGGCTCGCCCCGTAGAGCAGGATGCGAAAAAGTGGGCACCGGTTTTTCGCATTGATCCTGCTCTCACTCTTGGATGAG
This sequence comes from Allobosea sp. LjRoot9, assembly GCF_964252745.1. Lineage (NCBI taxonomy): Bacteria > Pseudomonadati > Pseudomonadota > Alphaproteobacteria > Hyphomicrobiales > Alloboseaceae > Allobosea > Allobosea sp. LjRoot9. The sequence goes on along the minus strand of NZ_CAXUPC020000004.1, from coordinate 435,087 downwards.
AGACGGATTCAGATTTCAGATCGGATCACTCTGTGATCCGATCTGAAATCATCCGGCTCTCGAGCAGGATGCGAAAAAGTGGGCACCGGTTTTTCGTATCCGGCTCTAGCAGCGCATCTTGTCCCTCCAAACGCCGTCCGGCCCCTCGGGGGAACCGAGGGGCCGGATCGATGCGGGCCATGCTTGCCACTCAGTAGAGCGAGCAGACCTTGCGGTAGCCGACGACCTCGCCGAAGCGGTTGACGCGCTCGACCATCTCGCAGCGACGCACCGGAGCATCCTCTTCATAGACGGGCTCGGCATAGGCGCGGTTGGCGGAGGCCGCGAGCAGGCCGCCGACGGCGAGCGCTCCGACGATGCCGGCGCCGACGCCCCAGCCATGGCCGCGATGGCGCGGATAGGCTTCGGCGCTGCCCGCGCCGGCCAGAATGGCGGTGGAGAGGGTGAGAGCGGCCAGAGCGGCGGTCGCGGTCTTCTTGAAGCTGGTCATGATGGTATCTCCCGAGGTCCAGTCGGGGGCGAACCATTCGCCCTCCATGAGCATTGGTCGCGGCGGACGCCCGGAAGGTTCAAAGGGAGACGATTATTTTTTCCGAGGCTCGATCCGCCCGAACAACCTCACCGTCATCCCGGACAAGTCGCACAGCGACGCGGAGATCCGGGATCCATCGGAAGCCACCGAACTCTACGATGGATCCCGGATCTCCGCTTCGCTGCGTCCGGGATGACGGCGCGGATGTGCGAGCCAGTTGCGCCTCAAGGCCGCGACGCCGAGACCATCAACCCGCCGTCACCCGCCGCCAGAAGCTCGACGAGAACCCTGGATCGATATGGCGCGCAAAATCCCGCCAATCCGGGAAGGAGGCCTCGAATGTCGCCGGCGACATGCGCGCATCCTTATAGGGATTCACGCGTCCGCCGGCTTCGATCGTGATCCGGTCGAGCTCCGCCAGCAGCGCCTCCGTGCGCGCCCCGCGATTGGGAAAGTCGAGCGTCAGGGTCGCCCCTGTGATCGGGAACGACATCAGGCCGGGCGACGGCAGATCGCCGAAGAGCTTGAGCACGGTCAGGAACGAAGCCTCGCCCGCCGCCAGCGTGCGCCTCAGCATCTCCTCCACGGTCGTACGGGCATGGGCCGTCGGCACCGCGCATTGGAACTGGCGCAGGCCCTTGGGTCCATAGGCGCGGTTCCAGTTGGCGACACGGTCGAGCGGATAGAAGAATGGCCGATAGGGAATGCGTCGCGGCTCAGGTGACGAGGGTTGCGCCGCCCGGTAGAGCGCATTGAACGCGCGCAGGGTCATCCCGTTGATCAGCGGGATCGGTGGCTTGATCGGAAACGGCAGCGGGCGCTTCGAGCGCGCGAGAGGCGCATCACCCCCCATTGCATGATTGGCCCGGAAGAAGACGCCGCGACCGAGCCGCGCGCCGCTCGCCAGCGAGTCGATCCAGGCGACGGTGTAGTCATGGCTCGCATCGGATTCAGCCGCGATCGCGAAGAAGCGGTCGAGCCCGTCGAAATGCAGCACCTCCTGCTGCATCTCGGCGGAGGTGACCGGCATCAATTGCAGCGTCACCTGCGTGATCAGGCCGGTCAAGCCAAAGCCGCCGATGGTCGCGGCGAAGAGTTCGCCGTTCAGGTCGGGCGCGCAAGTCAGGCGGCTGCCATCGGAGCGGATCAGTTCGAAGGCGCGCACATGCCTGCCGAAGGTACCGGCGCGATGGTGGTTCTTGCCATGGACGTCATTGGCCAGCGCACCGGCGATCGTGACGAATGCGGTGCCAGGCGTCACCGGCGGAAACCAGCCGGCCTGAACGGTAAGCTTCAGCACATCGTCGAGCAGCACGCCCGCCTCACAGGTGAGGAGGCCGCTCACGCGGTCGAAGGCGAGGATCCGGTCGAGGCTGCGGCCCAGGATGAGCGTGCCGCCATCGTTCAGGCAGGAATCGCCATAGGAGCGGCCATTGCCGTAGGCCAGGGCCGGCGTCCGATGCTGAGACGGCGCGGCGATCCAGGGCTCGGCCGCGACGATCTCGGCATTTCGGGCGACGAGCCCGCCCCAGGAGCGGCACTCCGGCAGGATCTCGCTCATAGCAGGATCTCGCTCACGGCAGGATCGTCGCCGCGACCATGATCAGCAGGACCAGCGAGCCCGTCACCTGGCTGCGCCAGTCGCGGATCATGAAGACGAGCGGATCATCCGGCATCAGGCCGCGTCTGGCCAGGAACCAGACCCGCGACATCTGGTAGAGGACGATCGGGCAGACCAGCCAGATCAGCTCCGGGTGACGGTAAAGCTGCTTCACCGCGGCGCTGTCGACATAGAGCGCAAGGATCAGGGCGCAGGTGCAGCCCGACGCCATGCCGAGCTGGGAAAGAGCCTCGATATCCTCGGCATGATAACCGCGCCCGGCCTTTTTCAGCCCCGACTGGTCCTGCGTGATCCTGAGCTCGGCATAGCGCTTCACCAGCGCCAGGCTCAGGAACAGGAACATCGAAAAGGCGAGCAGCCATGACGAGAGCGGGATCGCGGCGGCGGCATTGCCGGCGAGGATGCGCAAGGTGTGCAGCGCGGCCAGCCCCAGCACATCGACCAGGAGCTTGCGCTTGAGCACGAAGAGATAGGCCAAGGCGAGGCCGAGATAGGCCGTCAACGCCAGCACGAAGAGCTTGGGCTCCGGCAGCAGCAGGGACAGGGCGAAAGCGGCGGCCAGCAGGACGGGAACCACCGTATAGGCCTGACGCTCGGTGATCTCGCCGGCGGCCAGCGGGCGCTTGCACTTCGTCGGATGCCGGCGGTCGGCTTCGACATCGACGATGTCGTTGAGAAGATAGATCGACGAGGCCATCAGGCTGAAGGAGATGAAGGCAACGAGCCCATGCCCGAGCGACTCCGGATCGAAGACTTCATGATTCAGCAGGATCGGGATGAAGACGAGCCCGTTCTTCAGCCAATGATGCGGCCTCATCGCCCTGATCATCGCCTTGAGAGCCATGTCACCCTTCTCTTCCGTCAAGAGTCCGCCCGACGGCAAGCGAAAGACGCGCAGCCACGAGGCCCAGCCAGATTTCCACTATTCGGGCGAGGGCTTTCTTCTGCGAGAAACCCTAAATCCCAGTGCAGAAACACAACGCAACACAGCGCTATTGCTTGCCATGATTAATATCTGCCTGCCGGCACCCGCGAATATCCGCATGTTGCGCTCTCCGGAAACCTGTCTCCTCCCTGCAAGATGTCTCCCTTTCGTGAACCGGCGTTCACGCCGCCCGCGCGCATCGCCTTGCAAAGCCCGTCGGACAGTTGGATCGTGCAAGTGCGTCGGGGGGCTCGGCGTATGCAGCCGGCGCTTCAGGCCGGATCTGATCTGACGGGTGCGCTTCGGGCATGAACGCGACGAGCGAAACTGCGGCGGCAAACCGCGAACGTCTCGTCATCGTCGAGGACGACCCTGTAACGCGCGCCATGATCTCGGGCTATTTCGCCGACCAAGGCTTCAGGGTCGAGGAGGCCGAGAGCGTGGCCGAGGCGCGCAGGGTGGTGCGGCGGGTCAAGCCCGAACTGATCTTCCTCGATGTCGTCCTGCCCGATGGCGACGGTTTCGAGCTCGCCAAGGAGCTCCAGGGCTTTTCCGACGCAGGCATCATCTTCGTCACGCGCCGCGACACCGACATCGATAGAATCGTCGGACTCGAGCTCGCAGGCGACCACTACGTCACCAAGCCGGTCAATCTGCGCGATCTGCTGGCGCGGACGCGCTCGCTATTGCGCCGTCGCAAGATCGAGCGCGATACGGCGCGGCGCAGCACCACGATCACCTTCGGCCCCTTCATGATCGACCTGCTGCGGCGCGAGCTGGCGACGGTCAACGGCGATCCAATCCGCCTGACGCGGGGCGAGTTCGACCTGCTTGCCGCGCTCGTCGACAGCAATGGCCGGCCGCTCAGCCGCGACTACCTGATCGAGGTCGTCAGCAACCGCCATGGCGAGGTCGACGCCCGCACCGTCGACGCGCTGGTGGCGCGGCTGCGACGCAAGCTGACGGGAGCCGGCGACCCGGGGGTGATCGCAACGGTCAGCGGCATCGGCTACAAGCTCGGCATCTTCGCCGACCGTAACGCCTGATCGTCCGGCACGCCCTTCGCAACCGTCCCGCCCCGCAATGCGAGCGCCGCCAGCGCTTCGCCGCGCGCCTGCGCCAGATCAGCCACCGCCTGCGCCATGACCTGCAAGGATGCGATACGGGCCTCAGCCTCGATCGTCGATGCGATGGTCACCGCCTGTCCGAGGCCCAGCGCGCTGGCCGAGCTCGCGAACTGATGCGCCGCCCGCTCCAGCGCCTTGCGGTCGCCCTGATCGATCGCTCGGCCAAGCTGCTCCAGAATATCCCCCGAGACCGTCTGGAACAGCGCAACCAGACGCCCCATGCGTTCGGCTCCGACCAGCAGCGCCTGCTCGTCGAGGAAGGTGTCGTCGACGGGATGGTCCGGCGACAGGTTCGCATTCGCCAGGCGCCCCGACCCGCGCGTGTTGCGCGTCAGCACCTGCCGCAACGCCGCGGACGTCGCGGGCTTGGGCACGATCGTGGTCAGGCCCGCCGCGAGAAGCCGGCGCATCGTCTCCGGCGACACATCGGCGGTCAGCGCCACGATCGTCGGGCAGGCGATCTCCGGGATGGCACGGATCGCGGCCGCGGTCTCGATGCCGTCCATGCCGGTCATGTGCATGTCGAGCAGCACGAGATCGACGCGCTTCGACGCCAGCAGCGCCAGCGCAGCCTCGCCGGAACTGGCGGTCAGCACGCGGTGCCCGGCCTTGGCGATCATGATCCGCGCCACCTCCCGCGTGACGGGCTCGTCGTCGACGACGAGCACCACAAGCGGCGTCTCGGCCGTCTCGGCATGCGAGGAATGCGCAACGCTCGTCGCCGCTGCAGCCGGCAACCTGACCCAGAAGGTGCTGCCGACCCCGACTTCACTGAAGACCGAAATCGAGCCGCCCATCAGGTTTGCAAGCTTGGTGCAGATCGCCAGGCCCAGACCGACCCCGCCGGAACGCCGCCCGGTTTCGGGATCGACCTGCACGAAATCCTGGAAGATGCGGCGTTGCATGGCGGGATCGATGCCGATGCCGGTATCGTGCACCGCGATCACCAGCATCGGCCCGGACGCGCCGTCAGCCGGCTCCAGGGCGGCGCCGATCTCGATCTCACCGGCATCGGTGAAGCTGATCGCATTGCGCAGAAGATTCTGGACGATCCGGTTGATCTTGCCGGGATCGCCGTTGAGCCTCGCCATGGCAACGGGCTCGATATCGAGACGCAGCGCGAGACCCTTGCGCTCGGCTGCCGGCCGCATCAGCGCAACGGCCGCCGCGAGCAGGGCGCCCGGCTCGTAATCACGCATCTCCAGGCTCTCTGTGCCCGCCTCCAGCCGCGAAAGGTCGAGCGTCGCATTGGCGAGGTCGATCAGCGTCTCGCCGGAGGTCGCTGCCATTTCGACCAGCCGCCGGTCGCGCTGGCTCATGCGCTTGCGGTCGAGGATTTCGAGCACGCCGAGCACACCCGACAAGGGCGTGCGGATGTCATGCCCCACCACCGCGAGGAAGCGGGATTTGGCTTTCGTCGCCTCCTCGGCCAATTCGCGCGCCTGTTCGGCGGCGCGCTGCCCGCTCGATGCCTGGTCGAGCGCCTTGGCAAGCGCAGCCGTGCGCTGGGACACCTTGTCCTCCAGGATGCTCCGGCTCTCCTGCAGACGCGCAGCCATCAGGTTGAACTGGTCGCCGAGTTCCTGGAGCTCATCGCCGGTGCGAATGTCGATGCGCTCGTCGAGCTGGCCCTCGCCGATTCGAGCGGCGCCTTCGGTCAGCGCCCGGACGGGCGCGACCAGGCGCCCGCTGAGCAGGATGCTGGTTATCACGGTGATGAGCAGCGCCCCGGCGAGGATGATCAGCGAACGCAGGATCGAAGCGTAGATCGGCGCATAAGCCTCGCTTTGCGGCAGGTCGACGATGACGCTCCAATCAAGATTCGGCACGGGTGCGACGACTGACAGGACGGCCCGCCCCTCGATATCGCGGGTCGACAGGCTATTGCCGGGCAGCATCGCGCCTTCAACGTCCGGCCGCGGATAGGCCTGCAGGAGCGGCAGCAGATTCGTGCCTCTCAGGACGAAGCGGAGATCGGGATGCGCGATCAGCCGGCCGGAACGGTCGACGACATAGGCCCGGCCTTCCACGCCGACCTTCATCTGCGAGACGAGTTCTTTGATGAAGGTCAGATTGACCGTCGCCAGGACCACGCCGCCTTTCGTTTCGGTCACCCGCTTTCCCAGCAGCAGATAAGGCTCGGAGCCGCGCCGGAATTCGACACCGCTCCGGAAAGTGCCTTGAGCCAATGCCGCCTGGACGATCGGATCACTGGACAGATCCGTCCCTGCGCCGATGCGGTCGCGGTCAGTGCGCGACAGGGCCAGCAATTCGCGCCCTTCGGCGTCCGTTCGCCTGAGATCGAGGATCGCCGGGGCCAGCCGCAGCAGGCGCAGCCCATCGAGATGAAGCTCTTCGAGGGCAAGGGCGCCCGAGCTGCTCAGCGAAACCCAATCGAGCTGCCGCGCGATATCGCCGACAAATCCGCTGATGCGCTGCGCCGCCGCCTGCGCCTGCTCCTGCTGGACACGCGCCACCAGCGCCCGCTGATCGGAGAAGGCGAAGATCGTGCCCACGATGCCGTTGATGCCCAAAGCGAGGCTGATCGCGAAGCCGACGAACAGCGCGTATTTGCGGGCGAGTGCACCGCGCGGCCCGTGCCCGGCCGCGTCGATGATCCCGCTCATGACACGATCCGCGAGGCGCGCACGCGCAGCGAAAGCGGGATCGTCAACCCCAGCGCCATGACCGCCTTCTCATTGATCACCAGTTCGAAGCTGCGCGAGAACTGGACGGGGAGCTCCGCAACGTTCGCGCCACGAAAGATCAGGTCGATATAGCTCGCCATGACCAGATCGGATTCATCGCGACCGCCGGTATAGGACATCAGCCCGCCTGCCTCGACGAAGGTCTCGTAGGGATACATCGTCGGCATCCGGTATTTCGCCACCAGCGGCGCGATCGCCCGGGCATTCCGGAAGGTGAAGCTGTCCGGCGGGAAAAACAGTCCCGTGCCCGGTTGCGCGGCGAGTTCGACAAGAGCGGGCTCGATCTCGCTCAGAGTCGAGACCGGAGCGCTGACCAGCGACATCCCGAGCTCTTTTGCGCTCCAGCGCAGATGCTCGACATAGGTCACGCCTCCAGCCGCAGCGGACACCGGATTGTAGATGACGCCGATCCGCACGGTCGCGGGTGCAATCTCGCGCAGCAGATCGACCCATTTCGCCGCCATTGACGGCTCATTGTTGCTGAAGCCGGTCGCGTTGCCTTCCGGGCGCTCGAGCGAACGCACGAAACCGCTCCCGACCGGATCGGACGCCGTCGAGAACAACACCGGGATCGCGCGCGTCGCGGCCAGGATGGCGGCCGTCTCGGTGCTGGAGCCGGCGACGATGACGTCGGGCGTTTCGCCGACCAGATCCCTCGCCGTCGTCGCCAGGGTCTGCGGATCGGAGTTGGAGGAGCGGACGAGGTAGCGGATATTCTGCCCTTCGATCCAGCCCCGCTGCACCATCAGGCGCTTGAGGATGCCCAGGCGCGCCAGCACGATCGGATGATCGAGCGGCAAGCCCACCATGAAAGCGGCAAGCCGCACGCGCTCGGCCGCCGCAGTGGAGGACGACGCGAAGCCCGCAGTGAGGGAGGCCAACGCACAGAGAAAGGACCGACGCTGCATCCGTACCGCCAGGATCGTCATGCGCCGCGCTCACCGCAGCGATGGATACGAACGGTGCCATGTCCCGCCGCGCAGGTCGAGCGTCAGAACGTTAGAGCGTTTTCGAGCGAAGTGAACACCGGTTTTTCGCAGGAGCAATGCTCTCAACTCCTGGAATCGATCACGTTTCTCGCATTCGGACGATGCTGTCCGAATGCGACGTGATCGAGGGAAATAGGCTGCCTATTTGCGCCAGCGCGGCGCACTGTGTCGCCCGTAACGGACGTCGACCCGCGCCTCGGGGATCGGCCACTCATAGACCGGTGCGAAGATCCAGCATTGCAGCCGATTCCATTCGGCTGCGTCCCGCGCCCCGTTACAGGCTCCGATATGAGAGCGCTGCCAAAAGGCAGTGGCCGGCACGGGCCACGCGAACAGCGCAAGCGCGAGGACGAAGATCGATCTGCTCAAGCAGCGACGCCTCATTGGCGGCCCCGGTCGACCGGGGCCGCTTAAACACCAAGCTCATGAGGAACGCATGGATCTCCTACCAAACGCTAAACGGCTACCTCGCCGAGAGCCGGCCGTCAGGCGAAGCGGGTCTTCAGCGCCTCGAACAATGTGACCTGCTCGGCGATCAGCGCCCGGCTCGCATCGCGCCGGACGAAGACCTTGAACATCGCCTCGCCCGCGCCGTTGAAGAACTGCACCGAGCAGGACCGGCGCCCGTGGAAGAGCCGGTCGACCAGATAGATCGCGCGGCAATTCTCGGCCTTGATATGGCCGCCGATCGGGCTGTCGCCATGGATGTTGTAATAGCCATGGCCGAAGGAGCCGACCGGCAGCGCACCTTCGCATTCCAGCACGATATCGGGCGTGTGGACGATGAAGAGCACGCTCCCCCAGTTCGCGAGTTCCTGCCAGAGCGCCTCGAAGCGCTCGGGCGCGATCGCCGTCCGCTGCTGCGGCGGCGTCTCCTCCAGCACGGCGAGCGTCGGCACGCCGACCTCGCGGGCGATCGCCTCGATGACGCCGTCGGGCTTGGCCGCCAGCATCTGCCTGACACGCGCCATCGGGTCGGTTGCCGGCGGTTCCTGGCCGGCCAGCGGGATCACCTGCGAGATCGACATGCCGCCTCCCCTCACTCGGCCGCCTGGCGAGGCCGATGCGGATTGCTTTCGCTCAGCACCGTCTCGAAGCCCTCGAACTCGGGATGACCGAGATACATCGGCGTCTCGCGCGGCTGGCCGGCATTGCGATGGGATTCGCGGAACTGCTCGGATTTGGTCCAGGCCGTGAAATCCTCCTTCGAGGCCCAGCTGGTATGCGAGGAATAGAGGGTGTGATCCTCCTTCTCCGGGCCCTTCAGCAGATGGAAGCCGAGGAAGCCCGTCATCTCGTCGAGGCGCGTCTTGCGCGACGACCAGACCGTCTCGAAGGCAGCCTCCTCTCCCTTGACGACCTTGAAGCGGTTCATGGCGATGAACATCGGATTTATCCTGACTTGGCTGACGGACGAACTGGTTTGGGTGGTTCTGGTAGAGCGTTTTCGAGCGAAGTGGCCACCGGTTCGCGTGAAGAAAACGCGTTAAAACAAAATGCTCTAGCGTGCCGAACTGGACGAGATTGCTGTCCGGATCGACAAGAATTGTCGGTTTCCAAGGAGCCCCGGAAACGCGCCTGATCGTGGCGGAAGAATACACGGCGCAGCCTTGGCCCAGGAATACAGCTCGCTGGCTGACGCCGGATGCGCCTCGCCGACAAACGTTCAGCGGTCACCGTGCCCGGCGCGCCACTCTTGACCCTCTGTAGTAAAACCGAATATCTCCGTCAACAACGCCGAAACATAAGCTAAATTAGACGAATTAAAAAGAATGAATACTTGCCTCGAATGCTAACCTGAGGCAATCAACACCAGACGGAGACAATCTCATGGCCGGCCGCAACGCCCTGCTCGCCCCGGCGGCTCGCCGCCTCAATCGGCGCGAACTCGGTGCCGCTCTCGCCTTGACGCTGATCGCCGCCGTCGATCTGGCGAGCCCCGCCTCCTTCGTCACGCGCAGCTTCGCGCAGACGCCCGAGCGCATCGTCGCCGCCGGTGGCGTGATCACTGAGGTGCTTTATGCGCTGGGCCTGCAGGACAGGCTTGTGGGCGTCGACTCGACCAGCCAGTTCCCGGCCGAAGCACTGAAGGACAAGCCCAATATCGGCTATGTCCGGGCCCTTTCGGCGGAAGGCGTGCTTTCGCTCAGGCCCTCGCTCGTCATGGCGATCACCAGCGCCGGCCCGCCGGATGCGATCTCGCTGCTGAACGAGGCGGGCGTACGCCTCGCGCGGATTCCCGACGACATGAGCGCCGAGGGTGTCGTGACCAAGATCGAGGCGATCGGCGCGGTCGCCGGCGCGGCCGAGCCCGCGCGCCGGCTCGCGGCGCAGACCAAGGCGCGCTTCGACGAACTGGCGGCGCTGCGCACGGCTTTGCCAGCTAAGCGCCGTGTGCTCTTCGTGCTCTCATTGCAGAATGGCCGCACCATGGTCGGCGGGCGCAACAGCTCGGCGGACGCGATCATCGATCTCGCCGGCGGCATCAATGCAGCGGCTGCGGTCGAGGGCTACAAGACGATGACCGACGAGGCGATCATCGCCGCTGCGCCCGACGCCATCCTGATGATGCGCAACAGCGGCAATCACGACACGGCAACCGAGGCGCTGTTCGCCTTGCCCGCCTTCTCCCAGACGCCGGCGGCGGCGCAGCGCGCCCATATCGTCATGGACGGCCTCTATCTGCTCGGCTTCGGCCCGCGCACGCCGGCGGCCGCCCGCGACCTCATGGCCGCGCTCTATCCCGGCGCCGCGATTCCGCCGCTGAAGACGGCGGCTGCACCATGACGCTTGCCGCCCGCCCCGGCGAGCTCGCCGCCTTGTCGTCGCTTGCAGCCTTCGCGGCCGGCCGCAGGCGACAGGCGGTGCTTGCGGTCGTCGGCGTGACCTTGCTCTGCCTCGTGCTCGCCATCGTCGCGACAGGCCAGGGTGCGGTCCAGATCGCCCCGGCCCGCGTCGCCGAGATCCTGATGGCAAAGCTCTCCGGCCAGGACGAATTGCTCACCGGGCGCGACGCGCTGGTCGTGCTCAACATCCGCCTGCCCCGCGTGCTGCTCGCCATGCTGATCGGCGCGGCGCTCGCCATCTCGGGCGCGCTGATGCAGGGCCTGTTTCGCAATCCGCTCGCCGACCCCGGCCTCGTTGGCGTCTCGGCCGGGGCGGGGCTCGCCGCCGCGACGACCATCGTCCTGGGTGACCGCCTCCTCGCCGGCACAGGCTTCAAATTGCCCTTCGCCGCCCTGCCCGTCGGCGCCTTCTGCGGCGGCCTGGTCTCGACATTGGCGCTCTATCTGATCGCGACGCGCCAGGGCCGCACCTCGGTCGCGACCATGCTGCTCGCCGGCGTCGCGCTCGGCGCGCTCGCAGGCTCGCTCACGGGCCTGCTCGCCTTCATCTCGGACGACCGGCAATTGCGCGACCTGACCTTCTGGTCGCTCGGCAGTCTCGGCGGCGCGAGCTGGGCCAAGCTCGTCATCGTCGCACCGATCATGCTGCCCCTGCTCTTGGCCGTGCCATTGCTCGCGCGCGGGCTCAACGCCCTGATGCTGGGCGAGGCGGAGGCCTACCATCTCGGCCTGCCGGTGCAGCGCATCAAAGGGCTTGCCATCCTGCTCGTCGCGCTCGCCGTCGGTGCAAGCGTCGCCACAGCCGGCGTCATCGGCTTCGTCGGCATCGTCGTGCCGCATCTGATCCGGCTCGCCATCGGTCCCGACCACCGCCTGCTATTGCCGCTTTCAGCGCTCGGCGGCGCAACCCTGCTGGTCGGGGCAGACATCGCCGCGCGCCTGATCGTGGCTCCGGCGGAACTACCCATCGGCATCGTCACCGCAGCGGTCGGTGCGCCGTTCTTCCTCTGGCTTCTCCTGCGCCGGGCAAACCATGTCGATCTCTGACGTGCACGGCCCCGCGCTCATCGCCTGCGAGGGCGTGAGCTTCGCGATCGGCCGGCGCAAGCTCGTCGATCAGGCCTCGCTTGAGCTGCGCCCGGGCCGCACGACCATTCTGGTCGGCCCCAATGGCGCGGGGAAATCGACGCTGCTGAAACTCCTGACCGGCGAATTACATCCAAGCGCCGGCAGAATATCCTTCGATGGCGAGGCGCTCGGTGCGGTGCCGGGCTGGCGGCTCGCCTCGCGGCGCGCCGTGATGGCGCAGCAGACCAGGCTCGCCTTTCCCTTCACCGTCTACGAGGTCGCGCGGCTGGGCGTCGACGGCGTCGGCCGCCGCCTGCCGCGTGGCCAGCGCGAAGCCCTGATCGGTCAGGCCCTGAGCGCCGCCGGCGTGCTCGACCTCGCCGCCCGCAGCTACCAGACCCTCTCGGGCGGCGAACAGCAGCGGGTGCAGTTCGCCCGCGCGCTCTGCCAGCTCGAGGCCGGGCGCGGCGCCGGGCCATCCCAGGCGCTCTTCCTCGACGAGCCGATCGCGAGCCTCGACCTCTGCCATCAGCTCGCTCTTCTGGACATGGCCCGCAGCCTCGCCAGCCGCGGCGTCGCCGTGCTGATCGTGCTGCACGACCTCAACCTCGCCGTGACCTATGCCGACGAGCTCGTCATCATGGACCAGGGCCGCATCGTCGCCCGCGGCGCCCCTGCCGCGACCCTGGACGACGCGCTGCTGCGCCAGGTCTTCAAGGTCGATCTCTCGCTCAGCCGCGCGCCGGCGCCGGGCCTGCCTTTCCTGCTGCCGCAACAGCACCGGGCCCAAACCGCCGCCTGATGGCGAAGGCCCAGCGGCACAAACCGCGCCCTGATCGGAATGTCGCGACAGCCTGCCGTCACGCTCGCGCAGCGAGCGAGTTCCGGGCCCCCGCTTTGCCCTCACCCGGCTTTTGGAACATAAGGAGCCCTGCGGCCCCGGGCAGCGATGGCAGATGCGCATTTTACTGGTCGAGGATAATCGCGAGCTTTCGGACTGGCTCGGCCGGTTGCTGCGCAAGAGCCGCTATGTCGTCGATTGCGTCCATGACGGCGCGGATGCCGATGCGGCGCTGTCGACGCAGCACTATGACGTGATCATCCTCGATATGGGCCTGCCGCACATGACCGGGCTCGAAGTGCTGCAGCGTTTCAGGAGCCGTCGCGGCCTGACGCCCGTCATCATCCTGACCGCCAACGATGCCGTCACCAGCCGCATCGCCGGGCTCGACGCCGGCGCTGACGACTACCTCGTCAAGCCGTTCGACCCCGACGAGCTGGAGGCGCGCATTCGCGCGCAATTGCGGCGCCGGCAAAACGACAAGACCCTGCGCGTCATCTTCGGCGCGCTCGAACTGGAGACGAATACGCGCCAGTTCCTGCTGGCCGGCGAAGCCCTGTCCTTGACGCAGCGCGAGCATGCGGTGCTGGAAACGCTCATCCTGGCTTCCGGCCGCGTCGTGTCGAAAGCGGCCCTGAGCGAAACCGTGTTCGGCCTCGACGACGATGCCAGCTCGAACGCGATTGAGATCTATGTCCACCGCGTGCGCAAGAAACTGGAGGGCCAGGGCGTCGCGATCGGCACCTTGCGGGGTCTCGGCTATGCGCTGAGGAAGCAGGATGCCTAGGAGCCTGCGCGGCGAATTGCTCGGCTGGCTGCTAATTCCGCTGGCCGGCGTGGTCGCGTTCAATGCCTGGACGACCCATCGCAGCGCGGTCGCCACCGCCAATCTGATCACCGATCGCACCTTGCTGGCCTCGGCCCGCGTCATCGCCGAGCAGGTGAAGGACAATGAGGGCAGCGTCGAGGCGCTGATCCCGCCCTCCGCGCTGGAGATGTTCGCCTCGCCCGACCGGGACCACGTGATCTACCGCGTCATGGCGCCCTCCGGAGAACTGATCGCCGGCTTCCCGGACGTGGCGATACCGCCGCGCCCGCCGGTCGATCTCCAGCCGGTCCATTTCGAGGCACGGTTCCGTGTCGAGGACATCCGGGCGGTGGCGATCTCCCAGCCTGTCGTCTCGAAGTCAGCGGGTGGGAATGCGCTCGTCGTGGTCGGCACCAGCTTGCACGGCCGCGACCGGCTCGTCACCGAACTCTGGCTGAGATCGCTGCGCGATCAGACGCTTCTCGTCGGGATCGCGGCGCTTCTGGCGCTGTTTGGCCTTCACAGGGGTCTGGCGCCGCTGCTGCGCTTGCGCAGCGAGCTCGTCGCCCGCGATCCCGGTTCGCTTCAGCCCCTGGCCGGCGAGAACCTCCAGACCGAATTGAAGCCGCTGATCGACGCGCTGAACCACGCTTTCGCGCGCATCCAAACCTATATCACGCTGCAACGGCGCTTCGTCGCCGACGCCTCGCATCAGTTGCGCACCCCGCTCGCCGTGCTGAAGACGCAAGCCACTGTCGGGCTGCGCGACAGCGAGGCGGCGGCCAAGACCGAGGCCCTGGCCGCGATCGATGGCGGGCTCGACGCCATGGCACGCGTCGTCAATCAGCTTCTGGTGCTGGCGCGGGCGGAGCCCGGCGGTGCGGCGATGCGCAAGGAGGCGGTCGACTTCGCCGCAATCACCCGGGCCGCGCTCGAAAGCCGCGCCATGCTCGCCTTCGACCGGCGCATAGACCTCTCATTCGAAGGAGATCAGGCCGGCCTGGAGCTGCAGGGCCATGTCACGCTGCTGCGGGAGATGGTGGCCAATCTGGTCGAGAACGCCTTGCGCTACACGCCCGAGGGCGGAGCTGTCAGCGTGCGCCTGACGCGGCAACCCGACGAGATCCATCTCAGCATCGAGGATAATGGTCCGGGCATCCCGGAGGCCGAACGCGAACGGGTGTTCGAGCGCTTCTATCGCCTGGCCTCGGGCTCGGAAGGGACAGGCTTGGGGCTTGCGATCGTGCGGGAGATCGTCAGCGCCCATGGCGGCCGCATCACCTTGTCGCAACGCACGCCGCCGCCCGGCCTGCACGCCCAAATTATCTTGCCGGCGAGCTTCATCTTGCCGGCGAGCTGAGGACAGGCCCGCCGGCAATACACATTGACTGGTTGTCTTGTTCTACTGATTGTCCTGCAGCGGCGCCGGACGCCAGGTCGCGAGGCTGTTCTCGACCCAGCTCATCAGATATTCGGCGGCGAGCGCCACGACCATGATGATGACGATCGCCGCATACATGCCGGCCGCGTCGAAGGAGCCCTTGGCGATGTTGATCAGGAGGCCGACACCGTAGCGCGCCCCGACGAACTCACCGACGATGGCGCCGACGATGGCGAAGCCGAAGCTGACATGGAGCGAAGCGAAGATCCAGCTCATCGCCGAGGGGATCACCACCGAGCGCGTCAATTGCCAGCCCTTGGCACCCAGGATCTGCGCATTGGCCATCAGGTTCCGGTCGGCCTCGCGCACGCCCTGGAAGGCGTTGGCGAAGACGACGAAGAACACCATCACGAAGGAGAGCGCGACCTTGGAGGCGAGGCCGAGGCCGAAGATCATGATGAAGATCGGCGCCAGCACGACGCGCGGGATCGAATTGATCACCTTGATGTAGATCGAGAAGATGTCGGCGAGCATGCGGTTGCGGCCGAGCGCGATGCCGACCACGATGCCGGCGATCGAGCCGGTCGCAAAGCCGATCAGCGATTCCTCCATCGTCACCCAGAGATGGAACCAGAGGGGGCCTTCCGAGGTACCCTCCGTGATCCATTCGACCAGGCGCTCATAGATCGCGCTCGGGCTCGAGAAGAAGAATTCGTCGATGATGGCGGTGCGGGAGGCAATCTCCCAGCCGCCGAGGATGGCGGCAAGAATGGCCCAGCGCCAGAACAGCACCATGTGCTTGCGATGGCGGGCGGCCTTGGCGGCGGCGGCTTCGATCTCGGCGTCCGAGGTGCCGGCGCGGAAGAGGACGCCAGAGGCGATGGCTGTGTCGGTCATGTCCTTATCTCCTCAGGCCGCACGGGCTTCGTCGCGGGCGGCGCCACGCGTGACCTCGTCGCGGAGGTCGTCCCAGATCGTCTTGGACAGGGCGATGAAATCCTCCTGGTAGCGGATCTCGCTGACGATGCGCGGGCGCGGCAGGTGAACGGGATAGACCGATTTCACCGTGGCCGGTCCCGAGGTCAGCACATAGACCTTGTCGGCGAGCGCGATCGCCTCCTCGAGATCATGCGTGACGAAGACGACCGAGGCCTTGGCCTCCGACCAGAGATCGAGCAGCACGTCGTGCATGACCACGCGCGTCTGTACGTCGAGCGCGGAGAAGGGTTCGTCCATCAGCAGGATCTGCGGCTCGTTGATGAAGGTCTGCGCCAGCGAGACACGCTTGCGCATGCCGCCGGAGAGCTGGTGCGGATATTTGGTTTCGTGGCCGGTGAGGTGAACGCGGGCCAGCCATTCGCGTGCCTTGGCATAGGCCTCCTCGCGCGGCTTGCCGCGGAACAGCGGGCCGGCGACGACATTGTCGATGACGCTGCGCCAGGGAAAGAGCGCATCGGTCTGGAAGGCGAAGCCGATGCGCGGGTCGATGCCGCTGACCGGCCCGCCGAACAGGCGGACCTCGCCGCTCGACGGGCTGGCCAGGCCCGTGACGAGGTTGAGCGTTGTCGACTTGCCGCAGCCGGTGGGGCCGACGACCGCGACGAACTCGCCGCGCGCCACGCTCATGTTGAAATCGCGGATCGCCGTCATCGACTTGCCGTCGGGGGTGATGAAGCGCCGGCTGACATTGATCAGCTCGATCGCCGGGCTCTCATTCGGGTCCGTCGCGGACATGCATCCTCCTTCGCCGGCTTCGCGGCGTTCTTCGGTTTCAAGACGGGAGAGTTGGGGGCGGCGCGGGACCGCCCCTGGAGCGCGAGCGGGCGCTACTTGGCGTTCTTCACGAACTCGGTCGTGTAGGTCTTGGACAGGTCGATCTGCTTGCCCTTGATGTTCTTGGAGAAGCCCGCGAGCACGGCAAGCACCGTCTCGGGCCCGCCCTGGGGCATCACGCCGTCCCTGGTGAACATCGCCTTCCCGTCAGCGAGCGCCTTGACGTAGGATTCCTTGTTGCCGGCGTAATAGTCCTTCGGCATCTTGTCGGCGATGTCGGCGGCGCTGTGCGTGTCGATGTATTTCAGCGTCTTGACGAAGGCATTGGCGAGCTTCTGGACGAGGGGCTTGTTCTTCTCGATCCAGGCCGTCTGCATGTAGAGCGAGGCCGCCGGATAGGTGCCGCCAAGCGCCTCCGTGGTCTTCTCGACGGTGCGCATATCGACCAGCACACGAGCCTCCCCCGTCGCCAGCAGGCGCGAGATCGTCGGCTCCGTGGTCATGCCGGCCTGGATCTTGTCCTGCTGCATGGCGGCGATGAAGGTCGTGCCCGCGCCGACGGGAAGCGTGGTGTAGTCGCCGGGCTTCACCCCGGATTTCAGCATCAGGTACTGGCTCAGGAAGTTGGTGGAGGAACCGAGCCCGGTGACGCCGAGATTCTTGCTCTTGAGATCGGCCATCGACTTCACGTCCGGGTATTTGCTCGAGATCAGCTCGACCTCGCCCGGCGCCTGGCTGAACTGGACGACCGACATCACGAACTTGCCCTTGGCCTGCAGGTCGACACAATGATCGTAGAAGCCGACGACGCCCTGGACGGCGCCGGCGAGCATCTCGTTTTCCGCATCGACGCCGGCGGCCTCGTTCAGCAATTCGACCTCGAGCCCTTCATCCTTGAAGTAGCCGAGGCTCTCGGCGAGCTTGGCGGGCAGATAGATCTGCTTCTCATAGCCGCCCACCATGATGGTGACCTTGTCGGCCGCGAGCACGGCGCTGGCCCCGGCGAGCAGGGCTGCGAAAGCAAGCGAGGTCGTGAGAATACGGGCGCGCATGGGCCAGGCTCCTGGGTTCGTTTTCCTCGCGCGCCTCAACTCCTCTCTGTCGTCGAGAGGATTGCCTGAAGCGCGACTGACCGACCGTTAACTCGCCAAGCTTTCACCAGACTTTCAATGTTCGGCGGTGGATCGGTTTTGCAACAGGGCAAAATCAGGCTGCGGGAGCCAGGTCAGGCGGCTTTCGCACCATATCCGCCGCAGCCTCGGCCGTCCGCAGGGCCGCCTTGCGTTCGTCGATATAGTCGCGCGTCAAGGGAACGGCCTCCTGATGGCGCACGATCTGGAGCTGGAAGACGACGACATCCTGATGCTCAAAAGCGGCCTGGCTCATCGCCAGATAGAACTCCCACATCAGGCAGAAGCGTTCGTCATAGAGCGCCAGCGCCTCCTCGCGGCGCGCCACGAAGCGCTCGCGCCAGGCCTGCAATGTCTTGGCGTAGTGCAGCCGCAGCACCTCGACATCGGTGACGATGAGCCCCGCCTTCTCGGCAGCGGGCAGGATTTCCGACAAGGCCGGCAGATAGCCGCCGGGAAAGACGTAGCGGTTCAGCCAGGGGTTGGGATGATTGGGCCCGTCCGAACAGCCGATCGTGTGGAGCAGCATCACGCCGTCTTCGCTCAGCAGGCGCCGGCAGGTCTCGAAGAAGGCCGGGTAGAAGCGCGGGCCGATATGCTCGAACATGCCGACCGAGACGATGCGCTCGAAGACGCCGACGACATCGCGATAATCCTGCAATGCGAAGCGCGCCCGCTCGCCGGCCCCGGAACGCTGCGCCCGCTCCTTGGCGACCGCGAGCTGCTCGCGCGACAGCGTCACGCCCAAGGCCTCGCGGGCGCCGGCGGTTTCAGTCAGATACAGGCACATGCCGCCCCAGCCGCAACCGATGTCGAGGACGCGGTGCTCAGGCTCGACCAGGAGCTTGGCCGCGATATGCCGCTTCTTCGCCAGTTGAGCGTCGTCGAGGCTCTGCTCCGGGTTCTCGAAATAGGCACAGGAATATTGCCAGTCGGCATCGAGGAAGAGCGCGTAAAGCCGGTCGTCGAGATCATAGTGGTGCGCGACGTTCTCGCGCGAGCGACCGCGTGTATTGCGCGTGGTGAGGTGGCGCAGCAGGAAGCGGCCATGATCAAGCACTCGCTCCAGGAGGCTGGAAGGCTGTCCGCGCGCCCCCGACAGGATCAGGGCGAGGAAACCATGGATCGAGCCCTGCTCGACCAGGAGCCGCCGATCCATGAAGAGCTCGCCGAGCTTCATCTCGGGATCGAGCAGGAAGGCCCATAACGCCATCCTGTCGGCAAAGCGGATCTGCACCGGCGCGCCAGAACCGTCGCCGCAGCTGAACCGGCGCCCGTCGGGCAGGACGACATGCAATGTGCCGTGGACAACAAGTTGCGACAGGACCGCTTGGAGAATTCGGAGCATCGGCGATCCCTTGGAGCTGTGGAGCAGCTCTCGCACAAGCTGGATTTGGCGCAGGCTGAATTGAGCGCATGAGCCGGCCCCTGGCGCAGGAAACGTGCCAGACTTGCCCGGCGAGCCTGCAGGGGTGATGAGCAGGAGGTTTTTGCCAGGTCAGCACCCGAGATTGCCGGCATATCCCGCGCTTTTAGGCCAGAATGGCGCATTCTCGGCTCGAAACCGCCGGGCAAGCCGTACTGCCACGCCTGCAGGTCAACGCTGCCCGATACGTCAAACCGGGCGAAAAGAAGCTCCATTTTTTGATGGAAACTCCAGAACAGGGAGATCAAAACATTCAGAAAGTCAGAAAATATCTAATTAAATCAACATATTGATTGCTGGCACACCCCTTGCGCTGACGCCGCCGTCAACAATTTGGATCGGGCGTCAGCAATGGAATGGCAGGCCATCGTCGATTTCGACGGTACGATCTCGTGTCAGGACACGACGGATCAGATCCTCGGGCGCTTCGCGGAGCCCGCCTGGCAGGAGATCGAACAGGACTGGATCGACGGCAAAATCGGGTCCCGCGAATGCATGAAGCGGCAGGTCGAGATGCTGCGGGTTTCGCCGGGCATGCTCGACAGCTTCATCGCGGATATCGAGATCGACTGGGATTTCCCCGCTTTCGTGCGGCTCTGCATGCGCCATGACATTCCCGTCACCGTCGTCTCCGACGGGCTCGACCGGACGATCCGGGCGGTGCTGAACCGCGCCGGGCTGGGCTTCCTGCCTATCGTCGCCAACCGTCTCGACTATGCCGGCGAAGGTCGCTGGCAGCTGACCTCGCCTTACGCCTCCACGACCGGCGGCTGCGACAGCGGCACCTGCAAATGCGCCGTCACCGACGGCCTGCACCGGCCGCTGACCCTGCTCGTCGGCGACGGCAAGTCCGACCACTGCGTCGCCGGCCAGGCCGATCTCGTTTTCGCGAAGAAGGGCTTGATCGCCCATTGCCGCGACCAGGGGCTTCCCCACCACCCGTTCACCGACTTCTCCCAGGCCGTCGGCCTGCTCGAGGAGCTGCTATGCGCCACCGCCGCGAGCGGCCAGGCGCGCGAATTGACGAAGGATACGATCCATGGCTGACGGCTACGCTTTGCTCGACACGCCCGCCCCTCAGGCGGCAACTCCGGCGCCCCTCTCGCATAGGGATGAGCAGGCCCGGCTGCTCGCGCTCGAGGCGCAGTACTGCTCCCATGGCGACACGGTTCACTACACGCAGTTCCCCAAGATCTTCTCGGGCTGCGAAGGCTCCTTCATGTTCGACGATGAGGGCAACCGCTTCCTCGACCTGCAGATGTGGTATTCGGCCGTCAATTTCGGCTACGCCAATCCCCGCCTGAACAACGCGCTGAAGCGCCAGATCGACACCCTGCCGCAGGTCGCCAGCCAGTATCTGCATCGCGAGAAGATCGAGCTCGCCGCGCTGATCGCCAGGGATGCGGAAGCCAAATTCGGCGAGAAGGGCCGCGTCCACTTCAATGTCGGCGGCGCCCAGGCTGTCGAGGATTCGCTCAAGCTCGTGCGCAATGCCTCGAACGGCAAGAGCCTGATGTTTGCCTTCGAGGGCGGCTATCACGGCCGCACGCTCGGCGCCTCGGCGATCACCTCGTCCTACCGCTATCGCCGCCGCTTCGGCCATTTCGGCGAGCGCGCGCATTTCATCCCGTTCCCCTACCATTTCCGGGGACCCAAGGGCATGAGCAAGGAGGAGTATGGCGAGCATTGCGTGCAGCAGTTCGCTCGTCTCTTCGAAAGCGAATACAACGGCGTCTGGGATCCCAAGACCGGCCAGGCCGAATACGCCGCCTTCTATGTCGAGCCGCTGCAGGGCACCGGCGGCTATGTCATCCCGCCGAAGAACTTCTTCATCGGGCTGAAGAAGGTGCTCGACGACCACGGCATCCTGATGGTCGTCGATGAGATTCAGATGGGCTTCTACCGGACCGGAAAATTGTGGTCGATCGAGCATTTCGGCGTGACGCCGGACGTGATCGTCTTCGGCAAGGCCGTCACCAACGGGCTGAACCCGCTCTCGGGCATCTGGGCCAAGGAAAAGCTGATCAACCCGACGATCTTCCCGCCGGGCTCGACGCATTCGACCTTCAACGCCAATCCGCTGGGCACCGCGGTCGCGCTCGAGGCCATGAAGATGATGGCCGAGGACGATTACGAGACCATGGTCATGGAGAAGGGGGCCTATTTCCTCCGGGGCCTGGAAGAGCTCAAGCGCCACCACAAGATCGTCGGCGACGTCGACGGGCTCGGCATGGCGCTGCGCATCGAGATCTGCGAGCCGCATGACAGCTACACCCCGTCGAAACGGCTGGTCGACCTGATGTGCGACGAGGGCATGAAGGCGGATCTGGAGACGGATGGGAAACGCTACGGCCTCGTTCTCGACATCGGCGGCTACCACAAGAACGTCATTACGCTGGCTCCCGCCCTCACCATGAGCCACGCCGAGATCGATCTGGCGATCAAGCTGCTCGACCAGCTGTTCACCCGCGTCGCAAACGCCTGATATCCCAGGAGGCGGCCTTGCGATTGCGCGTGATCGATCTCGACGGCAGCGTGGCGGCTCAGGAGCCGCTGCGCCGGCGCATCGATGCGGGAGCCGCCACCCGCATCGATGCCGCCGATCTTGCCTCCTCGCTGCGGATTCTCGCCAGCCGCGCCGCGATGGACAAATTCACCGGGCGCCTGCGCGACAGCGCCGCGCCCGGTGACGATGCTTCCGTGACCTTTTACGGCTCCGGCGATTTCCACCACCTGACGGCAGGCCTGCTTGCCGAGGTCAGGCGCGATCTCAGCGTGATCCATTTCGACAACCACCCCGACTGGGTGCGGTTTCCGCCGACCTTCAATTGCGGCGCCTGGGTCAACCGGGCGCTGGAGCTGCCTCATGTCAGGCGTGTGGTGACGCTGGGCCCTTGCAGCGGCGACCTCGTCCGCCCCGAATTGCAGTTCGCCAACCTGCCGGCTCTCTCACAGGGGCGCATCGAGCTTTATCCCTGGCGCCATGCACCCTCCCGCATCTGGGGCCGCTATCGCGACGGGCCGTCCCATCGCCAGGATCGTGGCCACCTGCATTGGCGCAATCTCGCCGATGAGCGCTGGGACGGCTTTCTCGACGAGCTGATCGACGGGCTGCCGACGCAGGCCATCTGGATCACCATCGACAAGGATGTGCTGGGCCGCAGCGACGCCGTGACCAACTGGGATCAAGGCGACATGCCGCTCGCCCGGCTGCTCCAGGCTGTCGAGCGGCTGGCCACGCAGTGCGAGGTGCTCGGGATCGATGTCTGCGGCGACTATTCGGCCGCGATCTTTTCCGATCCGCTGCGGGCGACGCTGGCCTATTTCGACCATCCGCCGCGCTTTACGCCATCGGCCGATGATCTGGCGATCAATGCGCAGGTCAACGCCGCCCTGCTGGGTTGTTTCGAGCGGGTGCTGTCATGACGCTATCCCTGATCCTCTGGTTCGCCATCTCCGTGATCTGCGACGTCGCCGGGCAGCTTTGCCTCAAGCGCGGCGCCGACAACCTGCCCGAGGTCCAGGGCCGCGAACTGGCCATGGCGCTGCTCTGCTCGGCCTGGGTCGCGGGCGGCGTCCTGATCTACATCGTCGAGATCTTCGTCTGGCTGCGCATCCTGGCGGAAGTCCCGCTCTCCATCGCCTTCCCGATCGCCAGCCTGAATTTCCTCGGCGTGACGCTCGCCAGCCATGTCTTCCTCAAGGAATCCGTCGGCCGCCTGCAATGGCTCGGCGCAATCCTGATCACCCTGGGCGTCGTCGTCGTCGCCCGCACAGCCTGACGGAACGACCGTGCCGCTCGCCGATCACAGCCTCCGCTTCGCCGGCAACCGCACCGGTTTCCTGCTCATCCATGGCCTGGGCGGAACGCCGGTGGAACTGCGCCTCGTCGCCCGGGCCCTGCACCGGATCGGCGGCCATACCGTGCATTGTCCGCAGCTCGCCGGCCATTGCGGCAGCGAGGCCGATCTGCTCGCGACGAACTGGCAGGACTGGATCGCCAGCGTCGAGACCGAGCTCGACCGCATGAAGACGCAATGCGACACGATCATCATCGGCGGCCTGTCGATGGGTGCGGTGATGGCGATGTACATCGCCGCCAAGCGCCAGCAGGATATCGACGGCCTGGCGCTCTATGCGCCGACGCTCTGGTATGATGGCTGGTCGATCCCCTGGTACAGCTTCCTGCTCAAACTGCTGATCGACACGCCGATGGGTCGCCGCTTCCGCTTCGTCGAGCGTGAACCCTACGGCATCAAGGATCCGCGCATTCGCGCCATGATCGTGCATGCGATGGGGCGCGGCGACAGCGCCGTCGCCGGCCTGCTCGGCACGCCCTCGGGCGCGGTCAAGCAGATGTGGGGGCTGATCAAGGAAACCCGCCGCAGCATGAGCACGATCAAGCAACCGGCTCTCATCGTGCATGCGCGCGAGGATGACGTCGCAAGCCTGGCCAACGCAGTCCATATCCAGCGCCATCTCGGCGGGCTCGTCGATACGGTGGTGCTCGACGATTGCTACCATCTCGTCACGATCGACCGGCAGAACGACGTCGTCATCGAGCGAAGCCTGGGCCTCGCGCAGCGTCTCACGGCGACCTTCGCCGCCAGGGACAACGCAGGCCCCTGCGCTGTCGCCGCCGAATGACCGCGCTGCGCGCACATATCGCCGGTCGCGTCGCCGAGATCGACGCCACCGCCTGGGACGCCTGCTTCCCGGGCGAGGCGGAAAACCATGCCTATTACAGCGCCTGCGAAACCGCCGCCCTAGTGAGCGGCGCGGAACTCGTCACCTCCGCGGCCTCTGTCGAACGTGATGGCGAGACGATCGCCGTCGCGCCGTTCTTCCTGATCGACTACCGGCTGGACACGCCATTGCAGGGGCCTCTGCGCGCGCTCGGCGATTACCTGTTCCGGCATGCACGGAGGCTCGTTTCGCTACGCGTCCTGTGCATCGGCTCGCCCTATGCGGAGCGCTGCCATGTCGGCTTGTCCCCGCAATTGGATGAACAGGCGCGGCAACAGGCCCGGCTTGCCTTGCGGGAGGCGATCGACGCCCATGGCCGCGATGAGGGCGTCCACATCATCGCCTGGAAGGATCTCGCGCCGGACGATGCCGAGGCCTTCCAGGACATCCTCGGGGATGACGGCTTCATCCGCCTCGGCAGCCTGCCGGTCGCGGTGCTCGATCTGCCTGCCAGCGAGGCCGATTATCTCGCCACGCTCTCGGCCGCGACGCGCAAGGATATTCGCCGCAAGCTCGCCAAGGCCGGGAATGTCAGGATCGAGATGCGCCACTCGATCGCCGACGTCGAAGCCGAGATCGTCGCGCTCTACGAATCGACACGGGCGCAAAGCGGTCTCGACTATGGCGATCTCGAAAAGCTGCCGCCGGGCTACTTTTCCGGGATCACGGCAGCGCTAGGCGAACGGGCGCTGTTCGTCCTCTACTGGGTCGGGACGACGCTCGTGGCCTTCAACCTGCTGCTGATCGAGCGCGAGCGCGTCATCGATAAGTTTCTCGGCATGCGCTACCCGCTGGCGCGCGAGCACAACCTCTACGCCCTGAGCTGGATGACCAATGTCCGATACTGCCTCGCCCATGGCATCAGCCGGCTGCAGAGCGGGCAGACCGCCTATGCCTCGAAACTGCGCTTCGGCAGCCGGCTCGTGCCGTCGGTGATCTTCTTCCGGCACCGGCAAGGCGTGCTCAACTGGGCCCTGCGCTCGATCAGCCCCTATATCGCCTTCGACAGGCTCGACCCTGATCTGAAGGCCCATCGCCTCCAACAGCACGCGCAGGTGTCACCATGAGCGCGACTGAAATGCCGTCGACCGGTGTGCCCTGGCGCATGATCGTGATCTGGACCCTGTTCATCGCGCTCGACACCGGCACGCAGCTCGCCTTCAAATGGGGGGCGGACGGGCTCGCCGATCTCGATTTCGGGCTGGCGATGATCTCTCGGGCCCTGACCCTGCCAGGCGTCTGGCTGGCGACGCTCGGCTATGGCGGCACCTTCGTCGTCTGGATGATCATCCTGCGAACCACGCCACTGAGCCGGGCCTTCCCGATGACCGGTCTTGCCTATGTCACCGTGCCGCTGCTCGCCTGGGCGGTGCTCGGCGAGCGCATCAACCTCGTGCAGGCCGGCGGAATCGCCACGATCATCGCGGGCGTTCTTCTGCTGGGATCGGGAGAAACGGATGAGGACCATGCGTAGAGCTCTCTCCCTCGCCTTGGGCATCGTCGCCACCCTGCTCTTCGCGCAGATCGTCATGGCGGACTCGCTGACCGACATCATCGGCCGCTGGCGCGATTCCGATGGTGAATCCGAGATCGAGATCGCCCGCTGCGGCGCAGCCCTGTGCGGCACGATCGTCTGGCTCAAGCAGCCGCGCATCGATTCCGCCAACCCCACGCCTGCGAACCGGGGGCGCTCGCTTCTGGGCCTGCGCGTGCTCAGCGGCTTCAAGCCCGACCCCGCTGCTGCCACATTCAGCGGAGACGGCTATAACCCCGAGGACGGCCGCAGCTACAAGACCACGCTGGAGCTGAAATCGAAGACCACGCTCTCGATCAAAGGCTGCGTGATGGGCGGGTTCATCTGCGACGACGACATCTGGACGAGGCGTCCATGAGGTCGCGCGCCCTGCCGCTTTTCCAGCGCGCGGCCAGCGCCGCCAGTGCGGCTAGCGCGGGATGATCGTCTCATGATACCGGGCCGCATGACGACACTGAGACTGCGGCTGGTGATCGGCTTTCTGCTGGTCAGCGTGCCGGCGATGCTGGCTTCGGCCTATGTCGCCGCACGGCTGATCTCGAACGCGTTCGAAAGCAATGTCGAGCAATGGCTGGGTGAAACGTCGCGCTACTTCAAACTGCAGGTGCGCGAGGCGACGCTTGAGGCGCAGCGCGTCGCAAGCGTGATCGCGACGCGTCTCGAAACCGTGACCGAAGATGAGTTGCGGCATCCCACGATCATCGAAAACGACCTCGCCGTCCTGAACTCGGTTGGCTACGATCTGATCGCGATCTACACCGACGAGCATGAGATGCTCTACGCCTCGCGCAGCATCGTGGGCGCGGATGCGTTGCCGAGGCGGACCGTGCAGGGCATCTTCAAGATCGAGACCGACGGCAAGCACTACATCATGGCCGGCGCCGTCCAGACGGTGAAGCTGCTCGGCAAGACGGCGCATGTGATTGTCGGCACCTGGCTCGACGACCAGTATCTTGGCGGCATCAAGGTCGTGACCTCGCTCGATGTCAGGCTCTTCGCCGATACGGGCGCGGGCTTCGAGCCGATCCTGTTGACCCATCCTGCCGGCGCAGCCCGACCGGTTCCCCAGGCGATCCGTGACAAGCTCGAATCCGGCGCCAGGACGATCTTCGACAACGAGGCCGATGAAGGCGCCTATCGCGCGATCTATACCGGCTTTCGCGGCATTGACGGCAAGCTCGTCGCCGTCGCCTTCATCGGACTGACGAGCCGAGCCGGCTTCTTCGAGCAGATCGGCCGCTGGCGGCTTTTCGTCGGCATCTTCCTGTTCGGCTCCGCGCTCGCCATCATCGTCGGCGTCGCGATGTCGGGCATCCTGGTCAAGCCGCTGCGAGCGCTGACGCGCGGCGTCAGATCGATCACCGCGGGCGACTACAAGCAGCGCGTGCCGGCCCAGGGGGGCCGCGAGATCGCCGAACTGGCGACCGGGTTCAACATCATGGCCGAGCAGCTCGGCAAGGTTCAGGCCCTGGAGGCCGAATTGCGTCGGCGCGACCGCTTCTCGGCGCTGGGACAGGCGGCGATGGTGATCGCCCATGAGGTGCGCAATCCGCTCGGCATCATCAAGACCTCGACCGAGGTCGTGCGCAACCGCGCCAAGCTCGGCCCCTCCGAGGATCGCATGCTCGGCTACATCATCGACGAGGTCCGCCGCATCGAGACGCTGGTGCGCGATTTCCTCGATTTCGCCCAGCCTAAGGAACCGAGCAAATCGGTGTTCCTGCTGCGCTCCGTGATCGACCGGGTCGCATCCTTCGCCGCGCCGGAGCTGGCCAAGCGCAATATCGCCCTCGATATCCAGGATGAGAGCAATGGCGCGCTGATCTCGGGCGATCCCGATCAGCTCCACCAAGCCTGTCTCAACCTCGTGCTCAACGCCATGGATGCGATGTCCTCGGGCGGCACGATCACCGCAAGCCTCACCGTCGACGACATGCAGGCATCGCTGACGATTTCCGACAGCGGGCCAGGCATTCCCCCCGCCATCATCGGCCAGATCTTCAACCCGTTCTTCACCACCAAGGCCAAGGGCACGGGCCTGGGCCTCGCCAAGGTGCAGTCCGTCGCCGCCGCCCATGGCGGCACGGCGCATTGCACGAGTAGGGAAGGACAAGGCGCCTCTTTCACCATCGCCTTGCCTGTCGCCCCGCCCAATGCCCTGCCGGGCAGCCCGCCCAAGACCGATGCGGGGAAGACCGATGCGAGGCTGCCCTCATGACGCATACGATCCTGGTCGTCGATGACGAGACCCGCCTCGCCGACGTGCTGACCGCCGCGCTGGAGGATTTCGGCTATCGCGCCATCGCGGCCGAAAGCGCTACGGAGGCGCTCGCGATCCTCGACCGGGAGCGGATCGACCTCGTTCTCACGGATCTGCGCCTGCCGGGCATGGACGGCCGGACCCTGATGCGCGAGGTGCGCCGGCGCTGGCCCGACATCCCGGTGGTGATGATCACGGCTTTCGCCGCCGTCCGCGACGCTGTCGAGCTCGTCAAAGAGGGCGCTTTCGACTACATCGCAAAGCCCTTCGAGATCGACGACGTCGCGGCGACGATCGGCCGGGCGCTGCGCCTGAGCGAGGTCGTGCGCGACAATGAACGCCTGCGCACCGAGCTAGAGGGCCGCTACAGCTTCGAGAACCTGATCGGCAACAGCCCGCCCTTTCGCAGGGTGATCGAGCAGGTCACCGAGGTCTGCGAGACGCGCGCCACAGTGATGCTCAATGGCGAGAGCGGGACCGGCAAGGAGGTCGTGGCGCGTGCCATCCACTTCAACAGCCCCAGGCGCAAACGCCCTTTCGTCGCGGTCAATTGCGCGGCGATCCCCGAGGCTTTGCTGGAAAGCGAGCTGTTCGGCCACGTCAAGGGCGCCTTCACCGGCGCGCTCGCCAACCGGGTCGGGCGTTTCGCCGCCGCCGATGGCGGCACGCTGTTTCTCGACGAGATCGGCGATATGCCGATCGCGATCCAGGCCAAGCTGCTGCGCGTCATCCAGGAGCGCAGCTTCGAGCCCGTCGGCGGCAATCAGAGCCAGACCGTCGATGTCCGCATCATCGCAGCGACCCATAAGGATCTGCGCCAGGCGGTGGCGGGAAACCAGTTTCGCGAGGATCTCTATTATCGCCTCAACGTCTTCCCGATCCAGCTGCCGGCCCTGCGCGAGCGGCGCGAGGACATCGCGATCCTGGCCGCGCATTTCCTGCGCCTGCTCGCCGAAAGCGTCGGCAAGCGCGTCATCGGCTTCACGCCCGGCGCGCTCTCGGCAATGAGCGGCTATGCCTGGCCCGGCAACATCCGGGAGTTGCAGAACTGCGTCGAGCGGGCCGTCATCGTTGCGAAATCGCCGACGATCGATGCGCCCGATCTGCCGCGCGACCTGTTCGACGCACCCGCGCGCCAGCGCGAGCCCGACGATCCGCCCACTGATCTCGACGCCGAGCTCGAGCACATCGAACGGCGCTTCATCATCGAGGCCTTGCGCCGCACCGACGGCAAGCAGGTCCTGGCGGCGCAACTGCTGGGAATTGCCGAGCGCAGCCTCTGGCATCGCATCAAGAAGCTCGACATCAAGGTCAATCGCCGCGTCGCCGAATGAGGCCCATGCAGGGGAAGGCGTTGGCCTGAGGGCGCCGATGTGTCATGCCCCAGAGCAGGATGCGAAAAAGTGGGAACCGGTTTTTCGCGTCGATCCTGCTCTAATTCTTAGGTGAGAGACGGATTCAGATTTCAGATGGGACCACTGTGTGATCCCATCTGAAATCATCCGGCTCTAGCGAAGTGTTTCGGGAGTTTTCCGCTTGGCTCGTTTACCATTGCCGATGGCCCTGCTGGCTGGCCTCTGCGCCACGATGAGCAGCGCGCAAGCGGCCGATCCCGTGGCCCCGGTCCTCAATCCCGAGCCCGCCTCCGGCTGGATCGTCTCGCTCGGCGGCTCCGGCCAGATCGGCCCGAAATATGACGGCGCAAGCAAGGCCGGCTTGTCCGGCATGCCCTCGATCAGCTGGCGCCGCGCCGGCGAGGCCGCCAGTTTCAGCAGCCCCGATGACGGGCTCGACTATGCGCTTTATGAGACCAAGACCTTCAGCTTCGGCCCTGTGGCCAGCTTTCGCTCCGGCCGCTACAGCGGCACCGACGTCAAGCTGAACGGCCTGAGGGACGTGCCCTGGACGATCGAGGCCGGCGCCTTCGCCGAGTTCTGGCCGATCCAGGACCGCCTGCGCACGCGCATCGAGATCCGCCAGGGCTTCCACGGCCATCACGGCGTCGTCGCCGATCTCTCGGCGGATTGGGTCGAGAAATTCGGCGCCTTCACGCTTTCGGGCGGGCCGCGGCTTTCGCTCGGCGACAAGGCCTTCATGCGCAAGAATTTCGGTGTCAGCGCAGGAGAGGCCGCAGCGAATGGCTGGCTGACGGCGTACCGCCCCCAAGGTGGCCTCAAATCGGCTGGCGTCGGCGCGGCGCTCGACTATGACTGGTCCCCGGCCTGGAGGACGACCACCTTCGTCAAATATGAGCGGCTTCTCGATTCCGCCGACACCTCGCCGATCGTGCGCGTGCTGGGGCAGCGCGACCAGGTGACCTTCGGCCTGGGCGCGACCTATTCGTTCAAGGTCGGCGGCTGACAGAGCATTTCGCGAAAAACTGGGTACCGGCTTTTCGCTTAAGCAATGCTCTAAAACTCTAGGAATCGATCACGTTGCAGCCGCTCAGCCCTGAGGGATGAAATCGGCGTCGCTGATCGTGAAGCTGCCGTGATCGCCGTCGCGCGGATTGATCGTGAACTCCAGCGCGCCACGGCATTCGCCACGATCCTGGCCCGTGTGGGCACCGCTGCAATACCGCTCGAGATGGCTGATCGTCCGCGAGGGCATGCCAATGTCATCGAAGCGAACACTGCCCGTGGCGTCGCTCGCCACGCCGCCCTTGGACGTCGAGAACCGCACGATCGTGACATTCTCGACCCGGATGAACTCTCCGGCGGCCCTGTGGTCCCTGATCTTCGCGAGAGTAACGATGCGGGCCCCGTCCTGAGCGCTTGCCGCGCCGGCCAAGGCCATCATGCCCGCAACAACCCACACCCGCATAACCGCCTCCGCGTTCGAGCGGCGGGGGATGCCGCAGCAAGGCCTGAGTCGTCAAGCGTCATGCCCGTCAACACAGGCGCGACATGACCGAAGCTGGGGAAATGGCGTCCCGGAAGGGAAGACGGTGGATCGGATCGGCTTGACGGGGTGTCCTGAGAACCGGCGGCAGACCAATCAATACCCGCTTCGCGCATGCGGCCCGGTGTTGACGGCGACGACTGTCGGCGAGGAGACATCGACCGGCTTGGTCCAGCTGCCGCCGAGCGCCTTGTTGAGGGCGATGAAGTCCGTGGAGACGGCGACCCGGCTCTGCAGCAGCGTGTCCTCGGCGCTGTAGAGCGAGCGCTCGGCGTCGAGCACGTCGAGGAAGCTCGACGAGCCGGACTGGTAGAGCGTGCGGGAGAGCCGCGACGCGTCGCGATAGGAGGCTGCGGCGGAGGACAGCTTGCCCGCGCGCAGGCGCTCCTGCGCCAGCGAGACCAGCGCGTTCTCGACATCCTGCATCGCGGTCAGCACCGAGAGCTTGAAGGCGGAATCATACTGATCGCGCTGGGCCTGGGCGACCTCGACGGCGGCTCGAAGCTCGCCGCCATTGAAGATCGGCACGCTCAGCGTCGGTCCGAAGGACCAGCCGATCGAGGAGTTCTTGGCCAGGTCGCCGGTCTTCAGGGCTGAGGTCGCGATGCTGCCGGTGAGGCTGACCGACGGATAGAGCGCCGCTTCCGCCTGGCCGATCTTGGCCGTGTACTGGGCGAGCTGGCGCTCGGCCTTGCGGACGTCGGGGCGGTTGCGCAGGACGTCGGCTGGCAGGCCCGCGGGCGGCGTGCTGCGCGCGGCCGGGATCGGGCCGCCACGCGCCAGCCGGCCGGCGAGCGCGGTGGGCGCCTGCCCTGTCAGGATGCCGAGCTGATGCAGGCTCTGGGCATAGGCGGCCTCCAGGCTCGGAATCGCCGCCTCGGTCGAGCTCGCCTGCGCGGCGGCCTTGGCGACGTCGACGGCCGAGGCCGAGCCGGCCTGGAACTTGGTCCGCGTCAAACCTTCGGTCTCGCGCTGGGAGGCCGCGGTGCGCCTGGCCAGCGCGATGCGGGCCTGGTAGCCGCGCGCCTCGACATAGTTCGAGGTCACGTCGCCGACCAGCGTCAGCAGGGTCGCGCGCAGATCCTCGTCGGCGGCGTCAGTGCCATAGGTCGCCGCCTCGACGCCGCGATAATTCGCGCCGAACAGGTCGAGCTCCCAGCTCGCATCGAAGCCGGCCTGGTACAGGCTGGAGGTGGCGTTGCCGCCCGTGCTGGAGGTGGCAGCGCTGGTCCGCGACCGCGTGGCCGAGCCGGTGCCGTCGAGCGACGGAAACAGCGCGCCGATGGCCTGGCGCCTGGTCGCCCGCGCCTCGCGGATACGCGCCTTCGCCGAGGCGACGTCGAGATTGCCGGCGACAGCTTCCTCGACGATGCCATTCAGCGTCTTGTCGCCGAGACGCTTCCACCATTGCGACAGCTGCTTCAGCTGCAGCGACTTGGCCGTCTTCGGTGCGTTGCCCCACTGGCCCGGCAGCGACAGGGAGGGCGCCTGATAATCCGGCCCGACGGCGCAGGCTGCCAGCACCGGCAGCATGAGGCAGAGCCAGGCGATCATTGCGCGGCGATGCGAGCGTGCGGCGGCTGGAGTGGCCAAGGGCAAGGGGAGGTCTCGCGGAGGAATCAAGGACGCGGCTGTCAGGGTAGCCGCAGGCGCCGGCAGGCAGCCCCCAATGTCGCCGCGATGAGCCCCTTGCCATCGAGGCAGGGGCCGCCATCTGCATGGCTCGTCATCGACGCCTGTCATACCTTCGCCTCATCGTCGCAGTGTTGTTCACGCATACGCTCTGCCGAGATGGGGTCGCCCTTGGCCACGCCCTTGCCTTGCAGGCTGCGTTCAAAGGCGTCTCCCTCTCGCCTGCTGGAGGCCTGTGCCCGCTGGTCCGTGGTCTCGCGGCGTGGCCCGGTTCCAAGCACGAGCCGCTTGAGCGCCTGGAGCAGGTCATCGACGAATGTGAAGATGACCGGAATGACGAGAAGGCTGAGGAAGGTCGAGGTGATCACGCCGCCAATGACCACGATGGCCATTGGCTGGCGGAAGCTGGAATCGCCGCCCGTCAGGCTGAAAGCGACCGGCAGCATCCCCGCCCCCATGGCGATGGTGGTCATGACGATGGGGCGCGCGCGCTTGTGGCAGGCATCGATAAGGGCCTCGAACCTGGCCATGCCCTGCCTGCGCGACATGATGGCGTATTCGATCAGGAGGATCGAATTCTTCGTCACCACGCCCATGAGCATGAGCAGCCCGATGACGACCGACATCGAGAAGCTGGTTCCGGTCAGCACCAGCGGCAGCAGCGCGCCTCCGAGCGAAAGCGGAAGAGCCATCAGCAGGGTGAGCGGCTGCAGGAAGTCATGGAAGAGCAGGACGAGGACCGCATAGATGCAGAACACGCCGATCGCCATGGCCAGGCTGAAGCTCTGGAACAGCTCAGAGCTGCGCTGAAGTTCGCCCTGCTCGACGAGGGTTACCCCCGCCGGCAACTGCCGGAGCGCCGGCAACGCCTGCGCCTCGCCGTTGACATCCCCCAGAATGCGGCCGTTGAGCTCGACGGACAGGGTGACGTTGCGCATGCGGTCGATGCGGTCGATCTGGGACGGGCTACCGCCGATCCGGATCTCGGCGATCGATCCGAGATCGACATTGCCATTCGTCCCCGCCACTCTGACATTCCTGATGTCGTCGAGCTTCGTGCGTGTCTCCGAGGAGAAACGCACGACGATAGGGATCTGCCGCTGCGGCAGGTTGAGCTTCGGCAGAGCGGAGGAATACGCGCCATTCGTCGCCACGCGCACGGCCTCGGCGATGGCGCTGGACGTCACCCCGAGCGCGGCAGCCCGCGCGAAATCGGGGGTGATCTGAATCTCCGGAGCCTGTCTCGCCGCGCTCGACGTCACCGCGCCGATCCCGCGCAGCGTACGCAATTGCTCCTCGAGCGCTGTGCCGGTTCCATCCAGGGAGACGGCGTCGTCGCTGGCGAGAGTGATGTCGAGCTTCGTTCCGTTGGCTCCGCCGCCAACCGCAATCCGCACGCCTGCGAGCGTGGAGAGAGCCAGGCGGATCTCGTTTTCGATGTCCGACTGCTTGCGGTTGCGCTCGTTGATGGCGCTCAAGCTGACGACGAGCGTGGCGGTCCCGACGTCCTTGGTGGTGCTGACATCCGGGCCGCCGCCCGCTGAGGCTGAACCGACCGAGGCGAAGACATGCGTCACGTCGCGAAGCTTGGTGACAATGTCGACGGCCTTCCGGGTCGTTGCATCCATCTGTTCGATGGTGGCGCCCGGCTGCAGGGTCAGCGTGACCTGGGTCCGCGCGTCGTCGGCAGCAGGCAGAAAGCCTGATTTCAGGAAAGGAATGGTGGACAGCGAGAGCGCAATGACGACTGCGGTTATGAGAACAGTCGTCTTCCTGTGGTTCAGGGCAGCCTTTGCGGTTGCCATGTAGAGACGCATGATGCGCCCATCTTTCTGCTCGATCGGATGGGCTTTCATGAAATACGCCGCCATCATCGGCGTCAGCAGGCGCGCGACGACGAGCGAGACGAGGACGGCGACAGCCGCAGTGACGCCGAACTGACGAAAGAGAAGCCCCGGTATGCCGCTCATGAACGCCGTCGGGAGAAAGACCGCGACCAGTGTGAAGGTGGTGGCGATGACGGCCAGTCCAATCTCGTCAGCGGCTTCGAGCGCGGCATCCATCGGCCGCTTACCCATCTGAAGATGGCGGGCGATGTTCTCGATCTCGACGATGGCGTCGTCGACGAGGATGCCGACGACGAGCGACAGCGCCAGCAGCGTGACGATGTTGAGGCTGAAGCCGGCCAGGTACATGACGAGGAAAGTCGGTATGACCGACAGCGGCAAGGCCACGGCCGACAGGATCGTGGCGCGCCAGTCCCGCAGGAAGAGCCAGACGACGATGACCGCGAGGATCGCTCCCTCGAACAGCATATGCATCGAGCTGTTATAGTTATCGAGGATCGGTCCGACCGTGCTGTAGGCCTCATTGATCTGCACATTGGGATGCGCAGCCGCGAAGCGCTCCATTGCCGTCCTGACATCGGCAGCGACGCTGGTGTCCGAGAAGCCGTTCGAGCGCTTGATCTCGACCCCGATCACCGGCTGGCCATCGAGATAGGCCAGCGAAGATCGATCCGCGAAACTGTCCTTGACGGTGGCCACGTCGTCGAGGCGAATCTGCTGGCCGTTGGCCAAGGGAATTCGGAGCCCCTTCAGGGCCTCGATCGAGACCGCGGCGCCAAGCGTGCGCAGGGTCTGGCGGGTGCCGCCGATCTCGCCAAGCCCCCCCGAGGTGTCCGCCTGGACGGACTTCAACTGAGACGTAACCGTCGCTGCCGTGACCCCGAGCGACGCCATCGTCGCGGGATCGAGGTCGATATGGACCTCGCGGTCGATCCCGCCCACGCGGCCGACCTGCCCCACCCCCTGCACCGACAGGAGTGCCTTGGCCATGTCGTTGTCGACGAACCAAGACAGCTCGGTCTCGTTGAGCCGGGCCGAGCGCAGCGCATAAGTGACCAGCGCGGAGCTTTGGACGGTGACCTTGGTGACGCTCGGCGTCTCCATCTGCGCCGGCAGATCGGCCTTTGCGCTGTCCACGGCGTTGCGGACCTCGTTCAAGGCGTCGCTGCTGTCTTTCTCCAGCTTGAAGGAGACCTTGATCGAGACGGATCCGGTCTTGATCGTCGTCGTGATGTGGTCGAGGCGGCTCAACGAGGCGAGCTTGTCCTCGATGATGCGGGCAACCTCCGTCTCCAGCTGCGCCGGCGCCGCGCCATCGAGCGTGGCGGCGATGCTGATGGTTGGCAGGTCCATATCCGGGAAATTCTGGACGGCGAGATGCTTGAACGCCAGAAGGCCGACAAAGGTGAGCATCACGAACAGCAATATCGCCGGTACGGGGCTGCGGATCGACCATGCGGAGAAATTCATCATTCGGCTCCGACAATCTTGACGAGCGCGTTGTCGGACAGGAATGGGCCCCCCGATGTCACGACCCGTGACGACGGGTCCAGGCTGGAGATGATCTCGACTTCACCATTGCTGCGGCGCCCCGTTTCCACTCGGACCCTGCGCGCGCGCCTGTCCTGATCGGCCGTGAAGACGTAATTGATCCCGTCACGGAAGATGATCGCGGTCTCGGGAACCGTGAGGGCCGAGGTGGTTTGAAGCTCGATGCTGCCCGTGACGTAAAGGCCGACGCGCGGACGCAGATTGGCGGGAAGCGCGACATAGACGATCGTTCGGCCGGTATTGGTGCTGACCGAAGGTCCCACGAGCCTGACCCGACCTTGAATGGGGCGGTCATCCGCCCGATTGATCGTGACGCTCAATCCTTCCGAAATGCGCGGGAGGTAGTGCGCCGAAACCTCCGCCTGCCACTCGACCCGCTGCTGGCGAACCAGACGGAACAGTTCAGTGCCGGTGGAGATGACCGCGCCGAGCTCTGCCGAACGCGAGGTCACGAGGCCGTCATCGGCGGCCGTGATGATCGTCTGCTCGAGCTTGATCTTTTCGCTGTCGAGCGCCGCCTCCTCGGATTCGACGCTCGCTGCCGCCGTCTGCTCGTCGGCCATGTATTCGGCGATCTTCTCATCGGACAGGGCGCCCGAAGAGCGCAGCTTCCGGGCCCGGTCGGCATTTGCCTTGGCCTTTGCCAGGGTCGCCTGAGCCGTCTTGACGGCCGCCTCCTGCTTTCGCAGGCTCACCAGCACGCTATCCTGGGAAAGTCGGGCGAGGACCTGCCCTTTTTTCACGACGGATCCGACCTCGACCAGCACGTCGATGATGCGAAGGCCGCTCGTCTCGGAGGCGATGATCGCCTCCTGCCATGGCTTCAGCCAGCCACTCGCCGGAACGGTCTCCGGCCAATCGCGATGCGCCGGCATCGCGAGGGAGACGGTGAGAGCAGGCGCCTCGGGCTGGCCTGCCGCGGCAATGCGCAAGGACAGGAGAAGCGCCGCCCCGACGAGGGCGGCGACGAGCAGGTCGGCCGACATTCTCAACTCTTCGTTCCTCGCGGTTCCGGTCACCGGCGCGCTCGCCTCGACCCACGCCGGCGCGACGGAGGTTTCGCTCGGCCGATCATGCGAGGGCTGGGGCCCTGCGGCCGATGCTGTCGTTTCTGCGAGTAGCCGAATGAATGTTAAACGCGGTCAAGTCCGTGTTAATTTAGGTAAAACTCGGTCACGCGCTCGGATTTTTGCGGTATGGCTCGCCGAAATGAACGGTGGACTCGGTAAATGAGCAAAGTTCTCCTCGTCGACGACGATGTCGAGTTGACGATGCTTCTGCAGGAATACCTGACTGAAGAAGGTTATGATGTTGCAACGGACACGGATGGCCGGGCAGCCATTGCCGCTGCCGCCGGGAACGCGGTCGACATCATCGTGCTCGACATCATGATGCCCCGCATGAACGGGATCGAAGTTCTGCAGAGGATCAGAAAACTCAGCCAGATCCCCGTCTTGATGCTGACGGCGCGCGGCGACGACATCGATCGGATATCGGGCCTGAATCTCGGCGCCGACGACTATGTGGCCAAGCCCTGTTCACCGGGCGAGCTCGCAGCCAGGTTGCGGGCGATCCTGCGTCGCGCGGGCCAATCTGCGGGCGGCGCATCAACCGACACGCTCAAGGCGGGGCTGCTCGTGATTCACCCGGGCAATAGAACGGTCGAATGGCGTGGACAGCCTTTGGATCTCACCGGGACGGAGTTCAGCCTGCTCGAAGTGCTCGCCCGCAGCGCTGGCCAGCTCGTGCAAAAGCAGGACATCTCGAAACGAGCCTTTGGCAAGCCATTGACTCCGTTCGACCGTCGCATCGACGTCCATATCAGCAGCGTACGCCAGAAGCTCGGGCTGAGAGAGGATGGACAATCCTGGATCCAGTCCGTTCGTGGCCAGGGCTATCAACTGCTCGTGGATTGACCATGCCCCGGCTCTTCTGGAAATTTTTCACGATCATCTGGCTGACGCTGGCGACATCCGTCGCGGTCATAATCCTGATCGTCAACCTCTTTCAGGCGGCCCCTTTTTCTCGTGAACTGGAGCGTCGGCAGCAGGAGTTGGTTCTGAGCCTGGCTGCGAACGTGCTTGAGCGGAATGGCGAGGATGCCGCCCAGCGCTTTACCCGGACAAGCGAGGACACGGCATCGCTCGGCCTCACGATTTCAAAGACCATGAGCTCCAGGGCCTGCGCGGACGAGCACAGGGCAGAGACCCGCTTAATCCTGAAGGACGGAATCTGCTACCGCATCTCCGTGTCGGGCAAAGCCAATGTCGTTCTCGATTACCTTGCCCTGATGATGCCGTGGATCACCATACTCGTCTCAAGCACGATATCGGCGGCGGCGCTCGCCCGGTATCTCATTCGCCCGGTCGTGCACCTTCGTGACGGCCTGAGCGCGCTCGCCCATGGCCGCTTCGATGTCCGCATCGGGGACAAGATGGCGGGTCGAAGAGATGAGGTCACCGCGCTCGCGCATGATTTCGATGCCAGCGCCGCACGGCTGCAAGAACTTCAGGATGCGCAGCAGCGGCTCTTCCATGACGTATCGCATGAACTGCGCTCGCCCTTGTCGCGTCTGCAGGCCGCGGTGGGCGTCCTGCGGCAGAGTCCGACGAAACTCGACGCCATGCTGGGCCGGATGGACCGGGAAGTCGAACGGCTGGACACGCTGGTGGGCGAAGTGCTGACCCTGGCGCGGCTGACTGGCAGATCAGACCTTCTCCTGAAGGCGCAGACGCTGGATGTCATCGACCTCTTGAACGACATCCTGAGCGATGCGGCGTTCGAGGCCCAGGCCCGGGAGGTCTCGATCACACCGAGCGTCGACGGCATCTTCAACGCCGAAGTGGAAGGAGAATTGATCTACAGGGCACTCGAGAACGTCGTCCGCAACGCGATCAAGTACACGGCCGAGCAAACGCACATAGCCGTGCTGTGCGAGACCACGACCGACCGCCTCAAGGTCTGGGTCACGGATCAGGGACCGGGCGTCAGGCGAGACGAACTCGAGCGCATCTTCCAGCCGTTCTCCTGCGGGGACGACGCGATATCGAGAGGCGGGTACGGTCTGGGCCTTGCCATCGCCAGGCAAGCCATCGAGCGCCATGGCGGACGCGTCTACGCGTCGTTGCCGGACGCGGGCGGCCTCACCGTCACCCTTGAGCTGCCCCGCAAGCCAACGGCATACAGTCCGGCGGATGATCAAGCCTGATCCGGGTCGATCTCGAAGGCGCATGGCGCAGAGGCCGCCCCGAAGGCAGGGCTCACAGATGAGCCGTAATTTTGGCGAGCGATCGATTCCGAGCCGAAGGTTTTACCCAACTTTACACTGCCTTTACTGCCATTAACGCCGGAATCGCTAAGCCGTGAGCTCACGATCACGGTTCAGAAGATTCGCCAGATGGCCTTTAGGTTCCAGCTCCTTGACATGCACCGGCAGGCAGTGCGCCGCTTGGTCCTGTCCTTGCGGATTTCCTCCCGCCTGGCCGCGCTGCTGGCGCCCATCGCGATCGCGACGCCGATCCTCGCTCAGGAATTCCTTCCGGTGGAGCAGGCGGCAAAGCTTCTCTCCGATGGAAGTCCCTGGGCTGCCGTGAAGGATGGGCGCAACGCTCGCCTCACCTTCGCTCCGGACGGCACGGGCTCCTTCGAGGGCCCCGTGACGATGCCGATCAACTGGTCCGTGAAAGGCCAGGAGATTTGCATGGAGCTGCGCTTCGCAGGCGCCCCTTGCCTTCGCTTCCGCAGGATCGCCGGTGGCTTGCTGGGCTATAGCGGGAAGGCGGAAGACCTGCGGTTGACACGCTGATGAGCACGATCATGCGCAAGTCGACAACCGCACGCGTGATGCTTGGCGCAGCGCTTCTGATCGGGGGCTGCGCCGATTCCTCGCTGACACGCAGCGGCCTGCTCTCGAGCTATGACGGCCAGCAACGCAGCGACGGCATGCTGACCCATGCGAGCTTCCGGGTCGACAAGCCACGCGTGCGGGCGGCGAAGACGGTTGCGATCATGCCCGCCAGCTTTGCCGACGGCGCGCAACTGGCCGGATTCTCCCCAGAGCAGCAACGCCTGGTGAGCAACAGCATCGACCGCTCGCTCTGCGCGGGGCTCAGCGAACGGTTTCGGATCGTGCCCTCTCTACGCGAGGCCGATCTCGTCGTTCAGGCTCATGTCACGGCGGTCGCGCCGACCAATGTCACGATGGCCGGCATTTCGAGCGCTGCCAGCATCGGCGGCTCGGTTGCCGGTGCGGCGACCGGCTTGCCGATCAGCGTGCCGCGCATCCCGATCGGGCTCGGCAGCCTCGCGGTCGAAGCCGAGGCGATGGCCCAAGGCTCTCAGCAGGCCGCCCTGACCTGGGCGCGCGGCGCCGACTCGATGACCACGCGCCCGCGCGCCTCGAACGAGGCGGACGCCTATGCGCTGGCGAGCGAGTTCGGCGCCGACTTCGCGCGCCTTCTCGTGACCGGGGACGATCCGATCAAGCTTTCGCTGTCCGTGCCGAGCGTGCGCGGTGTCGGTGAATTCCTGGGAGCATCTCCGAAGGAGGTCGCTTGCGCCCGCTACGGCCGCAACCCGGGCGTCGGTGGCCTTGTCGGTGGGATGGTGGGGCTGCCGCCCAACTGGACCGATTCCGGCGCGGCGCGACCGTGATGGACGTCAGGCAGGAGAAAGCGATGCGCTGGCGGCGTATACCGATCTCGGCCCTGGTGCAGTTGGTGGCGATGGTCCTCATCGCGCTAATCTTCGCTTTCGCGCTCATGACCTCGGCCGTCTTTTTCGAGATGCTCGACCGGTATTCGCGTAGCCCCGCCAGCGGCTCGGCACGCCAGATTGCGGCGCCTGTCGGTGTGCTCCGTTTTTCGGAAGCCGTTTGGCGTGAGCCGCACCTTCGGGGCCACTCGCCAGCGAGTTCCGAGCACGACCTGGCACGCTCGAATTCTCCGACACGAAGCCGCGTGGCCTGACTGTGACGATAGCTTGGCCTTGCGAGAGCCCCCGCAGGCGCTCCGTTTTACGTTTTCCGGTTCGCGAAACCGAACGTCGAGGCCGTGACTGGGGCGGGACGTCCCGGCCAGAATCCCATCCCTGGAGATGATATGATTGTTTTGCAGATGTCGAAGGCACGGCCGCTAATGCGCGCCGCACTCGGCTTGACACTGCTGGCGCTGGCCGGCTGCGCCTCGGCGCCGCGCACCTCCTTCACCTCGCAGGAGCAGGCAATCGCCCAGGTGCCGGGCTTTCCCAATGTCCGCGTCTGGGGAGACGGCAGCATCGAAGATTTCGCCCGCTTGGGACTAGGCCCTCCCCCTCGGAAGACAAGCTCACTCAAATATCTGGCGCTATCGGGCGGCGGCTCCGGCGGCGCTTTCGGGGCGGGCGTGCTGGCCGGGTGGACAGCGTCGGGAAAGCGCCCGCGTTTCGACCTGGTCAGCGGGGTCAGCACGGGGGCGTTGATCGCGCCCTTTGCCTTTCTAGGGCCCGACTATGACGAGACCCTCACCCACATCTACACGAGCGGCATCACCAGCAAGCTCTACCAGATGAAGTGGCTGCCGTCGGGCTTGTTGGGCTCGGGCCTGCTGGAAGCCGAGCCATTGCGCCACATGGTCGAGCAATACGCCACGAGCGAGCTGATCGCGGCTGTCGCCGCCGAGCACAAAAAAGGGCGCCAGCTGATCGTGATCACCACGAATATGGACGCACAAAGGCCCGTCGCCTGGGATATGGGGCGTATTGCCAGCAGCGGGCAGCCCGGCGCGCTGAAGCTGTTCCAGGACGTGCTGGTCGCGTCAGCGAGCATTCCCGCGGCCTTCCCGCCGGTTCTGCTCGATGTCCAGGCAGGCTCTCAGAGCTTCCAGGAGCTGCATTCGGACGGCGCGACGGCGAACCAGGTCTTCACGATCCCCGACAGCGTGCTCCTCTCGGCCAGTCCAGGCAGAATGCCTGGAGTGGGCAAGGCCGACCTGTACGTCATCATCAACAACGCGCTGATCCCGGAGTTCGACGTCGTCTCGAACTCTACATTTTCCGTAGGCAGCCGCGCCCTGTCGACCATGATCAAGGCGCAGACGCGAAGCTCCATCAACGCGACCTATGGCTTCGCCAAACGCGCGGGCATCCGCTTTCACCTCGCCGCGATCGACAAGGCAATTCCCTATAACCCCACCGACGCATTCAACAAGGACTACATGCAGACGATCTTCAAGCTCGGCTACGAGGAGAGCCTGTCCGGAAAGCTTTGGAAAAGCACGCCCACCTTTGGCGGGTCGTGACACAGCGATTCAGCTGATCGGTTCGCACGCCGAATCGAGACAAATTATTGATTTCATATGCATCTTTTAAAGCTTATATCCAAATTTCCGAAAGCGCATTTGTATAACAATATTCACTACACGTTATCAGCAACAATATATTACGTTATGGAAAAGAATTAGTACAAAATATTAATAGAATATTATCCATAATAATGGCTACTCATCAAAAGATGAGCCCCCATATAATGGAGCTGTAGATGCCTAATCTCAAATCTCCATGGCACCGCAACTTGACCATCAATTGCGCGATCGAAGGACGGCGCACCTTACTGCGTCGTCTCAGTGCGCCCGGGGCCGGTCGGAAGCACGCATGGCCGAGATGCGCATGGCCAAGACAGTGGCTGAGCGCGGCGCTCATCTGCCTGGCCGCAGCGCCTGCATTCGCGCAGACGACGGTCCCCTCCCCGGTCATCACGGTGGGCGGGAGTGAGCATGCGGTGTCTCGCAAGGTGCCTTTGTCTGTCGGCCGATCGATCATCGTCGAGCTGCCGCGCGATGCGAGAGAGGTCTTCGTCGCCGATCCCAAAGTGGCCAATGCGGTGGTCCGGTCATCGCGCCGGATATTCGTGATCGGCATCAGCGCCGGCGCGACGTCGATCTTTGCGAGCGATGCCGATGGCAAACAGATTTCCGGGCTGGAGATCGAAGTGGGGCGTGATCTCGACGAGCTGCGCCAGACCTTGCGGACCGTCCTGCCAAAGGCACGTATCGAGGTGAAATCCACCGGAACGTCGATCCTGCTGGTCGGCGAAGTTGCAAACGCGTCCGAGGCTACGCAAGCGGCCGACATTGCCACGACCTTCGTAGGCGCCGCGGCGGGCGACAAGTCGAAGGGCACGGTAATCAACTCATTGTCGATCCGCGGTCGCGATCAGGTGATGGTGCGTGTCGTCGTCGCAGAGGTCTCGCGCAAGGCGATCAAGCAGCTGGGGGTCAATCTCAGCGGCCAATGGAAGATCGGCAATGTCTCCGTCTCCCCCTCGATCGACAACCCGTTTTCGCAAACGCCACAACAGCTGTCGAGCACAGCCATTTCGGCCGGCATCGGCAATTCGACGAATGTGACCATGCGCGCGCTCGAACGCGCCGGCCTTTCGCGGGTCCTCGCCGAACCGACAGTGACGGCGATCTCGGGCGAAAGCGCGAAATT
Source organism: Allobosea sp. LjRoot9 (assembly GCF_964252745.1). Classification (NCBI taxonomy): domain Bacteria; kingdom Pseudomonadati; phylum Pseudomonadota; class Alphaproteobacteria; order Hyphomicrobiales; family Alloboseaceae; genus Allobosea; species Allobosea sp. LjRoot9. Next base: position 391,974 of record NZ_CAXUPC020000004.1, on the reverse strand, counting down.
CACCGCCGGCGGCGAGGTCCCGATCCCGACCGGTTACACCTGCGACAGCGGCAAGTGCACGCTGGGCGTGAGCTACAAGGCGATCGGCGTCGCGCTCAATTTCACGCCGATCGTCCTGTCCGGCAACAAGATCAGCATGCGGATCGCCACGGAGGTTACCGAACTCGACTACGAGAATCAGCTCCGTCTCAGCAATACGAGCAGCTCCGACAGCGAATCCGTCAATGCACCGGCTTTCCGCGTGCGCAAGTCAGACACCACCGTCGAATTGCCATCGGGAGGCACGATCGCGACGGCAGGCCTGCTCCAGCGCGTCACCAAACAGACCATCAACGGATTTCCCGGCCTGATGAACGTACCGATCATCGGGGCGCTGTTCCGTTCCCGCGACTATCAGCGCGAGGAGACCGAGCTGATGATCACAGCCACGCCCTATATCGCCAAGGCGATGGATCCTGATCAGGTGCAGCGGCCCGATGATGGTTTCGTCGAAGCTCACGACGCCCAGGCCATATTGCTGGGACGATTGAACAAGCTCTACGGGGGATCAGGCGCGCCGCAGCCACAGAGCTATAAGGGCCGGGTCGGCTTCATCCTCGATTGAGCCGTGGCCGTCAGAATCCGCCGAACGGCTCAACACAGCGCCGAGAGACCCGACGCTTGTCGTAGTTCTGGTTGGTCAATGAGGTCCGAGCGCGAGAGAGGCACCCACCGGCATCTCAGGGCATGGGAAACTGATGGGTTGGGGCAACTGTTGGGATAGTCTCGGGGAATCCAAGATAATCCTGTTTTAGTATCATTCACTTAAACAGAGATAATGGCGTCCCGGAAGGGATTCGAACCCCTGACCTACGGTTTAGGAAACCGTTGCTCTATCCTGCTGAGCTACCGGGACGCACGCGAAACCGTGTAGCATAATCGCCATGCCGGTGAAGCCTCTTCTCGTCGTTTTTGTCGTTGTGATGGCGCCTTTCAGCGCGGCCAGAGCTGCCGGGCCCTGCACGGAGCTGCCGGCGGACGCGCCGATCGTGCGGCTGGCCGGCGTCGATGCGGCCGGCGACCCCGTCCTGGCGGATGGCCGCAGCCTGCGGCTCGTCGGCATCGCGCCGCGCCAGGACGCAGTAGAAGCGGCCCGCTTCGCCAGCGAAATCGGACAGTGGCGCGACCGCGAGCTGAAACTCGTCATCCTGGCCGGGAGCGACCGCTGGGGTCGTTTGCCGGCGCGGCTGTTTGTGCCCGCCGAGGCCCCCGGTTCAGAACCGACAAACCTTGCCGCCACCCTGTTGCGCAGCGGCGCCGTGCAGCGATTGCCGGAGGCGGCCTTTCCCGATTGCGGCGCAGCACCCGCTGCGCGCCCCTCAGCCGCGCGCAGCCCGGCGCAAGCGGCGCCCGATCTGGTTGGGGATGCCATCGATGGTCACGATATTGCCGCCTTGAAGGCGCAAGCGGGGCGCTTCGTGGTGGTAGAGGGACGGGTGGCTTCCGTGGGCGAGCGGGCGCAACGCACCTATCTGAATTTTTCAAGGCGACGCGCCGAGGCCGGCGCGGTCATGCTGTCGCGCACGCAATGGCGCGAACTCCAGGCTTCCGGCTGGACCGCGAGCGGTCTGACCGGTAAACGCGTGCGGGCACGCGGTGTGCTATCGGGACAGGACGGCACCCTGCTCGAGGCGTCTTCGGCCGCCGCCCTGGAGCTGATCGACTGACGGCATGCTGGCGTTCTGGCGACACGGATACCGCGCTCTTCCCAAGCGGCTCATTGCGCTGGCCTTGCCGGCCGCCCTGCTCGTGGCGGCCTTTCTCGTGGCTTGCACCAACGACCAGAGCGCCCTGCTGCCGCAGCAGACGACCGGCGGCGAGCTGGCGCCGCGCGTCAACGCCATCCAGCGCGCCTCGGACAGCGAGCATCAGCGGCTGCTGACGGCCTTCGGCGGCGAGTACCGCTCGCCCAACGCCCGCGCCGCGCTCGACGAGGTGGTCCAGCGGCTGGCCAAGGCGAGCGAGGGCCAGATCGGGGCTTATGAGATCACCATCCTGAATTCGCCGGTGGTCAACGCCTTCGCGCTGCCCAATGGCCGGCTCTATGTCACGCGCGGCTTGCTGGCGCTTGCCAACGACACCGCCGAGATCGCCTCGGTGCTCGCCCATGAAATCGCCCATGTCACGGCGCAGCACGCGGTCGAGCGCGCCGAGAAGGAGCTTGAATCCGCCCTGGTCAGCCAGGTCGTCTCGCAGGTGCTGAAGGATCCCGCCGCGGGCGCGGCGGTGCAGGCGGGCTCGAAGCTCTCGCTCGCGCGCTTCTCGCGCCAGCAGGAGCTGACCGCCGACCAGATCAGCGTGCGCAACATCTCGCGCGCCGGCTACGACCCCTATGGCGCCGGCCGCTTCCTCCAAGCGCTCGGCCGCAACACCGCCTTCCGCAATGCCGGCCAGGGCCAGAGCGCCGAGGATAAGCGGCTCGACATTCTCTCCAGCCATCCCTCGACGCCCGAGCGCGTGGCCGCCGTTACCGCCGGCGCCCGCCAGATCGGCGCACCGGGCATCGGCGAGCGCGACGCCGGCCGCTGGCTCGCCGCGATCGACGGCATCGCCTATGGCGACGACCCGCGCGACGGCGTGGTGCGCGGCAAGCGCTATCTCAACAGCGCATTGCGCATCGCCTTCACCGCCCCGGACGGCTTCAGCCTGGAGTCGGCGCGCGACATGGTGATCGGCGTCAGCGCCAACGGCAACCAGGCGCTGCGCTTCGATTCCGTCACCCTGAAAGCGGGCCAGACGCTGGAGGCCTATGTCGCCTCCGGCTGGATCGACGGCGTCGAGACCGGTGCTGTCGAGCATCTTGACGTCGCAGGCCAGCCGGCCGTCATCGCCACCGGCAGGGGCACCGACTGGACGTTCAGGCTCGCGGCGATCCAGGCCGGCGGGCGGGTCTATCGCTTCATCCTGGCGGCAAAGGGCGCAAACGACCCGGAGAGGCCGATGCGCGCCGTGATCGAAAGCTTCCGCGCCCTGACGGCGCCGGAAGCGCAGGCCGCCAGGCCGATGCAGATCCGCATCGTCACCGCCTCGGCCGGCGACACCGCTGCCACCATGGCAGAGCGCATGCCCAGCCTGGACCGCGCGCAGGAACTCTTCCTGGTCCTGAACGGGCTGGATCGCAGCGGCCCGCTGACACCCGGGCAGCGCTACAAGATCGTCGCGGAATAGCGACCGGCCGCCGCGCCCTTGGATACAATCCGAAACGAAAAAACCCGCCAAAACGAAAAAACCCGGCGGTCGCCCGCCGGGTTTCTCTTGATCTCACTGGGAAAGGAGCCTCAGGCGGCTTCTTCCTGGATGTCGTCATTGTCGCCTTCGATCTCGGCTTCAGCCTCGGCCGCCTCGCCCTTGGTGGCGCGGCGCGGCGATTTGGCAAGCTGGCCCTCGATCTTCTTCAGGGCCTCGGTCTCGGTGATGTCGTCGACGACGGCGATCTCGCGGGTCATGCGATCGACGGCCGCCTCATAGAGCTGGCGCTCGGAGTAGGACTGCTCGGGCTGCGCCTCGGAGCGATAGAGATCGCGCACGACCTCGGCGATCGCGACGAGGTCGCCCGAATTGATCTTGGCCTCGTATTCCTGCGCCCGGCGCGACCACATGGTGCGCTTGATGCGCGCGCGGCCGGTCAGCGTGGTCAGGGCCTTGGTGACGCTCTCCGCATCGGCGAGCTTGCGCAGGCCGACGCTGGCGGCCTTGGCGGTGGGAACGCGCAGGGTCATCTTGTCCTTGGCGAAGCTGACGACGAAGAGCTCGAGCTTGAAACCCGCGACTTCCTGCTCCTCGATCGCCGTGATCTGGCCGACGCCATGAGACGGGTAGACGACGAACTCGCCCGTCTTGAAACCTAGGCGCACAACAGCTTTCTTCACCATGGACATGCCGTTACGACTCCTGACCGGACCGCTTGACGCGGGCTTGACGTTGTCCGCCTCCGGACGGGATGACCGGAGGCGCTTTGCCTGATGCGAACGGACCGATCATCAGGATCGGACCAAATGCTTCACGCGTCCCTCAGCCGACCGTTTCATACGCACCCAAAGACAACGGACGACTTCGCTCCGGCAACGCACCGGGAGCTGGGATCGTTCGTATCGAAGGGAGCGCCCCGTTCGTGAAACCTCGCAGGGGCATGCGGAACGAATTCGACTATGCTGATATGCATAGCACAAAAAACACGCCGAATCAAAGGTAAACGCGTTTTGGCCTCGGCTCGGCGCGCAATGCAGCCAAGCAAGTCAGCCCTCAGCCCTGTTCACGTAGCGGCAGATTCAGTCGCCCTCGCCGGGTTCCGGCGAGAAATGCTCATCGAGCTTGCCGGCCACCCCGTCGAAGGCTTTCGCATCCGGCGGCGCGTCCTTCTTCTGGGTGATATTGGGCCAGGACGAGGCATATTTCGAGTTGAGCTGCAGCCAGCTTTCGAGGCCCGGCTCGGTGTCGGGCTTGATCGCCTCGGCCGGGCATTCCGGCTCGCAGACACCGCAATCGATGCACTCGTCGGGATGAATGACGAGCATGTTCTCGCCTTCATAGAAGCAGTCGACCGGACAGACCTCGACGCAATCCATGTACTTGCACTTGATGCAGTTCTCGGTGACCACATAGGTCATGTCGTCCGTCCTTCTTCGTCCGCGCGCGGCCGCCTCATAAAGCGCCGAAGGGCGCGGGTTTCAAGGCCGTTTTCAGCCCATTCGGCAGCAGGAACTTCTTTCCGAAGCACCATCCGGAGATGGAAATTCCCAATGCCGGCTCAACCGCATTCATATGTACACAAATGAATATTCAGCTTAACCGTCCGACTTCCCCTCGGCAAGCGACGGATCGTCGCGCGCCGCGCCGTTCAACGGCTCGTAGAGCAGCCGCGCCTCCTCGTAAGGACCGCGCCGCATGCCCAGCTCCAGCACCCGCACGACGAGCGTGGCATGCGGCAGGGCCAGGGTCAGCACGTCGCCAAGCTTGAGCCCATGCGCGGCGTTCTCGATCCTGCGCCCCTCGACCCTGACATGCCCATCCTCGACCAGACGCACCGCGACGGGGCGCGTCCTGGCGAAACGCGCGAACCAGAGCCATTTGTCGAGGCGTTGCCGATCCTGCCGCAAGGGCCGCCTTTCCGTTCAGCGTCGTGATCTCAGAGTATGTCCGCGTTTCTCCGAACCGCGGACATACTCTACCTCCTTGTTTTATCGCATTGTCTCCGCGCAAACGCTTCGCATTTGTCGCGAGGGAACCGGTGTCCACTTCGCGCGAAAATGCTCAGCATCGCCCGCTCAGGTCTTGCGCCCCTCGAGCTGGGCCTTGAGCGCGGCAAGCTTGGCGAAGGGCGAATCCGGATCCGGCTCGCGCTCGGCCGGCCGCGGGCGCTGCGGCTGCTGGAAACGCTCGCCACCGCGATCCTCGCGGCGCGGCCCGCCCGGCCGCTGATCGCGCTTGAACTCGGGCCGCGGACCGCGCCCCTGCTCGGGACGCCCGCCGCGTGGCGGCTGCCCCTGGCGCGGCGCATCGTCGCGCCGTGGTCCCCGCTCCGGGCGCGGCGCAGCAGGTGCGGCTTCCGCACCTGCGGCCGTTGCCGCTGCCGGGCGATCCTGCCCACCCTCGCGCCGCCTGTCGTCGGGCCGCCCGCCGCGGTTGGGCCTGTCGCCGCGACGACCGCCCGGCTGGCGTTCGCCGGGGGCGCCGTCGCGCGGGGCGCCACGGCCAGCCTGCTCGGGCCTGCGCCCGCCCTGATGACGATGCGGCCGCCAGACCTCGATCAGTTCCGGCTCGGCTGGCGCGGGCGTTGCAGTCGCAGCCACCTCGGTCGCCTCGACAGCCTCGCTGGCCTCGGCAGCAGCGTCCACCAGGGCCGGCGCAGCCGTCTCCTCGGCAGTAGCGTCCACCGGTGCCGGCGCGGCCGGCTCCTCGGCGGCAGCCGGCAAGGCCGACATCAGATCGGCGGGAACGGCGACGGGCTCCGGCTCGGGAGCGACAGCCGCCTCGAGTTCCGCCGGGACCGGCGCAACGGCCTCCGTCACCTCGGATACGGACGCCACCTTTCCGGCGACAGAAGCGGGCTCGTCGGAGACCACGCCCTCCGCCGGTTGCTCGGCGGCCTCAGTGGCAACGACAGCCTCATCGACCTTGACCGGCTCCACTTTCGCCGGGGGCGCAGCCAACGGCACGGTGATGGCTGGGCCTGGACGCTTGACCGAGACATAGCCAAGCGAGCGCAGGATCGAGGCGAAATCCTCGCCGGCGCAGCCGACGAGCGAGGTCATCGCGCCGGTGGCGACGAAACCGTCCTGATCGGCGGCGCCAGTCGGCGGCGTGCCTTGGGTAAGGCCCGGACGATAGGCGATCGCCGGCCGGATCAGATCGGCCAGGCGCTCCAGGATATCGACGCGCACGGCGCGCTCGCCGCAGACGCGATAGCCGGCAGCGCGATAGAGCCCCTTGGGAACCGCCTTGTCGACCGCAAACGAGGTCCGGCCCGAGGCCGCCAGATGAGCGATGTCGTCGAGCCCGCTCATCTCCGGCGAGCCGTGCTTCAGGGCCCAGAGCTGGGCCGCGAGCGCCCGCGGTGCCGGCTTCAGCAGCGCCGGCACATAGAGATGGAACGCGCCGAAACGGATGCCGAGCTGGCGCAGGGCGGCACGGCCCTCCTGGTCGAGCGCCTTCATCTCCTCGCCGACCTTGGTGCGCTCGAGCACGCCGAGCGATTCGGCGACCTGGTAAGCGATGCCGCGCGCGATGCCGGTCAGCGTCGTCGCCTCCTCCAGCAGCAGCAGCGCACCGAGCAGGCGGGTGACGTGATTCTTCAGCCAGAGCGTCAGGCGCGTCTCGACCTGCTGGCGCGCCGGCCCCGTCAGATGTTCCTCGACCAACAGGCGCAGGCGCGGCTCGATCGCCTTCTCGCCCGCGACCAGGCGCGCCACCGGCTCACCGACCCAGCGCAGCAAACCGTCATGCGACAACACGAAAGCATCGTCGCCGGCCAGAACGACGCGCGCGGCGCGCGCTTCGATCTCGCTGGCAAGCGCCTTCATCGCAGCCATATTCAGGGCTTTCGCCTCCGGCCCGCCGGCCTTCGGGTCCGCCGTGAAGCGAAACCCCTGCAGCATTCCGACGTGCTGGCCCTCGACGAGCACATCGCCCGCCGTGGTGACCTCAGCCTCCAACATGGTATTCTCCCGCAAACGACGCATCAGCACACTCGTGCGCCGATCCACAAAACGGCTGGCAAGCCTCTCGTGCAAAGCGTCCGACAGCTTGTCCTCTACAAGACGCGCCACCCCCTGCCAATGCTCAGGATCAGGCAACCAGTCGGGACGGTTGGCGACGAAGGTCCAGGTTCGCACCTGCGCGATGCGGGCCGACAGCGTGTCGATCTCGCCATCCGTGCGATCAAGCGCCGAAAGCTGGGCGTGATACCAGTCGATATCAAGCCGGCCATGGCGCATCAGGCGCAGATAAAGCGTCGTCGCGAGGTCCGCGTGCTGCATCGGCGCGATCTTGCGATAATCGGGCAGGCCGCAAACCTCCCAGAGCCGCTCGACCGCAGGACGCCCCTGCGCCAGCGCCTTGACGTCGGGGTCTTTCGCCAGGATTTCCAGCGTCGTCATGTCCTCCGCGATCAGCGCCCGCGTCAGCCCCGGCTCGGAAGGCTGCATGTTGAGGCTGTCGAGCAAACTCTCGATCGAACGCTGGTCGAGATCGGTGTTGCGCCATTGCAACTGCCGAACCGGTTCGAAGCGATGGTTCTCGATCGCATCGACGAGATCGGCCTCGAAGGGCGGGCAACGTCCGCTGGTGCCGAAGGTGCCGTCGCGCAGATGCCGCCCCGCCCGCCCCGCGATCTGGCCGAACTCGGCCGGGTTGAGCTTGCGGAAATGATGGCCGTCGAACTTCTTGTCCGCCGCGAAGGCGATATGGTCGACATCGAGATTGAGCCCCATGCCGATCGCGTCGGTCGCGACGAGATAGTCGACATCGCCGGACTGGTAGATCTCGACCTGCGCATTGCGTGTCCGCGGCGACAAGGCGCCCAGCACCACCGCCGCCCCGCCCTTCTGCCGGCGGATCAGCTCGGCGATGGCGTAGACCTCCTCGACCGAGAAGGCGACGATGGCCGAGCGCGGCGGCAGCCTTGTGATCTTGCGATCGCCGGCGAAGAGCAATTGCGACAGGCGCGGGCGCGTGACGACGTTGACGCCGGGGATGAGCTGCTCGATCAGCGGCTTCATCGTGCCGGCCCCGATCAGCATGGTCTCGGCCCGGCCGCGCCGGTTCATCAGCCGGTCGGTGAAGACATGGCCGCGATCGAGATCGGCGGCGAGCTGGATCTCGTCGATCGCGACGAAATCGACCGCGAGATCGCGCGGCATCGCTTCAACCGTGCAGACCCAGAAGCGCGGCCGCTCCGGCTTGATCTTCTCCTCGCCGGTGACGAGCGCGACAGCGTCAGCGCCGACCTTCTCGACCACGCGGCTATAGACCTCGCGCGCCAACAGCCGGAGCGGCAGGCCGATCATGCCTGTCGGATGCGCCACCATCCGCTCGATCGCGAGATGCGTCTTGCCGGTGTTGGTGGGGCCGAGAACCGCCGTGACGCCGTTTGCACGGACGGAGCGAGGCAAGGGACGAGCTGAAATCAAAACGCGACCGATCGTGACCGCCCGCCCTAGCCGCCCGGCACGCGACTGCGCCGGGTAGCCTCAGGGCGACGACGAGGCATCAGGGGATAGAACAAGTCCTGAACGAAGCAAGCCCGAATCGCTGACTCGGCCTGAATCCGGTTTCGTTCCCGGCAAGATATCGCGGCTCTGGTAAACGCGACCACCCAATCTGGAATCGAACCACCGGCATCATCCATCCTCTCGCGCGCCCGATGCGGCCCAGGGCCGCATCGCGCCTTCGCCTATTTAAGGCTTTCCCGCGCCGAAACGAGAGGGCGCCTCCACGATGGTCTAGATCGCCGGCGCATTCAGCATGTCGTGATCAGCCGAAGACGTCGACGAACACCTGCGCCGCCTCGTCGGGCGCCTCGACATGCACGAAATGCCCGGCGCTCTCGCAGAAGGTGACCTTGGCCTCGTCGAAATGCTCCGGCACGAAAGCCGCCCATTCCGATTTCAGGATCGGGTCATGCCGGCCCCAATGCACCCGCGTCGGCTGGTGGATCCGCACGGATGGCGGCGCGTGGCCGTCGATCGCCGCCAGCCGCAGCGCGTTCTGGCTGCGATACCAGTCGAACCCGCCGCGCAGATTGCCGGGCTTCATGAAATTATCGACCCAGAGCTCGAAGGCCGGCTCGAAGGCATCCTTGCGATGGCACCAATGCGTCAGGAAATGCCCGAGATAGAGCGAGCAGGCCTTGCGGCTCGAACCCACCAGCGCCTCGGCCAGGTTGAGCTGCTGGAACGCCTGGTACCAGACCTCGTTGACGTGCCCGTCATGGACCCAGCGCCCACCGACGCTCGCTGTCGGGCAATTGAAGAACAGCAGCCGCTCGACCGCCTGTGGATGCCGGCGCGCCAGCGCCTGCGCTGCATAGGCCCCGACATCATGGCCGACGACGCCGACCGAATCGAGATCCAGCGCATGCAGCAGCGCAGCCATGTCGTCGGCATGGCAGTTGGCGCCGACATCGCTACGCGGCCCCACCGTCTTAGCGCTATCGCCAAAACCGCGCAGGTCGGGCGCGATCAATCGAAATTCGCCATGCAGGCGATTGATCAGCGGCAACCAGGTCGCCCAGAACTCCGGCCAACCATGCAGCAGCAGGACAGGCGGGCCATCGCCGATCTCGGCGATATGCAGCATGGTATCGCGAACGGCGAGCTGGCGATGGCGCAGGCCCGGCGGAGCGGTGAAGTCGCTGGTCATGGCGTCTTTCTGGCGCAGGCAGTGGCGTCAGGGTAATGCCGGCTCCGTCGCCGCCGCAATCGGCTGCGGAGCATGACGCCCTTGCGGCGGCGGTTCTCCACAGGCGGCTGGAGCGCGTTCGCCCGAACGCAGCGCGCCTCGATCCGTATTCAAAAAGTTACAGCAGGATCGACGCGAAAAACCGGTTCCCGCTTTTTCGCATCCCGCTCTGGCGTCAATTTCCGGCAGTGCTTGCCGTCACGCCCGGATCGACCCTGAAGCTCGAGGCTTCGACCACGGCGGTGCCGATCATCGTCTTCACCGAAATGCGCACCGGGACCATCACATTCGTCCCCGCCACCGGCGCAAGCCAGACGCTGATGTCCTTGTTCTCGGCCATGAACTTGGTGCTGGGCCGCAGCGCCCTATGGCCGGCGATCGGCACATAGCGCACCTGGCAGACCGCGACCGGGCCGCCATAACCGTCCAGCTTGACCTCCCGGGAGCCGGCATAGCTCATCTTGATGTCATAGCGGGCCGCACCGTCGAAGATCGGCAGCGTGCGATTGCAGGCACTCGCGCTGCCGCCCTTGCCGTCGACAGGCATCAGGAAAGCGCTGAGCGGATCCAGGATATTGCGCTTGTGGCTGTCCGCCAGGGGTACGCGGTCCGGCTTGAAGTCGATCGGCGGAACGATCTCGATCGCCTGGACATTGCCACCCCCGAGCGCCATGCGCACAGTCCGGCTCTCGCTGGAGCTGGCGGAGCTGATCGCGAAGGTCGCTGCCATCGGCTTGCCGGCGCTCATATTGCCGGTCGCCGCGCCCGAGCCGCGCCCGCCGGTGAAGCCGCCGACCAATCCGGTCAGCTTCGCCACGATGTCGAGCTTGTAGCCGCCGGAATCGACGCCGCCGCTGAGATTCGCCGTACCGAGCGTCAGCCCCAGCAGCGAGACCTGGTATTTCGCGTCGAGTGAAGCGGCCTGCGCCGGCAGGCTGGTCGCCGCCAGCATCGCGACAAAAGACAACCTGGCGACGAAGGATAACCCGGCCAGGGACGGCGCGATGGCGGGTTTCATCCGTTTCCTCCGAAGCTTGGGGTATGATTTGCAATGCACTGCGAATCGGTCTGAATCGTGACCTGTTTCGCGGCATTTGGCGAGCCGCGCGCCAGTCCGGTGTCTCGCTAGCGCTGATATCGGCAACAGCGCACTGACGCCGACGAGTTCTCCTTGACGCCGCCGCCCACCTTGGCTATGGAACCGCGACTTCAATTTGACTTCCGGTGCTCATGTCCGGCACGTCGCGTGTCGGCATTTTTATTTGAGCGAACCGGTTGCAGCAAGGAACGATGACATGGCCCGCCGTTGCGAACTGACCGGGAAAGGTACCCTGACCGGGCACCTCGTCAGCCACTCGAACCGCAAGACCAAGACGGTTTTCCGTCCCAACCTCGTGCAGGTCACGCTGCAGTCGGATGCGCTGGGCCGTTCGGTTCGCCTGCGCGTCTCGGCCAATGCCCTGCGCACGGTCGACCATCGCGGCGGCCTCGACGCCTTCCTGGTCAAGGCTCCGGCCGCCGACCTTTCGGCTGGCGCCCTGACCCTGAAGCGCGACATCGAGAAGAAGCTCGCCACCGCCTGAGCGATCGAGTTCTTCACGATTGAATGAAGCGGCCGCGAGGCCGCTTTTTTCGTTTGGGCCGGGCCCCACCGTCATGGTCGACCTTGTGTCGACCATCCACGTCTTCGCTGTTCGAGGGCCGTGTCCAAGACGTGGATGCTCGCCACAAGGGCGAGCATGACGGCCTGTGCATCCCCCCTCAAACCAACTCGAATTCCAGCAGGATCGTCCGCTGCAGGAACGAGAAATTATCGTCCGAGATCAGGGTCAGGATCGTCCGCCCTTGCTCCAGATGGACGGACAATCCCTCCATATTATCGATCTCCTGGCCGAGATCGGCCTCGATCAGATAGGGTCCATCGAGCAGCGCACCTGGCTTGATGCCTGCCCCCGCGATCCGGCGGATGCGCATGCCGACGCCGCGCAGCGGCCGATACCAGCGCTCCAGCACCAGCATGTCGCCGCCGGGCAGGAAGGCGAGATCGGTAATGTCGAAACCGTCATGGCGCGCGAGCTGGAACAGGCCCGGCTGCCGGCCACTGAGGATGATGCCGAGCGTCGGGTCGTTCTCGCCGCCCGAGCGCTCGGCGATGGCGACGAGCGCGCCCGCGAGCGGATGGCCGGCTGGCGCGACGCCGATCGCCTCCAGCCCACGATTGCTCGACAGGCGCTTGACCTCGCGCGGCACCGGCACGATACGGGCGCGCGCCGCGACGCCTTCTTTCGCCCAGTCGAAGCGCAGGATGTCATGCGTCCGCTCGACGCCGATATAGGCGACGCCGTCCGCGATCGTCAGGCTCTCCGTATCATAATAGCGCGAGCGGTGCAGCGGCTTGCCGGACGCCCCCAGGATGGGCGCAAGCTCCGCCCCGTCGAGCGCGACGATACGGCCGCCTTGCGAGCGCGGCTTCGCCGTCAGCCAGAAGCCGTTATCTGTGATGGAAACGAGCTCGGCCCCGTCGGGAGAGCGCCACAATCCGGAAAAACCGCCGAAGCGCGGATGGTTTGCGGTCAGGACAAGCCCGCCACGAAAGCTCAACTGGCCGAAGCGCGTCTTCTCGGGGCTGCGAGGCTCGAACGCCTTGATCGGACGCGCCGAGATCGTGATCGGTATGCGGGTCTGTTCGAGACCCTGCGCCCGCGCAATTGGCGCGATGGCCGCCGAAGCCAGCCCGGCCAACGCGCCCCGCCGCGTCAGCCTCACTGCAGGCGCCGCGATCCGCGCGATTTCGTCGCCAGCCCGGCATCCTCCTCGAAGAGCTCCGCCAGCTTCTCGGTCATGACGCCGCCAAGCTCCTCGGCATCGACGATGGTGACGGCGCGGCGGTAATAGCGTGTGACGTCATGGCCAATGCCGATGGCGATCAGCTCGACCGGCGAACGCGTCTCGACCTCGGCGATGACATGGCGCAGATGCCGCTCGAGATAATTGCCGGCATTGACCGAAAGCGTGGAGTCGTCGACCGGCGCGCCGTCAGAGATCACCATCAGGATCTTGCGCTGCTCCGGGCGCGCCAGCAGGCGCTTATGCGCCCAATCCAGCGCCTCGCCGTCGATATTCTCCTTCAGCAAACCCTCGCGCATCATCAGCCCGAGATTCTTGCGCGCCCGACGCCAGGGCGCGTCCGCGGCCTTGTAGATGATGTGGCGCAGGTCGTTGAGACGGCCGGGAGCCGCCGGCTTGCCCGATTGCAGCCAGGCTTCGCGCGAAAGCCCGCCCTTCCAGGCTCGCGTGGTGAAACCCAAAAGCTCGACCTTGACGCCACAGCGCTCCAGCGTGCGCGCCAGGATATCGGCGCAGGTCGCCGCGACCGTGATCGGCCGGCCGCGCATCGAGCCGGAATTGTCGATCAGCAGCGTCACCACCGTATCGCGGAAATTCACGTCCGATTCCTGCCGGAAAGAGAGCGGCTGGTAGGGATCGATGATGATGCGTGGCAGACGGGCGGGGTCGAGCGCGCCCTCCTCCAGGTCGAACTGCCAGGAGCGGTTCTGCTGCGCCATCAGCCGGCGCTGCAAGCGGTTGGCAAGCCGAGCCACCACGCCCTGGAGATGGGCGAGCTGCTTGTCGAGATAAGCCCGCAGCCGCGTCAGCTCTTCGGCGTCGCAGAGCTCCTCGGCCGTGACGACCTCGTCGAATTTCTGCGTATAGGCCTTGTAGTCCGTCACCGGGCGGTCGTTCTGCTTGCCCTCGCGCGGACGCGGCGCTTCGCCGGCTTCCTCGGACTCGGAATTCTCGTCCTCGTCCTCCCAGTCACCGGCCGGCGCGTCGGTCGCCTCCGAGGCGCCCTCCTGCAATTCCTCAGTCGCGTCGTCGCTGACCTCGACCTCGGAACGCTCGCCCTGGCTCTCCTGCTCGGCCTCGCCGTCCTGCTGCTGCTGATCGTCGGAGGATTGGTCCTGGTTGTCCTCGTCCTGCTCGTCGTCCTGGCCCTGGCTGGTTTGCTCGGCCATGTCGAGCGAGGCCAGCATGTCGCGCACGGTCCGGGCGAAGGCGCGCTGATCCTCGACGGATTTCGCCAGACGGTCGAGATCGGCCCCGGCCTTAGCCTCGATCTGCTCGCGCCAGAGATCGACCAGCTTCTCGGCAGCCTTGGGCGGCCTCAGCCCCGTCAGGCGCTCACGCACCATCAAGGCGAGCGCATCCTCCAGCGGCGCGTCGGCGCGGTCAGTGATCTCCTCATAGCGCCCGCCGCGATGGTAGCGGTCCTCCAGCATGGCGGTGATGTTGCCGGCCATGCCGCTCATCCGGCGCGAACCGACGCATTCGACGCGCGACTGCTCGACGGCGTCGAACACGGCGCGCGCCGCATCGCCCTCGGGCGCGGCGCGGCGATGCACGGTCGCGTCATGGCAGGCGAGCCTGAGCGCCATCGAATCGGCATGACCGCGCAGGATCGCGACATCCTGGACAGTGAGCTTGCGCGGCGGCTCGGGCAGGCGGGCGCGCTCGCCGACGAGCGAGGGTTTGTCGGCCGCGAAGACGATCTCCATCTCGGGCTTGCGCGCGATCGCCTTCATCGCGCCCGAAATCGCGCGCTTCAGCGGCTCCGCTGGCGCTTCCTTGGTCTGGCCGGGCTTGCGATTGGAGATGCTCATAGCGCCTTCGTGAAGTGATGAATGCGATGACCGGCTACGGGATAGTCCTCCATCCGGCCGCATTCGCGATAGCCCAGCCGAGGATAGAAATCCGGCGCCTGCAGACTCATCGTGCTCAGATAGACGCCGCGCGCACCATGATCCCGCGCGGCCTGTTCGGCTTGCACCACCAGTGCCTCGCCAAAGCCAGCACCGCGATGACCTCCGTCGACCCAGAGCAGGTCGACATGGAGCCACTCCCATTTCAGCTCGCCGACGAGGCCGCCGACGATCGCACCGCTCTCGTCGCGCAAGCTGATCGCGAGCGGTTTCGTATTGCGCGAACCGATCTGCGCCTCGTTATAAGCGGCCAGGCCGCGCAGAACCGCAGCGCGCGTCTCGTCCTGGTTCGGTTCGACGACGATCGCGACCATCTCCACTCCTAGCGCGAACGCCCATCATACGGTGCCGACTGCAACTCGGCCGGCTCGACGCCGCTCAGGCAGCGCGCATTAATCGCGACCATCGGCGTGCCATCCGGCAAACTGGCGCGCGCAAAGGATTCGATGCCGCAACTCTCGCAGAACAGATGCTGGATCTTCTGCGTGTTGAAGCGGTACTCGGTCAGCGCATCCTCGCCCTTCAGCAGGGTGAAGTTCTGCGCCGGACTGAAGGCCAGCACCGAGCCGCGGCGCTGGCAATAGGAGCAGTTGCAGGTGATCGTCTGGTCGAGATCGACTTCGACCTCATAGGCGACGCGGCCGCAATGGCAGCTTCCCTCGTAGCGCGCGCTCGCCATGACCGGCCGCTCCTGTCAGCTGAGGACCACGTTCACCGCGCTCTCCGGCAGCTCCTTGCCGAAGGAGCGCTGGAAGAACTCGGCCACCAGCGCGCGCTCCATCTCGTCGCATTTGTTCAGGAACGTCACCCGGAAGGCGAAGCCGACATCGCCGAAGATCGCGGCATTTTCGGCCCAGGTGATCACGGTACGCGGGCTCATCACGGTCGAGAGATCGCCGTTCATGAAGGCGTTGCGGGTGAGATCGGCGACACGGACCATCTTGTTGACGATGTCCTTGCCCTCCGGCGAGGCCTGATAGTGCTTCGACTTGGCGAGCACGATCGCGACTTCGTTGTCGTGGGGCAGGTAGTTCAGCGTGGTCACGATCGACCAGCGGTCCATCTGGCCCTGGTTGATCTGCTGCGTGCCGTGATAGAGGCCCGACGTGTCGCCCAGGCCGACCGTATTGGCGGTGGCGAAGAGGCGGAAGCAAGGGTGCGGGCGGATGACGCGCTTCTGATCGAGCAGCGTCAGCTTGCCGGACTGCTCGAGCACGCGCTGGATCACGAACATCACATCGGGACGGCCGGCGTCATATTCGTCGAAGACCAGCGCGATGTTGTTCTGCAAGGCCCAGGGCAGGATGCCGTCCTGGAACTCGGTGATCTGCTTGCCTTCCTTCAGCACGATCGCGTCCTTGCCGACGAGATCAAGCCGGGAGACGTGGCTGTCGAGGTTGACGCGCACGCAGGGCCAGTTCAGGCGAGCAGCAACCTGCTCGATATGGGTCGATTTGCCGGTGCCATGATAGCCCGAGATCATCACACGGCGGTTATGCGCAAAACCGGCCAGGATCGCGATCGTGGTGTCGCGGTCGAAGCGGTAATCCGGATCGAAATCGGGAACATGCGCCTCCGCCTTGGAATAGGCCGGCACTTCGAGGTCTGAATCAATCCCGAAGGTCTGACGCACCGACAACTTCATGTCGGGAAGGCCTTGGGCGGTCGTCGTCGTCATCTGGCTTGTCTCCGGGCATGGGACAGGTCCGGGAGAGGACCGGTTGTCCCAAGAGCCGACCGAAAAAGGGAGGCGTACGTTGTCTAACTAAAGCGAAAGACCGGCAGCGGCAATTCGCAAACCGCCGGGACGGGAATTCCCGGCAGACATGCCGGCTTCGCAACAGACATGCCAGCAGGCCTGCTTATGCGAAGAAAACGCCGAGAGCATTGCGCGAAAAAGTGGGTACCAGTTTTTCGCGAGAGCAAAGCTCTCAACTTTTAGTATCGATCACCGCTGCTCGAGCAGCCGCGCCACGATGCCGCAAACCGCTTCCCCACCACTGCGGTCGATCGTCACGCCCCGCTCGGGAGCGTCGTTCAGCATCGATTCGACGGCCTGCGTCAGCAGCATTGGCGTGAGCAGAGTTTCACCATCGAGGCGCAGGCAACGCGCCAACCCCGCCCGTTCCATCGCCTCCGCTCGTATCGCCTGCTCGGTCTCGTTGCCGGCATCGAACGGCACGACGATCGCCGACCGGCCGGCCGCCACCAGATCAAGCACCGTATTGTAGCCAGCCTGGCTGATCGACAGCGCGCAGCCCGCGAGCAGCGCCGGAAAATCCGGCCGCGCCCATTCCACGGTCACATGGGCGGGTGCTGAATCCCGCAGACCCGCGAACGCCGCCTCGGATACGCCTCGCCCGACGAGGATGCGCCAGCCTCGCGCCGGGCCAAGCAAGCCGGCGGCAGCCACGCAAAGCTCAAACAGCGGCAGCGCGGCCGCCGAGCCGCCGCCGGAGACGATGATTTCGCCACTCTCGATCGGGGCCGCTTTCGCCACCGCATCCGCCAGATAACCCGTGTAGTGCAGCCGCCCGGTCAATTCCGGCGACGCCGGCCAGGATGCCTCCAGCGGCAGGAAGGCGGCATCGCCATGCACCAGCACGCCGTCGAAATGGTTCGCGATGCGCTGCTCCGCCTCCGCAACCCGGTCGGTACGCGGGGCGACCAGCACGTCACGGATCGAGGACAGCACCAGAACCTGCGGATTCGCCGCCTTCGCGGCGGCAATCAGCCCCATGAACTCGCCGGCGAGTTGCCGCCGCCCGAATGGGAAATGCTCGGTGACGACGACATCAGGCAGCAAGGACATCGCAAGATCGCTCAGCATCGCCTGCCGCATCGCGCGGCGTTCTGAATCGATCGGCTGCCCGGCCTCGTCGAGCAAATTGCGGAAATCGACGCCCTCGACCTTGACCGGAGGAAGCTGCACGAAAGCGAAGGGTTCGTCCTGCCGCGCAGCCGCAGGCATGCCGCCGCTCGCCAGCGTCACCTCATGTCCCGCCCCGGACAGCGCCCGCGCCAGATGCCGCGCCCGCACGAGATGGCCACTGCCCAGGAGATGCGTCACGGCGATCAGGATGCGTGGCATCAATCACGCCCGCCTGATCGAACCGCACTCACGAGCTTCCGATGAATGCGGTCGAGCCCGGCTGCAGCCGAAAAATCCTGCGTCAGCCTTGCATGCGCCGCAGCGCCCAACGCCGCTCGCCGTTCCGGTGCCATCGCAAGCTCAGCCACGGCCTGTGCCAGCGCAGCGACGTCGCCGGGTGCAACCAGCAGACCCTCGACACCATCGCGGACGAATTCGGGAATGCCGGCGAAATCCGTCGCGACGATCGGCAGCGCCTGGCTTGCTGCTTCCATCACCACATTGGGCAGGCCGTCGCGGTCACCATTATCGGCCTGCTTCGAAGGCAGCACGAAAAGATCGGCCTCGCGCAAGGCGGTGACGACCGCAGCCTGCGCCTGCGGCCCGGCCCAGATGACGCGCTCCGACAACCCGAGCACTTCGGCCAGTATCTTCAGCGTCTTCAGTTTCTCGCCGCCGCCGATATGGGTCAAACGCCAATGCAGCGTGGCTGGCAAACGCGCCAGCGCCGCCAGCAGATCGTCGAAGCCCTTCTTCTCGACCGCACGGCCAATGGTGACGAAGCGCACCGGATCGGCCGGATCGCTGCCATCGCGCAGCGGGCGTAAAGGCGGGCTCGGAAAGCGGGCGAGGTCGAGCCCATGATAGACCAGCGCGACCTTGTCGGCCCGGTCGCCGAGGCGCGCCAGCTCGGCATGGCCATCGCGCGTGCAGGTCACGCCCCAGGCCGCAGCCGCGATCTTCTCGCGCTTCTCCCAGTCCGGCGTCGTCCAGATATCTTTGGCATGGGCCGAGAACGACCAGCTCAGCCGGCGCAGCAACGCCACATAACGGATCACCGAGGCCGGCGTGTGCAGATAATGGACATGCAGATGCACGATGCCCGCCGGCAGTTCATGCGCCATCACACAGGCCTGGCCGAGCCGGCGCAAGCGGTTGCGCGTCGGATCGCGAACGAGGTCGCGCAGGAAGACGGCGGCGAGCCTGAACGCTCCCAGCCGTCGCAGCGCGCTCAAGGCGCCGCGCAGAACGCGGCGGGGATCGTCATGCAGATATTCCGGCAGATAGGTCACCGGCGCAGTGATCTGCTTGTGCATCAGATGGCGATCGGCGTCGGTGGGATGACGCAGCGACCAGATCGCGAAGGGCAGGCCGCGCTGCTGCAGCCCGAGCAGCTCCTGGGCGATGAAGGTCTCCGACAGGCGCGGATAGCCCTTCATCGCAATCGCGACGAGCGGCTCGGGCCCGGCGCTCATCGCGCGCCGATCAGCATGAAGCGCGTATAGTTCTTCGTCGGCAGCGCTCCAGCGAACCAGGTCTCGGACAGGTTCGCCTGCTCCTGGAACGCACCGAGCGAGGCGACGCAGCTGCGGTGATCGGGCTCGCGGAAATAATCGTTCGATTGCAGCAGCAGGGGCAGGCCTGCCGGCAGGGTCGCAAGCCAGCCCGGCACATCGTCGAGATGCTCGCAGCTCGTATTGATGACGAGGCCGGGTCGCCTGTCTTGCGCCGCGAAATCGAGGCCTGTCATGTCGGCGGTGATTGCGCGAAAACGCTTGGCCGCGACATGGCGATGGTTCAGCGTCTCGGCGACAATGGCGCAACCCGGATCGATATCGAGGCTCACGACCTCGCTGATCGCCAAGCGCGGCTCTTCCAGCAGCAGCGCGCCGAGCACGCCATACCAGGCGCCAAGCACCCAGACGGGGCCGTCAGGACGCGGCAAGGTCGCAGCCAACGTCTCGACCAGCCATTGCTTCGAGGCGATCTGCTTGTGGTTGACGGCGATCGAGAGATCGACTGGGGCGCCCTTGCCGTAGAGCCGCGCGATGTCGGCGGCCACGGGATTGCGCGTCAGCGCCGCGACACCGCGCAGGATGTCGTGAAAGGCCTCCGAGGGCTCCTGGGTCATGCCGTCTCTGTCAAAGCGGGACAAAATCGGCGGGACCATAGGCAAGCCCGAGCGCAAAGGCCAGCCACCCGCCGCGGGCTCAGATCGGTGTCTTCCTGGTGTTTTCCGCTGCGCTCGACTTGCCGGCCCTGGACCTGCGGCCTCGCTTCGCGGGAGGCTGCGGCGCGGGCGCGGCTTCCTCCTGCAGTGTACCCGCCCCGGACAAGGGCTCGTGCTCGTGCTCGCTGGTGGCCTCCATGGCCGATGCATCGGGGGCAGCGGCCGGCTCCGGCAATCCTGTCGAATCTGTCTCGCTGGCAGGAGCGAGCTCCTGATCATCGCCGTCGCGTTCGGCCAGTTCCGGCGCGCTGGCGAAACCATAGGCGGTCAGCGGCTTCTCGCGCCCCTTGATCGAGATCTTCAACGGCGTCGTGCCGCGATAGCCCCGGCCGGTAACGCGTATCGTCTCTTCCGACACGACGAGATCCGACAGCACGCGCCGCGTCGCCGATTCAAGTTGGCTTGCGATCATCACCGTCTCTCCGACCGTGATCTCGCGCCGGCCGAGGCTCTCGCTCTCGACGGAGCCGACGATCGCCTGACCGGTATGGATGCCGATGCCGATCCGCAGCGGCAAGGGCAATGCCGCTCCGAATTCGCGGTTCAGCGCCTCGACGGCGCGCACGATGTCTCCGGCCGCGCTGATCGCAGCCTGGGCGGCGCGCGCCGGCGTGCCCTCCAACCCGAATACCGCCATGAAGCCATCGCCATAGAAGGCATCGATCCGCCCGCCATGCGCGGCGATGGCCTGCGCCATCTCGTCGAAGAAGCGGTTGAGCAGGCCGATCAGCTCCTGCGGCAATTGCCGCTCAGACAGGGCCGAGAATGCGCGCAGATCCGCAACGATCACGGTCAGCCCGCGCTTGCCGGCCGTCGCCTCGGGTTCGGTCGCGCGCGTGGCGGCGCCCAGTCGCGAGGCCAGGAGGATCTGGACCTGCAAATCGTCGCGCGGCCTGATCTGGCAGGCGAGGCGAACGCGGTCCGGCGCCGAGATCCGGCGCAGCAGCCTGGCCTCGTTCGGTCCGGGTGCCGGCAGCTTGTCGCCACCGTCGAGCACCAGCACGCGGCAGGTCGCGCAGCGGGCCCTGCCGCCGCAGAGCGCCGCATGCGGGATGCCGAAGCGCCGGAACATCTCCAGCACAGTCAGCCCCGGCGTGAGCTTGCGCACGCCATGGCCGACGAAGCGCACGGTGATGTGTCGGGTGGTGCGAACCCTGATCTCGCGGATCGCGACGAAGCCGACGAAACAGCCGACGAGGCCGTAGAACGCCGTCTTCGCCCAGATCACGTTCTGGTTGAACATGGTGACCGCCGAGTCCGAATAGGTCTCCGGCGGCAGTTGCATGTGCCCGGCCTCACGCGCCGCTACGGCAAAACCGATCAGCGCCAGGATTGGCAGCAGGATCGCGGCAAGCATGAACGGGTCGCGCCAATGCTGATAGCTCTCGCGCGAGCGCAGTGAGAAATGCAGGCCGATGATGCCATGCGTCCAGACCAGCAGCAGCAGGATGGTCTGCGAAAACGCCAGGTTCGGCCAGAGCCGGCGCAGCACCGCGTGATAGCTCTCGTCGAGATTGAAGAACGTGCCCATCACCCGCGTCCCGACGATATGATCGACGAGAAAGAGCGGGATCATGACGCCGAGGCCGATCTGCAGTATCTCGCGCGCCGGCATTTTGAAGGTGCGGCGCTGCGCCACCCGCAGCAGCGCAAACAGCGGATGCACGATCAGCGCGGCGTAAAGCGCAACCGTACCCGGCCAGGAATGCCAGAACCCGTAGCGCCAGTTCTGCACGGCCTCCATCGCCTCGAGCCCTGCGATGCCGGCGGCATGGTTGAGGAAATGCGTCGTCGCGAAAGCGAGCAGCACCATGCCCGAGGCGAAGCGGATGTCGCGGCTCCAGGACGAGACCTGGTCCATACCCGCCCCGAAACCCGCACCCTGCCTGTTGCTGCCGACCGTCTGGGGCAGACTCATGCCACTACCCGCCTCATCAATGGACCTTTTCGTCGTGCAGCACGAAATCCGCCAGGCGATATAGCCGCGCGGCAAGATCGCGCGACAGGGCTATGCTGAAATCGGGAATCGTTTCCAGCAGTTCGAAGAACAGATCCTTCGGCAGCCGCAGCGTGCTGACATCGCTCTTGGCGGTGACCTCGCCGACATAGGACTGGCCGCAGAGGATGGGCACGTCGCCGATGATGCTGCCCGACGCCAGCAGGAAGCGCTTGCTGCGCCCGTCGCTCCGCTCATGCGAGATCTCAACCTCGCCTTCCAGGACGACATAGACGCCTTCCGGCATTTCTCCTTCGGCAATGATCCGTGCGCCCGCGTCGAAATGCAGGCGCTCGCCCATCAGCGCGACGAGCTTCAGCCGGGGCCCGGGGAGCGAGCGAAACAGCGGCACCCTTCGCAGGCATGTGATGTCGGTTTCGAGCGTCATGGTCGCGCCTCCAGCCGTTCGGCATCCTGACGCAGCGGCAGATCTGCCGCGACTTCGTCCTCGCCGTCCCGGTCGTCGTCCTCAATCACGCCAGACGGTCCGCTGAACACGACCCGCGGCGAGATCCCCGCTGAAAGACTAGCATCCCCAAGAAGAAGGAACAGTGTCATGCCGGCGCAATGTTCGCGCAGCCGGGCGATCAGCGCCTCGGGCTCCGGGCTGGTCGCGATCAGCGCCGCCACATCGAGCACTGCGATTTGCGGCGCCTTGATCAGGGCCTGCGCCAGAGGTACCGCAAGCTTGAGACGCCCGGGCAGGAAGCGCCCGCGAATGCCGCAATCGGTGTTGAGGCCGATCCGGTAGAGATCGCCATCGAGACCCGCCCGCGCCAATGCGGCCCGCACGATTCCCGCGACCTTCTTGCGCGCATCGGCTATGCCATAGCCGATGCGGCCGAACATCAGGTTGTCGCGCAGGCTCGCGCCCAGCATCACCTTGCCGGGATCGTAGAAGTCGACGTCATGGACGGCATCCGCCGGCAGATGAGCCTTGAAGCTCGCCCTCGCCCGCATGATCCGCCGCCGCAGCCGGTCGTCGAGCAGATTCAGCCGGTGCTTCGGCTCGATATAGCCGAGCGCGAGCGCAAGCAGATCGCGCTCCGTCTCGGAATCGAGCGGCGCGCGCATGTCCTGCTTGCTCAAAGTCGCGGACAGTTCGGTCAATCGCTCCATGCCGAAGCCCGCGCCGAAGGAGTAGCGCTCGAACAGGGCGTGGCCCTGCGGCAGGCCTTCAAAGATCTCGACCACCGTCGCCACGATGCGCGAGCCGACCTCGATCAGCGGCGCGACCAGCGCCTCCGCCGCCAGGATGGCATGGGCATAAGGCTCGAACAGCAGCGTCTCGTTGGCGAAGCGCGGCGTCCGCCGCGCGCCGAAGATCAGGTTCTCAGCGACAGTCGCATTGGCGTTGTAGCGCTGCGGATCGAAGGTCTCGATCAGCCCGGCGAGCTTGCTGCGGCCGAGCTCTTCCGCAACGGCGCCCCGCGCTAGGACGATCTGCTCCTTGGCGTTCTCGTTCAGAGAGGCCAGCACCTTGCCGTCGAGGCCAAGCTCATAAACGTCCTCGGCGCAGCCCAGCACCTTGAGCACATCCTTGATATGCTCCTCCAGTGAAGCGGCATCGGTCACCCCCGCGCCCTCGTAATCGGTCCAGTCGGCGGTGAAGGAGAACGGCGTGTTGCCGGAGCGGATCGACTCCATGAAGACCCGGTGATCCTCTTGGCTGACCTTGCCGGTCGGCTTCATGCTCGGCCGGCGTCGCTTCAGCGGCAGCAGGATGTTGTCGCGCAGCGTGCCGGCGATGATCTCGGCTTCGTTGCCGGCATAGCCGATCATGTGGCTCGCGCGCTCGACCGACATCCGGCCGAGATTGTTCGCATCGATCATGACGCGCCCGGAATAGGCCATGGCCTGACGCCCGAGGATGCGGCCCAGGACCTCGCGCGCCCCGCCATTGGGGCCGATGATCGCGACCGCGCCCGGCCGCTGCAAGCGCAGCGTCAAGGGCGACAGCAAGGGCTGGCCGCGATTGTCGAGCATCTGCACGGCCTCGAGCCGGAGCTGCCCCAGCTCGGGCAGAGGCTTCACCCCGTCGGCCTCCTCCAGCACGACCGCCTCGTCGGTGTTGAACTGGGCGATGACCTGTTCGTATTTGATCGTGACGTCGTTGCGCTGCTGGTCCCAGTCGATCAGTTCCTTGATCGGGGGCGGCAGGTCGCGATAGGCGGCGATGACGGCCACGAGCTGACCGATGTCGAGCCGGCCCTGCAGCGCGAAGAAGCCGCCCACCGCGTAGAAGAAGAACGGCGTGATCTGGGCCAGGAGGTTGTTCAGGAACTTGACTGCGAATTTGCGCTTGTAGAGCGCGTAGCGGATGTCGAAGAGCTTCCCCAGCCGGCCGGCGATGTCCGACTGCACATAATTCGTCGCGCCATGGCCCTGGATCGTCGGCCCGGCGTCGACGATCTCGCCGATGCGCCCGGCGAGCTGGCGCGACTCGATCTGGCGCTGGCGGCCGAGCCTGAGCTGCTCCTTGCGCAGGATCGGGATGATGATCGCCTGCAGCAACACGATCACGAGCGCAATCGAGCCGAGCCACATGCTCTGCGCCATGATGAAGACCAGTGCCGTCAGCGCCTGGCTCAGCAGGAAGACAGGCTGGATGAAGGCCTCGCCGACGAAGCCGCCGATCGGCTCGACCTCGTCCTTGATCATGCTGGCGACCTCGGCGGGCTTGACCGCGCGGATCTCCTCTGGCCGAAAGCGCATGAGCTGGCTGAACAAATCGTAGCGCATGCGCCTGAGCATGCGCTCGCCGAGAATACCCTTGCGCAGGTTGATGACGTATTTGAACGCGCCATTGATCAGCACCAGCACCAGGAAACACCCGCTCAGCCCGAACAGCAGTCCGAGCTGGCCGACCTGGAAGCCCTCGAACAGCTTGTAGCTGGCGCCGCCGAGCCAACCCGGCATGTGCAGGGTGAACTCCAGCAGCGTCGCGGTGGTCTTGCCGTTCTTGAAGGCGCCGCCCTGGATCGCATCGTTGACGATGCGCTTGGGCACATCGAACGACGCCCAGTAGAAGGCGATCGAGACGAGGATGATGAGCAGGACGATGATCTGATCGCCGCGGCTCTTCTGCCAGACATAACGGAAGAGGTTGGTCTCCAACGGCGATCCTGTCCGGCGGGCCGCGCCCGTCTTCTCATCTTCTGCTCCCCATATGTGGTCAGCCTCGGCCGCAGTGCAATGTGGGTGCGCCGTGCGGGCAGCGCTTGCCCCGGCAATGCGGCCATGTTTCGATCACGATCTAGTGGAGGAGTTCGATGAGGCTGGGTTCGATCGACCGGGCGTGCCGGCTGCTGTGCCTCGCGCTCGCGCTTGGCGGCGTGGGCTGGACAGTGCGCGCCGAGACTGCGGGCGACCCTGCGCGGCTCCTCCTGAAGGACGATTTCGAGGCCGGCCGGTTCGCGCCGGAAGGCGGCCTGTATTACAAGGACAACCCTGAACAGCGCGACGGCAGTGTCACCTTCCAGAGCCGCAACGTCATGACCGGCCTCAGCGCGCTGACGCTCTCGGTCAAGCCTGCCTGTCCGCCGCAGCAGAGGCGCTGCAGCGAACGCGCCGAGATTTGGGAAACGCCTGAGGTGCTCGCCCGCTACGATCAGACGCTTTGGTATGGTTTTTCGGTTTTCCTCGACGATCCTGTCCCTCAGGACGACGGTCGCCATGTACTGGCGCAGTGGAAGCGCGAGATCGTTCCAGGAGCCAAGGGCGACTACTCCCCCTTCCTGGCGCTCAGACTCTTTGAGGGGCATCTCGGCGTCACCATCGAAACCGACATGATCGAGACCTTTCCGATCGGCAGCGCGGCCCGACCGAAGGGCTGCCTGCCCGGCGAAGCCCTGGCCGTGAACCGTCAGGCGGCGCGCCAGACGCGGGCCCTCGTCGCGATCGAAAGCGGCACGACGCGCAAGAGCTATCCAGCCTATTTCGATTCCTGCGCGCCAGGCATCATGGTGACGCGCCATGCCGACCTGCCTTCCGCCCGGAAGGGCTGGATCGACTTCGTGTTTCGCTCGAGCCCGGGACCAGCCGGCAACGGGCATGTCGAAATCATCGCCGATGGCGTGCACGTTGCCACCGTCAAGGGCCATATCGGCCATAGCGGACCCGGCCTCGACAAGAACCAGTACTTCAAGTTCGGCCCCTACCGCGCCCCCAACCCGCAGAGCTGGAGCCTGACCTTCGACGACTTTCGGCGCGGGCCGCGTTGCGCGGACGTCATCCGTTCCGGGCAATGTCCCGCCGAATGAGTTTATGTCGAAAGCCATTGGCAATGCGGCTCTTTCAACGTCTAGTGATCGCACTTGGACGTAAGGCAACATCGGAAGCCAATCGGCGTTAGTGACGTATGGATATCCTGCGGATCAGCGATCTACGCATCGGCTTCACGATTCACGGGCTTGCTCGCGATGTCGTGAAGGGCGTCAGCCTGCGCGTGCCGCCCGGCAAGACGGTCGCGCTCGTCGGCGAGTCCGGTTCCGGCAAATCGGTGATCTCGCAGGCGATCATGGGGTTGCTGCCGCGCGCCGGGGCGATCACGGGCGGCGAGATCCTGTTCCGCGATCCGCTGACGCCAGGCGCCTCGATCGACATCGCCGGACTGCCCTCGGAAGGGCGCGAGATCCGGGCGCTGCGCGGCGGGCGCATCGGCATGATCTTCCAGGAGCCGATGTCCTCGCTCTCGCCGGTGCACACCATCGGCAACCAGATCGAGGAAGCGCTGCAGCTGCACCGCCCGACGCCCAAGGCGCAGGCGCGCGAGCTGATCGAGGTCATGCTGAAGCGCGTCGGCTTCAAGGACCCGCATCGCGCCTTCGGCTTCTACCCGTTCGAGCTTTCGGGCGGCCTGCGCCAGCGCGCCATGCTCGCCATGGCGCTGATCTGCCAGCCGGCCTTGCTCATCGCCGACGAACCGACGACGGCGCTCGACGTCACCATCCAGGCCCAGGTGCTCGACCTGATGCGCGATCTCCAGGCCGAGATGGGCATGGCGATCCTGCTGATCACCCATGATCTCGGCGTCGTCGCCAACATGGCCGACGAGGTGGTGGTGATCTACCATGGCGAGATCATGGAAAGCGGCCCGGTCGAGGACATCTTCCGCCGGCCGCGCCACCCCTATCTCAAGGCCCTGCTCAAGGCCTCGCCGCATTTCGACATGCGGGAGGGCGAGCGCCTCGTCGCCTTGCGCGAGGCAAGGACCCGCCCCGTCGTCGCAGCAAGGCCCGCCGCGCCGAAGAATGCGGCCCCCCTGCTCAGCGTGAGCAATCTGCGCAAGACCTACACGACCGGCTCGCGGAAGTTCTTCGGCAAGGGCACGCTCTCGACCGTCGTCGCGGTCGACGATGTGAGCTTCGAGATCAGGCGCGGCGAATGCCTTGGCCTCGTCGGCGAGAGCGGCTGCGGCAAGACCACCGTCAGCAAGATCATCATGCGGGCGGTGACGCCCGACGAGGGCAGGATCGTCTTCGATGACGGCCAGACCTGCACGGATGTGCTGGGGCTGCAGGACGAGGCGCTGCGCGCCTTCAGGCCGAGGGTCCAGATGATCTTCCAGGATCCGGTCTCGTCGCTGTCGCCGCGCATGACCGTGATGAACATCCTGCGCGAGCCGCTGGTCGTCCACGACCGTGGTGAAGGGGGCGAGCAGACCGCCCGCGTCAAGGCGCTGATGGAGGATGTCGGGCTCGACCCACGCTTCCTCAACCGGTATCCGCATTCCTTTTCCGGTGGCCAGCGCCAGCGCATCGGCATTGCGCGAGCGCTTGCGCTCGATCCTGACCTGATCATCTGCGACGAGCCCGTCTCGGCGCTCGATGTTTCGGTCCAGGCCCAGATCCTCAACCTGCTCAAGGATCTGCAGGCTGAGCGTGGCCTGACATTCCTGTTCATCTCGCACAATCTCGCGGTCGTGAACTACATGGCCGACCGCATCGCCGTGATGGCCAATGGCCGTATCGTCGAGATCGCCCCACGCCACGCGCTGTTCAACAATCCGGTGCACCCCTACACCAAGGCGCTGCTCAAATCGGTGCCTTTCGCCGATCTCGATCGCAAGCTCAACTTCAAGTTGGTCGCGCCCGGCGGCGCCTCCGACTCCACGCATTGGGCATCAGCCTTCAGGCAGGAAGAGAACGGCCCGGCGCTGGCGCATCTGCCGCTCGGCGACGGGCATTTCGTTCTCGCGCAGGCCGGCGCATCCGTCAGGGAGGTGGCCTGATGAACGGCTTTCCGCGCAAGCCTTCGCGCCGAGCGGCCCTCGCGCTCGGCTCCGCCGCCATCGCAGCAGTGGGCCTGCCGCGCCTGGCGCTCAGCCAGCCACAAACGCCGCTGAGGCTGGTCGACAGCCCCTTCTTCGCCAAGCAGGTCGCGGACGGCACGCTGCCGCCCGTCGCTCAGCGCGCGCCAAGCTCTCCCCGCATCATCACGGTGTCTGGAGACGGGCGAGAAGCAGGCCGCCATGGCGGTACTATGCGCATGCTGATGGGCGACCAGCGCGACATCCGCATGATGACGATCTACGGCTATGCCCGCCTCATCGTCTATGACGACAATCTCGAGCTCGCCTCCGATATCCTCGAGAGTTTCGATGTCGAGGATGGGCGCATCTTCACACTGAAACTGCGCCCCGGCCATCGCTGGTCGGACGGCTCGCCCTTCACCACCGAGGATTTTCGCTACTGGTGGGAGGATGTCGCCAACAACAAGCGGCTTTCGCCCGGCGGGCCGTCCCAGGCGCTGATTGCGGCCGGCAAGACGCCGACCGTCGAGGTGCTGTCGCCGACCGAGATCCGCTATAGCTGGGAGGCGCCGAACCCGGTCTTCCTGCCTTCGCTCGCCGGGGCGCAGCCGGCCTATATCTACATGCCCTCGGCCTATCTGAAGCAGTTCCACGAGCGCTATGCCGACAAGGCCACGCTCTCCTCGCGCGTCAAGAGCGCGCGCGTAAAGGACTGGGGTTCGCTGCATGAGCGCATGTCGCGGATGTACCGGCCGGAGAACCCCGAGCTGCCGACACTCGATCCCTGGCGCAACACCACGCCGCTGCCGGCCGAGCAGTTCACCTTCCTGCGCAACGCCTATTTCCACCGCATCGACCAGAACGGTTTGCAACTGCCCTATGTCGACCAGGTCACGCTGACGATCGGCACCAACTCGCTGATCCCCGCCAAGACCGCCGCCGGCGAGAGCGATCTGCAGGCCCGTTATATCCGCTTCGACAACTACACCTTCCTCAAGGACGCCTCGAAGCGGATGAACATCGACGTCAAGCTGTGGAAGCGGGCGGAAGGCGCCTGGTTCGCCTTGATGCCGAACCTCAACGCCATCGACCCGGTCTGGCGCGACCTCAACCGCGATGTCCGCTATCGGCGCGCGCTCTCGGTGGCGATCAACCGAAAGGACGTCAACAAGGTCATCTTCTTCGGCCTTGCCAAGGAGAGCGGCAACACCGCCCTGCCCGAAAGCCCGCTCTACGACGCCAAGCAGGCTGGGTTGTGGATGGAGCAGGACAAGGCACTGGCCAACCGCCTGCTCGACGAGATCGGGCTGGTGAAGCGCGATCTCGAAGGCATCCGCCTGCTGCCGGACGGGCGCCGCCTCGAATTCACCATCGAGACCTCCGGCGAAAGCACCGAGGAGACCGACATCCTCGACTTGATCAAGCAGGATCTGGTCGCAGTCGGGGTCAAGATCTATCCCCGCTCGACGCAGCGCGACGTCTTCCGCCGCCGCATCCTGGCCGGCCAGACCATCATGTCCGCCTGGGTCGGCATGGATAATGCCCTGGTCGCTCCCGAGATGGAGCCCGATGCGCTGGCGCCCACATCTGCCTCGCAGTTCAACTGGCCGCGCTGGGGCCAGTTCCTGGAGAGCAGCGGTCGCGAGGGCGAGGAACCCGACATGCCCGAGGTCAAGGAACTCGTCAGGCTCTATCACGCCTGGCGCCGCAGCGCGACGCATGAGCAGCGCCGGCAGATCTGGCGTGACATGCTCAGGATCAATGCCGAACAGCTCTTCACCATTGGCATCGTCAACGGCACGCTGCAGCCGGTCGTGGTCTCGCGCACCTTGCGCAACGTGCCCGACAAGGGGCTCTACAGCTTCGAGCCCGGCGCCTTCTTCGGCCGCTACATGCCCGACACCTTCTGGTTCGACCCGAGCAAGGCACAGGTCTGAGCATGCTGCTGCAATACATCCTCAAGCGCATCCTGGTGATGATCCCGACGCTGCTCGTCACCAGTGCGCTGATCTTCACCGTCATCAACCTGCCCGAAGGCGATTATTTCGAGACGCTCGCCGCCGAGATGCAGGCGCAGGGGGAAAAGGCCGATCTCAGCCGCATCGAGTTCCTGAAGAAGGAATACGGCTTCGACAAGCCGCCGGTCGAACGCTATTTCTGGTGGGTTACTGGCCTTCTCCAGGGCGATATGGGCTACTCCTTCGAGTATCAGCGCCCGGTCCGCGAGATCGTCGGCGACCGCCTGATGCTGACGATGGTGGTCTCCTTCGTCACCATCATCGTCACCTGGCTGATCGCCTTCCCGATCGGGATCTATTCGGCGACGCATCAATATAGCTGGGGCGATTACGGGCTGACCTTCCTGGGGCTGATCGGCCTGGCGATCCCGCATTTCCTGCTGGCGCTGGTGTTCATGTACGCGGCGAATGTCTGGTTCGGGACCTCGATCGGCGGCCTCGTCGACCCGCAATACCTCAATCAGCCGATGAGCTGGGCCAAGCTCTGGTCGATCCTCGAACATCTCTGGATTCCGGTGATCATCATCGGGGCCGGCGGCACCGCCGGCATGATCCGCGCCGTCAGGGCCAACCTGCTCGATGAATTGCAGAAGCAGTATTTCGTCACCGCCCGCGCCAAGGGGCTGCCACCGGGCAAGGCGTTGCGCAAATACCCGCTGCGCATGTCGCTCAACTTCTTCGTCTCCGATATCGGCGACATCCTGCCCTCGATCGTCTCGGGCGCCGAGATTGTCGCGATCGTGCTCTCGCTCCAGACCACAGGACCGCTCCTGATCCGGGCCTTGCAGAGCCAGGACATGTATCTCGCCGGCTCCTTCCTGATGTTCCTGTCCTTCCTGACCGTGATCGGCGTGCTGATCTCCGACATCTCGCTCGCGATCCTCGATCCACGGATCAGGCTGCAAGGCACGGCGACCAAGTGAGAGCTCTTCCCGCAGACGGCGCGCCCCTGCCGCATACCGCCTCGACCGCCCCCTTCGAGCCCCATGCGGTCGAGAAGATGACGCCCGAGCAGGAGCGGGTCTATCTCGCTTCGCAATGGCAATTGATGTGGTGGAAGTTTCGCAAGCACAAGCTCGCGGTGATCTCCGGCGTCGTCATCCTGACGATCTACGCCATGGTCGCGATCTGCGAGTTCCTCGCGCCTTACGACTACACCACGCGCAACACCGACTTCATCCGCGCGCCGCGCCAGGAGGTGCACCTGTTCCATCAGGGCAGCCTCATCGGCCCGTTCGTCTACCCCTACAAGCAGCGCCTCAACATGGAGAACCTGAAGCGCGAATATGATGTCGACACCACCCGCCCCGAGAAGCTGCGCTTCTTCTGCCGGGGCGACGCCTATGATTTCTGGGGGGTGATCCCGGGCAACCTGCATCTGGTCTGCCCTCCCGAAGGCGGCACGCTCTTCCTGCTCGGCTCGGACCGGCTCGGCCGCGATATGCTCTCGCGCATTCTCTATGGCGGGCGCATTTCGCTCTCGATCGGCCTGCTCGGTGTCTTCGTCTCCTTCGTGCTCGGCGTCATCATCGGCGGCATCGCCGGCTATTACGGCGGCAAGGTCGATCTCATCGTCCAGCGCATCATCGAGATCGTGCAGTCGCTGCCACATATCCCGCTCTGGCTGGCGCTGGCCTCGATCATGCCGCCCTCCTGGAGCCCGCTGCTGGTCTATTTCGGCATCACCGTCATCCTCGGCCTGATGGATTGGACGGGTCTGGCCCGCGCCGTGCGCTCGAAGCTGCTTTCGCTGCGCGAGGAGGATTATGTCGTCGCGGCCCAGTTGATGGGCGCCAAGCCAGCCCGCATCATCGGCCTGCATCTCGTGCCCGGCTTCATGAGCCATCTCATCGCCTCGGCGACGATCACCATTCCCAGGACGATCCTGGGCGAGACGGCGCTGAGCTTCCTGGGTCTGGGCCTGCGCCCACCCATCACCAGCTGGGGTGTGATGCTGAACGAGGCGCAGAACATCAATGTGGTGGCGCTGTATCCCTGGTTGCTCTATCCGGTCGTCCCGGTGATCCTGATCATCCTGGCCTTCAACTTCCTCGGCGATGGCCTGCGCGACGCGGCCGATCCCTATCGCTGAGCGCAAGCCCGCAGAGCAGCACGCGGAGCACCACGCGGTGCGCATCGCCCTCCATACACCGCTCAACGCCTTCGAGGACGGCCGCATCTCCGGCGACAGGCGCATGGCGCGGCAGATCGCAACCGCCCTGGAACGGCTCGGCCATGTCGTCGAGCCCGTGCGCGATGCGCGCTCCTACATGAAGACGCCGGATCCCGGCCTGCTGGAACGCCACCGCACCGAGGCCGCGGCGAAGATCGAGACCTTGGCCGCCGGCTGGCGCGCGGGAGCAGCGCCCCCCGACCTCTGGTTCACCTATCACAGCTACTACAAGGCACCCGACCTGCTCGGGCCCGCCATCTCGGAGCATCTCTCGATCCCCTATGTCGTCGCGGAGGCGAGTGGCTCGGAGCGACGCGCCAAGGGGGAATGGGCGCGGCATGTCGCGCTGGCGCGCGCCAGCTTCGGGGCCGCCGATCTGCATCTCTGCTTCACCGAGCGCGACCGGATGGGCGTCGAGTTCTGGTGCGGAGCGCGCACGCAGTTCCTCGCCTTCCCGCCCTTCATCGCGCTCGACGCCAGTGCGCCACGGCCAAGGCCGCAACCCGGCCCGCCGCGCCTCGTCACCGTCGCGATGATGCGCGACGGCGTGAAACATGAGAGCTACCTCGCTTTGGCGCGCACATTGCTGCAGCTCGTCGACAAGCCCTGGACATTGACCGTGATCGGCGACGGGCCGTTGCGCGGCGAGGTCGAGCAGGCCTTCGCCGCTTTGCCGCCGGGCCGCATCACCTGGCTGGGCGCACTCGCCCATGACCAGGTCGCGGCCGAGCTCGCAAGCCATGACGTCTTCATCTGGCCCGGCCTCGGCGAGGCCTATGGGCTGGTCTATCTGGAGGCGCAAGCCGCCGGCCTCCCCGTCATCGCCTTCGCCAGCGGCGGCGTGCCCGACACCGTCAAGCCGGATGAAACCGCCTTCCTCGCACCCGAGAATGATGAGGCGGCGCTGGCCATGGCGCTCTCCCGACTGCTCACCGACCCGGCCCTGCGCGCCCGGATGGGCCGCGCCGCCGCCGCTTTCGTCAGGAGCGAGCGCACCTTGGAGACGGCCAGCGCCATCCTGGCGCAAGGCTTTGCGCGCATCGCCTCGGCCCGTGCGGGGGCGACCCCGTGAACAGCACGTCCCTGGACGAACTTCTCGCCGAGCTCGATTGCTGGAGCGAGACCGGCAGGCGCCTCCGGCTCTGGCTGCGCGACGACGACGCCGTCGCCCCAAGCCCCGCGCTCGACCGTCTCGCCGGCTTGAGCGAGCGCTTCGCCTTGCCCGTGCTCCTGGCCGTCATCCCGATGCTGGCCGAACCGGCGCTGGCCGCGGCGCTGCGCGCGGCTCCCTCGCTCTTGCCCTGCCAGCATGGCTGCAGGCACCAGAACCACGCCGCCGCGGGCATGAAGAAAGCCGAGTTCGGCGCTGGCCGCCCGCGCGCCGAGGCTGCGGCCGATATCGCAGCCGGGCGGCAGCGGCTCGGCGATCTGCTCGGAACCTCCGTGCTGCCCGTCTTCGTGCCGCCCTGGAACCGCATCGACCCCGACCTGGCCCGGGCCCTGCCGGAATTCGGCTTCGCCGGCCTGTCCTGCTTTCGCGGCTTCGGGCTCGGCGGCGACGGCCCCGCCCTGGTCAACAGCGACATCGACGTGATGGATTGGCATGGCGGGCGGATCGGCCGCTCCTTGCAGGCCCTGGCCCTGGAGATCCGCGACCAGCTCGCGGCGCGGCGCCAGCAACCGGAGGGCGCAGACACGCTCGGCCTGCTGCTGCACCACCGCGACCATGACGAGACCGCCTGGGCCGCCTTGCAAACCCTGCTTGCGACGCTCACGGCCCATCCCGTTATCGTGACCTCCGATCCGAGGCGGTTGTTTTCGGACCGGAGCGCTGCATAAATGCGGCACTCACGCTTGGGGCGTTCGTTGCCCTGAAGAGCGGACTTGGATCGAAGCCTACGCCGCGCTATGATCCCGTCTTGCATTCCCGGGTGCGTTCGTCCTCTCCACGGGGGTCGTCTGGCCTTTCTGCGGAGGACGACGCAGTCATGTCTTTCAACGTCGTCGACCTCCCCGGCGTCGAGCGCACGCCGCGCGACCCCCATGCGCCGCGCGTCCTGATCTACAGCCACGACACCTTCGGCCTCGGCCATATCCGGCGCTGCCGGGCAATCGCCAATTCGCTCGTGGCCAACTACCCTCATATATCAGTGATCATCATCTCGGGCTCGTCGGTGATCTCGAGCTTCCAGTTCGGTGACGGCGTCGACTATGTCCGCATCCCCGGCGTCGAGAAGCAGAGCGATGGCCGCTATGGGCCCCATCATCTCAATCTCGACCTCACCGATACGATCCGTCTGCGCACCGACATCATCAAGCAGGTCGTGCTCTCCTTCGATCCCGACGTGGTCATCGTCGACAAGGAGCCGGTCGGCCTGCGCGGCGAATTGATCCCGGCGCTCGAAGTCCTGCGCCGGCGCGGTGCGCGCATCGTGCTCGGCCTGCGCGACGTGCTCGACGAGCCGACGAAGCTCTATGAGGAATGGCGCCATACCGGAGCGATCGAGGCGCTGGAGCAGGTCTATGACGACATCTTCGTCTATGGGCTGGAGAGCATCTACCAGCCGCTTGCCGGCCTGCCGAACCAGCACCTCTTCGCCGACAAGATCCGCTATACCGGCTATCTCAAGCGCGCCGTGCCGAGCCCAATGCCACCTAACCGCTATCCGCGCATCACCAAGGGGCCGTTCATCCTGGTGACACCCGGCGGCGGCGGCGACGGGGCCGGCGTGATCGACTGGGTGATCTCCGCCTATGA
Source organism: Allobosea sp. LjRoot9 (assembly GCF_964252745.1). Classification (NCBI taxonomy): domain Bacteria; kingdom Pseudomonadati; phylum Pseudomonadota; class Alphaproteobacteria; order Hyphomicrobiales; family Alloboseaceae; genus Allobosea; species Allobosea sp. LjRoot9. The sequence continues at coordinate 356,978 of NZ_CAXUPC020000004.1, read as the reverse complement.
GGCCGATCCGACCATCGCCTTGCCGGCGCTGATCGTGTTCGGCCCCTTCATGTCGCGCGAGCGCCGCAAGGAGTTCGCCGAGCGCATCGCCCGGATTCCGAAGCTGGAAAGCCTCGGTTTCGAGCCGCGCCTCGAATTGCTGATGAACCGCGCCCACTGCGTCGTCGCGATGGGCGGTTACAACACCTTCTGCGAGATCCTCTCCTTCGACAAACCGGCGCTGATCGTGCCGCGCGTCAAGCCGCGGCTCGAACAGGCGATCCGCGCCGAGCGCGCCGACCATCTGAAGCTGATCGATGTCCTGCATGATCCCGCGCAGAACGGCGAGGGCGCGCGCGACCCGCTGGTGATGGCTGCCGCACTGCATGCCTTGCCCAAACGCGTGCCGCCTTCCCAGGCCTTCGTCCCGAGCCTGCTCGACGGCCTGCCGGCCGTCGCCCGCGCACTCGCCGACGACCTCTCGATGCCGGTCCGCGGCAGAATCCTGGCGCAAAACGCCGCCGTGGTGAGCTGACAGGCCGATCCTGCTCTCACTTTTTTGATGAGAGCCCTCCCCCTTAAGGCGCTGCTTTCGAGCCCACTCCGATCGCGAAAGCGAGCTGAAGGCGCTCGGCAGGGTCCGCCTGCCAGCAGCCATGGCGGGCCGCCGACCCGTCCTGCAAAAACCGCGGTCACGACTCATCGCAAGTGCGTAGACAGGCCGGAGTAAACTTCGCAATATATCAGCTATCGGAGGAGGACGGCGCTCCGCGCGCGCTGTCCCAGAGCAGGATGCGAAAAAGTGGGAACCGGTTTTTCGCATTGATCCTGCTCTGAACTCTTTGGCGAGAGACGGATTCAGATTTCAGATGGGGTCACTCGGTGATCCCATCAGACATCAGCCGGCTCTAGGGAAGGATTTTGCGATGGCGCTGCACTTCAAGAATTTCGCCCTGCTCGAACCCGATCATGGCGAACTGCGCCGGGGCTACGAACTCCTGGTCGATGGCGAGACGATCCGCGACCTCTCGGACAAGCCGATCAAGGCCGCCAATGCCGATGTGATCGATTGCGGCGGCCGCACGCTGATGCCGGGCCTGATCGACAGCCATGTCCATGTCTTCCTCTCCGAAGTCTATATCCGCGCCATGGAGAGCATGCCGCTGACGCTGATGACGGCGCGCGCCGTCCGCCTGATGAAGGGCATGATCGACCGCGGCTTCACCACGGTGCGCGACACCGGCGGCGCCGATTGGGGCATCAAGGAAGCGGTCGACAAGGGCGATGTCGCGGCTCCGCGCCTGTTCATCGCCGGTGCGGCGATCGGCCCGACCGGTGGCCATAGCGACCCGCGCCGGCGCACCGATTTCGGCGCACGCTGCCACTGCTGCAACGCCATGGCTTACACCATGAACGTCTCGGACGGCGTCTCCTCGGTGAAGAAGTCGGTGCGCGAGCAGATGCGGCTCGGCGCCGACCACATCAAGATCATGATGTCGGGCGGCGTCGCCTCACCCTACGACCCGCTCGATTCCATGCAGTTCAGCGTCGATGAGGTGAAGACGGCGGTCGAGGAAGCCAAGGCCTTCGGCCGCTATGTCTGCGCCCATGCCTATACGCCCGAGGCGATCACGCGCGCAGCCCAATGCGGCGTCCGCGCCATCGAGCACGGTAATCTGATCGACGACGCCTCGGCCAAGCTGATGGCCGAGAATGGCATGTTCCTGACCGCGAACCTCGTCGCCTATTACGCGATGAAGGAACGAGCCGCCGAATTCGGCATGAACAGTGACATGCTCGCCAAGAACGATCTCGTCATCGATGGCGGCCTGCGCTCGCTCGAGATCTGCAAGCGCGCCGGCGTGCCTGTCGCCTATGGCAGCGACCTGCTCGGCCAGCTCCAGGTCGAGCAGTCCAGGGAGTTCCTGCTGCGCAGCGAGGTGCTCTCACCCATCGAGATCATTCGCTCGGCAACCACGATCGGCGCGCAGCTTCTGCGCATGGAGGGCAAGCTTGGCACGCTCCGTGCTGGAGCCTTCGCCGACATGATCCTCGTCGATGGCGACCCGCTGAAGAACCTCGGCCTCTTCCAGGAACAAGGCAAACACCTGGCGATGATCATGAAGGGCGGCGCGTTCCACAAGAACACGCTGCATTAGAGCGTTTTCGAGCGAAGTGGACACCGGTTCGCGTGAAGAAAACGCGTTAAAACAAGGAGCTAGAGCAGGATACGAAAAAGTGGGAACCGGTTTTTCGTATCCTGCTCTAGCTCTTGGATGAGAGACGGATTCAGATTTCAGATGGGATCAGTCTGTGATCCCATCTGAAATCATCCGGCTCTAAGGCCGGGAGGCGTGATGTCGCGCCCGCTACGAATAGGGACAAACGATGCGACGGATAGAGAAAGACAATCTTGACTGTTTGTAAGTGGAGCCGCAGCTTGCGGCCGGTTTGGATCGGGAGGCGGGACAACGTGGTGGTCGCAGGCCAAGCACGCATGCAAGAGAGACAGCTTGCGGCAGACTCCGCGCAGCAAGCTCCCGTAGCAGCTCGGCCTCGCCGCGGAGCGCCGGCTTGAGCGCCGCCGCCCGCCCGAGCTTCGGCCGCGTCGCGCTCAACGGAGCCGCCTGCCTCTCGCTCGGCTTCATCCTGCTGCCGCTGATCTTCGTCACCTGGCTCGCCTTCTTCCGGCAGGAAATCCCCTCCTTCCCGCCCGAGGGCTATTCGCTGAAATGGTTCTCCGCCGCAGCCAATAACAAGCCTTTCATCGATGGCTTCATCCTCAGCCTCCAGGTTGGCGTGCTGGCGACATTGATCGGGCTGGCGCTGGGCGTGCCCGCCAGCCTGGCGCTGGTGCGCCACCGCATCACGCTCGGCCCCGCCGTCAACACGCTCCTGCTGCTGCCGCTGGTGATGCCCGGCATCGTGCTCGGCACTGCGCTTTATGTCTTCCAGATCGAGACCGAGATCGCCACGGGCCTGCCGGTGCTGGGCTCGCTCGGCGGCCTGATCGCCGCCCATACGCTCGTGGTCATTCCCTGGGTCGTCCGGCTCGTCACGGCGAGCCTCGCCGGCTTCGATCGCACCATCGAGGAGGCCGCGCAGAATCTCGGCGCCGGCCCACTCACCACCTTCTGGCGGGTCACCTTGCCCAGCATCAGGCCCGGCATCGTCGCGGCCGGGCTGTTCGGCTTCGTCACCTCTTTCGGTAATCTTGAAATGAGCCTGTTTCTCGTTGGACCGGGGCGCACCACGCTGCCGATCGCGATCCTGCAATATTTGGAATGGAAGATCGATCCGACCGTGGCCGCGGCCTCGCTGATCCAGATCGTCCTGATCGCCGTGGCGATGGTCGTCACGGATCGTTACGTCAAGCTGAGCCGGGTGGTCTGAATCAATGGAGCCGCTATCGATCCAGCACCTCCACAAATCCTATGGCGACCTCAACGTCGTCGACGACGTCACCATCGACATCGCCAGCGGCGAATTCCTCGTCCTGCTCGGCCCCTCCGGCTGCGGCAAGACCACGACCTTGCGCATGATCGCCGGCTTCGTGCCGCCCAGCTCAGGCAAGATCACCATCGGCAAGCGCGAGGTCACGACGCTGCCGCCCTGGAAACGCAATTGCGGCCTGGTTTTCCAGAGCTACGCGCTGTTTCCGCATATGACGGTGGCGGAGAACGTCGCCTTCGGGCTGGAGATGCGCAAGGTCGCACAGGCCGAGCGCGGCACCCGCGTCACCGAGGCGCTGCGGCTCGTCCAGCTCACCGGCTTCGACGGGCGCTATCCGCGCCAGCTCTCCGGCGGTCAGCAGCAGCGCGTCGCCCTGGCGCGCGCACTCGCCATGGAGCCCGACGTGCTCCTGCTCGACGAACCGCTCTCCAATCTCGATGCCAAGCTCCGGCAGGAGGTCCGCGTCGAGATCCGCGACCTGCAGCGCAAGCTCGGCCTGACCACCATCATGGTCACGCATGACCAGGAGGAGGCGCTGACCATGGCCGACCGGCTGGTCGTCATGGAAAAGGGTCAGGTCCGCCAGATCGGCACCCAGCGCGAGCTCTACGAGAAGCCCGCGGATCGTTTCGTCGCAGGTTTCATTGGTCGCAGCGCCTTCCTCGACGGCGAAATTGCCGGCAATGGCCGCTTCCGCACCAAGGGCGGGCTCGACATCGCCTGCGCTGCCGCGACCGGCATGGGATCCGCCACGCTCGCCTTGCGGCCCGAGCGGATCGCCGTCGGCGGCGAGGCGCAGGGTTGCCCCAATCATTACGAGGCCAAGGTCGAGCACGCTTCCTATCTCGGCGCACTGCTCGACATCCATGTCAGCCTGTCGGAGCATGACCGCATGCTGCTGCAGATCCCGAACCGGGCCGGCCTGGCCGAGCCGAAGCCGGGCGAGACCATCACGATCGGCTGGGCGCAGGACGCCGGGCTGGTCTATCCGCGCGAAGCCTGACCAAACAGGCGAAAACAGGGGACTTCAACCATGACCAAGATCGATAGGCGGACCGTTATCAAAGGCCTGGCCGGCGCAGTCGCACTGGCCCCGGCCATGAGCCACCATGCCTTTGCGCAAGCCGGCGGCAAGGTCGTGATCGGCACCTGGGGCGGCGACTATGCCCGCCTCCTGACCAAGAACATCGACGAGCCGATCCTGAAGCCCAAGGGCATCGAGATCGTGCAGGACCAGGCAGGCGACGCCCCGCGCCGCGCCAAGATGACCGCTGAGAAGCGCCTGCCGCGCGGCACCGTCGATGTGCAGGGCCTCTCGGCCGCCAACATGTTCGAGATGAACGAGGCCGGCGTCGTGGAGCAGCTCGACTACTCCAAGATTCCCAACGCCAAGAACCTGCTGCCGACGATGAAATACCCCTATGGCATCGGGCACATCTATTCGGGCAACGTCGTCATCTACAATCCCAAGCTGATCACGCCCGCGCCGACCGGCTTCAAGGATTGGCTCGATCCGAAATGGGGCGACAAGATCGGCTTCATCGACATCCAGTACCAGTCGATCTTCATCGCGGCCTCGATGGCCGCGACCGGCGGCAAGGACATGAACAACCTCGACAAGGCCAAGGAGGTTCTCCTCGCCGTGAAGAAGGCGGGCGCACGCGTCTACCCGACCAACGAGGCCTTCGCCGCCGCGATGAAGAACGAAGAGATCGGCATCAGCGCGATCTGGAAGGCGCGCGTCGTGCAGTGGCAGAACGCCGGCATCCCCTGCGAGGCGGTCTCGCCCGTCGAGGGCATCCCGGCCTATGTCTCGGGCTTCGTCATCCAGAAGAACGCGCCCAACAAGGACAACGCCTACGCCTATTTGAACGCAATGCTGGAGAAGGCGCCCCAGGAGGCCTTCGCCGTCGACATGGGCTATAACGGCACCGTCACCGGCCTGAATGTCGCGCCCGATCTGCAGAAGCGCATCGGCTTCACCCCGGAGGAAGAGAAGCGCCTCAAGGATCTCGACTACGCCTTCCTCGCCAAGAACGATTCCGCCATGAAGGAGTGGTGGGATAAGGTCTTCAAGGCGTGAGCACTGCTGCTCCCGAAGCCGTCGCGGGCGCCCGCACCGGCCTTGCCGGCGCGCTCGTCGTGCCGGCGACCATCTTCGTTGCGATCGGGCTCCTGGGCCCGATCGCGATCCTGTTCCGCTATTCGCTGAACCAGTTCATCCCCGGCCAGTTCATGGTCGATGGGCTGACGATCGAGAACTACATCAAGTTCTTCACCGACAGCTATTACCTCAACGTGCTGCTGCGCACGGTGCGCGTCGCGGTGATCTGCACGGTCGCCTGCCTGATCATGGGCTTCCCGCTGGCCTATGTGCTGGCGCGCATGGAAAGCCGCTTCAAGAACCTGCTGATCATGCTCGTCGTGCTGCCGCTCTTCGTCGGCAATGCGGTGCGTGCGGCCGGCTGGATGACCGCCTTCGGCAGCAAGGGCGCACTCAACGCCTCGCTGATGGGGCTCGGTCTGATCAACCATCCACTCGAGATCATGTTCACCGAAAACGCCGTGCTGATCGGCATCGTCGCGGTCAATCTGCCCTTCATGGTGCTGACGCTGCAGAGCGTGATCGAGGGCATTCCCCGCAATGTCGAGGAAGCCGCCTTCAGTCTCGGCGCCGGCCCCGCCGCGATGTTTCGCCGTGTGCTCTGGCCGCTCGCCCTGCCCGGCATCCTGGCCGGCACGATCCTGACCTTCATCCTGGCGATGAACGCCTATGCCACGCCGGTGCTGCTCGGCGGGCCGAAATTCCAGATGATGGGCCCGCTGGTCTATGGCCAGTTCGCGCAGCAGAACAACTGGCCCTTCGGCGGCGCGATCTCCTTCATCCTGATGACCGCCACGATCGTGCTGACGGTCGCAGCCCATCTCATCGTGCAGCGGCGCTATCGCTGAGGCGGCCGGCCAAGCGATCAGCGGCGCAAGAGCCGGGTCTATGCGAAAAGCCGGTTTCCACTTTTTCGCATCCTGCTCTAAATGTCGCCCATGAACCTGTCCGCCTCTCTCGTTCCCGTCGCGGTCGGCGCTGTTGCGATCGTCCTGTTGCTCGGGCTGGCCAACATGCTGCGCGGCGGCAACCCCAGCACGTCGCAGAACCTGATGCGGCTCAGGGTGGTCCTGCAGTTCATTGCGATCCTCGTCATCCTCGGCATCATGTGGTGGCGCAGCGGCTGATACAGCCGTCGCGACCGAAGCTATCCCCGCTTCGTTTGCCTTTTTCTAAGCATTTGATTTTGCAGAGCTTCGCCTCGGCCGGCATCGCCCCAACACGGTAGTTGCCGCAATCCCGCCATATTCCCGACACGAGTCTCTGCGCTTCACTAACGTCGTTCCGCCGACAACAAGAAAAGTCCCCCATGGTTCGCGTTGCATTGCTGGTCCTCGCCGGAATGATGGCCGCCGCCCCCGCTTGGGCGCAGTCGCAGCCTCTCCCGGCCGGCGTTTCCAGCTACGCACCGGCAACCGAGACACCCCCGCTCTCATGGGAAGCGCGCATCGGCGCCGCCGCCGCCAATCCGGGCGGGCGCGAAAGCGGCCTGCTCAACTTCAGCGGCGAGGTGGTCACGCCGCGCGTCGCGACCTTGAACGACCGCTTCTCGGCAGCCTTCGTACCGCGCTTCCATCTCGGTTCGAGCGTCAATTTCAATGGCACGCGCTACGCCTATGCCGGCGCGACCTGGACCGTCGACCTGACCAAGGCGGTCTTCGTCGAGGCCAGCCTGGGCGCCGCCCTCAATGACGGCAAGACCGGCGCTGTCGTTCCCGAGAACCGCCTCAATGTCGGCTGCAACAGCGGCTCGCGCGAAGCCGCCGCGCTCGGCTTCAGGCTCAACGACCGCTGGAGCCTTGTCGCGACGCTGGAGCACTTCAGCACCGCTGGCTGCTCCGACCGCGACAAGCCGCGCGGCCCGGCCAATTTCGGTGCCAAGCTCGGCTATACCTTCTGAGAACAGGCCTGCGGCGCGCAAGCTCTTTCGCTCGGTCGGCGCCGCGCTATAACGCGTCGATGGTCAAGCTCAACCGCATCTACACCCGCACCGGCGACGACGGCACGACGGGGCTCACCACCGGGCCGCGCCGGCTGAAATTCGACCTGCGGGTCGCAGCCTATGGCACGGTGGACGAGACCAATGCCTGCATCGGCATGGCCCGGCTGCATGCGGCAACCGAGAACGCCGATGTCGACGCCATGCTCGGCCGCATCAGCAACGACCTGTTCGATCTCGGAGCCGACCTCTCGACGCCCGACACCGGCGCGAAACTGGCCTTCGAGCCGCTGCGCATCGCGCAGGTGCAGGTCGACCGGGTCGAGGCCGAGATCGACCAGCTCAACGCCACCCTGGAGCCGCTGCGCTCCTTCGTCCTGCCTGGCGGCACACCAGCCGCCACTCATCTCCACCTCGCGCGCACGGTGAGCCGCCGCGCCGAGCGATTGATGGTCGAACTCGCCCAGACCGAGGGCGAAGCCGTCTCTGGCTCCGCCCTGAAATACATCAACCGCCTCTCCGATTTCCTCTTCGTCGCCTCCCGCTTCCTCAATGCCAAGGCGCAGGGCGACGTGCTCTGGGTGCCGGGCCAGAATCGCTAGAGGCACGATGCGAAAAAGTGGAAGCCGGTTCTTCACAAGAATCCCGCTGCAGCATTTGACAGGACGCATCGATGTTCGTGCCGTTGCATGATGGCGTCCCGCTGCGCTTCATGCGCGCGCCCTACGTTACTTATGGCCTGGTCGGGACCTGCATGGGCTTCTTCCTGCTGATGTGGCTACGCGAAAGCGAGTCCGGCCAGATCGCGGTCGCAGCCGGCTTCGGGCTGATCCCATCCGTGTTGTTCGGTACGGCGCAACTGCCCGCGGATCTGCTGCAGGCACCGGTCTGGCTGACTTTGTTCAGCAACATCCTGCTGCATGCGAGCTTCGCCCATCTCGGCGGCAATATGCTGTTCCTCTGGGTCTTCGGCGACAATGTCGAGGATGCAATGGGGCATCTGCGCTTCCTGCTGTTCTTCTTCATCTGCGGGCTCGCCGGCTCGCTGACTCACGCCCTGATGAACCCCGCCTCGGACCAGCCGCTGATTGGCGCATCCGGTGCGATCTCGGGCGTGATCGCCTCCTATCTGATGCTCTATCCGCGCGTCCGGATCTGGGGCCTGGCTTTCAACTGGATCCCGCTGCACATCACGGCGCTCTATGCGCTCAGCGGCTGGATCCTGTTTCAGATCGTCTCGGCAGTTCTCGATCCGCAAGGCCATATCGGCTGGTGGGCCCATCTCGGCGGGCTTGGCGCTGGCGCGGCACTGACGCCGATCTTCATCCATCGCGGCGTGACGCTGTTCGGCCGCCCGGTACGCAAGTGAAGACGGCTCTCGCGCGCCCTGCCTGCGGCGTTGACAAGCGCAAACGGGCGTCGTTACGGTCCCTCCGCATTCCAGCCGAGAGCCGCGATGCCGCCTTCCCGCCGATTGACGCGGCGCGGCCCCGCAACTGACCTCTCCCGAACGGTGATTTGACGATGAAGATCCTTGTGCCCGTGAAGCGGGTGGTTGACTACAACGTGAAGATCCGCGTGAAGGCGGACGGCTCGGGCGTCGAGCTTGCCAATGTGAAAATGTCGATGAATCCCTTCGACGAAATCGCGGTCGAAGAGGCGCTGCGGCTGCGCGAAGCCGGCAAGGCGACCGAGGTCGTCGTGGTCTCGATCGGTCCGGCGCAAGCCGCCGAGACGATCCGCACGGGCTTAGCCATGGGTGCCGATCGCGGCATCCTGGTGAAGGTCGACGGCGTGGTCGAGCCGCTGGCGGTGGCCAAGCTCCTGAAGAAGCTGGTCGAGCAGGAGAGCCCGCAGCTCGTCATCCTCGGCAAGCAGGCGATCGACGATGATTGCAACCAGACCGGCCAGATGCTGGCGGCCCTGCTGGGCTGGCCGCAGGGCACCTTCGCCTCGAAGGTCGCGCTGTCGGACAGCTCGGTCGATGTCACCCGCGAGGTCGATGGCGGCCTGCAGACGGTTTCGCTCAAGCTGCCGGCGATCGTCACCACCGACCTTCGTCTGAACGAGCCGCGCTACGCCTCGCTGCCCAACATCATGAAGGCCAAGAAGAAGCCGCTCGACGAGACCTCGGCCGAGGCGCTGGGCGTTGATGTGAGCCCCCGTCTCAAGGTGCTGAACACGCGTGAACCGGCGGGCCGCTCGGCCGGCGTCAAGGTCGGCTCCGTCGCCGAACTGGTTTCCAAGCTCAAGAACGAAGCGGGAGTGCTGTGATGGCCACGCTGCTGATTGCAGAACACGACAACGCCACCATCAAGGACGCCACCGCCAAGGCGCTGACCGCGGCCAAGGCGCTGGGCGCCCCCGTCCATATCCTGGTCGCCGGTGAAGGCGCCAAGGGCGCGGCCGATGCGGCAGCCAAGCTCGACGGCGTCGAGAAGGTGCTCCTGGCCGATGCCGCGATCTACGGCCACGGCCTTGCCGAGCCGCTCGCCGCTCTCGTCGCCAAGCTCGCCGAGGGCTATGACGCCGTCGTCGCGCCTTCGACAACCGGTGGTAAGAACGTGCTGCCCCGCGTCGCCGCCTTGCTCGACGTGATGCAGATCTCGGATGTGATGAAGATCGTCTCGCCCGACACGTTCGAGCGCCCGGTCTATGCCGGCAACGCCATCCAGACGGTGCAGTCGGCCGAGGCCAAGAAGCTGATGACGATCCGCACCGCCTCCTTCCAGGCGACGGGCGAAGGCGGCTCGGCCAGCGTCGAGACCATCTCCGCCGTGGGCGATCCCGGCGTTTCCAGCTTCAAGGGCGAGGAGGTCGCCAAATCCGACCGTCCCGAGCTCGCCTCGGCCAAGATCATCGTCTCCGGCGGGCGCGCGCTCGCCTCGGCGGAGAACTTCACCAAGGTGATCGAGCCCGTCGCCGACAGGCTGGGCGCGGCCATGGGCGCCTCGCGCGCCGCGGTCGATGCCGGCTACGCCCCCAATGACTGGCAGGTCGGCCAGACCGGCAAGGTCGTGGCTCCCGACCTCTATGTCGCGGTCGGCATCTCCGGCGCGATCCAGCATCTCGCCGGCATGAAGGACTCGAAGGTCATCGTCGCCATCAACAAGGACGAGGAAGCGCCGATCTTCCAGATCGCCGATTACGGCCTCGTTGGCGATCTCTTCACGATCATGCCAGAGCTTGAAGCCGAGCTCGCCAAGATCGGCAAATAGCAAGCGCGCCAAGTCGATTGACCGAGTAGATTGACAAGGAAGCCGGCGACCAGGCTGGCGCCGGCCAACACATGACAACCGGGCTGCCGCGCAAGGCGGCCCGCACCGGCTTCCGAAGTGGAAGCGGTGCCACCAAAGATGGATCAGACCATGTCGGACAGGGCGATCAAGACGATCGGCATCATCGGCGCAGGCCAGATGGGGAACGGCATCGCCCATGTCGCGGCCGTGGCCGGATTCGAGGTCAGGCTGCACGATCTCGCCGAGGACCGGATCAAGGCGGCGCTCGCCACCATCGACGGCAACATGGCGCGCCAGGTCGCCAAGGGTGCGATCGGTGACGAGATTCGCCGCGACGCCATGGCCAAGATCCTCGCCGCGCCGCAACTGTCGGGGCTCGGCGATTGCGACCTCATCATCGAGGCCGCGACCGAGAGCGAGGAAACCAAGCGCAAGATCTTCACCGCCGTCTGCCAGCATATCAAGCCGGAGACGATGCTGGCCTCCAACACCTCCTCGATCTCGATCACGCGGCTGGCGGCGGCGACGGACCGGCCCGAGCGCTTCATCGGCATCCATTTCATGAATCCCGTGCCATTGATGCAGCTCGTCGAGCTGATTCGCGGCATCGCCACCGACGACCAGACCTTCGAGCTCGCCAAGGAATTCGTCGGCAAGCTGCACAAGACCGTCTCGGTCTCGGAGGATTTCCCGGCCTTCATCGTCAACCGCATCCTGCTGCCGATGATCAACGAGGCCGTCTACACGCTCTATGAGGGTGTCGGCTCGGTCGAGGCGATCGACACCGCGATGAAGCTCGGTGCGAATCACCCGATGGGTCCGCTCCAGCTCGCCGACTTCATCGGCCTCGACACCTGCCTGTCGGTGATGCAGGTGCTGCATGACGGGCTCGCCGACTCGAAATACCGCCCCTGCCCGCTCCTGGTGAAATATGTCGAGGCCGGCTGGCTCGGCCGCAAGACCAAGCGCGGTTTCTACGATTATCGCGGCGAGAAGCCGGTTCCGACGCGCTGAACCGCGCCATCCTGCTCGGGCTTGCCCCGGGCGCCTCTTCGAAACCCTCCTTCAAGAGATGGTCGGCTCAAGGCCGACCATGACGGCTGATGCTGCCTTGACGCCGCATCCTCTTCACATTCCTGTCGTCTCGCGCTTACATTGATCTAGTGACGGGATTCGTCCCGTTCCGATTAGCGGAGGTGCGGCGGGTTTGACGGCGCATGTGATGCATCCAATGGCGTCGCCGGACGGTTGTCCGGCACTCGTGCTCAATGCCGATTTCCGGCCTCTGAGCTACTATCCCCTATCGCTGTGGAGCTGGCAGGACGCGATCAAGGCGGTCTTCATGGACCGCGTCAACATCGTCTCCGAATACGATACGGTGGTGCGCAGCCCGAGCTTCAACATGAAGCTGCCCTCGGTCGTCTCGCTGAAGACCTATATCAAGCCGTCGCGGACACCGGCCTTCACGCGCTTCAACGTATTCCTGCGCGACCGCTTCTCCTGCCAGTACTGCACCTCGCGCGAGGATCTGACCTTCGACCACGTCGTGCCGCGCTCCAGAGGCGGCCTCACCACCTGGGAGAACGTCGTCGCGGCCTGCTCGCCCTGCAATCTGCGCAAGGGTGACAAGATGCCAGCGGCGATCGAGATGTTCCCGACGCAGAAGCCCTACGCACCGACGGTCAATGATTTGCACCGCAACGGCAAGCTCTTCCCGCCGAATTACCTGCATGAGAGCTGGCTGGATTATCTCTACTGGGACTCCGAGCTGGAGCCGTGAGCCGGCTTGACGGCTGGCCGGGCAACGTCTTGTATCTACGGCACAATCAGGCGCGCGGACGCCGCTGATCAAGCCGAGGATGACGATGACCAAGACCGCTCTGGACCAGTGGCTCGATCAGCACCATGCGGAACTGACCGCGATCAGGCGCGATATCCATGCCCATCCGGAGCTTGGCTTGGAGGAGCATCGCACCGCCGCCCTGGTCGCAGCCAAGCTGCGCGAATGGGGCGTGGAGGTCACCGAGGGCATCGGCGGCACCGGTGTCGTCGGCGTCATCCGGGGCCGCAGGGCCGGCCAGCGAGCCGTCGGCCTGCGCGCCGACATGGATTGCCTCGCGCTGAACGAGGAGACCGGCCTCCCCTACGCTTCGCAATATCCCGGCAAGATGCATGCTTGCGGCCATGACGGCCACACCACGATGCTGCTGGGCGCGGCCGGCTATCTCGCCGCCCATCCCGATTTCGGCGGCACGCTGCATCTCATCTTCCAGCCGGCAGAGGAAGGCCGTGGCGGGGCGGTCGCGATGCTGAAGGACGGGCTGTTCGAGCGCTTTCCCTGCGACGCGATCTACGGCCTGCACAACACGCCGGGCATGCCCGTCGCGCATTTCGGCACCTGCAATGGCCCGATGCTGGCCGCGGCTGATAGCTGGGCCGTGACCTTCCGCGGCGTCGGCGGCCATGGCGGCTCGCAGCCGCATCTCTCCACTGACATCACCTATGCCCAGGCCCATTTCGTGCTTGGCCTGCAGGGCATCGTCGGCCGCAACGTCCCGCCGCTCGACACCGCCGTGATCAGCGTCGGCTATATCCATTCCGGTTCGACGGAGGCGCCCAATGTGGTGCCCTCGGAATTGTCGATCGGCGGCACGGCCCGCAGCTATTCGCCCGAGATCCGCGCCTTGATCGAACGCCGCATCGCCGAGATCGCCGAGGCCACCGCGCAGGCCTGGGGCTGCACCGCCGAGGCCTCCTATCATCGGGGGCCACGCGCCCTGCTCAACCAGCCCGATCAGGTCGCGGTTGCGGTCGCGGCGGCGACCAGCTCTGTCGGAGCAGCCAATGTGAATGGCGCGATCAGGCCCGGCACCGGCGGCGAGGACTTCGCCGAGATGATGGAGGTCAAGCCCGGCGCCTTCATGCGGATCGGCAATGGCGTCGCGGCGGACGGCTCCTTCGCCGGATTGCATACCCCGCGCTATGATTTCAACGACGCCATCATCCCCGACGGGGTTCGCTACTGGGTCAACGTCGTCGGCGAAGAGCTCGGTCAGGGCTGGCAGGCCGCAGCCGCCTGAGAGAAGCCCCTTCCACGGGGCGCCTCAGGCGCTCCGTGCCCGTGCCAGCCCGAACAGGGCCGCAACCAGCAGCACGAGCGAGGCCAGCGCGTTCCAGCCGGCAAGCGACAGGCCCAGGAAGCGCCAGGCGGCTTCAGTGCAGGAGACGACTTTCACCGTCTGCAGCTGCTTCATGAAGTCCTGCACGCCGGCAACGGTCGGCGCAGCGCCAGCGCAATCGGTGGGACCGGGAAACCAGCCCCATTCGACCCCGGCGTGGTGGAAACCGAGCCAGCTGCTCCACGCCATCAAGCCGGCGAGCCCGAGCAGCACCAGCCATTGCAGCCGAAGCGAACGCGCCAGCGCCAATCCGGCGGCGGCAAGCCCGATCGCAGCGTAATGCGGCAGGCGCTGCTCGAGGCAGAGCTTGCAGGGCTGCAGGCCCAGGACCAGCTCGAAGAACCAGGCGCCCGCGATCAAAGCGAGGCAGCCGAGCCCGATCAGGAGAATCACGCGGGCCGGAGAGACCGAGCTGCCGACGCTGGGTCGGTCGAGGGTCGAACTTGTCATGGCATGGCGCTCAGCAGGAGAGGAATTGTCCCGAACCTGCAACCAGCTTGAGGCCGAAATAAAGCGCAATCAGCAAAGCAGCCGCAACGACAGCGATCACTTTCAAGCGACGTTCGATGAAATGGCGGATCGTCTCGCCGAAACGGCGCAGCAGGAAGGCGAGCGCGAAGAAGCGCGCGCCGCGCGCCAGCACGCAGGACAGGATGAAGAAGCCAAGGCCGATATGCACCGCTCCAGCCAGGATCGTCACCACCTTGATCGGCGGCAGATGTGCCAGCCCAGAGGTCGTCAGCAGGATCAGCGTGGTGTCGGGCCCGGCACAGGCGCGCAGGGCCTCGAAAGCGCCGAGCTTGCCGTAGAAGGCGAGCACCGGCCGCGCCAGCGCTTCAAAGGCGTAGTAGCCGAGAGCATAGCCCGCAATGCCGCCGAGCACGGAGAAAACCGTCGCAACTAAGGCCAATCGATAGGCCCGGGCCGGCCGCGCCAGCGCCATCGGCACGAACAGCACGTCGGCGGGGATCAGAAAGAACGAACTCTCGATGAAGGCGACGACGGCGAGCCAGCGCTCGGCGCGCGGCCGGGCGGCGAGGGACATGGTCCATTCGTAGAGGCGCTTGATCATGGCGGTTCTACTAGAGCATCGGCCCGAAAAGTGGAATGCGGTTTTCGGAAGAAGCCGATGCAGAATCAAAGAGCTACAGCATCGGGTCGAATACGGTATTCGGTCCGATGCTGTAGCGGTGGAGCTCCTCGCTCGCCCATGCCTTTGCGCAAGCTGATGTACAATTTCACGCAGTGCGGCAGACGCATTGACCGCGCGCGTTCGATCGCTATAGTCCCGCCCGCCTGCAAGGGCCCCTGTGGCGGAATTGGTAGACGCGCTCGACTCAAAATCGAGTTCCGCAAGGAGTGCTGGTTCGATTCCGGCCAGGGGCACCACAGCCGGCTTTCCATGCCGGAGCGACCTTGCGCATCCTTCTGATCAATCCGAACACGATGCCGGAGATGACCGATCTGGTCGTGCGCGTCGTCACGCCGCATCTGCCGGCAGGCGTCTCCCTGAAAGCCGCCACCGGGCGGTTTGGAGCGCAGTACATCGCCAGCCGCAGCGCCGGCGCGATCGCCGCCCATGCCGCGCTCGAGGCCTATGCCGAACATGGCGAGGGCTGCGACGCAGTCTATCTCGCCTGCTTCGGCGATCCCGGCCTGTTCGCGCTGAAGGAGCTGGCGCCCATACCCGTCATCGGCATGGCGGAGGCAAGCTGCAAGGCCGCCGCGCAAAAGGCTGGTCGCTTCTCCATCGTCACCGGCGGTGAGCGTTGGGGTCCGATCCTGCACGAATTCGTCGCGATGCTTGGGCTCGGCGAGCACCTCGCCGCCGTCGAGACAGTCGCCCCGACAGGTGCCGATATCGCGCGCGATCCGGAAGGCTCGATCGCGCTCCTAGCAGCGGCCTGCCGCAAGACTGCACAGCGCGACGGCGCCGGCGCGGTCATTCTCGGAGGAGCGGGGCTCGCGGGGTTGGCGGCGCGCGTCCAGCCCCTCGTCGACATCCCCGTGCTCTGCTCGGTCGAGGCCGGCATCGCCGCCGTGCTCGCGGCGATGCGCACGCCTCTGGCCAAGCCTGAGAGCGGCGATCTGGCGTTCCCGCCGCCGGTCGGCAGCAAGGGGCTGTCGGAGCGCCTTGCGGCCCTTCTCGCGAAGCCCTGACAGGTTTCTTCGGAAACACTGCATCATCCCGGGCAAGCGGCAAAGCCGCGCTGACCCGGGATCCATCGTAGAGCGCAGTTCCCTACGATGGATCCCGGATCTCCGCTTCGCCGCGTCCGGGATGACGGCGCTTATGAAGCAAGCCTGGCGGGTTAACCCCAATGCTGCTCAGCCCTTCCCAGCCAGCGAGATGCCGTTCTGCGAGGCTATCCAGTCCGACAGCATCGGCACGTAATCCTCGCCCTTCCCGGCCGCGACGGCCGAGGCAAACGCGTTCTTCACCGCATTGCCGACCGGGTTGGGCACGCCCGCCGCATTCGCGACGCTCTCCAGATAGCGGACATCCTTCAGCGCATTGACCAGCGTGAACTTGTGGGCGTCGCGGTCGCGCTCCAGCACATATTGCATGAAGGTCTGGTAGAAGCCGCAATCCATCCGGCTGCCGCGCAAAACGCTGTCGAAGGTCTGCGGCGTGATGCCGATCTTCTGCGCCAGCGTCAGCGCCTCGGAATAGATCGCGGCATAGCCCATCGAGAGGAAGTTGTTGAGCAGCTTCATCTTGTGACCGTCGCCGACCGGGCCGAGATGCACGACCTTTTGCGCCCAGGCCTCGCAGGCCGGCTTGATCCGTGCGAACACCTCAGGCGCGGCGCCCACCATCGCCGAGAGCTGTCCGAGCGCCGCTTGGGCCGGCGTGCCGCCGAGCGGCGCATCCGCGAGATGCAGGCCCTTCGCTTCGAGCTCGGCCGCGAGCCGGACCGTGACACCCGGATCGGATGTCGAGCAATCGACGATCACGGTCCCGGGCCTTGCCCCGGCCGCGATGCCGTCGGGGCCGTTCACCACGGCCTCGACCTGGGCCGAGCCCGTGACGCACAGGAAGATGATCGTCGCGTTCTCGGCCAGTTCCTTCGGCGTCCCCGCCTCCTTCGCGCCGGCCGCGACCAGCGCCTCCACCGGCTTGCGGTTGCGGTGGCCCATCACGGTCAGCGGGAAGCCCTTATCCACCAGATTGCGGGCCATGCCCTGACCCATCAGGCCGACACCGATGAAACCGATGGACTCTTTGCTTGCGCTCATCTTCAATTTCTCCTGTTTCTATGAGAGTGACATGATCGAGTGACGGAATGGCCGGGCCCGGGACAGGCTGTTAGGTCTTGATTCCGCTTCCGGAGAAGCGCGCATGACCGGCAAAGGCCCCCCGCCCGAGACGACGCCCCCCGGCAGGACCGCGAACCCGTCGGCCATCCCCAACGGCCGCGGGCGCGTCACCTTGCAGATCATCGCCGACCATCTCTCGGTCTCGACCGCGACGGTCTCGCTGGCGCTGCGCGGCTCGCCGCTGGTCGCGGAGGCGACGCGCACGCGCGTCCAGCAGATCGCCCGCGAGATGGGCTATAGCTACAACCGCAGCGCCGCCTCCTTGCGGACCGACCGCACCAATATCCTGGGCGTCGGTTTCCACGACATCACCAACCCGTATTTCGCCGAATTGCTGGCCGCGATCGAGGAGACGGCCACCGCCCATG
The DNA here is from genome assembly GCF_964252745.1 of Allobosea sp. LjRoot9. Classification (NCBI taxonomy): domain Bacteria; kingdom Pseudomonadati; phylum Pseudomonadota; class Alphaproteobacteria; order Hyphomicrobiales; family Alloboseaceae; genus Allobosea; species Allobosea sp. LjRoot9. Next base: position 339,396 of record NZ_CAXUPC020000004.1, on the reverse strand, counting down.
GCCGCTCGATCCTGCTCGGCACCTATGCCGAGAGCCTGGAGCGCCAGGACCGTGTGCTCTCCACGCTGAAGGAATACCGCCCCGACGGCATGATCATCTGCGCGGCCGGCGGCAGCACGCCCGAGGCTTTCGACCATCTGATCGCGGCCGGCGTGCCGATCGTCCAGCTCTCGCGCGAGATCATCGGGCTCGATCTCGATTTCGTCGGCTCCGACGACCGCCAGGGCACGGTCCTGGCCGTGGAGCATCTGATCGCGCTCGGCCACCGCCGCATCGCCTTTCTCGGCGAGAGCCAGAGCATCTCGACCGGCCGCAACCGTTATGCCGGCTATTGCGGGACGCTGGCGCGGCACGACATGCCGCTCGACCCGGCCATCGTCTATTCCGCCTATGGCACGCGCGAGAACGGTCTCAAGGGCATCCAGGCGGTCCTGGACGTCGACGACCCGCCGACCGCCGCCGTCTGCTTCAACGACCTGACCGCATTTGGCGCCATGATGGGCTTGCGTCATCGCGGGCTGGAGGCGGGCGTCGATTTCTCGCTGATCGGCTGCGACGACGTTCAGGAGGCGGCGCAGTGGTATCCGGCCCTGACGACGATCAAGAATTTTCAGGACGAGATGGGCCACAAATCCGCGGAGTTCCTGATCAAGCGTATCGCCGAGCCCGACGCCCCGACGCGGCGCTTGCTGCTGACGCCGGAGCTCGTGCTGCGCGCCACGACCGCGCCGCCCAGGCGTTGAGCCTGCTCTCACGGGTCATTCGCGGGCTTGGCGTTGAGCGCGCGATAGGCCCGCACCACCTGCGAATCGTCGCGTGAGCCATGGCCCAGCCCCGAGGTCGCCAGGAACATCTGGTGGGCGGCGGCCGCCAGCGGCAGCGCCGTCTTGGCGGCGCGCCCGGCATCGAGCACGATGCCGAGATCCTTGACGAAGATGTCGACGGCGCTGGCGACAGTCGGATCGGGCTCATGCATGCGCGGGCCGCGATCCCTGAGCATCCAGGAGGATGCCGCTGAACCGCCCATGATCTCGAACAGCACGCGCCCGTCGATTCCGGCCTTTTCCGCGAGCGACAGCGCCTCGGCGGCTACAGCGATATGCACGCCGCAGAGCAGTTGGTTGACCGTCTTCACCGTCGCGCCTTGCCCCGGCCTTTCACCGACATGGAAGACCTTGTCGCCCATCGCGTCGAGCACGGGCCTGGCCTTGTCGAAGCTCTCCTGGGGAGCGCCGACCATGATCGAGAGCGTCGCGGCCCTTGCCCCGACCACGCCGCCCGAGACCGGCGAATCGACGAAATGCCGGCCGGATCTGACGACCTCGGCCGCAATCGCCTCGACTTCGCCGGGCGGGCAGGTCGCCATCAGCATCACGACCGCACCGTCGCTGAGCGCGGCCAGTGCGCCGGCCTCGAACAGGACCGCACGCGCCTGGGCGGCGTTCACGACCATCAGCACCAGCGCATCGGCGCCGGATGCGGCAGCCTTGGCGCTGTCGGCGGCGTGCCCGCCGGCGACGACCAGCGCATCGCGCGCGCTTTCGCGCATATCGAAGCCGGTGACGCGGAACTGCCGTTTGATGAGATTCTCGGCCATCGGCGCGCCCATGGCGCCGAGCCCGATGAAGGCGATGGAAAGGGGAGTGGTCGGCATCTGCTCGCTATGTCCTATGCTGGCATCTTCCCGAACGGAGCCCTCGGGTCCGATCTTCGATCGGCCCAAGGATAAACTCCGCGCAGAGCCTGTCCTTGGGCCGGCCAGAGACCGGACCCGAGGGCCGCTTCGGCCGGGATGACGGCGCGGCGATCATGTAAAGACCACCCTCGCCGAGGGCTATTCCTTCACCGCTCCGGTCATCGCCGACACGTAATGTTCGACGAAGAAGGCGTAGAGAATGACCAGAGGCAAGGAGCCTGCCAGTGCGCCTGCCATCAGCGAGCCCCAGCGATAAATGTCGCCATCGACGAACTCGTTGACGATCGCCACCGGCACCGTCTTGTTCTGCGTCGAGGACAGGAAGGTCAGCGCGTAGATGAACTCGTTCCAGCACAGCGTGAACGAGAAGATGAAGGCCGAGATCAGGCCCGGCACCGCCAGCGGCAGGATGATCTTGGTCAGGATCTGCCAGCGATTGGCGCCGTCGATCAGGGCGCATTCCTCGAGCTCGAAGGGGATGGTCTTGAAATAGCCCATCAGGAGCCAGGTCGAGAACGGGATCAGGATCGTCGGATAGACCAGGATCAGCGCCAGCGGCGTGTCGAACAGGCCGACATTGTAGATCACCGTCGCCAGCGGGATGAACAGGATCGAGGGTGGCACGAGATAGGCCAGGAAGATCAGCGCACCGACCGTCTGGGCCCCCTTGAAGCGCAGGCGCACGATCGCATAGGCCGCGAGCACGCTGGCCACCAGCGAGATGAACGTCGCGCAGCTGGCGATGAACATCGTGTTCCAGAGCCAGCGCGGATAGTCGCTTTCGAACAGCAGCTTGTGGATGTGCTTGAAGGTCGGCGTCCAGGTCCAGAACGGGCTGACCCTGTCCATGTCGATGAGCTGGTTGTCGGGCTTCACCGCCGTCAACGCCATCCAGTAGAACGGGAACAGCAGCACGACGAGGATCAGGAACAGCGGGATATAGGTCGTGACGATGCGGCTCGGCACCGTCTCGAGATAGGCCATCCCCTCGCTATGGTCCTGGGTGGCGGCGCGGTGGCCGGCGTCGATGCTAGTCATTGCTGCCGCCCTGCTGCCATTTGCGTGTCTGGAGCCCGTACCAGGCGATGCCGATGGCAGCGAGCAGGAAGGGGATCATCGCCGTCGAGATCGCTGCGCCCTCGCCGAGCTGCCCGGCGATGATCGCACGCTGATAGGACAAGGTCGCCATCAGATGGGTCGCGTTGACCGGGCCGCCGCGCGTCAACGCCCAGATCAGCTGGAAATCGGTGAAGGTGAACAGGACGGAGAAGGTCATCACGACCGCGATGATCGGCGTCAGCAACGGATAGGTGATGTGCCGGAAGCGCTGCCAGTTCGTGGCGCCGTCGAGCGTCGCCGCCTCATAGAGCGAGGGCGAGACGGTCTGCAGGCCCGCCAGCAGTGTGATCGCAATGAAGGGCACGCCGCGCCAGACATTGGCGAAGATCGTCGACCAGCGCGCATTCCAGGGATCGCCGAGGAAGTTGATGTTGTGGTCGATCCAGCCGAGCTGCCGCAGCGACCATGAGATGATCGAGAACTGCGAATCGTAGATCCACCAGAAGGCGATGGCCGAGAGCACTGTCGGCACGATGAAGGGGATCAGCACCAGCGCGCGGATCAAGGCCTTGAACGGCAGGTGCTTGTTGAGCAGCAAGGCGAGATAAAGCCCGATCGCGAACTTCGCGACGCTGGCGACCACCGTATAGAGCAGCGTGTTGAACACCGACATCCAGAAGACGCTGTCGCCCCCGAGCCACTCATAGTTCTCCAGGCCGATGAACTCGCCGGCGCGGCCAATCTTGGTGTCGGTGAAGGAGAGCCAGACGCCGAGGAAAAGCGGGTAGCCCAGGAACAGGATCAGGATGCCGGCAGCTGGCAGCATGTACCAGAATCCGAGCCAGTTGCGGCTGCTGCACAGCCTCTGCCAGGCCGAGCGCCCGCTCCTGCTCTTGGTCAGTCCGGCCGGCATCTCGATTGCTGAATTGGCCATCGCTATTCCGGTGTCAGGATTAAAAACGGGTCCGGCCAGGCGGGCCGGATTGTGATGCGAAAGCATGCGCCGGGAGAGGCCTGCCACAGCCCGCCGGAGCGGGCGGTGGCAGGCAATTATCCAGGCTCAGCGATAGATGCGCTTGGCCTGTCGCTCGGCGCCGGCCATGGCGCCCTTGATGTCTTCGCGGCCCGTGGCGTAGTTCGCGAACATATCGACCACGATGAAGTCGGCGATCGCCGAGGCCGCCTTCTCGCCCAGGGTGCCCAGGCCCGCCGGCGTCAGCGTGCGCTTGGCGACATCGCGATAGGGCGTGGTCTTCGGATCGGCGGTCCAGACCGGGTTCTTGTCGTATTCGCCGAGGAAGTGCGACAGGTAGCCCTGCGCCGCGCCGATCCACGGATTGTACTGCGGCGCATCCAGCATGAAGGCGATGAAGGCCTTGCAGGCGTTCGGCACCTTGGTGAACTGGAAGGCCAGCATCGTGAAGGGCAGATGCAATTCGGTCGGCTTACCCACCGGCCCGATCGGCATATAGGCGTGGTCCATGTCGGCCGCCATTTCGGGCTTTTCCTTCTTGGCCGCGACATAGACCGAGATGCCGTTGACGGTGGTGTGCAATTCGCCGGCGAGGAAGGCCTTGTTGTTCGAGGAATCGTTCCACGAGGCCGTGCCGGGAATGAAGGTGTCGTAGAGCGCCTTGCTGTATTCGAGCGCCTTGGCGGTTTCCGGCGAGTTGATGACGACCTTGTCGTTCTTGTCGACGAGGTAACCGCCATGCGACCAGAGCAGCCAATGCAGCCAGGTGTTGGCGTCGCCCGAGGCATGGCCGAACGCCATGCCCGCCGGAGTGTTGTTCGCCTTCAGCGCCTTGCAGAGCTCGAGGAAACCGGCCGTGTCCTTGGGGAATTCCTTGAATCCGGCTTTGTTGATCGAGGAGATGCGGTAATTCACCAGGCCGCCGCTGGCGGCGATCGGAATGCCGATCCATTTGTTGCCGAGCTTGCCGTAGGCCTCCGCCGAGGGGAACCAGCCGCCATGCTTCTCGCCGAGATATTTCGAGACGTCCGAGAGATCGAGGCACTTCTGCGGGAAGAGATGCGGCAGCGAGTAAAGACCCCAGACCAGATCGAGCCCTTGCCCGGTATTGGCCACGACTGAGGCTTTGGGCTGCAGGTCGTCATAGGATTCGTTGGTGACGGTGATCTTGGCGCCGGTTGCCGCCTCGAAAGCCGCTACGAGCTTCATGAACTCGACGTCTTCGGCCTCGACGAAGCGCTTCCAGCGCATCAGGTTGATCTTGGCGTTCGGCTCCACCTTGAACGGCGAGGCCTGCGCCCAGGCCTTGGCATAGTCGAGCAGGTTCGTGCCGGCGCCGAGGCCCAGCGCAGCACCGCCTTTGATCAGCGATCTACGATCGAAATTCATCTTCATCCTCCCTGGGGATATGGGTCCGGCAGCTCTTTTTCGGCCACCTTGAACCGGATCATCCGGTTTGCCTGTCAGCCCGGCCCGTTCACTAGGGAACGAGCTGCCGGGCTTGATGTCGTATCGTGGTCTCTCCTGATCGCCTGGACTGCTTGCTGCCGGCTTCGCGAAGCCGGGCTCAGTCGATCCGCTTGCCTGTCGCCGCATCGAAGAGATGCGTCACATTGGTGTCGGGCGTGATGCCGATGTTCTCGCCGGGCTTCGCATCGATCCGCTCGCGGAAGACGCAGGTCATTTCCTGGCCGCCGCAACGCACCACCACCTGCGTCTCCGAGCCGGTCGGCTCGATGACCACGACCTCGGCCTTCAGGCCGTTGGGATCGAGCCGGAAATGCTCGGGCCGGATACCGTAGACCGCGGCCTTGCCGTTCGAATCCGCCGGGTGCTTGCCGATCGGCCAGGTGACACCGCCCTCGGTCACGAAGCCCTCGGGCTTGATCGTGCCCTTCAGCAGATTCATCGAAGGCGAGCCGATGAAGGCGGCGACGAAGAGGTTGTTGGGCTTGTCGTAGAGATCGAGCGGGGCGCCCATCTGCTCGACGATGCCGTCATGCATCACCACGATCTTGTCGGCCATGGTCATGGCCTCGATCTGGTCGTGGGTGACGTAGACCGTGGTGGTCTTCAGGCGCTGATGCAGCTCCTTGATCTCGGTGCGCATCTGCACGCGCAGCTTGGCGTCGAGATTGGAGAGCGGCTCGTCGAACAGGAAGACCTGCGGATCGCGCACGATGGCGCGGCCCATGGCGACGCGCTGGCGCTGGCCGCCCGAGAGCTGGCGCGGATAACGGTCGAGCAATTTGTCGAGCCCGAGAATCCCCGCCGCCTTGCCGACGCGCTCGTCGATCTCGGCCTTCGGGGCTTTGCGGAGCTTCATCGAGAAGGCCATGTTGTCGGCCACCGTCATATGCGGATAGAGCGCATAATTCTGGAACACCATGGCGATATCGCGCTCTTTCGGCGGCACGTCGTTGACGACGCGCGGGCCGATGCGGATTTCGCCGCCGGAGATGTTCTCCAGCCCCGCGATCATGCGCAGCAGAGTGGACTTTCCGCAGCCGGACGGGCCGACGAGAATGACGAATTCGCCATCGCTGATGTCGATGTCAACGCCATGGATGACTTGCGTCGTGCCATAGGCCTTGCGCACGTCGGCAATCTGGACTGAGGCCATGTGAGCCTTCCTTTGGACTTGCTTCCCCGAGGACATGGTGCCGTCCGGACCAAGGCCCGAGCGTTCCACGCCGCTTGCTCTATCGGCTTCTTGTGACCGATCGATGCCAATGGCCGCAGTCCAGGCCACGCCTGTTGCGTCCAATTTCATCTGCGATAAAGTCATACGATACGGACAGGCGTGTCAAGCGCCGGAAGCGCAGTGAAGGCGCCGGGTTTCCCGGCGCGTTTTGTTGCAATGCGGAAGGAACGCCAAGACGATGCGGGTGCGCGATTTTTCGCGGCCGACGACCTTGAACGCCGACCGCCTGTTCGGGCAGGTCGCGCAGAAACTCGCTGTCGCCATCATCTCCGGAACCTTCAAAGCCGGCGAGCTCTTGCCCAATGAGGACGCGTTGCGCTCCGAGATCTCGGTCTCGCGCACCGCCTATCGCGAGGCGGTCAAGGTGCTCACCGCCAAGGGGTTGGTCGAGTCCCGGCCGAAAAGCGGCACCCGCGTCGCGCCTCGCGAAAGCTGGAACCTGCTCGACCCCGATGTCCTGTCCTGGCATTTCAAGGCCGACCCGAACGAGAAATTCATCCGCGATCTCTTCGAGTTGCGCCGTTTCGTCGAGCCGAGCGCCGCGCGCCTTGCCGCGATCCGCCGCTCTCCCGCCGACCTTGCGCGCATTGAGGCCGCCTATCGCGGCATGACCGACAACCCGCCCTATGCCGAGGCAACGATCCGGGCCGATCTCGCTTTTCACGAGGCGATTTTTGCCGCGACGCAGAACTCCGCCCTGCAATGCCTGACGAGCGTCGTCACCGCGGCGATTCAATGGACGCTGCTGCTCAAATCGGCCGATGACCGCAACTTCTTTGTCGAATCACTCGTCGATCACGAGCGGGTCCTGGAGGCAGTGATACAGCGCGACGGTGACCTTGCGGCCTCGCGGATGACGGCGCTGGTGATCGACGCCCTGAACTCGACGCTGGCCTTTCTGGGGCCGAACAGCAGTGCGCTAACCCACAAAATCGCGTGAATAAATCATACTACATATGCGCTCATCGGTGCTTTTCCCGCATCGCGAGGCGTGTAGAGATGAGTGGCAGTTGCGCGCGGAAGTGCTCGACGTCGCAATCTAATCGATTCAGATTCGCCGAATCAAGTTTTCTCCCATTCTCCCCCAGACGATGGAAACGCACGCCATGACACGGCCCAACGCAACCGAGATCATCATGACGGGCCCGCTGATGGCCTATGCCGCCGACCAGTTGAAGGCGCGCTTCACCGTGCACGAGCTCTGGAAGGCCGAGGACAAGGCCGCTTTCCTGCGCGAGGTTGGCGAGCGGGTGCGCGGCATCGCCGGCGGCGGCCATATCAGGATCGACGGCGCGCTGTTCGACGCCCTGCCCAAGCTGGAGATGATCGCGAATTTCGGCGTCGGCTACGACAATGTCGATGCGACGGAGGCCGGCAAACGCGGCCTCGTCGTCTCCAACACCCCCGATGTGCTCTCCGACGAGGTCGCCGATCTGACCATCGGCCTGCTGCTCTCGACGATCCGGCAGTTGCCGCAGGTCGACCGCTATCTGCGCGAAGGCAAGTGGTTGAAGGGCGCCTATCCGCTGACGACCTCGCTGCGCAAGCGCTCGATCGGCATCGTCGGCCTCGGCCGCATCGGCAAGGCGGTCGCGCATCGGCTCGAGGCTTTCGGCGTGCCGATCGCCTATCACGGCCGCTCGCGCCAGGCCGATGTGCCTTATCGCTACTATCCCTCGCTGGTCGAGATGGCGGCGGATGTCGACACGCTGGTCTCGGTCGCGCCCGGCGGCGCCTCGACCCATCACATCATCAATGCCGAGGTGCTGAAGGCGCTCGGCCCCAACGGCATCGTCGTCAATGTCGGGCGTGGCACGGTCATCGACGAGAAGGCGCTGATCGAGGCGCTGCAGAACAAGACGATCCTCTCCGCCGGTCTCGACGTCTTCGAGGACGAGCCGCGCGTGCCGGCCGAGCTCATCGCGATCGAGCATGCCGTACTGCTGCCGCATGTCGGCTCGGCCTCGGTCCACACCCGCGAGCAGATGGGCCAGCTTGTGGTCGACAACCTGCTGTCATGGTTCGATGGCAAGGGACCCCTCACCCCGGTTCCCGAGACGCCATGGACGAAAGCCTGAGATTGCAGCGCAAACCTCATGGAACGCGTGGCCTGCCATTGCTTGCGGCAGGCCTGATCGCGCTCGCAGGCGCCGCCCACGCCCAGACCCCAGTACCGCCGCGCGGCGCCGACAAGGCGCCCGACAGCCTTCGCCCGCTGCTCGGCGCCTGGGATCTCGAACGGGTCGGCGCATCGCGCAAATGCACCATCACGCTCGGCGTCGAACCCGCCGGCAATGGCCGGCAGGTACGCTTTCCCGCGACCTGCCGCCGAGCACTCCCGCTGCTCGACCAGGTCGCCGCCTGGAGCGTTACGCCCGAGGGCGCCCCGCGCCTCGACGACAGCTCCGGCAAGACCGTGCTCGCCTTCAGCCGGACAGGTACTGAGACCGGGCTGCAGGGCAAAGCGGCGGATGGCCAGCAATATTGGCTCGACCCCAAGGGTTACCCGCGCGCAGCGCGCCGCGCCCCGTCGAACCCGGCCGAGTCAGCCGCGCTCGCGGCCCAGCGGCCGACAGCCGTCGATCCGGCCCGCGCGCCTGCCGCCGACAGCTTGCCCGGCCGCTATTCGGTGATGCGCCAGCAGAACCGCGAGGCCTGCAAGCTCGTCCTGACACCCGGTCCGCTGGACCGCGCGCCCGCCGCTTTGGAAGGGCCGTGCCAGGACACCGGATTGACGATCTTCGATCCCACCGGCTGGCGCTATGCGGCGGGCCGGCTCAGTTTGGTCGCGCGCAAGGGCCATAGCCTCGATCTCGTCTTCGAGAGCGGGCTCTGGCGCAAGGATCCGGCCGTCGGCGCGCCCTTGATGATGCGCAAGCTGCCGTAGAGCACGTCACATTCCAGAAGCTTAGAGCATTGCTCACGCGAAAAACCGGTACCCACTTTTTCGCGCAATGCTCTGGAGCATTTTCGAGCGAAGTGGACGCCGGTTCGCGTGAAGAAAATGCAATAAAACAAGGGCCTAGAGCATTCCTGCGATTCGGAGAAACGCGGAAATACTCTAGCACTCAGATGAAGAACTCGTTCTTCAGTTCTTGCGGAAAAAGCCGCTCGGCATAGAGCTTTCGAAAGCGCTCGGCACCAATCGATTCCGCGACGTCCTGATTCAATCTCAGGATCGAAAGAACATGCCCGGTATGAGCGCCGAAGGGATTCGACGTCAACATCGGGTCGATGCGCAGATCCTTCAGCATCGCCTGCTCGCCGGTCCCTCCTCCCCGATCGTGTTCCTGCTTGAAATGGGCGATATGTCGGATCGTCTCTTCACCGCAGACGCCGTCGATGTTGAGTTGTCTGCCGCTGCCCGGAATGAAATTATACTGTTCGCCGCCGAGCTTCTGCGGCTGGTCCTGAAGCAGCCGGATGAAGAACTGGACGAGCAGGACGTCGCCCCGCCTGTTGGGGCAACTTCGACCGACAGCCTGGTCGATCTGATACATGATCTGGATCGTTTTTGTCTCTCGGGTCAGGACCTTGAGGCGCGGCATGGCTTTTCTCTCCAAACCCATCGCGCCCAAATAATAGCAGAACGCGCGCCGGCTGAATACGAGCCGGCGCGCGCTGTGAGAAAGCCTCTCTTCAGTATCTCAAACCGCAGTTTGCGCCGGCTCGCCCTCGGCGTCGAACCCGGTCTCCTTGTCCAGGATCGCGTGCATGCGCTTCTCGTCGAGCGAGTTCTCCCATTTCGAGACCACGATGGTGGCGACGCCGTTGCCGATCAGGTTGGTCAGCGCGCGCGCCTCCGACATGAAACGGTCGATGCCGAGGATCAGCGCGATCGAGGCCACAGGGATATGGCCGACCGAGGCCAGCGTCGCCGCCAGCACGATGAAGCCCGAGCCGGTGACGCCGGCCGCGCCCTTCGAGGTCAGCAGCAGCACGGCGATGATGCCGATCTCCTGCGAAAGCGTCAGGTCGATATTGGTCGCCTGCGCCAGGAAGATCGCGGCCATGGTCAGGTAGATGCAGGTGCCGTCGAGATTGAAGGAATAGCCGGTCGGGATGACGAGCCCGACGACGCTCTCCTTGCAGCCGAGATGGCTCATCTTGGCGATCATGCGCGGCAGCACGCTCTCGGAAGACGAGGTGCCGAGCACGATCAGGAGCTCTTCCTTGATGTAGGCGATGAACTTCACGATCGAGAAGCCGTGCAGCCGCGCGATCGTGCCCAGCACCAGGAAGATGAAGAGCAGGCAGGTGGTGTAGAAGGCCGCCATGAAGCTGCCGAGCGAGACCAGCGTGCCGATGCCGAACTTGCCGATGGTGAAGGCCATCGCGCCGAAGGCGCCGATCGGCGCCGCCTTCATGATGATGCCGACGATCTTGAAGAAGACATGCGAGATGTCGTCGACGAATTTCAGCACCGGCTTGCCGCGCTCGCCGATCATCTGCAGGCCGAAGGCGAAGAGCAGGGCGAAGAACAGGACCTGCAGGATTTCACCATTGGCAAAGGCGCCGACCACCGTGTCGGGGATGATCGCCATCAGGAAGGCGACAGTGCTCTGGTCGTGTGCCTTGGCCGTGAAAGCAGCGATGCCCGAGGTGTTGATCGTGTTGACGTCGACATTCATGCCGACGCCCGGCTTCCAGAGATTGATCACGACGAGGCCGACGACGAGCGCCAGCGTCGTGACCAGCTCGAAATAGAGCAGCGCCTTGAGGCCGACCCGGCCGACCTTCTTCATGTCGTCCATCGAGGCGACGCCATGGACGACCGTGAGGAAGATGATCGGCGCGATGATCATCTTGATCGCCTTGATGAAGGCGTCGCCGAACGGCTTCATCGCCTCGCCGGTCTGCGGGTAGAAATGCCCGAGCAAGGCGCCGATCGTGATCGCCGTCAGAACCTGCACGTAAAGATGGGTCCACCAGGGACCTTGATGGCCGCGAGTGAGCTCCGCCGTCGCCGTTGCCATGACCGTCCCTCCGAGCGCGCATCTGTGCCGATGCATCACGACAGCCGCTACGCCGATTTCTGCGGGACGACAAGATACCCCAGCGATACCGCCTGGCTGCTCGCGCGGCGGCCTACGCCGCCGCCGCTGTCATTGCGATATTCGCTGGGGCTCGGGCCAGCCGACCTGGCGGCCGAGTTCGGTCGTGTGACAGGCGGAGAGCGCAAGCAGCGCCAACGCCGCGATCGTGAAGCGTATCATGCTGATCTCTAGAGGTTGTTAGGAACTATGGGATGAAGGTCGCCGCGGGCTCTGGCCGCGATGTCTCAATCGTGATCGTCGAAGACCCGGCGGGCGAGGCTTTCGAGCTGGTCGCGATGCGCGAGCACGACGAGCGCGCTGAGAGCGAACAGCACGATCGCCGGGATCCGCGAACCCGGGATGGCGAAGAGATGGGCCAGGGTGGCGCCGACCATGATGGCGGCGAGAAGCACGCCGCCGAAAGCGGCGAAGGCGGGAAGCAGGATCACGACAGCGCCGATCACCTCCAGCGTCCCGGTGACATAGCGGAACCACTGGCCCAAGCCGAGATGCTCGAAATTCTCGACCATCATCGGTACGCCTGCGAGCTTGGCGACGCCGGCCGCGAGGAAAACTGCCGCGAGCAGAACCTTCAGGCTCCATAGACCGATCCGCCGCCAGCGCGGCACCGTCTCAACGTGAGTGAGTGACATGAAATCCTGCCGAATAGGGGTGAAAACGGGAGGAAAACGGCCCTTCACCGACCGCTTCCTTCACTCACAATTCGGACGTAGGATTGAAAACACAAGAAGGATGCTTTTTGTAACGTAGTATAAAAAATAAGACTATTGAAGCCTCGACCCCGATCGACAGCGCCGAATCCGACACGGATTCAAAGGCCTGCGCCGGCGCGACGCCAGTCCGGCAATTTCAGGCGGCGATGCGCATCCTGACCGGCAAATGGAAGGGCGAGATCCTCTGGCAGCTCACCCAGGGCACCTTGCGCTTCGGCGAACTGCGCCGGGCGATCCCCGGCATCACCCAGCATATGCTGACCACTCAGCTACGCGACCTGGAGAGGCACGGCCTCGTCAAGCGCACGCTCTATGCCGAAGTGCCCCCGCGCGTGGAATACGAACTCACCCGAGCCGCCTTCGATCTGCGGCCGGTCTTCGAGGAGATCCAGCGCTGGTCGGAGACACATGCGATCATACTGCATCCCACGGCAGACGAGGCCGAGCCGCATGACGGACTGGCGCGCCCGCGCCGCCCGAAGCTCTGAACGGAAAGCTGCGTTCCAAAGGAGAGGGCGCAGCTTTGCCGCCCTTCACTCCGCCGCCTGCGGAGCGGTGAGAACGCCGCGCCGGATCTGATCCTCCTCGATCGATTCGAACAAAGCGCGGAAATTGCCTTCGCCGAAGCCGTCATCGCCCTTGCGCTGGATGAATTCGAAGAAGATCGGCCCAAGCACCGTGCCGGAGAAGATCTGAAGCAGGACCTTGCTCATGCGGCCCTCCTTCTCGCCGAGAGCGACCGCACCCTCGCCATCGATCAGGATGCCATTCGCCTTCAGCCGCTCGACCGGCTCGCCATGACCCGGCACACGCGCATCGACCTTCTCGTAATAGGTCTCGGGGGGAGCCGGCATGAAAGGCAGCGCATTGCGGCGCAGCTGCTCGACGGTGGCATAGATATCGCGCGCGCCCATCGCGACATGCTGGATGCCCTCGCCCTTGTACTGGCGCAGATATTCCTCGATCTGGCTCTTGTCGTCGAGCGACTCGTTGATCGGAATGCGGATCTTGCCGCAGGGCGAGGTCAGGGCGCGCGAGATCAGCCCGGTCAACTTGCCTTCGATATTGAAGAAGCGAATTTCGCGGAAATTGAACAGCTTGCCGTACCAGTCGGCCCAATGATCCATGCGCCCGCGATGGACGTTGTGGGTCAGGTGATCGAGGTAATACAGCCCGGCCTGCTCGGGATGGGGATCGCGCTCAGCCGTCCACTCGAAATCGACATCCCAGATCGAACCCTTCTCGCCATAGCGATCGACGAAATAGAGGATCGAGCCGCCGATGCCCTTCACCGCCGGGATCGCCAATTCGCCGGGGCCGACCTTGCTCTCATAGGGCTCGGCGCCCAGCGAAACCGCGCGCTCGAAGGCATGTTTGGCGTCGACGACTCGGAAGGCCATGGCGCAGGCGCAAGGGCCGTGCTCGACCGCAAAGCCCTGGGCGAATGAGTTCGGTTCGGCATTGACGACGAAATTGACATCGCCCTGACGGTAGAGCGTCACTTTCTTGGAGCGGTGCTGCGCGACCCGCGTGAACCCCATCCTCTCGAACAGCTCACCCAGCTTTTCCGGCTCGGGATGGGCGTATTCGACGAATTCGAAGCCATCCGTTCCCATCGGATTGGCCTCGGAGATGGCGGGCGGGGCGGCGTCGAATGGAAACGGACCCATGGATATCCTCCTGCAGATGGCTTGCCATTATCAGATGACTTGCCATTATCTTCGCGCGTGAATGCGGCATGGAGCGTGCAAAAGCGCTTGCTTAACCGCAGATTGCGCACAGGATGCGCGTATCTGAGGAGCATCATGCAAACATCGCCCGATCTCGACAGCTTCGACTGGCGCCTGCTCGACGCGCTCCAGCAGGACGCATCGCTGACCAACGGTGCCCTGGCCGAGAAGGTCGGCCTCTCCGCGAGCCAGATCTCGCGGCGCCGTCAGCGGCTGGAGCAGGACGGCACGATCCGCGGCTACCGCGCCCTGATCGAGCCCTCCGCCATCGGGCTCGGCATCACCGTCTTCATCCATGTCGCGCTCAACACGCATTCGCGCGACAATGCGCGGCGCTTCCGCGATCTGGTCCGGCTGACGCCGGCCATCCTCGAAGCCCATGCCCTGACAGGGGAAGCCGATTACCTGCTCAAGGTCGCAGTCGGCGACCTCAAGGAGCTGTCTCGCTTCATCAACGAGATCCTGATGCCGCATGAGAGCGTGGCGCGCGTACGCTCCGAAATCGCGCTGGAGACCCTGAAGGAGCCTGGCCTGCTGCCGCTGCCCGGGCCTTGATGTCGTCATTCTTCCTTCGCATGGCGTGCCCAGAGCAGGATGCGAAAAAGTGGGAACCAGTTTTTCGCATCCTGCTCCCACTCTTCTAGCCGTTGTGTGAGCCCTGGCTTGCGTGCAGGCTGAATCACGATATCGACCAAGGCCTTGCGAAGGAGCCGACCATGTTCAACGCGAAATCACTTCTCGATGCGCTCGTCAGCGCCGGCAGCCAGGCCGGCCAGCAAGGTGGACAGACCGGGGGCCTCGGCGCCGTGCTCGGCAATCTGGCGCAGCAGGCCGGCAGCGCCGGGGGCCTGGCGGGAGGCCTCGGTGGACTCGTCGGCAGCGTCTTCGGGCAGGCGACACAAGGCGTGCAGGACGCCGCACAGCAGACCGGCGCCCAGCAGAAGGCCAACGACATCCTGAGCCAGATCTCCGGCGGCAAGACGCCGGACCAGCTTCTCGAACAGGCCAAGGGCATGTTCAACGCCAACCCGGCCGTGGCGACAGCAGTGCTGGGCGGGCTCGGCGCGCTGGTCTTCGGTTCCTCGGCGGGACGGGCCGTCGTCGGCTCCGCCGCCAAACTGGGCGGCCTCGCGCTGATCGGCGGGCTGGCCTACAAGGCCTATCAGAATCATCAGGCCGGCAAGCCGCTGCTCGACACGCAGGAGCCGGTCCAGCCGGCTCCTGCCGGCACCGGCTTTGAGCCCGCGGCGGCAAACGAGGCGACGGCGCTGATCTTCATCCGCGCGATGATCGCGGCGGCCGCCGCCGATGGGGCGATCGACGAAGACGAGCGCAGCAGCATCCTCGGCGGTCTGCGCGAAGCCGGCTTCGATCCCGAGGCCAATGAGTGGCTCGCCAATGAGATGGCGCATCCGGCCTCGGTCGACACCTTGGTCGAAGGCGCAACCAGCCCCGAATTGGCAGCGCAGATCTATACGGCGGCGCGCATCGCCATCAATCCCGACACGGCCAAGGAGAAGGACTTCCTCGCCGGGCTCGCGGGCTCGCTCGGGCTCGACGCCGAGCTGGTCGCGAATATCGACGCGGCGGCGAGCGCCGCGAAGGTCTGAGCGCCGACGCAGCCCCGAGGTGCGCCGGGCACGGATTGACCATCCGGCGCATCCGGCCGACCTATGCGATATGCAGCCCCCCTCCCCGCATTGGTCGGCGCGCCTGCCATTCTACTATGGCTGGCTCATCATCGGCATCGCCTTCGTCACCATGGCGGTCGCCGTCAGCGCACGCACGGCGTTCTCGCTGCTGCTGCCGCCGCTGATCGACGAGTTCGGCTGGGATCGCGGGCTCGCATCGGGCGCCTTCTCGTTTGGCTTCCTGCTTTCGGCCGCGACCAGCACATTTGTCGGCCGCGTCATGGACAAGCATGGCCCGCGCGTCGTGATCGAGACCGGCGTGGCGATGCTGGCAGCGGGCATGCTGGTCGCGCCTGCGATCAGCGCGGCCTGGCACCTCTACCTGACGCTCGGCATCCTGGTCGGCTGCGGCGCCAATCTGATGAGCTTTTCGGCACAGTCGCTGTTCCTGCCGAACTGGTTCGTGC
The DNA here is from genome assembly GCF_964252745.1 of Allobosea sp. LjRoot9. Lineage (NCBI taxonomy): Bacteria > Pseudomonadati > Pseudomonadota > Alphaproteobacteria > Hyphomicrobiales > Alloboseaceae > Allobosea > Allobosea sp. LjRoot9. Next base: position 323,366 of record NZ_CAXUPC020000004.1, on the reverse strand, counting down.
GCCGCCGGGCCTTTGCGATCAGCATCGCCTTTTCCGGCGTCGGCGTCGGTGCGGTGCTGCTGCTGCCCTGGCTGCAATCGATCATCAGCCGGGAGGGCTGGCGCGCCGCCTGCTGGATCATGGGACTGATCGTGCTGCTGGTCCTCGGCCCGCTCAACCTGCTCGTTCGGCGACGGCCCCAGGATCTCGGCCTGCTGCCGGATGGCGAGACGGGCTCAGCCGGCACTGGCGCGGCACAGCGTGCGGCAGCGGTGGCCGATCCGGCCTGGGTCGCCCTTGAATGGACGCTGGCGCGGGCACTGCGCACCGCGCGGCTCTGGTGGATCATGCTCGGCTATTTCTGCGCATTGGTTGCCTGGTATGCCGTGCAGGTCCATCAAACCAAATACCTGATCGAGGTCGGGTTCAGCCCACTCACGGCCGCCTGGGCGCTCGGGCTGGTCAGCGCCGCCGCCATCCCCGGCCAGATCGGTTTCGGCGCGCTGTCGGATCGCATCGGCCGCGAATGGATCTGGATGGTGGGCTGCCTCGGCTTCGCCATCTGCTATGCCGCGCTGATCGCGCTGGAGCACAGGCCGTCGCCCGTCCTGCTCTATGTCATGGTGATCGCGCAGGGTTTCCTGGGTTACGCACTCGCCTCGGTGATGGGCGCGATCGTCTTCGAGATTTTCGAAGGGCCACATTTCGGGGCGATCTTCGGAACGGTCACGGTGGCACTGCTCGGTGGCGGCGCGGTCGGGCCCTGGCTGGCCGGCACGATTCACGATGCGACCGGCAGCTATCGCCCTGCCTTCCTGCTGGCGATCGCCTGCTGCCTCGTCTCGGCGGCGGCGATCTGGCTGGCGGCGCCGCGGAAGGTGCGGCTGGTACCCGGGCGCGTCAGGCGGCTCAGTGGGCCGCGGATTCCGAGAACAGGTTGATGACGATCACCCCGGCGACGATCATGACCATGCCGATCATCGCCGGGGCATCGAGTTTCTGGCCGAACAGCACGAGCGCGATCAGGCTGATCAGCACGATGCCGACGCCGGACCAGATCGCATAGGCGATGCCGACCGGGATCGTGCGCAGCGTCAGCGACAGGAAGTAGAACGCGCTGGCGAAGGCGATCACCGTGATCAGCGAGGGCACCAGCCGCGTGAACTCGTTTGACGCCTTCAGGGCCGAGGTGCCGATGACCTCGCTGATGATGGCGATCGCGAGATAAAGATAGCTCATGCAGCCAAGCTCCCGGCCCGCATCCGCGAGCGTTCGGTGGTCTTCAGGAAGAGGGCGCAGCAGTCAGCACTCAGGACGTCCGGGTGCAGGACGATGTCTTGCGTCGACCCGCTGAACTCAGGGCGCGCGGCGCACGCCCTGGTCGTCCTCGAAGACCGGCCTGAAGAAGGAGCGCTCATAGCTGAGGATGAAGCGGTCCTTCTCGTTCATGGCGAAGGCGGCCTGGCATTCGGGATCGTCGAAGGAGCGCTTGCGATAGTCCTCGTATGCCGCAAGCGAGGGGAAGCTGAACATCGCCAGCGCCACATTGGAGACGCCCTCCGACGGCATGAAATAGCCGTGATGCTTGCCGCCGAATTTCTCGACGAGCCGGATCCAGAGCTTGCCATAGGCCTCGAAAGCCGGCAGCTGATAGGGGTCGACGATATAGCGCAGATAGCAGGTGATCATGCTCAGATCGCCTTCGCGCTCGTGAGGAAGTCGCCCATCCGCACCAGCGCCCGCTCGATATTCTCCAGCGAGTTCGCATAGGACAGCCGGATATAGCCCTCGCCATTGACGCCAAAATCGGGCCCGCCGATGGTGGCGACGCCTGCCTCCTCCAGCAACGCCGAAGCCAGCTTCTTCGCCTTCCAGCCGGTCTGCGAGACATTGGGGAAGGCGTAGAACGCTCCCTTCGGCACAGCGCAGGAGACATTGGGCAAGGCGTTCAGCCCCTTGACCACGGCCTTCCGGCGCCGGTCGAACTCGGCCAGCATCATGTGGACTGCGTCCTGCGGGCCGGTCAGGGCGGCGAGCCCGGCCCATTGCGCCGGCGCATTGACGCAGGAATGCGAGTTCACCGCGAGCTTGCGGGCGTTCTCGTAAAGCGGCTTGGGCCAGACCGAGAAGCCCATACGCCAGCCGGTCATGGCATAGGTCTTCGACCAGCCATTGAGCAGGATCAATCGATCGCGGATTTCGGGATAGCTCAGCAGGCAGACATGCTTCTCGCCGTCATAGAGCATCTGGTCGTAGATCTCGTCCGACATCACCGCGACATCGGGGAAATCGGCCAGCCCGGCGACCAGCTTGTCGACTTCCGCTTTCGGCGTGACGCCGCCGGTCGGGTTCGCCGGCGAGTTGATGATCAGGAGCCGCGTCTTCGGCGTAATCAGCGAGAGCGTCTCCTCCGCCGAGAAGGCAAAACCGTTCTCCTCGCGGATCGGCACCGGAATCGGCGTCGCCCCGGTGTATTCGATCATCGAGCGATAGATCGGGAAGCCGGGATCGGGATAGAGGATCTCGGCGCCGGGCTCGCCGAACATCAGGATCGCCATGAACATGGTGACCTTGCCGCCCGGCACGATCATCACCGCCTCCGGCGAGACCTCGACCTGGAAGCGCTTGTGCAGATCGGCAGCCACGGCCTCACGCAAGGGCAGGATGCCATTGGCCGGCGTATAGCCATGGTGCCCGTCGCGCAAAGCCTTCACCGCCGCCTCGACGATATGGTCCGGCGTCGGGAAATCGGGCTGGCCGATGCCGAGATTGATGATGTCCTTGCCCTGGCGCTGCAATTCGGTCGCGCGCGCCAGCACGGCGAAGGCGTTTTCCTCGCCGATGCGGGCGAAGGACGGGACGACATGGAGCGTCATGACGGCGTTTCCTTAGGACGGGTCGAGGTCGATGCAGCCCGCTCTCATCGGGGCCTTGGCTTTGTCTTGGCCGCAAAGCCGCACGCGATGCAAGTGTCGCATGCGGGCGGCGCGATTGCGCTGGCCGCTGGCCCGCCCCCGCATTCCCGGCACTTGTCACCCTGGGTCGTCGGGCCTTTCCTGCGCGTTCACGAGATCGAGCGCCTGGCATTGGCGGGCGATCCTGCATGCTGTATGCAGCAATCTCCAATAGTATGATTATCTGCGTCCAGGCCTCTTGCCGCGCCGCGGATCATCGGCAAAGTTGCGTGTCTCAAATCGTTTTAAAGAGACCGGCAAGCGGCCATCAGCGCCGCGCCGCGCGAGAGGAAAAGACGAGGATGGCCAAAGCACCTGCCGGCAAGAAGCCGGTCCGCAAGATCAAGCCCGAACAGCTGCGCTCGAAGGCCTGGTTCGACAATCCCGCCAATGCCGACATGACGGCGCTCTATATCGAGCGCACCATGAATTTCGGCCTGTCGCGCGACGAATTGCAGTCCGGCCGTCCGATTATCGGCATCGCCCAGACCGGCTCCGACATCGCGCCCTGCAACCGCCACCATATCGAGCTCGCCCATCGCGTTCGCGACGGCATCCGCGAGCGCGGCGGCGTGCCCTTCGAGTTTCCGATCCACCCGATCCAGGAAACCTGCAAGCGCCCGACCGCCAGCCTTGACCGCAACCTGCAATATCTCTCGCTCGTCGAGATCCTCTACGGCTATCCGCTCGACGGCGTCGTGCTGACGACCGGCTGCGACAAGACCACGCCGGCCCAGCTGATGGCGGCGGCGACCGTCGATATCCCGGCGATCGCCCTGCCGGGCGGCCCGATGCTGAACGGCAATTTCCGTGGCGAGCGCACCGGCTCCGGCACCATCGTCTGGAAGGCGCGCCAGATGATGGCGGCCGGCGAGATCGACTATAAGGGCTTCGTCGATCTGGTTGCGTCCTCGGCGCCCTCGGCCGGCCATTGCAACACCATGGGCACGGCGACGACGATGAACTCGATCGCCGAGGCGCTCGGCATGACGCTACCCGGCGCGGCCGCGATCCCCGCGCCTTATCGCGACCGCTACGAAATGGCCTATCTCACCGGCCTTCGCATCGTCGACATGGTCTGGGAGAATTTGATCCCGTCCAAGATCATGACGCGCGAAGCCTTCGAGAACGCGATCGTGGTCAACTCGGCCATCGGCGGCTCGACCAACGCGCCGATCTCGGTCAACGCCATCGCCAAGCATATCGGCGTTCCCCTCGACAACGAGGATTGGACGGCGGTCGGCTATGATATCCCGCTGCTGGTGAACCTGCAGCCTGCCGGCGAATATCTCGGCGAGGATTACTACCGCGCCGGCGGCGTGCCCGCCGTGGTCGCCGAGCTTGTCGCCAAGGGCAAGATCAAGCCCGCCATCACCGCCAACGGCAAGACGCTGGCCGAGAATTGCGAGGGCTTCTTCGCCGAGGACCGCCGCGTCATCAAGGCCTATGACGAGCCGATGAAGGCCCAGTCCGGCTTCCTCAATCTGCGCGGCAATCTGTTCGATTCCGCCATCATGAAGACCAGCGTGATCACGCCGGAATTCCGCAAGCGCTATCTCGAGAACCCGAAGGACCCGATGGCCTTCGAGGGCAAGGCGATCGTCTTCGACGGGCCGGAGGATTACCACCACCGCATCGACGACCCGGCCCTCGCGATCGACGAGCACTCGATCCTGTTCATCCGCGGCGTCGGGCCGATCGGCTATCCCGGCGCGGCCGAGGTCGTGAACATGCGGCCGCCGAACTACCTGATCAAGAAGGGCGTCACTGCGCTGGCCTGCGTCGGCGATGGCCGGCAATCGGGCACCTCCGGCTCGCCCTCGATCCTGAACGCCTCGCCGGAAGCGGCGACCGGCGGCGGGCTCGCACTTCTCAGGACCGGCGACAAGGTCCGCATCGACCTCAACAAGCGCAGCGCCGACATCCTGATCTCCGACAAGGAGCTCGAGGAGCGCCGCGCCGCGTTGAAGGCTGCCGGCGGCTACAAATACCCTAGGAGCCAGACCCCCTGGCAGGAGATCCAGCGCAAGATCGTCGGCGAACTCTCCGAGGGCATGGTGCTGAAGCCGGCGGTCAAGTACCAGAAGATCCACAAGAAGTTCGGCGTGCCGCGCGACAACCACTGACGCACGAGCACGTACCGAACGCTATCCTCGTCATTGCGAGCACCCGGGTCTTGCCTTCGGCAAGCCCGAGTACAGACTCCGCGAAGCAATCCAGGAATCACGTACCCCCCTGGATTGCTTCGTCGGCTTCGCCTCCTCGCAATGACGGCGACAGGCGCAGGAGCGCGGAACCATGCAGCTCACGCTGCGCCAGATCGAGGTGTTCCGGGCGCTGATGCGCTGCCGCACCGTGGTCGGCGCCGCCCGGGAGCTGCGCATTGCCCAACCGACCGTGACCAAGACGATCCGGCGCATCGAGGACATTTGCGCGCTTGCCCTCTTCGACCGGCATGGCGGCCGGCTCGTGCCGACGGCGGAAGCGCACCGGCTGCTCGGCGAGGTCGATCTCGCCTTCGAGCAGATGGAGGGTGCGCTCGCCCGTGCGCTGCGCATCACCCGTGCCGATGGCGGCTCGCTGCGACTGGGAGCTTCGCCCAGCGTCGGGCGGCTTCTGGTCCCGCTGGCCACAGCCGATCTGCTGAAGGAGCATCCGGGCCTGAGCCTGCATGTCGATATCCTCTTCGTCAGCCAGGTGATGGACTATCTGCTCTCGGGCCAGGGCGAATGCGCCGTCACCTTGTTCCCGATCCTGCATGCCGGTATCCGCAGCGTGCCTGTCGCCAAGGCTCCGGTCATGGCGGTCGCTCCAAGCGACTGGCTGCCGGCCGGCGACGGCCCGCTGGCGCCGTCCTGCCTGGCTGGCCAGCCGATCATCGTGTTCGAGCCGCATTCGGTGCATGGTCTCGCGGTCGATGCCGTCTTGCGGGCGGGCGGCGTCGCGCCGACGCGCACCCATGTTGCGCGTTTCGCCGAAACCGCGATCGGCCTGGCGGAAGCCGGGATTGGCGTCGCAATCGTCGATGCGTTCAGCGCGCTCGCAGCCGACCGGAGCCGGGTCGCGGTCAGGCGGCTCGACCATCCCCCGCCCTACGACATCTATCTGCATCGGCCGATCGAACGCGCACGCAGCCAGCTGATGCAGCATTTCGAGATGGCCTTGCGGCAACAGGCGGCAGAACTCAGCGCGCAACCATAGCCTCAGGCTATGGCGCACTCCAGATTTCGCCCTTGTAGCCACTCGCCATCGCTGGCTTTCTCGCCGCTAGAGCGTTTTCGAGCGAAGTGGGCACCGGTTCGCGTGAAGAAAACGCGTTAAAACAAAGAGCAGGAGCAATTGAACGATCCAGCCGGATCGGAAATTGCTCTAGCAAAAAAACAAAACTGATCCGGGGAGGATGATCATGACCGAATCCGACGGCGCCCATGGGGGCGACACGATCTCACGCCGCGCGGCCCTGACCGGCGCCTTGGCCATCCTGGCGAGCGCGACAGCGCGGCCCGCCTTGGCGCAGACCTATCCCACGCGCGTGATGCAATTGATCGTGCCCTTCGCGGCAGGCGGTGGCGTCGATGTCGTGGTGCGGGTCGTGGCGGAAGCCGCCGGCGACATCCTCAAGCAGCGCCTCGTCATCGAGAACCGCGGCGGCGCCGGCACGGTGCTGGGCTCGCAGGCCGTCGCCAAGGCCGAGCCCGACGGCTACACACTGCTCGCCGCGCCCACCACCATGGTGATCAACCCGGCGCTGCGCAGCAGCCTGCCCTTCGACTGGAAGACCGATCTCGTCCCCGTGGCGATGATCGCCAAGCTACCCTTCGTGGTGACGTCGGGCCTGAAATTGCCGGCCAAGACGATGAAGGAGCTCGAGGCGCTGGGCAAGACGCGCGGCACGCCGATCACCTTCGGCTCGGGCGGTGCCAACACCGTGGCGCATCTCGCCGGCGAGGTCTTCGGGCTCGTCTCCGGCGCGCCGGTCCTGCATGTCGCCTATCGCGGCGAGGCTCCGGCCCTGACCGATGCGATGAGCGGCAATATCGACGTGATGTTCTCGACGCTGGCTGGCGCCTCCGCTCATGTGAAGGGTGGCACCTTGCGGGCGCTCGGCGTCACCACGGCCAAGCGCACGAGCCTGCTGCCCGATGTCCCGACCGTCGCCGAGCAAGGCTATGCCGGCTACGACCTCTCCGCCTGGGTCGCGCTGGTCGCGCCGAAGAACACGCCGCCCGCCGTGGTCGCGACCCTCAACGCGGCGGTGAACGGCGCCCTTGCCAAGCCGGAGATCGCCGCCCGGCTGATCGAGATCGGCGCAGAACCTGCGCCCGACACCACCGAGGCGCTTGCAAGCTTCATGGCCAAGGATGCGCAGACCTGGGCCGGCGTGATCAAGGCGGCCGGCATCAAGGGCGAATAGAGCGTTTTCAAGCGAAGTGGCTACCGGTTCGCGTGAAGAAAACGCGTTAAAACAAAGACCTAGAGCGTTTTCGACAGGGACAGGGGCATGCTAGCGCTTCGAAAACTCGCGCCCGAGCCGGGCATCGCCCTGTGCGAGGTTCCGGAACCGGCCGCGCCCGGGCCTGACGAGGTCGTCGTCGCGGTCGCAGCCGCCGGCATCTGCGGCACCGACCTCCACATCGCCGACTGGACCGCCGGCTATGCCGCAATGGCGCAGGCGATGCCGGTGACGATGGGCCATGAATTCGCCGGCAGGGTGGCCCGTCTGGGCGAGGCTGTCTCGGACTTGCGCCTCGGCGACCGGGTCGTCATCCGGCCCTCCGTCGTCTGCGGCCAATGCGAACGCTGCCGCAACGGGCAGGCGGAGGATTGCGTCACGCGGCGTGGCATCGGCATCGTGCGCGACGGCGGTTTCGCCGCTCTCGCCTGCGTGCCTGCCGAGAACTGCGTGCCGGTGCCCGAGGCACTGTCCGACGCGCTCGCCGCATTGACCGAGCCGATGACCGTCTCGGCCGAGGCTGTCGATACCGCCGGCGTGAGGCAAGGCGACAGCGTGCTCATCATCGGCCCCGGCACGATCGGCCAAGGCATTGCGCTCTTCGCCGAGGCGGCCGGTGCCAGCCGTATCGTCATCGCCGGACATGACGACGCCGCACGCCTGGCGACCCTGCGCGAAATGGGCTTCGTCGATACGCTCGACACGGTCGGCACCTCGCTGCGCGAAGGCCTAGAACGGGCCGGGTTGCCTGTGTCCTATGACCGGATCATCGAGGCTGCCGGCGTGCCGGCGCTTGTTGGCGAGGCGCTCGATCTGCTCGCCTTGCGCGGGGTGCTGACGATCTGCGGTATCCATGCCAAACCGGCCGCCGTCGATCTGACGACCCTGGTCAGGCGCCACCAGCAGATCCGCGGCTCCTATCGCGCGCCCCTAGCGACATGGCCGCGCGTGCTCGGCTACCTCGCCGCCGATAGTGCGCGCGTCTCCCACATGATCACGGAGGAGGTCGCGCTGGCGGAGGCGCCCGCCGCCTTCGTGCGCGCCAAGAACCGCTCCGCCTCCAAGATCATGCTGCGGCCATGACGGCGAACGGACCTGGCATGGACTGGCGCGGATCCGGCTTCCTCGTCATCGCCAACTCGGTCGAGCCGGCTGCGCTCGCAGACTACGAGGCCTGGCACAGCTTCGAGCATGTGCCGGAGCGTTTGACCATGCCCGGCTTCCTTGGCGGCCGGCGTTTCGTGCGCGGACGGGGGCAGGAACGCCGCTTCCTGACGCTCTACGATCTCGACAGCCCCGACGCGCTGGAAACCCCCGAATATCGCCATCTGCTGGCTAATCCGACGCCAGCCTCGCGCCTTATGCGCCCGCTGATGGGCAATTTCCGGCGCTTCGTCTATCGCGAGCGCGCCCGCTTCGGCGCCGGCTGCGGCAGCCATCTCGGCTTTCTGCGCTGGACCGCGCCGGAGGACGGCATGCAGGACGATGTCGCGGCTCTCGCGGCGATGATTGGGCATAGCGGCATCGCCGAGCTGCGCATCGGAGCCTCCCAAGACACGCAGCCTCATCCCGCCTTCGCGCCCGATCCCGCCCTGTCGGTCAGGCATGCCGCCGCGATGCTGAGCGGAACCGATGGCGCCAGCCTGACGACAGCGCTCAAATCCATCGCGAACCGCCTGAGCGGGCCAGTCCTCGAACGCAGCGTCTATAATCTGATCCTCGCCTATTGAGGCTCATGCCTGAGGCGCATTCGGGGCGAGCGCTTGCGCATGAAACGAAGGGCTGACAAGAACGCTCTTGCCGGACAGTATGGCTGCCCGAAGAACCAGCCGATTTGAAACGATTTAAAATGGCCTACTCCCCTCAGGTCGACGCCTTTCGCAAGCTGCACGAGGCCGGTTGCTTCGTGATGCCCAACCCATGGGATCTCGGCTCGGCGCGCTGGCTGCATGGCCAGGACTTCAAGGCGCTGGCGACGACGAGCGCGGGCTTCGCCTTCACGCAAGGCCGCGCCGACCAGGACGTGCCGCGCGACATGATGCTCGCCCACATCGCCGAGATGGTGAAGGCGGTGCCGGATTTGCCGGTCAATGCCGATTTCGAGAACGGCTATGCCGATACGCCCGACGGCGTCGCGGCCAACACCAAGCTTTGCATCGCGACCGGAGTCGCCGGCCTCTCGATCGAGGATGCGACCGGCCAGCCGGATGAGCCGCTCTACCCGTTCGAGCTGGCGGTCGAGCGCATCAAGGCGGCGCGGCGCGCCGTCGACGAGACCGGCTCCGGCGTCGTGCTGACGGCGCGCGCCGAATGTTTCCTCACCGGCCACCCCGATGCGCTGAACGAAGCGGCGCGGCGCATCGCGGCCTATGCCGAGGCCGGCGCCGACGTGCTCTATGCGCCCGGCCCGAAGACGAAGGAACAGATCGCGACGATCGTCGCGGCTGCCGGTGGCAAGCCGGTCAACCAATTGATCTATGGCGATTTCGGCCTCACCGTGCCGGAAATCGCCGGGCTCGGCATCCGTCGCATCTCGATCGGCGGCGCTCTGGCACGCGCAGCCTGGGCCGCCTTTATCGAAGCCACCCGTCTGATCCGCGACGAGGGCAGCTTCAAGGGTTTCGCCGGCAACGGCCCGTCCGCGCCGCTGAATCCGTTCTTCACCGCCGATCTGAAGGCGCGCGACCTGAAGGCGCATTCGTGAGCGGCACGCTATTGATCGCACCGGCCTGGCTCGGCCTGAGCGGCCTTTGGACGCTCGACGCCAAGGGCAAGCGCAAACCGGTCGATGCCGAGGATATCGGCCTGTCCGAGGAGCTTGCGGACAGGCTGGAGGCCTGGATGGATGCTTTCGACGCCATCTATGAAGAGGACAACGAAGCCCGCTCGCGCTTTCCCGACGCCGTCGAGCAATTGGCCTGGGAGGCCGAGGGCGCAGCCCTCACTGAGGCGATCCGCGCGGAACTCGGCGCGAGCTGGACGGTGACGACGGATTTGAACGGCTGGCGGGAGACGACCCAACCATGACGACGCTGCTCGACTGGAAGGCCCCACCCTTCCCGCCCGCCAAGGTCCTCGAAGGCCAGTATTGCCGACTCGAGCCGATCGATCCCGCCCGCCATCTCGACGACATCTGGGCGGTGAACCAGGGTCACGACCACATCTGGGATTGGATGCCGGCCCATCCGCCGCAATCGCGCGAGAGCTACCGCGAATTGCTCGAGATGATGGCGAGCAAGGCCGGTATCGTGCCCTTCGCGGTCATCGACAAGGCGGACGGCAAGGCCAAGGGCCATCTCTGGTTGATGGAGATCCGTCCCGAGCAGGGCGTCTTCGAAGTCGGCTACATCACCTATTCGCCGGCGCTGCAGAAGACCCGCGTCGCCACCGAGGCAATCTATCTCTGCGGCGAATACGGCTTCTCGCTCGGCTATCGCCGCTTCGAATGGAAGTGCAACAATCTGAACGAGCCCTCCAAGCGCGCCGCCTTGCGCTTCGGCTTCCAATATGAGGGGCTATTCCGCCAGCACATGGTGGTCAAGGGCAGGAACCGCGACACCGCCTGGTTCTCGATCCTCGACAGCGAATGGCCGGTCCGCGCGCAAGGCTTCCGGCGCTGGCTCGCGCCAGAGAATTTCGACGCCAACGGCGCCCAAAAGCTCTCCCTCGCCGCCTTCAACCAGCCGACGGCGCTCGCCGGCACGGTCCCGCTGCGCCGAGCCACCACGAACGACATTCCGGCAATCCTGGCGCTGAAGAACGCGGCCTACACGCCCAATGAAAGCATCATCGGCGTGCCCTCCCTGCCGCGCATCGCCGATTACGCCCAGGTCGTCGCCGAGCACGAAGTCTGGCTGGCCGACGGCGCAGGCGGGCTCGAGGCGGCGCTCGTGCTTGAGATCGAGGACGGCAAGTTCACGCTCTGGAGCATCGCGGTCGCGCCAGAAGCTGCCGGGCGCAAGCTCGGCCGCGCCTTGATGGACTTTGCCGATGAGCGCGCCCAGGCGCTGCAATTCGACGCGGTCCATCTTTACACCCACGCCAAGCTGACCCAGCGCATCGGCTGGTATGAGCGGCTCGGCTACGTCATCACCCATCATCAGGAGTTGGCCGACCGGCGGCTCACTCACATGCGCAAGCAACTGCAAAAAGCCGGCTGAACAGGGACGAAATACCATGGCAGGACGTTTGAAGGGCAAGGTTGCGGTCGTCACCGCGGCCGGACAGGGCATCGGCCGCGCAATCGCCGAAGCCTTCGTCGCCGAGGGCGCGACGGTCTATGCGACCGACAAGGATGTCGCCTTGCTGGAGGGCATTCCCAAGGCGAAGAAGCGCAAGCTCGACGTGCTCTCGACCAAGGCGGTCGAGGCCTTCGCCGAGAAGATCGGCACCATCGACATTCTGGTGAACGCGGCCGGCTTCGTGCACCACGGCACGATCCTGGAATGCGACGACAAGGCCTGGGAGTTCTCCTTCGACCTCAACGTCAAATCGATGCACCGCACGATCAAGGCCTTCGTTCCCGGCATGCTCGCCGCCGGCAAGGGCTCGATCGTCAACATCGCCTCGGGTGCCGGCTCGGTGCGCGGCATCCCGAACCGCTATGTCTATGGTGCGACCAAAGCAGCCGTGATCGGCCTGACCAAGGCCGTCGCCGCCGACTACATCAAGAAGGGCATTCGCTCGAACGCGATCTGCCCGGGCACGATCCAGTCACCCTCGCTCGATCACCGCATCAAGGATCTGGCTGCGCTGACCAAGACCAGCGAGGCCGCCGCCCGCCAGGCCTTCATCGATCGCCAGCCCATGGGCCGGCTCGGCACGGCCGAGGAGATCGCCTGGCTTGCGGTTTATCTCGGCTCCGACGAGGCAAGCTACACCACGGGCCAGATCCATCTCGCCGATGGCGGCTTCGCGCTCTGACGCGCCGCACGAACTGAAGGACAAGACGATGCATATTCTCGTTCTCGGCGGCGCCGGCATGGTCGGCCGCAAATTCATCGAACGCCTGGCCCATACCGGCGAACTCGGCGGCAAGCCGATCGACAAGGTCACGGCACAGGACGTCGTCGCCGCGACTGCGCCTGCGGCGTGCCCCTTCATCTTCGACGCGGTGGTCTCCGACCTCGCCAATGAAGGCGAGGCCGAAGGGTTGATCGCCTCGCGCCCGGAGCTGATCGTGCATCTCGCCGCCGTCGTCTCCGGCGAGGCCGAGGCCGATTTCGACAAGGGTTACCGCATCAATCTCGACGGCACGCGCCATCTCTTCGAGGCGATCCGCAAGGCCGGCGGCGGCTACAAGCCGCGCCTGGTCTTCACCTCCTCGGTCGCCGTGTTCGGCGCGCCGTTCCACGACAAGATCGAGGATGAGTTCTTCACCACCCCGCTGACCAGCTACGGCACGCAGAAGGCGATCTGCGAATTGCTGCTCTCCGACTATAGCCGCCGCGGCTTCTTCGACGGCGTCGGCATCCGCTTCCCGACGATCTGCGTCAGGCCGGGCTCACCCAACAAGGCGGCTTCGGGCTTCTTCTCCAATATCCTCCGCGAACCGCTCAACGGCATCGACGCCGTGCTGCCGGTCTCCGACCAGGTGCGCCATTGGCACGCCTCGCCGCGCTCGGCGGTCGGCTTCCTGACCCATGCCGCGACGATGGATACAGCCGCGATCGGCCCGCGCCGGAACCTGACCATGCCCGGCTATTCCTGCACCGTCGCCGAGCAGATCGAGGCGCTGCGCAAGGTCGCGGGCGACAATGTCGTGGCGCGCATCAAGCGCGTGCCCGATCCGGTCATCGACGGCATCGTCGCCGGCTGGCCGCGCAATTTCGATCCGCAACGGGCGACCGCGCTCGGCTTCACCGCCGAGGCGAACTTCGAGGAGATCATCCGCATCCATATCGAGGACGAACTGGGCGGAAACTTCGTCAGGTAAGGGCATCTGTCTCCGCGAGATTCAGACCCGCCACAAGAGAAAGGCCCCGGATCGCTCCGGGGCCTTTCCTGTTTTCATGCCGGGGCAGGCTTCACGCCGTCATGCCGGGCAGGGCTCGCCGGATGCCGCCTCGACCTCGGGAGCGAAGTCGGGCGCATGGGCCCAGCCGCTCGAGCCCCAGCTCTTCAGCGCCGACCAGGTCGAGCGATCGAGCCGGAACTGCTCGCAGGGGAAGAGCCCGCCACGTGCCGGCAGCGACTTGAGGAAAGAGCCCTCCTGCCGGAAGCCGGACTTCTCCAGCACGCGGCGCGAGGCCGGGTTGATGACGCGGGTGTCGGCATCGATCGCCGGCACGTCGACAAGCGTGAACAGCGTGTCGATCAGCGCCTGCACGGCCTCCGTCGCAAAGCCCTTGCCCCAATGTGGAGTGCCGAGCCAGTAGCCGATGAAGGGGATGCCCGTCGCCTGCTTATGCGCGCCGATCATGCCGATCAGCTCGTTGGGCTTGGCGCGCGGCGTGATCGCAAGCACGAGGTGCTCGCCCAGCGCATTGCCCTTGCGCATCGCGAAGATGAAAGGCTCGACCGCATCGACCGGGTAGGGATGCGGAATCGCGGCCGTCATCTCGGCCACGGCTTTCTCCCCTGCGAGGCGCAGGATGGCGGAAGCATCGGCCATACGGGTCCAGCGCAGCCAGAGACGGCGGGTCTCGAGCCGGAAGACATCGTCGCGGGTCAATTCGGGGAACATCGGTCTCTCCGTCGGCGCAAACGAAAAAAGGAGCTGGGATTTTGTCCCACCTCCCCTTTTCCTTGACCTTCGGGAAACCCGCTTAGGGTTTAGACCCTTGATCCGATCCGGTTCGGTGGAACCGGCGGATCGAGGAAATTCCCTATCCGCCGTTTATTCTGCGGCCTGTTGGGCCGGGACTACGTTCACGAAAGCTCGGCCGAGCTTCGTAATGAATCGGACGCGGCCGGACGTGAGCGCGAACAAGGTATGATCCTTGCCCATGCCGACGTTCACGCCCGCGTGCCATTTGGTTCCGCGCTGGCGGATGATGATGTTGCCGGGAACGACCGCCTGGTCGCCGAAGCGCTTCACACCGAGGCGCTTGCTTTCGGAGTCGCGACCGTTGCGGGACGAACCGCCTGCCTTTTTGTGAGCCATAACGCCCTACCTCAAAAACTCTGTAGCCTGCTTAACCCGAATCGGCGGCAAAAGCCACCGGGTTCGGAGATGAAACTGCGGGGATGCCTGACAGGAGCTGTCAGTAATCCTCGCCGGACGCCAATTCGGCCTGGTCCGCCTTGGCCCGCGGGGGCTTGCCGGCCAGGAGTTCCTTGGCCTGCTCGACCCATTCCTCACGGGTGGCGCGGCCGCGGAGCTTCAGCTCCTCGTCCCACTTGGCGACATCAGCCTCGCTCCAGGCGGCGATCTCGTTCCACGAGACGATGCCGGCAGCGCGCAGCTTCTTCTCGATGGTCGGGCCGACGCCCGAGATCAGCGAGAGGTTCGAAGCGTCGAGGGCCTCGGCCTTGGCAGCGCTCTTGGCGGCCTTCGGCTCGGCCTTGCCCTTGGTCGCGGGCGAAGCAGCCTTCAAAGCCACGGCGGAAGCATCGCCCTTCTTCATCTCCGGCTTCTTGCCGCCGGTGAGGATGTCGGTGATACGCACGATCGTCAGCTCGGCGCGGAAGCCGCGCTTGCGCTTCGAGTTCTGGCGGCGGCGCTTCTTGAAGGCGATGACCTTCTCGCCGCGCGCCTGCTTGACGATCTCGCCGGCGACGGTGATGTCGCCGAGGAAGGGCGCGCCGACGGTCGACTTGTCGCCATCGGTCAGCATCAGCACCTCGCCGAAGGCGACGGTGTCGCCAGGCTCTCCAACGAGCTTGGCGATAGTGATTTCATCGTTCGCGGCGACGCGGAACTGCTTGCCGCCGGTTTTGATGACTGCGAACATCATTGTTCTCCATGTTCAGCCCTGCCCTGTCATGGCCCCCTCGAGGAGGCTCACGCGGGACAGCTTTTTGGCAGTCGGTTGCGTGGTTTGGTTTGCTCTGTCGGGTGCGGCACGCGAAACGCGAAACCAGAACGCCAAAAGAGATCGGGCGCGGGTTTCCCCACGCCGGACGAGGCTCGATAGTCCTTGGGCTAGGCGAGGTCAAGCAAAAGCACGCCGGGCTTGCCGATTTATGACGTTGCCAAGGCTTGTCTCCGCCCGGTGTGGCGTGTAGTAACCAGCCCGCTTCGACGAAGTGCGACCGCGGACAGGTGGCAGAGTGGTTGAATGCACCGCACTCGAAATGCGGCATACCCGCAAGGGTATCGGGGGTTCAAATCCCTCCCTGTCCGCCACTTTCCCTATATTGGGCTGCTATTGTCGGCTCAGGCGACGGACCCTGACTGCAGTTGAAAGGCGTTTTCAGAGCGCGCGAAGGCCGCCAGATGCGCGGGCTACGTTGCTCCTTTTCAGGGCGCCGCGTCGTGTATTTCGGCCGATCGGCTGAGTTACATATGGAGCATTTTCCGCAGTAGTCAGAAACGCACACGCTCTCCCGTCAGCCCCGTTTTCTCGCTCCGAACGGCGACGATCGCGGGGCGAACTTGCACCGGAAGCGGAGTTCGGCGTTCACCAGCAAGCGGACATTAGCTGGCAATCCAGCTAACTACCGTAGACACGGACATAGTCGACCAGCAGCCGAGCCTGCTGATCTTCTGGTCTGAGTGGCTGCGGAAATGGGACGTCGGATCGCAAGGCGAGCGTAATCAGGGGCCAGAAAACGTCGCCCTGCGCGTCGATCTCGCTTGCACGCCCGATCCGCCACTCGAGCGCAGCGCCGGTCTTCGGATCACGGATCGGCTTGCGCTCGAAATAGAGCACGCAACGATCACCATCGATTAGCCCGCCATAGCGGAAATAGCCGCTGGTGAGATCGACTTCCGTGGGGACGCCGACCCCCTCGTGCCGCTCGCCCGGCTGCCCCCATTCGTGCAGATAGGCGCCGTAGAGCCTATGCTCCCAGCCCTTGTGCTCGACGATGTCGATTTCGACGCTGGTCTTCGGGAAGAGGATGCTGCGGCCGTTCATCAGCCAGAAGGCCGGGAAGCTCAGCGGATGAGCCGGGAACCGCATCCGCGCCTCGAAATAGCCGTTACGCCAACCTCGCAGGATGGTGCCGTCCCTGCGTGCCGTCTGGAGGTTGCCGGAAATCCACTGGAACTCCGGCAGCGCGTTGCCGTAATAGGCAGGCACGTTCATCGGCCGCCCAAGATAGCGGGCCGAAATCTCGAGGGCGTGACCTCCGGAGGCGAGCGGATCGGCGACGATCGCATAGGGGTCGAAGCCCTCCTCGCCACCGCGCCGGCTGAAGGCCGAGCGACCATAGAATCCAGGCTCATGGGTGGTCGCCTTGGGGCCGGCCTGCCAGATGGCCGGATCGAGGCTGGCGAAGGATTCATCGAAGACGAGCGTGCGGCCCAGCGTCGGATCCGGCGCATTCTGCTGTGCGTCCACCGAAATGGGACGGGCGCCTGCCGCTGTCGCGAGAGCCGCGGCTGCGCGCAGGAATATCCGGCGAGACGGCATGATCGGCATCGCTCATCTCCGTGTGGCTGTCAGGACTGCCGCAAGCAGCTCCCGCGTCTTCAATTCGTACGGGGCAGCGCCGAGCCGGCCCTCCGGCCGAGCTGCAGGATCGCCTCGTCGTAGAGGTCGAGCGTCTCGCGGGCGACGCGGGCGATCCTCAGATGGTCGATCCGGAGCTGGCTTTGCTCGCGCCAATGACTGATCGCGCCAGGGGTTGCGATCAGCTCGGACAGCGCGGCGGCAAGCGCATCGGGATCGCGGGCCGGAACCAGCACGCCCGCTTCCCCGCCCTCCAGCAATTCGGGAATGCCATCAACCTGCGTCGCTACGATGGCGCAGCCCGCCTCCCTCGCCTCCGGCAGGACAAGCGGCGCGGGATCGGCATGAGAGGGCAACACAAAGATATCGGCGCCGCGCATCCAGGGGAAGGGATCGACCTTGCTGCCTTCGAAGCGCACGGCCTCGCAGCAGGACAAACCGTCGACCATGTCGCGATAGGTCTGCGCGTAGGGTCCATCGCCGACGATGTGCAGGCGCGCCCGCGGATGCCGGCGATGGACCAGATCGAAGGCGACGAAAAGATCGGCCAAGCCCTTGCGCGGGTGCAGCCCGCCGACGAAGAGGATGCTTGGTGAGGCGAGCGTGATTGGCGTGGTCTCGCGGTTTGCCACGCGAGCCGAGCCGATGGTGCCGTTGAGAATGACGCGCAGCTTGGCGGCCGGGATGCCGCGCCGGCGCATCGATGTGCCGACCGCGGCGCTGACCGCGATGACACGGGTCCCGAGCCCCATGAGAATCGCGCTCTTCTCGAATTCATTGTGAACCGTCGCGATCAGCGGGATACCGGCGAGCTTGCAGATCGGCCAGGCAAGCACGGCGCTGGTCATCATATGGGCATGGACGATGTCGGCGCTGAACGTGCCGACCAGCCGCCGCAGCGTCCAGGCGGACCGCAACAGTGTCGCTGCCTTGCGCCGATGGTCGATCGTGAAAACCTTGACGCCGTTGCGGGCGAGCAGCGCATCGAAATCGCCCCCGCTGCTGGCGACAGCGACGATATGGCCGAGGCGGCTCTGCTCGCAGGCAAGGTCGACCGCCGCGTGAACATGCCCGTTCGACTGCGTCGTGTGATTCAGCAAATGGAGGATACGCATGGGCCCATCACGATGCTCGGACCGCCAACTCGCCTGCGCTCGCGCCTCTGCGCCGCTGGACGCGACGGCCTTGCATTTACTGTGCCGAGACCGCGGGAGTACCCCGCAGCGCCGCTTCGGCCTCTATCGTCGAGACCCTTGCCGTCGGTTGGTAATTGAAACCGCCCTGGCGCCCCAGGGATTCGATCCCGAAGGCTTTCAGGGCCTTGACCGCTTCGGCAGCGCTCTCGTCTGCTCCATTGCGATAGATCGGATAGGCGTTGTCGAGGAGTTGGCTGCCTTCGAGCCTGAGATCGCCGCAAAAGAGTCCGTTCGCCGCGACATGCGCGCGGAAATCCGCCTCGGCCTGGGCGACTGACTTGCCGATATGGTTGGCGATCACCTCGACGCCGAAATACTCGCGCCCCTGCGCGCGACCGTAGAAGTCGGAATACATCGTCAGGCGCTTCCAGGCGCCGTCATAGGAGAAATTGTAGATGATCTCCTCATCGAAGCCGCGCGCGCCGTCGAAGCTGAAATAGAGCGCCAGCAGCGTGATCGTCTCGAGCTGCTGCGAGACCGGCAGGTTGCAGAGCGCCTGCAGTTGCGGGATCGGAATCGTCGAAACGACGCGATCGGCGACAATCGCCCGCCCCTCGCGGAACAGGACGAAACGATTGTCGAGTTTCTCGATCCGGTCGAGCTTTGCCCCCATCAGGAAGCTGACGCCACGCGCGGATAACGTCGCGGCCGCAGTGGCGTAGAGCGCCTCGAAGCCTTCGCGCGGGCGGGCCAACTGGCGATTGCTCGGCGCCGACGGCTTCGTTCGGCGCAGACGGCCGAGCATGGCACGCAACGAAGCGTGCTCGCTGATCCATTGCATGCGCTTGCGCGCCAGTTCGATGCCGATCTGATCGGACGCAATGCCGTAGAATCGGGTCATATAGGCGTCGAGGCCCGAGCGATGCAGCAGCCGGGCCCCAATCCAATGGCGGGCAAACTCGCGGGCGTTGCGCATGCGCCGTTTGAAAAGGCGGGCATAGGCCGCCGATGCCAAGATGCGAGCAACCTCGAGCGGCCCGGCGCGCAGGATGTCGTCCTTTACCGAGATCGGATATGCCGTGATGAGGCGCTGCGGGTTTAGCCTTGCCCAGCGCGGCTGGATAGGCACGTAAAGTGGCAGCAGTTCCGGGAAATGCTGCAGCAGCGGCGAGTCGTCCTGGAAGATCAGGCTACCGACGTCGAAGGTGTAGTCGCCCGACGACCAGTTGATGTGATTGCCGCCGATGTGCGGGTATTCGTCAATGACGACGATCCGCCTGCAACCCTGCTGTGCGAGCACCGAGGCCGAGACCAGGCCGGAGACGCCCGCGCCCAGGACAATGACGTCGCAGCGCTCGGCAGCCGTGCTGTCGGCATCGCCAATCTGCTGGATCACCTCTTCCATTGCCGAGCCTCATTGATCGGGTGTGAAAGAAGGCTAGCCCCCCTCAAGATCAGCCGAAAGCAAAACTCGCCGGCACGCCGTGCCTTTTCCTGCTCAATCATGCGCCGAATGCGATCAGAATGAGCAATCTCTCCCTCGATGCGCCGAAGTAACCATCCTGAACTGGCACGGTCCCTGCTTCATCTACGTAAGGCATGCGTTTTCGCATGCAGCTGTCGGTTCCTCACGACAGCGTCAACCATTGCCTCTGAGCACGGAGCGTATGATGCCGGGCTGGCCACATCCGAACGAGGCGGAGCTGTTGGAGGGGATCGAGCTGGTCTCGACCGACCTGTTCGACACCTTGCTGTTGCGCACGCTGCGCTCGGAGCGCGCTCGTATCGTCGGCGGCGAGCGCATATTCGCTCGCAGGCTGGCCGAACAGGGCCTGCCGGTTTCGGAGAGCTGGCTGGTCGAAGCCCGTCTGGAGGCGCAGCGGCTCGCCTATCGCGCGCTCGACATGGCGGAGCAGGACGGCGAGGTCATGCTGCGCGACGTCATCGCGCGCCAGCTCGCCATTCTCGGCTTGCCCAAGACGCGAATGGCGGCGCTGTGCGAGACGCGGCTCGCGATCGAGCTCGACATTGAAAAGGCGTCGCTACGCCCTAACCTGCAACTCGCAGCACTGCTGCGCCGCTGTCGCGGAGAAGGCCGGCGTGTCATCGCGATCAGCGACATCGGACTGCCGGTTTCGGTGCTCGGCGCGTTGGTCGGCCAGCTTCATGGCCCAGAGCTACTCGACCGGATTTATTCCAGCGCCGATCTCGGCCTGACCAAGCGGCGTGGCGAGCTCTTCCATGCCGTGCTTGCGGCAGAAGGCGTCGATGCCGGGCGGACCTTGCATATCGGCGACGATCGGCTCGCCGACCACGTCGTACCGTCCTCTCTGGGCCTGCGCACGCTCCACCTCCCGCGCCCAAAGCTGAAGCGTCATCTGTCTCGCCTTCACGGCGGGGCGAACGAGCTCGGCCGCATCATCCGAAGGCGACGGGCCCATGCCGGCACGCCAGCTGGACATGCTCATGATCCCCATACGTTCGGGCGCGAGGTGCTCGGCCCGATCGTGGCCGAGTTCTGCCTGGCTATCTGGCTCTACGCCGACGAAGCCCGCAAGCGCGGCGACGCGGCCCTGCTGTTCTGCGCGCGCGGCGGGCTCGGCATCCGGGCGGCGTTCGAGCGGGTCGCCGAGCGGCTGAACCTGCCGCTCGCAATGCCCCGCGAGAACCTGATGATTTCGCGCCTGGTTGCGGCAAGAGCGGCCGTCATGATCCGCAGCCCGGCGGCGCTCGACGAACTCGGGCGCGAATTCCGCGGCAGCAGCTTCGCCGACGTCGCCACCGCGTTGGGTGGCAGTCGCTATCAGCTGCTCGAGTCATGGAACGAACGATTCGTGCCAGAGCGCTTCTTCGCCATGCTCGACAGGCCGGCCGGTGCAGCCGTCACCGCCGACATCGACAGGCAGAACGCTCTCTTCCAACGCCATCTTTCCGCAACCAGCTGCGGCTCAAAGCGGATCATCCTGTGCGACACGGGGCTTTACGGCAGCACCCAACGCCTGCTCGCAGTTGGCCTGCCGGATTTGAGCTTCGAGACCATCCAGCTCGCGCGCTGCAACTACAAGGGCCTCAGCGAAGAGCATTTTCCGCGCGTCGTCGGGCTTGCCGTCGAGCGCAGCCGCTACAGCCCCCTCGCTGTCCGATCGACGGTGCTGCGCTATTGGCAATTGATCGAGAGCCTGTTCGAGCCGGCGATTCCGTCTGTACGATCCTTCGCCGAAGGCACAGACGGCGCGATCATCTGCAACTCCGGCGACATTGCCTTTGGGGCCGTCGATCCTGCCGCCGGCAATCCTCTTCTGTCCGGCGCCCTCGCCTATATCGACGACGTCGACGGCGGAACGGCGATCATGGCCGATGCGGCCCGAGCCTGGCCGCGGCTCAAGCAGGCTATCACTCGGCCGGCCGAGGCCGACCTCGCGGCGCTGGCTATCGGCGAGCGCTCCGTCGATTTCGGCCGGGCCGGCACTGTCGGAGATGGCGTCGCGCTGCCGGGCAGCGCGCTGTCCCGTCTGGCATCGATCCGCACTCAGCTTTGGCGCGAAGGCGCGATCGTGCGAGCCTTTCCGCGCTCGCGCTTGCCGTTGCTGACGGCGGTCGAAACCTTTCATGCGCTGCGCGGGCTCTCCACCGGTTTCCACCGCTGATGGGATGCCGTGCAATCCAGGCGACTCCCAGAGCGCTCGCCGCAGGCCGAGATTTGTGCCCGCGCGTGCCGCACAGCTTTGAGGACGGATCGCCATGTTGGCGATGAAGGCCTTCCAGGGCGCTGGCTGGCTGGTAGCGTCACGCTTCCTCGGCCGATTCATCGACTTCTTCACGCTCTTGATCATGGCAAGGATGCTGACGCCGGCGGATTTCGGTCTGATGGCGCTCGCCTTGTCCTGCGTCGCGATCGTCGACGTGGTGCTCGAGATTCCGGTGACGCAGGCGCTGGTCCGCCTATCTCATGTCGACAAGGCGCATCTCGACACCGGCTTCACGCTCGGCGCGCTGCGCGGCCTCGCAATTTCCCTGGTTCTGCTCGCCGTCGCCTGGCCATTCGCGTGGATCAACGGCGATCCGCGGCTCGTCCCGGTCATTCTCGCGCTCGCCTTCGCACCGATCGCGCGCGGCCTCGCCAGCCCCGGCCTCGTCATGTTCATCCGCGAGCTCGGCTTCCTGCGCAATTTCCTGCTTGAGACCGGCGGCAAGCTCGCAGCCTTCGGCCTCGCCATCGCGACGCTCCTGTTCGGCGGCGGCTACTGGGCCCTGGTCGTCAACTTCGTCGCCGCACCCGTCTTCAGCTGCGCAATCTCCTACCTGCTCGCACCCTATCGGCCGGCGCTGTCGCTGTCCCGATTGGCGGATTTTGCCAGTTTCGTTGGTTGGTTTACCTGCTCCCAGTTCGTCTCAGCGGTGAACTGGCAGTTCGATCGCATTCTGCTCGGGCTCGGCGGCGCCAAGGAGACACTCGGCCGCTACGCGGTCGCGGCCGACCTGTCGGTTATGCCGACGCAGAGCCTGATCGGGCCGGCGCTGCAGCCGATCATGGCCGCGTTCGCCCGGATCAAGGCGGAGGATCAGCGCCTGCGGCTCGCCTTCCTCAAGGCGGCACGCTTCAGCATGCTCGCTTCAGTGCCTTGCAGTCTGGGAATCGCGCTGACGTCGGATCTGATCGTCGAGGTCCTGCTCGGCCCGAAATGGCATGGCGCCGATTGGCTGCTGAGCCTGCTGTCGCTCTCGGTGATGGCGACGCCCTATTTCCAGACGCTGTATTCGCTGAGCCTGGCGCTTGGCCGGCCTGAGGTGATCTTCCGGCTCAATCTCTATGATCTCGCCATTCGCACTCCCGCCGTGATCATCGGCTTCCTGCAATGGGGCGCCATCGGCATGGCGGCCGCTCGGCTCATCGCGGCTGCGATCATGGCGGCTTTCTTTCTACGCTGGATCCGCAGCCTGCTGGGGATCGGCATCGTCGAGCAGCTCCTCAATCTCTGGAAGATTGGCGTTGCGGCGGCCGTAATGACGGCCGGCGTGCTCGGCCTGCGTGGCGTCCTCACCCCTTGGCATCTGCCGGCACCAGCCGAACTCGCACTCGTCGCGGCACTCGGCGCATCGCTCTACGGGCTGACCCTGCTCGCTTGCGGCATGTGGCTCGCGATCGGCGCCGGGCGCCTGGAGCTCACTGACCGTTGGTGGCGCTCACGGATCGGCGCAGACAAGCCTGGAGACGCTCGTGACTCAGAGACTTGATAATCTAGTTTTGGGGCATCAACAGGTTTTCCTGATTGAGAGCGAGTCTGCTGATCGGGGTATTGGCATGGATGCCACCGTGTGGTCGATGCCAGTCGTAATGATGGTGATATTGAAACTTCGCAACCTCAGCTTCCTCGCTCGGGACCGGATGGACAACCTAGTGAGAGTTCACAGTAAGCGTTCGCATAGTCGCTATTATGGAACAGAGCGAGCCGCAACTGATGTCCTCAACGCATATGGTTAGGTCGACCGTCACAAACACTTCCAATTGCGAACTTTTTCCATATACTCGCAGATCAATCTTTTGGAGTGATGGCGCATGAGCATCTTGAGGAAGACTGCCTGGAACACGAGTCGGCTCATCGCACAAAATGGCGGGGCTGTTTCCAGGGCACTATATAAAGTCGCCAATTTATACAAAAAGACCTACAATAATTTGAATTATGACATGAACACGAATGGAGAATACTATTTATTAGACAGACTTTCAACCGCAGAAATGAAGACCGTTCTGGATGTCGGCGCTAATAAGGGAGATTATACGCTCGCATGCCTAAGCAGATTCAAAGACGCAAATGTCCATTCTTTTGAAATTGCTCCCCCCACATACCAGAAATTGACAAATAACGTCTCGTCGAAACGTGTAAAACTGAATAATTTTGGCTTATCGAATAAAGACGGGTCTTTTTACTTGAACTACAATCCTGATGATGATGGCTCGTCATCTCTTGTCGAAGGAAGCAACATTCACGATGGAAATTGGTCAAAAATCCAAGTTAATGTTATAAGAGGTGACGATTACTGCAAAAATGAATGCATAAATTCAGTAGACCTTCTAAAAGTTGATGTTGAAGGCGCAGAGCACCTAGTATTTGATGGTTTCTCCGAAAGTTTCGAAAAAAATATGATATCTACCGTGCAATTTGAATTTGGAATGGTGAATATATATTCCAAATTTCTCCTAAAAGATTTCTATGATTTATTCAGTAAGCACGGATTTGTATTGGGTCCGGTGATGCCTAGCGGCGTTGATTTCAAAGAATACAACACTCGCGACGAAGATTTTCAAGGCCCGCCTAATTTTTTCGCAGTCCATAAGTCAAAACCAAGAATAATAGAGGCTGTTAAAAAATAACGACACCAATTTTATCTGAAACACAAGCACTTTGCATTGGATTTTCGACCCTGTGGTCTCAATCGCTTGCGCGGCGCTAGAGTCAGGTGCAGAATCTTTGCATGATTGGCTAGGCCCGCGCCAGCATCTCCGGCCAGACTCTAGCCGCCCAGATCGAGCAGCTTAAGTCGGTAGGCTGCATGATATTCTTTCAGGAAACGGTGCCAGGAGCGCGGACTGATCGGCCGCAGCTCAAGAAGGCAATGGCCGCACTCCCTTCCATGGTGTGTTGATGATAGCGGGGTTTGATCGTCTCGCTCGCAGCACCCGCGACCTTCCCAACCTATAGACGGGTTACGCGGGGTTGCGGCAGTCGCGGTCGTGATCTTCCACCTGATGTCGGCCTTTGGCGCCTTGGCTGGTGCCGGAACAGCAGCCTGGCGCGCGTTGCCTCGCCTAAACGCCCCGTGCCGTTGCCTGGAACGGCACCTTCGCGGTGTCGGTGTTCTTCGTCCTGAGCGGCTTCGTCGTGACCAGTGCGACGCTGCGCAAATCTGACCCGATATGGATCAACGTCCCGATCCGCTATCTGCGGCTCGCGATCCCGGCGACGGCCAGCACGCTTGCGGCCTGGCTCTTGCTGAGCGTTTCCCCGACCTCTGCAACGCAACTCGCCACGCTCAGCGGCAGCCGCTGGCGCGGTTGGACCTATCAGGGATCGCCCCCTGGTCCGGCGGCGGCGATCTCCAACGGCTTGGCCGGGGTCTTCCTGAGCGGCGGCTCGTTCTTCAACAATGTCCTGTGGACGATGCGGCCCGAGCTGCTGGGCTCGATCCTGTGCTTCGCGGTCTGCGCTTTTGCAAGACCGCGGTTCCGGCTCGCGATCGCGCTCGGCAGCGTCGTGATCTTCATCGCGCTGCGGCGCTACGACTATGTCTGCTTTCCACTCGGCATCATTCTGCGCGAGGTTTGGGCTTCAGGACGATTACCATCAGCCCTGCCAATCTTCGCGATGCTGCTGGGCCTCATGATCGGTTCGCAGAGCGGCAATGCGGCCCAGCTGTTCGGTCTGGACTGGCTGCCGGAAGCCTTGAAGCCGGAGAAGAAGGGCGGTTTGCTCTATCCGATCGCCGCGACGCTCATCGTCTATGGCTGCCTCCGCTCGCCCCGGCTGGTAGCGACTCTCTCGGGCCGGATCGGGCGATATCTGGGCGCGATCTCGTTCCCGCTGTATCTGATCCATGTGCCATTCATTTATACGCTCGTGGCGGAGGCTTATATGCACACAAACCTCACTCTTCCCGCGCGTGCCTGCCTTCTGACAGGAAGCCTCGTACTGATGTTCGCCACGGCCCATGCTGCCGAGCGCCGGCTCGAGCGACCGTTTCTCGGCTTGCTCGGCCAATTGCGCGGACGACTGAGGGAATTCAGGACCGAGCGCCGCAATGTCCATGGCACAGCCGGCTGAGAAGAGCGTCGCCTTGCCGCGACACTTGGCGCATCGCTCTACGGGCTGACCCTGCTCGCCTGCGGCATGTGGCTCGCGATCGGCGCCGGGCGCCTGGAGCTCACTGACCGTTGGTGGCGCTCACGGATTGGGGCCGACAAGCCTGGAGACGCTCGTGACCCAGAGACTTGACCATCTAGCTGTGGAGCCTCAACGGGTTTTCCTGATTGAGAGCGAGTCTGCTGATTGGGGTTTTGGCATGGATGCCACCGTGTAGTCGATGCCAGCTGTAGTGATGGAGAGATATTGAAGCTTCGCCACCTCAGCTTCCTCGCTCGGGACCGGATGGACAGCCTAGTGAGAGTTCACAGCGAGCGTTCGCATAGTCTCCATTATGGAACAAATACTCTGGTGAGAATCTTCCTCAATGGCCGATCATAAATGTAGTATAACAAAAATGAAGTTATAAGGCATACAAGTACTGAGGCCAACGCAAGAGCATAGACGTGATCATTTAGTTTGAACAGCTTCGCGAAACCAGCAGCGAACATTAATAATGGAACATGAATAGCATAAAGCGGGTAAGAAATATTACCGATTAAGCGAAATAAACGCCGTTCAGATCGATAATTTGCGCTGATTGCTAAACTAACAATAAATGGAAATCCTAATCCGATTGCAACGACATCGAATATTGGGCCAAAGTCAGGGCATATGAGAATGCATACCAATAAAAATGCTGCAGATACGTAGTATACGAAAGACTTAACAGGTTGTGGACGATAACGCCATATCAGTATACCGGTAAAAAAGCCAAATATTACTCGTGAAACACCTCCAAAATAAGTAGGCCAAGTTGCGCCAATATCAGCTGTGCCATGATAAATCGTAATAACACACAAACATACGGCTGATAATGCAACAATAATAATCAATAAATAGGATTGTATTCTGTATAAGAGTAATGCCCATGCAAAATTTATAAACACTTCGAGTGAAAGAGACCATAATGGCGTATTAGAAGGAAATATTGTGTCAGTTGGCGCTGGCGTCATCCATGGTTTCGGAATCAAAAACAGATTAAATACAGTAGATAACATGATGTCATTTAAGCTATACATGGATTTATCTTGGGTGAAGTATCGGAGTAAAAAATATGAGCTGCCAAAGAACAAACCTAAGACGCTTAACGGCATAATTCTTATTAGGCGTTGGCGTAGAAAAGCAAAAAATCCAATTGATGGAAGCCGGTTAGTGTATGCGTGAGCCAATACAAAACCGCTTAGTATAAAGAAAAAATCGACAGCCAAATAACCGTGACGGGCAATAGGTAGGCCAATTATTGTAAGATGAAAAAGCGTTACCCCAACGGCAGCAATGCCTCTCAAACCATCTAAAACTTCATATCGATGTTGTGATATCAATATCTATTGCCTCACATCGATCAAACACAGTATAAGTGATTGATGTACGAAATATCGGGTTGATATATTCAGATGTTCTCCATTATGGAACCTTTTAGAGGGGCGTAAGTGGCCGAAGAACCGCGGCGATGCGCTGCGGCCGCATCACGACCTGCCACGATTGATCACGGCGCCGATGACCGTGACGCCGGCGCGCTGGAGGACACCGAGGGCGTCGTTCAATTCGTCATAGCTCGTTGCACCCTCGGCGGCGACGAGGACGACGATGTCGGCATGGGTGGCGAGCGCAGCCGCATCGGAGGATTCGCCGAGTGGCGGCAAGTCGATCAGCACCTCGCCACGCTGCCTTGCCTGCGCGATCACCAACCCCGCACGCACATCACGGAAGTCTACGAATCGGTTCAGCTGTGGCGTTTCCGAGCGGATAGGAAGCAGGCGGACCCCGTCAATATTGGCAAACGCGGCCTGCACCGTACTGCCGGAGGCGATCACGTCGGTCAGCGATGGTCCGGCGGGGCCACCATCCGCTCCACGCGCCGAAGATGCATCGGCGCTGAAAACGCTGACCCGCCGGCCACGACGATGGAGCAGCTGGGCCAGGTTCATCGTCAACAGCGTAGCACCGGTGCCCGGTCGCCAGGAGCCGATCGCCACGACTGGGCTGCCTTCGGAACGCCTTGTAGCCCAGGCGATATCGATGGCCGTTCCCAGATCGCGGATTCCTGCCGCGAAGAAGCCGGCATGCTCGCGCGCCACCAGCATCGCGCTGTCCGAGGCCGAGGCGCTCCCCTGCTGGCGCCCGCCAGCGATCTCGGGGATGGCGGCGAGGCAGGACAGGCCGGTTTCGCGCAGGAGATCCTGGGGACGGCGGACGCGGCGATCGAAGACCGAGGCCAGCGCCGCGACGAACACACCGCCGAGCAGCCCGAAAACGCCCGCGAACGCTAAGATCAGGCTGCCGCGCAGAGAGGACGGGCCGAGCGGCGCCTGAGCCGCGCCGATGATCCGTGCATCGGCATCCGGGATCGGCTGCACCGGCAGGGCGCCGGCCTTCACCGCGGCCGCAGCCGCTCCGACCTGGGTCGAGAGCGCATCGAGCCGGCCCTGAAGGAATTCGGCGCCGCTGCGTGCGGCATCGGCCTTGAACGCAACCGATTGCAGGAGATAGGCGGAAGCGGCCGCATTCGCGACCCGGGCCGGCAGCTCGGGATCGGCCGACACATAGCTGATCTCGAGCACATAGGACTGGCCGACGCGCCGCGCCGAAAAGCGCCGCGCGAAATTCTCGAAGGCGTTGCGCCGCGGATCGACGCGAAGCGAGGCTTCCGCCCGAGGCGCGCCGGTCGATAGGGCCCAGACACTGTGAAGGGCCGCGCCGGCGCGGTTGGCCAGCATTTGCAGCAGCCCCGGGGGCTGCGGGCCCAGTTCCGGATGGTTGCTCAAGGCCAGCGCATCGAAGACCGTGCTCAGCAGGCGCTCCGAGCGGATCACCTGCAGTTCGCTGTCGGCAGCGTTCAGGTCGAGCGAACTCGGTGCGGCGATCTCGCGCGCCGCACTCGGAACCTGCCGCCGTGGCTCGAGCAGCACGGTTGCAGCCGCCGTGTAGGTCGGTGGCGTCGTTCGAACATAGGCCGCCGCCGCCGCAAGACAGAGCGCGACCCAGATCGCCAGCCTGCCCTTGTGACGCAGGCCAGCGGCACCGATCGTGCGAAGCAAGGCGACCGGGCCGTCATTGCTCTGGGGTGTGACGGGATCCTGCTGGGGCAGTATCCGGAATGACGCGCGGGATGCGCCTGGCTTTCCCAACATCATCTGAATTTCCCCCTCGGCTGCAACGCGGCGGCGCGCTCAGGCTGCAAGCGACCGCGCAGGATGTCGGCAATCCCGAGCAGGTTGCCCCTGAGACGGCCGCGACGATCGATGAACGGCTCGGGGCGCAGCGAGCGTCCGAGATTGCTCGACATGTTCCGGAAGAGATGGTCGGCGACCTGACTGAGCGTCATCGTGCCCTTGCGCAGCATGTAAAGCGGATTGACGATCTGCGAGTAACCGAAGCGCTCGCCTGCCATGCGGCCGCCCTTGACGCCCATATGGACGCCTATCGCGCCGGCGGACTTGACCAGACGCCCGCCGCCCCGCCGTGCCAGAGCCGCCGCGAAATCACGGTCCTCGAGCCAGCCATAGAGCACCAGCCGCTCGTCGAAGCGCAGGTCTCCGATACTGGCAAGGCGAAAGGCCATGTTGCATCCGTATGGGCTGTAGGGCTCGATCCAGGACCAGTCGCTCGGCGGCGGGGCGGCAACCAGCCTCATCGCCTCTGCAAGCGGGATGCCGGGGCCGGTCGCGCCGTCGGCCAGGACCCGGCCGGTGAAGGCGCCGATGCCGGCTTCGTCGCGGAACGTCTGGGCCGCCGTGGCCAGCCAGTCCTCATGGGCGACGAAGTCGTCGTCGAAGAAGGCGACGATCTCGGTGCCGCGTGGCAGATGCGCGAGCGCCGTGTTGCGCTGGGCCGCCAGCCCGGCAGGCCCGGTCAGCACCACGACATCGTTACGGCCCTGCAGGCCGCCGGCATCGGCCGGATCGATGCAGGAGACGATGATGCTGTCGGGCTTCAGCGTCTGATGGGCGAGCAGGTGCAGGACCGTCTCCGTCACCACCTCCGGCCGGCCACGGGTGGCTATGACGGCCGCGATGCGCGGGGCCGGAGTTGCGGGCAGCGCCGGTGCAGCGCGGCGTCCATTCGGCGACTGCGCCAGATCCAGGTAGCCCTCGGCGGTGCTGCGCCAGGAGAACAGCGGCAGGCGCCCGCGGCCGCGCTCGCTCAATTCCTGCCGCAGGGCGGCCGACTCCGCCAGCATCCTGACATGCCCGATCCACGCGGCCGGGTCGGCAGGCGATGCGAGCAACGCGGCATCGCCGCAGACCTCCGGCATGCTGGCGCGATCGGACGAGACGACCGGGCAGCCCCGCGCCATCGCCTCGAGGATCGGCAGGCCGAACCCCTCGGTCCAGGACGGGAAGGCGAGACAGAGCGCGCGCTCGAGCAGGAAGGCGAGGT
Organism: Allobosea sp. LjRoot9; assembly: GCF_964252745.1. Taxonomy (NCBI): domain Bacteria; kingdom Pseudomonadati; phylum Pseudomonadota; class Alphaproteobacteria; order Hyphomicrobiales; family Alloboseaceae; genus Allobosea; species Allobosea sp. LjRoot9. The sequence continues at coordinate 293,003 of NZ_CAXUPC020000004.1, read as the reverse complement.
CGTCGTCGCTGACCCGCCCCAGCAGCCTGACATTGGCGGCGTGCGGAAGCTGCTCCTCCGCGAAGATGCCGCCGCCGCCTCCGGCGATGACGACGTCGAGGCCAAGATCGGCCAGGTGCGGCGCGATCTCGACCAGGAGGGCGAGGTTTTTGTGGCGCCCACGCGAGCCCAAAGCGAGGACGAAGGGCCGCTCGGCATCGGCTCGCGCCGCCAGCAGCCCCTGAGCCCGATCCGACTTGGCAGGATCCCAGGCCAGCGCATGCTCGTGGCCATTCGGCAGCACGGCGATATCGGCGGCGCGAAGCGGCAGATGTCGCGCCAACTGCCGGGCCGAGGCCTGCGAGACGGTGGCGATCCGTGCGCTGCGGCGCGCCAGCAGCGGCTGCAACGCCCGGTATGCCGTGCGAAAGCCGCGGCCATAGCTCTCAGGCGCGGTGAAGACATTGGTGTCGTGGATGCAGACGATCTGGTCGCCCTTCATTGCCGGCGCGGTGTTGCAGAGGTTGAGGAGCCGACCCGGCCAGAGCCGCGGCAGTTCGATCTGCTCCCAGCCATGCCCGTTCAATCGCCCGCTGCGGACGATATCGATCGCCTGCAGCGCCATGGCGTCGGCGCCCCGTGGCGCGATCAAGGTGGCTTTTTGGCCGGCCGCGGCGAGGCTCGCATCGAGCGCCGCGACGACATTGCGCGCGTAGCGCTGGACGCCGGTCAGATCCTGCGACAGGAAGCGGCCGTTCACCGCGAAGCTCTCTGTCATAGCCTTGCTCCGGCGACCAAAGGAACAGGCCGGGGGACATCCGAGCCTCGCGGCTTGATCGCCGCGGCGACCGCGGCCAGCATGCAGAAGAATAAGCCTTGATCGATGACCGGGCCGACGAGGAGGTCGCCGATGAGCAGGCCGGCGTAGCCGTTGCGCGCGGCAACCGCGATGTCGGCCTCCAGGCTCCCCGGCTGGCCACGCGGCCGCGCGAAGCATTCGAAGACGAAGACCGCATAAAACAACGCGCCGGGGATCCCGACGCTCGCGAGCAGCGCGACGGCGAAGCTCGAGGCACGGGCAGTGCCGAGCCCGACGCCGAGCCCCCAGCTGTCTAGAAAGTTCTGGAAGGAGACGACATTCCAGGAGCTGCGCTCCACGCCGGAATCGGAACTCGCCTTGTTGAGCACGACGAGATCGACATAGCCGTAGATTTTCGCAGTGACCTCCGGATTGAGCAGGAGCAGCAGGACCACTGCCAGCCCAATGAATGGCGCACCGAGGGCGAACATCGCGGCTTGGCGCCCGGCATTGCCCTGGACGAGCCGGGCGAAGGCAAAGCCGTAAAGCAAGAGCAGCATCATCGGCGCGCCGGCAAGTCCAGTCGAGGAGGTCGACAGGACGATCAGGACGAGCGACATCGTGGCGATCGTGCCAGTGAGCGCCGGGCGCACGCCGCAGAGCCACAAGGTTCCGGTGAAGCCGAGCACGCCGAGCGTCGAGCGCGCGAAGACCGAGGCCTCGGTATACGAGCCGACGATCCGCTTCATGCCGGCGATCTCGGAGTCGGTGTGCAGCGTATAGCGGGCATTGCGGATGAAGCCGAGGAGGTCCTGCGTTCCAGTGGCGTAGGTCGCGACGTCGAGGATAGCGAAGGCCGTGTTGGCGATGCAGCAGGCGAGAAGCGCGTTGAAGACGGCCGAGAAGCCCTCACGCGTCGCGGCAACGGCCGTCAGTGTGACCAGGCAAAGCAGGGTAGCGGAGAGATAGAGGCTCTGCGTGACATTGCTGGAGACAGGCGTCAGCGGCACGGTCGAGCCCGTATCGTCGAAGGCGGTGGTGCCGAGCGGGATAATCTCGGTCATGCCGGCGAGGATGCGCGGCATCAAGAAGGCGCTGGCGACGCCATAGGCGACGAGGCAGGTGAACCAGAAGCCGGGTTCGTTTGGATGCAGCGCACGGAGGGCGGCAGCCGCCTCGCGGCGGTGGCTGAGGACGCCAAAGGCAAGAAACATCAGCATCACATGCCCAGGCTGGATATTGGCGGCGCCGATGAGCATGGCTGCGGCCGCCCCGAGGACTGCCATGATCGCCAGCCCCTGGACGAGCGCGCCCGTGCCCAGCATCAGGCAGACCAGCCCGATGAGGAGGGTCAGCACTCCGATCGGCTCGATGCTCATGGCGCCCGCGCCTTTCGCTGCGGCGCCCCCCGCCGGCCTCCGCTCCGGTCGCGCCCGCCAGCCATGGTCATTCGGCCAAGACCAGCAGCGAATAGCCGCCGAGCACGCGCACCGTCAGATCGGGGTTGAGCGAGAAGCAGAGCCGGCGCGGCCAGCGCATCAATCGGCTGCTCAGCGTCTGGTTCGGCAACTCCAGTCGGCTCGCCGTATAGGCGTGATCGACGACTTTGTAGCCGCAATCGGCCAGGGTCGCGAGCGCGGTCTCCTTGAAGAAGTAGTGCAGGTGACCGACATTTTCGCGCAGCTTGGTGATCGGCCAGCCGCGCAGCAGCGACTGGACGGAGAGATCGAGCGGGATGTGGAAGACCTTGTAGCGGCCTTTGCCGCGCAGCGCCTTGATGAAGGCGATGTAGTCCTCGACATGCTCGATCACGTCGGCAATCACGAGCAGATCGTAATCCGACGCGCCCTCTGCCGTGAAATCTCCGAGTGAGAAGCTGACCTTGTCGGTCTCCTTATACTTGGCGCGCTGATAGGCGTGCGGCGAGATTTCATAACCGTGGAAACGCGCCGTCGGGAAGGCCTTCGCCAGGTTGAACAGGATCTCGCCGGTCCCGCAACCGACCTCGCACGCCGTATCGAAGCTGATCGCGTTCTTGCGCAGGATCGTCTCGATCTGCCGTGCCTTCCACGGCGAATCTTCTTCGTGCCAGCTCGGATTCAAATCGGCGTAGACTTCACTCTGGTAAATCGTCTGCATTGGATTCTTTCCGGATATCGCAAGGGGGCAGCGTCGATCACGCCAAACTCTGGACCAGGGCTGGGCGTTGCTGCGCCGTCGGCATGTTCATCGAGATCGTCCCGGCCAGCGGTTTGAGCAGCTGGTTGATGTGGAGCCGCATCTGCTTCTCGAAGACCGCCGTCGAGAAATTGCGCGCATAGGCCGCGATCTCGCGCGGCTGCCAGGCGATCGCCCGCGCTCGCTCCTCGGCGGCTATGATCGCGTCGACGCTCTGCTCATCGAAGAAGACGCCGCTCACGCCGTCGATCACCGTCTCGGTTGCGCCACCGCGGCGGAAGGCGATCACCGGCCGCCCGCTCGCCATGGCTTCGACCGGCACGATTCCGAAGTCTTCCTCGCCGGGAAAGATCAGGGCTCGGCAGCGCGAATAATGGTGGCGCAGCACACTGAAAGGCTGCGGCCCGAGCACGGTCACGTTCGGCTTGGCGATGCGGCGCAGTTCGGCCAGCATCTCGCCGCCGCCGATCACCACCAGGCGCCGGCCGGTGCGATTGAAGGCTTCGACGGCGAGCTCTGGCCGCTTGTAGCCGACGAGCTCACCGACCATCAGGCAATAATCCTCGATGAAGTCGTTCGGGAGCACTTCAAACGCATCGACGTCGACCGGGGGATGGATCACGGTCGAGGCGCGGCGATAGTAGCGGTGGAGCCGGGCGGCGACCGTCTCGGAGTTGGCGACAAAGTGATCGACGCGATTGGCCGAGATGCTGTCCCAATTGCGTATGTAATGCGCCAGTACCGGCATGACGAAACGTGTGATCGGCCCGGAACGCTCCCTGTATTCGTGGAACATGTTCCAGATATAACGCATCGGCGAATGGCAATAGCAGATGTGCATCGCGCCTGGCGGAGGCACGATGCCCTTGGCCGGTCCGGACTCGCTGGAGATGATCAGGTCGTAGCCGCGCAGGTCGAGCTGTTCGAGTGCCAAAGGCATAAGCGGCAAATAGCGCTGATAGAGCTTCGCTGCGCGCGGCAGCCGACCGATGAAGCTCGTCGCCACCTTGTGGCGCCTGATTTCGTCGGAGACTGCGTCGGGCACGTAGACATGGGTGAACACGTCGGCGTCCGGATACATCCGGCACAGCGCCTCGATCACTTTCTCGCCGCCGCGCATCCCAACAAGCCAGTAGTGAACGATTGCGACTTTCATGGCCCGATGAACTCCAGGGAACCGACTTGGTCTGGGCGTGAATTTGCTTGGCAGGCTCGCGGCTCGGGACGGCCCCTAACGACTACCCTTCTGCATCAGCACCGCAGGCACCGTCTTCACCAGGATTTTGGCGTCGAGCAGAAGATGCCAGTCAGAGGCATATTGGCTGTCGAGCGAGATACGGGTGGCATAGGAGCAGTCGCTGCGGCCGCTGATCTGCCAGAGGCCGGTGAGCCCCGGCGGGACCGAGAAGCAATGGTTGAAGGCCTCGCCGTAGCGCTCGCGCTCGGCCGCCACGATCGGGCGCGGCCCGACGAAGCTCATATCGCCGGAGACGATGTTGAAGAGTTGCGGCAGCTCATCGAGACTCGAGCGCCGCAGGAACGCGCCGACAGGCGTGATCCGCGGATCACGGGTCAGCTTCTGACTTTCAGCCCACTCCTGCGCTGCGGCCGGATCGGAAGCGAGCAGACGCTGGAGCGCTTCGTCGGCGTCGCTGGCCATGGTGCGAAACTTCCAGCAGCGGAAACTCTTGCCACTGCGGCCGACCCTCGCCTGCCGGAAGAACGCAGGACCGCCGTCGCCTGCCCTGATCAAGCCGGCGATCAGAAGCATAAGCGGCGCCAACAGAAAGAGCAGAGCCACACCTGCCGCAAGGTCGAATGCTCGCTTTACCGAAAGCCCGGTCAACTTGTATTCGCCACGCAACGCACGCGTGGGCAGAGAGAAGGACGCCGGCAAATTTTGAGAGTCCGGGAATCGGCTCATTGCTGCACCCTACACATAGACCGCATCTTAATAGATTATTAACGCACGCCGAATACATAACAATAGGCTTTTTTGCGCTGCAGCATATTTATTCAGGGCGCTTTGAAATCGGCCATGACTTGGGCGTTGTCAGTAATTTCCCTGACAAATTCTATACGATTCCGCCCCTTTCCATGGCATCTCGGCGAACGGACCATCAAACCTGAACAGGTCTGCGGCCGCGTCCCGGTGACGCAGATGGAGGTTCGACGAGAACGTCCAGATCAATCTGCAGAAATTATTTGATCGAGCTACTGAAACCACCCTTTGGTGATGGCGTACCGCACGATCTGTTGGCGGCTATCGATGCTCAGCTTATTGCTCGCACGTGCCTTGTAGGTTTCGGCCGATTTGGTGGTAATACCGATGCGCTCGGCCGCTTCACGAATACTGAACCCCAGGGCGATCAAGCGCAGAATTTCTTGCTCCCGATCGGTCAGGACCGATCCGCGCCGCTTCCCCGCTGGCGTCTGCACGGCATCGGCGGCATCAAGAAAGTGGCCGCCGCGAAGAATCGTTGCGATCGCCTTGCACATGACGGAGCCGGGCGACTGTTTCAGGACATAGCCGCGCGCGCCCAAGGCCAGCAACTGGTGGGCCCGCGCATTATCGAGTTCTTCCGCCACGACGAGCACCCGTTGCGATGGAAGATCATTCAAAATGCCCTCAGCTACTGAGACGCCGTTGAAGCTCTCACTCACGACCGCGACATCGGGAGCGGCCTTCCCGATGACTTGCGCGAGATGGGCAGACGAATGAGCTTCGCCTATCACGTCGATATGAGGCTGCTCAGCCAGACAAAATCGCAACCCCGCCAAGAAGATCGGGTGTTCGTCCGCGAGAAAGATACGAGCGGGCCGCTCGAATGACAGCATAGGCCAACCTCCATATGGACGGGGGAGCCCGGGTACAGCCGATCGCAGATCGGCTGTAGATGTCCGCGAAATGCTAGTTCTGCGCACCCGCAGCGGTCGGAGGCAGCGAGGAGATGATCGATTGCAGCGAGGCCCGCTCCACCCTGATGATGTCCCCGGGCAGGATCGGCGACGTTTCCTCGATCGCGATGTCGTTGATCGTGCCACCTTGGCGTCGCTGAACGCTGAAGCGGATACGCGCGAGCTGCTTCTCCTGCTGGTTCTGCAATCTCGGCGCGAGCGTGGTCGATTCGTGGATGAGCGCGCGCAGCGCGATGATTCTGTCATCCGTCTGCTTGAGTGACAGTTGCGTTTCGCGCAATTCGCGCCCGATATCGATCTCCCGCTGGTTCTCGAGATCCGACAAGGTCCGGCCGATCCGGCTGATCTCCTGTTTCGCCCTGGCCGTTGCGAGCATCAGGTCAAGCGCCTGACTCTCGGATTGCGCGAGATTCTGTTCGACGGCGAGCTGGCGCGGGCTCACTGCCAGCCCCTTGCTGATCAGACCGTTGATATTGTTGAGTTCGCGCCGAACGAGATCCTGCTGACGCTGCTGTGTCACGGCCTTGGCGTCGAGCGTGCGCAACTCCTCTTCAAGCAGGGAGCGCATTTGCTGCAGGAGATCCCCCTGTGACCGGGCGGCCTTGCGACGCGAGGCGAACAACGCACTTTCCTCGCGCATCGCCTGAGCGGCGCCGTCGTTCAAACTCCGGCGGATGTCATCCGAGAAGGTGATCGCCTCGGCCTTGCGTGCCTCTGCCAGAAGCCTGTCGCGACGCACTTGCATGGCGAGCAATTGTGTCTGCTGCACATTGATTTCACCTTCGGCGATGATCGTCTCGCGCTCGAAGCGGCCAAGCGCGAGCTCCATGCGCTGGAATCCGCCGGCAATGGCGACCGCCTGCAGCGCAGTCATCGTTGGCCGGAAGGCGTATTCCCCGGGCTTCTCGACCGTCCCGACCACGTAGATCGGCCGGTACTGTGCGATCTCTACGGCTGCCGCCGGTGCATTCACAAGCCCGGCGGTGCCCTTCAGCCGTTCTGATATCAGCGCTGCAATCTCGGCGGGCGCCTTTCCGTCAACCGAGAAAGTACCCACGACAGGCAGCGAGAGCATGCCGGTCGAACTGACGGCGAACTCGCCGCTCAGCGCCGACCATTCGAAAAGCTCGCGTGAGTTCGGCCTCCATTCCGACACCTTGATCTTCAGCCGATCCTGCGCGGCGACACGGTACTCGAACTCGCTCGCGCTGACCTGAAGGTCACCACCAGTGACGATAACCAGAGGCAGCGCCGCTACTAGCAGCGCGAGCGCTCGGCCCGAGGCTCGGGCGCACTTCAGCAAAAGACGGTTAGGGAGGGTGAGATGCCTCACGAAACACTCCACTGCAGAGACTTCGGCAGCTCCCCAGCAAATCCCTTGCCAGTTCAGCGCAGAGCGTTAGCACGCCCTTAACCATGACGGCTCAGTCTGGTGGATATCCCTTGCGCCCCTGAAGCCTTTCGCGGGCAGAGGAGCGAAGCTATAGTCACGGGCCTATAGCGAGCCGCGAAAGCACGAGTGATGCTGATCGTCTTATTCCTGGCGGCCCTTGTCAGCGGTGCACTGACCCTCTGGCTGATGTGGTCGCACGGCTTGCTGGTGGCGTTGATCGCCACCGCCGTTGTCGCCAGCGCGACCGTCGCTGTTTTGGCTGTCGTGCTAACCGCCCTCAGGTCTCGGGTCGTGACGAACGACGAGCAACGGCCACGCGGCGTCCTCGATATCCTCGGGCCCCGCCCGCGGCGCTGATCGGCCGCGCGACCGATTTTCTGGCACATGAATTGCTGATCGTCCCCGCAAGGGTGGTTGGCGCAATCGCGCTCCGGACCGCCGCCAGCCATTGCGATGGGAGACGGGGCAATGATGCTTCCGGCGCGGTTTCGTAATTCGCATCGCGACCGCCAGACGGATCTCGACAGGCTCGGACCGCTGTACCGGCAACTCGGGCAGGCCCTTGCCGGGATCGAACGCGAACGCACCGGGCTATCGGGCCGGCTCGACGAGGCCCGCACCCGCGCGGCAGCGCTGATGGGCAATGAGGACGGCATCTATTTTGACCGTGAGCCGGCCGACGAGGCCAAGCTGGTCGAGGCAGAGGCGCAGATGATGGCGGCCTTCGGCCGGCTCGAGCAATTGCAGGCGCAAAGGTCGATGCTCATCGCCTGGCGCGTCGAGATCGAGGATTCGGGCGTTGGCGGCGCGTTACGCCAGTGGGCAGGCTCGGGCGGATTGTTGCAGTGGTTTCTGCGCATGCTGCGGACGCGGATAGCGGCGATCAGGCGTCTCTCCCGCTTCTCCGCCTGGATGCTCCTGAGCGTCATCGTCTATGCGACGGTGTCTGGCGTCGAGCAGCGGCCATCGGTGCCGTGGCTGATGCCCGATGTCGAGCGCAGTCTTGCCTTCCTGGCCGCTGCGGCGGCGTTCGCACTCGGCTATCCTCGGCAACGGATTGCGATCTTCACCATCGGTCTTGCCGCGGTCGTCACGCTCGAGTTCGCCCAAGCTTGGGTACCAACACGCCACGGCACCTTGCACGACGTCTTGGTCAAGGCCGTTGGACTTGGCCTCGGCCTGCTGCTCGTCTCTGGTTTGGAGCGGCTCAAACCATCTGTGAGGGCCTTGTGAAGCTCGCCCCCCTTACGCAGGCGTCGATAGTCGCCGCCGCGCCCTCGACCGTCATGAATATCGCCGATACGATTGTACCCATCGTGCTCTGCGGCGGAGCCGGATCGCGGCTTTGGCCCGCCTCGCGGGAAGCTTTTCCGAAACAGTTCATCTCGCTGCTTGGCGAGGAATCGCTGTTCCAGCAGACGCTCGGCCGAATCCGGCATCCGCTGTTTCGCGCCCCGGTGATCGTCACCCATGACGATTTCCGCTTCCTTGTGCTGAGCCAGATGAAGCAGGTCGGGATGACCGGTGAGATCCTGCTCGAGCCGGCACGCCGCGATTCCGGGCCCGCAATCGCCGCCGCCGTGAGTTTCGTCCAGAAGCGCGATCCGCACGCGCTCTTGCTCGTGCTCGCTTCCGACCATTTGATCGGCGACCTCACGGCGTTCCACGCCACGGTCGAGACTGCCGCAGCGGCTGCCACCCAGGGCCGGCTCGTGACGTTCGGCATCATCCCCGACAAGCCCGCTACGGGCTATGGCTACATCCGACCGGAGCCGGGCAGCGAAGGCGCCCGCAAGGTGGTGAGCTTCGTCGAGAAGCCTGATGCGGCAACGGCGGCGCGTTATCTCGACGAAGGCTATCTCTGGAACAGCGGGATGTTTGTGTTCCGCGCCGACAGCTTCATGACCGAACTCGCCAAGCACGAGCCGGCCATGGCGAGTGCGGCGATAGCAGCGGTGGCGGAGGCGCGCGAGGATATCGGCTTCCATCGCCTCGACGCCGAGCGTTTCGGTGCCGCGCCGCGCAAGTCGATCGACTACGCCATGATGGAGCGGACCGAGCTGGCAAGTGTCGTGCCCGCCTCTTTCGGTTGGTCGGATGTCGGCAGCTGGTCGAGCGTCTGGGAGGCTTCGGCGCGAGACGAGACCGGCAATACCGGCGGTGAGAATGTCGAATTCGTCGACAGCCGCAATTGCTATGTCCAGAGCAGCGGCCCGCTCACCGTTCTGGTCGGCATCGAGGACGCCGTTGTCATCGTCGAGAATGATGCGGTGATGGTGACGAAGCGCGATCGCGCCGAAGAGGTCAAGGGCGCCTTCGAGCGGCTCAAGGCCGACGGGCATCCAGCCGTTGTCAGCTCCCGCCGGGTCTATCGGCCATGGGGCTATTATCAGACGCTCGATCTCGGCGCCCGTTTCCAGGTCAAGCGCATCGTCGTTGATCCCGGCCAGAAGCTGTCCCTGCAAAGCCATCATCATCGTGCGGAGCATTGGGTCGTGGTCCGCGGCATCGCGGAGGTGACGCGCGACGACGAGACCATCCTCGTGCACGAGAACGAGTCGATCTATCTGCCGATCGGCTGCGTCCACCGGATGGCCAACCCTGGCAAGATCCTGCTCGAGATCATCGAGGTGCAGTCCGGCTCTTATCTCGGCGAGGATGACATCGTTCGCTACGAGGACATCTATCGCCGGGTGTGAGCCGCAACCGCTCCCTCGTCAGGATGCTCCGGCGAGTTCGGCGTTCACCGTGTTGAGCGGCGGCCGCTCGACGCGCCCGGCGGCCGCGAGCAGGGCTCGTGCATGCGCATGCACAACCTTGTCGAGGCTGAAGCGATTGATGTAATCGGCCCGATACTGCGCATGGCGGCGCTCGGACACGGCATGGTCGCGGTAGTACACCATCGCGGCGACGAAGCCGGCCATATCCCCCGGCGCGACGAGGCGGCCGATCCGCTCATCGATAATGATGTCGCTTGGTCCAAACTCGCAGTCGAAGGCGACGACAGGCAACCCGAACCGCAGCGCCTCGCAAATGGCGAGCGACCAGCCCTCCCAGCGTGCACCCGAGAGATAGATGTCGCTGCACGAGAGCGGGATCGCCGGGCTGTCGGGATGATGTTCGATCGTCACTTTACCGGCAAGGCCGAGTTCGTCGATCAAGGCACGGATCGTCGGCTCCTCTTCGCCATAGCCGACGAGGACCAGCTCGGCGCCCTCGCGTTTCTCGCAGAAGGCCGCGAAGACGCGCAGCAGGATGTCGTAGCCCTTCTGGTAGGTGAAGCGGCCGACTGTGACGAAGCGGACCGGACTGCCCGGGGCTGGCGCCGGCGCCGGCATGTCAAACGAGCGCACCGGATTGGGCACCCAGACATGTTCGACCCTGCTCGGGTAGTCGGTCCGGAAGGCTTCGAGCTGGCGCGGCGACGTGCCGAAGACGCGCGCGAGACGCGGCAGTACCAGGAACCGCATCGCCTCGAACAGCAGGCTCGCCTTGAGCGAGCGTCGCTCGAGCCTGGGATTTCCGTGGAGATGGAGGATGAAGCGGCGCCGGATGCCGAGGCAGCAGAGCCAGAAGACCGCCGTCGGCTCGACCTGCGGCACGATGACGAGGTCAAATTGCCCATTGGCGATCGTTCGCCTGACCCGGCGCAGCAGATCGAGCCGTCCCTTGGAGAAGCTCAGAATGACGTGGTATGGCCGTTGCTGGCCGATAATCTGCTCGAAAGGCGAGGTGTAGAGGACGGAGACCTCGAGATCCAGCTCGTAACCGGTCGCCAATGCCGAGCAAATCGAGTCGGTGACGCGCTCAATACCCGCGAACGAACGGGTCGGCGGAACGATGTAGAGAAGCCTGGTCTTCCTGCCCGACATCGCGCTCCCGATCGCCATCGACCCAAGCCTCCGGCTGGTCAGCTCTGCGGTACAGCTCTTGCAATGTCTGCGCCAAGGGATGCTTGACGCCCGGTGGCGCCCACCATGCCACTATTGCGAACGGCGCCGGAATCGAAGCCTTAGCGGAGCGGCGCATGACCGGCTCGATGTTCAAGATCGCGGTGATAATCAACTGCTACAACTACGCCGAATATGTCGAGCGCGCGATCCGCAGCGTCGTTGCGCAGAACCGCAGCGATTGCGAACTCGTCGTCATAGATGACGGCTCGACGGACGCCTCATGGGAGGTGATCAGCCGGACGGGGGTCACCGCCTACCGGATCGAGAATAGCGGCCAGCGCCGGGCCTGCGCCTTCGGTCTCGATCAGACGGTGGCGCCGTTCGTGTTGTTCCTCGATGCCGACGACGAACTCGCTCCGGGGGCGCTCGATACGATCGTCCCACATCTGCAGCCGTCGATCGCAAAGGTGCAATTCTGCCTGAGCCGCGTCGACGGCGGCAGCACCTCCCTGGGTTCGGCGGTTCCTGAACCTGAGCTGATTCGCGAGCCCGGCAACCTTAGGGAGCGTGTTCGCAGGACAGGTGTCTATGTAAGCCCGCCGACCTCCGGGAACGTGTTCAGGCGCGATCTCTGCGAATTGCTGCGCGACGCCGATTATGACGATGCGGTTGACGGGATCATCATTCTCGCCGCCCCCTTCTTCGGCGAGATCGTATCTCTCCCGGTGGAGCTCGGGCTTTACCGTGTCCACAGCCGCAACATGTCGGGGGTGGGGCGCACGATAGACACGGACAAGATCGAACAGCACATGAAGCGCTTCGAGCACCTGATCGACCATCTCAACATGGTCATGCCCAAGGATTCGAAATCGCGGCAGCTCGATGTCAAGCGAACGTTCTTTTACCTGGAGAAGAAACTGATCCTTGCTTCGATCAACGGAGACGCCAATCGTTATTTCCAACTTCCCCGGTTGATTGGGGTCGTCGCTCAAGAGTACTTCTCACTGCCCAAAAAATTTGTGCTTTCGCTGTTTCATATCCTCATCGCCCTTCTACCCGCCGGCATGTCTCGCCATCTCATCGAAATCCGCTACCGCCCCGAGCAGCGGTCAGTTGGCGCGCTCACGAAGACGCTGATCGGTAACACGATCTGACATTGGCCACCCGAATGGAAGCAGACGCTCGCGAAGCGCGGCCCTTTTTCGACCGTATACGGAGGTTCACGTCGCAACCTCTCACGTTACGCCCGGCTGCGATGCTGGCTCGATCCTCCACCTCCCAGGCCGTCGGCAAGCGGGGCCAACGGTGGCACATGCGGAATGCTGATGGACATTTCACGGTGGGTGGCGTGAAACCCATAGCGGCGATGCAAGAGCGCCGCTATGGGCGGAGGGCCATCAGCTTGGGCCGACCTGCCGAAATGGCATTTGGCCTACCGGCAGAACGACCGGCAGCCCTTCGCTGACCAGAATGCGCTCTTTCCTGCCGTCCGGCAGGACACGCAGAACGCCTTCCGATTCATCAAGAAAATAAGCCGGGATGCCTGCTTCCCGCGCTTTCTCGACCGATTTGCACCGGAACTCCCTCAGTCTCTCGTGGAGCATTGTATCCCTCCGCCAAGTGACCCCTTTAAATGAGAGATAGTCCGCCACCCGGCTTCTGCAAGCGATGCGCTGTCTCACGAGTCGTTGATTTTGGAGTCCTCGCATCTGGAGCCCCTCGGCGCGGCCTGCGGCTCAACGGCCGCGCGCAATTTCGTGCGGATCCTAGCGCGACGCGCCAGGTCTCAGCGGACAACCTGGCCCCGTGCCCGGCCGCCAGTCGGCAAGCGGCATGAGCATCCGGTTCCGACAGGCGCCGGGCTCGCCAGAACGCAAACCCTCCGCTCGCTTTGGCAGCGACGCCCGAGCCGCGGGGCTTGGTTTGTCTCGGCGCCGAAATACCCCAGCGATTGCCGGCGCCCATAGGGGTCGATGTCGCGGCGTCCGTAATCGATCGGCGGCCCCGCACCGGGAATGCCGCCTCCATCCGAGTGCAGTCGGAGATCGGGCACATTATCGGTAATCGAGGGTGGGCCAAGACCGCGCCGAGGACCATCGGGAGTGAGCGGGCCATTGCCTGGCGTCCCGACAAGCTGCGCATTCGCTGGAAGCGCGGCGAGCAGGGCCAGCGACAGCGCCAATGCGGGCCTCAACCTCATCGCGCTTCGCTCCGCTCAAATATTGCTGTCCTCATGCCGAGCCTCCCGTTTTTCATCCGTCTGCCGGAGCCTTCAGCTGTTCCGCCGCCCGGTCTTGCGCGTCCGTTTCGATGGTCATCGCACCGCGTTTCCGTTGGCTGAAGACGCAACGCATCGACAAGGAGCTTGATCCGACGCTCACGCGCTTTTCATCGCAGCGCCTCCTTTCAACCGCCGACGGGGGCTCGGCGAGGTTGACCCGGCGGCGATTTCCGCGAGCAATGGGCGCCTCACCCGAATCTGAGCCGGACCATCTCCCATGACCATGCACCAGCGCGCCACCTCTCCCGCTATCGACCCTGTGAAGCTCGACAAGCTCGCCGAAGTCGCCATCCGGGTCGGGCTCAACCTGCAGCCTGGCCAGGATCTGTTCCTGACGGCGCCGATCGCCGCGCTGCCGCTGGTGCGCCGCATCGCCGAGCATGCCTACAAGGCCGGCGCCGGCCTCGTGACGCCGATCTTCTCCGATGAGGAGATCACGCTGGCGCGCTATCGTTTCGCGCCCGATGAGAGTTTCGACCGCGCCGCCGGCTGGCTCCATGAGGGCGTAGCAAAAGCCTTCGCCAACAATACGGCGCGGCTCGCCGTCGTCGGCGACAATCCGATGCTGCTCTCGGGCGAGGACGCAGCCAAGATCGGGCGCGCCAGCAAGGCCAACTCCATCGCCTATCGCCCGGCGCTGGAGAAGATCACCGGCTTTGACATCAACTGGAACATCCTCGCTTATCCCAGCGCCTCCTGGGCCAGGCAGGTCTTTCCCGACGATGCCGAGGAGATCGCGGTCGCCAAGCTCGCCGACGCCATCTTCGCGGCCTCGCGGGTCGATCTCGACGATCCGATCGCGGCCTGGACCGCCCATAACGCCGCGCTGCGCAGCCGCAGGGAATGGCTCAACGGCCAGCGCTTCCAGGCGCTTCGCTTCCGCGGTCCCGGCACGGATCTGACGGTTGGGCTGGCTGACGGCCATGAATGGCAGGGCGGCTCCTCCACCGCCAAGAACGGCGTCACCTGCAACGCCAATATCCCGACCGAAGAGGTCTTCACCACGCCCCATGCCCGGCGTGTCCAGGGCCATGTCTCCAGCACCAAGCCGCTCTCCTATCAGGGCACGCTGATCGACAACATCGCGGTGCGCTTTGAGGAGGGCCGCATCGTCGAGGCCAAGGCCACGCGCGGCGAGGAGGTCCTGAACAAGGTGCTCGATACCGATGAGGGCTCGCGCCGCCTCGGCGAGGTCGCCCTGGTGCCGCATTCCTCGCCGATCTCGAAAAGCGGGCTTCTGTTCTTCAACACGCTCTTCGACGAGAACGCCGCCTGCCACATCGCGCTCGGCCAGTGCTATTCGAAATGCTTCATCGACGGCGCGAAGCTGACGCCCGAGCAGATCGCCGAGCAGGGCGGCAATAAGAGCTTCATCCATATCGACTGGATGATCGGCTCGGACCAGGTCGACATCGACGGCCTGCGCGCCGACGGCACGGCCGTGCCGGTCTTCAGACGAGGCGAATGGGCGTAAGCCGCCCCGACCCGCTCGGAGACTGTGTGGATACGTCCTGAGCCCTTGTCCTGAGGGGCTGGCCTGAAAAGGGTCAGGCTCTCAGGATGAGGGTTAGAGTTTCCAAGCGGGCTCTCAGCGCATCTGCAGCGGGTCGACCGAGATGGCGCGCTTCAGCGCCCTCAACCCGAAGGTCGTCCGCGTCTGCCTGATGCCGGGCAGGCGATACAGCGTCTCGCGCAAGAAACGCTCGTAATGGTCCGTGCCACTGACCACGACCTTGACCAGAAAATCATAGTCGCCGGTGACAAGATAGGCCTCGATGACCTCGGGCGTCCGCGCCAGCGCCTCGCCGAACAGGTCGAGCACCTTGTCGTCATGCTTGTCGAGCGTCACCTCGACGAAGACGGTGTTGCTGAGCCCGAGCGCGCCGTGGTTGAGCACCGCGACATAGTTCTCGATGACGCCGCTCTCCTCGAGCCGCTTGACCCGCGTCCAGCAGGGCGAGGGCGAGAGCCCGACCTTCTCGGCCAGCGCCTGCGTGGTCAGGCGCCCATCGGCCCGCAGCGCCGACAGGATCCGCCGATCGATGGCGTCGAGATCATCATGGCGTTTGGGTTTCGCAGCCATCGGGAATCCATTCTGTTAAAGGCGCAATCTACAGAAGATCATTCCGCCAGAATGTCATAACGCGGGCATTTACGGGAGATTTCTTTTCCTGAGCCGGGCTAGCCTTTTGTCCAAGGGAGAGAGCGGTGACGAAGCGCACGCAGAGGCGGATCGTGATCAAGGAACCGGCCGGCAGCGCTGCCGAAGCCGCGTTCTGCGCTGTCGTCTCACCCGTTCAGCCTATCCCGCTCGCTATGCCCACGGCACGCCGCCGCGTCGCGCCGGTCCCCGTGGACATCGGCCGTGAGCGGGCGTTTGATCTGCCCCGGGACCGGCGGCGAGGCGTGTTGCCCGCCCTTGCAGGAGTGCGGCCATGAGTCGGCAAACACCCAGTTCGCAAACGCCCAGTTCGCCAACACCCTTGCATTTCCATGTGCCCGAGCCGGCGAGCCGCCCCGGCGGCAAGCCCGATTTCTCCAATGTCGTGATTCCGGAGGCGGGCTCGGTGCGTCGCCCGCCGGTCGATGTCGACCCCAAGGAGATCCGCGATCTCGCCTATTCGATCATCCGCGTGCTCGATCGCGACGGCCAGGCTGTCGGCCCCTGGGTTCCGGAACTCGGCCATGACGAGTTGATCCGCGGCCTGCGCCACATGATGACGCTGCGCAGCTTCGATGCCCGCATGCAGATGGCCCAGCGCCAGGGCAAGACCTCTTTCTACATGCAGCACACCGGCGAGGAGGCTGTGAGCTGCGCCTTCCGCATCGCGCTCTCGCCCGGCGACATGAACTTCCCGACCTATCGCCAGGCTGGCCTGCTGATCGCCCACGACTACCCGCTCGTCGACATGATGTGCCAGATCTACTCGAATGAGCGCGATCCGCTGAAGGGCCGGCAATTGCCGGTGATGTACTCCTCGAAAGAGCACGGCTTCTTCTCGATCTCGGGCAACCTCACCACCCAGTTCGTCCAGGCCGTCGGCTGGGCCATGGCCTCGGCCATCAAGGGCGACACCAGGATCGCGGCCGCATGGGTCGGCGACGGCTCGACGGCGGAATCCGATTTCCACGCCGCGCTCGTCTTCGCCTCGACCTACAAGGCCCCCATCGTCCTCAACGTCGTCAACAACCAATGGGCGATCTCGACCTTCCAGGGCATCGCGCGCGGCGGCTCCGGCACCTTCGCGGCGCGGGGCCTCGGCTTCGGCATTCCGGCGCTGCGGGTCGACGGCAATGACTACCTTGCGGTCTATGCCGTGGCGCAATGGGCAGTCGAACGGGCGCGGCGCAATCTCGGGCCGACGCTGGTCGAATACGTGACCTATCGCGCCGGCGCGCATTCGACTTCGGACGATCCGTCGGCTTACCGGCCGAAGCATGAATCGGATGGCTGGCCGCTGGGCGATCCACTGATCCGCTTGAAGAACCATCTCATCGCAGCGGGGGCCTGGTCGGAGGAGCGCCACAAGCAGACCGAAGCCGAGATCCTGGAGACCGTCATCGCCGCGCAGAAGGAGGCCGAGAGCTTCGGCACCTTGCATTCCGGCTCGAAACCCTCGGCCCGCGACATGTTCGAGGACGTCTACGCCGAATTGCCGCCGCATCTGCGCCGGCAGCGCCAGCAGATCGGAGTCTGACGCGATGGCACGGATGACGATGATCGAGGCGATCCGCTCAGGCCTGGACGTCGCGATGGGACGCGACGAGAATGTCGTGGTCTATGGCGAGGATGTCGGCTTCTTCGGCGGCGTCTTCCGCTGCACCCATGGCCTGCAGCAGAAATACGGCGTCAATCGCTGTTTTGACGCGCCGATCAGCGAGGCCGGCATCGTCGGCACCGCGATCGGCATGGCGGCCTATGGGCTGCGCCCTTGCGTCGAGATCCAGTTCGCCGACTACATGTATCCGGCCTATGACCAGATCGTCTCGGAAGCAGCGCGGCTGCGCTACCGCTCGGCCGGCGATTTCACCTGCCCGCTGGTCATCCGCATGCCGACCGGCGGCGGCATCTTCGGCGGACAGACCCACAGCCAGAGCCCCGAAGCGCTCTTCACCCATGTCTCGGGCCTGAAGACCGTGGTGCCGTCCAATCCCTATGACGCCAAGGGCCTGCTGATCGCGGCGATCGAGGATCCAGACCCTGTGATCTTCCTCGAGCCGAAGCGGCTCTATAACGGCCCCTTCGACGGCCATCACGACCGTCCGGTGACGCCCTGGTCGAAGCATGATCTGGGCGAGGTGCCCGACGGGCATTTCGCCCTGCCGCTCGGCAAGGCCGCTATCCGCCGCGAGGGTTCGGCCGTCACCATCGTGACCTATGGCACCATGGTCCATGTTGCGCTCGCCGCCGTCGAGGAGAGCGGCATTGATGCGGAGGTGATCGACCTGCGCACGCTGCTCCCGCTCGATCTCGACGCGATCCTGACCTCGGTCCAGAAGACCGGCCGCTGCATCGTGCTGCATGAGGCGACGCTGACGTCGGGATTTGGCGCGGAACTGACCGCGCTGGTGCAGGAGCACTGCTTCTACCATCTCGAAGCGCCGGTGATGCGCGTCACCGGCTGGGACACGCCCTATCCGCACGCCCAGGAATGGGACTACTTCCCCGGCCCGGCTCGCGTCGGGGCGGCCCTTCGCCAGATCATGGAGAGCCGCTGATGGCCGAGCGCATCATCAAGCTGCCCGATGTCGGCGAGGGCATCGCCGAAGCGGAGCTGGTCGAATGGCACGTCAAAATCGGCGACATCATCCGCGAGGATGATCTGCTCGCCGCCGTGATGACCGACAAGGCAACGGTCGAGATTCCCTCCCCCGTCGATGGCGAGGTCACCTGGATCGGCGCCGAAATCGGCGACACCGTCGCGATCGGCTCGGCCCTGGTGAAGCTCAAGGTCGCGGGCGCAGCCGGCGCGGAAGAGCCAGCAGCCGCGCCCGAAGCGCCCAGGGAAGCGCCCAAGCCCGGCTCAAAGCCGGCAGCGGCGGCCGAAGCCCCGGCTGCGAAAGCCGAAGCGCTCAAAGCCGAAGCGTCAAAGCCCGCGCCAACCGTCGAGCCGCCCAAGGCGATGACCGTGCCCAAGCCGACGCGCGGCGTGGTCCAGGCGACCGCTCAAAACCCGGCGCCGCGCCGCGCGCCCGGCGAAAAGCCGCTCGCTTCGCCGGCGGTGCGCCTCAGGGCGCGCGAGGCCGGCATCGATCTGCGCCAGCTCTCCGGCACAGGTCCCGCCGGCCGCATCCTGCATGAGGATCTCGACGCCTTCCTGCTGCGCGGCCCCGAGGCCGAGCGCGCGCCTGGCCTGTCCCAGAAGAGTGCCGTCACCGACATCAAGGTCGTGGGCCTCAGGCGCAAGATCGCCGAGAAGATGGCGCTGTCGAAGTCGCGCATCCCGCACATCACCATCGTCGAGGAGATCAACGTCACCCCGCTCGAGGATTTGCGCGCGACGCTGAACAAAAAGCCTGCGCCCGAACGCCCGAAGCTCACCTTGCTGCCCTTCCTGATGCGGGCGATGGTCAAGGCGATCTCGGAGCAGCCGAACCTCAACGCGCTCTATGACGACGATGCCGGCGTCATCCACCAGCATGCCGGCATCCATATCGGCATCGCGACGCAGACGCCGACCGGGCTGATGGTGCCGGTGGTGAAGCATGCCGAGGCGCGCGACGTCTGGGGCTGCGGCATCGAACTCAACCGCATCGCCGAACGGGCCCGGGACGGCACCGCGACGCGCGACGAACTCACGGGCTCGACCATCACCATCACCTCGCTCGGGGCGCTCGGCGGCATCGCGACGACACCGGTAATCAACTATCCCGAGGTCGCGATCGTCGGCGTCAACAAGATGATGATCCGGCCGGTCTGGGACGGCACGACCTTCGTGCCGCGCAAGATGATGAACCTGTCGTCGAGCTTCGACCACCGCGTCATCGACGGCTGGGACGCCGCCATCTTCGTGCAGCGCCTCAAGGAGCTGCTGGAGAATCCGGCGACGCTGTTCATCGATGTCTGAAGCCGGAAACGCATCATGACCGAGATCGCGCTATGACAGAAATCACGTGCAAGCTGCTCGTCATCGGCGCCGGTCCCGGCGGCTATGTCTGCGCCATCCGCGCCGGCCAGCTCGGCCTCGACACCGTCATCGTCGAGAGCACCAAGCTCGGCGGCAGCTGTCTCAATGTCGGCTGCATTCCGTCCAAGGCGATGATCCATGTCGCCGAGGAATTCGAGAAGGCGGCCCATGCCGCGGCCGGCAAGACCCCGTTCGGTCTCACGGCCTCGGCTCCCAAGCTCGACCTGAAGCAGGCCGTGGCCTGGAAGGACGGCATCGTCCAGCGCCTCAACAACGGCGTCGCCGCGCTGCTGCGCAAGTCCAAGGTCAAGATCGTCCATGGCCGAGCCCGCTTCCGCGACGGCAAGACCGTCATCGTTGAGACCGAGACCGGGCCGCGGACGATCAAGGCCGAGACGATCGTGATCGCGACGGGTTCGGCTCCGGTCGAACTGCCCTTCCTGCCCTTCGGCGGCAACGTCATTTCCTCGACCGGCGCACTGGCGCTGACCGAGGTTCCCAAGCGCCTCGCCGTGGTGGGTGGCGGCTATATCGGGCTGGAACTCGGCACCGCCTTCGCCAAGCTCGGCTCGAAAGTCACGGTCGTCGAGGCTCAGGCAAGCATCCTGCCGCTCTATGACGCTGAACTCACCGCGCCCGTCGCCAAGCATCTCGCCGCGCTCGGCATCGAGGTCCTGCTCGGCGCGAAAGCCCGGGGCATGACGCCAAAGGGCGACGCGCTGCTCATCGAAACCGCTGGGGGTGACGAGAAGCGCATCGAAGCCGACAAGGTCCTCGTCACGGTCGGCCGGGCGCCGGTCACCAACGGGCTCGGCCTCGAGGAACTCGTGCTCGACATGGATGGCCGCTTCATCCGCATCGGCGATCGCTGCGAGACCTCGATGCGCGGCATCCATGCCATCGGCGACGTCACCGGCGAGCCGATGCTGGCGCATCGCGCCATGGCCCAGGGCGAGATGGTGGCCGAGATCGCCGCCGGCCTGCCGCGCGCCTGGGACAAGCGCTGCATTCCGGCGGTCTGCTTCACCGACCCCGAGATCGTATCGGTCGGGCTCTCGCCGGAGGAGGCCCGCAAGGCCGGGCTCGAGATCAAGACCGGGAAATTCCCTTTCGCGGCCAATGGCCGGGCCATGACCCGCCATGGCGAGCAGGGTTTTGTCCGCATCGTCGCGCAGGCGCAGACGCAGCTCGTGCTTGGCATCCAGGCGGTCGGCCAGGGCGTCTCGGAGCTGTCCTCGACCTTCGGCCTCGCCATCGAGATGGGCGCGACGCTGGAGGACATCGCCGGCACGATCCACGCCCATCCGACGCTTGGCGAAGCCGTGCAGGAGGCGGCCTTGATGGCGCTGGGCCACGCCATTCACATCTGAGAGCCGGCCCGCGCCCTAGAATCGCGCCATGCGCCGGTCGATCGCGTCCTGCAGATGATACCAGCCGCTGACGATCGGCAGGAACCAGGGCGTGCCGTTGTAGAGCGGCACCACCGGGAAAGCCGGATCATCGAAGGCGCAGGCCCGGTTCTGCCGGCCCAGCAGCTTCAGCGCCGATTGGTGGCCGAGATAGCTCATCAGCGCGACGCCGTTGCCGTTGCAGCCGATGGCGAAATCGACGCCGTCGCGGCGGCCCATATGAGCGATCTTGTCGGCGGTCATGCCGACCTTGCCGCTCCAGCAATGCGTGACCTTGTAGCCGGCGAGTTGCGGCCAGACCTTCAGCATCATCGCATGAAGCCTCGGCGCGGCCTCGCGCTCCGCCATGCTGAACATGCCCGGCCGGCTGCCGAAGAGGATGCGCGTGCCGTCCGGCGAGGGGCGGCTATAGATCAATTCGCGCTTGCTGTCGGTGATCATGCGCCGGCCGGGATTGATCTTGTCCATGAGCTCGGGCGGCAGCGGCTCGGTCGCGATCTGATAGCTGCGCACCGGCACGATGCGCTTCTGCAGATAGGGCTGCGCCTTGTCGGTGTAGCCATTGGTGCCGAAGAAGACGTTGCGGGCACGGATCATGCCGCGACCGGTCTCGACCATGTGGAAACCGCCCTCAGCCGGGCCGACCTTCAGCACCGGCGCGTGCGAACGCAAGGTCGCGCCATTGCCGGCGGCGAGGTGGCGCAGCGCGCGGTGGTATTTTGCCGGATGAAGCCCGCCATAGTCGTCGATGACGATGCCGCCATGATAGAAATCCGTCGCGGTGATCTCGTGCTGGCGGGCCTTGGGGATGTCGTGGACGGTGACGCCGGTGTGCTTCGCCAGGAGTTCGCCTTGACGGCGCAGGCGGTCGTAATGGCTGGGCACATGCGCGCCAAAATAGCGGCCAAGCACGGCGAGATCGGCATCGAGCCCCTGCTCGCGGATCAACGTCTTGAGATGATCGTAGGAAGCAAGCGAATCCTCCAGCAGCCTCTCCATCCGAGCCGCATCGACGCCCTTGATCGCGCCGCCGATGACGAGCTTCTGGCCGCTGGAGACCATGCCGCCGGAGCGGGTCGAGGCACCCGCCCCAAGCTCCTCGGCATCGACCACGGTCACATCGACGCCGTTGCGCGCAAGCTCGGCTGCGGCCGAGAGCCCGCAATAACCGGAGCCGACGACGAGCACATCGGTCCGCGTCGGCAAGGGATCGCGCGCCGACTCGGGCGGAGCCGCATCCCACCAATAGGGATCGGTGGTGAAGTTCGGCGCCAGCACACTGGTTTGGTCAGGCATGGTTCGCCTCCCCGAAGGATCTGATGTTGGACAGGAAGGCGCGCGTGCGCTCATGCCGTGGATTGGCGAAGAATTCGGCGGGCGGCCCCTGCTCGACGATGCGGCCATCGGCCATGAAGACGACGCGGTCGGCAACCTCGCGGGCAAAGCCCATCTCATGGGTGACGACAACCATGGTGGTGCCCTCGCGGGCGAGATCGCGCATCACGTCGAGCACGCTGGTGATGGTCTCGGGGTCGAGCGCCGAGGTCGGTTCGTCGAACAGGATCGCCTTGGGTTGCATGGCAAGCGCTCGCACGATGGCGACGCGCTGCTGCTGCCCACCGGAGAGCGCTGAGGGATAGTCATCAGCCTTATGGGCGAGGCCGACGCAAGCGAGCAGCTTGCGCGCCTCATCCTCCGCGACCGCGCGCGGCAGCTTGCGGCGGCGCTGCGGCGTCAGCGTCATGTTGCGCAGAATGCTGAGATGCGGAAACAGCGCATAATCCTGGAAGACCATGCCGATCTGCGTCCGCAACTCCTGCCAGGCGCCCTCGTCATGAATGTCGATGGCCCGGCCGGCGACCGTCAGCGAGCCCTCGTCGGGCCGCACCAGCCCGTTGATGCAGCGGATCAGCGTGCTCTTGCCCGAGCCGCTCGGACCGATCAGCACGACGACGCTGCCGGCCGCGACATCGAGATCGATGCCCTGCAGCGCGGCATGGGAGCCGAAGCGCTTGCCGATGCCTTTCAGCGAGATCAGCGGGCTGGGATTGCTCATGAGGCGAGCTGGCGCATGTCACGCTTCAGGGCCTCGCGCGCCTGCTGCAAGCGGCTGCGCTTGCCGGCAAGATCGGCGCGGCGCGTCTCCAGCCGCGCCTGGGCTGCTTCGACCGAGCGCGCGACGGCCTCGGGCGCCGGACCGCCCGGCAGGATGCGGGCCGCGACGCTGGCGGTCGGGTCGAGACTGACGCGCACCAGCTCCGGCGACAGGCCGAGCGGCCGGCCGATCTGGTCGCGGGCCGCGTCATCGACCATTTCGGTGGTGATGCCGTCAGCCGCGAGCCCGCGATCCATCGCCGCGCGTACGACGGCGCCGACGATATGATGCGCCTCGCGGAAGGAGAGATCGGCGTCGCGCACCAGCACGTCGGCAAGGTCCGTCGCCGAGGCGAAATCCTCGGTGACGCGGCGCTTCATCAGCGCAGCGTTCGGACGCCCGGTGGCGATGATCAGGTCGAACAAAGCAAGGCAGCGCAGGGCTTCCTCGCCCGCTTCCCAGACGCCGCGCATGCCCTCGCGGTTGCCGTCGATCGTGTTGGTGAAATGCGTGCCCTTCACCGCCGTGGCGGAGGCGACATAGAGTCCGAGCAGATGGCCGGCCTTGCCCTTGAGATGCTCCAGCACGACCGGGTTCTTCTTCTGCGGCATGATGCTGGAGGTGCCGGTGACGCGATCAGGGAATTCGATCGTCTGGAACTCATGCGAGACCAGCACGTGATAGTCCTGCGCGACGCGGCTCCAGCCGATCGCGATCTGCGAGAGATCGGCCAGGATCTCGAGGCCGAAATCGCGGGTCGCCACCGCATCGAGCGTGTTCTCGATCAGCCCCTCGAAGCCGAGCGTCGCGGCGACCGCATGCCGGTCGATGGCGAAGGTCGTGCCGGCAAGCGCACCTGCGCCGAGCGGGCTGATATTGGTGCGCGCCCAGGCATCGGCGAGCCGGCCGAAATCGCGCTCGAAGGATTGCGCCACGCCGGCGAGGTAGAAGCCATAGGTCACGGGCTGGGCCGGCTGCAGATGGGTGTAGCCCGGCATCACCGCGTCGCGGAAGCGGAAGGCGCCGTCGAGCGCATGTTCCTCGACCTGGAGCAGCGCCTGTCCGGCGTCGAGCAGGAGATCGCGGGCGCGCAGCCGGTCGAGTGCGGCGGTAAGGTCGTTGCGGCTGCGGGCGATATGCATGCGCCCGCCCGCATCCGTGCCGATCAGCTTGATCAGATGGGCCTCGTAGTTGAAGTAGGAATCCTCGCGCTGCGGATCGAGCTCGACGACCTCGGGCCCCTCCTCCTCCATGCGCAGCAGGCCGGCCGCGAGCGTCCTGGCGGCATCAGGCGAGATCAGCCCGCAGCGCGCCAGCATCAGCACATGGGCCTGGTTGAGATCGGTCATGTAGCCGAAGACGGCGCGGAAATCGCGGGCGAGGCGCGGCCCGTAGATATGGTCGCAGACTTCCTGCGCGACCGTCTCGGTCAAGCGGCGGCTGACTTTCGATTCCATGGCGATATCCTCAGGCGTTGTCTTGTTGTGCGGATGAGAGTCAGGGCAGCTGCGTCAGCGGCTTGACGAGCAGCGGGCCCACTGAGGCGGGCCTGCGCTGGTCGTTCTTCAGGCGGCGTTCGAGCCAGCGGCCGAACCAGGTCAGCGCGGAGCAGATGACGAAATAGATCAGCAGCACCGCGCCATAGACGGTGAAGGCCGGGTTCCAGCCCTCCATCATCGTGGTGCGCTCGACGATGATCTGGCCGACCTTGAAGAACTCGCTGACTCCGACGAGGGCGCCGAGCGACGTCGCCTGCACGAGCAGCGTCAGCAAGCCGACGAAGGGCGGCAGGATCGAACGCAGCGCCTGCGGCCCGGTGATGAAGAGATAGACCTCCCAGGGCTTCAGCCCGAGCGCGGCCGCGCTTTGCCACTGATGCCTGGGCACCGAGGCGAAGCCGGCGCGCACGATCTCGGTTCCGTTGGCGCTGCCCCAGAGCGAGAGGCCGACCGTGACGGCCGCAAAAGGTGACAGCTCCATGCCGAACAGCGGCGCGACGAAGAAGACGAAGAAGATGTTCACGATCAAAGGGATGTCGCGGAACAATTCGACATACGCCTTGACCAGCCAGCGCAGCCAGCGGAAGCGCAGGGTCGCCAGGATGCCCAGGATGAAGGCGATCACGGTCGAGATCAGCAGCGTCGCCAGCGCCAGCGCCAGCGTCATTCCGATGCCCTGGAGGATGAAGGGCAGGTTCTTGATGAGGAGTGTCATGCTCGCCTCCTCAAACCCGGAACGGCTTGTTCAGCCGGTTCTCGAGACGGTTGGCGAAGACGGAAAGCACCAGGACGAGCGCGAGATAGATCACGCAGATCGCGACGAACATCTCGATCGTGCGGAAATCCATCGAGATCCGGTCGATCGCGACATAGGTCAGCTCGGCCAGCCCGATCGCCTGGAGATAGGACGAGTTCTTCAACAGCGAGATCGAGGTGTTGAGCATCGAAGGCAGGCCGACCCGGATCGCCATCGGCGCCGCGATCAGGCGGAAGAAGCGCCAGGGCGTCAGGCCCAGCGAAAAAGCCGCCTCGCGCAGGCCTTTCGCGACCGTCTCCAGCCCGCCGCGGATGTTCTCGACCTGATAGGCGCCGGCCCAGAGCGTCAGGCTCAGCACGCCCGACCAGAACAGCGAGAGCTTGAGGCCGATCGTCGGCAGCCCGTAGAAGATGAAGAAGAGCTGGGCGAGCAGCGGCGTGTTGCGGATGAACTCGACGTAACCGATGACGAGCTTGTCCAGCACCGGCAGCTTCAACACCCTGACCGCCGCGCCCATCAACCCGATGACGATCGACAGCACGATGGAGATCGCGCTGACCTGCACGGTCAGCCACAGGCCGCGCATCAGCGCCGGCCCTTGCGCCATCAGATAGGCAAGGTCGAATTCCATCCTGCGGATATCCCCTGCGCGACAAAGAGAAGGCCGGAAGAGAAGGCCGGAGCGGCGACGCCGCCCCGGCGATCGCGGCTAGATCACGTCGCATTCGGACGGGTTCGTCCGAATGCGAAAAACGTGATCGATTCCTGGAGTTTAGAGCATTGCTCCAGCGAAAAACCGGTACCCACTTTTTCGCGCAATGCTCTAACGCGCGGTCGGCTTCGGCTTCTCGAAGGCCTCTGTGTAGAAAGGCCGGATATCGGCCGGGATCCACTTGTCGACCCATTTCGCGTAGAGGCCCTCGGCCTTCATCCGGTCGAGCGCGGCATCGACATAGGCGAGCCATTCCGCCTCGTTCTTGCGCACGCCGACGGCGGCGTCGGAAATCGCGAAGGGCTCCCCGACGAGGCGCAGGATCGGATCCTTCGCCGCGATCACGATCAGCGTCGCCGCGTCATGGGTATAGGCGTCGCCGCGCCCCTGCTTCAGCGACTGCAACGCGTCGGAAGCCGTGTTCAGCCTGAGGTTGTCGACCTTCGGCATGTTGTCCTCGAACCATTTCGCCTGGGTCGAGCCCTTCAGCATGATCACGACCTTGCCGGCGACATCGTCGAGCTTCTTGATCGGGCTGTCCTTGGCGACCAGCATGTCGCTGCCGCCCCAGCGATAGGGTTTCGAGAAATCGATGACGCGGGCGCGCTCGGGTGTGACGCCGAGCGTCGCGATCAGCAGATCGACCTTCTTGCCGGAGAGCTGCGGAATGCGGTTCTCCGCGGTCACGCAGGTCAATTCGATCTTGTCGGGCGAGCCGAAGGCCCAGGCGGCGATCTGGATCGCCATGTCGGTCTCGACGCCGGCGAATTTGCCGGTCTCGTCCTTGTAGCCATAGGGTGGCTGGTCGCAGCGCACGCCGGCCTTGAGAAGGCCTGCGGCCTTGATCGCCGCGGGCAACGGCGGCAGGGTCTGCGCGCTCACAAGCCCGGCGGACAAGGCGGTCGCGGCAAGGGCCGCAAGCGTCGAAAGCATCGGCAAGCGCCGGCTCTGAAACTGCATCATGGTCATCCGTTATCCCTCTGATTGGGCCATTTGGCCTGTTGTTGATTCCGTTCCGACTGCGGCCGGCCCCCCGCCCCATCCGCATCGCGGAGGCCCCAATCTTCGTCCGCCATCTCAGTCAAATCCCTGAAGCCCGATCCGGTCAGGATCAGCACGGCGTGGCGCCCGCCAAGCGAGCCGTCCTGCGCCAGTTCGACGAGCGCAGCGAGAGCCGCCGCCGCTGACAGCTCGGCATGGAAGCCGATTGCCGCAAGTCTTGCGCCAGCTGCGCGCGTCGCATCATCGCCGACCGGGACGGCGCAGCCGCTACTGCCCCGCAAGGCCTGGACGGCCTGCCAGGTGACGGTGCTTCCAGCGATCGAGAATTGCGCGGTCGCGCCGGCGAAGTCGCCGCGATAATCCTCGCCCGCCATCACGCGCGAAAGCCGCGGGAAAGGCTCGGCCGCCACCAGCCTCGGCATGCCGCGCCCGATCTCCGCAAAGCCGAGCGACAGGCCCGAGAGCAGATCGCCGCGCGAGCAGGGAATGACGACGAGATCGGGCATGGCGGATGCGGCGATCTCGGCTGCGACCATCTTGTATCCCTCGACCCCGAACGGGTCGGTCCCGACCGCCGGCAGATGATAATTGGTCGCGGCGAAGGCCCCCTCCGCCACGCGGATGGCGAGATGGCGCCAGCGCTCCAGGCTGTCGGCGAAGGTCGCGATGCCGGCGCCATGGGCGCTGATCGCCCGGCGATAGGAGGCGGGCAGGTCATCCGTCGCCGCGATCTCGGCGGCGAGGCCGGCGCGCGCCGCGTAAGCCGCGAGCGACAAGCCGCCATTGCCGCTGGACGCGGCGACGACCAGCCGCGCGCCGCAATCCTGTGCCCGCGCCAGCAATTGCGCGCTCATCCGGTCCTTATGCGAGCCGGTCGGGTTGCACCATTCGAGCTTCAGCGACAGTCGGCCGACGCCGACAGCCGCGGCGAGCTCCGGGACCTCGACCAATGGCGTCCCGCCCTCGCCCAGCGAAAGCGCCTCAGGAAACGGCAGCGCGATCATTGTCGCCTGCGCCGCTTCACCCGGCGCATAGACCAGGCGCAGATTGGAGGCGTGCCCGTCGCGCGCACAGCGTGGACAGCCGCCCTCATGCGTCGCGACCGGCAAAACCAGATCGCAGCGCAGACAGGCGAGGCCGGTCAAACGCGGATTGCGGACTGGGGCCAAGGCTTGGGCTGAGGGCATGACCATGGGTAAAAAGTATTGAGGCCCGTCCCCATCTGGTCAAATCTCATTTTTTCGGGTTGCTATTCATTTGTGATATGGGGTCTTGCATGAACCTGAGGCAAATCGAGGCTTTTCGCCTCATCATGCTGCGCGGCTCGATGACGGCCGCCGCGCAGGAATTGCACACCTCGCAACCCAGCATCAGCCGTTTGATCGCCGAACTCGAGGCCTCGATCGAGTTGCGGCTGTTCGAGCGCAAGGCCGGTCGCCTGACGCCAACGGACGAGGGACTGACCTTCTACCGCGAGGTCGAGCGCAGCTTCCTCGGCCTGGAGAACCTGGCGCAGGCTGCCAAGGACATCCGTTTCTTCGGCACCGGGCGTCTGCGCATCGCGGCGATGCCGGCGGTGGCGCTGGGCTTCGTGCCGCGCTGCATCCGCATCTTCAAGGAGCGCTATCCGAATGTGACGATCTCGCTGCAGATGCGCAGCGAGGCGACGGTGACGCGCTGGTCGTCCTCGCATTATTGCGACATCGGCTTCGTCGCCAACATCGTCGGTTCGCCCTCGATCGAGGTCCGCCATCTCTACAGCCTGCCGGGCTATTGCGCGCTGCCGCCGGGACATAAGTTGGCGAGCCGCGAGGTCATCGTCCCCGAGGATCTGGAGGGCGAATCCTTCATCTCGCTGGCGCTGGAGGACGGCGCCCGGGCGCGCGTCGACCGCGTCTTCGAGCGGCTGGGCGTCAAGCGCCAGCTTGCGCTGGAATCACCCTTCGGCGCGACGATCTGCGCGCTAGTCGGGCAGGGCCTCGGTATCGGCATCGTCAACCCGATCGTCGCCGACGACTATCGGCATACGGGGATCACATTCCGCCCGTTCAAGCCCGCGATCGTCTTCGAAGGCAACGCGCTGTTTCCGACGCATCACGAAGCCAATGTCCTCGTCGACGGCTTCCTGCAGATCGTCCGCGACGAGTTGCGGCAATACGAACCGGCGGAATGACCACCGCGCGCGGCATGGCGCGAAGCGTCCCAGGTCAGGAGGCGGGCGGACTCAAGGGCGGCAGGCTCGCGAAGCCGGCATCGGCATCGCGCGCAAGTTCGGCGATCGCCGTGCGGACCTTGTCGGCGAGTTCCAGCGCCAGCGCCGAACGCAAGCGCCCGGTCGCCCAGACCACGCCGATATCGTATTTCAACGCCGGCTGAAAAGGGCGCACGACGATACCGCGTCCATCGTACTCGGCTGCAGTGAATGGATCGACGATCGAGAGCCCGGCACCGGCCGCCACCAGCGAACACGCGATCATCGACAGAGGCGTCTCGACCCGCGTCAACCGGGTCACACCCGCGGTCGCGAATATCGCGTCGATCCGGTAGCGCGTCTGTGTCGATTGTTCGAGCGAGACGAAAGGCTCGTCGACGAAATCCCGCGGCTCCAGCACAGCCTTCGCCGCCAGCCTGTGACCCACCGGAATGACCGCCACGCTCTGCACCAGCGGCAGCCATTCGACGTCGATATTGGGGAAGTCGAGCGGCCCCTGTGCGAAGCCGACATCGCAGAAACCGCTCGCGACCCACTCGACAACCTGCGACGAAATGCTGCCGTAGATAGCGAGCTCGATCTCGGGTTTTTCCTTGAGGAAAGCGCCGACGATATGCTGCAGGAATCCGACATTGAAGGTCGGCAGCGCCGCGATCCGCAGCCGCCCGGAGCGACCTTCGCGCAGATTCTTCGCCGCGCTCTCGATACGCTCCAGGCCAACGAACTGGCGTTCGACCTCGCGATAGAGCGAGAGCGCCTCATTGGTCGGGACCAGGCGCGTGCCGCGCCGCTCGAACAGACGCAGGCCGAGCGCGTATTGCAGATCATGGATCAACCGCGTCACCGCCGGCTGGGTGATGTGGAGCGCGCGCGCCGCCGCGGTCACGCCGCCGGTGACGATCACGGTGCGGAAAGCCTCGATCTGGCGCGGATTTAGCATGCGATGACGTTGCCCCTCGCAGACCATAACATTTCGGCATGGATTGAACGAATCATTCGATTTGACCAAGTCGAAACTGTCGCAGACCCTCCCGCCATCACTCAAAAAATGAGGAGGGGTCTATGAAATTCGCTTGGGTAGGACTGCTGCTGACCACGACGGCGCTCGGCACGGCCGGCGCGGCCATGGCGCAGCAGAAGACAATGTTCGTCGCCGGCTATGGCGGCTCCTATGAGCAGACGATGCGCAAGGAGGTCATTCCGGCCTTCGAGAAGCAGGCCAACGTCAAGATCGAATACGTCGCCGGCAACTCCACCGATACGCTGGCCAAGCTGCAGGCGCAGAAGGGCAACCAGCAGATCGATGTCGCCATCGTTGATGACGGCCCGGCCTATCAGGCTGTGGCGCTCGGCTTCTGCGGCACGCTGACCGACGGCCCCGTCTACAAGGACGTCGCGCCGGTGATGAAGTTCAAGTCGAACAAGGGCGTAGGGCTCGGCCTCGTCGGCACCGGGCTTTTCTACAACAAGAAGATTTTCGACGAGAACAAGTGGCCGGCGCCGACCTCCTGGAACGATCTCAAGGCCAAGACCTATGGCAAGAAGATCGTGGTCCCGCCGATCAACAACACCTACGGCCTGCACGCCCTCATCGCCTTCGCGCAGCTCGGCGGCGGCGGCGAGAGCAACATCGAGCCCGGCTTCAAGGTCTTCAAGGACGAGATCAACCCGAACATCGTCGCCTATGAGCCCTCGCCGGCGAAGATGACCGAACTGTTCCAGAACGGGCAGGCCGTGCTCGGCGTCTGGGGTTCGGGCCGCGTCAAGGCCTTCGCCGACACCGGCTTCCCCGTCGAGTTCGTCTATCCCAAGGAAGGCGGCTATGCGCTCGGCGTTGCCGCCTGCCCGATTGAGGGCTCCAAGAACGCGGCCGAGGCCAACGCCTTCATCCAGTTCATGCTCTCGCCGCCGATCCAAAAGGTGATGGCGACCGGAGCCGGCTTCGGCCCGGCCAACACCACGGTGACGCTGACGACCGAGGAGCAGAAGGGCCTGCCCTATGGCGAGGATGTGAAGAAGCTCAAGGCGGTCGACTGGGACATCGCCAACGCCAAGCGCGAGGAGTGGACCAAGCGATGGAACCGCGAGGTTGAGCGGTAAGCCACGAAGCCGTCATTCTCGGGCGCCGCGCAGCGGCGACCCGAGAATCTCGTGACATGGGCATTCGCCCAAACCGCACGAGATGGTCGGGGCAGGCCCGACCATGACGCCCGCGCTCAAGCAAAAAGCGATTCAAAACACATGTCGCATCTCGTTCTCGAAGGGCTGGGCAAGTCCTACGGCAGCGCCATCGCCGTCGAAGGGCTCGACCTTTCGGTCGAGCGCGGAGAATTCGTCTCGCTGCTCGGCCCCTCCGGCTGCGGCAAGACCACGACCCTGCAGATGATCGCCGGCTTCGTGTCCGTCGACCGGGGCCGCATCCTGCTCGATGGCGGCGATCTCGTCGCCGTGCCGCCCAACAAGCGCGGGCTGGGCATCGTCTTCCAGAGCTATGCGCTGTTTCCGCATATGACGGTGGCGCAGAATATCGCCTTCGGGCTCGAGATGCGCGGGATCGGCAAGGCCGAGCGCGAGACGCGCACGCTGGAGGCGATGGCACTGGTCGGGCTGAAGGGCTTCGCCGAGCGCTATCCCAAGCGCATGTCGGGCGGGCAGCAGCAGCGCGTCGCGCTCGCCCGCGCTCTGGTGATCAAGCCGGCCCTGCTCCTGCTCGACGAGCCGCTCTCCAATCTCGACGCCAAGCTGCGCGAGGAGATGCAGAGCGAATTGCGCCAGATCCAGCGCTCGATCGGCACGACGACGATCCTCGTGACCCATGACCAGCACGAGGCGATGGCGCTCTCGGACCGTATCGTGCTGATGAACCAGGGCCGCGTCGAGCAGATCGGCGCGCCCGACGCCGTCTATGGCAAGCCCGCCAGCGCCTTCGTTGCAAGCTTCCTCGGCAAGACCAACGTGCTGCGTGGCACCGGCGATGGCAGCGGCGCGGTCAGCATCGGCGCCTTCTCCCTGCCGATCCCGGGCGCAGGCGCAGGCCCGGTCCAGCTCGCGGTCCGGCCGGAGCGGCTCAGCCTGGCTGCGGCAGGCGCGTCCGGTTTCGAGGCGCGCGTGACCAGCCGCGTCTTCCAGGGCGCGCATTGGCTGCTGACAGCCGACAGCGCAGCCGGCCCGCTCATCCTAATGCGCCATAATGACGGCCACCCCGTCCCCGCCGAGGGCGACGCCGTGAGGCTGAGCTTCGCAGCGGCGGACGCCGCGCTGCTTGCGGCGGGGGATGCGAGATGAATCGCGCCCTCTCACAACGCGCCACGCCCTATTGGCTGACAGGACCGGCCCTGCTCGTCTTCCTCGGCCTGGTCGTCATTCCCCTGGCGATGACCGTGCTGCTCTCCTTCTACGATTGGGGCCAGTACAAAGGCATCGTGCCGGAGTTCACGCTGAAGAACTTCCACGAGATCTTCACCGATTCCTATTTCTTCGAGATCTTCCTGCGCACCTTCCGGATTGCCGTGCTGGTGACGCTGTTTTGCATGCTGATCGGCGTGCCGGAGGCCTATATTCTCAACCGCATGTCGCCGGCCTGGCGCGGCATCTGCCTGCTCGCCATCATCGGGCCGCTCCTGGTCTCCGTCGTGGCGCGCACGCTTGGCTGGGCACTGCTCTTGGGCTCGACCGGCCTCGTCAACCAGGGACTGATGGCAGCGGGACTGATCCGCGCTCCACTCGAATTCATGTTCACCGAAACGGGCGTGGTCGTGGCGCTGATCCATGTCCTCATCCCTTTCATGATCCTCGCCGTCTGGGCCTCGCTGCAGCGGCTCGACCCGCAGATCGAGAACGCCGCGCTCTCGCTCGGCGCGAGCCGGATCACGATCTGGCGGCGCGTGATCCTGCCGCAGATCGTGCCCGGTATGCTGTCTGGCGGCATCATCGTCTTCGCGCTGGCGGCGAGCGCCTTCGCCTCGCCCGCGATTATTGGCGGAAGACGACTCAAGGTCGCCTCCACGCTCGCCTATGACGAGTTCCTGAACACGCTGAACTGGCCGCTCGGCGCGGCCGTCGCCGTGCTGCTGCTCTCCGCCCTCGTCGCCATCACCGTCGGCTCCAACCGGCTGATCGAACGCCGCTACGCACAGGTGTTCGAATGAGACGCAACGGCCCGCTCGCGCTCTGCTTCCACGCACTTTTCGTCATCTTCATGCTGGCGCCGCTGCTGATCGTCTGCGTCGTCGCCTTCACGCCCGAGGGCTATCTCTCGCTGCCGACGCGCGGCCCGAGCCTGCGCTGGTTCAAGGCGATCTTCGACTATCCCGAATTCATCCGCGCCTTCCGCGACTCGCTCTGGCTCGCGGCCCTGTCCTCGACGGTCGCGATCATGCTCGCCGTGCCCGCCGCGCTCGCCATCGCCCGCCACCGCTTTCCCGGGCGCGAGGCTTTGACCACGCTGTTCATGTCACCCTTGATGGTGCCCCATGTCGTGCTCGGCATCGCCTTCCTGCGCTTCTTCACCCAGATCGGGCTCTCCGGAACCTTCCTCGGCCTGGTGCTCAGCCACATCATCGTGGTGCTGCCCTTCGCGCTCCGGCTCGTGCTCGCCGCCTCCTACGGCATCGACCAGCGCATCGAGCATGCGGCGATCTCGCTCGGCGCCGGCCATGCCACGGTGTTCCGACGGGTGACGCTGCCCTTGATCCTGCCCGGCGTGGTCTCGGGTTGGCTGCTGGCCGCGATCAACTCCTTCGACGAGGTGACGATGACCGTCTTCATCGCCTCGCCCGCGACCGTGACCTTGCCCGTCCGGATGTTCCTCTACATCCAGGACAATATCGATCCTCTCATCGCAGCCGTCTCGGCCTGCCTGATCGCCCTCACCGCCGGTCTCCTGATCGCGCTGGACCGGCTGTTCGGGCTCGACCGGCTGTTCGTCGGAACCGGAAAAGGCTGAAGCAGCGTGTCGTCCAAGAGCAATCGTCCATGAGCAATCACACGGAACCTGACGTCGTCGTCATCGGCGGCGGCGTGGTCGGCGGCGCGATCGCGCTGGGGCTCGCCCGCAGCGGCGCGCGCGTCACCATCCTCGACGAAGGCGACACGGCGTTTCGGGCCTCGCGCGGCAATTTCGCGCTGGTCTGGGTGCAGTCGAAAGGCTTCGGCATGCCGGAATACGCGATGTGGTCGCGCCGTTCGGCCGATGACTGGCACGGGCTTGCCAACATCCTCAGTGAAGAGACCGGTATCGACCTCGCCCACAGCCAGCCCGGCGGCTTCATGCTCTGCCTGTCGCAGGACGAACTCGGGAAGCGCGTCGATGCGATGCATCGCCTGCACAACCAGACGACGCTGACCGACTTCCCCTATGAAGTCCTCGACCACGCCGAGACGAAACGGCGCCTGCCCGATATCGGCAAGGACGTGGTCGGCGCGATCTACTCCCCGCTCGACGGCCATGTGAACTCGCTCAAGCTGTTCCGGGCGCTGCGCGAGGCGACGACACGTCGCGGCGTCGATTACCGACCCAACTGCCCGGTCGAGAGCATCACGCCGCGTGATGGCGGCTTCCGCATCAATGGCCCCTGGGGCGAGATCGCCACGGCCAAGGTCGTGCTCGCA
This sequence comes from Allobosea sp. LjRoot9, assembly GCF_964252745.1. NCBI lineage: Bacteria > Pseudomonadati > Pseudomonadota > Alphaproteobacteria > Hyphomicrobiales > Alloboseaceae > Allobosea > Allobosea sp. LjRoot9. Next base: position 258,137 of record NZ_CAXUPC020000004.1, on the reverse strand, counting down.
GCCGGGCTCGGTAATGCCCGGCTCGCGCCCATGGTCGGCCTGGACGCGCCGGTGAAGCCGAGCAAGGGCCAGATCATCGTCACCGAGAAGACCGCGCCCTTCCTGCACAACCCGATGGTGACGGTCCGCCAGACCGATGAGGGCGGCGTCATGATCGGCGACAGCCAGGAGGATCGCGGCTTCGACACCGTCGTCGGCCAGCCGATCCTCTCGGTCATGGCCGAACGCGCGGTCAGGATGTTCCCGCGCCTCGCCGGGCTGAACGTGGTGCGGACCTGGTCGGCGTTGCGCGTGATGAGCCCGGACGGCTTCCCGATCTATGACCAGTCGCTGAGCTGCCCGGGCGCCTTCGTCGTCACCTGCCATTCCGGCGTGACGCTGGCCGCCAACCATGTCCTGACGCTCGCCCCCGCCATTCTCTCCGGCGTGCTGCCCGAGGCGGTCGCGAGCTTTTCCGCACGGAGGTTCCATGTTTAGGCCCATGCCTGACGCCAAGAGCGCCGCCACGCTCAGCTTCAGCTTCGACGGCCGCCGGCTGAGCGGCCGCGACGGCGACACGGTCGCGGCCTCCCTGCTGGCGAACGGCGTCACAGTCTGCCGCGAGACCCCGGTCTCCGGCGCACCGCGCGCGCCCTATTGCCTGATGGGCGTCTGCTTCGAATGCCTCGTGGTCATCGACGGCGTCGGCAACCGGCAAGGCTGCATGGTGCCGCTGCGCGATGGCATGACGATCGAAACCCAGCATGGCCGGCGTCAGCCCGAGGAGACGCAAGGATGAAGCCCCTCACCGAAATCGGCCAGCTCGCCGAGCATTACGACCTCGCCGTCGTCGGCGCCGGTCCCGCCGGCCTCTCGGCCGCGGCACGCGCGAGCGAGCTCGGCCTTTCCGTGCTGCTCGTCGACGAGAACCCGGCGCCGGGCGGCCAGATCTACCGTTCGATCACGACGACGCCGGTCTCCGACCGCGCCGTGCTCGGCCAGGACTATTGGCGCGGCCTGGACATCGTCGCCCGCTTCGAGCGTTCGGCAGCCGCCTATGCTGCGCGCTGCACCGTCTGGTCGATCGCCCCCGACGTGGAGTCGGATGGATCGCCCTTCGAAATCGGCCTCTCCCTCGGTGGCCGCGCCCGCCTGATCACCGCCGGGCAGGTCATTCTGGCGACCGGCGCGCAGGAGCGCCCCTTCCCGATCCCGGGCTGGACCCTGCCCGGCGTGATGACGGCCGGCGCGGCGCAGATCGCGCTGAAGAGTTCGGCGATCATCCCCAAGGGCCGCACCGTGATCGCCGGCTGCGGGCCGCTGCTCTATCTCCTGGCGGGTCAGCTCGCTGCTGCCGGCGCCGAGATCGTCACCGTCCTCGACACCACGCCCCGGCGCAACTGGCCGGCCGCGCTCGCGGCACTGCCGGACTTCCTGCGCTCGCCCTATCTCGCCAAGGGGCTCAAGCTGATGGCCAAGGCGCGCCGCAGCCTGCGCTTCCTTGGTGGCGTCACCAGCCTCGCAGTCGAAGGCTCGGGCCGGCTCTCCGCCGTCCGCTTCGAGCGCAGCGGCGCCTCCGAGAGCATCGCCTGCGATACGCTCCTGCTGCATCAGGGTGTCATCCCGAGCGTCAACCTCTCCAATGCCGCCGGCTGCGCGCATGATTTCGATACCGTCCAGCATTGCTGGGTGCCGCAGCTCGACGACTGGTTCGCCTCTTCCGTGCCGGGCATCGCGATCGCCGGCGACGGCGCCGGCATCGGCGGGGCCGAGAGCGCGGCGCTGCGCGGCGAGATCGCGGCACTCGACACGGCCAGGCGGCTTGGCCGTATCACCACCCCGGAGCGCGATAATCACGCTGCTCCGATCCGAGCGGCACTCGGGCGCACGCTGCGCGGCCGCCGCTTTCTCGACCTGCTCTACAAGCCGGCCGCGCAATTCCTCGCTCCAATCGTGGACGACACCATCATCTGCCGCTGCGAGGAGGTCACCGCCGGGCAGGTGCGCGACGCCGCCAAGCGTCTCGGCGTCACCGGCCCCAACCAGATGAAGGCTTTTCTGCGCTGCGGCATGGGTCCCTGCCAGGGGCGGCTTTGCGGGCCGACCGTGGTCGAGCTGATCGCAGAGGCGCGCGGCACGACTCCCGCCGAGGTCGGCTATTACCGCCTGCGCCCGCCGGTGAAACCGGTGACGCTGGCCGAGCTCGCCTCGCTGCCGCAGAGCGAGGCGGCCGTCAAAGCGGTGGTCCGGTGAGCGCAGAGCGCCGCAGCGCCGATGTCATCGTCATCGGCGGCGGCATCCATGGCTGCTCGACCGCGCTGCACTGCGCCTTGCGCGGCCTCTCGGTCATCCTGATCGAGAAGGACCATGCCGGCCGCCATGCCTCGGGCGTCAATGCCGGCGGCGTGCGCCAGCTCGCGCGCCATGTCGCGGAAATCCCACTCTCCAACACCTCGATGGCGCTCTGGCATGGGATCGCCGCGCTCGTCGACGATGATTGCGGCTTCACCTCGGACGGCCAGGTGCTGGTCGCAGAAAACGAGGCCGATCTCGCCGGTTGCCGCGCCCGCGTCGAAGATCTCAACCTGCGCGGCTTCCATCATGAGGAGATGATCGACGCCAGGGAGCTGCGCGAGATCGTCCCGGCCGTCTCCGAAACCTGCCCCGGCGGCGTGATCTCGCGCCGCGACGGCGCTGCCATTCCGCTGCGCGCCACCCAGGCTTTCAAGCGCAAGGCCGCCGAAATCGGTGCGACGATCCGCGAGGGCGTCAAGGTCACGAAGGTCGAGCGCGACGGCGCGAACTGGCGCGTCGTCACCGATGCCGGTGATTTCCTCAGCCCCCGCATCGTCAACGCCGCCGGCGCCTGGGCCGACCGCATCGCGGCTGATCTCGGTGAGCCCGTGCCGCTGGAGGTGATCGCACCGATGCTGATGATCACCGCGCCGATGCCGGCCTTCATCAAGCCCGTCGTCATCCTGCGCGGCCGAAAACTCTCCTTCAAGCAGTTCGGCAACGGCACCGTCCTGATCGGCGGCGGCTATCTCGGCCGCGCCATCCGCGACGAGAACAGGACGATTCTCGACTGGGGCAAGCTCGCGACCAACGCGAAGACGGTCTGGGACCTGTTCCCGATCATGCGCGGGGCGCCGATCCTGCGCGCCTGGGCCGGGATCGAGGCGCGCATGCCCGACGATCTGCCCTGCTTCGGCCCAAGCGCCAGGCATGAGGGCGTCTATCACCAGTTCGGCTTCTCGGCCCATGGCTTCCAGCTCGGGCCGGGCGCCGGCGCCGTCATGGCCGAGATCATCGCGACCGGCCACAGCAATGTGCCCATCGACGGGCTCGACATTGCCCGCTTCGCGCCAACGGCGCACTAACCTTTTCAACCTGGAGAAAGACCATGACGATCACCCGTTCCATCCGCACGCCGATCCAGAACCGCGTCGTCCAGACCGGTGGGCTGGTCTTCGTCGGCGGCACCACCGCCGATGACACGACACAGTCGATGGGACCGCAGACCCAGAACATCCTGACCAAGATCGAGGGCTATCTCGGCGAGGTCGGCCTCGACCGGACAGCGATCGTCGCCGCGACGATCTTCGTCACGGACCTGTCGATGAAGAAGGAGATGGACCCGGTCTGGACCGCTTTCTTCGGCGAAGGCCTGCCGACCCGCGCCACCGTCGGCGTCGCCGATCTCGGCGGCACCACACTGATCGAGGTCGTGGTCACCGCCGCCAAGGGCTGATCGAGCATTTCAAACCAAGCGCCTCCGCCTTCAGGCGGAGGCGCTTGGTCTCATGTACCGCACTTATAGGCGGTGCCCGCCGTGCTCGGGCCTTTCCACTTGATGTCGGCGACGGATGACTCGACATGGGTCGCGCCCAGCTCGGCGCCGCCGGCCTTCAACCGCGCCAATGCCGCATCGCGCGCCTGATCCCTGAGCAGCACCTTGCCCAATGGCGATGCGCCCTCAAGCTCGCCGAGCTTCTGGCACTTCTCGACGACGCTCTTGGTATCGGTGACGACCACCGTATTCGAGCGCGAGTTCGGGATCACGCAGGCCGAAAGCGCGAGCAGGGGCAAAAGCAGGAGGGAACGCAGCATCGGGCCTATCCTTAGAGCGTTTTCGAGCGAAGTGGACAGCGGTTCGCGTGAAGAAAACGCGTTAAAATAAAAATGAGCAGCAGCGCGCGACGCGCCCGCCGCCATGATCCCCGCTATTGCCGTATTTTCAAGGCCCGGTCGCGAGAAAACTAGAGCGTTTTCGAGCGAAGTGGATACCGGTTCGCGTGAAGAAAACGCGTCAAAACAAAGATCTAGAGCAATTGAACGATCCAATCGGATCGGAAATTGCTCTGGCCGCCGGCCTCAGGCAGGCTCCGGCATTCGCGTCGTCGGGCCGCCGAGATGAAGCACGGCATCGAGCAATTCGCGCGCATAAGCCGTCGCGGGCGCGCTGAACACCATGCGGCTTTCGCCCTGTTCGACCACACGCCCGTTCTGCAGCACGACAGTGCGCTCGCACATCATCCTGACCACGTTGAGGTCATGGCTGACGAAGAGCAGCGCCAGCCCATCCTCGCGACGCAAGCGGTCGAGCAGTTGCAGGATCACCGCCTGGACAGAGACATCGAGCGCCGCCGTCGGCTCGTCGAGCACGAGCAGCCGCGGCCGGCAGGCGATGGCGCGCGCGATGCCGACGCGCGCCTTCTGGCCGCCCGAGAGCTGGTGCGGAAAGCGCTCCAGCAATTCGCTCGGCAAACCGGCGCGCTCGGCGCATTCGCTGACCCGCCCCGCCAGCGCCGACCCATTCTTCATGCCGAGCAGGCGACGCAATGGGTGGGCGATGCAATCGAAGGCATTGAAGCGCGGATTGAGACTGTCGGTCGGATCCTGAAAGACGATCTGGATATCCCTGCGGAATTCGCTGCGATGGAAATCGCGCGCCGGCAGCGAACCGATCGCGCGGCCATCGAACAGGATCTCGCCTTCGCTCGGGTCGATCAACCGGCAGATCATGCGCGAGATCGTACTCTTGCCCGAGCCGGATTCCCCGACCAGGCCCAGACTCTCGCCGGCCGCAATGCTGAAGGAGACGTCGTCGACCGCCGTGACGCCGCCATCATAGCGCTTCACCAGATTCTGAACCTCAAGCAGCAGCGGAGTGCCGGGAGCGGGCTTGGGGCGTAAGAGTTCGACGGCCGGCACGGCGCCGGCGCCTTCCGGCGCGAGATCGGCGATCGTCGAGGTCGCAGTCGGAGAAGCAGCGACGAGGCGCTTGGTATAGGGGTGCTGCGGCGCGCTGAAGAGCGTCGCGGGCGCGGCCTGTTCGACGACCTGGCCCCGCTCCATCACCACCGCACGCTGGCAATAGCGCGAGGCAAGGCCGAGATCATGCGTGATCAGGATCATCGCCATGCCACGCTGCGCCGTGATGCGGGCGACGAGGTCCATCACCGTCTTCTGCGTGGTGACGTCGAGCCCCGTCGTCGGCTCGTCGGCAATCAGCAGGGCCGGCTCGCAGGCGATCGCTATCGCGATCATCACGCGCTGGCACATGCCGCCCGAGAGTTCGTGCGGGTAGGCGTCGAGCCGCTTTTCCGGATCGCGGATCAGCACCGCCTTGAGCAGGTCGAGCGCGCGCGCCCGCCCCTCGCTCGCCGAGATGGGCTCATGCGCCATGATCGCATCCGCGATCTGCCGGCCGACGCTGCGGATCGGGTTCAGCGCGCCGCGCGGGTTCTGGAAGATCATCGAGATCGCCGCGCCATGCAGGGAGCGCAATTGCTTCGACGAGGCCCTGCTGATGTCCTGCCCCTTGAAGCGGATGCTGCCTTGCGAGATGCGCCCCGCCGCGTCGAGCAATCGCGTGATCGCGAACGCCGTCACCGATTTGCCCGAGCCGCTCTCGCCAACGATGCCCAGCGTCTCGCCGGCGGCAACGGAGAGGCTGACGCCGCGCACGGCCTCGACGGTTCCGCTACGGGTCGAGAAGCGCACATGCAGATCGTCGATGGCGAGCAAAGGCTCGCTGATCATGGCGTCCATCGCCTTTAAGTCCGCATGCGCGGGTCGAGGATGTCGCGCAGCCCATCGCCCAGCAGGTTGAAGCAGAGCACGGTCAGCATCAGCGCCAGCCCCGGAAACGCGACGAGCCACCATTTCCCGGTCGAGATGAAGCGTGCGCCCTCGGCGACCATGATGCCCCATTCCGGCGTCGGCGGCTTGACCCCGAGCCCGATGAAGGAGAGCCCTGCGGCGTTCAGGATCGCCCAGCCGAGATTGAGCGAGACCTGCACCGCCATTGCCGGCAGCACATTGGGCAAGAGGAAGCGCAGCACAACCGAGACATGGCTGTCGCCGCAGGCGCGCGCCGCCTCGACCCAGCCGGCATTGCGCCGGACATTCACCTCGGCGCGGGCGAAGCGGATATAGAAAGGCAGGTTGATGATCGCGGTCGCGATGACGATGTTCTCGACCCGGTTGCCGAGCGCCGCCACCATCGCCATGGCGAGCACGAACAGCGGAAACGCCATCAGCACATCGACGAAGCGCCCGACATAACGGTCGAGCCGGCCCCCGGTATAACCGCAGAGCGCCCCGATGACCGCCCCGATGACGAAGGAGAGCGTCACCGCCGAGGCTGCGATCGCGAGATCCAGCCCCGCCGCCACGATCAAGCGGCTGAAGACGTCACGGCCGAGTTGGTCGGTGCCCGCCCAGTATTTTGCGCTCGGCGGCAGCAACGCGTTGGGCACGTCGGACGCGATCGGGTCATAAGGCACGATCCACGGCCCGATGACGGCGAGCACGCAGAGCGCGAAGGCACCCGCCGCTGCGAACGCCGTGACCGGGTTGCCGCGCAGGATCCAGACGGTGTGGCGCAGCGTCGCGGAGGTCATAGACAAGCTCCTCCGTCATTCCGGGGCGCGCCGAAGGTGCGAACCCGGAACCCACGACTGGGTGATCGCCAGGGTTTTCCCGAGTTCACCCGGTCGTGGGTTCCGGGTTCATCGTGGAGTTTATCCTTGGGCCGACCACAGGTCGGACCCGAGGGCGATGCCCCGGAATGACAGATGTGGGCACAAGCCATCATTCCACCGACACCCTCGGATCGGCGATGCCGTAGAGCACGTCCACCGTCAGGTTCACCAGGACGAAGATCGACGCCATCAGCAGTACGAAACCCTGTACCGGCGCGTAGTCCGAGGAAAGCAGCGCGTCGAGCGCATAGGACGCGACGCCCGGCCAGGAGAACACCTTCTCGACCAGCACATTCGCGCCCAGCATGGTCGAGAACACGATGCCAGCGATGGTCAGCACCGGCAGAAGCGCGTTCCGCAGGGCGTAGGTGACGATGACCTTGCGCCGCGACAGGCCAAGCGAGCGCGCGGTGCGGACGAAATCGCTGCCGAGTGAGGCCAGCATCGCCGCGCGCGTGATCCGCGCCAGCGGCGCGACCACGAAGAGCGCCATGGTGAAGGCGGGCAGCACGAGTTGGCTCGCAGCGGCGCGCCAACCCTCCCAATCACCGGCCAACGCAAAATCGATCAGCAGGAAGCCCGTCACCAAGGGTGGCGGCGAGGTGAAGATGTCGACCCGTCCGGTCGGATCGGGCGCGAAGCCGAGCAGGTAGTAGAAAACATAGATCAGCAGCAGCCCGGAAACGAAGGTCGGTACGCAGACGCCGAGCGCGCAGATGAAGCGCACGATATGGTCGATGCCCGAACCTTGCCTCAGCGCAGCCGCGACACCGAGCGGCACCGCCGTGACCAGCGCGATCAACAGCGCGGAGAAGGTGAGTTCGAGTGAGGCCGGCAGCCGCGACTTCAGATCGCTCAGCACCGGCTGGCCCGTGGTCAGCGAGCGCCCGAGATTGCCCGTGCCGATATCGCCGAGATAGCGCAGGAGCTGCTCCGGCACCGGCTTGTCGAGCCCCATCTGCTTGCGGATCGTCTCGATTTCCTCCTTGCCCGCCGTCGGGCCCGAGGCGAAGAACACCGCCGGATCGCCCGGCAGCACCCGCATCAGCAGGAAGGTGAAGACGAGCACGCCGAACAATGCCGGCAGGGACGAGGCGAACCGCCAGCCCGCGCGCTTGGCCGTGATGGAGAGCTGGGACATGTCAGGCCTTGTCCACGCATCCTTGCGCCGTCATTCCGGGCGCAGCCCCCGGGTCCGATCTTCGATCGGCCCAAGGATAAACTCCGCGGAGACCCGGAATCCATCGTAGGGCGCTGTCGAACTCTATGATGGATTCCGGATCGGCGCCGCTTCGCGGCTTGTCCGGAATGACGAAGGAGGCTGCTCCTCTCACTTCCGGCTCAGATCGCGGAAATCGATCTGCCGGTGGAACTGGTAGACATAGCCGTCGATCGACGACGCCATCACCGCGTCCTGCGAGGGCTGCCAGAGCGGGATCTGCGGCATCAGTTCGAAATGGCGCGTGTTCAGATCCTTGCCATAGCTTGCGTATTTCGCCTTGTCGGCCTCGAAGCGGGCGGCCTGCGCCCATTCCGTGATCTTGGCGTCGTCGAGCGAGGCATAGTTCCAGCGGATCGGGCCGATATAGAAGTTGCGGTAGAAGTAATCCATCGAGGGCAGCCAGGCGACGATGCCCTCGGTGAAGAACGGCACTTTCTTCTCATTGATCAGCGTCGACATCTGCGCGTCCGGCAGCTTCTGGATATCGACCTTGATGCCGACCTTGCCGAGCGATTCCTTGAGCAGCGCCGCCATCGGCTCGGCCGTGCCGGCCTGGCCGACATTGAAGGAGAAAGTGGTCGAGAAGCCGTCGGGGAGGCCGGCCGCCGCAAGCTGCTTCTTGGCCTCGGCGAGGTCCGTCTTCAGCGGCTGCGGGATCGGGAAGACCTCTCCGGTCGGGGCCTTGCCGTCAGGCCAGTTCGCGCCATAAAGCGGCGCCCCGCGCCCGAACAGGGCCGCCTTGAACATGTCGTCATAGGGCAGCGCCGCGGCGATGGCACGCCGGACCTCGATCTTGTCGAAGGGCGGCATCTGGTTGTTGAACGAGACGAAGGTGATCGAATTGTACTGAGGCGTCGAGACGACCTTGAGCTTGCCCTTCTTCTCCAAGTCGGCGGCATCGGTCGCCTGCAGGTCGATGACGATGTCGGCATCGCCTTTCTCGACCAGATTGGCGCGCGTGGCGGCTTCCGGCACGGTCTGGGTGATGATGCGCTTGAAGCTCGCCGGTTTGTCGGCCGAGCCACGATTCCAGTCCGGATTGCGGCGCAGGATCGTGGTCTCGCCCGGCTTGTAGCTTTCGATGATGTAGGCGCCGGAGCCGGCGGTGTTGTCCTTGAGCCAGTTCAGCGCCCAGGGATCCTCAGCCGTCGCATGCGACTTCGCCAGCTTCGAATTGATGATCACGGGATAGACCACAGCAAGGTTCGCCAAGGCCAGCTTGTCGGGCTTGGGCAGCGTGACCTCGAAGGTGTGGGCGTCGATGATCTTGAACTGATCCGGGCTGGTCAGCGAGCCGGTCAGCAATTGGCCCTTGCCCAGGACATTGGCGCTGACTTCACGGTCGAGCGACCATTTCACATCCTCGGCCGTCACCGGCGTTCCGTCGTGGAACTTCGCGTCCTTGCGCAGATTGAAGGTGATCTTCAGCCCGTCGGGGCTGACCGTGTAGCTCTCAGCCAATTCCCCGCGGATGCTGTCGAGATCGAACACCCATTTGCCGTTGAGCTGCTTCCTGCCGAAGGAGAGCAACCGGTCATAGGTCAGGAGGCTCAGGCCGAAGGCCTCGCGGGTCGAGCCCGGAATGTTGGGGTCGAGTGTGTTGATGGCCGCGCCGGTGACATGGCGCAGCGTCTCGGCGCGTGTCTGCGCCAGCGCCGGCGCAACCAGGAGCGCAGTCGAGGTCAAGAGCGCGGCTGCAAGCCAGCCCGTCCGCACGATCGTCATAGTCGTTTCCCTCTTCATCGGCGCAGTCGTCAGGTTGGTTCCTAGAGCCGGATGATTTCAGATGGGATCACAGAGTGATCCCATCTGAAATCTGAATCCGTCTCTCATCCAGGAGTGAGAGCAGGATTCTATGCGAAAAACCGGTGCCCACTTTTTCGCATCCTGCTCTCGCGGAACCGGATGCAAGCGTGGTGCCATGCAACGCATCATCTCCCCTCCCGCCCGAGGCGGGAAGCATCCTTTCCCTTCCACCCGAGAAAGGATCAGCGCAGCACGGCTTGGGGCACGTCATAGGCCTGGAACGAAGCCCAGTGCCGCTCGACATCGGCGCGGAACAGCCCGCGCGTGATGCCCGAGACGAGCTTGGGCACCGCCGTGGTCATCGCGTTGATCGAGGAACCGGACGCCCCGAAACTCATCGTCGAGGCAATGGTGAAGAGATGGATGTCGCGGATCCAGGGCGTCGCGCCCGGCGCGCGCTCGGTCAGCGCGTAATCATCGGCGAGATAGGGGAAGCGGCCGAGCCGGTCGTCACGCTCGGCAGCCGGCGGCGCATAGCGGTCTGCCCAGGAGGCGATGTTGCCGGCAAAGCCCGCAAGCTCCGGCCGCACGGAGAGATCGATCTCGATACCAGCGGCAGCGATGACGAAATCGACCGTGAGCGAGCCTTGCGGCGTCGCGATCTCGACACCGCCGGACCCGTCGATCGCGCTCAGAGCAGGCGCGCCGAGATGCAGGGAAAAGGCGTCGTGGCGGGCGCAGCGGTCATAGGTCGCTTGCGGAAACCCTTCCCGCAGCGCCAGGACGGCGCTCATGAAACGCCAGCGCCAGGCATCGTCGAGGTCGCTGAGATGGCGCAGGAAGCCGCGAAAGGTCAGCCAGCGATAGGGCTGGATCACTTGCGCCTCGGGCCGGCGGCAGAGCAGATGCACCTGCGCCGCCCCGGCCTCCAGCGCTGTCGCGGCATTGTCGAAAGCCGACGCACCGGCCCCGATCACCGCGACACGCTTGCCCGCAAGCGCGGCGAAATCGATCGGCTCGGCGCAATGCGCGCAGCGTGAGGCCGGCAGCGCCATGAGCGGCGCCGGCATGGTCCAGTCGCCCAGGCTCTCCTGCCCGGTTGCGAGCACGATCTTGCGGGCATGCAGCGTCTCGGCCTTGCCACCGCAGCGCAGCGTCACCGCCAGCAGCCCGCCGGCGGGGGCGATATCGACCACCTCCGCCTCGTTGCGAACGGGGATGCCGACGACATGGCGAAACCAGCCAAGATAATCCGCCCAGAGTCCTTTCGGGATCAACGCCAGCTCATCCCAGCTTTCGACACCGAATTTGGCCTCGTGCCAGGATTGGTAGGTCAGGCTCGGCACATCGAGATCGGGGCCGGTGAAATCCTTCGGGCTGCGCAGCGTGTGCATGCGCGCATAGGAGCGCCATGGCCCTTCTTGCCCCGCAGCCGCCTTGTCAAGCACCAGGATGTTGGTGACTTGCGAGCGCTGCAGGCCGAAGGCTGTCGCCAGCCCCGACTGGCCGCCCCCGACCACGATCACGTCATAGGCCGGCTTGCCGTCCGGCCCCGGAACCGGCTCGAGCCAGGGCGCGCTGGGATGGGCGGTGCGGGCGAGATCGCCAGCGATGCGGCTCTCGAGAACCGATAATCCGTCATGCTTCATGGCAACATCCCATGCAGTGATCATGCCGGAAACCGGTCACGCGGCAAGCCAGCCGCCATCGACCACCAGCGTCGTCCCCGTGCTGAACGAGGAGGCGTCGCCGGCGAGATAGAGCGCGGCTTGCGCCACCTCCTCGGCGCGGCCGAAGCGCTTCATCGCATGGCGGTTGCGCGAGGCCTCGCGCAGCGGCTCGGGCTCGGCATGGCGGGCAAAACTGCGCCGCAGCATCGGCGTATCGATCGCGCCCGGAGCGATCGCGTTCACGCGGATGCCGTCTCCGGCATAGTCCAGCGCCATCGTCCGGGTCAGACTGAGGATTGCCCCCTTAGCCGCGATATAGGCGCTGTTGCCGCGCCCACCGGCCAGAGCCAGTTGTGAGGCGAAGGTCACGATCGCCCCACCACCCTGCCGCTGCATCGCCGGGATCACAGCCTTGGCGAAGAGGAAGGTGCCACCGACATTGGCGCGGAAGACGGCGTCCCAATCCTCGGGTGTGGTCGTCGTCACCGTACCGCCGCAGGAAAAGCCGGCAGCCGTCACCAGCACGTCGATACGGCCGAAGCGCGCGAGCACCTGTTCCGCCACGCCATCGGCGAAGCCCGGCAAGCCGACATCGCCGATATGAGCACAAGCCTGCCCGCCGGCCTCGATGATCAGCACCACCGTCGCCTGCGCCGCCTCGGCATCGCGATCGATGACTGCGACGCACGCGCCTTCGCGAGCAAAGAGCAGTGCGCTCGCCTGCCCGATTCCCGAGCCGGCGCCGGTCAGCAGCGCGACCTTTCCCTCAAGCTTCATCGCCCAGGCCCCTCATCGTCCAAGTCCTTGTCATCGTCCAAGTCCTTGTCATCGCCCGAGCCCCCGGCCATGCGCCCGCCACCAGACGGCCAGTGCATTTGCCGACTCCGCCACACCAGTTGCGGCAGCCCAGCCGAATTCCTCCCTCATCCGCAAAGTGGACAGCGGCGCGCGGTCGCCCGGTCCGTGCAGGTCGATCGTCGCCGCCTCGCCGGGCTCAGCCAGGCGGCAGGTGAAACCGGGAAAATTGGCCGCCAGCGCCTGGCCCCACTCCAGGGCCGCGAAGTGCCGTGCCGTCGAGATGTTGTAGAGCCGATGGCGCAAGGCCGGCGCGCCCACCACGATCCGCACCGCCTCGGCGAGATCGGGCGCATAGATCCAGTCGCGCAGGCCCGGTCGGGGCAGGATCGCGGGCTCGTCCTTCCCAGCAGCGGCGAGGATCTGGCCTTGCGGACTCAGTGTGTCGCGTACGCCCGTCGCACGCTCCCAAGGGCCGAAGACGCCGCTGAGCCGCAAGGAGACCAGGTCGAGCCCCCAGAGATCGGCCAGCCGGCCGCCGACGCGCTCGCTCGCCCATTTGCTGATCGCATAGAGGCTGACCGGATCGCCCGGCGTCTCCTCGCCGAGCTCCGGATAGTGCTCTCCGGCCATCCCATAAGCAGCCGCCGAACTCAGATTGACGATGCGCCGCACACCCGCAGCCCGCGCCGCCTCCAGGATCGGCACCTGAGCGAGCAGATTGACCTGCAGGATCGTCTCGGGGTCGCGCGCATCGCGCGCCGCTCCAGCGGTGATCGCAGCACCCATGATGACGACGTCCACGCCGGGCTTCACCACTTCGGCAATCGCGACCTTGTCGGTGACGTCCCCCTGGACAGCGGTCAAGCGCCCCGGCAGCCGGGAAAAGGCCTTCCCGATGGCGGCAGGCAACGCCAAGCGGTCGAACACAACAACGTCGTCGCCTTTCGCCAACATCGCCTCCGCGATGTTGAGCCCGACGAAACCGACACCGCCAAAGATCAGGATTCTCAAGAAACGCCCCTTCACACAGCTTGTGGGCAGCACGGCTGACCTAAGCGCCCAGCCGTGTCACCCACAAGCCCGACCGATCCCGATCATGCCCGCATCTTTGGCGCGGCGGCGCAAATTTCGCCCATCCTGGCCGCGCGCTTCCGTGGAACCGGGCCGGCATGTCGCATTGCATCGGCGCGAACCATGGTCTAGGCGTCGCGCGACACCTGCAGAGGCCGCGCGCCACCCGCCGCCGCGCCTGGAGCAGGATGCGAAAAGTGGGAACCGGTTTTTCGCATAGATCCAGCTTTCACCTTCGGTGAGAGACGGTTTCAGACATTGGGACTTCAGCCGCCGCATCGCGCGGCCCGTCCATTTTCCGAAAGGACCCGATCATGGCCCGCAAGAAATCGAAGCCGCTCGATGCCGAATTCGTGATGTTCGACGTCGTCTATACCGACGGCTCGCGCCGCTCCAACCGGCGGGTGCCGACCGCATTGCTCGGCGGCCTCGACGGCGACGAGCCGGCGCGCGAGGCCATCATGGAGCAGGATCGCGCCATCGCCGAGAAATCCGGCATGCCAGCCCTGGAAATCGCCACTCTCGCCCGCTCGGGCAAGGTCGTGGAGAAACCTGGGCGCAAGGCCGGCTAAACGAAGGCGCTCGCAAGGCCACGCAGTATTCCCATGACGATCGGACCGGCTTAAACCAACAGGCGCGGTTGTTCTTGACCTGCAACGGCGCGTGTATTTTAAGTCCTTGCTCCATTGGGAGGCTGAAAAGGAAAAATTGATGCGTACCCTTCTCATCGTTGGCGCCCTGGCCGCCGTAGTTGCTGGCTGCCAGACGCGGCAGGAATCGCTGGTCGACGCCGAAATCACCTGCGAGTCGCAGGGCTTCCGCCCCGGCACCCGCGCTTATCAGCAGTGCCGCTCGGCCAACTACACCGAGAACCGCCGCGCCAACTCCGAAGCCAGCAGCGCTGTTGCGGCCGGCGTCGCCGCTGGCGTCATCGGCGGCGCGCTCGTTGCCGCTGACAACCGCTCCTATTATGGCCGTGGTTACTATGGCCGCCGTGGCTACTGGTATTGATAGCTGAACACCGACGAGCCCATCTGATCTGACAGGCTCGTCCGTGTGAAAATCAAAACCCCGCGGCCGAAAGGCTGCGGGGTTTTTCGTGGCCACAAGAGCATTGCGCGAAAAAGTGGGGAGCGGCTTTTCGTGGGGAGCAATGCTTTCAGCTCCTGGATCGATCACGTCGCATTCGGACGTTTCCGCCCGAATGCGACGTGATCGAGGCCGGGCTGTCAGCGCTTCGGTGCGGCGCGCTTGCGCGCAGGAGCCGCGTCGCTGCTCGACGAACCCAGCAACGATCCGAGCGCATAGACCGCCAGCCCGATCCCGAGCAGCGCCGCGATCGGCTCCTTCTGAGCCCGCTGCGCGATCATACGGCCGCCATAGCCGGCATAGTCGCGCGCATCGCCGCCATAGGCGTTCAGCCATTGCTGGCCGCTCTTCAAAGCGCCCTCGCCTGACTTGGCGGCATCCTTGCCGTAATCACCGATCAGGCCACGCAGCCTGTCGAAATCAGGCTGGTAGCGCTCCCAGCGCGATGCGGGCGGTGAGCGCAGGCTCGCCCAGGCGATCAATCCGATGCCCAACGCACCCAGCCCGAATGCGACGACGGGATTGCGCTCGACCACGCGTATCACCGCCTGGCCGCCCTCGCGGGCGGTCTCGACCGGGTCGATATCCGTCAAGGCGTCCTTGGCGCGGGAGTAGCCGCCCCTGACCGTCTCCGTCGCCCTGTCGGCGACATCGGCGGCCTTGGCCCGCAGGCCGCTGGTCGCGTTGTCGATCTCGTCGCCGGCTTCGTTCCAGCCTTTCGGCATGTCGGGCGGAAACTTGTTCATGGTCGCCATTGCGAACCTCCTTCCATACACAGATCCATGCCTAATGAACGAGGCAGCGATGCGAGAGTTCCGCCCGGCGGAAAGGACGCGACGCATCGACGCCCGGTTTCCGCCCTTCGCCAGCCCTTAATTCACGCGGGCGCGGGCCTGCGCGCAAAGCCGGGCCTGCTCGCAAAGTATTGCCGGCAAAGGCTTGTTTCGGACGGCCCTCGGTCATGACAGCGCCAAGATTGGATGGGATTCAGCATCATCCATCCCAATCGAGCAATCATTCCAATCGAGAAGGAGACGCTCATGCAAACACAGCACCTCCAGATCGCGCGCCCTGGCGTGATGTCGGACCCGGAATGGATCGCCCTCGAGAGCATCGACGAGCAGACCACCCATTTCATCTTCGACGATGAGATGCTGGTCGTGCTGAAGGATCGTGGCCTCGTCGAACCGCTCGGCGGGCGCTGGCTCGTCACCGAGCATGGCCAGAAGGCGCTGAACGAGCGCAGCCTCTAGAGCATTGCGCGAAAAGTGGGCACCGGTTTTCGCGTGAGCAATGCTCTAAGCTTTTAGAATCGACCACGTTTTTCGCATTCGGCGTTTCCGCCCGAATGCGACGTGATCTGAGCCCACTCTCCTCTGGCCCACCCAGACTTCGCAGCCTATCCTTCATCCCGACGCGACTGCACATGCCGCTGGAACTCTGGCGACCCTGGTATGGGCGCGTCTGCCGCCGCTCCTTCGACTGCGAATCCCATGGCCAAGCCCGTCAGCATCACGATTTCCCATGAGCTCGGCCGCGAGGCCGCGCTCGCGCGCATCCGTGGCGGCGTCGATCGCATCCGCGACAAGCTCGGCATGGTGAAGATGCAGCTCGTCGAGGAGGAGTGGCGCGACGACACGCTGGATTTCGGCGTGGCCGCGCTGGGCTACACGGTGCGGGGCAGCCTCACCGTCGAGGAGACGCTGGTGCGCGTCGAGATGATGCTGCCCTGGGTGCTGGCGACATTCGCCGAGGCACTGAAGCTCGGCGTCGAGAAGCAGGGTCGCGTCCTGCTGGACAAGCCGAAGGCCTGAGGCCACCGATCGTGCCGACGGCCGCCTGGCGGAAACGCCACCTCGCCCCGTCGAAAGCGCTCTGAAAAGACCGCCTCAAGGTTGAAATTGCGTGACCCAGACGCCATGCTTCGAGTGTTCTCTCGAGCCACCATCTGCCTTCCGTAGTCCTGCCGCCTTCCGTAATCCTGCCCGCCTTCTGGAGACCTGATGCATCCTGGCCCGCTGATCGCCATTCTCGTCGCGGGCCTGTGCCTCGCCTTCATCTTCGGAGCGCTTGCTCAGAAGCTGCGCTTCTCTCCCCTGGTCGGCTATCTCCTCGCTGGCGTCGCAGTCGGGCCCTTCACCCCCGGTTTCGTCGCCGATCAAGGCCTCGCCAACGAACTGGCCGAGATCGGCGTCATCCTGCTGATGTTCGGCGTCGGCCTGCATTTCTCGCTGAAGGACCTGCTCTCGGTCAAAACGATCGCGGTCCCCGGCGCTCTCGTCCAGATCGCGGTGGCGACCTTGCTCGGCCTGGGCCTGGCGCTTTCGCTCGGCTGGGGCTGGGTCGCGGGTCTCGTCTTCGGGCTCGCGCTCTCGGTCGCCAGTACCGTCGTGCTGCTGCGCGCACTCCAGGAGCGCCGGCTGGTCCAGACCGAGAAAGGCAAGATCGCGGTCGGCTGGCTGATCGTCGAGGACCTCGCCATGGTGCTGGCGCTCGTCCTGATCCCGACCATCGCCGACGCCCTGAATGGTGCCAGGCCCGGTACGCCCGTTCCGCTCTCCGGGCAGTTCGACCTTGGCCTCTGGGGCGTGCTGGGGCTGACGCTCGCCAAGGTCGTGGCCTTCATCGCCTTCATGCTCATCGTCGGGCGGCGCGTCATCCCCTGGGTGCTGCATTGGGTCGCCCATACCGGCTCGCGCGAGCTGTTCAGGCTCGCAGTGCTGGCCCTGGCGCTCGGCGTCGCCTTCATGGCGGCGAGCCTGTTCGGCGTCTCGTTTGCGCTCGGCGCCTTCTTCGCCGGCATGATCTTGAACGAATCGCCGTTGAGCCAGCGCGCCGCCGAGGAATCGCTGCCGCTGCGCGACGCCTTTGCGGTGCTGTTCTTCGTCTCCGTCGGCATGCTGTTCGACCCCGGCATCCTGCTGCGCGCGCCGCTGCCCTTGCTGGCGACACTCGCCATCATCCTGTTCGGAAAATCGCTCGCCGCCTGGCTGATCGTGCGTGCCTTTGGCCGCTCGAATGCCGTCGCCCTGACCATTTCCGCGTCGCTGGCGCAGATCGGCGAGTTCTCCTTCATTCTGGCGGGCCTGGGCGTCTCGCTGGCGATCCTGCCTGAACAGGGCCGCGACCTGATCCTGGCGGGCGCGATCCTTTCGATCCTGCTCAACCCGGTGCTGTTTGCGATCATCGAGCGCTTCACCATGGAGGCGAGCCCGGCGAAGCCCAAGCCGAGCGCCGCCAAGCCGGAGCCCGAGCCGGAGCCCGAGCGCGACATCGTCCCCACGACCTTGAGCGATCACATGGTCGTCGTCGGCTATGGCCGGGTCGGCGCGCTCCTGGGCGCGGGCCTTGTAGCGCATGGCGAGACCCTGCTCGTCATCGAGGAACAGCCCGAAGCCGTCGCCGCAGCCAAGGACCAGGGTGCCGCGGTGCTCATCGGCAACGCTGCCGATCCAGACGTGCTGGCCGCCGCCGGCCTGGCGCGGGCGCGCCGGCTCTTCGTCGCCATTCCCGAGAGCTTCGAGGCCGGCCAGGTCTGCGAACAGGCGCGACGCGACAATCCCGAATTGCCGATCATCGCCCGCGCCCATTCCGACGCGGCAGTCGAGCATCTGACCAGATGCGGCGCGAGCCTGACGATCATGGGCGAGGCGGAAATCGCCCGTGCCATGCTGGCGCTATGCGGCGCGCCTCCAGCGAATGGCGAAGCCTCTGCGGACAAACAATCGGTTTAAGATCGCCCGAACCACGTCGTCATCCTGGGCGACCATAGGTCGTCCGGGATGACGGAGCGCGCCGGGCAATCGCCTGCACTCAGCCCCGGCCGGCGGGAAAGGTCAGCGGCGAGATCTCGAGATGGTCTCGCTTGGCCCAGTCGAGACCCTTGACGTTGGGCTCGGCCCGGCGCTGCGCCTCCTCCAGTTCGGCGGCAGCGCTGGCATAATCCATGGTCAGCACCTTGCCGTTCTCCACCACCGTGACGCCGTCGACGATCACGGTCGTCACCGCGCGCTCGCCCGCCGCATAGATCAGGCTGCGGAGCGGATCGCGCAGCGGGCGCATCATCGGATGGGTGACGTCGACCAGCACGATGTCGGCTTTCGCGCCCTTGGCGAGCCGGCCGATATCGTCGCGGCCGAGCGCCTTGGCGCTGCCCAGCGTCGCTGCGTTGAAAGCGTCCGAGGTCCGCACGTCATAGACGTCCTCGGCCATCATGCGCGAGCCGATGCAGACGGCGCGCAATTCCTCCAGCATGTGGTGGGGATAGGTGTCGGTGCCGATACCGACATTGATGCCGGCAGCGACATATTGCCCGAAGCTCTGCATCGCGATGCCGCGGCGCTGGAACACGATCGGGCAATGCGCGACATTGGTGCCGGTTTCGACCAGCGCGCCCATATCGTCGGTCGCCGGCCACTTCACCGAGGAGTGATGGTCGAGGAAGATGCCGTGGCCGATGATCGAGAACGGCCCGAGCACGTCGAGCTCCTCCAGCCACTCCACCGGCGTCATCCCGTGCCGGCGCGTGATCTCATGAAATTCGACCACGCTCTGGGCGGCATGGATCTGGAAGGGGAGTTTTCGCGTCTCCGCCTCCTCATAGCTCGCCTGGATCAGTTCGGGCGTGCAGGTGTCGATCTGCGAGGGCGAGACCATGCCTGAGAGCCTGCCCGTTGCGTCGGTCGCAACCTGGTCCAGCAGTTTCATGGCCTGCGCCATCGCCTTCTCGCCGGCTCTGGCATCCCACTCATATTTCGCCAGATGGCCGTTATCGGTGTACCAGCGCGCCGAGCGGTACATCGGCGCGAACACGGCGCGAAGGCCCGAGGCCTTGAAGGTCTCGAACCAGCCGTCCCAGGCGGCGGACATGTCGACCAGCGTGGTGACGCCCGACATCAGCAGTTCGGAATAAGTCACCTGCGCGCAGGGCTTGACGCCTGCTGCGTCGCAGCGGAACAGCGGCATGAACTCGTAGAGCGCCGTGCCGTACATCTTGGCGCTGCCGAGCTCGTCGTTCCAGCCCTTGCACATCGCCTCCGAGGAGGGGTGCGAGTGGATGTTGACGAGACCGGGCATGACCATCTTGCCGCGCCCGTCGATCGTCGCATCGGCCTTGCCCTTATAGCTGCCGCCGACCTGCAGGATGCGGTCGCCCTCATAGGCGACATCGCCATCGCGCAGATAGACATGGCCCTTGGCCTTGGCGTCGTAGGCGACGATCCAGCTGGCGTTGCGGATAAGGGTGATCGGCATGGGCTGGGCTCCGGCGTGGCTGGACTTGAAATGGCAGGCTCTTCCCTTCTCCCACCCATCTCGGGCTTGCCCGAGATGGGCAACCCTAAGTGTCAAAGTCGGCAACAGCCGACTTTGATGCGGGAGAAGGTGGCTCGGCAAAGCCGAGACGGATGAGGGGGCTCCGTGCGCTATCCGGACGGCGTTGCAAGAGCCAGCCGGCAACCGTTGCGCGCCCCCTCACCCCAACCCTATCCCGCGAGGGGAGAGGGAGTAGGATGGCGCTTCTCGCGCCCTTACCTGACGAACTTCAGGTCCAGCCCCTTATACAGCCCGCAACCATAGATGTTGTGGGCCTTGAAGGGGGCGAGCCTTGCCGAGGCCGCGATCTTCATCGGCTCGTGATAGAGCGGCAGCCAGACCGCCGCCTCATGCACCTTCGTCAGAACCTCGCCATAGGCGGCCGCGCGGTCGGCTTCGTTCAGCGCGGTGATGCCCTTGGTCAGCAATTCGTCCGTCGCCGGGTCCTTCCAGTTCATCCGGTTGGGAGTCGGTGCATTGGCCGAGGGGAAATACAGGTTCAGCGCATCGCCGGCCGAGATGTAGGGGAAGCTCATCCCGAACATGTCGAACTCCTGCGTCGCCATCTTGCCCCAGGCGATGGTGGCATCGAAGAGCTGGACCCTGAGATCGACGCCGATCTTGCGCAGATCGCCCTGGATCGCCTCCATCAGCTTCTGCCAGGTCGAGCCGGTGAAGCCATAGACGACCGGCGAGAGCTTCTTGCCGTCCTTCATGCGGAAGCCGTCGGGCCCCTTCACCCAACCCGCCGCGTCGAGGATCTTGTTGGCCTCGGCGACATTGGTCTTGATCAGGTTCGGCGTCAGCGCCTTGTTCCAGTCCAGCGCCTCGGTCGAGATATAGCTATAGGCCGGCTCGACCTCGCCGAAATAGAGGTTCTCGGCGATCGCCTTCTGATCGACGGCCATCACCATCGCCTTGCGCACGGCCGGATCGCTGACGCCCTCCTTGTCGATTTTGAAACCTACGAAATAGGTCCAGAACGCCTCCTTCGACTCGACGATCCTGAGGTTCTTGTTGGCGCGCATCTGGGCCATGCCGGAATAGGGCACATATTGCGTCACCTGGGTCTGGCCGGTCATCACCGCAGCCAGGCGGGTGTTGTCCTCCGGCACGATGCGCCAGACGATCTCCTCGATCTGCGCCGGCCCGGTGTTCTGATAGATCGGCGGGCCCCATTTATAGGCGGCGTGGCGCTTCAGCCGGAACTCGTTGCGCGGCTTCCAGTCACCCCAGCAATAGGGGCCGGTGCCGTTGAAGCCTTTGACCCCGAAATCGGCGCCGAGCGCCTCGACATTGGCCTTGTCGACGACGACAGCGAAGCTCTGGGTGAGCTGGTAGAGCAATTCCGAGAACGGCGCCTTGAGCTTGTATTCGACCGTGTAATCATCGGTTGCGACGATGTCCTCGATCTTGCCGGCGCGCCAGGCCACGGGCGAGCGCGTCGCGGGATCGATCCAGCGCTTGATCGAATAGACCACATCCTGCGCCGTCAGCTTCTTGCCGTCACAGAAGGAGACGTCGTTGCGCAGCTTGAAGGTGTAGGTCTTGCCGTCAGGCGCCATCGTCCAGGAGGTGGCGAGGCCGGGCTTGATCGTCGCCATGTCGTGGTCGAGCGAGACCAGCGTGTCGGCCATCATGAAGAGGACTTCGGAGGCCGAGCGCGCCGTCGAGCGATGCGGATCATAGCGGTCGCTGTCGACCTCGCGCACGATGGTGAGGCTGGCATTGGAGCCTTGCGCGAGCGCCGGGCCGGCAAAGGCAGCAAGGCCGAGGCAGGCCCCCATGACGATGGATTTCAGCTCTCTCACGATCTTTGTCCCCTTTGTTATGAATTTAAGTGTCGGTGGCGCGCCTCACATGTTCCTCATGCGCGGATCGAGCAGATCGCGCAGCGCATCGCCAAGCAGGTTCACGCAGAGCACGATCGCGATGATCGTGAGGCTCGGCAGCAGCGAGATATGCGGCGCAAAGAACAAGGCGTCGCGCCCGAGCGAGGCCATCATGCCGAGCTCCGCCTCGGGCGGGCGCACGCCCAGCCCCAGGAACGACAGCGCCGCCCCGATCAGGATGATCTGGCCGAAGCGCAGCGTCATGAAGACGAAGACCGGCGAGATGCAGTTCAGCGCCAGATAGCGCCAGATCAGCGTTCTGTCCGGCAGGCCGAGCGCACGGCCGGCCTCCATGTAATCCTGCCCCATCACCACGATCGCGGCGCTGCGGGTGATACGCGCGACATCCGGCACGGTAGCGATCGAGAGCGCGATCACGATGGCCGTCAGCCCGGGACCGACGACGGCGGCGAGCGCCAGCCCCAGCAGGATAGCGGGGAAGGACAAAAGGATGTCGGCTGAGCGCATCACATAAGGATCGAGCCGCCGGTAGAAGGCGCCGAGCAAGCCCAGCATCGCGCCGAGCCCGCCGCCGAGGATGATCGAGGCCAACCCCATCACCAGCGTCAATCGCGTCCCGTAGAGCAGGCGCGAGAGCATGTCGCGCCCCTGCCCGTCGGTGCCGAGCCAGTATTGCGGCAGCGAACCCTCGCTCCAGCGCGGCGGAATGAAGGGGCGGCGCGTCGTTTCATAGGGGTCGAAGGGCGCAAGCCAGGGCGCGAACAAAGCCGCGAGCACGATCGTCAGAAGGATGATCGCTGCCGCCAAGGCGAGCTTGTCGCCAAGGATCCGCCGCCAGATCGGCGAAAGCCAGCTCCGTTGCACCGTCACCGGCGCGGCCTGGGTCGTCAGGTCAGCCATGGCTCTCGACCCTCGGATCGAGCACGGCATAGAGCATGTCGACGATCAGGTTGATCACCAGGAAGGCCAGCGCCAGCACCAGGATCGCGCCTTGCGCCAGGGGGAAATCGCTCGCCAGGATCGCCCCGACCGCGAGCCGCCCGACGCCCGGCCAGGAATAGATCGTCTCGGTGACGACCGCGCCGCCGAGCAGATAGCCGGCCTGAAGGCCGATCAGCGTCACCACCGGAATCAAGGCGTTGCGCAGCACATGCTGGAGGATGACGGTGCGCTCGGCCAATCCCTTGGCGCGGGCGGTGCGGACATGGTCGGCGTTCAGCACTTCGAGCGCGGCGGTCCGCGTCATCCGCGCGATCGGCCCGATGAAGACCAGCCCGAGCGTCAGCGCCGGCAGCACGATCGAGGCGAGCCCCTCCAGGCTCCAGAGCGGCCCGCCGCGCCCGATGAAGGGCAGCAGCTCCCAGTGGTAACCGATATACTGCATCAGGATCAGCCCGATGAAGAACACCGGCGTCGAGACGCCGGCGACCGAAACCGCGATCACCAGCCGGTCGAGCAGGCGTCCGCGATAGACCGCAGCGATCGTCCCGAGCGCGATGCCCAGCGGCACCGCCCAGACCAGGCAGGCGAACATCAGCTCGGCGGTCGGGCCGATCGCCTCGGCCAGCTCCGTGGTGACGCGGGTGTTCGAGATCAGCGAGACGCCGAGATCGCCCTGCAGCACGCGCCCCATATAGATCGCGAACTGAACGATGATCGGCCGATCGAGCCCCATATCCTGCCTGATCTGCGCGACCAGCTCGGGGCTCGCCATCGGCCCGGCGATGATCGCGGCGGGATCCGCGGGGACAAGCTGCAGCAGCAGGAAACCGAAGAGCAGCACGCCGAACAGCACCGGCACCGAAAGGGCGAGGCGCGAGGCGACGTGGTTCAGCATCGACGAGCGCCCCCCGTCATTGCGAGGAGCGAGGCGACGAAGCAATCCAGCGGCGGCCGGGCTCTACGCCCTTCCGAATTGCTTAGCTGCGCTCGCAATGACGACGCCATCACGCCTCCGCCTCGTACACGACCTTGCCCTCGATGATCGTCAGGTCGCAGCGGGTCTCGTGCAAGAGCTGTTCCGGCGTCGCCTTGGAGAGGTCGCGCGAGAATACGGCGACATCGGCAGCCATGCCCGGCAGCAGCCGGCCGCGATGTGTCTCAGAGCGATTCACATAAGCGCCGAAATCGGTGTAGGCCGCGATCACCTCGTCGATCGTCAGGGTCTGGTCGCCGCCGATCACCGTCCCGCGCGAGCTCTTGCGGGTCAGCATGGTGTAGATGTTGGGCCAGATATTCGCGTCGCAGACCGGCGCGTCGGAGGAGGCCGCGGGCTTCAGACCCGCCGCGATCCAGTCGCGCATCGGGTAGCTCTCGCTGGCGCGCTTCTCTTCGAGCACCGAGAGATAGAGATCGCCGAAATCATAGATGAAGACCGGCTGCGGCACCGGCTCGATGCCGAGCCGGGCCATGCGGGCGATCTGCTCGGGCGAATTGAAGCCGCAATGCTCGATGCGATGGCGGCGGTCGGGATCGGGATGGTCGTTGAGCCCCGCCTCCATCGCATTCAGCGTCTGCTCGATCGCGGCATCGCCGATGGCATGAACCGCGAGTTGATAGCCCCTGGCGTGATAATCGCGCGTCAGCGCGTCCATCTCGGGGTCGGTCAGGCAGAAGATGCCGCTGGTCTCGGGCTCGCCGAGATAAGGCTCGCTCATCGCCGCGGTGCGCCCTCCGGCCGAACCGTCGGTGAAGATCTTGACCGGGCCGACGCTGAGCCAGTCGTCGCCCGCGCCGGTGACGAGACCGTCGGCAAAGCATTGCTCGACGATGCCGTTATGCCCGCCAAGCAGGCACATATTGGTGCGCACCGGCAGGCGGCCCGTGCGCTGCGCCGTGCGATAGGCCGCGACCTCGCGGTAATAGGAGCGGATGCCGACGGCCGCATCCATCACGCTGGTGATACCGAAGGAGTTGCAATAGCGCCCGGCGCGCTCGATCGCCGCGACCAGCTCCTCATCGGTCGGGTCCGGGATCACAGCCTTGATCGGGTCGCGCCCGTTCTCGGCCATCAGGCCGGTGAGCGAGCCGTTGACCTGCTCGATCGCGCCACCCGGCGGCACCGGCGTCGCCTCGGTGATGCCGGCGATCTTCAGGGCCATCGAATTGGCGACCGAGAGATGGCCGCAGGCACGCACGATATAGACGGGGTTGTTCGGCGCGGCCTTGTCGAGCTCGGTGCGATGCGGATGGCGCTTCACGTCGAGCTCGAACTGGTCGTAGCCGCGCGCCAGGATCCATTCGCCCGGCTTCACCTCGGTGGCGCGCTTCGCAATCATCTCCAGCAGGCCGTCGAGCGTGCGCACGACGCGCGGCCGGATGTCGAGCTCCAGCATGGTCAGCCCGAGCGGCAGCAGATGCAGATGCGCCTCGTAGAGGCCCGGCGTCGCCGTCCGGCCGGCAAGCTCGATCACCTTGGTGGCGGGACCGATCAATGGCGCCATCTCGGCGGGCGTGCCTGTCGCGAGCACCCTGCCGGCCCAGAGCGCCACCGCCGTAGCATATCCTTCTCTCAAACCGAGATAGACCGGCCCGTTCTGCAGGACCATGTCGGCTTTCGGAAACGCGACCATCGATTTCGTTCCTCCCGGTACGAAATCATGGCCGCTTCACGACAGCCGGGCAATCCGCGCGGCGCGCGAATTTTCGGCGCGCCTGCGCAAGATTCTGCCGCCGGTCGATCCGGCACCTTGGAGGAACGCGCGGGAATTCGCTAGAGCCGGATGACTTCAGCTGGGCTCACAAAGTGATCCCAGCTGAAGTCTGAATCCGTCTCTCATCTAAAAGTGAGAGCAGGATCAATGCGAAAAACCGGTTCCCACTTTTTCGCATCCTGCTCTACGACGAGTTGACTGGCGTGGCTGTCGAGAACCGGGGCGCGGCGGACATGTGTCCGTGAGCACCGGAAGCACAAGCGGCCGCGTCAGACGACCGTCCCGGTAGAATTCACGCCAGCTCGAACTTGATCTCCTGCGCGCCTTCCCACAGCGTCTTGCGGCCGAGCGTGTAGAGGTTTTCCAGTCCCGAGGTCAGCGTGATGAAGTGGTTGCCGGCGAGCTGGCCCATCTTGCTGGCGAAATGCACGCCGCCATAGGCGAGCAGGATCTCGGTCTCGCTGATGCCGCCGGGATAGAGGATGATCTGGCCAGGCGCCGGGTAGCTGGTGTGGTTCTCGTAGCCGACGCCGAAATCGAGATCGCCGAGCGGCATCCAGACGCCCTCGCCGCTCCAGCGCACATGCACGATCTTGCTCTCGAACGGCATGTGCCGGAGGAAGGCGGCGCAGGTCTTGGGTGCGGCTTCCAGCTCGAGCTTGGCTTCGAAGGTGAAGGGGCCGGCGGTGACGATCAGCTTGGTCATGGAAATCTCTGTCTCTCGAAACGGCTTCGGAGGGTGATTGCCCGTTTGGCCAGGCTTTCGCAAGACCCGGGTGCTCGTCATGACGGCCGACAGGATTACGAGATCGCCTCCTTGAGGTCGAGCGTGCCGGCCTTGCCGATCGCCTCGTAATTGCGCTTGAGCCAGCGCTTGGCCGCCGCCCGGCCCATGTCGCGCAGGCGCAGCAGGAAGTCCCAATCCGCATTCATCCGCGAGGACGAGGTCAGCTCTGCCAAGGGCGGCCCGCCATCGATCCGGTGCATCAGCACGCGCTTGTACTCGTCGGTCGGCAGCTTGCCGCCGTCGACGAGCTTGTTGACGAAGTCGATCGCGCGCAGTTCGCGCAAAAGCGAGGCGTTGAAGGTGATCTCGTTCAGCCGGTCCTGGATCGCGCGGGCATTGGTGGGCAGTTCCTTGCGCTGCAGCGGGTTGATCTGCACCAGCATGATGTCGTCGCAATGGGCCTCGTAGAACAGCGGGAACAGCGCCGGATTGCCCATATAGCCACCGTCCCAATAGGCCTCGCCTGCGATCTCGACCGCCTGGAACAGCATCGGCAGGCAGGCCGAGGCCATCAGATGGTCGGGGCTCAATTCCGCACCGGTGAAGACCTTGATCTTGCCGGTGCGGACATTGGTCGCGGCGATGAAGAGCTTGACGTCCTGGCTCGCGCGGACCTTCTCGAAATCGATCAGGTCGGCGATGACGCCGCGCAGCGGGTTGATGTTGAGCGGGTTGACGTCGTAGGGGCTCGCGACCTTCGAGAACAATTCGAACCAGATCATGCCGGGCGGCGTGCCGTTACTGCCCCAGGCACCGAGCATGGTGTCGATCAGCGAGCGCTCCGAGCCGCCATATTTGCCGTCGACACTGATCGCCCGCCAGAAGCTTTCGAGCTTGGCGCGCGCGCCTTCCGCGCCGCCTTCGAGCCAGCCCTCGCTCAGCACGACGGCGTTCATCGCGCCGGCGCTGGTCCCCGACAGCGCCTCGATCGCCAGCCGCCCATCCTCCAGGATCGCGTCGAGCACACCCCAGGTGAAGGCGCCATGCGCGCCTCCGCCCTGGAGCGCCAGCGAGACGGTCTTCTCGGCCTTGGGGCCGGCGAGCCCCTTGACCCGCGCCGAGCTGCGCCTGCGCCGACCGGTCACGCCGCGGTCCAGCCGCCATCTATCGGCAAAATCGTGCCGGTGATCGACTTCGCCGCATCCGTGCACAGGAAGACTGCGAGCGCTGCGACCTGCTCGACCGTGACGAACTCCTTGGTCGGCTGCGCCGTCAGCAGCACGTCGTTGATGACCTGCTCCTTGGTCATGTTGCGCGCCTTCATCGTGTCGGGGATCTGCTTCTCGACCAGCGGCGTCCAGACATAGCCGGGCGCGATCGCGTTCACGGTGATGCCGTTGGTCGCGACTTCCAGCGCCACCGTCTTGGTCAGGCCGGCGATGCCATGCTTGGCCGAGACATAGGCGGATTTGAAGGGCGAGGCGACGAAGGCATGCGCCGAGGCCGTATTGATGATCCGGCCCCAGCCCTTCGCCTTCATCTTCGGCAGCGCCGCGCGGGTGGTATGGAAGGCCGAGGTCAGGTTGATCGCGATGATCATGTCCCAGGTCGCGATCGGGAATTCCTCGATCGGGGCGACATGCTGGATGCCGGCATTGTTGACGAGGATGTCGACCGCCCCGAAAGCGGCCTCGGCCTGGGCGATCATACCGGCGATCTGGTCGGGCTTGGTCATGTCGGCGGGCGAGAACAACGCCTTGACGCCGAACTCGCTTTCGAGCCCGGAACGGAGCTTTTCGGCGTCGTCAGCGGGCAGGATGCCGTTGATGACGAGATTCGCGCCTTCCTTGGCGAGCGCATGGGCATAGGCGAGGCCGATGCCTGAGGTCGAGCCGGTGATCACGGCGCAGCGGTCTTTGAGGAACATGAACGTCAAGGCTCCTGACATTAGGGATAGAAATGCTTAGGTTCGGTGCCGAGCGGGCGATATGTCAGTGACCGGAAAAGGGTCGCGGCGCGGCGCCTGATGACCTATTGCAACGCAACATGACCAAAATGCAGCCACACGCACACGATCATGACGGCGCTGACGATGCAATCTGCCGGCATGCGCATGACCATCGCAATCATGCAGCCCAGGCCCTGGCCCGGGCCGAGCATCTCTGCCGCGAGCGCGGTCTCAGGCTGACGCCGATCCGCCGTAAGGCGCTGGAGGCGCTGCATGCCGACCACCGCCCCGTCGGAGCCTATGATCTGGCCGACCGCATCTCGCCGGCCGGCGGACGCCGTCTCGCGCCGATCTCGATCTATCGCGCGCTCGATTTTCTGGTCGAGCAGGGCTTCGTCCACCGGCTCTCCTCGCGCAACGCCTATATCGCCTGCCTGCACGGCCATGGCGCCGACGAGGTCGTCGCCTTCCTGATCTGCGAGGCCTGCGGCGGCGTCGACGAAGATTCGTCGCCCGCCATGAAGAAGGCCGTGGCGGCGATCGCGCAGACGCGACAGTTTTCCCCCTCGCATCAGGTGGTCGAGATCGTCGGCCGCTGCGAGCATTGCCGGAGCGTTCAAGGATGAACGAGCGCGTGTCGCCTCCCTGCCTTCCCGATCAGGCCGGACCGCAGCCGCGCCGACTGACCGTGCCGGTCCAGGTCGGCCCCGTCACCGTCGGCGGCGGGGCGCCGATCGTCGTGCAATCGATGACCAACACCGACACCGCCGATATCGCGGGCACGATCGCGCAGGTCGCGGCGCTCGCCCGGCAGGGTTCGGAGCTCGTCCGCATCACGGTCGACCGCGACGAGGCCGCCGCCGCCGTCCCGCATATTCGTGAGCGGCTCGACCGCATCGGTATCGACGTGCCGCTCGTCGGCGATTTCCACTATATCGGCCACAAGCTGCTGACCGACCATCCCGCCTGCGCCGAGGCGCTGGCGAAATACCGCATCAACCCCGGCAATGTCGGCTTCAAGGACAAGAAGGACCGGCAGTTCGGCCAGATCGTCGAGCTCGCGATCAAACATGGCAAGGCCGTGCGCATCGGCGCGAACTGGGGCTCGCTCGACCAGGAATTGCTGACCGTCCTGATGGACGAGAACGCCGTCTCGGCCACCCCGCTCGACGCCCGCGCCGTGATGCGCGAAGCGATGGTGCAGTCCGCCCTCCTCTCTGCGCAGCGCGCCGAGGAGATCGGATTGGGCCGGGACCGCATTATCCTTTCGGCCAAGGTCTCGGGCGTGCAGGATCTGATCGCGGTCTACCGCATGCTGGCCAACCGGGCCGACTACGCCATCCATCTCGGCCTCACCGAAGCCGGCATGGGCTCGAAGGGCCTCGTCGCCTCCTCGGCCGCGCTCGGCATCCTGCTGCAGGAGGGCATCGGCGACACGATCCGCTTCTCGCTGACGCCTGAGCCCGGCGGCGACCGCACGCTCGAGGTCAAGGCCGCGCAGGAATTGCTCCAGACCATGGGCTTCCGCGCCTTCGTGCCGCTGGTGGCGGCCTGCCCCGGCTGCGGCCGCACCACCTCGACTGTGTTCCAGGAACTGGCACGGGACATCCAGAGCTGGATCTCGAGCTCCATGCCGGAATGGAAGACGCGTTATCCCGGTGTCGAGACACTGAACGTCGCGGTGATGGGGTGCATCGTCAACGGACCCGGCGAGTCCAAACATGCCGATATCGGCATCTCGCTGCCCGGCACGGGCGAGGCGCCGGTTGCCCCCGTTTTCGTCGACGGCCGCAAGGTCACGACCCTGCGCGGCCCCGCCATCGCCGCCGAATTCAAGACAATGGTCGATGGCTATATCGCGCGGCGTTATGGTGGGTTGAGCGATGCGGCGCAGTGAGATCGAACCGGCACGCCTTTGCGCGCCGGCCTGCTTGTGTTAGACGCCCCGGCCTTTCGCTGCACCGCAGCGCGCGCGGAGATCCCTAATGGGGCATGATCAGCCGAATCCACCGACCACACGGCCGGAGGATTCCCGTTTCGGCCTCGATGATGGTCATGGTGGCGCGAGCAAGCACGGCCATTCGACCAACAGCTTCGCGGTCCTGGCGCTGGGCGCGCTCGGCGTCGTCTATGGCGATATCGGCACGAGCCCGCTCTACGCCCTGCGCGAGACGGTTCTGGCCGCGACCGCGGCCCATGGCGCGCTGACCAATGCCGCAGCCAACGCGCCGGTGCCGCGCGACATCGTCATCGGCGTGCTGTCGCTGATCCTGTGGTCTCTCGTCATCGTCGTCACGCTGAAATACGTGCTGCTGCTGATGCGTGCCGACAATAATGGCGAAGGCGGCATCCTGACGCTGGTCGCCCTGGCCCAGCGTGGCCTGGGCCGCATGCGCGGCGGCTTCGTGTTGTTTTTGGGAATGGCGGGCGCGGCGCTGTTCTATGGCGACGCGGTCATCACGCCGGCGATCTCGGTGCTCTCGGCTGTCGAGGGCATCAAGCTGGTGACATCGGCGCTGGACGACTATGTGATCTGGATCGCCTCGATCATCCTGATCGTCCTGTTCATGGTGCAGAGCGGCGGCACCGAAAAGGTCGCGAATTTCTTCGGCCCCGTCATGCTGGTCTGGTTCGTGGCGCTGGCGGGCCTGGGCATCTATCACATCGCCGACGAACTGACCGTGCTCACCTCGGTGAACCCCTATTACGGCCTGCGCTTCTTCGTCGACCATCCCACAGTGTCGCTGGCCGTGCTCGGCTCGGTCTGCCTGGCCGTCACGGGCGCCGAGGCGCTCTATGCCGATATGGGCCATTTCGGCCGCGGGCCGATTCAGAGCGCCTGGATCTGGCTGGTGTTTCCCTCGCTCTGGCTGAACTATCTTGGCCAGGGCGCGCTCATCCTCTCAGACCCTTCTGCGATCGACAATCCGTTCTACAAGCTCGCGCCGGACTTCCTGATCCTGCCGCTCGTCATCCTGGCGACGATCGCGACCATCATCGCGAGCCAAGCGGTGATCACCGGAGCCTTCTCGCTGACGCGTCAGGCGATCCAGCTCGGGCTGTTGCCCCGGCTCGAGATCAGACACACCTCCGAGCACACCTCCGGGCAGATCTACATCCCGCGCATCAACTGGATGCTGCTCGTCGTCGTGCTGATCCTAGTCTTCGCCTTCCGGACTTCGTCCAACCTCTCGCACGCCTACGGCATCGCCGTGTTCGGCACCATGGTGGTGAGCTCGCTGCTCGCCTTCATCGTGATTCGCCGCAACTGGGGCTGGAGCCTGCCGGCGACGGTGGCGCTGATCGTGCCGTTCCTGGTCATCGACGTCGCCTTCTTCGCCGCCAACATGCTGAAGCTGTTCAGCGGCGGCTACATGCCGGTGCTGCTGGCGATCTTCCTGGTCGTGCTGATGTGGAGCTGGGTGCGCGGCACCAAGATCCTGTTCGACAAGACGCGCAAGACCGACGTGCCGCTGCTTGAACTCGTCGGCATGCTGTCGAAGAGCCCACCCGTGCGCGTCAAGGGCATGGCGGTGTTCCTGACAAGCGATCCCGAGACGGCGCCCGCCTCGCTGCTGCACAATCTCAAGCACAACAAGGTGCTGCATGAGCGCAATGTGATCCTGACCGTGCGCTCGGCCGACACGCCGCGCGTCGCCGACGAGGAGCGCGTCAGGCTCTCGCGGATCACCGACGATTTCTGGCGGGTCGAGATGGTCTACGGCTATATGGAGAGCCCCAACATCCCCAAGGGGCTCGCCGTGCTGCGCAAGCAGGGCTTCAAATTCGACATCATGTCGACCTCGTTCTTCCTGTCGCGCCGCTCGATCAAGGCCTCGCCGCAATCGGGCATGCCGATCTGGCAGGACAAGCTCTTCATCAGCCTGACCAAGAGCGCGACCGACGCCACGAGCTTCTTCCAGATCCCGACCGGCCGCGTCGTCGAGGTCGGCACGCAGGTCTCGGTCTGAGGACTGCACATCTCCACCTTTCAGCCCCCATCCTGAGGAGCGGCCATCGGGCCGCGTCTCGAAGGATGCTCCAGTGCCTTCTGAAACATCCTTCGAGACGCCGCTTTCGCGGCTCCTCAGGATGAGGGCTGAGGGTTAGAGGGTCGCAAGCAGGCAGGCTTCAATCCAGCCGCGCCGAGCCCTCGGGCACATGCCTGACCCGCTCCCGGTAGAGCAGGTACAGCCCCGAGGCGATGACGATGGTCGCGCCGACGAAGGTCCAGCGGTCCGGCCACTGGCCGAAAGCGAACCAGCCGAGCGCGATCATCCAGACGATCTGCGAATAGATGAAGGGTGCAAGCACTGTCGCCGGCGCGAGCCGATGCGCCAGAATCAGCAGCCAATGGCCGAAGCCACCGAGCACCCCGGTCGCGAGCATCAGCAACCAGACCAGCGGGCTTTGCGGCATCGTCCAGAAGAACGGGATCAAGGGCAGCATGGCGAGCGTGCCGGCGACGCCCGAATAGACCATCGTCGTCTCCGGCGGATCGAAGGCGGCAAGCTTGCGCGTCGCCAACGAATAGAACGAGTAACAGACGCAGCCGAGCACGCTGAGCAGGGCGGCAGGATGCATCCCGCCGAAGCCCGGCCGGGTGATCACCAGCACGCCGAGAAAACCGACGCCGATGGCGATCAGCCGGCGCGGGCCCGGCCATTCCCCCAGGAGCGGGCCGGAGACCAGCGCCACCAGGAGTGGTCCCGCGAACATGATCGAGACGGTCTCGGCGAGCTGGAGATATTTGACCGCGATGAAATTCAGCATCGTCGAGCCCAGCAGCAGCAGCGAGCGGACCGCCTGGAGCCAGGGCCGTTGCGTCCGCAGGATGCCGGGGTGGCTCCACGGATTGAGCAGCAGGCAGACCAGCGCCATGCTGCCGGCATAGCGGGCGAACACCACCTGCACCGGATCCATCGAGGCCGACAGCCATTTCGCGCTGGCATCGAGCATGGCGAAGCACAACACGGCCCCACACATCAGCGCGATCGCGGCCAGTCGCGTGCCACTGGTTTCCGGAGTGTGGGGATGGGCGGCCAAGAAAGGTTCCGTCATGCGCTGGCAGAATGCCAGAGGCAGATTTAACCGTTTTACGGCCTCAAGCCAGTCGATGGCTGCATGCAATCCATGCGCGTATCAGCCGTCGCTGTCGGCCTCGTCACCATCGACATCGCTATCCTCGATCTCGACGCCGGCTTTCGACAATCCTTTGGCGGCTTTGCGGAGAAGCTTGCGCAGCTGCTTGCGCTCCTTCGCGTCGAGACGTTCGAGCAACTCGTCCTCGACCTGGTTCCAGACCGCGTCCAGCGTCGCGGCGGTCTTCTGGCCGAGTTCGGTCAGCGCGACCTGAACCAGGCGTCCGTCGCGGCTGCCGCCCTCGCGCGTGACGAGCCCCTGCAACGAAAGCCGGCCGATCGTCTTGGAGACCGTCGGCGGCTTGACCCGGAGCAGGGTCGCAAGCTCGCCCATTGTCATCGGCGCGGGCTGCAGCGCCTTCAGCGCCTGCTCCTGGCCCGGAAACAGGCCAAGCGCGTTGAGCCGTTCGCCCATCCGCGCGCGATGCAGCCGCGCGGTCACGAGCAGGGCACGGCCGACGCTCTTCTCCAGCGACTTGGTCATGAGCCGGTCCTTGCTAATGGTTTAGGCGATCGTTCGCCGGCTCTCAGATCGCCCGCGATCATGACACGCTGATGACATAGGTGAGACAGATGCTTCACAGCCGGCCGATATTAGCACGAACCCGCTCGAAAAATGCTTGGCGGGTCTCCGGCGTCGCGCGGTTCATGTCGTAATGCGCCAGATAGAGCGGCCGCGCGCTCGGGTGGCAGACCGCGCGCAGCACCCGCCTGACCAGCTTGCGCGGCGGATCGCCCATCAACAGCGCGCGCCAGCGCGACCCGCCATAGGTCGTCACCGCCGCAAGCTTGCGGATGTTCCAGAGATTGGGCCTGACCTTGCCGTCGACCAGCTTGAACGAGATGCCGGGCAGGAAGACCCTGTCGAAGAACCCCTTCAGGATCGCCGGATAGCCGAAATTCCAGACCGGAAAGCACAGCACCAGCGCCTCGGCTCGTTGCAGCCGCTCGACATAGCCGGCAACGGAACGCGTGTTGCTGGCGAGGTCATGATAGCCCACGCGCTCGACCCGGCTCAGCACGGCGTCAAAACCCTCGGCATAGAGATCGCAATCATCGACCTCGTGCCCCGCCTGCTTCAGGCTCGTCACCACGGCCTCGTGCAGCGCCGCGCCATAGCTCTCCGGATCGGGATGGGCATAGAGCACGAGCACCCGCATCCTCAGCCCACCCCGGCTTCGGACAGGCTGCGGAACAGGAACGTCTTGCCTGACGCGTAATCGTAGGCCGGGTCCTCCCAGGCAATCATCTTGCCGGGGTTGAGCAGCCCTTGCGGATCGGCCTGCCGCTTGAAGGCGAGCTGGGCGTCATCGGTCTGCTTCATGCCCCCCTCCTCCAGCGTGTAGCGATGTGGGTTGAAGATCGGCGCGCCCATCGCCTCATGGATCGCCATGATCTCCTCCAGCCGCTCTTCCGTGGTGAAGCGCACCAAGGGCAGCCCGAAGCAGGTGATCTTGCCGTCGAAGCGGACGAATTCAAGATGGCAGAGCACTTCGTCGCCGAAGCGCGCATGGATCGCCTCGACCAGCTCGACCTGGTTCGGGAACGGGTAGAGCACCTGGAGATAGGTGATGGCGGGATCCACGCGCAGCGCCCTGAGCGTGGTGTGGTTCCAGCCGAGCTCATAGGCGGGCGGCAGGCCTTTCGCCTCCTCCGAGGAAAGCGTGTCCGAACGCATCAGCAGTTCGGCGCCCCTGAAACGCCTCGCATAGGCGAGCAGCGAGTCGACCGCGAAATCGGCCGCCATGACGATGACGAGATGGCTGTCACGCGGCAGGAATTTCCTGTGCCGCAGGAAATAATCATGAGGAGCCGGCGCAGCGACGACGGCAAGGTTCTTCAGCGCCAGCCCGTCCTGCTCGCCCAGCTCATTGGCGAACTCCGTCGCGGCCCGCAAACTACCGAAGCCGAGGATGACATCGATCCAGTCGTAAGCCGGCGCCAATGGCATCTCGACCTCGGTGATGATGCCGTTGGTGCCATAGGCATGGGCGACCTTGTGCAGATCCTCGCCGCTCAGCTCCAGAATGCGCGGCGAGGCTTCCATCGTCGCGACCTTGAGCGCGATGATGTTGCCCCAGTCGCGCAATCCGCCCCATTTGATCGAGCCGACGCCGCCCGAGCCGCCGGCGATGAAGCCGCCGATCGAGGCAGTCTGATAGGTCGAGGGGTGGAGCCTGAGTTCCTGGCGCGAATGCCGGCGCGTCTCGTCATCGATCCGCGCCATGATCGCGCCAGGCTCGGCGACATAGCGGCCGGGCGCGATCGCCTTGACCTTGTTGAAGCCGGAGAGGTCGAGCAGCACGCCGCCCGAGAGCGGCATGGCCTGGCCGTAATTGCCCGTGCCGGTGCCGCGCGGCGTCACCGGAATGCCCAGCGCATGTGCG
The DNA here is from genome assembly GCF_964252745.1 of Allobosea sp. LjRoot9. Lineage (NCBI taxonomy): Bacteria > Pseudomonadati > Pseudomonadota > Alphaproteobacteria > Hyphomicrobiales > Alloboseaceae > Allobosea > Allobosea sp. LjRoot9. The sequence continues at coordinate 222,551 of NZ_CAXUPC020000004.1, read as the reverse complement.
GTGGCAAGCACCTCCAGCACCTCGGCCTCGCTCGTCGGCGACACGATGATGTCGGCCGTGACATGGTCGAGCTGGCGCTTCAGCACCGGCGAATACCAGAAGAAGTCGCGGCTCTTCTGCTTCACCAGCGCCGGGTTGTCCTCGCTGCGGATGCCGCCGAGGCGCGCCTTCAACGCGGCGATGTCGTAGCGGGCGGTCATGCGCGACGGGCCTCGGCCGTCATGCTCGCCCTTGTGGCGAGCATCCACGTCTCGAACACCGTCCTCGACATGCGAAGACGTGGATGGCCGGGACAAGCCCGACCATGACGACAGCGGGCGATGGACGAGCCCGCCATCATGCCGAACGCCCCATCAGATGATCGAGCTCGCGATGGTCCGGCAGCGTCGTGTCGATCGCGCGGCCGTTCACCAGCACGGTCCGGTCGGCCTGGGGGCGGGCAAAGAACTCGGTCCAGTCGCGGGCGCGGGTCAGGATCAGGTCGGCCGCTCCGCCAGGCGAGAGCACGCCGGCGCCGATCGTGCCCATGATCGCGGCCGGCGTCCGCGCCACCGCATTCGCCCAATCGGTCCCGGAATGATCGAACTGGAGGATGCGCGTGCCCTCGCGCAGCACCTCGATCAGGTCGAGATCGCCATAGGCATAGAACGGGTCGCGGGTGTTGTCGGAGGCGATCATCACCGGCACGCCCGCCGCCTTCAATTCATGCAGCGCCGTGACCCCGCGCCAGCGCGGCGTGCGGCCGGCTGCGCGGTCCTGCAGATACATGTTGCACATCGGCAGCGAGACCACGCTGATCCCCGCCTCCCTGACCTTGGCGATGATGCGCGCCTCGTCATCAGGCCGCTGCACGGCAAGCGAACAGCAATGCCCGCACAGAATCTTACCGGCGAAGCCATGGCGGATCGCGGCATCCGCGATGTTCTCCAGCGAACGCGCCTCAGGATCATTGGTCTCGTCGACATGGAAATCGAGGTCGAAGCCGTTCTCGATCGCCGCGCGGAAGACGATGTCGAGCGCCGCATCAAGCTCCGGGATCATATAGCTGACGCAGCCGAAGATGCCGTCTCCATGCGCCTTCACCGCCGCCGTCACCGCCCGCATATGCTCGGGCTCGAGCGCGAGCTGGATGCCGAACAGCGGCGATGCCTGCAATGCGATGCGGCCGGCCCATTCCGCCCTGAGCTCGGCGAAGACCGGCCAGGAGATGCCGATCTGCTTGCCGAGCGAGTCGAGATGCGTCCGCATCGCCGCCGTGCCGTGACTGAGCGCGCAGCGCAGGCCGAACTCCATCCGGGCCCGCACATCGTCTGCGGACCAATTCGCCTCGCGGTCGATCAGGACATTGCTCAGCGCGCCCATGAAGCTGCCATCGGGATTGCGGCGGCGCGGCCAGATATGGCCCTTGTCGAGATGGACATGGCAGTCGACGAGGCGCGGCAGCACGATGCCGCCGTCGAGATCGAAACTGGCGCTTGCCTCCAGCGGTTCGGTTCCCGCCGGCAGGATCGAGACGATACGGCCATGCTCGATGCCGATATCGACCTGCGCCAGCCCGTCGCGATCAGCGGCGAGCGAAGCGCCGTCGAGCAGGCAGAGCGGCGCGCGGGCATTGCTCAGGCGAAAGGAGGCTGTGCCGGGCAGGGAAGCAAAACCGCTGGTCACGTCGTCGTCTCTCCCGCTCGGCCCTGTATCCCTATAAGCAGCGATCGATACCGGCCCGCAATGACGCGTGCAACCAAGACGGCGTCGCATCCGGGCTTGTCCCCGCCGGGCCGATCGCGCATGAGGACGGCTCGCGGACGAGACGAGGATTGTCGGACCATGCCGGATCAGGCGCGCATCATCGATGGCAAGGCGGCAGCTGCCGCGCTACGGGCCGAGATCGGCCGCGAGGTCGCGGCGATCAAGGCGGAGCGTGGCCTCGCGCCCGGCCTGCATGTCGTGCTCGTCGGCGAGGATCCGGCAAGCCGGGTCTATGTCACCTCGAAGGAAAAGCTCGCCGCCGAGATCGGCATGAATTCGGTCGCGCACCGCCTGCCAGCGGAGACCAGCGAGGCCGAGCTCCTGGCCAAGATCGCCAGCCTCAACGCCGACGACACGGTCGACGGCATCCTGGTGCAATTGCCGCTGCCCAAGCATATCGACACAGGCACGATCATCGACGCGATCGACCCCGCCAAGGATGTCGACGGCCTGCATCCGATCAATGCCGGCAAGCTCGCCGGCGGCAAGAACGGCCTCGTGCCCTGCACGCCGCTCGGCTGCATGCTGCTGCTGCGGCAGGCGCTGCCGACGCTTGCGGGGCTGGAGGCCGTCGTGATCGGCCGCTCCGAGCTTGTCGGCCGCCCCGTGGCGCAATTGCTGCTGCAGGCCGACTGCACGGTGACGATCGCCCATTCCCGCACGCGCGACCTCGCCGCCGTAGTGCGCCGCGCCGATATCGTCGTGGCCGCGGTCGGCCGCCCGCATTTCGTTAGGGGCGACTGGATCAAGCCCGGCGCGACCGTGATCGATGTCGGCATCAACCGCACGCCCGACGGCAAGCTGGTCGGCGACGTCGATTTTGCCGAAGCGGTCGGTATCGCCGCCGCGATCACGCCGGTGCCGGGCGGTGTCGGCCCGATGACGATCGCCTGCCTGCTGCGCAACACGCTGACGGCGTTCAGGGCAAGGCGGGGGTAGGCGCAACCGTCATGCTCGGGCGAAGACCCGAGCATCTCAGGATGGTGGGGCTACTCTTCCTGCATGAGATTCTCAGGTCGGCGCTGCGCGCCGCCCGAGAATGACGAGAGCCGCCGCCGCTCACATATGGATCTGACGCTTGTCGACGGCGAGCGCGGCTTCCTTGACCGCTTCCGCCAGCGTCGGATGCGCATGGCAGGTGCGGGCGAGGTCCTCGGCCGAGCCGCCGAACTCCATCAGCACCGTGACCTCGGCGATCAGATCGCCGGCATGGGGGCCGATGATGTGGCAACCGAGCACACGGTCCGTCGCGGCATCCGCCAGGAACTTCACAAAACCGTCGGTATGGCGCATGGCGCGCGCCCGGCCATTGGCCGTGAAGGGGAACTTGCCGACCTTGTAGGCGACGCCCGCGGCCTTGAGCTCTTCCTCGGTCTTGCCGATCGCGGCGACCTCGGGAGCCGTGTAGACGATGCCGGGAATCGCGTCGTAATTCACATGGCCCGCCTTGCCGGCGATGATCTCGGCGACCGCCATGCCCTCATCCTCGGCCTTATGGGCGAGCATCGGGCCGCGCACCACGTCGCCAATGGCGTAGATGCCGGCGACATTGGTCTTGAAATGATCGTCGATGATGACGCGGCCGCGCTCGGTCGCAACGCCGGCCGCTTCCAGGCCGAGCCCGTCGGTGTTCGGGCGGCGGCCGATCGCGACCAGCACGATATCGGCGGAAAGCGTCTTGGCCTCGCCCCCAGCGGCGGGCTCGACCGTGACGGTCGCGCCCTTTTTGGCCGTCTCGACCTTGGTGACCTTGGCGCCGAGCTGGAAGGTGAAGCCCTGCTTCTCCAGGATGCGCTGGAACTGCTTGGCGATCTCGCCATCCATGCCGGGCAGGATGCGGTCGAGATATTCGACCACGGTGACCTTGGCGCCGAGACGGCTCCAGACCGAGCCGATCTCGAGCCCGATCACGCCGGCGCCGACCACGACCAATTCCTTGGGAACGGCGGTCAGCTCGAGCGCGCCGGTCGAGGTCACGACGACCTTCTCATCGACGCTCACGCCCGGCAGGTTGGTGGATTCCGAGCCCGTCGCGATGACGATGGCCTTGGTCTCGAGCTCCTGCGTCTTGCCGTCCTCGGCTGTGACGACGACCTTGCCGGCAGCCGGGATCGAGGCCGTGCCGTGGAAGGGCTCGATCTTGTTCTTCTTCAGCAGGAAGGCGACGCCGTTGACGTTGGCGTCGACCGTCTCCTGCTTGTGGACCAGCATCTGCTTGAGATCGAGCTTGGGCGTGCCCACCGTGATGCCGAGGCTCGGGAAGGTGTGGCTCGCTTCCTCGAACATCTCCGAAGCATGCAGCAGCGCCTTGGACGGGATGCAGCCGACATTCAGGCAGGTTCCGCCATGGGTCTTGCGCTTCTCCACCACCGCGACCTTGAGGCCGAGCTGGGCAGCGCGGATGGCGCAGACATAGCCGCCGGGGCCGGTTCCGATGACGACGAGATCGTAGGACATGGTCTCTCTTTCAGTCAGTCTTATGATTACTGCGCCAGCGGCGCGTTGAAGGCCCAGACATGGCCGAAGGGGTCGCGCAGGCGGCCGTAGCGGGCGCCCCAGAACACGTCGCTCGCCGGCATGAACACCTCGGCCCCAGCAGCCTCGGCCTTCGCCACGGCGGCGTCGACATCGGCCGGCGCCGGCAGGTTGATGCTGATCGTGATGCTCGCTGCGGCATGACCGGCCGGCGCCATGACATGTCCGCCGAACTCGGGAAACTCATCATGCAGCATGACCTCGCTGCCGAACAGCGCGAGATTGGCGTGCATCACGCGCAGGCCGTCATCGGCCATGGCCTTGAAGGTGCACTGCGCGCCAAAAGCCTTCTCATAGAAGGCGATCGCCTCAATGCCGCCCTTCACGCAGAGATGCGGCTGGATCGGCGGAGGATTGGGTCCGAAGGCCATGTTCGATCTCCCTGCGGCTCAGATCGCAGGCGCGCCGCCATCAGCGCCATCGCCACCAAGCCGTCTCCGTCCCTTTTCGTTAAAAGCGATCATAATTGTCAGGTGAGCACTGCCAGGTTCAGGATAAGAGGTAATTGATGGGAAAATCCCATCGGCATTCAGCTGAGCCCGTCTTTTTATTATCTCTGGCGCGTTATTATACCCAAATGCTTCTGCAGATTGCTCTTCGGCAGCCGATGAGCCGACAAAATCCAACGGGTCAAAATAAAAACGATATTCGCCGCTCGGATATTCTGGCGCGTTAACTCCGCGACCATCCAGCCGATAGACTCCCCGAAGAGATTCGATATCAAGCATCCGTAAGAATACTGATATCTTTTCATCTATAGACTGGCAGGCGAGATAGTCAGACACAAAACCTGTAGCGACCATCTCACCCGCCATCGCAGTATATGCTCTAAAAATTATATCGCTTTTCTTTATGTAACCGTAACCTACCTGATCTTCAGAGATCCAACACGAGACGCGCCGGATCCTCCAGCGCTTCCTTGATGCGGACGAGGAAGGTCACGGCCTCCTTGCCGTCGATGATGCGGTGGTCGTAGGAGACCGCCAGATACATCATCGGCCGGATCACGATCTGGCCGCCGACGACCATCGGGCGCTCCTGGATCTTGTGCATGCCCAGGATCGCCGATTGCGGCGCGTTCAGGATCGGCGTCGACATCAGCGAGCCATAGACGCCGCCATTCGAGATGGTGAAGGTGCCGCCCTGCATGTCCTCGATCTTGAGGGCGCCGTCGCGCGCCTTCTTGCCGAGCACGCCGATCGCCTTCTCGACGCCAGCAATCGAGAGCTGGTCGGCGTCGCGCACCACCGGCACGACCAGGCCCTTATCGGTGCCGACCGCGACCGCGATGTGATAATAGTTCTTGTAGACGATGTCGGTGCCGTCGATCTCGGCATTGACGGAGGGGATCTCCTTCAGCGCCTGCACGCAGGCCTTCACGAAGAAGCCCATGAAACCGAGCTTCACACCGTGCTTCTTCTCGAAGACGTCCTTGTACTGGTTGCGCAGCGCCATCACCGCCGACATGTCCACCTCGTTGAAGGTGGTCAGCATCGCCGCCGTCGACTGAGCTTCCTTGAGGCGGCGCGCGATGGTCTGGCGCAGCTTGGTCATCTTGACGCGCTCTTCGCGCGAGGCGTCGTCGGGAGCCGACGGGGCGCGAACCTGGATCGGCGCAGCCGGGGCAGCGGGCGCAGGAGCCGCGGAACCCGCTGCGATCGCGGTCAGCATGTCGCCCTTGGTGACACGGCCATCCTTGCCGGTCGCTGCGACATTCGCCGGGTCGACGCCGCTCTCGGCCGCGAGACGGCTGACCGCAGGGCCTGAATCGGCAGCCTTCGTCGCCGCGACAGGCGTAGCCGCAGCGGGAGCAGGCTTGGCCGCCTCAGTGGCAGGAGCGGCGGCGGCAGGAGCGGGAGCTGCGGCCTTGCCGTCGCCAGCCGTGATCATGCCGAGCAGCGCGCTGACGCCGACCGTGTCGCCTTCCTTGGCGACGATCTCGCCGAGCACGCCGGCGGCCGGTGCGTTGACCTCGAGCGTGACCTTGTCGGTTTCCAGCTCGACCAAAGGCTCGTCGGCCTTCACCGCGTCGCCAGGCTTCTTGAACCACTTGCCGATCGTGGCCTCGGAGACGGATTCGCCGAGGGTGGGTACGCGGATTTCAGTCGCCATGTCAGGCCTCTGTTGGTGTCTTTGTCTGGCGTGTCGTGATGGGCGCTACTGGTGTCAGGCCGCGAAGGCTTCGTCCAGGAACGCGTTGAGCTGTGCGAGGTGCTTGGACATCAGGCCGGTCGCCGTCGCGGCCGAAGCCGGGCGCCCGACATAACGCGGCCGCTTCGACTTGACCCCGGCATGACCCAGCACCCATTCCAGATAGGGCTCGACGAAGGTCCAGGAGCCCATGTTCTTCGGCTCTTCCTGGCACCAGACCACGTCGGCGCCCTTGAAGCGCGCCAGCTCCTGCGCCAGCGACTTCAGCGGGAACGGATAGAGCTGCTCGACGCGCATCAGATAGACGTCATCCAGCCCGCGCTTCTCACGCTCTTCCAGCAGGTCGAAATAGACCTTGCCCGAGCACAGCACGACGCGACGGATCTTCGCGTCCTTGACCAGCTTGGTGGTCGAGCGGCCGCGCTCGGCATCGTCATGCAGCACACGATGGAAGGTCGAGCCCTCGGCGAGCTCGGCGAGGTCGGAGACGCAGCGCTTGTGGCGCAGCAGCGACTTCGGCGTCATCAGGATCAGCGGCTTGCGGAAGTCGCGCTTCAGCTGGCGGCGCAGGATGTGGAAATAGCTCGCCGGCGTCGAGCAGTTCGCCACCTGCATGTTGTCTTCCGCGCACATCTGCAGGAAGCGCTCCAGGCGGGCCGAGGAATGCTCCGGCCCCTGCCCCTCATAGCCATGCGGCAGCAGGCAGACGAGGCCCGACATGCGCAGCCATTTGCGCTCGCCCGACGAGATGAACTGGTCGAACAGCACCTGCGCGCCATTGGCGAAGTCGCCGAACTGCGCTTCCCAGCAGGTCAGGGCGTTCGGCTCCGACAGCGTGTAACCGTATTCGAAGCCGAGCACCGCCTCTTCCGAGAGCATCGAGTTGATGACCTCGTAGCGCGACTGACCCTCGCGGATATCGTTCAGCGAGGTGTGGCGCGCCTCGGTCTCCTGGTCGATCAGAACAGAATGGCGCTGCGAGAAGGTGCCGCGCTCGCAATCCTGGCCCGAGAGCCGGACCGGGTTGCCGTCGAGCAGGAGCGAGCCGAAGGCCAGCGACTCGGCCGTCGCCCAGTCGATGCCCTGCCCGGTCTCGACCGCCTTGCGGCGGTTATCGAGGAAGCGCTGGATCGTCTTGTGGACGTTGAAGCCGGGCGGGGTCGCCGTGATCTTCTCGGTGATCTCCTTGAGCACCGCGGCGGGAACGCCGGTCGCACCGCGACGCGGATCGTCCTCGTCGGCGCGGATCGCCTTCATGCCGGCCCAGCGGCCGTCGAGCCAGTCCGCCTTGTTCGGCTTGAAGGCCTGGCCCGCATCGAACTCGATCTCGAGCTTGGCCTTCCAGGCAGCGCGCGCCTCATCGACCTCGCCGGGCTGGATCACGCCCTCGGCCTCGAGCTTGGCGGAATAGAGCTCCAGCGTCGTCTGGTGGCTGCGGATCTTGCGGTACATCAGCGGCTGGGTGAAGCCCGGCTCGTCGCCCTCATTATGGCCGAAGCGGCGATAGCAGAACATGTCGACCACGACCGGCTTGTGGAACTTCTGCCGGAATTCGATCGCGATCTTGGCGGCGAAGACGACGGCTTCGGGATCGTCGCCATTCACATGGAAGACCGGAGCCTCGACCATCTTGGCCACATCGGACGGATAGGGCGAGGAGCGCGAATAACGCGGATAGGTCGTGAAACCGATCTGGTTATTGATGATGAAATGCACGGAGCCGCCGGTGCGATGGCCTTTCAGACCGGACAGGCCCAGGCATTCCGCCACCACGCCCTGGCCGGCGAAAGCGGCGTCGCCATGCAGCAGGAGCGGCAGAACCTTGGAGCGCTCGACGATATCGCCGAACTGGTCCTGCTTGGCGCGGACCTTGCCGAGCACGACGGGGTCGACGATCTCGAGATGCGACGGATTGGCGGTCAGCGAGACGTGGACATTGTTGCCGTCGAACTCGCGGTCGGACGAGGCGCCCAGATGGTACTTGACGTCGCCCGAACCCTCGACGTCGTCAGGCGCGAAGGAGCCGCCCTTGAACTCGTGGAACAGCGCACGGTGCGGCTTGCCCAGAACCTGGGTCAGCACGTTGAGGCGGCCGCGATGGGCCATGCCGAAGACGATGTCGCGCACGCCGAGCGCGCCGCCGCGCTTGATGATCTGCTCCAGCGCCGGGATCAAGGATTCAGCCCCATCGAGGCCGAAACGCTTGGTGCCGGTGTATTTCAGGTCGATGAACTTCTCGAAGCCTTCGGCCTCGACGAGCTTGTTCAGGATCGCCTTCTTGCCCTCGCGGGTGAAGGCTATCTCCTTGTCGGGGCCCTCGATCCGCTCCTGCAGCCATGCCTTCTGCTCCGGATCGGAGATGTGCATGAACTCGATGCCGACCGTGCTGCAATAGGTGCGCTGCAGGATCGCGGTCATCTCGCGGATCGTGGCGAACTCCATGCCGAGCACGTTGTCGATGAAGATCTTGCGGTCGAGATCGGCCTCGGTGAAGCCGAAGGCGGCGGGCGAGAACTCCTCGGGATCCCGGGCTTGCTCGATGCCGAGCGGATCGAGCTTGGCGTGGAGATGGCCGCGCATGCGGTAGGCGCGGATCAGCATGATGGCGCGCACGGAATCGCGCGTCGCCTGCTGCACGTCGGACGCGCTCAGGGCGGCACCGGCGGCCTTGGCCTTGGCGCCGAGCTTGTCGGAGACGACCTTCTCGACCACGGCCCAGTTGCCGTCGAGCGCCGAGACCAGCTCGCCATTGGCATGGACCGGCCAGTTCGGCTTGGTCCAGGAGGCGCCTTTGGCGTTCTGGATGATGGCCGAGCCTTCATCCTTCAGCCCGGCGAAGAAACCCTGCCACTGCTCATCGACCGATTTCGGATCGGCCTGATAGCGGGCGTAGAGATCCTCGATATAGGCTGCGTTGCCGCCATAGAGGAAACCCGTCTGGGCGAGAGCCTCGTTGATGTCCTGGCGAGCCATGATCTGTCCTGCCTTTTCCTGCCTGCAACGTCATGGTCGGCCTTGAGCCGACCATCTTTTCGGTAGCGTCCAGCGCGTCACGAGATGGTCGGGCCAGGCCCGACCATGACGCGCGCGACCCTCAGCCCTTCAACACGTCGACCAAGGTCTTTCCAAGGCGCGCCGGCGAAGGCGAGACCCGGATGCCGGCCGCTTCCATGGCCGCGATCTTGTCTTCCGCGCCGCCCTTGCCGCCCGAGATGATCGCGCCGGCATGGCCCATGCGACGTCCGGGAGGTGCCGTGCGACCGGCGATGAAGCCGACCATCGGCTTCTTGCGGCCGCGCTTGGCTTCGTCCTTGATGAACTGCGCCGCGTCCTCTTCCGCCGAGCCGCCGATCTCGCCGATCATCACGATCGACTTGGTGTGCTCGTCGGCCAGGAACATCTCCAGCATGTCGATGAACTCGGTGCCCTTGACCGGGTCGCCGCCGATGCCGACGGCCGTGGTCTGGCCCAGACCCTCGCGAGTGGTCTGGAACACCGCCTCATAGGTCAGCGTGCCCGAGCGCGAGACGATGCCGACAGAACCCGGCTTGAAGATGTTGGCCGGCATGATGCCGATCTTGCTTTCGCCGGCCGTGACGACGCCGGGGCAGTTCGGCCCGATCAGGCGCGACTTGGAGCCCGACAGCGAGCGCTTGACGCGCACCATGTCGAGCACCGGGATGCCCTCGGTGATGCAGATGATCAGCGGGATCTCGGCGTCGATCGCCTCGCAGATCGCGTCCGCTGCACCCGGAGGCGGCACATAGACGACGGACGCCGTGGCGCCGGTCTTGTCACGGGCTTCGGCGACGGTATCGAAGACCGGCAGGCCGAGATGCAGCGCGCCGCCCTTGCCCGGCGAGGTGCCGCCGACCATCTGCGTGCCATAGGCAATCGCCTGCTCGGAATGGAAGGTGCCGTTCTTGCCGGTGAAGCCCTGGCAGATGACCTTGGTGTTCTTGTCGATCAGGATGGACATGGTTTCTCCTCAGGCCTTCTTGATCGCAGCCACGATCTTCTGGGCGGCATCGTCGAGATCATCGGCGGGAATGACGTTCAGGCCGGAGGACGAGATGATGTCCTTGCCTTCCTGCACATTGGTGCCCTCGAGGCGCACCACCAGCGGAACCTGAAGGCCGACCGCCTTCACCGCGGCGATGACGCCGCGCGCGATGACGTCGCACTTCATGATGCCGCCGAAGATGTTGACCAGGATGCCCTTCACCTGCGGGTCGGCGGTGATGATCTTGAAAGCCGCGGTGACCTTCTCTTCCGTGGCGCCGCCACCGACATCGAGGAAGTTCGCCGGCTCCTCGCCATAGAGCTTGATGATGTCGAGTGTCGCCATGGCGAGGCCGGCGCCGTTGACCATGCAGCCGATCGTGCCGTCGAGCGCGATATAGGCGAGGTCATACTTCGAGGCCTCGATCTCCTTGTCGTCCTCCTCGGTCGTGTCGCGCAGCGCCACGATCTCGGGGTGACGGTAGAGCGAGTTGGAGTCGAACGAGATCTTGGCGTCCAAGCACTTGATCTGGCCCTGCGTCGTCACGATCAGCGGGTTGATCTCCAGCATGTCCATGTCCTTGGACACGAACGCCGTGTAGATCTGGCCAAGCACCGTGCCGGCCTGCTTGGCGAGATCGCCGGAGAGACCCAGAATTCGCGCCATGGTGCGGCCGTGATGGGGCATGATCCCGGTGGCGGGATCGACCGAGAAGGTCTCGATCTTCTCCGGCGTGTCATGGGCGACGGCCTCGATGTCCATGCCGCCTTCGGTCGAGATCACGAAGGCGACGCGCGAGGTCTCGCGGTCGACCAGGGCTGAGAGGTAGAACTCCTTCTCGATGTCCGAGCCGTCCTCGATATAGAGGCGGTTGACCTGCTTGCCGGCATCGCCGGTCTGCGCGGTCACCAGCGTGTTGCCGAGCATTTCCTTGGCGTGGCTCTCGACCTCGGCGACCGATTTGGCCAGCCGCACGCCGCCCTTGGCGTCAGGGCCGAGTTCCTTGAACTTGCCCTTGCCGCGGCCGCCGGCGTGGATCTGGCTCTTCACCACATAAAGCGGTCCGGGCAGCTTCTTGGCGGCCTCGACGGCCTCGGCGACCGTCAGCGCCGGAAAACCGGCGGAGACCGGCGCGCCGAACTCCTTGAGTACCGCCTTACCCTGATATTCGTGGATGTTCATGTGCTCGGTTTCCCTGAAGCGAAGGTTATTTTGGCAGTCGGCAATAGGCAGTCGGCAGTAGCGAAGCGAGCCGGCGCCATTTTCACGACTGCCGACTGCCTATTGCCGACTGCCCTTATGTCACGCCAATGACGGATCGACAGCCTTGCAGGCGTCGATGAGGGTCTGGACCGAAGCCACCGACTTCTCCAGCATCGCCTTCTCGGCAGCGTTGAGGCGGATCTTGACGACCTTCTCGACGCCCTTGGCACCGATCACCACCGGCACGCCGACGAACATGTCCTTGACACCGTACTGGCCTTTGAGCGCGGCGGCCGCCGGCAGGACGCGCTTCTGGTCCTTGAGGTAGCTCTCGGCCATCGCGATCGCGGACGCCGCAGGCGCATAGAAGGCCGAGCCGGTCTTGAGCAGGTTGACGATCTCGCCGCCGCCCTTGCGGGTGCGCTCGACGATGGCGTCGAGGCGCTCCTGGGTGGTCCACTTCATCTTGACGAGGTCGGGCAGCGGGATGCCGGCGACGCCGGAGTAGCGCACGAGCGGCACCATGTCATCGCCATGGCCGCCGAGCACGAAGGCCGAGACGTCCTTGACCGAGACCTTGAACTCATCGGCGAGGAAGTGGCGGAAGCGGGCGCTGTCGAGCACGCCGGCCATGCCGCAGATCATGTTGGGCTTGAGGCCCGAGAACTTCTGCAGCGCCCAGACCATGGCGTCGAGCGGGTTGGTGATGCAGATGACGAAGGCCTTGGGGGCGTATTGCTTGATGCCCTCGCCGACCGACTTCATCACCTTGAGGTTGATGCCGATCAGGTCGTCGCGGCTCATGCCGGGCTTGCGCGGCACGCCGGCGGTGACGATGATCACGTCAGCGCCCTTGATGTCCTCATAGGACTGCGTGCCGGTATAGCTCGCGTCGAAACCGTCGACCGGTGCGGATTCGGCGATGTCGAGGCCCTTGCCTTGCGGGATGCCCTCGGCGATGTCGAACATGACGACGTCGCCCAGTTCCTTCAGACCGGCTAGGTGCGCGAGCGTTCCGCCGATCTGGCCGGCGCCGATGAGGGCAATCTTCTTGCGGGCCATATCCTAGTCCTTGTCCTTAGGTGCTGCGGGAGGCCGGTGGCCGGCCGAAACCGTGGGTTTCTTTGGCCCAAACGGGGCTTTTGCCGCAACCCTGTCGTTTGCGGGGATGAAGACCGGCCTCGATGCGCGCCAGTTTGGGGCCCAACCGACCAATCGACCTGATTTCAAGCACTTGCACCGGGCGAAAATGCGGCCGCCCTGTCCAATGTCGAGAAAACCGACAATGACAATTTACATAATTTGTAATTTGTCACAAGATTTTTCAGATGATCCCGGTCTCCAGCACGCGCAGCGCGACGCGGATCAGCGTGGCCAGACGCATATCGACAGAGGCCTGGGGCACATCCGCCTCGAGCGCGAGCGCAGCCGGATGGATGAAGCGGTGCGTGGCGTCGATGACGAAGGCGATGGCCCGGTCGCGGTCGCGCGGCTCGAAGGCGCCCGACGCAATGCCCTCGTCGATGACGCGCTCGAACAGCGCGCGCACGCGGGTACGGTTGCGCCGGCTGATCGCATGGCGCTTGGCGACCGCCTGCGAGAGCGCGGCAAAGAGATGCGGATCCTCGCTCAGCAGATCGCGATTGCCCTTGGCCAGCGCCAGGATCAACCGTTCGAGCTTGTCGGCGGCGGGGTCGGGCCCATCGGCGATGTCGGCGAGCCGCCGCTCGGTCGTCTTCAGCCAGACATCGACGACGGCATCGACCAGCGCCCCGCGCGACGGGAAGTAGCGATAGACATTGGCATGCGTCATGCCCGCTTCCGCCGCCACCGCCACGACGGTGAAGCGCTTCAGGCCGAATTGGCGCAGATGCTCGCTGGCGACCGAGAGGATGCGGGTCTCGCTCGGCTCGCGCATCGGCATGGCTCAGGTTTCCACCAATCCGCCGCTATCGCCGCTCGCGGCGGAATCGGCGCGGCCATGCGGCAAGGCGAGATAGTCGTCGGAGCGCATCTCGATCAATCGCGAGACCGTGCGGTCGAACTCGAAGGCCTCGCGGCCATTGCCGTCCTTGTAGAGTTCGTGCGGCTCGGCCGCCGCCGAAGCGACGAGCTTGACGTGATGCTCATAGAGCGTGTCGATCAGGATGATGAAACGCTTGGCCTCGTTGCGCCGGTCCCGCACCAGCACCGGGATGTCGTCGAGCACCAGCGTGTGGAAGCGCTGCGCCAGCGCGATATAGTCGGAGGCGCCATAGGCCTGGCTGCAGAGATCGGAAAAGCTCGCCCGCGCCACGCCGCCGGCCGCTTGCGGAATCCGCATGTCGTGCCCTTTGACCGACAACGTCACCGGCACGCCATGCGCCGCGCCGGAGACGCGCCTGAACGCCTCGTCGAGCGCAGCCTGCGCTGCGGTATCGGCCGGGACGTGATAGGTCGGCGCGCCCCCGAGCTTCTCCAGGCGGAAATCGGTGCGCGCATCCAACCTGAGCACCTCGACCTTCTCGGTCAGCAGCGCGACGAAAGGCAGGAACAGCGCCCGGTTGAGCCCGCCCTCATAGAGCCGCGACGGCTCGACATTCGAGGTCGCGACCACGACGACGCCGGCCGCGAACAGCGCTGTGAACAGCCGGCCGAGGATCATCGCATCGGCGATGTCGGTGACGGTGAACTCGTCGAAGCAGAGCAGGCTCGCTTCTGTCGCCAATTCGGCCGCGATGGGGGCGATCGGATCGGGCTCCTTGACCTCGCCGGCCTTGAGCTTCTGCCGGTAGGCAAAGATGCGCGAATGCACGTCGGCCAGGAATTCGTGGAAATGCACGCGCCGGCGCTTCGGCACCGGCGCTGCATCATAGAACATGTCCATCAGCATGGTCTTGCCGCGCCCGACAGAGCCCCAGATGTAGAGCCCCCTGGGAGCCTCCGTCGAAGCCTGCTTGCCGCCGAGCAGCCAGCCGAGCGCACTGCTCTTCCTGCCCAGGCGGCGCGCGCCGAGGGTCTCGGCCAGCGCCGCCAGGCGCCTGACCACGGCGACCTGCGCCGGATCGCGTTCGATCGCGCCCGCTTCGACCAGGGCGGAGTAACGGTCTGAAATCGAGGCGGCCATGGCTGGGGATCGTCGGCGGAAGGGAATTTCCGGTTACGGCAGGCAAGGCCCAGCCGCAAGGCCTGTCCCGGCATGGCAGGGCCTCGAAGCCATGCCGCCCTTCCTTGGTAGGCGCGCCTTCCCTGCGCAATCCGGCGCGCTGCATGGCAGCTCTTCCCGGCTCCGCTTTCCGTCCGGGCCGCAAGGGCCTAGCCTGACCGCCCGATGAGGCAATCTTCTTAGCGAAAGGCGGCCAGTGATGAAGAAGGGCTCCGACCTCCTGGTTGAAGCGCTCGAGAACGAGGGCGTCGACCGCATTTTCGGTGTGCCGGGCGAGGAGAACCTCGATGTCGTCGAGTCGCTTCGCACCTCCAGCATCAAGCTGATCCTGACGCGGCACGAGCAGGCGGCCGCCTTCATGGCTGCGACCCATGGCCGCTTGACCGGCAAACCCGGCGTCTGCATCGCGACGCTTGGACCTGGTGCGCTCAACTTCTCGACCGGGGCGGCCTATGCCCATCTCGGCGCCATGCCGATGATCCTGATCACCGGCCAGAAGGCGATCATGACCGCCAAGCAGGCGCGCTTCCAGATCGTCGATGTCGTCGCCTCGATGAAGCCATTGACCAAGATGACGCGGCAGATCGTCAGCGTTGCCAGCATCCCATCCGTGGTGCGCGACGCCTTCCGCGTCGCGATGGAGGAGCGGCCGGGTCCGGTCCATCTCGAATTGCCCGAGGATGTCGCGGCCGAGGAGATCGCGGATGCCTCGGTCATTCCGGTCCACCCGCTGGAGCGCCCGGTCGCTCAAGCCACCGCGCTCGACCGCGCGGCCGAAATGATCCTGGCCGCCAAGCACCCGCTCGTCATGATCGGCGCAGCGGGCAACCGGCCACGCCTCGTCGAGGCATTGTCGTCCTTCGTCAGGCGCACGGGCCTGCCCTTCTTCAACACGCAGATGGGCAAGGGCGCCGTCACCGGCGGCTCGAACCTCTATATGGGCACCGCCGCCCTGTCCGAGCGCGACTATGTCCATCTCGCCATCGACAAGGCGGACCTGATCATCTCGATCGGGCATGACACAGTGGAGAAGCCGCCCTTCCTGATGAAGAGCGCCGGCGGATCGAAGGTCGTCCATATCGGCTACCAATCGGCCAATGTCGAACAGGTCTACCATCCCGACGCCGAGGTCATCGGTGATATCGGCGCGACCGTGACGGCGCTTGCCGACCGGCTCGAAGGCAAGCTCGCGACCGATCCCTCGATGCTGGAGCTGCGCCAGACGATCCTTGCCCGGATCAATGATCGCGCCGAGGAGGACCGCTTCCCGGTCACGCCGCAGCGCATCGTCCACGATATCCGCCAGGTCATGCCGGAGGACGGCATCGTTTGCCTCGACAACGGCATGTACAAGATCTGGTTCGCTCGGAACTACCGCACCCATGTCGCCAACACGCTGCTGCTCGACAATGCGCTGGCGACGATGGGCGCGGGGCTGCCCTCGGCGATGATGGCGGCGCTGCTCTATCCCGAGCGACGCGTCATGGCGGTGTGCGGCGATGGCGGCTTCATGATGAACTCTCAGGAGATGGAGACGGCGGTCCGGCTAGGCCTGAACCTCGTCGTCGTCATCCTGAGCGACAACGCCTATGGCATGATCCGCTGGAAGCAGGCGGTCGACAGCTTCCCGGATTTCGGGATGACCTTCGGCAACCCTGATTTCGTCCGCTATGCGCAGGCCTATGGTGCGAAGGGCTCGCGGGTGACGGCGGTCGAGGAGCTCGTGCCGACGCTGGAGGCCGCCTTCACTGGCGGCGGCGTCCATCTCGTCGAAATTCCGATCGACTATTCCGAGAACACCCGCGTGCTCGTCGAGGAACTGCGCAACCGCAGCCCCGACATCCAGCTCGCCTGACCGGGAGAAAACCCATGCTGCAGGTCGTACAGGCCTTCGACCGCGCGCCGATCACCGAGATCGCAACCGACGACGCGGTCGCGCTGGAAGCCAAGCTTCAGGCCGCCGAGCGCGTCTTCCGCAACCGCGACGGCTGGCTCAAGCCGCATGAACGGATGGCGATCCTGCGTCGCCTCGCCGGGCTGATCGCGGGCAAGCGCGACCATCTCGCTCTGCAGATCGCGCGCGAAGGCGGCAAGCCCCTGCCGGACGCGATCGTAGAGGTCACCCGCGCCATCGACGGCGTGCACAACGCCGCCGACGAATTGCGCAACTTCGCCGGCCGCGAGATCCCGATGGGGCTGTCGCCGGCCGCAGCCGATCGCTGGGCCTTCACCACCAAGGAGCCGATCGGCATCGTCGCCGCGATCTCGGCCTTCAACCATCCGCTGAACCTGATCGTGCATCAGGTCGCTCCCGCGATCGCCACCGGCTGCCCGGTCATCATCAAGCCGGCAGGCACGACGCCGCTCTCCTGTCTCGACTTCGTCGCGCTCGTGCATGAGGCCGGTTTGCCCGAGGCCTGGTGCCAGAGCTTCGTCCCCGAGACCACCGAGCTTGCCGAAAAACTCGCGACCGATCCGCGCATCGCCTTCCTCAGCTTCATCGGCTCGGCCAAGGTCGGCTGGTATCTCCATAGCAAGCTTGCCCATGGCGCGCGCTCGGCGCTGGAGCATGGCGGTGTCGCACCTGCGATCGTCGACAAGAGCGCCAATCTCGAAGCGATCATCGAGCCGATCGTGAAGGGCGGCTACTACCATGCCGGCCAGGTCTGCGTGTCGACGCAGCGCATCTATGTGCATGATTCCATCGTCAACGACTTCACCGAGCGTCTCGTCGCGCGAGTGAAGACGCTACGCACCGGGGATTCCGTGCTGAAGGACACTGAAGTCGGCCCGCTGATCACGCCGAAGGAAGCCGACCGCGTCGCCTCCTGGATCGACGAGGCGGTGAAGGGCGGCGCCAAGCTGCTGACCGGCGGCAGGCGGCTCTCCGAGACGACGCTGGAGCCCACCGTGCTGGTCGATCCTTCCGAGGAGGCGCGCATCTCGCGGGAGGAGATCTTCGGCCCGGCCGTTGCGATCTACCGCTATCGCGACCTCGACGATGCGATCGCCCGGGCCAATTCCCTGCGGGTCGCCTTCCAGGCCAGCATCTTCGCGCAGGACATCGACATCGCCTTGCGCGCCGCCAACCGGCTCGATGCCTCGGCCGTCATGATCAATGATCCGACGACCTTCCGCACCGACTGGATGCCCTTCGCTGGCCGCCGCGAATCCGGCTACGCCACCGGCGGCATCCCCTTCACCATGCGCGACATGACGCAGGAGAAGATGATCCTGATGCGCCGAAGCTAGCGGATACGCTTCACCATCCGAAACCCTCGCGGCGTGAGCCAGCCGAGGTTTTCGGCATGAGCATCCTTCCCTTCCCCCCTGGCGGGGGAAGGTGGATCGGCGAAGCCGAGACGGATGAGGGGGCGCTGTGAGCTTTCCGGCTCAACATAACACGACGCCAACCGGACAGGGCACGGCGCCCCCTCATTCGCCCCTGCGGGGCACCTTCTCCCGCCAGGGGAGAAGGGAAAAAGGGCGCTCGCAAATGGCGCTGGAGCAGCCTTCAGAGCGCGCGATTCGTCCCGTCCTCGGATGAAAACAGCGGCGATCGATCGCCCGTGCCCGCAGCCGGGCCATCTCCGACGCGTGCCCGCTTGCCTCGAGAGTGCCCGGAACAGGCCTCCCGATCGGCAATTCTTGCCTAGTGCTGGGAAAATTTTTCCTAGTTAAGTCTTTGAAATTTATGACCTTTTTTTGATTTTTCCGCGCCTGGTTTCCGCCGCTGCTCCGTTTCACTGGAAGGGACAAGCCACAACTCCATCGATTTGTGCGCGATCTCTCCCTGGGAAATGCCGCTATGACCTGTCCGCCGTCTCATCTAGATATCGCGACATTCGCCGTTCCCATGCCGCCGATCGGGGCCCTGGAGGCGCGCACGGAGCTTCTGCCGAACTTGGGGGACCTCTCAATCCGCAGGCCATTGGATCGCGATGACGAGCTCCTGCGGCTGATCGCGCTCAGCGACGAGACGGCTTTCCGTCAATTGGTCGAACGCCATGTCGACCGGGCCTATGCGCTGGCCCTGCGCATCCTGCGCAATGCCGCCGATGCGGAGGATGTGGTCCAGGACACGCTGCTCAAGATCTGGACCCATCGCGGCAGCTGGGAGACCGGGCGGGCGAAATTCACGACCTGGCTCTACCGTGTCGTGACCAATCGCTGCCTCGACATGCGCCGGCGGCCGCAGACCGAGGGCATGGAGAACCTGCCCGAGATCATCGACGAGCAGCCAGACGCCCTCACCGCGCTGCACCGCCACGAAGTCAATGACCTGCTGACCCGGGAAATGGGGCGCCTGCCCGACCAGCAGCGCGTCGCCCTCATCCTGTCCTATTACGACGATTTCAGTAATGCGCAGATCGCGGAGATCATGGAGACGACGGTGTCGGCCGTCGAGGCCCTGCTCAAGCGCGGCCGCCAGCATCTGCGCAAGCATCTGCGCCGTTCGGAACGCGACATCCGGCAGTCGTTCACAGACGATTAGCCATAGTCCGCTTCTCCCGTAGAAACCGCGCCCACCTGGCTCTGCCGTCCCGTTGAACTGGCAGACACGGAAGCACCGCGTCCTCGCCCTCCTGAATTGGAGGGCGGATTCCCAGCCGCGCAAGGAGAAGCCGTCATGGCTGTGATCTCGACCAACATCGCCGCCAATTCGGCGGTCCGATACCTCAACATGAACTCCGTCGACCAGTCGTCCTCGCTGTCCAAGCTGGCCAGCGGCTCGCGCATCACCAAGGCCTCGGACGATGCCGCGGGCCTCGCCATCTCGACGCGGATCTCGTCCGATGTGACGGCGCTGACCCAGGCGGCCACGAACGCCTCCCACGGCACCTCGATCCTGCAGACCGCCGATGGCGGCGCCTCCAACATCAGCGACATGCTGCAGCGCATGAAGGCGCTGGCCTCGCAGTCGGTCTCCGGCACCGTCACCGATTCCGAGCGCGCCTATATCGACGCGGAATTCTCGCAGCTCGCAGAGGAAATCGACGGCATCAGCGAGAGCACGCGCTATAACGGCGCCAGCCTGCTCGACGGCACCAGCGACTTCGCCAACGGCATGGTCGTCGTCGTCGGCTCGAACGCCACCAGCGACACCATCAAGGTGACGATCGACGCCCTGACCACCTCGGCGCTCGACATCACCGCCGCGACGGATGAGGCTCCCGCCAGTCTCGTCGGCAGCGCCAGCGGCTATGACGCCAGCGGCGGCGACGTCTCCTTCACCGTCAACGGCACCTCGGTGACGCTGTCGGCGACCGGCGGCACGGCCTCGGACGGCGTCTATACCGCCGACGACATCGCAACCGCGATCAATACGGCGCTGGGCACCAGCACCGTGTCGGCTTCCGTCGATGCGACCACGGGCAAGCTGACCCTGTCGAACACCGCGACGGGCTCCACCGCCGGGATCACCATCGCGGGCACCGGCAGCTTCGATGTCGCCGATCTCGGCTTCGACGACACCAGCAGCACGGGCCGCGATGCCGGGACCACTCTCTCGGTCGCGACGCAGGATGGCGCCCAGGCGGCCATCGCCGTGATCGACGCCGCGATCGACACGGTCTCGAACGCCCGCGCCAATATCGGCGCGCTCGAATCGCGCTTCGAGTTCCGCTCGAACACGATCGCCACCAGCATCGAGAACCTCGAGGCCGCCAATTCGGCGATCAAGGATGTCGACGTGGCCTCCGAATCCGCCACCCTGGCCGCAGCCAAGGTCAAGACCCAGGCCTCCGTCGCTGCCGCCGCCCAGGCGAACCAGATGCCGCAGGAACTGCTCAAGCTGCTGCAGTGATCCGATGCAGTGATCCGATGAACGAAGCGGGCCGGTATCCTCCGGCCCGCCTTTCCACCGGGATGCGATGAGATGGCGTCAGTCAGCAGTACGAGTTCGAGCACGTCGGATCTGTTGTCCTCGGCCTATAGCACCTCGACGACATCGAGCTCGGGCAGCACGTCGAGCACCTCGGCAACCACCGATCCGTCCGATATCGATTGGAGCGCGCTCATCGAGGCCTCGGTCCAGGCCAAGCTCAGCAAAGCCGACACGATCGATCTCAAGATCACCGCGAACCAGGCCAAGATCTCCGCCTATGAGCAGCTGCAGTCCCTGCTCGACGATCTCTCGGACGCCGCCGATGCGCTGCGCGCCGTCTCCGGAACCTCGAACAGCTCCACCGACGTTTTCCTGGACCGGGCCGCCTATCTCTCCGCCAATGGCGATGTCGACGCCGCCTCCTCGCTATCCGCGACGGTCGAGGACGGGACCGATGTCGGCAGCTACGACATCCAGATTCTGCAGCTCGCCAAGGCCCACAAGATCGCGAGCAGCGTTGTCGCCAGCAGCTCGGAGGATCTCGGCTATTCCGGCGTGATCTCGCTCGGCACCGAAAGCGGCAGTTCCGTCGAGTTGACGGTCACCGAGAGCATGTCGCTGGCCGATCTCGCCGAAGCGATCAATGACCAGTCGAGCACCACCGGCGTACAGGCCACCGTGCTGAAGGTGTCGTCCTCGCAATATCAGCTCATTCTTTCCACGAGCGAGACCGGCGAGACGATCAGTGCGAGCACCGTCTCGGGCGACGATGTGCTCGCCTCGCTCGGCGTCACGGACAGCACCGGCGCTCTCGCCAATGTCCTGCAGGAATCGCAGGACGCCATCGTCACGCTCGATGGCATCACCGCCACCCGCTCCACCAACGACATCGACGACCTGCTCGACGGCGTGACGCTGCATCTCTACCAGACGACCCAGAGCGACCCGGATACCGAGAGCGACGTCTCGATCACGATCGAGATCGGCGCCGATGTCAGCTCCGCCAAGACGGCGATCCAGGCGTTGGTCGACGCCTATAACGCCTTCCGCGATTTCGTCACGACGCAGCAGACGCTGTCCAGCGATGGCATGGCCGCCGACGATGCCGTGCTGTTCGGCGACGGAACCATGCGCAGCACGACTCTCTCGGTCTACAGCGCGCTCACGCGCACCGTCGGCGAGAATTCGATGGCGCTGATCGGCCTCTCCTTCGACAGCGACGGCACGCTCGTCCTCGACGAGGACACGCTCGACGACGCGCTTCTGGACAATCTCGACTCGGTCAAGGCGCTGCTCAGCTTCCAGATGGATGCCTCGTCCAGCGATCTGAAGCTGCTGGCGCGCGGCACCAATGTGCCGAACGCCTTCACCCTCGACCTGACGGTCGATGCCAGCGGGGCGCTGAGCTCGGCCTCGGTGAACGGCGACTCCTCGCTCTTCACCATCAAGGGCACCCGGATCGTCGGTGCCGCCGGGACCGCCTATGAGGGCTACAGCTTCGTCTATACGGGCTCGACCTCGAAATCGATCGACGTCTCCATGAGCACGGGCATCGCCGAGCTGCTCTACAACACGTCGAGCGCCGCTTCCGACACTTCGGACGGCACGCTGCAGACGCTGATCGACAATCTCGAGGCGACCGACACGACACTCCAGACCAAGAGCGATGCGATCCGCTCCGCCGCCGAAACCTACCGGACCAATCTCACCAATCGCTACGCCCGCTACCAGGCCGCGATTTCCGCGGCGGAATCGACGCAGGACTACCTGACTGCGCTTCTCGATCAAGATTAAGAATGGACCCGAGAGACATGAACCAGAATGCAAGCCGAGCCATCGCCACCTACCGGATGGTCGCAGCGCAAGTCCATCCGCTCGTCGCCGTCGTGAAGCTTTACGATGAGGCCATCCGCCAGCTCCACCGCGCGGTTCGCGCCATCGAGGCCAAGAAACACGAGGAGAGCTATATCTGCATCTCCAAGTCATCCACGATTCTGCGGGGCTTGTGCCACAATCTGCGCTTCGACAAGGGAGAGGACGTCTCCCAGCAGCTGATGAAGGCCTACACCTATAACATCGTGGCGATCCATACGGCCTATGGAAAGCCGGACGCGCCGGTTCGTTACATGAAGATCATCAAGCATCTCGGCGAATTGCGCGATTCCTGGGCGATCGTCGCCGGCATGAGCCCGAAGCGCGAGGAAGCACCCGCACCGCGGCCTCCCCAGGCTGCCATCCGCCCGGCCAGGGTCGGCTGAGCATCCCAATCGGCTGAACCTCCAAAGCGCCGAGCCGGCCCGCACCCCAACCGCGCACCAGGCCTTCCCGCCTCATTCGCCGCTCGGCCCAGCCGGGCCGGGCGTGAGTTCGCTCGGCGATTTTTGCCTATTTCCCTGATTTGCGAAACAGTTTATCAACAAAGGAGATACGCTCAGAAACGAGACCGCAATGAAGCTCGGCGAATTTCAGGACGCGATTGATCGGCATGGCGACGATCTGGCGACCTGGCCGGCTGGGCTGCGGCAACCGGGACTGGCCTTGCTTCTTGCCTCTCCGGCAGCGCGCAGGACCCTCGATGAGGCCAGAAGCCTGCGCTCTGCGTTCAAATCGGTTTCTCCCATCAGGGCGCCCAAAAGCCTGATCGATCGCATCGTCCTGGGAGCTGTCGGCGCGGTTTCACAGCCGCCGACATCCGCCACGCAGTCCAATCTGCAAAACCGGCGCTCCTAACAACGCCAAGATAGTCGGCGCCAAGACAGTCGGCTTCATCTAAAGCCCGGCACGCCGTATTCGCCCCGCCAATCCCAGCGTTGTCGCCTGAATGATGACAGCGTGACGCGCTGTCGCGCCTTGCTCGGCTCGATGCGAGCCATGAACAGCGCTCCGAAATCATGGGCGGGATGTTTCGGCGCCGCGGCTCTCCGGCGGGGCTCACTTATCAAAATTTGTTTCCCGCGGAAACGCGAAAGCAAGGCGCTTCCGCGCTGCCACAGCGTGTCCCGGCATATCCGCTGGACCCGGGGGCGGGCGCGCCGACGCCTGCTTGCGGCGACTGACGCCCCCGGCACGGCCAAATCTTACTCAGAAGCTAATGAATAGAGTTAATACTTGTTTAATTGAGATCAAAGCGCCCACCGCTCGCGCGAATTGCGACGCCGCCAATAAATTGCGCCTGAAAATCCTCCTCCACCCGTATCAATACTGAAGGCGGCTCAGACCGCACTTCCATAGGCCAGATCGCAACACAGGCTTCCCGGACAGCACCCGTCCGGGCTGTCGATGGAGGTTTGTCATGAGCGTCAGCTCGGTTTCGTCGGTTGCATCAACAGCGTCGACCACGTCGACGAGCTCGTCATCGTCGTCTTCCTCGCTCACGGAAACGGACTTCATGCAGTTGATGGTCAGTCAACTGCAGAACCAGGACCCGTCGAATCCGACGAGCACCAGCGATATGAATTCGCAGATGATGTCCTACGCCAGCTACAGCCAGCAAGTCGCGATGAACGACACGCTGTCTTCGCTGTCGGAAACGATGACAACCTTGTCGTCTACGGTTTCAGATCTCTATTCGAGCGTCAATACCATCGCATCTCAGCTCAATATCTCGGCCTGATTCTATCCAACCTGAAATAGAGTTGAGTAACCGCCATGAGTCTCACCGGCGCATTGAATTCGGCTGTCTCGGCCCTGTCGGCACAAAGCGCAGCCCTGGCCATGGTCAGCCAAAATCTCGCGAATTCCAGCACTTACGGCTACAAGACGACGACCGCGAGCTTCGAAAGCCTGATCGCGGATTCCTCGTCATCCGCTTATTCCGCCGGCGGAGTCGCCGCCTCCGGTGTGTCCAACATCGCCGCCCAGGGCTCGCTGACCGCTTCGGCGACAGCCACCAACATGGCGATCGAAGGCAACGGCTTCTTCGTCGTCAGTTCGAGCGCAACCAATGGTGACGCCTACTATACGCGCAATGGCGAGTTCACGATCGACAAGACCGGCTACCTTGCAAGCAACGGCTATTACCTGCAGGGCTGGCCGACCGACGCCGACGGCAATATCACCGGCTCTACCAGTTCCAGCGCGCTGAAAACCATCGACACCACCTCGGTCTCGAGCATCGCTGCGGCAACGACCAGCCTCTCGCTGCAAGCCAACCTGCCGGCGGATGCCGCTGTCGGCGACACCTTCGAGAGCGATGTCGAGATCTTCGACTCGTTGGGAACGGCGGCGAAGACGACGGTCACCTGGACCAAGACGGCCGAGAACAGCTGGACCGCCGCCTTCTCCGACGTGACGGATTCAAGCGGCAGCGCCACACTCGCCACCTCGGCGACGAGCAATACGATCAGCATCAGCTTCAACAGCGACGGGACGCTGGCCAGCACCACGCCCAGCCCGCCGACGCTCTCCTTCACCGGCTGGACGACCGGCGCCGCCGACAGCACGATCACGCTCGACATGGGCACCGCCAACAGCTCGAGCGGCCTCAGCCAGCTCTCGTCCGGGGACGACACTCTCAGCGTCTCCCTCGAATATGATCAGGACGGCATCAGCTATGGCACGCTGACCGGCATCGAGATCGGCGACGACGGCACCGTCTACGCGAATTACGACAATGATCAGCGCCGCGCGATCTACAAGGTGGCGGTGGCGACCTTCAGCAACGCCAACGGCCTGACTTCGATGAGCAGCGGCGTCTATGCCGCGAACTCCGTCTCGGGCGCCAGCTCGATGCATGTCGCGGGAACCGCCGGAGCCGGCACGATCTCGGGCGGGATGCTGGAGACCAGCACCACCGACACGAGCCAGGAATTCAGCAACATGATGGCGGCCCAGCAGGCTTATTCGTCGGCGGCGCAGATCATGTCCACGGTCAGCAGCATGTACGACACGCTGCTGAGTGCGGTCCGGTGAAACGGACGCGGGTTGCGCGCGCGGCGCAGCCGGACCTGCTGGCGGAGGATCCGCTGCTCGCCCGCCTGGCGCGCATCGACAAGGAAGCGAAAGGCCATATCGAGGCCAGGCAACGCAGCGCCGGGCGCATCCCGCCGCGGCAGCGCAACGAGGTCCTCGTCACGCTGGCGGATCTCGATCTCGTCCTGGAAGCGCTTCGCGGCGCCCGCGACGAGATGAGCATCGCCCTCGACAAACGCCTCAATACGCATCGCGCCATGACCGCCTATCAACGCGCCGATGAGCTTTCCATGACGCCGCCGAAGCGATCATGACCGAACCGAAGGATGATCGACCCATGCCTGATGCACCCGCGCCCGGCAACCCGCGGCAATCGGCGAATGCCGCGGCAGCAGCCGTGATTGCGCTCGTCGAAGAGCTGATCCTCGTCATCGATGAGGAAAATCGCCACCTCGCCACCGGCGCGCCGGCATCGACCTCCCACCTCGTTCAGCGCAAGCGCGAGCTGGCGGAAAAATTCACCCATTGGGTCGCCGGCGTCCGGCGCCGGGATATCGACTTCCGTGACGCCGATGCGGCCGTGCACAAGCGCCTGGTCGAGAGCAGCAAGACCCTGCGCGAGCATATGAATGACAATGTCGACAGTTTGCGCTCATCGATCGCGGCCACGCGGCGTCGCGTCGATGCGATCATGCGCGCGATCCGCGAGCAGGCCGCCCCGACACCGAACCAATATGGCGCGAATGCCCGCCTGGCGGCCGCGCGCGCGCCGTCTCCCGCTGGCTCGGGCCGCTATCTCTAGAGGGTAAGCCATGTCGTTCACAGCCATCCGCAGCATCGCCTACAGCTCGCTGGCGACCACGCAGCTGCAGATGGCGCTGACCTCCTCGAATGTCGCCAATGCCGACACGGAGGGCTATTCGCGCAAGGTCGCGGTCCAGACCTCCGCCTCCACGGGCACCGTCGGAACCGGGGTCTCAGTCACTGCCATCAGGAGCAATGTCGACAAATACCTGCTGAAGGATCTCGTCGCCTCAACGAGCACGCTGGGCGCCGCGACCTCGACCGACAGCTTTGCGAGCAAGCTGCAGAACCTGCTCGGCTCGACAACGGGCAGCGACAGCGGCGGCACCTCGCTTGCCAACAGCATCGCCAATCTCGAAACGGCGCTGTCCTCGCTCGCCGGCACGCCCGAGAGCCAGACGCTGCAGGCGCAGGTCGTCGATGCGCTCGACACGCTCGCGAGCCAGCTGCGCGAGACATCCTCCGGCATTCAGGGCCTGCGCGCCGATGCCGATGACGGGATCGAGGACTCCGTCGACAGCATCAACGCATCCCTGAACAGCATCGCGACCCTGAACAGCCAGATCGCGGCAGCCCAGGCGCGGGGCGATGCCACGGGCGATCTGGAAGACCAGCGCAACACGGCGCTGCAGACCCTCTCCAGGCAGATGGACGTCAAATACTATGTGACGTCCGACAACCAGATGCGGATTTCCACCTCTTCCGGCACGACGCTGCTCGACAGCAATGTCCACGAACTCTCCTATTCCAGCGCCGCGGCGGTCACCAGCGCGACGGTGTTCGACGGCATCACCGTCGACGGCAAGGACATCACCGCCGAGATCACCTCAGGCACGGTCGGGGCGCTGATCGCGCAGCGCGACACCGAGCTCCCGGCAGCCCAGGCCGAGCTCGATGAGCTGGCGGCAGGGCTGATCGAGACGCTCAACAGCATCCACAATGCCGGCACCTCGTCGCCGCCACCCACGACGCTGACCGGCACCACCACGGTTTCCGCCAGCGACGCCCTGTCCGGCAGCGGCACTGTCCGCTTCGCCGTGACCGATGCGGATGGCGCGCTCGTCAGCTATCAGGACCTCGACCTCTCCGCCTACACGACCGTCGGTGATCTCGCCTCGGCGATCGACGCGATCGACGGCCTCTCGGCCTCGGTCAACAGCGCCGGCAAGCTCGTCGTCACGGTCGATGCTTCGGATACCGCCGTTGCGGTGGTGGACATCGACAGTGCGATCGGCAGCGACGACCAGGGTCTTTCCGACTATTTCGGCCTGAACGACCTGCTGACCGGCAGCAGCGCCGCGACGATCTCGGTGCGCTCCGATCTGCTCGCGACGCCTGGCCTGCTTGCCACCTCGGCCTTGTCGACCGCGTCCACGCTGACGGTCGGGGCCAGCGTCGTCAGCGTTGGCGAGAGCAGCGTCGCTGAGGCGATGAACGACGCCTTGAGCGGCAATCACAGCTTCGCCGCTGCCGGCAAGCTCAAGGCAAGCACGACGTCCTTCGCCGATTATGCGACCAGCATCGTCTCGACCATCGCCACGACAGCCTCAAGCGCCTCGACAGCACTCGACAGCGGCACCTCCGCCCGCCAGTCGCTTGCGGATTCGCTGTCCTCGCAATCGGGCGTGAACCTGGACGAGGAAACCGCGCGCTTGTCGGAGCTCGAGCAGCAATACGCGATGGCGGGCCAGCTCCTCGAAGCCCTGAACAACATGTTCGACACGCTGCTCCAGGCCGTGCAGTCGAGCTGACAAGCCAAGCGGAGGTAGGGACAATGGTCACGCGCATCGCGACCTTCGCCTTGAACGACAGGATGCTTGCCGCCTCGCTGCGCACCCAGGCAAAAATGGGCGAAGTCCAGGTGCAGGAAGCATCGGGCTCGGTGTCAGCGGACTATGGCGGGCTTGGCAGCTCGGCGAAGACCCTCGTCAGCCTCGAGGTCTCGCTCGCCCGCTCCAAGGCCTATGCCAGTGCCGCCGACGAAGCCGGCAGCCGCATCGACGTCATGTACGACGTGCTCAATTCGATGACAGACATGTTGTCGAGCTTCAGGGCGAGCCTGTCCGGCGCCATCAGCGCCAGCGCGACCGATGCCTCTGACACCACCCTCGCCAACACCGCACAGAGCTACCTCACGGAGTTCGCCTCGCTGCTCAATACGCAGTTCGAAGGCCGCTATCTGTTCGCCGGCAGCGACACCACGCAGCCGGCAGTCGATCTCACCAATTACGCCGCCACCGACATCGATACCGCCGATACGTCCTATTATCAGGGCAACGCGACGACGGCCTCCGTGCGGGTCTCTTCCGAGCGCACGGTGAACTATGGCGTGACCGGCGACGATACCGCCTTCGAGCAGGCGCTGCGTGCCCTCAGCGCCGTAGCGAATGCCACAACGACGCCGGATTCGGACGCGTTGCAGGCCATATCCGATCTCGTCGTCTCCGCGGTCGACGCGGTCTCGGCCGTGCAGGGGCGGCTCTCGGTCAATGCCGCGACACTCGAGCGCGCTTCGGCGACGCAGACCGACTACCAGGACTTCACCTCCGGGCTGATCAGCAACGTGAAGGATGTCGACATCACCACTGTTGCCGCCCAGCTCTCGTCCTACGAGACCCAGCTGCAGGCATCCTATGCCGCTTTAGCCAAGATCCAATCGCTCAACCTGCTCGACTATCTGAAGTGAACGACAACCCGATACCGGGCCGAGGCCGGGCTTGTCGAGCCGCCGCCCGGGCGCTCCAGGCATTCTGGGCGATGCGAAGGCTGGAGCCGCCATCGGGGCGCGATCGGCTCGGAAACCCTAGATCACGTCGCCTTCGAACGGAAGTGTTCGAAGGCGATTCTTGCGTTTCAGCCCGCGCATATCATCGAAGGGATCGAGCGGAACCTTGCCGTCCTCACGCCGCAGACCGTCAATAGCCTCAAGGCTCTCCAGCGCGAGCTGTCGACGATCCGCTCGCGGGGCTATGCCGTCAATCTCGGGGAATGGCGTGGTCGAGGCAGCCGTCGGAATCTCGGGGCCGTCGACCCGCCTGAGCTTGGAAATGATCGCACTGGTCGCCGAACAGGTCGTCGAGGCTGCGAACGACATATCGCGGGGGCTTGGCTATCGGGGAGGCCGGGGATAATCACTCTCCATCTCCGATAGCCCCGTCAGCGCCCTGTTTTTCACGCCTCCGAGTGGCCGGGACTGCGTTCCCAGACCACCTCGCCTGGACCATCCGCATGCGCTTACCCGCTTGACGGGGGCTTGCTGGAGCAAGCACAGGCTATCCAGTAACAAAAAATTGGGACGGGAAACGCATTGGCGACGGGACAGCCGGGGGTGACAGAGGCGAGGGTCTTCCGCCGCCGCATCTATCATATTGGCGGGTATGACCATGCCCGCCCGGAGGTTGTGCATGGCCGGTTCGTCAGGGAGCTACGGCGCTTCGAACGCGTCTGGGCGGCGGCGGCCACGGCGTCCGAACCCGCCATCGGCGAGGATCTGGCGACCTGGCAGGTGCAGACGCGCGGCGCCAATTGGCAAAGCGAGACGGAATTCTGCCTGGTCCGCTGGGATGACGTGATCGCGACGATGGGCGCCGCTCCGATGTGGCGGCGCCTTCCCGGTGGGCTGTTGTCGTTTTTCGACTTCATCCTGGCTGGAGCGTTCTGGGGATATCTGCGCGCCAGCTGGCGCTATGCGATGTTCTTTCTCTATCCCTTCCTGATCCTGGCGGTCTTGACCTTGCTCGCTCTGGCTGGGGGGCTGGCTCTGGCGCGCTCGACCAGCTCCAGCCTGATCGGAATCGGGGCCGGCATCGGCATTTTCCTGGTTCTGTTTCATGCAGCCCAGCGCTGGCTCTATCTCGGACTGCTTCTGGACGATTGGATTTTCTCGCGCCGCTACATCCGCCGTGGCGATGCCGTCCTCGACAATCGCTTGCAGCGCGTGGCGGCCGACATCGTCCAGGCGGCGCAGGGCGACGCGGTCGATGAAATTCTCATCATCGGACACAGCCTCGGGGCCGTGCTCGCCATCGATCTGATCGATCGCGCGATCACGGCCGGGTTGGCGCGGCGGGATGGCGGCCCCCGCATCGCGTTTCTCTCCGCCGGCTCCTCGACGCTCAAGATCGGGCTCCATCGCGGCGCGAGCCGGCTTCGCGCCGCCGTTGCGCGCTTGAGCGCCTTCCCCGCACTGTTCTGGGCGGATTATCAGGCGCGTTCGGACGTGATGAACTTCTACCGCAGCGATCCGCTGCCATTGATGGGCCTCGCCAAGACGGATTCGCCGCTCATCCGCAGCGTCAGCATCAGGCGCATGCTCGACCCCGCGCGCTATCCCCGCATTCGCAGGAACTGGTACCGGATGCATTGCCAATTCGTCAGGGGCAACGATCGGCGCGCGCCATACGACTATTTCATGTTCACCTGCGGGCCGCTCGATGCGGAACGGCAAGCACGATTGAAGGAAGGCGCCATGCACGCATTCGATACTGAGGGCAGAGTTCTCGACCCGGCCTCGTCGACGCAGGCTAGCGCAAATCCGACAGAGGCCCCCCAGCAATGACCCTGACCATCGCGAAGGCGATCTACGTCCTGCTTGCCGTCGGCTGGTACGTCATCCGGATTCCACATGAGCGGCGCTCACGGCGCACGCCGATCTCCCGCAGCGCCCGCGGAATGCGGGAAATCGTGTTGCTGACGATCTCGTTCACCGGGCTCGGGCTCCTGCCCTTCATCTATGTCGCATCCGGGTTTCCACGCTTTGCGAATTATCCGTTCCAGCCGCTGCTGGCCTGGATCGGCGCCGTCGTCGCGATAGCGTCCCTGGTCCTGTTCCATCTCACGCATCGCGCGCTCGGTCGCAACTGGTCGGTGTCGCTGGATCTGCGGGAGAGCCATCGCCTCGTCACCGAAGGCGTCTACCGCTATGTCCGGCATCCCATGTATTCGGCCTTCTGGCTCTGGGCGATCGCGCAGGCCCTGCTGCTGCCGAACCTTATCGCCGGCCTGTCGGGCCTGGTCGGCTTCGGCATTCTGTATTCCTTTCGCGTTGCACAAGAGGAACGCCTGATGCTCGACGCCTTCGGAGCGGAATACGCTGACTACATGGCGCGCACGGGCCGAGTCGTGCCGAGAATCAGCTAGGGAACATAAAAGCTCTCACCGCGTTTTGAAGCGCATGCAGCCATCGCTGCAGGGTAGCCTGTTAAGCCTCATTCGGAAACCATAAATCTGAACACTTTAACCTCCTGCGCTTAGGTGATTGAAAACGCAGGCTATCTGGAATACTATGAAGTGTGCCTCACGACCGTTGTCCGGCACGGAAAATGGGTATGGTGTTGCGCATCCGCACGAGTAGTCGAACTTCTATTCTCCATAGTTAGACTGTTCTCAACGAGGGCGAACCGATGAAAAAGCTTCTGGTGTTGACCGTATCTGTTGCGCTGCTAGGCGTCGGAGGATGCGCATCCCTTGGCAAGGGCAAAGGCAAAGCCCCGCCGCCGGCTGCCGCACCGATCGTGACGAAGGGCTAGCCCCAGCTAAATAAAAAACGGCCGGTCCAACCGGCCGTTTTCTGACTCTGGGTTTGAGATGACTCCGGTCATTCGACGATACGGCAACAGTGATCGCTGTGCCGATATACGTTCCTCGCGAAAGCAGGAGTAATGCGGTGTGGTTTGACCTGAACCAACGAGCGCGCTCTTGGGCCTATATAGCCTGCACTGCAGGCCTGTTCTGCGGCTTCGGCCCGCTCCCGACCCAGGCGCAAGATCGCTTCTCGCCCCCTGACGACAATCGGATGACCGCCACGCAGGACGCTCCGGCCATCCGCGGGACCCGGCATCGCGCCTCGCGACGGGAAGCGAGTCCTATGGCCGGCCAGTATTTCGTGGAGTTCCGGTCGCGCTACGCCCTCAGCTATGGCCATACCTTTCTCGTCTATGGCCGGCTGAACGCCAACGGTGAGGTCGGCCAGGTCACAGCCGATCAGGTCGCCGGGCTACATCCGGCGGGCGAAGGCCCGCAGCTTTGGTCCGTCGGGCATGTTCT
The DNA here is from genome assembly GCF_964252745.1 of Allobosea sp. LjRoot9. Taxonomy (NCBI): domain Bacteria; kingdom Pseudomonadati; phylum Pseudomonadota; class Alphaproteobacteria; order Hyphomicrobiales; family Alloboseaceae; genus Allobosea; species Allobosea sp. LjRoot9. The sequence goes on along the minus strand of NZ_CAXUPC020000004.1, from coordinate 190,181 downwards.
GCCTGTTCCGGCCGAGACCGGCCCCAGCGACGGCGATCTCGAAGACGAGTACATCTCGGCACGCTTCAGGGTTCCCCTGAACGAGGCTCAATATTACCGCGCCGTAGCCTATATCAGGAAGAAGCAGAAGACCTCTCCGACCTGGCACGCCGTGCTCTATAACTGCAACAGATGGGTCGGCGAGGTCGCGACATTCATGGGATTGCAGGCGCCCAGCAACACCCTGCTCTATCCGGCTGATTACATCGCCAGCCTGCGGTCTCTCAACAGCAGCAGGGTTACGGAGTCAGCCTTTTCGACCCATCGCGTTCAATAAGAGCCCGGTCGGAAATACCAGCCCTCATCCTGAGGAGCCGCGAAGCGGCGTCTCGAAGGATGCTCCAGATGGTCCCGGAGCCTCCTGGAGCATCCTTCGAGACGCCATTCCTCGCGGAATGGCTCCTCAGGATGAGGGCTCAGGGAGTTTCCAAACAGTCTCTAAGCGGCAGCGTTTCCGGCCTTCGCCCGCCGCCAGACCGTGACAAAGGCGGCCGCTGGAAAGACTGCGCGCCTCTAGCGATCAGCGCAGGACCAGGACCGGGGTTCCGACCGAGACGCGTTCGAACAGATCGACGATGTCGTCGTTGTACATCCGAAAGCAGCCATAGGACGCAAATGTGCCGATGGATTCAGGCCGATTGGTGCCATGGATCGCATATTGGCCGCCGCCGGACAGCGTCAGCGCACGCGCGCCCATCGGGTTGCGTGGCGAGCCCCCTGGAATGACATCGGGAAGCTTCGGGTTGTCGCGCTTGATCTCGTCGGGCGGTGACCAGGCGGGTTCGACATGCTTGCCCTCGACCAGAACCTCGCCAAGCCATTGCTTGGAGGCTTTTCCAACGGCGACCTGATAGCGGATGGCCGTGCCATCGCCCCGCACCCAGTACAGACGCCGTTCCTTGGTCTTGATGACGATCGCGCCCGCCGCCGCCTCGCCCTTATAGGCAACGACTTCGCGTGCGCCGGCCGGCATGGCAACCGCCAACGCAAGCAATACGAGACTTGTCCGCAACATCACGTGTGAGCCCCAGCCAGTGTAGAGCAGCGAGATTACCATAACTGAGCAACCTATGGATTTCCAACCGGAAATTGGCAACCGAAGACGCTGGCCAAGCCCGCCATCCGTCCGGGATCGTGCAGCTAAAGATCAGTGCTTTGCGGCAGGATCACGAGGTCGCGGATCGTGACGTTGCGGGGCCGGCTGAGCATGAAGAAGACGGCTTCCGCCACCTCCTCGGCTTCGATCAGGCCGCCGGCCGCGCGCTCGGCTTCGAACTTTTCCCGAGGCCAGTCCGCGATCAGCGCCGTCACGACCGGGCCGGGCAGGACGGCTCCGACACGCAGGCCATGCGGAATGACCTGACGGCGGACGGTATGAACGAAGGCCTGCACCGCGTGCTTGGAGGCGGTGTAGATCGGCTCCCACACCACCGGGACGACGCCGGCGACCGAACTCGTGACAATGATGTCGCCGGTCTTGCGCGCGATCATATGCGGTAGCACGGCGTGGATGCTGCGGAAGGTGGCGTTGACGTTGAGATTCAGCATCCGGTCCCAGGCGTCAGGATCGCCATCGCTGACCGGCCCGCCGACATAGGAGCCGGCATTGGCGTGAAAGATGTCCAATTGGCCGGTCCTTGCGAGAATCTGCGGCATCATGCCGGCGACCGAAGCGGCTTCGGTCAGATCGACGACGAGCGGTATCGCCTTCGCACCGAGCGGGCCGCATACACGAGCCAGCGCTGCTTCGTCGCGATCGACCAGGATGACGCAGGCTCCGGCTGCGAGCAGGCGCTTTGCGCAAGCGAGCCCGATCCCCGAGGCGGCGCCGGTGATCGCGGCGGTCTTTCCGGCCAATTGCTGCGTCACGGCGTCGACTCCGATACTGCGTGATGTTCGGTTGCATGCATCAGCTCGCGCGCCAGGCGCGCGGCGTCCTGCAGATGTTCGAAGGCGGCAAAACGCCTGTCGTGCAGCGCGGCGATGTCGCCGCCGGCTGGTGTGAAGGCGCTCGCAGCCGGGGCCATCTCGGTCATGGCCTGGGCGAGATCCAAGGTGCCCGCCGCGGCCGCACCGAGCATCGCCGCGCCCAGCAGGACGGGGTCGACATCGTCGGGCACGAGCACGGGCAAACCGGCGCAGTCAGCCAGCACTTGCCGGATCAGCGGATGGCGGCCCGCGCCGCCGCTGAGCACGATCGCTTCGATCATGGCGCCCTGGGCGCGGCTGGCCTTCAGAATCTGCCGCAGCCCGTAGCCGATACCCGTGAGCCCGGCGACATAGAGCGCGACGAGGTGATCAAGGTCGCGCTCCATGCCGAGACCGGCGATCAGGGCGCGCTCCTGCGGATCGGCATGGGGCGAGCGATTGCCGAGGAAATCGGGCACGACGACGAGGCCCTCCGCCAAGCGCCCGGCATCGGAGAGGTCCTCGCTCCGTCCAGCTGCGCGGTCTGCCAGCCAGTTGGGCAGCGAAAGACCATCTTTCACGGCCAGGCGCTGCGCCTCCGGCGTCGCCGGATGGAAGCCGATCAACTGCTCGATGGCCGCGCCGGCGGCGGACTGGCCGCCTTCGCTGAGCCAGAGCCCCGGCGCCATCGCCGAGAAATAGGGGCCCCAGACGCCCGGGATGAAAAGCGGCTCGCGGCTGCTCGCCATGGTGCAGGCCGAGGTGCCGAAGACATAGGCCATGCGGGTCAACACCGTGCCGTGGGGCGAACGCACGCCGACCGAGCCGAGGCCTCCCGCATGCGCGTCGATCAGCCCTGCCGCAACGGCCGTGCCCGGCTTCAAACCGAGATCCGCCGCGGCCTGCACCGTGAGGCCCTGGCCCAGGGCCGTGCCACCGGGAACGATCTGCGTGCCGATGCGCGCAAAACCTTGCTCCACCAGATCGCCGAGCCCGATCTGGTGGAAATAGCCGGTGTCCCAGTGCGCCTCATGCGCCAGATAAGTCCATTTGCAGGTAACCGTGCAGGATGAGCGCGCCAGCGAGCCGCTCGCCCGCCAGGTCAGGAAGTCGGCGAGGTCGAAGAACTGCCAGGCCGCATCATAGCTCTCCGGCAGATGCTCCTTGAGCCAGAGCAGCTTCGGCGTTTCCATCTCGGGCGAGATCGTGCCGCCCACATAAGCGAGCACCGGATGCTTGATGCGGTTGATGCGCTCAGTCTGCGCAAGCGCGCGGTGGTCCATCCAGACGATGATGTCGCGGCTCGCATCGCCATGGGCACCGACAGGCAGCGGGGCCCCGTTCTGCCCGAGCACGACCAGCGAGCATGTCGCATCGAAGCCGATGCCGGCGATGGCCTCTGCTGTGAGCTTCGCCTGCGCCATCGCCGCGCGCACGCTGGCGCAGACGGCGCGCCAGATATCCTCGCTCGACTGTTCCGCGATATCCGGTCCGTCCTGATAGAGCGCGATGTCGCGCTTGCCCGTCGCGAGCATGCGCCCGTTGCGGTCGAAGATGCCGGCACGGGCGCTGCCGGTGCCGACGTCGATGCCAATGAAATGCTCGGTCATGTCCTCGCGATCCTGTCGGCGGAGGCGGCCATGGCCGCCCCGTGCAAGAGCCACCGTGTGCAAGAGCGGCCAGGCTGCGGTCAGGCCGCCGCCCGGTTCGGCGGTCCGGCGCGGCTGCCATCGGGGTTGCGCAGATAGACGCCATGGTCGAGCTGCTGGCGGCGCAGCTCCTCGATGTCGATATCGGCCGGCAAGCGATTGCCGCGCACTGAAATCTTGGCGGCGCGCCCGGCGGCCTCGCCCATCGCCATGCAGGTCGCCATGACGCGGATTGCGCCCATGGCCTCATGCGTGGCCGAGATGCTGCGGCCGGCGACCAAGAGGTTGCCGATCTTCTGGGGAACCAGCGACCGGTACGGGATATCGTAGCAATCGCCACACCAGATCAGGGTGCAGCCATCATCGGAAGGACGGTGGATGTCGATCGGATAGCTGGCGACGGCGATCGCATCGTCGAAATGCTTGCAGGCCAGCACATCCTCCTGCGTCATCACATACTGGCCGAGGATGCGACGCGTCTCGCGGATGCCGAGGAAGGGCGCCGTCTTGGTGAAATAGGCCTTCTCGAAGCCCGGCACGTAGTTGACGAGATAGGTCACGATATCGTCGATCTGTGCACGGCCCTCGATCTCGCCCTTGGTCAGGCTGCGGGCATTGGTGCCGTCGGTACCCTTGACCCGGGTCATGTTGATCCAGACCTCGCCCTTCTTCAGGCCGGTAATGATGATCGTGCGCTCATTGGGAATCTCCAGGCCGCGCTCGGCCTTGGCCTTGGCGATGAGTTCGCGCATGCCGACCACGATGAACTGCCGGTTCTGGCCGAAATACTCGGCGGGAATGAAATCGGTGAGATAGGTGCGCGCCTCGGGAGGAGCATTCGCGATGCTCATCCGCAGCGCGTCGGTATCGACGCCGGCGAGGCAGAACATCAGCGTCGGCGGCTGCATGCCGCCATCGGCATTGCCCTTTTCGGTGGGCACGCCAGCACTGTAGGCGACATCGGCGTCGCCGCTGCAATCGATCACGACCTTGGCGAGGATAGCGGTGCGGCCGGTTTTGCTCTCGGTGATGACGCCGCGGATAATGTCGTTCTCGACCAGCGCGCCGGCAAAGAAGGTGTAGAACAGCACATCCACGCCGGCCTCGATCAGCATCTCCAGCGCCACGGTCTTGACCGCTTCGGGCTCGACCAGGGTGATGCCCATATGCAGCGGGCAGGGTCGATGCTCGCTCGCCCCGTCACGCTCCTTGCGCAGGCGCTCGATGAATTTCTGCGGCAGCCCGTCAATGATCTGGTTGCCCTTCTGGCCGAGGAAGCCCAGCACCGGCAAACCGATCGTCATGTTGCCGCCGACGAAGCTGCGGCTCTCGATCAGCCCGACGCGCAGGCCGTCCTCGGCGGCGGCGAGCGCGGCGGTAAGGCCCGATGGCCCGCCGCCGACGACGAGCACGTCGTATTCGGCTGAGACGGGGATGGAGCGCGCCGGCTCCTCGATGAAGCGAACCCCGGTCATGGACATGAGGCGATTTCCTTCCACTGGCGTTATGTCGATTGGCTGAGCAGGGGCCGGCACCACAGCGCCGGCCGTTATCCGTCGGATCAGGCCGGCATCATCGGCTTGATGCGCTCGATGATGGCGGAGACCGCGTCCTTGACGGGCTTGCGCCCGAGAACAGCGAGCTGAACCTCCTCGAGGAAGGTCGCCTGGGCGCGCGCAGCCTCGGGAAATGGCGGGAAGGCGCCGCGCGCCGTCGCCAGGACCTTGGCCTCGACGGCTGCGAGCGCGTTCTTCGCCTTCAGCCCCGCATCGGCATAGGTCGAGACGCGCACCGGCCCATTGCCGTTGATCGCCATGCCCAGCGTCACGCGCTTGCTCGAGACCTCCTTGATGAAGCTCCAGGCGAGCGCCTTGTCCTTGGCGTTCCGGGGGATCGCCATTGCCCAGGCTTCGACGACGGAGGCCATCGGCACCTTGCCCTTGATCGCGGCCGAGCCGGGGAATTCGACGGCCTTGATCTTGCCCGGGTATTTGCTCTGCTCGGGGTTGTTGAGCTGCGCGCCGCGGGCGAAGGGCAGGATGGTGAAGGCCGCCCGCCCCTGTTGCAGCCACGTGACCTGGTCGTCGTTCTTGGTCGTCGCATAGCTGCGCGGCAGGCTGCCGGCCTCGAACATGCCCCGCAGCGCCGCAAGGCCGCTTTCCATCGCCTCGCGATTGGGGACGAGCTTGAAATCGGAGCTGACGAAATCCCCGCCATAGGCACGGGCGAACATCACCGGGAAGACCGCCAGATCGCTCGCGAGCACCATGCCGGTGACCGGCGTGCCGGCCTTGGAGGTGAAGCTCGTCTTCTTGGCCTGCTCGATCAGCTCCTCGAGCGTGGTCGGCGGTGCCGAGATGCCGGCCTCCTCCAGCAGCGCCTCGTTGTAGAACAGGCCCTGCGTGGCATGGCGGACGGGAATGCCGATCAGCTTGCCATCGATCGTCATGCCCTGCACGAGGCCGGGCGCGATGTCTGCGAAATCCTCGATCGCATCCTGCTTCTGATAGGGCTCCAGCGGCTCGAACAGTGCCGCGATCTGCGAGGTCGGGCGGTTGTCGATGAGATAGCCGACACCGTATTCGGTCTCCTTCAGGCTGGCCTCGCGGAAGAGGCGGTCCTGCAACGGGTTGGAATCGAAGGTCGTGAAGGCGATGTCTGCATCCTTGGCCTTGAGCCAGTCCTTCAGCAGGTCGCCATCGCCGGACCCCAGCACGGTCTGGTGGACCTTGTGGCTGAGCACGTTCAGCGTCTTGCCGGCGGCAAGCACCGGCCGAACCGAGAACGCGACTGCTGCGCCGACGGCGCCAGCGACGAAGGTTCTGCGGGTCAGTTTCGTTTCAGGCTTCTTCGACATGGTTTCCTCCCTTTTATGGTTGGCTACCCCTTCGTCGAACCGGCGGTGAGGCCGGCCACGAGGTAGCGGTTCATGAAGACGACGAAGAGCAGGACGGGCACGAGCTGCACGGTCGAGGCAGCAAAGAGGATTCCCCAATCCACGCCATCGATGGAGCCGATCATCTCGGAGATGACGAGCGGCGCCGTCTTGGCGCGCGTGGCCGTGAAGACGAAGGCGAAGAGGAACTCGTTCCAGGAAAACACGATCACGAAGACCGCGACCGCCAGCACGCCCGGCATCGCCAGCGGTACGATCACCTTGCGCAGGATCGTCAGGCGGCTGGCGCCGTCGATGGCGGCCGCCTCGTCGAGCTCGCGCGGGATCTGGTCCATGAAGGTGCGCATCAGCACCGTGCCGAGCGACACGAAGAAGGTCGCATAGAGCAGGATCAGCACGAGATGCGTGTCGTTGAGGCCGAGTGCGTTGACGATCGGGAACAGCGGCAGCGTCACCACGATCGGCGGGATGAGGCGCACGATGATCAGCCCGGCGATGCTGGCGCCGAACCAGCGCCCGGAATGGCGGGAATAGACATAACCCGCGCAGGTGCTGGCGACGATCGCGAGCAGCGTCGCGCCGACCGTGATCAGCAGGCTGTTCAGCAGGGCCTCGAAGAAGACGCCCCAGGATCGCCAGAGCTCGGCATAGTGCTTCAGCGTCGGGGCGAATATCCATTTCGGCGGCACCGCGAAGATGTCCTGGCCCGGCTTCAGCGAGGAGACGGCGATGAACAGGATCGGGAACAGCGACCAGAGCAGGATCGCGGCGACCGCGGCCGCCTTGCCCAGCCCGATCAGCCAGCGCTCAGTGCGCATGGGCGAGCCCTCCCCGCCTGAGCAGCAAGACATAGGCCCCCGCCAGCACCAGCGAGATCACGACCATGATCCAGGCGGTCGCGGCCGCCGAGCCGAAGGCGTTGAAGCTGAAAGCCTCCTGGTAGAGATAGATCGCCACGACCTCGGTCGACCGCGCCGGACCGCCTTTCGTCAGCAGCCACGCCTCCGAGAACAGGCGGAAGGCGAAGATGTAGCGGAACAGCAGCGCGATCAGCATCGCGGGCGCAAGCAGCGGCAGCGTCACGCGCCGAAAGGCCTGCCAGCGCGTGGCGCCGTCGATCCTGGCCGCCTCGTAGAGTTCGGCAGGGATGGCAAGGCGCGCGGCATAGACGATGACGAAGGTGAAAGGCAGGTGCAGCCAGATCGTCAGGAGCCCGATCAGGGTCATCGCATGCGATGGCTCGAACGACCAATCCAGCGTCGGTAGATTGAGCGCGCGCAGCGCCAGCGTGATCGGCCCGGCATCGGGATCGAACAGGAAGCGCCACATCACCACGGCGGTGACCTCGCTCACCGCGTAAGGCGCCAGCACCGCGACGAGCAGGAAACGGCGGAACGGCAAACCGCTGGCGAACAGCAGCGCCATGCCGAGCCCAACAGCGAGTTCGAGATGGACCGCGACGACGACGAGCACCACCGTGTTCAGCAAGGCGTGGTGAAAGGCCGGATCGGCAAGGACGCGAACGTAATTCTGCAGCCCGACGAAGCTCGGCGCCTGGCCGAAGCTCGACATGTTCAGGCTGAGCCACACCACATAAAGCGACGGCAGCACGATCACGCTCAGGATGAGCAGATGCACCGGCGCAAGCAGCGGCAGAAGCCGTGCTGTTGTTGGAAGCTGCACTATTTCCTCCGGAACTCTCTTGATCCGGGCTCTCTCGGCCCGGTGATCACGTCGTCATTGTCTTTCAGTGGATGGCGTTCAGCGCCGTCTTCGTCTCCTGGTCCTGCAACAGATTGAGGCTTTCGCTGTCGTCCTTGGCGGCAGGCGAAAGATCGCGCACGGAATCGCGCACCTGCAGGCTGGTCTGCAGAACGCTGCCCAATGGCGGCGAGGCATCGCCGGACATGCGCCGGCGCAGGCGCTCCCAGGCCGCAGCGGCGATCTCGGCGATCGGCTGACGGATCGCGGTGAGGCCGGTCTTGCGCGCGCTCATCCAGGGATAGTCGTCGAAGCCGACGACGGAGACCGGATCGGGGATATCGATGCGCAGCCGCGCCAATGCCGACAATGTGCTGAGCGTGGTGACATTGGTCAGGGCGATGACCGCGCTCGGCCGAGGGTGCCGTTCGAGCCAGTGCACGAAGGCCTCCGTGCCGCGCTCCGCATTCGATCCGAGTTCGATCACGATGGGGTCGCCCCCCCTCGCACGGATCAGCTCGGAGGCGCCGCGGACGCGCTCCCGGATCGGGGAAATGGCCAGGTTTGAGGCCGCGACCACGATGTCGCGGTGGCCCAGCTCCAGCAGATGGCGGGCGGCGATCTCGCCGGCCTCTCGATTATCGATCGCGACCGTGTCGACGATGGAGCCCTCGGGCGGCACGCGGTCGGCAAAGACCATCGGCAGGCGCGCAAACTCGCTGTCCAGCCCGGCGGGGACAGCGTCCGAACATGGTACGACGATCAGACCCGAGGGACGCCAGGCCAGCAGCGTCCGCAGTCGCGACTGTTCCAGCCCGGTGTCGTCGCGCGAGCTGGCGACGATGATGTCGTAGCCGTCCTTCTGCGCCATGACCTCGAGCTGCGAGACGAGCGAGGTGAAGAACACGTCGTCGAGATCCGGCACCAGCACGCCGACGACCTTGGCCTGGCCCGAACGCAGTTGCGAGGCCGCACGGTCGACCTGATAGGACAAGTCGCGCGCCGCCTTCTGCACGCGCTCCTGCAGATCGGCATTCACCGGCTTGTTGCCACTGAAGACATTCGACACCGTGGCGATCGAAACGCCCGCGCGCGCCGCAACATCCTTGATCGTGACGCGCCTCTCCGACATGCGGTCCACAGCCTGTTAAACGTTTTACAGTAAAACGTTTAACAGGCTGTTCGCGGCTTTGCAAATGTCTTGTTCATGGCTGCGATCAGGCCGGCGCGGCGTTCACTCCGGGGCGGTCTCGTCCGGCCTCCGGACCTCCCGTGCCGCCCGCATATCCGCTGCGCCGCGTGCAGCTGCCTCCTCGATGCCTTCAAACAGCAGGGCGACCTCCTCGAACACGCTCAGGTCCGGCTCATCCATCGGGAGTTCATCGAGTTCGCGGGCGAGATCAAGCAGTGCGGCAATGCGCTCCGTCTGCTGGCGGGCGTCGAGGATGAGGCGCCGGAGCTGACGTCGATCCTCCAACGCCTCGAACCGCTGCAGGGCACTGTCGAGTTTGCTCCGGCACTCGCAATCGAGCTCCAGCCCCCGAACGATTCCGCGCACACGCTGGATCACGCCCGCAGCTGTGGGTGGCGCCTCCAGACCCTCCGATGAAGCAGGCGTCACCTCAATCATCACAGTCTCCCCAAGCCGGGCGCCCGGAAAACGGAATCAGGGCCTCGCGGAGCGCGACTTGCCCGCAGATGGAACGGGGAAGCGCGGTCATGGGGCGGGCTCCACCGCTTCGGCCACCGAAGCGCGAGGCCGCCGCAAGGGGAGCAGCAGCGCGAGGGCGAAACCGAAGAGGGCCCGCGCGGTCAGGGAGCGGCACCCGGACCGCCAGACGGTTGTGCAGGCGTCCTGCCGCCAGATCAGGCCGCGCGGGTGATACGGATGCGCCAGACATCAGGCCCCTCCTCCTCGTAGCGCCACATGAACGCGCCGGGATGGCGGACGTTGAATTGGTAGAGCAGCGGCCAGGGATCATGATCATTGACCAGGACCAGGGCGTCGCTTGGCTGCAGCTGCCCGAAGGTGGCGAAGATCAGCGGGTGACGGCGCATGCGCGGCAGGATCTGGCGCACATCGATGACGGTTTCGGACGCATTGCGGACGCTCATCAGGCAGCTTCCTTCGATCGATGTCCCAGCAACCTTCGGCCTCGATCGATGATCAGGTCCGGGCTCCAGGTCGGATGCCAGACCAGATCGAGTGCGATGCGCGCGGCATCCCGGAACCGATTGGCCAGCCGTTCGCGGGCATCCTCGAGTATCATCTCTCCGAGCGGGCAGGCCGGGCTGGTCAATGTGAGGGCCACGTCGATCCCGCTCTCGTCGCGGGTCGCGCGGTAGACGAGCCCGAGATCGACCACGCTCAGACCGATCTCGGGATCCATGACTCCGAGAAGGCACTCCAGCAGATCTGGATCGAGGGGCGGCTTCGCTGTTCGGCTCATGGCTGTTCTGCATCCGGGCTGGAGGCTTGGACAATGCCCGCAGCTTCGCCATCCCTCTTTGCGGCCGCGCAAACAGAACGACCGAACCTTGGCAGAGCCACCGGCTTCACCGTTGGCGGGTTTGTGCCGGCGCAACGATCGCCGGGCCCCAAGGACGCAGCGTCCGCCATGCCAGATTTACGGAAGGAGGCGGCCATGCCCATCGAGTTCACGACGCTTGTCGACGAAGTCATGCGGCGATGGCCGGCAACCATCCGGATCTTCCTCGATCACAAGATGCATTGCGTCGGCTGCCCGATCGCCTGCTTTCACACCGTCGATGACGCATGCCGGGAGCACGGCGCAGACCGCGGCAAAGTCCTGGCCGATCTCCGGGCGGTCGCTGCGCGGCGGTGACATCCGTCAGCCTCCGACGGCGCGGAGGCGGGACATCACGGCAGCCGAAGCCTATGGCAGGCCGCCCTCGGCCAGTACGAACAGCCGGTGCGGCTCGAGAATGGTGATCTTCTGACGCCCGCCTGCGACGAAGCCTCGGTCCTCCCACGCGCTCAGGACCCGGCTGACCGTATGCAAAGTGGTGCCCGTCATCTCGGCGACGTCCTGACGCGAGATCGGGAAATCGATCTGCACTCCAGCCTCCACCTTGCGCCCAGACTGCTGGGCCAAGCGCAGCAAGGCGTGTGCGATCCGCCGCTCGACCTGCTCGGTCGACATCTCGACAACGCGCACATGGGCATCCTGCAACCGGCTGCCGACGGTCTGGAGCGTGTTGACGGCGAGTGTCGGATGCTTGGCGATGAGGCGCGGCCAGGCGACGGACGGCCACACCAGCGCGATGCTGTCGACGACCGCGACGGCGGTGGCGGGATAAGTCGTCCGCCCGATGGCCATCGCGACCCCGAACACTTCACCCGCGGACACGAACCGCACCACCACCTGCTGCCCGTCCGGCGTGAGTTTGTAGACACGCAGGTGTCCGTGGAGCAGCACGAAAAACGAGTGCGCCTCAGCATCCTGCTGAAAGACAGTCGTTCCCTTCGGGTAGCGCACGGACTGCGCCTCGCGCAGCAATTCGTCGAGTTGCTCTGGCACGAGACCGGCAAAGAGCGGCAGGTCGGCAATAAGGGTCCGGTCGACGCTGGCCATGACGAGCACTCCGAAGCAGGGGGCAAGTCAACGTCTTCACGGATCGGGACGGACGCCAGCGCCCGCGGCAGGTCTCGCCGATGCGGGCTCGAGCCGGCAAGGCCGGATTGGCAGGGCAACAGTGACAATAGCCAGGACTGCCGCTGTCGCAAACAGCGGCCGGGTACGTCCTTGGATGACGCGACCGAAGCGGATTTCGCCGGCCTGGCTTATTGCCGCGCAAACAGGATGCGACCGGGCCGTCCCTCATAAAAGCGGCTCTCTTTGCGCGGCATCAAACAGCAGCCCGAGGGCCAGGAGTATCACGCCCCCCAAGAGCCTCGATGCGGTTCGCGATTTTTGCATCACAACAGGAGACGACAATGCGCAAGGCGATGATGCTCGGGACCGTCGCCGCGGCCCTTGGACTGACCGGTATGGCACAGGCAGCCGAGGTCCAGGTCCGGATGCTCAACAAGGGCAACGAAGGCGTCATGGTCTTCGAGCCGGCGCTGGTGAAGATCGCCCCTGGCGACACCGTGAAATTCATGGCTGTTGACAAGGGCCATAACGTCGAGACCGTCGAGACGATGCTGCCGGAAGGCGCGAAGGCGTTCGTCGGCAAGGTCAACGAAGAGCTCGCCATCACGTTCGATAAGCCCGGCGTCTACGGCTACAAATGCAAGCCGCACTACGGGATGGGCATGGTCGCGATGGTCGTCGTGGGCGACGCGGCCAATCTTGATCTGGCCAAGGCGGCAACCCATCCCGGCAAGGCGAAGCAGGTCTTCGCGACACTCTTCGACAAGCTGGCCATCATGACCGTCGCGGCGAAATAAGCGCTCATCGCAGACGCTGTGCCGCCGCGACGCCCCGTTGCGGTGGTCCGTCTGTCCTGGATCTCGTCGAGATTGTCCTCGTCCATGAAGGAGGCCGGTGATGGCTCCGATTCCGCGCCTGCGTGAATATGTCGGCCCTGCGGTCCTTTCTTACGGCTTCCGCCCATTCTTCCTCCTGGGCTCGATCTATGCCGGCCTGGCCATTCTGGCATGGCTGCCGATGTTCTATGGGGAGCTTGAGATCGCGACCCTCTTTTCCCATCGCGACTGGCACATCCATGAGATGCTCTACGGCTATCTCCCGGCCGTGGTGACGGGCTTCCTCCTGACCGCGATCCCCAACTGGACAGGGCGGTTGCCCCTGCAAGGCAAGCCGCTGCTGGTTCTCGTCACTGCCTGGATTCTTGGCCGTGTCGCCGTGACCGGCTCTGCCTGGATCGGTTGGCTTCCCGCCGCCGCAATCGACCTTTCCTTCCTGCTCCTTGTCGCCGGGGCGGCCGGGCGCGAGATCGTCGTCGGAAGAAACTGGCGGAACCTGAAGGTGCTGGTTGTGCTGGGTCTGCTGCTGGGTGGCAACGCGATGTTCCACTTGGAAGCCCATCTGTACGGCGCCTCCGATTATGGCGTCCGGCTCGGCATCGCTGCGACCATCCTGCTTGTGATGCTGGTCGGAGGCCGAATCGTGCCGAGCTTCACGCGCAACTGGTTGGCCCGGGAGAACCCCGGACGATTGCCTGCATCCTTCGGACGATTCGACATCGCCTCGATGATCTGCGCCGGAGCTGCTCTCCTGGCCTGGATCGCGGTTCCGGAGGGGCCTGCGACGGGTGCGGCCCTGTTGGCGGCGGGCGTCCTTCAGGCCGTGCGGCTTGCGCGCTGGGCCGGATACCGGACCTGGCGGGACCAGCTGGTGCTCATCCTTCACGTCGCCTATGCGTTCGTGCCGCTTGGCTTCATGCTGCTCGGCCTGGCGTCGCTCGGCTTCGGATCGGCAACTGCGGGCATCCATGCCTGGACCGGTGGCGCCGTCGGCACCATGACGCTCGCAGTCATGTCCCGGGCGAGCCTCGCACACACCGGGCGGCCCCTTGCCGCGAGCCGCGCAATCCAGGCCTTCTATGCCCTGGTCGTTCTTGCGGCGCTGGCCCGGATCTGCGCTTCGCTCCATCCCGCCTGGAGTCTGGGCCTGCTGCATTTCGCCGGCCTTGCCTGGGCAGGGGCATTTCTGGGCTTCGCGCTGGCGTATTGGCGCGTTCTGACCCAGCCCCGCCTGGGGCATTAGAGTATTTTCCAGCGAAATGGCCACCGGGTCGCGTGAAGAAAACGCGTTAAAACAAACAGCTAGAGCAATTGGACGGCCCTATCGGATGGGAAATCGCTCTATCGGAAATTGCTCTAGAGTCGGTTGCGTCCCGCAGTTTGCGCTGGCGCAATGCGAAATGCGCGTTGCTCTGCATCATGCCTGCGGTCGACGGAAAGGCCGGGACGCGGCCGGAGAGCACGAGCGACCGATCTGCATCGTGGCTGCCGCAACCCGAACCCTCGGAGGAGCTGGCTTGTGACGAGACCGGGATCGTGCCTGGCAAAGCCGTGCCGACCTGGGCACTGAATTCGAAGGACACAAAGATGCGGGGATGGTTGAGAGATCGGGTCGAGCGGCAGGCACGCCTGATGAGCACGATGCTGGAGCGTATCGGCATCGACCCCGGGCTTGCCGCTCTAAGAGGCAGGACCTTCGCAGCAGCCGGCCGCCGTTGCCTCTGGTGCGCGGCATCGCAGCAATGCGAACGCTGGCTTGAGGAGACCGGTTCTGCAGCCCGTGGCCCGTCATTCTGTCCGAATACGCAGATCTTCGAGGAGGTCCGATCCGTCCGCAGCACGGCGACGAATTCGGGTGCAGGGACGGTCTCGGGATAGGTTTGCCGAACGGTTGAGGCATCGCGCGATGGAATTCGCAGCTTCGTCAACAGAGCGGGCCACGCCTTCCAGCCGATGAAGGCGCACGAGCGGCCACAGCCGCATTTTCTGAAATGGCACTGGAAAAGGGATTCGAACCCTCGACCCCGACCCTGGGCCTCCCCTTCATCCCGCCCTTGTTGATCGGCGCCATTCCCAGCGGCTTGCCGGTCGGCGTAGCCGTGTCGGTCCGGAAATAGGCAGCCCTGGCTTCGATGCGCTGGGCAAATCCAATCTTGCGGTTTTGCAGCGGCACCGACAAGGATGTGTGCGCTTTCGTGTTGTTGATCATCGTCGTGCTGGTGAAGCCATCCGACGTCCCCAGCACCGACGCGAAAGTGAAGGCGTGAGCGCGCCACTGTTTCGGGAGACGACCATGCAGCAGCCTGATCGCTATTTGATGGCCGGCGTGATGGGCTATCCCATCATGCATTCGCGCTCGCCCGTGCTGCACAATTATTGGCTGCGGGAGCACGGCCTGAATGGCGTTTATGTCCCGCTTGCGGTGAAACCCGAGGGGTTGGCGGCAGCCTTGCGGGCGCTACCGGCCCTCGGCTTTTCCGGCTGCAACCTGACGATGCCCCTCAAGGAGCTGGCGCTGTCCATCGTCGATCGCGTCTCGCCCATCGCGCGCCAGATCGGCGCCATGAATTGCGTCATCGTCGCCCCGGACGGAAGTCTCGAAGGACACAATTTCGAAGCGTTCGGATACGCTGAGTCGCTTGCCCAGGACGTGCCGGGATGGACGGCGGATGCGGGGCCGGTGATCGTCATCGGCGCAGGCGGCGGCGCCCGGGCTGTCATCGCCGGCCTTGCCGATCGTGGCGCCACGGATATTCGCATCTGCAATCGCTCCGCAGCGCGGGCCGAGCAGCTTGCAGCGGAATTCGGTGTGAAGGTGCTGCCCTGGGATCGGCGGCACGACGCCATCGGGGATGCAGCCCTGCTCGTCAACACGACCAATCAGGGCATGGGCAAGGAGCAGGCGCTCGATCTCGACCTCGCCAAGCTGCCTCCCTCCGCTGTCGTCTCCGATCTGATCTACGTGCCCCGGGAAACGCCGCTGCTCGCAGCGGCGCGTGCGCGGGGCAACCGCACTGTGAATGGCCTGGGCATGCTGCTCAATCAGGCGCGGCCGGCCTTCAAGAATTGGTTCGGCGTCATGCCCGAGATCACGCCGGGCTTGCGCGCCGCCATCGAGGCGACGCTCTGAGGCAAGAGCAGGATGCGAAAAAGTGGGAACCGGTTTTTCGCATCCTGCTCTCACTCCCGGGATGAGAGACGGATTCAGATTTCAGTTGGGATCACTTGGTGATCCCAACTGAAATCATCCGGCTCTTGTCACGCGCCGAATTGGAACAGCCGCATCGGCGTATCCCACAGGAGCTTGGCTCGGTCTGCGGCGCGTGGAAACAGCAGATCGACCATCTGCAGCAACGGCCCGTAATCCATTCGCTCCGGCGCGCGCAGATGTGGCCAGTCGGAGGCCCACATGCAGCCATCGAGGCCGTGCGACTCGACCAGCGCCTCGATGAAGGGCCAGACATCGCGATGCGGAAAGCGCTCCTGCGAGAACTTGGCGAAGCCTGAGAGTTTGACGAAGCAGCGTCCGCTCGCGCCAAGGCGGCATAGCGCGGCAAAGCCCGGCTGCTTCAGCCCGTCAGTAATGATCGGCCTCCCGCAATGGTCGATGAGGATTTTGACAGTGCGATCCTCGATGTGCGGCAGCAGGCCGAGAAACTGATCGCCTTCCGTCTGAATCTGCAGATACATGCCGAGCGCTTCGAGATGGCCGATCAGCGGAGCGATGTCGTCATAGTACGCGACGCTGTGATAGGTCGCGTTGATGGCGACCCCGACAATCCCCATCGCCTGCAGGGCCGCGAGCGTTTCACGATCGCACGCGTTTGGCACGACCGCGATGCCCTTATAGTTGCCATTGCCGCGTTTGATCGCATCCAGCAGGCAGCGATTGTCGTTTCCGTAGCCGGAATTGGGGCCGACGATGAGGCAATGTTCGACGCCGTAGAAGTTGCCGACAGCCGCCAATTGCTCTGCTGTGCCGATCTCCTGGCCCGATGGCTGGTATTTCACATCCGGCGCGTAAGGGAACCGCGCAGGGTCCAGGATGTGGACATGGCAGTCGATCTTGCGTTCTTCAAATGCGCTCATGCCGATCACACCCATTTTGCGCGATATCTATCGGCAATAAGCCATCCATTAACCAGCCATATTGCGGGCTTGTCGATCGACCGTTCGACCGCGCGGAGATTTCGGCGTCGCCCTCTCCGCCCAGCATCACAACGAGTGGGCGGTGCGGGAGATTTGTGAGCGACACCGCAAATACCTTCAGTGGGAGGCTGCGCAATCGGCGCGTGATCAGGCCAAGGCGTGAGGGCAGGTGGAGATCTTTGACGGCACCGCTTTTCGCAGAGCCTTGAGCATGAGATCGACGCCGTCGGCAAAGTCACCGATCGCCATGGCCTCATCGGGATTATGGGAGCCGTTGGCGTTGCGCACGAAGATCATGCCCGAAGGCACGCCTGCGTTGGCGAAGACAGCCGCATCATGCCCCGCCCCGCTTGCGATCTGCTCGACGCTCGTTCCGCGCGCATGGCCGGCTGCCTCGATGCAGCCGATCCAGCCTGCATCCATCACGGCGGGTGGCGAGGCGAGGCACGCGTCGAAGGCGAACCGGACGCCGCGCGACGTCGCCACGGTTCGGCACTCCTCTCGGAAGAGCTCGTAGAAGCGCTCCAGCGTCGCGGAATCCTGGCTGCGCACCTCGAAGCTGAAGCTGACTTCGCCGGGGATGACCGAGACCGCATGGGATTCCGGCGCGGTCGTGCAGATGCCGGCTGTCATCACAAGGTCCATGCCCATCTGCAGGAGCACGCGCCAGTGCTCGTCCATTCGCGACAGGAGCTCGGCGACCGCCAGTACCGCATCCTTGCGCAGCCAGCGCGGTACGGCGCCGGAATGGCCAGCCTCCCCGAGGCAGCGGATGCGGTTGTGGCGCAAATTGCCCCGAATCCCCGTGACCACGGCCGAGGGCCAGTCGCGGGCGGTCATCACCGGACCCTGCTCGATATGGAGTTCGAGATAGGCCGCGATCTCGGCTGGTGCGAGCAGGGCTTCGCTGCGGGCGACGGCATCGACATCGACGCCGCTGCGCGCCATGGCCTCACCGAGCGTGCCGCGGCCGCTGCGATGGTGCAGCGACAATGCGCTGGCCGGCAATTGGCCCAGCAAGGCAAGCGAGCCGATGCAGGCCTTGCCGTAGAACGCGCTTTCCTCGCCGCGTAGCGCCAGCACCCGCAGAGGCGGGGCGGTCATCGCCTGGCCACGCAGGGCGTCAAGCAAGAGCAGCCCGGCCACGACGCCGGCGAGCCCGTCGAAATTGCCGCCTCGCGGCACGGAATCGAGATGGGAGCCGATCACGACAGGCGGTTCTGCGCGCGAATCCTCCGGCAGGCGCAACCAGAGATTCTGGAAACGATCACGCTCCGCGGCGAGGCCCAGCAGGGCGGCGCGACGTTCGATCGCCTGCATCGCGCGCTCCTCACCCTCGCCATAGGCCTCGCGGGTGATGCCGGCCTCATCGCGCGTGAGCGCGCCGACCTCGTCGAAGATCGCGGCAGCGAGTTCCTGCCTGATGAGTTTTTGCCTGATCAGTTCTTGCCGGGGGCTCATGCGCCGACTCCGCCATGGGCAACCGACCATGTCACGGGATCGGCACCGAAGGCTGCCAGTACCCGTTCCGCCTCGTCGGAGAGGCCGCCATCATCCTTGAGAGCGATGAAGAGATCGCGCCACTGCGTCAGCGCGTGCAGGGTCAGGGCGTTCTCGGCGAGCAGCGCATCGGTGTGCGGGTAGATCCCATAATTGACGATCACCAGCGCGTCCTCCACGACGGCCCCGCTCTGGCGCAGCGCCGATACGGCCGCGACCTTGGAACGGGCATCGGTGGTGACGTCGTCGACATAGAGGACACGCGCTGCCTCCGGCAATTTGCCCTCGAGACGCGCGGCGCTGCCCCACCCCATCGGACGTTTGCGCTGATAGAGCAGGGGCAGGGCGAGGCTTTCCGCGAGCCAGGCAGCGAAAGCAATGCCGGAGCTTTCGGCGCCGACGACAGCGTTGATCGCCTTGGCGGCGACGATGCCGGCCAGCTGCCGCGTCGCAATGCTCATCACGACCTGGCGCAGGCCGACATCCGACATGATGAGACGGGTGTCGATATAGATCGGGCTCGCCCAGCCCGAGGTGTAGACGAAGGGCTGTCCCGTCGTGATACGCAAGGCGCCAAGCTGGACCAGCGCGCCGGCGACGCGCGCCGAGGTTTCGGAGGAGAACGCGGTCTGGTGCATGATGGCGACGGCCTCGGGACACGAAGCCGCGACGCTAGCCGCCCTCCCCCGGCCACGAGAAGTTCAAAGAATCCCACGAGCCATCGCATCTTGCGATGGCTGGCGCGTTTCGGTCATGATCCTTGCTCCGACCTGGCCGGAGCCGCAGGCGTACCGGCTCTCTCGTTTACGGCTTGCCATGAACACTATGACGTCATTGCGCAGCTTCCTGCGCCAGCTCGACCTGGCAACGCTCGATCTTTTCATGCTGGTTTGCGAGACAGGGAGCATCGCGCGTGCGGCCGAGCGCGGGAGCATCGCGACATCAGCGCTGAGCCGACGCATCGCGGAATTGGAACGCGCGATCGGCGCGCCGCTGCTGGAGCGTCACGCCCGCGGCGTCAGGGCAACGTTCCTCGGCCAGCAGCTTGCGGGCCATGCGGCCGACATCATCTTCGAGGTCGAGAGGTTGCGCAGCGGTCTCGACGAATTCGCCAGGGGTGTGCGTGGTCGCGTGCGGCTTGCCGCCAGCGCTTCGGCGGTGGAGCAGTTCTTGCCGGGCGATCTCGCCGTCTTCGCGCGGGCGCATCCCGAGATCCGCATTGATCTGAGCCAGCACAGCAGCCAGGCCGTCGCCCATGCCGTGTTCAGCCGCGAGGTCGATCTCGGCATCTGCGGTGAGAGCGAGCATGTCATGCGCCTGCAGTCCCGGCCCTACCGCACCGAGCAGCTCGTCCTGGTGACGCCGCTCGACCATCCGCTGGCAGAGATGGAGCACATCGCCTATGCCGCCGCGCTCGATTACGAGCAGATCGGTGTGCGCGGCAGCAGCACGGTCCAGGTCAATCTCAGCCGCGTCGCCCGCGAGGCCGGGCGCGTGCTGCGCCAGCGCGTCGAGGTCGATAGCCTCTCGGCCCTGTGCCGAATGATCGAATGCGGCATGGGCATCGGCGTGATGGCGCAAGGCGCCTTCGATGCGCTCGGGGATCGGCGCCTGCACGCAGCCGCCTTGATCGACGACTGGGCTCTGCGAGCCATCAATCTCTATGCGACTGACTTTGCAGCCTTGCCCACCCCGGCACGTCGTCTGGCCGAGGCCTTGAGTGGTGGGCATGGCTAACCGGAGCCGGTGTCTGCCTGAAGGCCAGAGCTTGATGATTTTCACCGGACCCACCGCCGTCATTCCGGGGCGATCCGCAGGATCGAGCCCGGAACCCAGAACCGATACCGCTGCTTGAGAAGGCATAGGTCGCCGGGGCGCTTCACGAGGACACACATCGGTTCTGGGTTCCGGGCTCACGCCTTCGGCGTGCCTCGGAATGACGGGAGAGAGTAACGCCATCGGTGAGCGCCGAAAACCGCCGGCCAGCAGCGACCGGCCAACCCGCCCCTGCGAGACAGCGCAAAACCTCAGGCCACCGGCGATGCCTCCGGCTTCAACTCCTCGGCCGTCGGAATGCGGCCCTCGAACCAGCAGGCGGCGGCGGCGCGCGACATCGCCGCCCCGTCATGGCCGATGCCGGGCACGGTGGTCAGCGACCAGTTGCAGGCCACGCCGCGCCGCGCCGCCTCCGCTTTGGCGAAGTCGAGGACGAAATGCGCCCGCGCATAGCGCATCGGCCCTTGCGCCAAGGCCTCGACTTGCGCCGGCAGGTTGGGATCGCTGGTGACGATGTCCTGGTCGCCGGCGAAGATCACCATCGGCCAGGCCAGCCAGCGCGCCAGCTCCGCCTCGCCGAGGCCGAGCCCGTCTAGGCCCTCCGGAAAACGCCGCTCCAGCGTCGGCAGCGTGTACCAGCCCGAATTGGCGGCGAAGGCCGTCTCGAACGGCGTCTGCTCTTGCGTCGCCAGCAGGCGGTGGACGAACTGGCCGCCGGCGGAATGGCCAAACAGCCTGACCTTGTCGCGCTTGGTTACGCCAGCTTGGCGCAGCGCCGCCAGCACGCGGGCGGGCACGGCATAGAGCCAGTCGCCCTCGGCGGCGATGGCGCCGCCTTCGCCGACGACGAGACCGTTATTATAGCCTTCCGCCTTGGGGAAATGGTCGTTGCCGAAGGTCGGTGCGACGATCAGCAAATTGTGCTTTTCGGCGGCCTCGATCCAGAAGTCGCGGTAGTCGTCGCCATTGCGCAGCATGCCGTGCTGGACGAAAACGACCTCGTCCTGCGGGCGATGGCGCGCCGGCCGGTAAAAATTGACCTCCAACGGCCGCTGCGGATGACGGGCGTCGATGAAGGACAGGGCGCTGCGCCCCACCGGTGGATCGAGAACGAGCGTGGTCATGCGGCTTTCCCTGTGGTGTGCAGGTGGCAGGCGGCGCTGCGGCCGGGCGCGATCTCGACGAGGTCCGGGCGGACCTCGCGGCAGACCGCCATGGCGTGCTCGCAGCGTGGGTGGAAGGGGCAGCCCGGGGGCGGGGCCAGCGGCGACGGCAATTCGCCCTTCAGCGGCTGGAAGCTGCTCTTGCGCCGCGCCGCCGAGGGAATCGCCTTGATCAGCGCCGCGCTATAGGGATGCGCCGGCTCGGCGAAGATCGCGGTCGCGCTGCCGATCTCGACGATGCGGCCGAGATACATGATCGCGACGCGGTCGCTGATATGGCGGACCAGGCCGAGATCATGGCTGACGAAGAGATAGGTCAGCCCGTGCCGCGCGCGCACATCCATGAACAGGTTGATCACCTGCGCCTGGATCGAGACGTCCAGCGCCGAGACCGGCTCGTCGCAGACCAGGAAATCGGGCTTCACCGCGAGTGCGCGGGCAATGCCGATGCGTTGGCGCTGGCCGCCGGAGAACTGGTGCGGGTAGCGCTCGCGATAGGCGAGATCGAGCCCGACTTCGCTCAGCGCCCGGTCGACCGCACCATTGAGCTCCGCCTTCGGCACGAGCTTGTGGACAGCAAGCGCCTCGCCGACGATGCGGCTCACCCGCATCCGCGGATCGAGCGAGGCGTAAGGGTCCTGGAAGATCATCTGCACCTTGAGCAGATAATCGAGCCGCTCCTTGCCCTTGAGGCCGGCCGCGGAGCGGCCCTTGTAGAACACCTCGCCCCCGGTCGGCGGCAGGATGCCGGTGGCGATGCGCGCCAAGGTCGACTTGCCGCAGCCGGATTCGCCGACAAGCCCGAGCACCTCGCCCTTCCCGATGCTGAGATCGACACCGTCGACCGCCTTGAGCGTCGCAGGCGGCGCGTGCCGGCCGATCGCGGTCAGGATGCGCTCGGCGATATTGGCCTTGCCGCGGAAGTATTTGCGGACACCGCGCAGTTCGAACAGGGGCTCGCTCATGCCGCCACCAAATTCGGCTTGGGGGCTGCCGGCACGGGGTTGTGGCAGCGCAGGGTGCGGCCGTCATAGGCTTGCGGCTGTGGATCGCTGTCGGCGCAGACGGGCAGAGCCCGCTCGCAGCGTGGTCGGAACGGGCAGCCGGAAGGGCGCGAGTCGATGCGCGGCGCGACGCCGTCGATCTGGTGCAGGCGCTCGCCCGGCTCGACCATGCTGGCCGAGGAGTTGAGCAGGCCAAGCGTATAGGGATGGCACGGCCGGTCGAGCACGGTCTCGACATCGCCGATCTCGACGATGCGCCCGGCATACATCACCGCCACCCGGTCGGCGAGCTCGGCGACCACGGCGAGGTCGTGCGTGATCCAGATCACCGCGGCACCGGTTTCGCGCGAGAGCTTCTGCATCTCGTAGAGGATCTGCGCCTGGATGGTGACGTCGAGCGCCGTGGTCGGCTCGTCCGCAATGATCAGGTCGGGGTCGTTCAGGAGCGCGGTCGCGATCGCCACGCGCTGGCGCATGCCGCCGGAGAATTCATGCGGGAACTGTTTCAATCGCGTCTCCGGCGAGGAGATGCCGACCCGCGCCAGCGCCTGCGCCGCCTTGGCGAGCGCCTCGTCGCGGCTGCAGTCGCGATGCTCGAGGATCGCCTCGCTCATCTGCTCGCCGATGCTGAGCACCGGGTTCAGCGTCATCAGCGGGTCCTGGAAGATCATCGCGATCCGGTCGCCGCGCAATTGGCGCAGGCGCTCCTGCGAGGCGGCGCGCAGATCGATGCCATCGAACAGGATCTCACCGGCAACGACCTCGCCCGGCGGGTCGATCAACTGCACCAGCGAGAAGCCGGTCACCGACTTGCCCGAGCCGGATTCACCGACAAGGCCGAGCACCTCGCCCTTGTTGACGTGGAAATCGACGCCGTCCACCGCCGGCCAGGCGCCATCCTGCGCATGGAACACGGTCTTGAGGCCGCGCACGGAAAGGAGAGGCGTCTCGCTCATGTCCACGTCGAAGCTCATGCGCGCACGTTGAAGCTGCGGCGCAGGCGGTCGCCGACGAGATTGAGCGACATGATCAAGAGCACCAGCGCGATACCGGGGAAGACGGCGATCCAGTATTCGCCGGAGAGCAGGAACTCGAAGCCGTTGGCGATGAGGAGGCCGAGCGAGGGCTGTGTCACCGGCACGCCGACGCCGAGGAAGGACAAGGTCGCCTCCAGCGTGATCGCCGAAGCGATGCTGATGCTGGCGACGACGAGCACGGCGCCGACCGAGTTCGGCAGCAGATGCGCCAGCATGATGTGGCGGGTCGGCAGGCCGAAATTGACGGCGGCCTCGATATACTCCTTGCGCCGCTCGACCAGCGCTGCCGCCCGCATCAAACGGGCGTACTGCGCCCATTGCACCAGCACGATGGCGAGGATGACCTTGTCGACGCCGCGCCCGATCGAGGCCAGCAGCACGAGCGCGACCAGGATCGAGGGAAAGCCGAGCATGAAGTCAACGATGCGCATCAGCACGGCGTCGACCGCGCCGCCGAACTGCGCCGCGGCGAGCCCGGCGAGGATGCCGATGGTGAGCGCGCCAATGGTCGAGGCGAGGCCGACGAGCAGGCTGGTGCGCAGGCCGTAGAGGATGGCGCTGAACATGTCGCGGCCCTGGGCATCGCTGCCGAGCCAGTAGGTGAAGCCGCCCATGCCCTGCTCGCCGGGCGCCAGCCGGTTGTCCATCACGCTGAGCGCGCCGAGATCATGCGGGTTCTGCGGCGCGATCACCGGCGCCAGCAAAGCGAGCACCACCATGATGCCGAGCAGGATCACGGCGCCGCGCGTCGTCGGCCGGTTGCGCAGGCGGGCCAGCACCTTTTCGCGCAGGGGCGTATCGGCCTGCACCGGCCCGGCGAGGCGGGGCAAGTCCGGGCGAGGCAAGTCCGAGCGGGGCATGTCGAGGCTCATGCCTGCTCTCCGGCGAGCTTCACCCGCGGGTCGAGCGCGGCATAGAGCACGTCGACCAGGAAGTTGACGGTGACGAAGAGCAGCGTTGCCAGGAGGACGTAGGCGACGACCACAGGCCGGTCGAGCTGGTAGACCGAATCGATCAGGAGCTTGCCCATGCCCGGCCAGGCGAAGACGGTCTCGGTGATGGTCGAGAACGCGACGAGGCTGCCGAACTCGACGCCGACCACGGTGACGATCGGGATCAGGATGTTGCGCAGCACATGCCGATTGACGATGCGCCGGGGCCGCACACCCTTGGCGCGGGCATATTTCACATAGTCCTGCGTCATCGTCTCGGTGGTGCCGGCGGCGACGAGGCGCACGATCAGCGCGAGGTTCGGGATCGCCAGGTTGAGGGCGGGCAAGGCGATGTGCCTGAGCCCGTCCAGCGTCAGCAGGCTGGTCTGGAGGCCGAGCAGCGAGACCGTCTCGCCACGCCCTGCCGTCGGCAGCCAGCCGAGCAGCACGGCAAAGAGCAGGATCAGCATCATGCCCTTCCAGAAGCTCGGCAAGGAGAAGCCGAGCACGGTTCCCGCCATGACGATGCGGGCGCGCCGGCTGTCGGGGTTGAGGCCGACCATCAGCCCGAGCGGGATGCCCGCAGTGAGCGCCAGCGTCATCGCCAGCAGCACCAGCTCGAAGGTCGCCGGCAATCGCGCCAGGATCAATTGCAGCGCCGATACGCCATGGACGAAGGAGCGACCGAGATCGCCCTTCAGGGCGTTGCCCATGAAGGTCAGGTATTGCTGCCAGACCGGCAGATCGAGCCCGAGCCGGCGGATCAGCGCCTGCCGCTCGGCATCGCTGACCTGTGGCGAGACCAGGAGCTCGATCGGGTCACCGATACCGTAGACGGCAAAGAAGACCACGACCGAGACCGCGAGCAGCACGAGCACGCTCTGGATCAGCCGCTGCAGGACATAGGCGGTCATGCCGAACCTCGAAGAGTTGGCGGCCGGCTTACTTGGCCGGCTTCACCGACATGGCGAGCATGAACTGGTCGGCACGGCCTGCGACCGCCAATTCGGACTTGAAGGCCCAGATGCCGCTTTCGAAGTGCAGCGGGATGAAGGCGCCGTCGGCAAGGACGAGTGTCATCGCCTGCTGCAGCAATTCGGCGCGCTTCTTGTCGTCGAGCGTCGTGACCGCGGCGCGGATCACCTTGTCGAATTCGTCGTTCTTGTAGCCGCCATAGTTCGAGCCACCGAGCGTCTTGGCCTCGTTGGGGGTCGGCGGCCACTGGCGCAGGAAGGAGGCGGCCTCGCCGGTCCCCGAGCCCCAGCCGCCGAGCGCGACGCTGAATTCCTTCTTGGCGCGGCGCGGGAAATAGATCGCCCGCGTCATCGCATCGACCTCGGTCTTGATGCCGATCTGGGTCAGGTACTGCGCGACGGCCTGGGTGATTTGGCTGTCGTTGATGTAGCGGTCATTGGTCGAGGACAAAGTGAGCTGGAAGCCGTTGGGGTAGCCGGCCTCGGCCAGCAGCTTCTTGGCCGCAGCCGGGTCATAGGCAAGCTTGGGCGGGTTCGCCAGCGTGCCGGACATGCCGGTCGGCAGGTACTGGTAGGCCGGCTCGGCGGCGCCATCCATGATGCGCTTGACGATGGCGTCGCGGTCGATGGCGAGCGACATCGCCTTGCGCACGCGGGCGTCCTTGAGCGGGTTCTTGCCGTCCTCGGCCTTGACGAAGGGGCTCTGGTCGCGGCCGACGTCGAGCTGGAAGTAGATCACCCGGGTCGAAGGCGTGATGACATGGCCGAAGCGCTTGTCGCCCTTGATCCGAGCAAGGTCGCGCGCGGCGGGGTTCTCGATCACGTCGTAATCGCCGGCGAGCAAGCCAGCGAGGCGCGGGCCGGCATTGGTCACCGGCACGAAGCGCACGGTTGCCCAGGGCTCGGCAGGGCCCCAATAGGTCGGGTTGCGCTCGAGCTCGATCGCCGAGCCACGCACATAGGACTTCAGCTTGTAGGGGCCGGTGCCGATCGCGGCCGTGCCGTCGTTGAAATTATTGACCGCAGGCCAGGGCCCGGTGACGCCGCAATTCTTGGCGACGTCGTAGCTGATCGGGCCATGCTCGACGATGGAGGCCGTGAGGATCGGCAGGCCCGAGAGCAGGGTCGGCAGCAGCGGCTCGGGCTCGGTCGTGTTGATGACGAGCGTGTGCGCATCCGGTGTCTCGACCGAGGCGAAATTGCCGGTGATGTCGGCGAAGGAACCGGAGACCTTGGTCTCGTTCTTCAGCGTGCGGCAGAAGGTGAAGACCACGTCCTCGGCGGTGAAGGGCTTGCCGTTCGTGAACGTCACGCCCTGGCGCAGCTTGAAGGTCCAGCGATTCTTGCCGTCATTCTCCCAGGACGCGGCAAGGCCGGGCCGCAGCGCCTGCTTCTCATCCTGAAGCACGAGCCCGTCGAAGATATGCATCGCGAGCGCGTTGTTCGGGGTAAGGTCGTGATAATGCGGATCGACGGCGGTCGGCTCTGAGGCGAGCGCGATGCGCAGGGTCTGCGCCATGGCAGGAGCGCTGAGCATATTGGCGCTCAGCAAGCTGGCGCCGAGCAGGATGGTGATGAGCGCGCGCTGACGCATCGGTTTCGTCTCCGTTCCCGTAGCTGGTCGATTTTTTGACAGCTTTATTTTCACGGTCTAGAAAACATGAAAATTATCCGACGTCAATCAGCGGGAAAGCCATGTCACGCGCCCTGAAGCCGACGACGGACCTCGCCAATCGCATCGCCCAAATCTACCCCTCGCTTAGCGAGGGCCATCGCAAGGCGGCCGACTTCGTGCTGCAGAGCCCGCTCGATTCCGCGACCGTGACGATCGAGGGGCTGGCCGAAAAGAGCGGCACCTCGACCGCGACTGTAACCCGCTTCGTCCGGGCCCTGGGCTACCGCAATTACGGCGATTTCCGCGCAGCCTTATCGACGGCGCTCAAGGTCGCGATGGGGCCGGTGGAAGGCCTCGCCGATGCCCGCGCCACGGCCGGCTCGGTCTTCGCCACCATGGCGGCGACCCTGAAGCGCGAGGCCAACAATCTCGACGAGGCGATCGCGACGCTGGAGGAGGAGACGGTCAACCGCGCCATCGCCCTGTTCCTGAAGGCGCGCCGCATCTTCATCGTCGGCTCCGGCGCTAGCTATTATGTCGGCGCCTTCCTGGAGGACGGGCTTGCGCTCTATCTCGACGCCGACGTCGTCTTCGCCTCCTCGCGCGGCGGGCCGGAACGCGCCGTCCGCCATATGCTCTCGGCCGGGCCCGACGACGTCGTCATCGCGATCTCGCTGCCGCGCTATTCGCGCAACACGCTCGAGCTCGCCAAATTCGCCAGGAAGCGCGGCGCCGTCCTGATCGCCCTGACCGACGGACCGTCATCGCCGCTGGTGCCGCTGGCCGACATGACCTTCTTCGCACCGGCTCGCAACAGCTTCCTGCCGAACTCGCCGACCGCAGCCTTCGCCGTCGCTGGCGCGCTGATCACCACGCTGGCCCGCGAGCGCCCCGATGCGGTCGAGGCGCTGAAGGGGCTGAGCGAGAGCCTGCTCTGGACCTTCCACTATTAGAGCAATCCCCGGGGAATAGGCCCCAAACTCTCCGTGAAGATTATGGGATACTCTAGGGCGGTTTTCGATCTGAGTGAAACACAGATCGTCATTGCGAGAAGCGAAGCGACGAAGCAATCCAGGAGGACGTAGAGCTCTGCAGTTCCTGGATTGCTTCGCTGCGCTCGCAATGACGATTCAGTCAGATCGAAAACCGCTCTAGTTGAGATTGAGCCCGAGCTCACGGATGAGCGGCACCCATAATTGTCTTTCGGACTGGATCAACTGCGCGAATTCCGCAGGCCCGCCCGCCAAGGGCTCCACGCCCAACTCGTTCATCCGCGCGCGCAAGGCAGCGTCTCCCAGGGCGGCGGCGTGAGCCTTGCCAAGAATTCCGGCCACCTCGTCGGAGGCCTTCCCGGTCGTCATCAAACCCTGCCATGCATAGGCTTCGAACCCTGATCGGCCATAGGCCTCGTCGATCGTCGGGACGTCCGGCAAGGCCGCCAGTCGCTTCGGCGAGCACACGGCGAGCGGGCGGACCTGGCCTGAGCGCATCAATTCGCCGCCTGCGGCGTAGTCGACCATTCCGGTTTCGACGCTGCCTGACAGCAGGTCGGCGATCATCGGCGCCATCCCGCGATAGGGCACATGGGTCAGGCGCAGGCCCAGATCCCGCGTCAGCCTCGCCATGGTCAGGTGATGCGGAGATCCTACGCCAGGCGAGCCGAAATTGAGGCCATCTGGCGTCGACTTGGCGCGCTCTGCAAAATCTTTCGCGCTCGCGATCGGCGATGAGCGTGCTGCGCTCAGCACGAGATGGAAGCGTGCCAGCAGCCCGACCGGCCGCAGGTCGCGATCCGGATCAAAGGGGAGTTTTGCGAAGAGGGCGGTGTTGTTGACCAGCGTGCCGTTATCCGCGGTCAAGAGGGTGTAGCCGTCCGGAGGCGCCTTTGCCACCGCGTCCGCCCCGATATTGGTCGACGCACCCGGCCGGTTCTCGATGACGATCGCTTGACCCAGCTTCGCGCTCATCGCGCTGCCCACAAGGCGCGCGATGATGTCGGCTCCGCCGCCGGCAGCATATGGCACGATCCATTTGATCGGCCGGTCCGGATAGGCAGCGTAGGCTGGCGAAGCCAAGGCCAGGGCACTAGCGCCGGTTGCCGCCAGGAAGCTTCTGCGTGTCAGTGTGTTGGTATCGGTCATCATCTCCCCCTTTGTGATGTCTTCTTGGAAAACTCGGTTGCGTGACCCCAGGATTGACTGTGATCGCCGGCCTCAATGCCGGGGATGGCTGATTTCATGGACCTGTCTCACGGCGCCGCCTGGATCTGTGCGCGGCACTCGCCAAAGCCGATCGCGGCGAAGCCGGGCCGGCGGCAGCGGGCGCGCAAGATGACCTCGTCACCATCCTCGAGGAAGCGCCGTTCCTCGCCACCTGGCAACAGGATCGGGTTCCGCCCGCCCAAGGTTGCTTCCAGGAGCGAGCCGGCCTCAGTCGGCGCAGGGCCCGATATCGTTCCGGTGCCGATGAGATCGCCGGGCCTGAGGTTGCACCCGCCGCTGGCGTGGTGAGCCACGATTTGGGCTGCCGTCCAATACATGTAGCGCGCATTCGAGCGCGCCAGGCTGTGGGCGGCCAGCTCCTGCATGGCCATCATCCGGCTCGAAATCAGCACTTCCAGCTCGATGTCGAACGCGCCGGTCAGCATATCATCGGCATCGACGAGATAAGGAAGCGGCGACGGGTCGCCCTCGGGACGTGCCGGCTGAGCTATCGCATAGGGCGCCAACGCCTCCGGCGTGATGATCCAGGGCGATACGGTCGAGCTGAAGTTCTTGGCGAGGAAAGGCCCGAGGGGCTGATACTCCCAAGCCTGAATATCCCGAGCCGACCAGTCATTCAGCAGGCAGAAGCCCGCAATATGCTCCGACGCCTCCGCAATCGGAATTGGGCTTCCCAGATCGTTGCCAGGACCGATCCAGATTCCCAGTTCCAGTTCGTAGTCGAGCTTGCGGCAGGGGCCGAAATCAGGCGGCGAACCTCCCTCGCCCCTGGTCTGCCCGTTGGGTCGGCGGACGGACCGTCCGGATGCGCCGACGGAGGATGAGCGTCCGTGATAGCCGATCGGGACATGCTTATAATTAGGCAATAGCGGGTTATCGGGCCTGAAGAGCTGACCGACGTTTCTCGCGTGATGGATGCCGACGAAGAAGTCGGTGAAATCACCGATCGTGACAGGCAAAGGCAAGCTGCACGAAGCGGCGTGGTGCAGCATCGGCTCCACCCTGGAGCGCTCGACCGCACCCGTCCGAAGCAATTCGGAGAGCCTGATCCTCAACGCGCGTCGTGCGGCCGAGCCCAATGCCAGGGCATCATTGAGCACCCCGCTCCCGGCAGCCTCCACGAACGCCGCACTCCCGCCCGATAGCAAGCCCGCACTCAAAGCAGCGGAAAGGTCGAAGATGCCGTCACCGATCGCCGTGCAGGGCCGCCTCCGACCATCCTCGGCAGTAAAGATGCCGACCGGCAAGTTCTGGATCGGGAAATCGGCATGACCATTCGCCGATGCCACCCAGCTCGTCAGCTGCACATCGTGCGTTTCATCGATACGCTGTCTCATGGGGTCACTGTTTGCACTGACGGGCCGATCCATTCAGGTCGAGTTCCATTCGCGCAGAAATCTGCGCGCTGCAGGGCGCTTATCGCGGTTCGCGACGTCCCGGATCGAAATGCTTGGCGAGCTTGGCTCCGTAGTGTCCATAGTCCCGCTGCAAGGTGCCGTTCTCAGCGGCATAGGGGGTCACGGCCTGCGGGAAACGGGACTCGAACATGAAAGCGAGGGTGTTCTCGAGTTTGTGGGGCTTCAACTCGCTGTTCGAGGCCTTCTCAAAAGCGTCGACATCGGGACCATGCGGCAGCATGGTGTTGTGGAGGCTGATGCCGCCCGGCACGAAACCGCCTTCGGTCTTGGCGTCGTA
The DNA here is from genome assembly GCF_964252745.1 of Allobosea sp. LjRoot9. Lineage (NCBI taxonomy): Bacteria > Pseudomonadati > Pseudomonadota > Alphaproteobacteria > Hyphomicrobiales > Alloboseaceae > Allobosea > Allobosea sp. LjRoot9. The sequence continues at coordinate 159,468 of NZ_CAXUPC020000004.1, read as the reverse complement.
GACGCCGTAGACCAGCCCCATGAACTCGCTCATGACATTGATGTGGTACCAGGGCGGCCGGAAGGTGTTCTCCGCCACAAGCCATCGGTCGGAGAAGAGGACGAAGTCGATATTGGCGGTGCCGGGCGTCTCGGAAGGCGAGGTCAGCACGGTGAAGATCGAGGGATCTGCGTGATCGAACAGGATCGGGCCGACCGGCGCATATCGACGCAGATCGTATTTGTACGGGGCATAGTTCCCGTGCCACGCCACGACATCCAGGGGTGAATGGGCGAGATCGCAGGCCCAAAGGTCTCCCCCCCATTTCACCATCATCTTGCCCGCCGCATCCCGGTCCTCATAGGCGGCAACGGGCGTGAGGAAGTCGCGCGGATTGGCAAGGCAGTTCGCGCCGATGGGACCGCGCTCCGGCAGCGTCAAGGCGCCACCATAATTCTCGCAGATGTAGCCGCGAGCCGATCCCTCAACGAGTTCGACAGTGAACTTGATGCCACGAGGAATCACGACGATCTCGCCGGGCTCGATCGTGATCACGCCAAATTCGGTTCGAAACCTCAGCCGGCCCTGCTCGGGCACGATCAGCATCTCCGCATCGGCATTGTAGAAATACTCGTCCTGCATCGAGCGTGTGGCGACGTAGACATGAGCCGCCATGCCGCTTTGCGCGCTGACATCGCCGCAGGTCGTGATCGTGCGAATGCCCTCGATGAAGGAGATCGGCTCGCTCGGGATCTCCTGCGGGTCCCAGCGCAGCGGCCCGATCGGCAGATCCGCTGCCGGATGCGGCGCCGAACACCACAAACCGGGAGCCATCCTGGTGAAGCGTCCCCAATGCGCCACGGTCGGGCGGATCCGATACAGCCAGGATCTCTCATTGGTGGTGCGCGGTGCCGTAAAAGGCGAACCCGAGATCTGCTCGGCATAGAGACCGTAGGGACATTTCTGGGGCGAGTTACGGCCGACCGGCAGGGCTCCGGGCAGTGCCTCGGTCTCAAAGCCGTTGCCGAAACCCGACATGTAGCCCGCCGTGATTCCCGAGCCCGACGCGATCTGGCCGAGGGGCGATGGTGCTGGAGCGTTCATGGTCGCCTCTTTTGTTGCCGGTGTTTGGATTGGCGGCGTTCGATCTTGAAGCAGATGGCAGCGCGGCGCCTCACTCGGCATCCGCCTGCTTGTCAGGGGCGGCCTCAGTAAAAGCGGCGAGTGCCATGCAGCTCGCTTCTGCCGCCAGCAGGCGTGGCACGGCCGACAAATCGCAGCCGAAGCGGCGGGCGTTGGAAAGCTGCGGAACGAGACAGATATCCGCCAGAGTGGGCGAGGCGCCAAAGCAGAACGGCCCCGGCGCGCCGACGAGCAGCGCTTCGCAGGCCTTCAGCCCGTCCTCGATGACATCGCGAGCCCAGCCCGTGACCGCGGTCTCGGGCAAACCGAGTGTCCGGAGCCGCGCCAGAACCCTCAGATTCTGCACGGGATGGATGTCCGCCGCGATAGCGAGTGCAAAGGCCCGCACGCGCGCGCGAGGCAGCGCATGTTCGGGCAGCAGCGGCGGCATCGGATGGGTTTCCTCCAGCCATTCGCATATCGCCAGCGACTGCGTCAGAACGCCTCCGGCCAGCTCCAGAGCGGGAACCAATCCTTGCGGATTCAGTCGCAGGAAATCCGGCGCCCGCTGCTCGCCATGGCGCAGATGGTGCGAGACATGCGTCGCCGCGAGGCCCTTGAGGTTGAGCGCGATGCGCACGCGCCACGCCGCGCTCGAGCGAAAATAGCCGTGGAGGGTGAGCACCCCTGCTCCCTCCCCGCCCGAAGGCGCGGTATTTGCGTCGAGGCCTGAGCGATCCGGATCCTGCGCTGTGCCGTCGCGCGCCACGACTTCCCCCTATGTGCAACGAGAAACGTTGGATACGATATCAATATCCCGGCCATTTAATATCATTTCATATGAAATCAAACAAGCCGCCTGACCGGAAATTTTCCCAGAGGGGCGATGGGAAGGATCCGGATATGCCTGCCGTTTCGGACGAGCCGCTGGTGCTGGCGCGTTTTCTGCCCTATCGATTCTCCATCCTGGCCGAGCGCATCAGCCGCGCCTTCGGAGCGCGCTATGGCGCCGCCTTCGGCCTCGGCATCCCCGAATGGCGGGTGATGGCCGTGCTCGGCGAGCTGAACAAATGCTCGACGAAAGAGATCATCGCCCGCACCGAGATGGACCCCGTCAAGGTCAGCCGCGCAGCGGGCCGGCTGGTGGATCTCGGCCTCGTCCAGCAAAAGCCTCACCCCGAGGACAAACGCGCGCAGATGCTGAACCTGACCCGCAAGGGGGGCGATGTTTACGGCAGGATCCTGCCGATGGCGCGCTCGCTCGAGGCTGAATTCACCAGCGTGCTGGATGCCGAGGAGAGGCGCGCTTTGGATCTCATCCTGACCAAGCTGCATGTCAGCGCAGGGCGCCTCCAGGAAACGTCTTGAGGACCGGGCCGTGGTCACGGCCGATCGTGACCCTGCGTGGCTCATGCGTGACGACAAGACATCCGTGGTCGACAAGACTTCCGCCGAAATGCTGGAGGCATATATCGCCGGACGTCTGATCGCGGATCACCACGCTGGCACGCGAGCGCCCCGATGCGGTCGAGGCGCTGAAGGGGCTGAGCGAGAGCCTGCTCTGGACGTTTCATTATTAGGCGCGGTGGCGGGTTTTGGGGTGGCCGCGTGCGGGTTTCTGTGGGGCGTTGGTCCGCTCGCATTGGGCGCCGGCTTTGGCTTACCCCCATCAATCTCCAAGGCAGCTTTCATCGGGGCCTTCTCGTCGTACTGATCGTAACAGTCATTCACGCGGCCTACTTCGACACAATCATCACCAAAGAAGCCGCCGTTGATGCATCTAAGATCTATGCGCGACAGCTCATGCTAGCAACGGAATCGCCGCACCTGAAGAAGGTTGATGACACTAAACGAAGGCGGGAAACGGCCTGACTATTGGCGATACCCTTCCAGCCAGATGCCTGCCCCATTGCGCCGAGGATCATGACGACGATACCGTGGTTTGAGGTACATGAAGGGCTTCGGCGATGACGAGCAGCGACCGCACATACGTATGGTGGCCGCTCACTCAAGGGGCGCTGCAGCAACCCAGTCGCCCGGTCGACCATCAACGAATTGAGCTTCGGAATCGAAGCACGGGTGTCATTGAAGCAATGCGTCCTAGCGAATTGGATCCGGCGCTCGACACGGTGATTTATGAATGGCGACCTGTCGAGGTCGGGAGCGAAGGCTCTGAGGAGCAGCGTTAGAGAGACCCGGCCGGCGAGCTTGTGCGCGCGATGGCTTCCCGCAGGCGGGCGTGCTCGACGCGATGACAAGTTGGACAGAGCAGAGCAAAGTCGCCCGTCGTCGTGTAACGAATCCCTTCATCGAGCGGGTTTTTGTGGTGCACGTCAAGCAAAGATCGCGGTCTGATTAGCCCCGAAGGAAATAACGGTGCGGGGTCGAAACTACACTCGTCGCATAAGAGCTTCCCGTCTCGAATTCTCATTCTGATAAACTTGCCAGCGAGCCAAACAGCACGTCGGCGCACTTTCCTACGACGCTCTTCCTCTATTCCTTCAAACGCGCCGGCCGAGAAGTCTTCGTCTAAATCCTTGGCAAAACGTCTGCTTATCGGACTCGCATCCGCGAGTGCGAATTCGTCCTCAATACCTATCCATGCATTTTCTGATGGCATGATCTCAATTTCGAGCATCGCAATCTTTTCGCGATCAGCGTCATTGAGATCTCTCAGAACAGCGGACGGTCTTTTATACAGGCGGTGGTAGGAATCCTCGCCGAAAACTTCAGCGGCGATCGGATTTCCGACGATTGAATAGCTCTCAACAATCGGGAAAGCTACTGACCACCGCCAACGTTGGTCCGGATCCGCCCACATATCTTGGATCTTCTTGAATTCGATAGCGCCCAGAATCTGTTCGAGTGGTCTCGATGTTGTGCGGAGCTTGTGAATCCCCACAAGCCTACCGGCGATAGCCTTGTGTGCTGCTCGCTCGGCTAGGAAATCGGGATCGCGCTCGAATCCCGGATTTGGTTGGCCGAAATTCTTGACGATGTATTCAAGCACGTACCCTCTGCCGAACTGACGTTGGATGGTGCTTTGCCGAAGGTTTCTGGCTTTCAGGCCGCCGTCTTCTGGGGTGAAGCCAAGCCAAGTCGAGGCAGCGAGCCAATCGGCCTTGGATACAGTGACAGGGTATTTCAAATCTTTGATGAGCAAGGGCATTGTACGGCTGGAAACGGCGACAATTGAAGATGATCGCGCTGAGCAGAATTGGCTGCCCAGCTGTCAACATGGCCGGAGCCTTGGCGATCTTTATGGTAAAGACGTATCAAGAAAAGGCCGCCTAAATCGGCGATAACCTGGATGCAAAATAGTCAAAGTCGCCTACCGCCTGCTCAAGCTCTGATCTTGCGGAGAGACTCTTGAGTTCTGCGAAAGCTCGTGCCTGGCAGTTGACTTGTTTCTCAGGATTAAACTCAATGTCCGTGTAGCCGTCGTAATCGATGTTCGCCGCAATCCACTCGGAATGCCCGGCCAAGGCTCGAATATAGAGCCAGTCATAGTAAGCGTTCTTCGGGCTGAGCGGGAAGCGCTTCGTCTCCAGTTCAAAACCGACCAGGTTGCCGGCGTCGATTTCGCGGATGAAGCGTTTCGCCTCGCGCGGCTGGAATTCGAATATCTCTGGGAACGGTCCCTGACGCTCGAAGACCTTCGAGCCTTGGTAGACGCTTTCCAGGGGGTATTGAAACCCTTGCAGATTGATCCTGAGGCTGAAGGCGCTCAGCCTGCGGCCAACCTCGACATCGGATTTTGTCGAGATTTCGAGGACGTTTTCCAGACCGGCGCGCTTGGCGGCATTATGCAGCGCGACGACGTTCTTCTTTTTCTGACTTTCTGCGAACCCCGAGGACCAGTTGAACTCGAAGGATCGCTCATGGGTCAGTTGGGCGCCCGCTAGGGTCGGAATGAATACCGGTCTGCTGGCCACTAGTAACGCACCATGATCATTGCCCTGGGTACCAAAGTTGGAACGAGCACTTCGAACTTTTCGGCTGTGCGCAGTCTCGTCTGGATCGCCGCGTCGTTCCAATCGGTCCGACTATAGAGGACCTCAATGTCCATATGGGCGATCGCCTCGGCTATCGGCAAGATCAATACGCCGTTTGCGTTGGCCACGCCAAGGGCGACCTTCACTCCTGGAGTGGCCAGCACCGCTGGACTGATGCCGAGATAGTGCGGCTTTGGAAGCCGCCCGGCCTGTTGCGCCAAGAACTTCATGCCATGGTTTCGGGTCATGCATAGGCTGACGTATGGATCGATCCCCCGCTCCAAATCCAGCCTCTGGCTTAGATCATTTCCACCGGTAGCGCTTGGCGGCCAAAGGCTTTTGGCGCGTAGCTCTGCCTTCGACAGGATGCCGTACTTGTTGATTCCCTCGAAATTCCCTTCATCCGTGAAATGGTAGAGATGCTGATGCTGCGGGCTCGCGGCGATATATCTTACCAGTTCGTCGACTGTCATTTTTGGCCCCCCCGCGCCATCTAACGGCGAGAAGGAGCGCTCTGACAACCTATGCGTTAGGTGTATCGTCATGCCTCCATTAGCGGCCGCCAACTTGCGAAGGCCAGTCGTCACCGGCTCTCCCGCATCAGCGGAGCTATAGCCATGGCCGAGTCAGCGTGTCTGTCCGCTTTCTGGCAGAGGGGTATGGCAGCTAGTGGCGCTTAGATCTCTAGTGACAATGTCTGAGGGGGATTTCTGGGCAAGCGCTCGTATAGCGCTCAGAATTCGATGTTCACAGCCTGGCCTTGTGTTAGCGATGTAGCCAGGGAGGGCATCATGGACAAAGAAAACGCCGAACTTGCTCAGATTTCGTTTTACCTGGCCAAGCAAGACCAGACCTTCGACACCATTATCGATTCGGAGGCGGCGATCACCGCTCAAGTAGCGTATCAAGCGCACGACTTCGAGGTCGGCCACGCGGCATGCCGTTTTCTGTACTTCGAGCACGTATCCAAGAAATCCAATCCGCCGTGGCTGGATTTCGCCAATGAGCAGCTGTCGGCGGCGGCTCCTTTAAATTTCTCGGCGACCAGCCGCAGTCCAAACGGATTGATCCTAATCGCGCTGGACGGGCGGTTATTGGCCGCCGTATTTGGGCGAAGCGCCTCCAGTTGCCTACTTAGTAGGGCACTGGAGCCTGACTTCGGCATCCGCACGGCGATGAACCTGTGCGGCAATGAGGAAATTCGCCAGACTAGGAGCCAGAGCAACACCATTACGCCGACGCACATTGACCGTCAGGTCGCCAAGCCAGCGGACACTTTTGCCTTCGGCATGAACGAGGCGGAAGACCTTCGCTACATCTCAGCCCACGTGAAGGGCGATCGCAAAGTCACACTGCAAGGACGGAACAGCCTCACCGTCAAGGTGATCGGCGAAGATAAGCTGAGTTGGGACAAGATTATCGTTCAATGCCGGAGCTTCCTAGAGGCATTCGTCAGCCATGACTTTGCCACGCTGTTTCCCAACTACAAGAATTTCCGCCCGGCGAACGAGGAGCAGACTGCCAAACTCGACGATGCCCTTATCAAGGCACTGCAGGCGCGCGACTTCTATCGGCTGAACATAGGCATTCCGGAATTCGTGTCAGAGGAAGAGTACGGATTTAGCTATTCGAACCACGCTAAACGCGATGACATCATCCACGCGTTCCTCGATCCAGCGCAGCTGAAGGATTGCCTGCCGCTCGACGGCGTCACTATAGACCAACTCAAGCACAAGAAAATCTATGCCTACTCACCGGTGGAGAACCGAGTGCTGTCTTGGAAGAAATGGTACGTTTACGACTGCCTGAACTTCGAGCATGAGCTCGACGGCTGCTACTTCATCCTCAGCGATGGTCGCTGGCTAAAGATTGATGTCGATTTCTACAAGGCCATAGAAACCTTCATTGAGGCTCTGCGGGTCGAGCCCTGTGAAGCGGTCTACGCCGGCATCGATATCAGCAACCCTCAAGCCATGCGCAACGAGGAGCGGATTTTTAACGACCAGGTCTGCGCTCTCCGCCCTTCGAACGTTAAGTTTGATCGGGCTAAGCTGAAGATCGGGACCGGGCGTCGCGACAAGGAGTTCTGCGACATTCTTGACTTAGAGGACGATGGGGTCATCCGGATCGTGAACTGCAAGCCATGGAAGGATGCGGCCTCGATGAACTACCTATTCTCGCAGGCGAAGTTCTACTGTGAGTCCTTCTTGCGCGATGAGACCTTCCTAGCCGAAATCCGGGGGCACATCGCTAAATCGAACAACCCGCGCAAGGATGATTATCTGGCCCGCATTTCCGAGCGGATTGAGGACTTAAAGGGGCAAGACTACCGCGTCTGCCTCTGGCTGCTCTACGACCAAAGGGAGCCGCCACCGAGCCCATCTGACATACCGTTTATCGCGCGTTACGAGTTGAAGCTGATGCATGAGCATCTGCGCAAAGTCTGCAAGTTCAGGGACATCATCGTTCGTTTCGTGCCGGTGCATCTCACCCGCTTCCGTACCGCCAAGGCGCCAGCACAGGCCGCGTGAGTAGATTCCCACGTCAGCGGAATGTACGCTTCCCGACACAGCGCCAAGCCCTTCTTTTGGCGCACTACCAGAGCAGGTTATCGGATCGGTCTCGCCAACTCTGAATGTCGCGCTATCATACCGGCATGGCCTTCGGCGTCTTCATCCACCGTCACGATTCGATCTACGACGACAGCCCTGCCGAGCGCTATCAGTTCCCGCGCCAGTATCTCGGCCGCGTGCAGGCCTGTATTGGCGATTGGATCATCTATTACGAGCCGCGCAAGGTCGCCGAGACGCGCGGATATTTCGCCATTGCCAGGGTTCAGCAGGTGATCCCGGACCCTGCCGCGCCTGACATGTTCATCGCGATCATCGAGCCAGACAGCTATCTCGACTTCGCCCGTCCTGTCCCCTTCAGCGATGCGAATGGCGTCGTCGAGCGCGGCGTCCTGAATGAACAGGGGCAGATATCGGGCCGAGCCCAGGCGGCCGTGCGCGCGATCTCACCGGTCGACTTCGACCACATCCTGGCTCTCGGCCTCGACGAGAACGAACCACTGCTACCGCGCGTCGATCAACCCCTTTCCGGCTTCGCCGAGGAGCAGACGCCCTTCGCGTTCGATCAAGAGCGTGAGCGGCTGACGTTGATCACATCGCGGCTGGTCCGGGATCGGGTGTTCCGGCGCGTCGTCCTGCGCGCCTATGACGAGCGCTGCGCGGTGACTGGGCTGAAGCTCATCAATGGCGGTGGGCGTGCCGAGGTCGCGGCCGCCCATATCCGCCCCGTCGCAGCACATGGCCCCGACATCGTCAGCAACGGCATCGCCCTCTCAGGCACTGCCCATTGGATGTTCGACCGTGGCCTCATCAGCCTGTCCGACGATCTCGACATCCTGGTGTCGCGACAAGCCAACGACCCGGGTGGGATTCGCAGTTTCATCAATAGGACGGGACGCGCCTTCGCGCCGATGAAGCCGCGCGAGCGACCGCACCCACCGTTTCTGAAGTGGCACCGGGAGAACTGCTTCAAGCAGTGAGATCGCGCCGAGGACATCGCCTGGCCTTGTAACCACGGCAACCGTGGTCTTTCGAAAACCCGCGCCGGATCTCCCGTGCGCTCCCAGCCCCAAAACGCAAAAAGCGCCGGAAAACCCGGCGCCTTTGGCAGTCTGTAAAGCTAAGATGTCCTGGAGCGGGAGAAGGGATTCGAACCCTCGACCCCAACCTTGGCAAGGTTGTGCTCTACCCCTGAGCTACTCCCGCGTCAGGACATGGTCGCGTCGTTGCCGGCGCGAGGCCGGCTTATTGCCCCAATCCGGAGCGCAGCGCAAGCGCCTAAATCCAACAAATTTCACAACCCCGGCTTTTCGCAGGCCTGACCGCTTCGGCCTGAGCTTGCCGCTGGGCTCAGCACATGGTTAGGCATCGCTTCGACCCGCTTAAGCCCCATATGAGCCGCAATGCCCGCTCCCCTGACGCCAGACGAACTCTGCGCCCATCTCTCCACCCAGGGCCTGTCCTTCCACCGGCTCGACCATCAGGCCGTGTTCACGGTCGAGGAATCGGCGTCGCTGCGCGGCAAGGTTCCGGGATTGCACTCCAAAAACCTGTTCCTCAAGGACAAGAAGGGCCGGCTCTTCCTGGTCTCGGCGCGGGAGAACGCCCGCATCGACCTGAAGCGCCTGCATGAGGTGATCGGCGCGAGCGGGCGGCTGTCCTTCGGCTCGGCCGAATTGCTGCTGGAGAAGCTCGGCGTCACGCCGGGCTCGGTCACCGCCTTCGCCGTGATCAACGACCGCGCCAACGAGGTCACCATGGTGCTCGACGCCAATCTGATGACCGGCGGCGAGATGAATTTCCACCCGCTGATCAACACTGCGACGCTGCGAATCGGCCGCGACGATATGCTCGCCTTCCTGCGCGGCACCGGCCATGAGCCCATGATCGTCGATTTGCCGATCCCTCCCGACGGTTTGCCGACCTCTCCCAATGGACAGAACGACTCATCCTCCCCATCTATGGGCGGGATTGCGGCAATGGCCCGGTCCGAGGCTAAAATTTGAGAGCATTGCTCCTGCGAAAAACCGGTACCCAGTTTTTCGCGCAATGCTCTAATTCCGACGATCTGATAGCGACGAAGGACGACCCATGCTGGTCAATGGCGATGCGGCCGAACAACCCGGCCTGATCAAGGACACCACGACGCAAGCGTTCCGCCAGGATGTCGTGACCGAATCGATGACGCAGCCCGTGCTCGTCGATTTCTGGGCGCCCTGGTGCGGCCCCTGCAAGCAATTGACCCCGATCATCGAGAAGGCGGTCAAGGACGCCAAGGGCAAGGTCAAGCTCGTCAAGATGAACATCGACGAGCATCCGCAGATCCCCGGCCAGCTCGGCATCCAGTCGATTCCCGCGGTGATCGCCTTCAAGCAGGGCCAGCCGATCGACGGGTTCATGGGCGCGCAGCCCGAAAGCCAGGTCAAGGCCTTCATCGAGAAGCTGGTCGGGCCGGTGGGGCCGGGCGAGGCCGAGGAACTGATCGCGGCCGCCCAAGCCGCCATCGAGGCCGGGGACGCCGCTGGTGCGAGCGAACTCTATGCCGGGGTCCTCGAGCTCGAGCCCGAGAACCTCAGTGCCATCGCCGGCCTCGCCCGCCTGCATCTCGATATGGGCGATCTCGAAGGTGCCAAGGGCATCCTGGCCATGACGCCGGAGGACAAGGCGGCCGACCCGGCGATCGCTGCGGTGCGGGCCGCGATCGAGCTCGCCGAACAGGCCGCCTCGCTCGGCGACACCGCCGAACTGGAAGCCAGGGTCGCGGCCGATCCCAAGGACTATCAGGCCCGTTTCGACCTCGCCGTGGCGCTGAACGCCCGCGACCGGCGCGAGGAGGCGGTCGATCATCTGATCGCCATCATCAAGGCCGATAGAACCTGGAACGACGATGGCGCGCGCAAGCAGTTGCTGCAGTTCTTCGAGGCCTGGGGCCCGATGGACGAGAACAGCCAGGCCGGCCGCCGCAAGCTCTCGACCCTGCTGTTCTCTTAAAGCCGTCCAGGGTCTCGTAAGCACTAAGGAGCCACCGCAGATGGGCATGAATGCCGTCTACAACGGAGCGCAGGATTGCCCGCTGGTGATCCCTGTCTTCCCGCTGGCCGGCGCCCTGCTCCTGCCGCGCGGGCAGATGCCGCTCAACATCTTCGAGCCGCGCTACCTCGCCATGGTCGATGACGCGATCCGCACGCATCGCGTCATCGGCATGATCCAGCCCGAGCCCGAGAATGGCCGCCAAACCGGCGAGCCGGAATTGCTCAAGGTCGGCTGCCTCGGGCGGATCACGCAATTCGCCGAGACCGGCGACGACCGCTATGTGCTGACGCTGACCGGCATCAGCCGCTTCCGGATCGTCGAGGAGCTCACGGTCAGCACGCCCTATCGCCAGGCCCGCATTTCCTATGACGATTTCCTGATCGACTTCACCGCCCGGGCCGGCGAGGACGAGGTCGATCGCAACGGCCTGCTCAAGGCGCTGCGCGCCTTCGCCAAGGCCAATGAGCTCAAGATCGACTGGAAAGGCGTCAACGAGGCGCCCAACGAGGCGCTGGTCAACGCGCTCTCGATGATGTGCCCTTTCGGCCCGCGTGAAAAACAGGCGCTGCTGGAGGCGCCCAGCCTGAAGAACCGTGCCGAGGTGCTGGTTGCGATCACCGAGATCGAGATCGCGCGCGGCGGCGGCGCCCCGGAGACCACGCTGCAGTGAACCTGGCCGTCGCGAGCGCGGATGCGCAAACCATCAGCTATCCGCCGCGTCGCGCCGTCACGGCCTGGCTGTTCTTCGATTGGGCGGCCCAGCCCTTCTTCACCCTGATCACCACCTTCGTCTTCGCGCCCTTCTTCGCCGCGGCGCTGGCCTCGGACCCGATCGAGGGCCAGGCGCTCTGGGGCTATGCGACCGGCTTCGCCGGCCTCTGCATCGCCTTGCTCTCGCCCCTGCTCGGCGGCATCGCCGACCGCACCGGCCCGCGCAAGCCCTGGATCGCGACCTTCGGGGCGCTGCTGGTGCTGGGCTCCGGCATGCTCTGGTTCGCGGTGCCGGGCTCTAGCTTGGCGGTGCCGATCGCGCTCGCCGGCTTCGTCATCGCGACCATCGGCGCCGAATTCGCCACCACCTTCAACAATGCGATGATGACGCGGCTCGTCCCGCCGGAGCGGCTGGGCTGGCTCTCGGGCACCGGCTGGGCGATCGGCTATCTCGGCGGCCTGCTCTCCCTGGCGATCACGCTGGCCTTGCTTGCAGCCGACCCGCAGACCGGCAAGACCCTGGCAGGGCTGACGCCGATCCTGGGGCTCGACGCCGCGGCCCGCGAGGGCGACCGCTTTTCCGGGCCGCTGACAGCGCTCTGGTTCATCGTCTTCGTCGCGCCGATGTTCTGGCTGACGCCGGATTCGGCCAAGACCGGCATGCGGCTTGGCGAAGCGGCCAAGGGCGGCGTCGGCCGGCTGAAAGCCACGCTCGCCGAATTGCCGCGCCTGCCATCGCTTGGCCGCTTCCTGCTCGCCAACATGATCTATCAGGACGCGCTGGTGGCGCTCTTCGCCTTTGGCGGCATCTACGCCGCCGGCGTCTTCGGCTGGCAGACCATCGAACTCGGCATCTTCGGCATCCTGCTCACCGTCACCGGCACGCTCGGCGCCTGGCTGGGCGGCAAGCTCGACGATGCGATCGGCGGCAAGCCCGTGGTGCTGGGCGCGATCGCCTGCCTGCTGATTGCCTGCCTCGGCATCCTCTCGCTCGGATCAGACCATATCCTCTTCGTGGTCACTGCGGCTCCCGCCACGCCCGGCGACGGCCTCTTCGCCTCGCTGCCGGAGCGGGTCTATCTCGGCCTGGGGCTCCTGATCGGCCTCGTCGCCGGCCCCTTGCAGGCCTCCTCGCGCAGCCTGATGGCGCGGATCGCGCCCGAGGGCCGCGTCGGCGAGTTCTTCGGGCTGTTTGCGCTCTCGGGGAAGGTCACATCCTTCATGGGGCCGACGCTGGTGGCGCTGGCGACGACGATCTTCGACAGCCAGCGCGCGGGCCTGGCTGTGCTGATCGCCTTCTTCCTGGCAGGCGGGGCGCTGCTGGCCGGCGTCAACGTGAAACGCGGGCTGTAGGGCGCGGGTCATCCCGCACGCGTTGCGGCACGAAGTGCTGCGACGCAGATGCGGGACCGCATCGGTCAGAAAGAGCCTTGCTCGTCACGCGGTCCCGTGTCTGCGCCGCGGCATTGCATGCCGCAGCGCGCACGGGATGACAGCCCTCACCGCATCAGGATGTTCCGGAACTGCCAGGGATCGCTCTCGTCGATGTCCTCGGGGAAGAAGCCCGGGTGGCCTCAAGGCGACAAGCCCAGCCGCCTGAGCGCCTCGCGCGCCTCCTGGAGCTGCGAATCGAGCGAGAGCGCGCGCCGGTAATCGGCGATCGCCTCGTCGCGACGGCCGAGCGCCTCCCGGACATGGCCGCGCGTGTCATAGGCGTAGGCCGCGCTGGGCGCCTTCGCGATGGCGCTGTCGGCGGATGACAGGGCCTCGCTGGCGCGGCCGAGCTTGAACAATGACCAGGCCCGCAGATTATGCGCCGTCGCCTCGTCCACGCCGCGCGCAAGCGCCTTGTCGACATCGGCAAGCGCGGCTGCAAAATCGTCCTTGTCCGCCATCAATCGCCCGCGCTCGTAAAAGGCCGCGGCGAGCCTCGCCTGGCCGATATCGATCACGGCGTTGAAATCGGCGATCGCCGCTTCGGCATCGCCCTTACGGGCGCGCAATCTCGCCCGCTCGAACAGCACGGCGCCGGGGTTACCCGGATCCAGCTCCAGTACGCGGCCGAGATCGGCGATGGCGCGGTCGAAGTCATCGAGCCTGGCGCGCAGGAAGGCGCGCGACCAGTAGAGCCGCGAATTCGCCGGTTCGCGAGCGATCAGGTAGTCGTAATCGGCCAGCGCCTGATCGACTTTCTGCTGGCGGGTCAGGATCTCGGCGCGCAGGCGCAGCGCCTCCACCGTGTCGGGCGCGCGCAGCAGCGCCTTGTCGAGATCGACGAGTGCCTCCTCGGCGCGATCCCGCTGTGCCAGGACACTCGCGCGCACCGTGAGAGCGCCGGGCGATGCCGGATCGAGCGCCAGCGCCGCCTGCGCATCGGCGAGCGCGCCATCGAGATCGCCGCGCTGCGCCTTGGCCTGGGACCGGCCGAGAAGGCCTTGCAAGGCCTGCGGCGCCAGCCGCACCGCATCGTTGAAATCGAGGATGGCGCGGTCGAGATCGCCGCTCGCGCGATAGGCCTCGCCGCGCCCGGCGAGCACCGCAGCGTCATTGGGGCGCAAGCGCAGCAGATTGGTGTAGTCGGCCACAGCGCGTGCCGGCTCCTTCAGGCGCAGCGCCGCCTCGGCCCGCAATTGCAGGGCCTCGGTCGAGCCCGGCGCCAGGCGCAGGGTCTGCGAGAATTCGGCGACCGCGCGCTGGTCGTCGCCCTTCAGGGCCAGCACCTTGCCGCGTTTGACATGCACCGAAGCGTCCTGCGGCACGAGCCTGACCGCCTCGTCGAGATCCTTCAGGGCATCGTCGAGCCGGCCCTGCTCGAGGCGCAGCACGCCGCGATTATAGCGGGCATTGGCGAATTTCGGGTCCAGCGTCAGGGCCTTGTCGAAATCGGCCTCGGCAGCCGTGAAATCCTGCTTGAGGAAGAAGGCGGCGCCGCGATTGTCATAGGCCTCGTGGAAATCGGGCTTGAGCCGGATGGCTTCGCTGAAATCCGCGATGGCGAGATCGAACTCGCGGCCATCGGCATATTCGACGCCGCGGTTGAAGTAATGCAGCGAGTTCCGCGGATCGCGCGCGATGATCAGGCCGTAATCGGCGATCGCCCGGTCGCGCTCGCCCTTATAGGAATAGGCCACGGCCCGGTTGGAGACATAGCGCAGAGTGTCGGGGTCGAGCGCGATCGCCGCGTTCAGCTCCTGGATCGCCCGCTCCTGGTCGCCGCGCTGACGGAACAGATCGGCGAGGCGGCCATGCGCCCGCGCCCGGACCGCCGGCGCCTCCCGCGCGATGCCGACAGCGGCGCGGCAATGCTTCCACAGCCCGGCCTCGTCGCGCACCGAGAAACAGGCGCGCGCCTCGCGGCTGCTCTGGGCGGATGCGGTCTGCGCCGCGCCCAGCCCAAACAGCAAGGCGGCCGATGCGAGCAAGCTCGCCCGACCGATATGGAGAGCACGCTTCACTCGTTCTCGCATGCCCTCTCCTGGGTTGTGGCGCCGCTACCGGCAGCCGCCGGGCGCGGGCGCCAGCTGCGCGCCATCTCCTCGCCCCGCCGAATCTGCGCCGGGGTCAGCTTCGGCTTCAGCCCGTCGAGGGCGCTGCGCACATCCGCACCGTTCTGCGCGGCAGCCAGCGTCAGCCACATCAGCGCCTGCACCGGATCTGCCGGGACGCGGGTGCCGTCCCGGTAGAAGGCGCCGAGATTGGTCTGGCCGTCGACATTGCCGCGCTCGGCGGAGAGGCGGAACAATCGCAGCGCCTCGCCGAGATTCTGCGCCACCACGGTTCCGCGCATATGCATCACGCCGAGCGCATTGAGCGAATAGGCGAAATCCTGGTCAGCCGCCTTGCGGAACCAGCCGAGCGCGGCGGCATCGTCGCGGGCGACGCCCTCGCCACGGGCATAGCGCAGGCCGAGATTATGCTGCGCCGCCGGATCGCCGGCCTCGGCCGCCTCGCGATAGAGCGCGACCGCAACCGAAAGATCGGCGGGCAGGCCGAGCCCGCGCTGATAGGCGAGCGCCAGCGAGGTCTTGGCCGGGGCGCAGCCGGCAGCCGCCGCCTTGCGCAGCCAGTCGACGGCCTGAGCCGGATCGCGCGCCACGCCGCGGCCGTTCTGGAGCATTTCGGCGAGCCCACGCTCGGCGTTGACATGGCCCTGCTCGGCCGCCTGGCGCAGCAGCCCGGCGGCACGGCGATCGGTCTCGGCCTCAGTCGGCTTCGCCTTCAGCAGGGCTGCCGCCAGATTGTATTGCGCCACCGCATAGCCCGCCGCGGCAGCCCGCTCATACAGCGCCAAGGCACGCGCGGCGTCGGTGCGAACGCCGTCGCCGCGTTCATAGGCGGCGGCGAGATTATTGACCGAAGGCCAGTGATCGAGCGCCGCGGCCCGGCGGTAGAAGGCCAGCGCCTTCTGCTGGTCGTGCCGCACATCCAGGCCATGCTGATAGGCTTTTCCGAGCGCGAACAAGGCTGCCGCATCGCCGCCATCGGCGCGGCGTTGCAACTCTGCGAGATCAGGAGCGGCGCTCGCCGGCGCAGCGAGCGCGAGCGAAACCGCAAGGCATAGCAAGGCCAGGCGCAGCATGATTCCCAGGCAAGCGGCGAAAGACGGCGATTTTGGGGAAAGGACCGGCCGCGTCTCCAAGAGATGCGGCCGGCCCATGATAGCGCGTCTCACCGCACCAGAATGTTCCGGAACTGCCAGGGATCGCTCTCGTCGATATCCTCAGGGAAGAAGCCCGGGCGGTTGTCGAGCGGCGTCCAGTCGGTATAGGCGCCGGTGACCGGCCCGAGATAGGGCAATTGCACCTCGAGGCAGCGGCGGAAATCCATCTCGTCGGCCTCGACGATGCCGGCCTTCGGATTCTCCAGCGCCCAGACCATGCCGGCAAGCACGGCCGAGGTCACCTGCATGCCGGTGGCGTTCTGATAGGGCGCGATCCGGCGCGTCTCCTCGACGGAGAGCTGCGAGCCGTACCAATAGGCATTCTTGCCATGGCCGTAGAGCAGCACGCCGAGCTCATCGATGCCGTCGACGATCTCGTCCTCCTCGAGGATGTGCTGCTCCTCCTGCACCTGGCCGGCATTGCCGAACATCTCGTGCAGCGAGAGCACGGCGTCATTGGCGGGGTGATAGGCGTAATGGCAGGTCGGCCGGTAGACGGCTTGGCCCTTCTCGTCACGCACGGTGAAATAGTCCGCGATCGAGATCGACTCGTTATGGGTCACCAGGAAGCCGTATTGCGGCCCCGGCGTCGGGCACCAGCTCCGGACGCGGGTGTTGGCGCCGGGCTGGAGCAGGTAGATCGCGGCCTTGCAGCCGGCCTCATGCTCGCGGCCGTTCTCCGGCATCCAGGTCTCATGTGTGCCCCAGCCGAGCTCGGCCGGCTGCATGCCCTCGGAGACGAAGCCCTCGACCGACCAGGTGTTGACGAAGACGCCACGCGGCTTGGGGTGCTTGGCGCGCTGCGTGTCGCGCTCGGCGATATGGATGCCCTTGACGCCGACCTGCTGGGCGAGCTTGCCCCACTCCTCGCGCGTCTTCGGCTCTGCCACCTGCAGGCCGAGATCGGCGGCGATGTTGAGCAGGCCCTGCTTGACGAACCAGGAGACCATGCCGGGGTTCGCCCCGCAGCAGGAAACCGCCGTGGTCGTGCCGGCCGGGCGGGCATGCTTGGCCCCGATCGTGGCCTCGCGCAGCGCATAGTTGGAACGCTCGGCCGCGCCCTTGCTGTGGTCGAAATAGAAGCCGAGCCAGGGCTCGTTGACGGTGTCGATATAGAGGGCGCCGAGATCGGAGCAGAACTGCATGATGTCGAGCGAGCCGGTATCGACCGACAGGTTGACGCAGAAGCCCTGGCCGCCGCCGATCGTGAGCAGCGGCTCCAGCAGCGTCTTGTAGTTCTCCTGCGTCACCGCCTCCTGAATGAAGCGGATGCCCCGCTCGTCGAGCAGGTCACGATCGGCATCGTCGGGCGCGATCACCACGAAGCGCGACCGGTCGTACTCGAAATGCCGCTCGATCAGCGGCAGCGTGCCGCGGCCGATGGAGCCGAAGCCGATCATCACGATCGGGCCGGTGATCTTTCCGTGTACAGGCCAGTTGCTCATTCTCGGGTTGTCTCCTTCGCGATTGCGCGTCGTTGGTGGAAATGGCCTTGCATGGCCATCGCCGGCTCGTAGGGGGGAAGCGCTCCTTGAGTCAAATCCTGACCGGCCGGTTCTGCTAATGGGCCCCGGGATAATCGGCATCGAGCACGAAGGGATACGGCCCCGCGAAACGCTCGACATAGGCCGTGTGACTGACGAAGCCCGCGCCCTCGCGCCAGCGATGCAGCAGATAGGCCGCCGGCTCCATATGGAAGGTCGCGGCGCCGTCATCGCTCAGATCGAGCGTGACCTGATGCGTCACGCTGGGTGCGATCTGCGCGATGGTGCCGGCAAAGCGCGTCACGATCGGCCGGTGGTGATGGCCGCAGACGATGCGCTCGACATTGGGATGGCGCGCGACGATGGCGGCGAAATCCGCCGCGCCCTCGAGCAGGCGGATGGCATCCATATGCGCGATGCCGCAATCGAAGGGCGGGTGGTGCATGAAGATCGCCACCGGCTTGCCGTTCGCCTCGGCGAGCGCCCGTTCGAGCACGGCAAGCCGCGCCGAGCAGAGCTCGCCAAAGCTCTGCCCCGGCACCAGCGTGTCCAAGCCGATCAGGCGCATCGGCCCGAGATCGGCGACGAACTGGATGAAGCCGCCATCGCGTACGGTATGCGGATCGAGCTTCAGCCCGGCGAGCAGCGTCTCGCGGCGGTCGTGATTGCCCGGCAACAGCAGAACCGGCATGTCGAGCCGGCTCAGCAGGCTCTGCAGCAACTCATATTCCTCGGCCAGCCCGCAATCCGTCAGGTCCCCGGTGATGACGAGGACATCGGGACGCGGCCGCAGGGCGGCGACCGCGTCGAGCGCGCGCTCGGTCAACGTATTGGTCTCGGAGACGCGATAGGCCGGCTTGCCGCGCGGGCGGACATGCAGGTCGGTGATATGGGCAATGAGCATGGCTGGTCTCTGAGATGGCAGCTGCGCCGTCATGGCCGGGCTTGTCCCGACCATCCACGTCTTCATCTGCCGAGGCTGGTGTTCAAGACGTGGATGCTCGCCACAAGGGCGAGCATGACGGTTGTGCGCAGGCGGCCGGCCTCAATTCGTCGGCAGCTTCAGCGCGGTCTGCTCGACATAGGGGCGCATGACCTCGTCGGCGGTTTTCTGCGCCGCGACGAGCGCTTCCTTCGGCGACTTCTTGCCCGCGAGCACGGCCTGCAATTCGTCCTCGATCGCCTTGCGGACGGGGACGGTCTTGTAGGTCGCGAACCACGGCTTGGCGAAGGCGAGCTGCTTCACCGCGATTCCGGCATCCGGGTTCTTGGCCAGGAACTCCTTCATCTCGGGCAGGTCATAGGCGGCCATGTTCGGCGCGAAATAACCGGTAGCGCGGCTCCACCAGCCGGACTTTTCGGGTGCGGTCATCCATTTGATCAGCGTCCAGGCAGCCTCGCGGCGCGCGCCCTCGACACCCGTCGGGATGACGAGCGAGGCGCCGCCGATCGGCACCTCGTTCTTCACGTTCTTGGGCACGAAGGCGACCTTGTAGGGGAATTTCGCATTGCCGCGGATATGGGTCAGCGAACCGGTCGAGAGCAGCACCATCGAGGACTGGCCCGAGAGGAAGGCGCTGGAGACCGCGCCGCCCGCCTGCACACCGGCGGGATGAACCTTGGCCTTGGCGACGAGGTCGGACCAGAAGGTCAGAGCGCCGAGCATGGACGGGGTGTCGTAATAGACCTCGCCGCCGTAATCGACATTGAACCACTGCCCGCCATTGGACTGGGTCAGCGCCTGCAGGATCCAGCCGCCGTAGTCGTAATTGGAGGGCATCGTGATGCCCCAGCGGGTGACGCGGTCGCCTTCACGCTTGGTCAGCTTCTTGGCGGCGGCAGCGAGCTCTTCCCAGTTGGTCGGCAGCTTGTCGGGGTCGAGGCCGGCTTCCTTGAAGTGGTCGGCATTGATGTAGAGCAGCGGCGTCGAATTGTGGAAGGGCACGCCATAGACCGAGCGGTCGAGCACGGCGTTGCCGTAGAGCGCCGGGAAGAACTGGCCCATGAACTGGTCGTTGCTCTTGCTGTCGGCCTTGATCAACCCGTCGAGCGGCTGGATCTCGCCCTCGATCTTGAGGTCGAGCAGGAAGTTCGCCGACATGATCGCCGCCGCCGGCGGCTTGCCGGCCTTCATCGCGGCGCGGGTCTTGATCAGCGTCTCGTCATAGCTGCCAGTGTAGACCGGCGTCGCCTTGATCGCGGGATGCTTCTCGTTGAACTCCTTGATCATGGTGGCCATGTCGCGGGCGAGCTGCCCGTCGACCGGAACCGGGAAGAACAGTTCGATCTCGGTGGGGGCCTGCGCGAAGGCAGGCTGGAGCGCAAAGCTCGCGGCGAGAGCCGCGCCTGCGAGGACGGAGCGACGCGTGGTCGTCATGTTGGCTACCTCTTACTTGATGCCGGATGAGACGAAGGAATTGACGAAGGCGCGCTGGAACAGCGCAAAGGCGATCAGCAGCGGTGCGCTGACCAGAAGCGTGCCGGCCGCGATGACGCCCCAGGCCTGCGCGCCCTCGGCGCCGCGCGTGAAGCTCGCGAGCCCGACGGTGAGCGGGCGAAGATCGGGCGAATTGATCACCATCAACGGCCAGAGGAACTCGTTCCAATGCGCGGTGACGGAGACGATCGAGAAGGCGATCAATGAGGGCTTCGCCAGGGGCAGATAGATGAAGCCGATGCGCTGCCAGACATTGGCGCCGTCGATCAGCGCCGCATCCTCGAGCTCGCGCGGGATCACCTTGAAGGCCTGGCGCATCAGGAAGGTGCCGAAGGCCGAGGCGAAATAGGGCGCCATCACGCCAAGCAGCGTGTCGTAGAGCCCGAGCTTGGCGACCATCACCAGATTGGGCACCATCAGCACGACCGGCGCGAGCATGAGCTGGAGCAGGAAGAGATAGAAGCAGAGCGTGCGGCCGGGAAACTCGACCCGTGCGAAGACATAGCCGGCTAACGTTACCGTGACGAGCTGGACGGCGAGGATGCCGAAGCTGATGATCATGGTGTTCAGCGTGTAGCGCGGGAAATCGGCCGAGCCCCAGGCCTCGGCGAAATTGGCCAGCGTCGGGATATAGCGCGGCACCAGCGAGGCCATGCCGGCGCCGATGCTCTCGGGGTTGAAGGCCGCGACCAGCATCCAGATGAAGGGCACCATCCAGAGCGCCGCGATAGCAAGCGTGGCGCCATAACCGAGCCTGGGCGAGATCTCGCGATTGGCGACGCTCATGCCTCGCGCTCCCCGAAGGAGCGTTCGAGCGTGCGCAGCGAGGATGCGGTGATGGCGAGCAGCAGCGCCAGCATCACCAGCGTGCCCGCCGCGGCGCGGCCCGCATCATAGCTCTCGACCGCCTGCTGATAGACATAGAACAGCAGGAGATTGGTCGAATCCGATGGCCCGCCCTTGGTCAGCACGAAGACGTGGTCGACCTGCGTCACCACATTGAGCAGGCCGATCACCAGCACGAAGCCGATCGTCGGCTTGAGATAGGGCAGCGTGATGTAGCGCAGGCGCTGCCAGGGGCCGGCGCCATCGAGGATCGCCGCCTCATAGGCGTCCGCCGGCACGGCCTGGAGGCCCGCCAGGAAGAACAGCATGTAGTAGCCGGCATTCTTCCAGATCGTCAGACCCATGATCGAGTAGAGCGCGACATCGGGATCGCCGAGCCAGTTCGGCCCGCTCAAAGCGAGCTTGGCGAGATGGTAGTCGAGCAGGCCGACATTGGGCAGGAACAGGAACAGGAAGATCGAGGCCGCGGCGACCAGCGGGATCAGGACCGGCAGGAAGAACAGCGCTCGGACAAGCGTATTGACCCGGTTCGACCTAGCCAGCGCCATGGCGAAGCCGAGCGCCAGGACGAGGCTCGGAACCACCGTGCCGAAGGCATAGACCAGGTTGTTGGCCAGCGCCTTGCGGAAGGCTGCGTCAGCGAAGAGCTTGAGGAAGTTGTCGAGGCCGACATAGACCTGCGGCCCGCCGACTTTTCGCTGGTTGTGCAGCGCCTGCCAGGCGACCTCGACGACCGGCCAATAGGTGAACAGCGCCAGGAACAGGAGCGAGGGCGCCAGCATCGCGAAGGCAAGCATGGTCGTGCGCCGCGGCCGCCATTTCGCGACCCGCCACTGCGTTGCCATTCCCGTCACAAGTACCGCGTCCGCCATCATCCCACCTTTGGCGGGGGTCATGGCGGCGATGGGCGACGGACAGGTGACGACGCCATGACAGTAGCGTGACATATCCTCTTGGTCCCGAAGACGCCTCTCTCAGCGCGTCGAGCGGGTTAGTCTCTGGGCTTTTTAGTAGCGATATGCGATACTCATGGAATGCGATCCATCGCGTATAGCAAAGACGCCTTGAGAACATTGGCCCGCATCCCGGCCAATACGGCGATGCAGATCCGCAGGAAGATCGAGAGCTACGCGGCCGACCCGGCCTCTCAGGCCAACAATATTCGCGCCCTGACGGGAAGGCCGGGTTTTCTGCGCCTGCGGGTCGGCGATTGGCGGGTGATATGGGATGACGGACGCGTCGTCGCCGTCATCAAGGTCGGCCCGCGAGGCGACGTCTATGATTGACGGAAACTGATGATGGGAAGAACCGAGACATGACCGTCCAGACGCTCAAGACACCCACTGGCGACACGCTCGTGGTCTTGCCGGAAGCCGACTATCTGGCACTGATCAGCGCCGCCGAAGACGCCAGGGACATGGCCGCAGTCGATGCGTTCGAGCGGCGGCTCGCCCTGGGCGAGGAAGAACTGATCCCCTCCGAAATCGCCAACCGTATCCTCGACGGTGAAAACCGCATCCGCGTCTGGCGTGATCATCGCGGCTTGAGCGCGGCTGCACTGGCGGAGAAAGCCGGGCTTGCTCAGTCCTATCTCTCGCAGATCGAGACCGGCAAGCGCAGCGGCACGATCGAGACGATGAAGAAGCTCGCAGACGCGCTTGGCATCGGCCTGGACGACCTTGTCTGAAGCGAGCCCGACCACGCCCAGGCCCGTCGCCACTCGGGGCCTCCGGGTGGCGACGGCAAGACCTAGAACCTGATCAGGCGGCGCGCCGGATCGGCTCCGCCAAGACCGGCACGGCCAAGGCCGGCGCGGCGTCCAGACGCCCCGTCGCGGTCAGCATGCCCCTGGCGCCGGCGAGCGCGCCGTCGCGCAGCTCGAGTGCGAGGAAGCGCTCGCGCTCCACCGGGCCCGGCATGGCGAGATCGCGCGTCAACGCGTCCGAGAAGCCGAAGCGCTCGTAATAGGGCGCATCGCCGACGAGCAGGATCGCGCCATGGCCACGGCAGGCCGCGCGCCAGATCACCTCCCGCATCATCGCCTTGCCGACGCCCTCGCCCTGCAGCTCAGGCGCGACGGCCAGCGGGCCGAGCAGCAGCGCCGGGACGCCGCCGGCCTCGACATGCCAGAGCCGCACGGTCGCGACGACGACGCCATCTCGCTCGGCGGTCAGGGCGAGACCCTGCGCCGGCAGCCGGCCCTCGCGCAGGCGCTCGCTCGACTTCGCCGCCCGGCGCTCGCCGAGGCACAGATCGAGCAGGGCCTCGCGGGCCGCGACATCGGAGGGGATTTCCTCGCGGATCGTGATCATGACGCACCTCCGGCCGGAGCGCCTGCAAGACAACCAAGGTTGCGCAGACCTTCCCGGCGCCGCGCGAACGCGGCCACAAATGACAAACGATGTGGGATAGAGGGTCCGGCGGGAGCCACAATCGAGCACTCCATTCTTGGAGGCATGATTGCTCCGCCCGAATTGCGGGCGGCCTGCCGCTCATGGCAGGGCGCTTCGCCGGACCCGATTGGTGAGGAGCGCTAGTCTAAGTCGCGCCCCGTTTCGTCAGATGACGTATTGCCTCAGCGGCGGGAAGCCGTTGAAGGCGACGGCCGAATAGGTCGTCGTATAGGCGCCCGTGCCCTCGATCAGCACGCGATCGCCGATCTCCAGGCTGAACGGCAGCATGTACGGGGTCTTCTCGTACATGACGTCGACCGAATCGCAGGTCGGGCCGGCGAGCACGCAAGGCACCGTCGCATCGCCGTCGCGGGTGGTGCGGATCGGATAGCGGATCGCCTCGTCCATGGTCTCGGCGAGACCGTTGAACTTGCCGATATCGAGATAGACCCAGCGCACATCATCGCTCTCGGCCTTCTTCGAGATCAGCACGACCTCCGCCTCGATCAGCCCGGCCTCGCCGACCATGCCGCGGCCCGGCTCGATGATCGTCTCGGGCAGCTGGTTGCCGAAATGCTTCGACAGAGCCCGGAAGATCGCATCGCCATAGGACGGCACGCCCGGAATCGGCTTCAGGTAGCGCGCCGGGAAGCCGCCGCCGAGATTGACCATCGACAGCGAGATACCGCGGGTGGCGCATTCCTTGAAGACCGCCGAGGCCGAAGCCAGGGCGGAATCCCAGGCGTTCACATTCGCCTGCTGCGAGCCGACATGGAACGAGATGCCATGGGCGGTCAGGCCCAGACGATGGCCGTGCTCAAGCACGTCCGCGGCCATTTCGGGCACGCAGCCGAACTTGCGCGAGAGCGGCCAGTCGGCACCGGCGCCGTCGCAGAGGATGCGGCAGAAGATGCGCGCATCCGCCACGCCGACCTTCTCGGCCGAACGGGAGACCTTCTCGACCTCGGCCGTGCAGTCGACGGCGAAGAGGCGCACGCCGAGCTCCATGGCACGCACGACGTCGCGCTCCTTCTTGATCGTGTTGCCGAAGGAGATGCGGTCGGCGGTCGCGCCGGCCGCGAGCGCGAGCTCGATCTCGACGACCGAAGCGCAATCGAAGCAGGAGCCGAGCTTGGCCAGCAGCCCAAGCACTTCCGGCGCGGGATTCGCCTTCACGGCGTAGAACACGCGCGTGTCGGGGAGAGCCCGCGAGAAGGCATGATAGTTCTCGCGCACGACATCGAGGTCGATGACGACGCAGGGCCCATCCTCACGGCGGGTGCGAAGGAATTCACGGATGCGCTCGGTCATGAGACGCTACTCCTCCGGCGCAAGCGGCGCCGATGCGACGTGAAGCCGGCTGAGCCGTCAGCGATTCAAGGCGCGATGGAGACGCCGAGAACAGCCGAACAACTAAGTCCGGACTCTGATAACCGTCGCTTGGGGAGACCCCGCACGCCCGGCAATGAAGGACAAGCCTCTTCGGTGCTGGTCTTTGGAGGACCAGCGAGACCAAAAAAAGCCCGTTCCGTCGTTGCTTTAAGCTGCGTCCCCCGTGGAGATTCGGGGTTCGCCGGTTTCGCCTCCGGCTGCCAGTCGCTGTTCGGTGACAGTTCCCTTGGGAGGAACCGGGAGCGTGATTTGAGGGGATATCCATCCCCCTCCATCCGTCTCCAACACCTGGCGGCTGTCCGGCCTCTTGTCCGGATGCCCACCGACTGACACGCGGCCACAGGCACGTGCGAATTGGGTGAACGCGATATACGGATTGCGGACCCCGACTACAAGTTTTTTTTGACCCTCGCCGCGGATTTTTTGACGAACGCGGTCCGCGGGCCGCGTTCGTCTTTCCCGCGAAGAACTCAGGCCCGCTTCTCGCAGAAACGGATGCGGTTTCCGAACGGGTCCGGCACTTCGAGCATGCGCCCGCCCGGCCCCTCCTCCTGGATTCCGGGCTTGGAGTAGGCGTAGTCCCTGCCGATCAGCTCGGCGCGATAAGCATCGACGCCCTGCATCCAGACGAACACGGTCGAGCCCGGGCTGGCATCGCCGTGATGTTCGGAGAGGTGCAGCTTCAGACCGGAGCGCGAGAGCTGCATGTAGATCGGGAAATTCTCGCCATAGCGATGGTCCCAATCCAGGCTGAAGCCGAGAAAATCCAGATAGAACTCCCTGGCCTTCCCAACATCGAAGATCCGCAGGATCGGAATGCCCATCTGCAGGCTGACGCCGTCAGCAGCGGCGCCCTCGCCAGCCGGCGCCGCACCGGCATCGCCGATCTTGTCGCCGATCTTGGCGGCGAGCACGTTCCAGTCGTCATAGCCGAACTGGCGGGCGACGATCTCGAGCGACTCGGAATGGGAAAGCGGGACGTGTCGTGCGGCCCGGGTCTCACGCAGAGATAAGGTCTCGCGCAGAGTCCTGGCCATCAGCTTCGCATCGCGAAAGCTACGCATCCTAGTGATCCTTCTCGTCGGCGGACGCAGCGATCAGGGCTCGCCTTGCTGATGACGTCCACCGGATCGAGCGGGATCAGGAACGGGATCTGGATGCATTCACCATACCCTTGCGGGCGCGAGCGGCTGGCTGCATCCGGCCAGGACGAAAGAGTAGAAATCCGCTTGCGAGATTGTCAACGGCGCGGGGGCGCCGCAGGCTGCCGCGCCTGTGCCCTAGACCGGCCCCAATTCATCGCCTAAGTCACTGTCTCGACACGCCTTCACGGGCAATCGCGATAGGGTTTCCGCGTCACATGATCCAGACCGACCGCCGCCAGATCCTGGCAGGCCTCGCCGCCGTTTTGAGCCTCTCAGCGGCGCCTTCCGCCTTGCTGGCCCAGCAGCCCGAGCCGCAGCAGCCGGCGCCTGCGCCGCCGCAGCCGCGCTTCGGCTTCGATGAGGTGGTGCGCCGCGCCCGCGAGATCTCCGGCGTGCCCTATGAACCCGGCCCGACGCTGCCGGAGCCGCTCTCGAGGCTCGACTTCGATTCATGGCGCGACATCCGCTTCCGGCCCGACCGGGCACTGCTGGCGCAGAACGGCTCGCCGTTCCGGATGCAGATGTTCCATCCCGGTTTCCTGTTCACCCGGCCGGTCGTGGTCAATGTGGTGCGCGACGGCGTGCCGACGCCGGTGCCCTACTCCGCCAGCCTGTTCGACTACGGCAAGGTCAAATTCGAGAAGCCGCTGCCGGTCAATCTCGGCTTCGCCGGCTTCCGGCTGCACTACCCGCTCAACGACCCGCGCGTGCTGGACGAATTGATCTCCTTCATCGGCGCGAGCTATTTCCGTGTGCTGGGCCGCGAGCAGCGCTATGGCCTCTCCGCGCGCGGACTGACCATCGGCGCGGGCGTGCCCGGCGGCGAGGAGTTCCCGATGTTCCGGGAGTTCTGGGTCGAGGCGCCCGCCGCCAATGCCGACCGCGTCACGGTCTACGCCCTGCTCGATTCGGCCTCCGTCACCGGCGCCTATCGCTTCCATATCTACCCCGACGTCGACAGCGTGGTCGACATCGCCGTCACCCTGTTCCCGCGCAAGCCCATCGAGAAGCTCGGCCTCGCACCGCTGACCTCGATGTTCTTCACCGGCGAGAACGATCGCCGCTTCCATGACGATTTCCGCACCGAGCTGCATGATTCCGACGGGCTGATGATCCATTCCGGCACCGGCGAATGGATCTGGCGCCCGCTGCGCAACCCGCGCCAGCAGGCGGTCTCCTCCTTCGTCGAGCGCAATGTGCGCGGCTTCGGCCTGATGCAGCGCGACCGCGTCTTCGAGCACTATCAGGATCTCGACCTGAGCTATGAGTTGCGGCCGTCCTACTGGATCGAGCCGCTGGGTGATTGGGGCGAGGGCGTCGTCGAACTGGTCGAACTGCCGACGACCGACGAGACCAACGACAATGTCGTCGCGCTCTGGGCTCCGAAGGCGCCGCTCGAACCCGGCCGCGAATTCTCCTTCGGCTACAAGCTCACCGCGATGCTCGACTCGGCCGATCTGCATCCCGGTGGGCGCATCATCAACACCTATCAGGCCAAGCCCAAGGCGCTCGGCTCTGGCGAGCCGGTCACGGAAGGCGCCCGCCGCTTCATCGTTGATTTCGCCGGCGGCGACCTCGAATACCATCTGCGCCAGCCCGACAAGGTCGAGATCGTGCCATCGATCGCCTATGGCCGCATCGACCGCGCCTTCATCGTACCCAATCCCAAGACGCAAGGCTTCCGCGCCTTCATCGACATCGTCGTCGAACCCGGCCAGATCGCGGAGATGCGCGCCTTCCTGAAGAGCGGCGAGAAGACCCTGACGGAGACCTGGAGCTATCCCTGGCGGGCGGAAAGCTGAGCAAAAAACGTCATGCTCGGGCGTGACCCGAGCATCTCGGAATCGGGAGCGCGGTCTTCTCGATATGGTCGGGTCAAGCCCGACCCTGACGCGCATCGACTTGAAACCACTCGGCTCCAATCCGCGCGGCCGCTCTCACCCGTCCGAAGCCGCTGCCACGACCTCGATCTCGACCTTGAACGCCGGCAGCGTGAAACCCGAGACGATCATCAGCGTCGAGGCCGGCGGCGGCGAACCGACATGGGCGTCGCGGGCTTCCATATAGCCCTTCATATGGGCGCGGTCGGTGACATAGGCGTTGATGCGGACGATATCGGCCAGCGTCATGCCGGCCTCACCGAGGATTGCCGCGATATTGGAAAAGCAGAGATCGGCCTGGGCGCGGACATCCTCCGGAACCGTCCCGTCCGGGGCGACGCCGAGCTGACCCGAGCAGAAGACGAGCCGCTGGCCGGCCGGCACTTCGACGCCATGGCTGTAGCGGGCGAAGGGTTTGGCGATCGTGGACGGCGCGAGCGGCTTCATGGCAAAGGTCTCCGGGCAGGCGGCAAGACTATGCCTCGCGAATACGCTTGGAACCAGAGCGCGCGACGCGGGTTCGCAAGCAGCCGGGCCTGCTCTGGATCATCGGCCCGAAAAGTCAAACCGGTTTTCGGGGCAAGCCGATGCATGATCAAAAATTTACAGCAAGAGACCGAATACGATATTCGCTCAGTTGCTGTAGAAGGGCCCTAACGATGTCCTGCTCATGCCATGTTCAGCCGGCGTGGCCATGATCGGAGACAAGACGTGCAGAATGATGATCGGACGGAACGCCGCATGACGACCAAGACCGCAGGCAGGCCTCGCACCGCAGGCGCGGCCATGCTCCTCAGGGCCGCCGGCCTCGTGCCTCTGCTCGCCTTGACCGCCTGCGCGGGCTCGCAGCGTTTCAGCTTCGACGGGCCTGGCCGATCAGGCATGCCGACCTATGACCCGCCGCCGCTGCAATCGGCGCCGCCGATCAGCTCCGCGCCCGTGACCTCGGAGCCGTTGCCCCCGCCGGGCGGTTATCCGACCGCCTCCGCGCCGGCCTCGCCCGGCGCCTTGCCGCCGCCGCAGGACCCCTACTACAACCCCAATGCCGGCGCCCCTGTAAACGCGGCCCCGCCCTCGGCCCAGCCCGGCGAAGTGCCGACCTTGCGCGGTGGTGGCGGCCAGGTCGCCACCCTGGGCGGCGGAGCCGGCCCGGCGCGCGGCGCAGTGTCGTCACGCGATGGCGTGGTCGGCAACTGGACAGCGCGCGAAGCCACCGGCGGCTCCTGCAAGGTCCAGCTCTCGAGCGCGCCCGCGCTCGACCTCTACCGCGCCAACGCAGCCGGCTGCGCCAATCGCGACCTGCAGAAAGTCACCGCCTGGGACTATCGCGACGGCGAGGTCTATCTCTATCAGCAGGGCGGCTCGGTGGTTGCGCGCCTGCGCGCCAGCGATGGCGGCGCGATGAACGGCGCGGTGACGAAATCGGGCGCCGCGCTCTCGCTCAACCGCTGAGACGGATGCCCGCCCACCATTCTCAACCCAATCCAACAGCGAGGACGCTGCTCGATCGGATCGCCAGGCTTTTCCGAATGACCGACGAAGCCTGGCGTCGGCACGCTAATCCCTGGAGCGTCTATACGCGCTTTGCCGCCATTCCCGCGCTGGTCCTGGCGATCTGGAGCCGCGTCTGGATCGGCTGGTGGGCATTTGGTGCTTTGGCGGTGGTGATCGTCTGGTTGCTGCTGAACCCACATGTCTTCCGACCGGTCAATGTTCCACAAAGCTGGGCGGCAAAAGGCATCTATGGCGAGAAGCTGTGGCTGGAGAGCAAGGGAAACCTGCCACCCGGCTATCGCACGGCTTTCCGCTGGTTGATGATTCCGGGTCTGGCGGGCATCGCCCTGCTCGTTTGGGGGCTGGTCGCGCTTCTGATCTGGCCGACCGTATTCGGAGCGACGCTGATCGCGCTTGCTCAGCTTTGGCGCATCGACCGGCTTGGCTATCTCTATGACGAGGTCATGCGCCGCAGATTGAACGGGAATTAGCGGCGGCCCAAGCCGGGTCTAGCTCTCATGGATGCGAGGAGACCCGCCCGAAAAACGCCGGCCGCCAGAATTTGCGCTGCAGCGACAGCGCCAGCGTGGCAAAGCCCTTGGCGTTGTCGAAGGCCTCGTCGAGGATGGTGAAGGGCGTCGGTCCGCCGGTCGCGATCGAGCCCTCGACATCGTTGTAGCCGCCGACGAGATCGGCCTCGAACTTGCGTGCGAGGCGGCGCATCGCCGCATTCTCCGGGAGGCAGGTCATATAGAGCGTGCGGATGCCGCGATTGCGCCCGGCCGTGATCAGGCGGCTGAACAATTGCTCGCCGAGCCCGCGCCGGCGCCAGGCCTTCTCGACGCTGAAGGCGGCCTCGCCGGTCTGGGTGACGATGTCCTCCAGCCCGCGCAATTCGGCCGCACCGCGAACCTCGCCCTGTTCGATATAGGCATAGACCAGCCCGCCGACGCCGAAGGTCGTCGCGGCGTAGTTGACGAGGAAATCGTCGTTCACGGCCGTGCCGAAGCGCTCGCGCCGCGTCACCGCGTCGAGCCGGAGCAGATGGGCGGTGAAGAGGTCGCGTTCCGTGGGCCAAAGCCGACGGATTTCACCATGGCCGGTCACAGCGCCGGCTTGTTTGGAACTTGCCAATGTCATCTCCTGTAACAGCGCGAAATCGCTGCGCTACCGACCAGGAGGCGTGTCTTCCCTAACTCGGGCGTTAGATCGTATGTTGCAGCGCACAATGCAAGAGGCACACCGCTGAATTCAACGCCCGATCGTGATCACGTCGTCGGCCGTCGCTGCCAGCAGGGCCCGGTCATGCCCGATCAGCACGAGCCCGACCCCCTCGCCCGCGACGACCTCCCGCAGCAGCGCGATCGTCTCGCGCTGGACCAGCGGATCGAGCCGCGAAGTCGGCTCATCCGCCACGATCAGCTCCGGCTTCATCAGCAGGATGCGCGCCAGCGCCAGTCTTTGCGCCTCGCCGCCCGAGACGTCTCCTGGCCGGCGCCGCAGCAATCGCGGATCAAGCCGCAGCCGCTCGAGCAGGGGCGGCAGATCGCGGGCGAGATCGAGCTCGGGCGCGACCTCCGTGAGGTCGGCAAGTTGCAGGCCGATGCTGCGGCCAGGCAGGAAGACGCTGGCGGGGTCCTGATGCAGCTTCTGGTAGCGGCGACGCAGGCGCTTCAGTGCCGCGCGATCGCGATAAGGATCGGCGCCGGCCCAACTCACCTGGCCGGCATCGGGCGCCTGCAGCCCGAGCAGGATATTGCCGAGCGTGGTCTTGCCGCAGCCGCTGGGGCCGGTGAGTGCGAGCACGCCACCGCGCGGGACATGGATGTCGAGCCCCTCGAACAGCGCAGGCCCGCCCCGGAAGCCGAAGCGCAGACCATGGCCGGCAAGCACCGGAGAATCGACCGCGCAGCAGCGCAGGCTCGGCCGCCAGCGCGAGGGATCGGCCTCGATCCAGGCGCGGGTATAGGGTTGGCGCGGCGCTGCAAAGACGGCCACGCTCTCGCCCTGCTCGACGATGCGGCCCTCGCGCAACACCGCAAGCCGTCCGCCGAGCGCGCGCGCCAGCCCGATGTCATGCGTGATCACCAGGAGCGCCCGCCCGGCCTGGCGAAGCGACAGCAGGAGGTCGCGCGTCTGGTCGAGCCTTTCGGAATCCAGCCCCTTGGTCGGCTCGTCGGCAATCAGCAGCGGCGCGCGCCCGACCAGCACGGAAGCGACGAGCACGCGCTGCGCCATGCCGCCCGACAGCATCAGCGGATAGACCTGCGCAACCTCGGGCGCGAGCCCGACCGCCTGCAGCGCCGCCACCGCATCGCCCCGCCCCGTCCTCTCGAAGAGCTGGCGGCCGATGCGCATCGTCGGATCGAGCGCCGCTCGCGGCTCCTGTGGCAGCAGCATGGTCTCGCGCGCCCAGAACAGCCGCAGGAGCCCGGCTTGCCCGGCATCGACCGCCGCATGGCCGTTGATCGCGATCGTCCCGCTCGCCGTAAAGCCCTGCGGCAAGAGCCCCATCACCGCCTGGGCGATCAGGCTCTTGCCGCTGCCGGTCTCGCCGATCAGGACCAGCGTCCCGCCGGCCTCGACCTCGAGATCGACCTCGGCAACAACCAATGCGCCATGGCCGTCGCGAATGGCGAGACCGCGGATGACGAGGGCGGGCGGGCTCATCGTTCGATCTCCTTACCGGAATCGGGCTCCGACAACGCCTGCCCAAGCAGGGTCGCGCCGAGCACGGAGATGAAGATCGCCAGGCAAGGCGCCGCCATCTGCACCGGCGCTTCGGAGATGTACGGCAGGAGTTCGCTGATCATCGCGCCCCATTCCGGCGTCGGCGGCTGCAGACCCAGCCCCAGGAAGCCGAGCGCCGAGATCGACATGATCGCGGCCCCCAGCCCCAGCGTCGCCAGCGTCGTGGTCTGGCGCAGCACGGCGGGCAGGACGTGGCGGATCAATAGGGTGCGCGCCGGAAAGCCCGCCAGCCGCGCGGCCTCGACATGGGGCTCCTTGAGCTCGCTTTGCGCGATGGCGCGCGCCATCCGGGCGAATTGCGGCCACAGCGTCAATTTGATGCCGATCAACATCGGCAGCACACCGCCGCCGAGAAAACCGGAGATCAGCAGCGCCAGCAGGCTGCCGGGAAAAGCCAGCATCAGATCGGCGAGGCGCATGATCGCCATGTCGCTCCAGCGCCCTGCATAGGCGGCGGTCAGGCCGAGCCCGAGACCAATCCCCGTGGCAGCGCCGACGCAGGCGAGCGCGATCCCCAGCGAGCGGCCCGCCCCATGCGCCAGCCGCGCGAACACGTCGCGCCCGACATGGTCCGTTCCGAGCGGATGCGCGAGCGAGGGTCCTTCGAGCGCATGCAGCAGATCCTGCGCTGTGGGGTCATGCGGCGACAGCAATGGTCCAAACATAACGAGCCCAACTACGGCAGCCAGCAGGACAAGCGGCAAAGCGAGACCGGCCTTTGGTCCGTATCCGCCCACAGCCTTCATCGTGAGGAGCGTTCGGAACGAGTGCCTCTCGAAGGATGAGCCGGCACGCTCTGGATCATCGTTCGAGACGGAGCTGCGTGGCTCATCAGGACGAGGCTTGGTGAGTTCGGAAAACGCCTGGCTGCTCATGCCGCGGCCCTCGCGGCTTGGCGCGGATCCAGCGCGAGGCAGGCGAGATCGGCCAGGAGGTTGACGCCCGCATAGACCAGCCCGATCACCAGCCCCGCGCCCATCACCACCGGCACGTCGCGGGCCAGCAGCGCCTTGACCAGCAATTCGCCCAGCCCCGGATAATTGAACAGCATCTCGACCACGACGAAACCATCGACCATGTAGGCGAATTGCAGGGCCGCAAAAGTCGCGACCGGGATCGCCGCATTGCGCACGCCGTGATGGCGGAAGGCCGATGCGGCCGAGCGCCCTCTGATCCGCGCGAAGGTCATGTAGAAGGCGCCGCGCACCTCGACCACCGCGTTGCGGATGATCCTGACCGAGAAAGCCGCCAGGCCCAGCGCCAGCGTCAATGCCGGCAGGACCATATGCGCGCCCGTCCGGTAGCCGGCCGGCGGCAGCAAGCGCAGGCTGAGCGCGAAGACCGAGATCAGGCCGATGCCGACGAGGAAGCTCGGCAGCGAGGCAAGCGCGACCGCGATACCCGTCGTCACACGGTCGAGCCAGCCGCCCGGCGCAAAACCGCAGGCGATGCCGAGCGGCAGGGCGATGAGATAGGAAACCAGCCAGCCGAGCGCGCCCAGGCCGAGGGTGAAACGGCCGTGATAGGCGATCTCCTGCCGCACCGGCTGACGCGAGACCAGCGACTGGCCGAGATCGCCGGTCGCGATGCGGCCGAGCCAGGCGACGTATTGCACGGCCAATGGCCGGTCGAGACCTTCCTCGCGGCGGATGCGTTCGGTCGTCTCGATCGTCACCCGCTCATCGCCGACACGGGCCGCGGCGACGCGAAGCGCCATGTCGCCGGGCAAGGCATGGATGAAGGCGAAGCACAAAGTCGCCAGCAGCCAGGCCGTCAGCGCGGCCTGCGTCGCGCGTGTCCCGAGCAGCGTGAGCGCCGGCCTCACTTCCAGGTCATCCGTTCGATGAGGTAGCGCATCTCATAGGGGTCGATCGCGACATTCTTGATCCGCCCGGAAACCGCGACACCATGTTCGGTCCAGGAGACCGGGACGACGGGCATCTGGTCGTGCAACAGGGCGATGATCTGCCCGCGCAGCGCGTCCTTGCGGGCGTCGTCGAAGCTCGCGAGATAGGCGTCCGCCAGGGCCTTGACCTGATCCCGGCCATCCCAGCGCACCGTACCCCAGACCGAGCGCTCGCGCGCGAAATCGGGAATGATCGTCGCGATCGGCTCCGGCACATTGACATAGGTGCGCGAGACCAGCGTGAACTGCATGGTCCCGTCCTTGATCGCGGCGGGAACGCTGTTGCCGGGGCCGACCTCGATCGCGACATCCATGCCGATCCCACGCAATTGCGCCTGAATGGCTGAAGCCATGACCGGCAGCTCCGGCCGGTTGACCAGCGTCAGGAGCTTGGCCGCGAGGCGGACGCCGTCCTTGACGCGGATGCCGTCGCCTCCCGCGATCCAGCCGGCTTTGTCGAGCAGCTTGCGCGCCGCCGCGGGATCATGGGCGATGGCGGGCAGACCCTGGCGATGCCAGCCCGTCATGATTGGCGGCAGCAGCTGCGAGGCGCTCGAATCCGGATGGCGCAGGATCGCCTTGGCGATGCCGTCGCGATCCACAGTCATGGCGATGGCGCGGCGGACGCGAAGATCGGAAAATTGCGGCAACCCGCTGTCGAAAAACAGCGCGCGGACCCGCGGAATGGTCAGGCTCTCGACCTTCATCTGGCCGGCGGCATTGATCCGCGGCGTCGCGGTGGGGCTCAGCGTATAGACGAGGTCGGCGTCCCCGGCGATCGCGATATTGGCGCGGGTGTCGCCATTGACCACCGCCGTGTAGCGCAGCTTGGCGATGGCGGGCTTGGTCCGCGCATAGCCTTCGAAGCGGTCGAGCTCCAGCGTCGTCTTGCCGTCGATCAAGGCGAGCTTATAGGGCCCGGTCGCGACGATCTTGATGACCTTGCCCTCAGTGCCGTAAGCGGAGGGCGCGAGCACGATCGAAGCGTAATCGCACAGGAAAGCCGGCAGCACGCTGAAGGGCGTCTTGGTGCGGATCACCACATCGGCGCCATCGAGCGACACGCTGTCGAGCGGCACGGCCGAGAGGCTCTCCCCGATGAAGGACTGCTGCAGGCTCGCCGCCACGGCCTGGGCCGTCACCGGGCTTCCGTCATGGAAGCTCAGCCCCGCGCGCAGCTTGAAGCGCCAGCTCAGCTTGTCCTCGGAGACCGACCAGCTTTCGGCGATGCCGCCGACGAGCTGGCCTTCCGGCTCGACCTGCACCAGCGTCTCCGCGACCCCGAGGCGGGTCAGGATATAGCCGATATCGGCCGGATCGTTCGAGGTGTACTCCCAGGGCGCTACCACGCGCAGGACACGCTCGCCCTGCTGGGCCATGGCTGGCACGGCCGCGAGCGGCAGAATGAATGCGCCAGCAAGCAGGCGGCGGCGGGTCAGGGCCCACGATGTCATGATCAGATCTCCGGTTAAGGCGGTTCAGCCCGGCTTGCGGGCGGACAGGATGAAGGACTGGCCCTGGGCCGCGAGCAGACGCAGTCGCTCGCTCCAGGAGGCCGTCGCGAATTGCCGGTGCGCGATGCCGCTGAGCGGGCCGACACGCAGGGGCTCGAAGCCCACCTCGCGCAACATCGCCTCGAGCGCCGGCGCCCGCAGGCCATCGCGGAAATGCACACCGTTCAGGATGCGTTGATGCGTCGCCTGATCCCAGGTCGAGGCGACCCCGGTAAATCTGTCGATCAATCCCGAGAACCGCTTCAGCAGCACGGATCTGCGCGAGAGCGTGACCCAGTCGCCATCGATCACGACGAGCGTCCCACCGGGCTTGAGAACGCGCAGCCAATCGGCGAGTGCGAGCGCGGGATCGATCAGCGTCCAGACCAGATGCCGGCAGATGACGAGGTCATAGGCCTCATCCGCCATCATCGTGTTCTCGGCATCGCCGAGGTGGAAGCGCACGGCCGCATCCGCATGCTTCGCCCGCGCCCGGGCGATCATCGGTTCGCAGAGATCGACCGCATCGACGCTGCAGCCGAGCGAAAGCAGCACGCGCGTGATCTCGCCGGTGCCTGAGGCAAGCTCCAGCGCCCTGGCCCCGGCGGCGACCGGGGCATGGCTCGCGATCAATCGTGCCCAGGCCTCCAGCTCGGCATCAGAGCGGATCCTGTGGCCATAGGAGAGATCGAAGGTCTCGGCGCGTTTGCTCCAATAGGCGCGGATTTCGTCCTTCAGGCCGAAATTCGTTCCTCCGGAGGCGATCGCCTCGATGTCTAGGGGGGCAGCATTCGACATCCGTCACCGGCTTCCCATGGATGGGACGCGGCCGGTGCTTCGGCGCCGTTCGAACCCGGTTGCGCGACCAGAACGCGCAAGTGAGCGACCGTCATCAGAGCTCCTTCCGGGGCACCCCGCCCGGTTGCATGGCTTCACGACGTCGGCAGGTCTCCTGGCTCGCGGGTCCAAGCTTCGTTCGGCCTTCCCGGGCAAGCCCAGTGGCATGATCGAACGTCGCTCGCCGCTGACAGTTGCGGGGGCAGCTCCGGAATCGCGCACTTGCGCGCGCTCACCGGATTCCCTTTTGATCTCTTTCGAGAACCGACCCCGCCAAGGAAGCACAGCGCCTTGCGTTGCACAAGGCGGGATCGACCGGCCGCGAGACCCGGCTTCACGCCCGATCGCCACGCTTTCAGAACTTCGCGCTCAGGAAGGCGCGCACGCCGCGCCCGGGCGCCACGACATCGTCCTTGCGGAAGGACACCGCGTTGCGGATCGTCTCGTTGAGCAGATTGGTGCCGTTGACGCCGGCAGTGAGTTCGATCGGCCCGAGCGGCCCGTCCTTGAGCTTGACCTTGTAGCTGAGCTCGGCGTTGAGCAGGTTGTAGCCGCTGGTCGGCGTCTCCTCGGGCGCGATACGCCGCTGCGAGAAGGCGTGGATCAGGTTGACCCTGGCGAACCAGGCATCGCCGCCGCGCCAGAACAATCCGCCGCCGAGGCGTTGAGGAGGAATGCGCGGCACATTCTCGTCGCCGGAGAACTTCGCCCGGACAATGTCGTATTGCCCCTCGACCCCGAAGACGTTCGGGCCGATCTCGAAGAGGTCGTATTGCGTCTTGAATTCGCCGCCGAGGAAGGTGGCGTTGCGCTGGGTGTAGACCACCTGCGTCAATGCGTTGCCGGTGCCGCAACTGGCGAAATCATCGTCGCAGTATACGCCGGTGACGCGGCGATAGATGAAGCCCTCATAGCGCGTCGCATAGAGCGAGGCGTCGAAGCGCCAGGGACCTGCCGTGCGGCGCAGGCCCAGCTCGACCGTCTTGGCGGTCTCCTTCTTGAGATTGGGATCGCCGATCTCGAAGGTGCCGGGCGCATCATGCGCGCCGCGCGAGAACAGTTCGGAAGCCTTGGGCGCGCGCTCGGTATAGGACCCGGTCAGGCTGCCGGTGAAGCCGAAAGGCAGATCCTGCAACAGGCCAAGGCTCGCACTCATCGGCATGAAGCGGCGCCGCTTGGCCTGCGAGGTCGGATCGTCCGCCGTCGCAACTTGCGTCGCTGCGCCAGTCTCTGGGTCGATGCTCTCCACAGCCGTGAAGCTCGGCAGATAGCCGGCTGGAAAACGCGTCGCGGTGCCCTTGACGTCGACATAGTCGACACGGCCGGCGGCCTGCAGCTTCGTGCCGGGTAGCAGCTGCAATTCGTTGAAATTGTAGAAGCCAGCGCTGTTGGTGTCGGCCGGCGGCAGCAAACCATCGGCTTCCCCGGAGGTTCCGATCTCCTGGCGGCCGAGTTGCAGGCCGAAGGCGGAGGTCAGGCGGCCGATACCGGTTTCGAGCGGCTTGAGCTGCGCCTCGACGCGCCCCTCGATCTCGCGATTCTTGAACGTAGCGGCGGTCTCGAAACCGCCGCCCTCGTTCAGCCCCTGCTCCTGATGCCTGTAGACGGAGCCGCCGACCCAGAAGCGCAAGGTGTCGATGAAGCCGCCATCGATCTGGAACTCACCCTTGCTCGCGAGTTTTGTCTGTTCGAGGTCGATGCGGGTGCGCGTTGCCCGCGCATCGGCGCCGGGGATGCCGTAGAGGCTGGTGAAATGCGACAGCGAGACGCCGATGAAGCCGCGATTATCGGGCAGAAAATAGGAACCGCCGATCGCCTGGCCGTCGGAGCGGACATAGCTGTTGAACTGGGTGCCGCCGGGGATGTGATAATCCTCGGCATTGCGGTGATAGATGTCGCCATGGACGACGAACTGGCCCGAGCGCGCATCGATCAGCGCCGAATTCTCGATGCCGCGATCGACCGAGGAGACCGAGGAGCGCGTCTCGGCATGGAAGCCCGGCGCGATCAGGAATGACGGGATGCGGTTGTTGTCGACGCTGACGACGCCGCCGATCGCCTGCGAGCCGTAGCGCAAGGTGCCCGGCCCGCGAATGACCTCGACGCGCTGCGCCGCCAGCGGATCGATCGGCACGCCGTGATCCTCGCCGAGATCGGAGACATCCTGCGAGCCGATGCCGTTTTCCTGGATGCGGACGCGGAAATTGTCGAGGCCGCGAATGATCGGGCGGTCGGCAGCCCCCGGCGCGAAGCCGGAATTGGTGATGCCCGGCTGATTGGCGAGCTGGTCGCCGAGCGTGCGGCCGCCATTGCGCAGGAGTTCGCCGGCAGTGAGGAAGGTGACCGTGGAGAAGCTGCGATTGACCGCAACCGCGTCGCCACTCGGCGCGGGCTCGGCATCAGACAGATTGCGCGGCTGGATCGGGCTTGGCGCCGTCACGGTGATCTCGGGCAGTTCGATGGCCGTTTGCGCCAAGGCGCCGGTCGCAATGATGGCGCCAAGCGCGACGCCGGCACTGAGGATGCCGGCGCGCCGCGCCACGGCAAGGTCGATGATCATGACAAGATCCGCTGTGAAAAGGGGCTATGCGGCCGCCCGAAGGCGGCGGGAGACAGCTCAAGCCGCCTGCCGGTCCCAGGCGGGGAACGGGTCGTCGAGCGCGAGCAGGGCTTTCGAGAGGCCTGTCGTGGAACTTCCGGTCAGGCAGGCATCGAGCGCCGCACGGATCGCGGCCTCATCCATCTCCGGCCCGCCGATGAAGACCAGCTCCTGCCGGCGGTCGCCCCAGATCTGCGACCAGTGGCGGCGCATCAGCGAGGCGAACTCCTCCGAGCGCGGCCAGAGCTCTTTCGGCACCGCCGCCCACCAGCTGCCCAGCCCTTCGGTCCGCGTGATCCGCCCGGCGAGCGAGTATTCGCCGACCCAATGCGGCCGCGTCGCCAGCCAGAAATGCCCCTTGGCGCGGATCACGCCGGGAAAGCGGCGGTTCATCAGTTCGTGCAGCTGGCGCGGATGGAACGGCCGCCGCGCCTGGTAGACGAAGGAGCGTATGCCGTATTCCTCGGTTTCCGGCACATGGTCGCGGAAACCGAACAGCTCCTTGTGCCAGAGCGGATGCGTTTCCGCCTTCTCCTCGTTGAACAGCCGCGTGTTCAGCACCTGGTCGAGCACGACCCGGCCGAAATCGGCCTCGACGATCCGGGCATCGGCATTGAGCCCGCGCACGACGCGGCGCACCTTGTCGCGCTCCCCGGCCGAGACCTCGCCGGCCTTGTTGATCACCACGACATCGGCGAATTCGATCTGCTCGACCAGAAGATCGACCAGCGTGCGCGCATCGCCCGCGCCGGCGGTCTCGCCGCGATCACCGAGGAAATCGCGGCTGTCGTAATCGGCGAGCAGGTTGATGGCGTCGACCACCGTCACCATCGTGTCGAGCCGTGCGACATCGTCGAGCGAGCGGTCGTCCTCGTCGCGGAAGGAGAAGGTCGCCGCGATCGGCAACGGTTCGGCGATGCCGGTGCCTTCGATCAGCAGGTAGTCGAAACGATTCTCGGCCGCGAGCCGGCGCACCTCGCTCAGGAGATCGTCGCGCAAGGTGCAGCAGATGCAACCATTGCTCATCTCGACCAGCTTTTCGTCGGTTTTGGACAGGTCCGCTCCGCCCTCGCGCACGAGATCCGCGTCGATATTGACCTCGCTCATGTCGTTGACGATGACCGCGACGCGCTTGCCCTCGCGATTATTGAGGATGTGGTTGAGCAAGGTGGTCTTGCCGGCCCCGAGGAAGCCGGAGAGCACGGTCACCGGCAGGCGGCGGTCGGTCAGGAGCGAGGCTGGAAGCATGATGGGCTCGGGTAGCTGCAGAAGAATTCTGTTACATTATAACATTACTCTTCTGTCAACCCGCGAAATCGCGGACACGCCCGGGCGGCCAGGAAAGCACCCAAGAAAAAGGCCCGCATCGGATGATGCGGGCCTCGGTATCCTCACTGCTGCGGCTCTCTCAGCGGAACAGCGCCAGCGATTTGGACAGGGTGATCCAGACGCCCCAGGCCAGCGGAATGCCGACAACGGCCCAGGCGAGCAGCGCCGTACCGTCGAAGCCACCCTTGCCGATGCCGAAGGAGCCATGCGGGCCGCTCGCCGCGGCGCTGGCCGTCCTGGCCTGGAGGGCTGCGACTTCCGCATCCCTCATGAACCATTTCTGCACCACCGGCCGAACCAGCAGATTGGCGATGAAACCCGCCACCAGCATGCCGGCGAGGATATACATCGTCCGGTCATAGACCTGGGCGCGCGGCACGCCGGCATTGATCTGAGCCTCGCGGATATAGTTGACCACGACCGGGCCGATGATGCCCGCCGTCGACCACGCCGTCAGCAGCCGGCCATGGATAGCGCCGACGAACTGGGTGCCGAACATGTCGGCGAGATAGGCCGGCACGGTGGCGAAGCCCCCGCCATACATCGACAGGATGATGCAGAAGAAGGCGACGAACAGCGCCAGCGACCCGGCATGGGCGGCCCAGGGCGAGAGCCCGTAGAGCACGATGCCCAGGCCGAAGAAGGTCGCATAGGTCAGCTTGCGGCCAAGCTTGTCCGAGAGCGAGGCCCAGAAGAAGCGCCCGGCGATGTTGAACAGCGAGAGCAGGCCGACGAAGGCCGCAGCGATGGTGGCGATCTGCTTCTTCTGCTCGGCGTCGAGCGCCGCGAACCCGATCTCGGGCTTGCCGATCAGCGAGCCGGCGAAGATCTCCTGCAGCATCGGTGAGGCCATGCCGAGCACGCCGATGCCGGCCGAGACGTTGAGGCAGAGCACGGCCCAGATCAGCCAGAACTGCGGCGTCTTATGCGCGTCCTTGAGATGGACATGGCCGGACGTGATCATCGCGTTCTGGGTCGCAGGCGGGGTCCAGCCGTCCGGGCGCCAGCCCGAAGGCGGGATGCGGTAGCCGAAGGCGCCAGCCATCATGAAGACGAAGTAGATCGCCGCCATCACCACGAAGGTCTGCCAGACGCCGACCGAGGTCGAGGTCTTGAAAGCGTTCATCAGGATGTCGGCCAAGGGCGAGCCGATCATCGCGCCGCCACCGAACCCCATGATCGCCATGCCGGTCGCCATGCCGCGCCGGTCGGGGAACCATTTCACCAGGGTCGAGACCGGCGAGATGTAGCCCAGGCCCAGCCCGATGCCGCCGATGACGCCCGAACCCAGCCACATCAGCCAGAGCTGGTGGGTGTAGACGCCGAGCGCCGAGATCAGGAGGCCGCCGCACCAGCACAGCGCCGAGACGAAGGCGGCCTTGCGCGGACCCGAGCGTTCGAGCCAGCCGCCCCAGATCGCAGCCGATGAGCCGAGCAGCACGAAGAACAGCGTGTACATCCAGCCGAGATCGGCGACCTTCCAGTCGCAGGCCGTGGTGAAGAGCGAGCCGATCAGCCCGACATCGGCCGCACAAGTGACCGGCTTGGTGACGCCGATGGCCTGGCTGAGCGGCAGCCAGAACACGCTGAAGCCATAGGCCATGCCGATGCAGAGATGGATGCAAAGCGCAGCCGGCGGC
This sequence comes from Allobosea sp. LjRoot9, assembly GCF_964252745.1. Taxonomy (NCBI): domain Bacteria; kingdom Pseudomonadati; phylum Pseudomonadota; class Alphaproteobacteria; order Hyphomicrobiales; family Alloboseaceae; genus Allobosea; species Allobosea sp. LjRoot9. The sequence goes on along the minus strand of NZ_CAXUPC020000004.1, from coordinate 117,772 downwards.
ACCAGCCAACGGTTGAAGCCGGCCTTCGCGATGATCCTCTCTCGGTCCAGCAGTCCCGAGGCAGGCGCGACCTGCCCTATATCCTGTGCGATGCTCATGTCAGTCCCTTTCCCCAAGATTCTCTAATCGGGCCGGGTTGCTCCCGGCTCGTTGAAATCGCGTTGTGCACGCCTTTTTCAGGCGCGCTCTGCTCCGCTATCCGCCCCGCGCCGGCCTGATCAGCGCCAAGGCGCGCCGCACAAGGGGTTGGAGCTCCTGGGAATCGCCCTTGAACGCGGCGAGGAAATCCTCGCGCATGCGCCGGCTCCAGAACTGGTTGATGTGGTCGGCGATGGCGGGCACCGCCTGCTCGTCGGGATAGGATTTGAAGAAATCGGCGATCTGCCCGGCCATGCGCGCGAGCTTCTCGCATTGCTCGGCCTTGTGGGCGTCCCGCGCCTCGCTCGTCGACAGCACAGCTTCGCTCATCGTGCCTGCGTCTCCAGTTCCGACGCCAGCGCCCCAGTGAAAACGATGCAGCCATCGTCACGGGCGACGCAGACAAGATTCAAGCCAAGCCGCTTCGCCCGCTCGATCGCGAGCGAGGTCGGTGCCGAGATCGAGACCAGCGTGCCGGCCCCGAAGATCGCCGCCTTCTCCACCATCTCGAAGGAGGCCCGGCTGGTGACGAGCACGAAACCACTGCTGGCCTCATGGCCGGCGCGCAAACGCGCGCCGATCAATTTGTCGAGCGCGTTGTGCCGGCCGACATCCTCGCGCGCCGCCAGGATCGCACCTGAAGCGTCACACCACACGGCGGCATGGACGGCATGGGTGAGCCGGTTCAAGGGCTGGTGGCGCTCCAGGCTCGCCAGCGCCGCATGGATGGCGTTCCGCGCGATCGGTTGCCGCTCCCGCGCTCCCGCCCGCGCCATCGGCAGTTCGCTCAGCGTCTCGACACCGCAGAGCCCGCACGAGGTCCGGCCCGAGAGGTTGCGCCGCCGCGCCAGATGCTCGCGGAAACGGCCGGGCTCAAGATCGACGGTGACGACGATGCCGTCCGACTGCGGCTGGACCGTGATGCCCCTGATCTCGTCGATACCGGTGACGATGCCTTCGGTCAGGCTGAAGCCGGCGACGAAATCCTCGAGATCGGACGGCGTCGCCATCATCACCGCATAGGGCAGGTTGCCATAGACGATGCTGACCGGCGCCTCGACGGCAACCTCGGCGCTCACTGCCAGGCCCCGGCCGCCATCGAAGCGGACCGGCGCGGCCGGCACGGCGCAGGAGGCCGGCGGCTGGGCGGGCGGGCTATTCCGCGGCATCGGGCAGACGCCCCGCGATCTGGCGCAGCGAGATGTCTTCCTCGCGGTTGCGCTCCTGCCATTGCGAATAATAATTCGTCCGCCTGACCTCGACCGCCGTCACCTTGTATTCCGGGCAATTGGTCGCCCAGTCCGAGAAATCCGTGGTGATCACGTTGGCGCCGGTCTCGGCATGGTGGAAGGTCGTGTAGACCACGCCGGGCTGCATCCGCTCCGAGACCTCGGCGCGCAAGGAGATGTCGCCGGAGCGGCTGGCGAGCGCGACGAGATCGCCTGATTTGATGCCGCGATTCTCGGCGTCGAAAGGGTGGATCTCCAGCACGTCCTCGTCATGCCAGGTGGAGTTGGCGGTGCGCCGCGTCTGCGCGCCGACATTATATTGCGAGAGGATGCGCCCCGTCGTCAGGATCAGCGGGAAGCGCGCCCCGGTGCGCTCCTCGGTGGGCACGAATTCGGTGATCATGAACTTGCCCTTGCCGCGCACGAAGCGGTCGACATGCATCAAGGGCGTGCCGGTCGGGGCCTTCTCATTGCAGGGCCATTGCACGGAGCCGAGCTTGTCGAGCTTGTCATAGCTCACCCCGGCGAAGCTCGGCGTCAGCCGCGCGATCTCGTCCATGATCTCGCTGGGATGCGCATAGGCCATCTCGTAGCCGAGCGCCCGGGCGAAATCGATCGTGACCTGCCATTCGGCCTTGCCCGAGAGCGGCGCCATCACTTGCCGGACGCGGTTGATGCGGCGCTCGGCATTGGTGAAGGTGCCGTCCTTCTCCAGGAAGGAGGAGCCCGGCAGGAAGACATGGGCGTATTTCGCCGTCTCGTTCAGGAACAGGTCCTGCACCACGACGCATTCCATCGAAGACAGGCCGGCGGTGACGTGCTGCGTGTTGGGGTCGGACTGGGCGATGTCCTCGCCCTGGACATAGAGCGCCTTGAAGGTGCCGCCGACCGCCTCGTCCAGCATGTTGGGGATGCGCAGGCCCGGCTCCACGTCGAGCGGCACGCCCCACATCATCTCGAAGATCTGGCGCGTCGCATCGTCCGAGACATGGCGGTAGCCGGTGAACTCGTGCGGGAAGGAGCCCATGTCGCAGGCGCCCTGGACATTGTTCTGGCCGCGCAGCGGATTGATGCCGACGCCGTCGCGCCCGATATTGCCGGTCGCCATGGCGAGATTGGCCATGCCCATCACCATGGTCGAGCCCTGGCTGTGCTCGGTGACGCCGAGCCCGTAGAAGATCGCGCCGTTGCCGGCGGTGGCGTAGAGCCGCGCCGCGGCGCGGACATCGGCCGCCGGCACACCAGTGAATTCCTCGCTCGCCTCGGGCGAATTATGCGCCTGCGCGATGAAGCGGGCCCAGATCTCGAAATCGGCCAGGTCGCAGCGCTCGCGGACATAATCCTCGGCGATCAGCCCCTCGGTGACGACGACATGGGCGATGGCGTTGATCAGCGCGACATTGGTGCCGGGCAGGAGCTGGAGATGGTGTTCCGCCTTGATATGGGGCGATTTCACCATGTCGATCCGGCGCGGATCGGCGACGATCAGCTTGGCGCCCTGGCGCAGGCGCTTCTTCATCCGCGAGGCGAAGACGGGGTGGCCGTCGGTCGGATTGGCGCCGATCACCAGGATGACATCGGCCCTGGCGACCGATTTGAAATCCTGCGTGCCGGCCGAGGTGCCCAGCGTCGTCTTCAGGCCGTAGCCGGTCGGCGAATGGCAGACGCGGGCGCAGGTATCGACATTGTTGTTGCGGAAGCCGGCGCGCACCAGCTTCTGGACGAGGAAGACCTCCTCATTGGTGCAGCGCGACGAGGTGATGGCGCCAAGCGATTCCCGGCCATAGCGCGACTGGATGCGCTTGAACTCGCAAGCGGCATGATTGATCGCCTCCTCCCATGACACTTCGCGCCAGGGATCGGTGATCTTCTCCCGGATCATCGGCTTGGTGATGCGGTCCTTATGGGTCGCATAACCCCAGGCGAAGCGGCCCTTGACGCAGGAATGGCCCTCATTGGCCTTGCCGTCCTTGTAGGGCACCATGCGGACGACCTTGTCGCCCTGCATCTCGGCCTTGAACGAGCAGCCGACGCCGCAATAGGCGCAGGTCGTGACCTTGGAATGCTCGGGCTGGCCCATCTGGATGACGCTGTTCTCCATCAGCGTCGCCGTCGGGCAGGCCTGCACGCAGGCGCCGCAGGAGACGCATTCGGAACCCAGGAAATCGGTCGGGCCCGGGGCGACGCGCGAATCGAAACCGCGGCCCGTGATCGTCAATGCGAAAGTGCCTTGCACCTCCTCGCAGGCGCGCACGCAGCGATTGCAGACGATGCATTTGGTCGGATCATAGGTGAAATAGGGGTTGGAGGTGTCCTTGGCCAACCAGTTCTCATTGGCGAGGCCGTCCGCCGTTTTGGCGAAGACATGGTTCTCGCCCTCATAGCCATAGCGGACCTCGCGCAGGCCGACCGCACCCGCCATGTCCTGCAATTCGCAATCGCCATTGGCCGAGCAGGTCAGGCAGTCGAGCGGGTGGTCGGAGATGTAGAGCTCCATCACACCCTTGCGCAGCGTCGAGAGCTGTTCGGTCTGCGTGCGAACGACCATGCCCTCCTCGGCCGGGGTGGTGCAGGAGGAAGGCGTGCCGCGCCTTCCCTCGATCTCGACGAGGCAGAGCCGGCACGAGCCGAAGGGCTCGAGCATGTCGGTGGCGCAGAGCTTGGGGATCTTGGTTCCAGCGCTCATCGCAGCCGCCATCACCGAGGTGCCGGCCGGGACCGTGACGCTCTGCCCGTCGATCGTCAGCGTGACCTGCTTTTCGGAAACGCGGATCGGCGTGCCGAAATCGATCTCCTTGATCAGGCTCATGACAGGCTCCTCATTCGGCGGCCAAAGCAGGGAGCGGCCGGTCGAAATCCTCGGAAAAATGGTTCAGCGCGCTCATCACCGGCATCGGGGTCAAGCCGCCCATGGCGCAGAGCGAGGCGTCGGTCATCAGGCGGTTGAGATCGCGCAGGACCGCCATGTTCTTCGGGCGTTCGGTGCCGGCGATGATGCGGTCCATCACCTCGACGCCGCGCACCGCGCCGATGCGGCAGGGCGTGCACTTGCCGCAGGATTCCTTGGCGCAGAATTCGAAGGCGAAGCGGGCTTGCCTGGCCATGTCGACCGTATCGTCGAAGACGACGATACCGCCATGCCCGAGCATGGCTTTCATGCTCGCCAGCGCCTCGTAATCCATGACGACGTCGAGCTGGCCCGCCGTGAGGTAAGCGCCGAGCGGCCCGCCGACCTGCACGGCGCGGATCGGGCGGCCCGACAATGTGCCGCCGCCCATATCCTCGATGATCTCGCGCAGCGAGATGCCGAAGGCTAGCTCGATCAACCCGCCTCGCCTGACATTGCCGCCGAGCTGCACCGGCAGCGTGCCGCGCGAGCGGCCCATGCCGTAATCGGCATAAGCCTTTGCGCCATGCTGGAGAATCCAGGGCACGGCCGCGAAGGAGAGCACATTGTTGACGACGGTCGGCTTGCCGAAGAGCCCTTGCAGGGCCGGCAGCGGCGGCTTGGCCCGCACCAGCGCGCGCTTACCCTCCAGGCTTTCGAGCAGCGAGGTCTCCTCGCCGCAGATATAGGCGCCTGCCCCCAATCGCACTTCCAGATGGAAGGCATGGCCCGTGTCCAGCACGGAGTCGCCCAGGATGCCGGCATTCTCCGCCTTCAGGATGGCGCGCTGCAGAGTACGATGCGCATGCGGATATTCCGAGCGCAGATAGATGAAGCCCTTGGTCGCACCGACCGCGACGGCAGCGATCGCCATGCCCTCGATCAGCAGGAAGGGGTCGCCCTCCATCAGCATCCGGTCGGCGAAGGTGCCGCTGTCGCCCTCATCGGCATTGCAAACGATGTATTTCTGCTCCGCTTGCGCGTCGTGCACCGTCTTCCACTTGATGCCGGTCGGGAAGCCCGCGCCGCCGCGCCCGCGCAAACCCGAGGCTTTCACCGTTTCGACGATCGCCCCTCCGGTCATCGCCAGCGCAGCTTTGAGTCCGGCCAGGCCGCCATGGGCGCGATAATCCGCAAGCGAGAGCGGGTCGATGACGCCGATGCGCGCAAAAGTCAGGCGCTGCTGGCGCTTCATCCAGTCGAGTTCTTCGGTGACGCCCAATCGCAGTGCATGGGCGCCGTCGGAGAGGAACCCCGCCTCGAACAGGCCCGCGACGTCCCTCACTGCCACCGGGCCATAGGCGATACGCCCCGCCGCGGTCTCGACCTCGACCAGGGGCTCCAGCCAGAGCATGCCGCGCGAGCCGTTGCGAACGAGCTCGATCGCGACGCCACGCGCCTGCGCCTCGCGCAGGATCGCCTGCGCGACGCCCTCGGCCCCGACCGACAGCGCGGCGGCATCGATCGGCACGAAGATTTTGACCGGCACCGGGCTCATGCGCGCGCTCCCGCATGGGAGCCGCAGAGCGCGGCGAGCCGGTCGGCATCGACACGGCCGATCAACTCGCCATCGACCAGCGCAGCCGGCCCAAGCGCGCAATTGCCGAGGCAATAGACCGTCTCGACTGCGACATCCGCCCCAGCCCCATGATCATCGACCGCAATGCCGTGCTCACGCGCCAGCTCCGCGACCAGCGCCTCGCAGCCCAGCGCCTGGCAGGCCTCGGCGCGGCAAAGCTTGATCACGCGCCGTGGCGGCGGCGATGTCCGGAAGTCGTGATAGAACGAGATCGCGCCATGGATTTCGGCGCGCGACAGGTTCAGCGCCTCGGCGATCACCGGCACCGCCTGCGGGTCGACATGGCCGAACTCCTCCTGCAGCGCGTGCAGGATCGGCAGCGTCGCGCCTTCGAGATGCGCAAGGCCCGCAATGATCGAGCGTGCGCTATCCTGGTCCCAGGCGGGGTATCCGGCCATCATTCCTCCATTCGACGCGGTTCACCCGACGATAGCTTTTGATGAATGGTGGTCCATACTGGAATGATTTCAAATCGTTTGTTCCAACTGAATGATAGTTCTTAGCTATCATAAATCACCCCGCCGGCCCTCAAAGAGGGGCGCCATTCTCAATCGGCTTGCGATAATCTTGGCTTATCACCTCATTCTGCGGCGCAGCCATCGTTTCACCGGCGGAAGACGATAGGCCTCGGCTATCGCACAATTGGTCGCCGCGGCAGAGCCGCCTCGGGCACCGGCCGCGACATCATCAAGAGGTTCCTGGCCAGTGGTGCAAAGGGCTGGCGGTCGGCGACGATCAGGCCGATCGTGCGCTGCGCCTCGGGCTCGACCAGCGGCAGGGCCTTGGTGCCCAGGGGCACGCCGAAGAACTCCAGCAATTGCAGCGAGACGATGCTGGAAACGCCCTGGATGCCGGCATGCGAGCATAGATTGAAGATCGAATTGGTCTCGATCGCCGGCCTCGGAGCAAGCCCGACCGAGCGGAAGATGCCGTCGATGATGCGCCGGTTCTGCATATCGGAGGTCAGCAGGCAGAGTTTGAGCTCACCTGCCTCGGCCCAGGAGATGCTCTCATAGCCGCCGAGCGGGCCGTCCTCCCGCGTCAGCAGCACATAGGATTCCTGATAGATCGGCTTCGAGATCACCCGGTCGAGCGGCTCGTTGTCGAGATAGGTCAGGCCGACATCGAGCTCGAAATTGTCGATGCGATCCTGGATCTCGTTCGAGGTCAGCGACAGCACGGTCAGGGAGACAGCCGGATAGCGCGAGGAGAACGGCGCGGTGATATGAGCGATCATCGGCAGGGCGGTCGGGATCGCGCCCAATCTGATGCGGCCGCTGACGCCTTCCTTCAGTTCCGCGATCGATTCCTTCATCAAATCGGCTTCGGCGAGGATGCGCCTTGCATGGGCGAGCACAACCTCGCCCTCCTTGGTCAACCCCTGGAAGCGCCGCCCGCGCTCGACGATCAGCACGCCGAGCTCCTCCTCGAGCTGGACGATGGCCGCCGACAAGGTCGGCTGCGAGACATGGCAGGCCTCGGCCGCCCGGCGGAAATGCTTCTCGCGGGCCAGCGCATCGAGATAGATCAACTGACGGATGATCATGACGGCGGAAGAGCCCGGCTGGGTTGACGGCGCGGCGCTCGGAAACAGGCGCACGCCCAAGAACTGGCATACCAAGAGCTACTGTGCCCACGCGTGAACAGGCAAGCGCATCGGCGCTGGAGTTCTTGGTATGCCAGTTCTTGGGCGTGCGCAGGCCGGAGCGGCAGATCTTCAAAACAAAACGCCGCGCGAAGAGCGCGGCGTCCGTATGCGACAACAGGCTCTCGCGGGTTCCCGCGAAAGCCGCCGATCAGGCCGGGACCTTCTTGCTGCGACGGGCAGGCTGGGTGGAACGCGCGGCGGCAGCCTTGCGGCCGAGGCCCATCGTCTTGGCCAAAGCGGAGCGCGCCTCGGCATAGTTCGGCGCGACCATCGGATAATCCGCCGGCAGGCCCCATTTCGTGCGGTACTCGGCCGGCGTCATGCCGTAGGAGACGCCGAGATGCCGCTTCATCGACTTGAACGCCTTGCCATCCTCCAGGCAGATGATGGCGTCGGGCGTCACGGACTTCTTGATCGGCACGGCCGGCACCAGCGGCCCCGCGGGAGCGGCAGCCGGCTCCTCGCCAAGACCGGCCAGGGCGGCATGAGTGCTGGCGATCAAGCCGGGCAGATCGGCGCGCGGAACATTGTTATGCGCGACATAGGCCGCGACGACCATCGCCGAGAGACCAATAAGCGCTTCGCTATCGTCGGACATTCTTCGACCCTAGACTTGAGACAATAAGCGACAATATTGCTCTACATCAAGGCAGAAGCAAGGCCTTATAGAGAAGCCGGCATCTTTAGCTGCCCGAAAACTCTAGTCGTAAATGCAGATCGCCCAACGAGGGAGCAACCTGCCAGCACAGAACGCCGTTACCCGCCACGACACCACCAACGAGCCGGAAATACAGCGCCATTCGCGCGCGCCAACGATGAAACAGGGATGAGCCAAAGCATTGGGCGAGGGGCTTGCCCAAGAGGCGGCTATCTCAAGACGCGGCCTGCCGCCTGCGCCGCAGCTTGGATATCCACCAGGCCTTTCAACGATCTACGAGAAAAGCCTGGTGGAGCTGAGGGGAATCGAACCCCTGACCTCTGCAGTGCGATTGCAGCGCTCTCCCATCTGAGCTACAGCCCCAAGGCGCTGGCCTTCTAGGCCGTGCGTCGCGTGGATGTCAATCACCCGCACCACGACTTCGCGCATGACGTCGTCGCGGAGTCGGCGGAAGCATCGCGCTGCCGGTCAACACTGATTCTCAAGAGGAATGCCGATGCGTGCCGTTCTCGATGTGGTGATGCTCGCCTTGAACATCTACACATGGCTCCTGATCGCATCGGCCGTGCTGAGCTGGCTGATCGCCTTCAATGTCGTCAACACACGCAACCAGTTCGTCGCGACGGTCTGGGATTCGCTCTACAAGATCACCGAGCCGGCTCTGCGGCCGATCCGCGAACGCCTGCCCAGTCTCGGCGGCATCGACATCTCGCCGATCATCCTCCTGCTGCTGATCTTCTTCATCCAGAGCGTCATCGTCCGCTACATCTACCCCGCCGTCTTCTAGATTCGGGGACTGCGTGCCCGCCTGGCGCGAATCGCCGGACGGCCTCCTCCTCTCCGTCAGACTGACGCCGCGCGGCGGGCGCGATGGGCTCGACGGCGTCGAAACCCTGGCCGATGGGCGCGAGGTCCTGAAGGTCAGGGTCCGCGCCGCACCCAGCGATGGCGAGGCCAATGCGGCGCTGGTCGCGTTTCTGGCCAAGCTCCTGGGCCTGCCGCGCTCGCGGGTGACGCTGGTCGCGGGCGCCTCGGCCCGCTTGAAGAGCGTGCTGCTGGAGGGTGATTCGGCAACGCTTCTGGCGCGGCTGGAGGCATTTCTCGCAGCCGGGTGACTGGTTTCTGCCCAACGCTGCGACGCAACATGCGCTTGACGAAAGCCCCCGCATCCTGTTCGAGAAGGGCATGGACAAGCCAGCGCCCCTATTCCCCGAGCGCCTGACCGAAGGTTATCGCGCCTTCCTCGACGACCGTTTCGACCGCGAGAAGAGCCGCTACGAGGAGCTCGCCGATAGCGGGCAGACGCCGAAGATCATGCTGATCGGCTGCTGCGATTCGCGCGTCTCGCCCGAGATCATCTTCGACGCACGACCGGGCGAGATGTTCGTCGCCCGCAACGTCGCCAATCTGGTGCCGCCGTTTTCGCCCGACGACCAGCTCCACGGCACCTCGGCCGCGCTCGAATACGCCGTGCAGGCGCTGCGGGTCGAGCATATCGTCGTGCTCGGCCATGGCCGTTGCGGCGGCATCCGCGCCTTCGCCGACGATACGCAAGGCCCGCTCTCGCCCGGCGACTTCATCGGCAGATGGATCACGCTGATCGGCCCCGCGGCGCAGCGCACCGGCGGACGCGGTCGCAATGAGAGTTTCGAGGATTATGTCGAGCGGCTCTCGCTCGCTTCGATCCAGCAATCGCTTACCAATCTGCGCACCTTCCCTTGCGTGCAGATCCTGGAAGGCAAGGGCCGCCTGCAATTGCACGGCGCCTATTTCGCGGTGGCGACCGGCGTGCTGATGCTGCTCGATCCGGTAACCGGGCAGTTCGTCCCGGCAGTCGGGGAGATGCCGAAAAAGGTGCAGATGATCCGCTGCGACGAACCGGGCTGAGAGCCTCGCGCGAGTGGCCTCGCGCGGGTGAATGGATGCAACTTCGGGTGCGATAATTTCCTCTCGCGCCCCCGATGACGGCCGGGTCGGCTTGCGCTAGATTGCTGCCTTCCGATCACCGCATTCTTGAAGCTCCATGTTCGATCGTCGCAAGCCTCCCGCTGCCCAGCCTTTCGTCACCCACGAGAATATCGAAGCCAAGGTCAAATGGTTCGACCCCGAAAAGGGGTTCGGTTTTGCCTCGCCGGCCGACGGCTCCGGCGACGTTTTTCTGCATGTTTCGGCCCTTGGCCCGCTCGACCAGCAGGACCTTCAGCCTGGCGCGACGATCATCGCCGATCTCGGCGAGGGCCGGCGCGGCCTGCAGGTCGTCGCCGTTCACGAGATCGACGCCTCGACCGCGCAGCCGGCAGCGCCCCGCTCCGACCGCGCGCCCCGTCCCTTCTCGCCGCGCCCGCCGCGTGACGATTTCGGCGGCGGTGGTGGATATGGCGGTGGTGGCTACAATGATCGCGGTGGCGATCGTGGCGGCTATGGCGGTGGCGGCGGCTACAACGACCGCGGCGGTGATCGTGGCGGCTTCGCCAGCCGCGACAGCGGCCCGATGGAAGGCCCGTTCGACGGCGCCGTGAAGTTCTTCAACTCCGATCGCGGCTTTGGCTTCATCGCCCCCGACAAGGGCGGGCCGGACGTGTTCCTGCACGTCTCGTCGCTCGGCCGCAGCGGCCTGCAGCCGCCGATGGACGGGCAGCGCGTGCGCTTCTCGATCCGCGCCGGCAAGAAAGGCCCCGAAGCGGCCAATGTCAGCTTCATCTGAAGCTGCCGAAAGAACGCGCACCATATCCTGATAGCTGGCCCTTGATGCACGACCTCACGGTCGCGGCATCAAGGGCCATGTTTCGATGAAGCCCCCCGCCTCGTCGCGCTCTTGGTGCCCGGCCCGCGCCAGAGCGCTCTGTAGAACCTGCCTCAGACCCGCTCCAGGGCCCGATGCGGCTGCGCCGGCAATGTGACGCCGACTGCATCGCCGGGGCGGATTTCGCCGCCTGCCAGCACGATCCCCATGATCCCGGCCTTGCGGATGAGCTTGCCGTTTTCGTCGCGACCGAGCACGGCGGCGAGAAGCTTTGGCCGGAACGCCTCGATCTGCGCGCAGGGATTGCGCAAACCGGTGATCTCGACGAGCGCGTCAGGTCCCAGCTGCAATCGCGTCCCGACCGGCAGGCCGAGCAGATCAAGCCCGCGCGTCAGCACGTTCTCACCCATCTGCCCGGGCCCGACGTCGAAACCCGCCGCATTCAACGCGTCGAGCAATTCGGCCTGGAGCAGATGGACTTGGCGCAGATTGGGTTGCGTCGGGTCGACCGCGACGCGCGAGCGATGCTTCACCGTCTCGCCGCAATGGGCATCACCCTCGACGCCGAGGCCGGCGAGCAGGCGGATCGCAGGCAGGTTCGGCTTGCTGAAGGCATGGCTCGAAGCCGCGCTCACCGCGATGACCTTCGCCGCCAAAATCTGCGCCGCCATACCCAGACCTCCATATGCCCCGCAATGGCCGCCTTCTGCCATGGCTCTCGGGCGCTGGCGAGCCCGCAGGCTGCCCGGGCAGGATCAGGCGGGTCGCCCGCCGCGCAAGGCCCACTGCTCCAGACACGAAAACGCCGGACCCGCGATGCGGATCCGGCGCGCGATTCGCGATGGCTGAAAAGGACGAAGGCTCAGTGTCCTTCGTCGAGCCCGCCGACATGCTTCTGGGTGTAGAGTTCGAGACCGATGCGCGCGATCAGTTCGAGCTGCGTCTCCAAGAAATCGATATGGCCTTCCTCGTCCTTCATCAGCGCCTTGAACAACTCCTCGGAAGGGTAATCGCCGACCTCGCGGCAATACTTCGCCGCTTCCTGATAGAGCGCGCGCGCCTCGATCTCGGCCTTGAGATCGCACTCGATCAGTTCGGGAACGGTCTCGCCGATCCGCAGCGCATCCAGCGTCTGCATGTTCGGGAAACCTTCGAGGAAGAGGATGCGGTCGACGAAGCGGTCGGCATGGACCATCTCCTCGATCGACTCCTTCTTCCAAGTCTTGGCCATCTCCTTCAGACCCCAATTATCGAGAATCCGGTAATGCAGCCAATACTGGTTGATCGCAGTGAGCTCCGAGCGAAGCCCCTTATTGAGATACTCGATGACCTTCTTGTCACCCTTCATGGCGGAGCTCCTCAGTACACTGGAATGATACCAATGTAGACTGAGCTTTTACAGAAGGAAAGACCGGAAATCACGCGAAAGGCGCTTTTCTGCGTGGATAGCTCAGGCCGCGACGCGGTCGCTGGCGATCTCCAGCCCATCCATCATCTGGCCGACGGAGATATGCACAGCACATTCGATGTCGCGGCTGGCGCAGGAGCCGCACTGGCTCATGCAGGCGGCGCGCGCCTCGGCCAGGATCGCGCGGACCTGCCGGGCGCAGCCGCCGCAGCTCGCGCTGCAGCCAAGGCAGTCATAAGCCTGGTTCGCCGTCGCCGGGCCACTGCCATCAGGAGCGATCGTGCCCTTGATCTGCCGGCACGACAAAACGTTACAGGAGCAGACGATCACGCGTGACGGCCCCCAGTCATGCGCGTCTCGATTTCCTCGCCATCGGCGCGGCGCAGCCGCACGATGACCTCGACGGAGGAGATTTCCATGCCTTCCGGCGCCTGCGGCAGGCCGGCGACCTGGATCGTCGAGCCCGGGATGTCGACGACCGTCTCGTCGTCCTCATTGTAGAAATGGTGGTGCTCGGAGACATTGGTGTCGAAGAAGGTCTTCGGCCCCGAGACCGAGACCTGGCGCAGCAGCCCGGCTTCCGAGAACTGGCGCAGCGTGTTGTAGACGGTGGCAAGCGAGAGCGGCTCGCGGGCGCGGATCGCCTCCTCATAGAGCATCTCGGCGCTGACATGGCGGTCGCCCTTGGCGAAAAGCAGCCAGCCCAAGGCCATGCGCTGGCGCGTCGGCCGCAGGCCCGCGGTGCGCAGGCGCGCCTTCACCGCGCTGATCGGGCAGGAGGCCGGGCTTTTCTGCGGCCACGGGATATGGTCCGCGGCAATGCGGGGCTGACCCAAGTCCTTCGCAGGCAAAACACTCATGAATAACGCCTTCCAACAATACCGGCTGACCGGCTTCGCAGTTTAGAAAACATCTAAACTACTGATATTGTTGTTATATTTGTCGGAACGACAGGGAAATGTCAATCTGAGCAGGTGCGACATGACGCATCAGGCAGGGACGATCGGCGCGATCTCCGCCGTCATTCCAGGGCGGTCCGAAGAGCCGAGCCCGGAATCACGGCGTGGTCTCAATGCCCCCCGCCGCCGCCGGCCGGCGCGACCTTGGGCGGCTTGCTCATGAACAGCGCCATCAGCACGAGCGCGCCGAAGATCAGGGTCAGCCCGAGGAAGACGTCGCCGAAGGCCATGATCAGCGCCTGCTTATGGGCGCGCTGGTTGATCAGGGCCAATGCCATCGACTGGGCGGCGTCGCCGAAATCGGAGAAGCGCTGCGTCAGCGCCGCGATGTTCTCCTCGGCGATCTGGCGACCCGCAGCGACCATCTCATGCAGCCGCGTGATGTGCAGGTCGGTGCGCGTGTTCAACACCGTGTTGATCAGGGCCAGGCCGACAGCGCCGCCGAGATTGCGGGTCAGGTTGTAGAGGCCCGACGCATTCTTGAGCTGATGCGGCGACAAGGTGCCGAGCGCGAGATTGTTGATCGGCACCATGCACAGCATCAGCGAGCAGCCGCGCAGGATCTGCGGGACCAGCAACTCGTAGAAATCCCAGTCCGCCGTGATCGCAGAGGCGATATAGGTTCCCAGCGCAAAACCGCCGAAGCCGATCATCATCATCACGCGCGGGTCGAGCTTGGTCGAGAGCCGCCCGGCGATCGGCGCGGTCAGGAACATGCACAGGCCGGTGACGAACATCGTCTCGCCGATCATCAGCGCGTCATAGCCGCGGATGCGCCCGAGATAGACCGGGTAGAGATAGGTCAGCCCGTAGAGGCCGATGCCCATGCAGAAGGAGAACAGCGAGCCGAAGGCGAAGTTGCGGTTTGTGAAGGCGTAGAGATCGACCAGCGGGTCGTCCCGCGTCAGCGCCCGCCAGAAGAACAGGACCGCGCCGGCGACCATCACGAAGGAGAAGAACACGATCTCATGGCTCTCGAACCAGTCGAGCCGCGTGCCTTCCTCCAGCACATATTCGAGGCTGCCGAGGAAGGAGGCCATGCCGAGCAGGCCGAGCCAGTCGAAGCGCTTCAGCAGCCCGGCCTGCGGCTTGTCGAAATCGATCAATGTCCAGGCCGCAATCGAGACGCAGATGCCCGGCACGACATTGACCAGGAAGAGCCAGTGCCAGGAGAAGGCATGGCTGAGATAGCCGCCGACGGTCGGCCCGATCGTCGGCGCCAACGTCGCGACAAGGCCGATGATCGGCGAGACGATCGGCCGCTTGGACGCAGGGAAGATGGTGAAGGCCGCGGCGAACACGCCAGGGATCATGCCCCCGCCGATAAAGCCCTGGACGGCGCGCCACAGGATCATCTCGTTGATCGAGGACGACGTCGCGCAAAGCACGCTGGAAATGGTGAAGCCGGCGGCCGCGATCGAGAAGAACACCCGCGTCGAGAAGGCGCGGCTCAAATAGCCCGAGAGCGGGATCATGATCACTTCGGCGATCAGATAGGCGGTCTGGACCCAGGCGATCTCGTCCGAAGACGCGGACAGGCCGGCCTGGATCTCGGCGAGCGAGGCCGAGACGATCTGGATGTCCAGGATCGCCATGAACATGCCGAAGACCATGGCGATGAAGGCGAAGATCCGCCGCCTCGGAATGGCGTCCTCCTTCGGAGGCGCACCGGCTGGACTGGTCAGCGTCGCGGTGGCCATGGCGGCCCGCCTTTCAATTCGCTCGGCGAAGACGAGAGCAGGATGCGAAAAAGTGGGAACCGGTTTTTCGCATTGATCCTGCTCTCACTCTTGGATGAGAGACGGATTCAGATTTCAGATCGGATCATTTTGTGAGCCCATCTGACATCATCCGGCTCTGGGAACTCGAGCCCTCATCCTGAGGAGCGCCGAAGGAGCGTCTCGAATGATGTTCCAGGGGGCGCTGGACCATCCCTCGAGACACCATTTCTCATGAAATGGCTCCTCAGGATGAGGGTTCGAGATTTTTCGAACCGATGCTCAGCGCTGCGAAGCAGGCCGCGGATCGATGCTCACCACGACCGACATGCCCGGGCGCAGCACATGCTTGCCGGCCGATTCCGGCGCAAGCGCGATGCGCACCGGCACGCGCTGGACGATCTTGGTGAAGTTGCCCGTCGCATTGTCGGGCGGCAGCAGCGTGAAGACCGAGCCCGTACCGCCGGCGATGCCGCTGACCTTGCCCTCGAAGACCTGGCCGGGCAGCGCATCGACCGTGATCGAGGCCTTGTCGCCGATCTTCAGCGGGCCGACCTGCGTCTCCTTGAAGTTCGCATCGACATAGACCTGGTCGAGCGGGACGATCGACATCAGGCGCTTGCCGGCGCTGACGAGATCGCCGAGCTGGACATTGGTGTTGGCGACGAGACCGTCAATCGGCGCGGCGACCCTGGTGAAGGTGAGATCGCGCGCGGCCTTCTGCTCGGCCACCTTGAGTTCATCGGCCTGGCGAGCCGCCTCGACGCTCTGCGCCTTCAGCACCTCGACATTGGCGTCAGCCTGCACGACGCCGGCCTTGGCGCTCGCCAGAGAGGCAACAGCCTGGTCGCGCGCCGCCCTGGCGGCGTCGAGCGTGGCCTGCGAACCGTAGGATTTGGCGGCAAGGCTGTTGGCACGGTCGAAATCGGCAGCCGTGCGGGTGACGGCCGCCTCGGCCGAGATCTGCTGGGCCCGCGCCTGCACCAGCGCAGCGCGGCCGGCTTCGATCTGGCTGTCGATACGCAGCAGCGTCGCGGTGGCGGTCGCGCTCTTGGCCTTGGCGCTGTCGAGCGCAAGACGCCAGTCGCCATCGTCGAGCGCCACCAATGGCTGACCGGCCTTGACCTCCTGGTTCTGCACCACGGAGACCGTCGCGATATTGGCCGCGAGCTTGGCCGAGATCGTCGCCATCTCGGCGCCGACATAGGCGTCATCGGTCGACACGATGAAGCGGCCATTCTTCCACCAGTCGACGCCGTACCAGGCGCCGACGCCCACCGCCGCCGTCGCCAGCAGCATCAGGCCGGCCCGGCGTACGCCGCCGCGCTTCGCCTTCGGCGCCGCAGCCGTCTCGGCCGCGTCCTGGGGCGCAGCCTCGCCGGGCTGGCGGGCATGGGCGGGTTGTGTGGTATCCATTGCGGGGTCGACCAGCTTGAGCCGGTCGCGACGCTGGTCGGTGATGGTCTCGGCGGACATGGAAACATCCTGGCGACGTTCAATTCGAACCAGTAGGTTCGATTTCGGTTGAAATAGCGCCATCGATGACGCATATCAAGAGGAATCGAACCAGTCGGTTCGATTCTTTTTTCAGGGCGGCCGAGAGGCGCCGGACGGGCAGTATGAGCGAAATACTTGAGCAAGCCATTAAGTCGACATCGCGGAATCGGCGCATCGCGGGAGCAGACCCCGACAAGCGCCGCCAGATTCTCGATGGCGCGCACGAAGTCTTCACGGCGCGCGGCTTCGATGCGGCGAGCGTGAGCGACATCGCGGCCGCCGCGAATGTCTCCAAGAGCACGCTCTATGTCTATTTCGAGGATAAGGAGCATCTCTTCGTCGCGCTGATCGAGCGCGAGCGCGAGGCGCAGAAGCGCGGCCTTTACGAGATCTTGAATAGCGATCTCGATCTCGCCCATGGGCTGGCGGGCTTCGGCGAGGGGCTGGCGCGCATGCTGACCAGCGATTTCGCCGTCAGCGCCCACCGCATCGTGCTCGGCGTCGCCGAGCGCATGCCCGATCTCGGCAAGGAATTCTACGAGCGCGGCCCTGGATACGGCACCCAATGCCTCGCGGGTTACCTTGCCCGCCAGGTCGAGAAGGGCGTGCTCGACATCGACGACACCGAGCTCGCAGCCATGCAGTTCCTCGACCTTTGCCAGTCGACCCTGGTACGCCCGCGCCTGTTCAACGCCAAGCGCAGCCCCGCCCCCGAGGCCGAGATCAAACGCGTCGTCGCTTCGGCCGTCACGATGTTCCTCGCCCGCTATGCGCGAGACGCTGGGAAATCGAAGGCTTGAGGCCCTCAGCCTTCATCCTGAGGAGCGCCGCAGGCGCGTCTCCTTAGGATGAGGGCTCATCTTTCCAATTGTCCTTGAGCCGATTTGCCACGAGGCCTCACCGCCAGATCCCGCTTGACCCCGTAGGCTTGCGCGATTTTAAGCGGTTGCAAGCCTAGAGCGTTTTCGAGCGAACTGGACACCGGTTCGCGTGAAGAAAACGCATTGAGATAAAGCGCTCCAGCGAAAGACCCCCGATGAGCGATTCCCGCGTTCTGTCAGATGCGTTCATTCCGGAACTGCCGAACCGCTACAACGGCAAGGTCCGCGAGAATTATGATCTGCCCGATGGCCGCCGCATCATCATCGCGACCGACCGCCTGAGCGCCTTCGATCTGATCTTGACCGCGATCCCGTTCAAGGGGCAGGTGCTGACCCAGACGGCGCGCTACTGGTTCGAGGAAACTGCCGATATCTGCCCCAACCACGTGCTCGCCTATCCCGACCCCAATGTCGTGATCGGCACCAGGCTCGACATCCTCCCGGTAGAGATCGTCGTGCGCGGCTATCTCGCCGGCACGACCAGCACCTCGATCCTGACGAAATACAGGAACGGCGAGCGCGAGATGTACGGCATGCGCCTGCCAGACGGTCTGCGCGACAACGAAAAGCTGCCCGAGGCGATCATCACCCCGACCAGCAAGGCCTTCGACGGCGGCCATGACGAGCCTTTGTCGGGCGCCGAGATCCTGTCGCAGGGGCTGTTGAGCCAGGAACAGTGGGACACCGTCTCGCGCTATGCTTTAGCGCTGTTCGCGCGCGGCCAGACCCGCGCCGCCGAGCGCGGCCTGATCCTCGTCGACACGAAATACGAATTCGGCACGGACAAGACCGGCGCCATCATCCTCGCCGACGAGATCCACACGCCCGACAGCAGCCGCTACTGGGTCGCCGACAGTTATGAGAAGAGCCTGGCGGAGGGAACGCGACCGGTCAGCTTCGACAAGGACTTCGTCCGCGCCTGGGTTGCAGCGCGCTGCGATCCTTACAAGGACCCGATCCCGCCGATTCCCGCCGCGCTCGTCGAGCAGACCTCGCGCGTCTATATCCAGGCCTATGAGATGATCACGGGCCAGACCTTTGCGCCCGATCTCTCCGGTGCAACCGTCCTGGACCGCATCCGGGCAAATCTTGCGCCCTATTTCACCTGACCGGCGAGGCGCTCGACGGGCGCTGACATCCGCCCGTAAAGCATGACGTTCTGGTTCGGAAACGCACCGTCATTCCGGACAAGCCGCGTCAGCGGCGCAGATCCGGAATCCATCGGAGGCCTCCGGAGCTCGACGATGGATCCCGGATCTCCGCGGAGTTTATCCTTGGGCCGATCGAAGATCGGACCCGGGGGCTGCGTCCGGGATGACGTGCAGTGTTTCCGAAACCAAAACTCCCGCGCTAACCCGCGCCCAATCGCTTCGACGGCTCGTATTGATCCTCGAGCCGGTTCGCGTGCCGGTGCAGCAGGCGCCAGCCGCCATCCTCGAACCGGAACACATGGGTAACCCGATTCGACCATTGCGTCGGCTGCTCCATGCCCGACATTTTGACGCTGAAGGTCTCGATATCGGTCGTGTAGGCCAGATCGGCCCCCAGCACGGTGGTGATGTTCCTGTGGCTGACCGTGCCGCCCTTGAAGCGTTCCGCCGCCCAGTCCCAGCGCTGCGAGACCTCGTCCCAGCCCTTTTCATATCCGCCCCAGCCATAGAAGCTGGTCGCGTCGTCGCGATGCGAATAGAACGCCTTGATCGGCCCGACATCGCCATTGGCGACATGGGCGAGCGCCGCTTTCAGCACGCCAAGGGCAGCCTCGAAAGCCTCTTTCGCCGATTGTGATGCGCTGTCCATTCCGACCTCCTGCAAGCCCGTCAGGCTAGCATGACCGGCAGGGCGGCGGGCAAGAGCGGCGGCAGCAAACCTGCATCGGCAAATCGTGACAGCCGTCATTCGCAAAACGCCGGGCTTGCATGATCACAAATATCCATTAATCTGGATATATGGAAAGTGAAACAGCCATCACCGCGCTCGGCGCATTGGCGCAGGCGACCCGCCTCGACAGCTTCCGCCTTCTGGTTCGCCATGAGCCCGCAGGCCTGGCCGCCGGCGAGATCGCCCGCCTTCTCCAGGTGCCGCAGAACACCATGTCGGCGCATCTGGCGATCCTGTCGCGCGCCGGCCTCGTCAAATCGGAGAGGCGCAGCCGCTCGATCGTCTACCGCGCCGATCTGGATGGGTTGCGCGCGCTGACCCTCTTCCTCGTCAAGGATTGCTGCGCCGGAAAGCCCGAGCTCTGCGCGCCGTTGATCGCTGAACTGACCCCGTGCTGCTGAGTGGGACCCGCATGAGCGCCGACATCGTCATCTACCACAACCCGGCCTGCGGTACCTCGCGCAACACGCTGGCGATGATCCGCAATGCCGGCATCGAGCCCCATGTCGTCGAATATCTGAAGACGCCGCCAGCAAGGGCGTTGCTGGTCCAGTTGATCGCCCGCGCCGGGATGGCGCCGCGCGACCTGCTGCGCGAGAAGGGCACGCCCTATGCCGAGCTCGGCCTTGGCGACATGTCCTTGCCCGACGCTGCGCTGATCGACGCGATGATGGCGCATCCCATCCTGATCAACCGGCCGCTGGTGGTCTCGGCCCTCGGCGCCAGGCTCTGCCGACCCTCGGAAGCCGTGCTGGACTTGCTGCCCGCCCCCCAAAAGGGCGCTTTCGCCAAGGAGGACGGCGAGCGCGTCATCGATGAGACCGGAACGAGGATTTCGGCATGACGACCGCGCCTGCGCCCGAAAGGCTCTCCTTCCTCGATCGCTACCTCACGCTCTGGATTTTTGCGGCGATGGCGCTCGGCATCGCCCTCGGCACGGTCTTCACCGGCCTGCCCGCCGCACTCGAGAGCCTCTCGATCGGCACGACCAACGTCCCGATCGCGATCGGCCTGATCCTGATGATGTACCCGCCGCTGGCGCGCGTCCGCTATGAGGAATTGCCAACCGTCTTCGCCGACAAGCGCGTATTGGCGCTGTCGCTGGTCCAGAACTGGCTGATCGGCCCCGTCCTGATGTTCGCGCTGGCGGTGATCTTCCTGCGCGATCAGCCGCATTACATGACCGGGCTGATCCTGATCGGGCTCGCGCGCTGCATCGCCATGGTGCTGGTCTGGAACCAGCTCGCCAAGGGTGACAACCAATATGTCGCCGGCCTCGTCGCCTTCAACTCGCTCTTCCAGATCCTGTTCTTCAGCGTCTATGCCTGGTTCTTCCTCAGCGTTCTGCCGCCGCTGTTCGGACTGGAGGGCAGCGTCGTCGCGGTGACCTTCTGGACGATCGCGCAAGCGGTCGCGATCTATCTCGGCATCCCCTTCCTGGCCGGTTACCTGACGCGGCGTGTCCTGACCGCGCGCCGAGGCCAGGAATGGTACGAGGACACCTTCCTGCCGCGCATCGGGCCGGTCACCCTGACCGCGCTGCTCTTCACCATCGTCGCGATGTTCAGCCTGAAGGGCGGAGATCTGGTGCGCCTGCCTTTCGACGCGGTGCGGATCGCAATCCCGCTGGCGCTGTATTTCGTGCTGCAGTTCCTGATCAGCTTCGTCATGGGCAAATGGATCGAGGCCGACTATCCCCGCACCACGGCCGTTGCCTTCACCGCCTCGGGCAATAATTTCGAGCTCGCCATCGCCGTCGCGATCTCCAGCTTCGGCCTCGCCTCGCCGGTTGCGTTTGCTGCCGTGATCGGCCCCCTGGTCGAGGTGCCGGTCCTCGTCCTGCTCGTCCATGTCGCGCTCTGGCTCGGCCGCCGTTGGTTTTCCCTACCGATTCCGGCGAGCGAGCTCCCGGCGCTCGCCGGGCGGGCACCACCGTGACACCGGTAGCGACGCGCGAGGCTATGTCCTGGACCTGGCCTTGCCGGGCACCGACAGAAGCCGGTTCGACGTCGTCGCCTCCAGAATGACCATCGTCGAGGTTTCGGCGACGCAGGGGATCGATTGCAGCGCCTCGGTGATGAAACGCCTGAGCGCCTCGATATCCTTGACCCAGACCCGCAGCAGGTAGTCGACATTGCCGGTCACGAGCAGGCATTCCGTGATCTCGGGCCGCCCCTGTATCGCGGTTAGGAACTGGCTCGCCGCATCCGGGCTTTGCTTGGCGAGGCGCACGCTCACCATCACGCAGATGCCGAAGCCGAGCGCCGCCGGGCTGATCCGGGCCGCATAGCCCTCGATCACGCCGGTTTCCTCGAGCCGCTTGATGCGCCGGCTGCACGGCGTCGGCGACAGCCCGACCTGCTCGGCAAGCTCCAGATTCGAGATCCGCCCATTGGCCTGGAGCGCGGCCAGCATTCGGCGGTCGATCTGATCCAATTCGACCATGAGGTTTTTTCGCTCCCAAAGGCCATGATGCGAGCGAATAACGCTCCATCACCCGGTGTTTGTGCGAAACATTGCACGGACTCTCTCCGATCGCGACCGCTATTGTCTTTTGAGCTGGAGCGTTTTCGAGCGAAGTGGACACCGGTTCGCTCGCGACAAACGCGAAGCGTTTGCGCGGAGAAATCGCGTTAAACCAAACAGCCAGAGCAGCTTCCGATCCAATTGGATCGGAAGCTGCTCTGGAGGAGCAGGACATGACGATTTCGAAAGGCCCGGCGGCCGGGAAACGCCCAGGCTGCGCGCAATGGCTCAAGACGAGCAACAATATCTCCCAGCAGTTTCTCGCCTTTGGCGGCCGCCCCGATGTGGTGAGCCTCGCCGGCGGCCTGCCCGCGGCGGAGCTCTATCCACTCGCGGCGATCCAGTCCGCGACGCAGCGCGCGCTCGTGCGGCACGGGCCGGCGGTCCTGGAATATGGTGCGATCGAGGGCTTTCCCGCCCTGCGCCAGCTGATCGCGGCGCGCATCTCGGCCGAGACCGGCGGGCATTTCACGCCTGAGAACGTGTTGCTGACCAGTGGCTCGATGCAAGGGCTCGACCTGATCGGCAAGGTGCTGGTCGATCCCGGCGATCTGATCGTCGCGCAATCGCCGACCTATCTCGGCGCGCTCGACGCCTGGCGCCCGCGCGCACCGCTCTATCACAAGCTCGACTGGGATCTGCGGGAACCCGGTTTCGACGATGCCCTCGCCCGGGCCAAATTCGTCTATACCGTGCCGAACTATTCCAACCCGACCGGGCTACTGGTTTCGCAGGAGCGCCGCGCCGCCCTGCTCGACAAGGTGCTGGCCGCAGGCAGTTGGCTCGTCGAGGACGATCCCTACAGGACGATCCAATTGGATGGGCCGCCCGGCCAGAGCATCCTTGGCCATTATGTCGCGCGGCGTTCGCGCGCCTATGACGGCCCGGTGATCTATCTCGGCACCGTCTCCAAGAGCCTGGTTCCGGGCCTGCGCGTCGGCTGGATCATCGCCGAACCCGGCATGATCCAGGCGTTGACGCTCGCGAAACAGGCGACCGATCTCAGCAGCAGCATGCTGACCCAGGCGATCACGCTCGAGCTGCTCGAACAGGATTTCGACAGCGAGCATGCCAAGGCGATCGTTCCACTCTACCGGGAGCGGCGGGACGCCTTGTGCAACGAGGCGGCCCTGCGCCTGAGCGAATGGTTCGAATGGGAGGTGCCGGTCGGCGGCATGTTCGTCTGGATGCGGGCCAGGAACCAGGCGATCGACACCGACGAGCTCTACCAATTCGCGGTCGAGGAGAAGGTCGCCTTCGTGCCCAGCAGCGTCTTCGATTTCACCGGCCAGGACCGCTTCGCGATGCGGGTCAATTTCACCCGGAGCTCACCGGAGGTCATCACTGAGGGCGTGCGGCGGTTGGAGCGTGCCATCGCCAATTACGTCTCGTCGCGCGCCCAGCTTCAGCGCCGGGGTGGGCCGGAAGCCTCGATGCGTGATGAGCCCATCGAGGCCTGAAGCTACCTAGAGCAGGATGCGAAAAAGTGGGAACCGGTTTTTCGCATTGATCCTGCTCTAACCCCTTGATCAGAGACGGATTCAGAGCATTTCCGGCACTGAGGACGCCTTGCACAGCGTTCAATCGACGAGCCCCAGCGGCGCTCGGCCCGCGATCGAGGCCGTCCGCGCGAGATAATCGGCCTTGCTGGATTGCATATGGTCGATGTTGATCTGGGCCAGCGCCCAGGAATCCGTGCCCTGGAGCAGCTCGATCATGATGTCATGCTGACGCAACGAGAGCCGCAGGCCGTCGCGATCGGCGAGGTTCTTCGCCCGCATCGGCAAGGTCAGACCCATGTAATCCTGCAGGCTGCGCACCAGATACGGATTGCCGCAGGCGCCAAACAAGGCGATGTGGAAGGCGTCATTGGTCTCGTGGATTCCGCGCAGATCGCCGGCCTCGGCATGCTGGGCATAGTCGGCCTGGATCGCCTTCAGCCGCGTGATCAGTTCGGCTGGGGCAGGCAGCGCGATCATCAGCACCGCCTGCCGGGTCAGCATCTCGCGAACCTCGTAGATCTGCCGGACCTCCTCGGCCGAATAGGACGAGACGGTCGCGCCGATATTCTTCTCGCGACGGACCACGCCGGTGCGTTCGAGCTGGACCAGAGCCTGCCGGATGAAATGTCGCGTCGCGCCGTAGCGAGCCATCAGGCTGTCCTCGACAAGCCGCGAGCCCGGCGCGAGACGCCCGAAAATGATGTCCTCCTCGAGCCGACGGAGAATCTCCGCCTGCTCCTCGACACGCGAGGCTGATGCCGGTGCTTCGCTCATGCAACCTGTCCTTCTGCCTTGCTTGCGCCTGCCGTTTCCCAACCAGAGAGCCGATAGCAGTCCTCGACGAGACGCAAGGTTTCGAGATTGTCTTCAGGCGAGCTCTCGAACGCAGTGCCCTCCCGCAGGCAACGGGCGAAATGGGCGAGCGTCGCGGTATAGGCGCCCTGATAGACCTCAGCCTGGTCGAATCCGACCTGCTCGTCATCGCGCCCGCTCAGGCGCAGTGTCGCGCCGTCGAGGCGGATCGCCCCGCGGTCGCCGAGGATCGTCAGGCGATCGACCTGCTCGGGCTGGGCGCCATGCGCCGCGAAGCTCGCAAACACCGAAACGCCCGCGCCCGCAGCCGTTTCGAGATGCACGACCGCGCCGTCCTCTCCGGCAAGCTCCGGACAGGTCCGGCTCAGCACGGCCGCGCGCACGCTCATCGGGCCGAGCAGCATGCGCAGCGTATCGAGATGGTGGATCAGCACCTCGGCCACCAGCATCCGCTGCTCGCCGCGCAGCATCGGCTGTCGCTCCAGCGCGGTCAGCCGCCCCTCCGCATTCGGCACCGTGCCGGAGGTGACCAGCGACAGCGAGGCGGCCTTGACTGCGCCGATCCGGCCCTGTGCGATCCACTGCGCCGCCTGACGGTAATAGGCGCGGAAGCGCCAGTTCTCATGCACCATCAATCGGACCCGGCCGGAAACGTCTGCGACCAGCCGCTGCGCCTCGCCCAGGGTCGGAGCCAGCGGCTTCTGGCACAGGATCGGCAAGCCGTGATCGGCCGCCAAACGGACAAGCTCGGCATGGACCGCGCGCGGCGCGGCGATATCGACGGCATCGAAACCGCCCGCCGCCAGCATCTCGCTTGCGCTCCGGTAACGAGCGCCAATGCCGAACTCTTCAGCACGGCGCTCGCAAGCGTCATGCTCGGGGTCGGCGATCGCCACGACGACGGCATCGTCGGCAAGCGCCCGCCAGCCGCGCAAATGATAGAGCGTGACCCAGCCGGCGCCGATCAGCCCGATCCTGAGCGGCTGCGCCATCAATGCGGTCTCCGCTGCGCAGCGGCTTTCTGCGCGGCAGGCGCGGTCTCCAAAGCGGGAATCGCCCCGCCGGTTTCGCCGTCGAAGAGATAGCCGGCCTCAGTGGAGAAGAAGAGTTCGACGAGCTCGCCCGGCGCGGCCACGACATGGCGCGGCAGACGCGCGATGCATTCGGCCCCGCCTTCCGTCTCGACCAGCAGCAGCGTCTCGGCGCCGAGCGGCTCGACGGCGATGGTGCGTCCCCGGATCGTACCATGGGGCTGGCCGTTCAACGCGGCCGCATCGATCAGCAGATCCTCGGCGCGCACGCCGAAGGTCATGTCGCGCCCGGCGACGCCGGCAAGCGTGGCAGCCGCCCAGCGCGTCAGCGGCGCCTCGACCGCGGCGCTGCGCGCATGCAGGCCATCCCGGGAGATCGCAGCCTTCAGCAGGTTCATCGGCGGCGAACCGAGGAAGCGCGCCACGAAGGTGTCGGCCGGCTGCCAGTAGACCTCCAGCGGCGCACCGATCTGTGCCACCCGGCCGGCATTCATCACGCAGATGCGCGTGCCCATGGTCATCGCCTCGACCTGATCATGCGTGACATAGATCATGGTCGAGCCGAGCCGGTGATGCTGCTTGATGATCTCGCTGCGCGTGTTGACTCGCAGCGCGGCATCGAGGTTCGAGAGCGGCTCGTCGAACAGGAAGACCTGCGGCTCGCGCACCATGGCCCGCCCCAGCGCGACGCGCTGCCGCTGCCCGCCCGACAAAGCGCTCGGGCGCCGCGCCAGCAGCGGCGTCAGGCCCAGCAGGCCGGCGGCTTCATTGACGCGTCGATCGACTTCCGTCTCGGCGATTTTGCGTCGGCGCAGGCCGAAGGCGAGGTTTTCCGCCACGCTCATATGCGGGTAGAGCGCATAGGACTGGAACACCATCGCGATGTCGCGGTCCTTGGCCGGGACATTGTTGACGGCCCGTCCGTTGATCGAGAGCGTGCCGCTGCTGATCGTCTCCAGGCCGGCGATCATCCGCAGCGTCGTCGATTTGCCGCAGCCCGAGGGGCCGAGCAGCACCATGAACTCGCCATCGCCGATGGTGAGATCGACGTCCTCGACCACGACCGGGCCGCTGCTGCCATAGCGCTTGCTGATCTTGTCGAGTCCGACGACGGCCATGACGACCTCCTACTTGATCGCGCCGGCAGTCATGCCGCGAATGAGTTTCTCGGAGAAGAAGACATAGGCGATGATGACGGGGATGACCGAGATCATCACGCCGGTCGCGATCATGCCGATGTCCTGGAAATGATCGCCCATGAAGGCGCGGATGCCGATCGGCAGCGTGCGCTTCTCAGGGTCGGTGATCAGCACCACCGCGAACAGGAACTCGTTCCAGAGCTGGATGAAGTTCAGGATCAGCGTGGTCGCGATCGCCGGCATGCCGACCGGCAGGACGATGCGCCAGAAGATCTCGAGGTCGCCATAGCCGTCCATCTTGGCGGCATCGAACAGGTCCTGCGGGATGCGGGCGAAGAACCCCTCGAGCAGGTAGACTGTCAGCGGCAATTGTAGGGAGACATAGACGAGGCTCAGGCCCAGCAGGCTGTTGTAGAGATTGTAGTCGACCAGGATCTGGTAGAGCGAGATCAGCGTGATCTGCGGCGGGAAGATGATCGACGAGAACAGGATGCCATAGATCAGCCGGTTGCCACGGAAGCGGTAGCGCGCCAGCGCATGCGCCGCTGCCGCCCCGATCAGCGTGACGATGGCGACGGCGCCAACCACGACCAGCGTCGAGTTCCAGAAATAGGTCGCGAAATCGGAATCGACCCAGGCACTCCTGAACTGCCCCCAATGAAACGGCCGCGGCCAGGCATAGTGGTCGGCGCTGATCTCGGCGGTGGTGCGCACCGACATCGTCGCCAGCCACAGGAAGGGGCCGAGCGTGTAGAGCGTGTAGATGCCCAGCACCAGGGCAAGCGCCCCCCGGCTGAACAGGCGCGGCATGGCCGCATGACGAGCGGCCTGATGAGGGACTGCGGCCATCTCAGTACTCCAGCCGCTCTTTTGTGCCCAGAAGGCGGTTGAGGATCACGACGGAGGCGCACACCACCAGGAACCACACCGTCGCGATTGCGGAGGGGTAGCCGAGGTCGAAGGTGTTCCAGTTGAAGGCGCGCTTGTAGACATAGGTCGAGACCGTCTCGGTCGCCCAGAGCGGCCCGCCCTGCGTCATGATCCAGACCAGGTCGAAGATCTTCATCTTGCCGATGAAGGCGAGGATATAGAGCGAGAGCAGCGTCGGCCGCAGCATCGGCACGATGATGTAGCGGAGCTTCTCGCCCCAGCCGCAATTGTCGAGTTCCGACGCCTCCAGCACCTCGCGCGGCAGCGAATGGATCGCGGCGAGGCAGACCACCATGTTGAATCCGGCCCATTTCCAGGCATGGGTGACGATCACCGAGGCCAGCGCCAGATTGGGATCGCCGAGCCAGGACGAGGCGAGGCTGTCGAGCCCGACCGCGCGCAGCATCACATTCAGCGCGCCCCAATCGTAGTTGAAGATCCACATCCACAGGATCGCGACCACGACATAGGAGAGCAGCACCGGCGTGAACCAGGCAACCCGCAGGAAGCGGGCGAAGGGCACGCCGGCATAGAGCGCCAGCGCCAGCAGCAGGCCGGTCGCGACGTCGAGCACCGGTGCGACGAAGGACCAGATCAGGGTGTTGCGCACCGCGATCCAGAACGTCTCGTCGGAGACCAACTCGCGATAATTGGCGAGGCCGACGAAGCTCGCCTCCACCCCTTCGATCGTGAAGAAGCTGTCGAAGATGGTCCGAAAGGCCGGATAGGCGGTCAGCCCGCAATAGACCAGAAGCGCCGGCGCCAGAAAGATCGCAAGCACGACGCGGCTCGCGCGGCGGGGGTCGGCGAGCGACCGGGCGGAGGTGGAAGCCTCCCGGCCGCTCGTCTTGACGTTCAAGGCCATCGCCTCCGGCATGATCGGCTCACTTCTTCAGGCAGGCGCCGTCCATCTTCTCGGCTGCCTCCTGAACGCTCAGCAGACCGGCCGGGAAGGCGTTGTTCATGACTTGCACATAGGTGTCGGCGCATTTGGCCCGATAGTAGAGCAGCGGCGTGCCGAAGAAGTATTTCACGTCCTTGTTGCGTGCGTTCAGCTCGGCGAAATAGTCCTTGCGCGGGCTGACGATCTTGTCCTGATCGGATTTGAGCCCGCTCTGGAGCGAGACCTCGCCGATCCATTTGGTGCCGTTCTCAGGCGTCGCCATCGATTTCAGCATGGCGCCGGCGCAATCCTTGTTCTTGCTCTTGGAGAACATCACGAAGCTGCCGCCGATCGCCAGCGTCTTGCATTGCGGACAATCGCCCTTGTCCATGGCGGGGAATTTCATGATGCCGAGCGGAAAATTCGCCGGCATGCCGCCCTTCTCGGGCTCTGCGAAAGCGCGCCCGGTGAACCAGCTCGGATCGGGGAAGGTCAGCGCGCCCGGCGTGTTGTAGAAGTAGAAATGCGACTCGCCGAGCTTCAGCGTCGCGAAGCTCTTGGGATAGGCGCCGGCGTCGACCAGTTGCTTGACCCAGTTCATCACCTCGACGACGCGCGGATCCTTGAACGGCAGCTCGCCATTGAGCAGCTTGGCGTAATCGTCGGAGCCGAGCTTGCGCAGCAGCGACTCGAACAGAAGCTGGCCCCCCGGGAAGGGCCGGTCGCCGACGCCTTGCGAAACCGGGGTGATGCCGGCGGCTGCGCCCTTCTTCACCAGGTCAAGGAACTGCGCCTGCGTCAGCTGGAAGGAGGCGGGCACATCCACGCCGACCTTCTTGACCAGATCCTTGTTGTAATAGAGCTCCACCGTATAGGCCTCGACCGGCACGCCATAGACCTTGCCCTTCGATGTCCATGCCGGCTTGGCCCAATCCTCCAGATTCGCCAGGTCGACATAGGAATCGAGCGGTTCCAGGAAGCCGCCGGCGAGGAACTCCGGCTGGTCCGGCTCCATGTAGAAGATGTCGGGCGCCTGCCCTGTCCGCACCGCCGATTTCGCCTGGGTGTAGATGTCGGCCTTGGGGATGAAGCTCAGCTTCACCGAGCACTGCTTGTTGTTGGCTTCGAACTCCTTCACCCGGGCCGAGACCCAGTCCTTCTTGGCCGGCTCGTCGGGCCAATTGCTCCACATGGTGATCTGCTTCTCCTGGGCGAGCGCGAAGCCCGCGCTACTGAGGGAAGCGGCCGTCAGGACGGCCAGACCGATAGCGCGAAGTCTCATGATGCGTCTCCTCCGAGGTTGGTCGTTCTTATTTTGCGGGCAGGCTACGCGGAGCAGCTAGATTGTCAATAATAATATGGAAATATCGCTTCAATCGCGCCATATCAGCAGTAGGCCCGCTTCATTATTGACAATAAAGCGCCGCATGCGGATGCTACATCATGTCTTGGCCGGTCACGGCCCTGGGAGGAACGACGATGGCCAAAGGCCTGCGCAAGGGACTGACGAGCTATGGCGACGAGGGGTTTGCGCTGTTCCTGCGCAAGGCCTTCATCAAGGCGATGGGCTATTCCGACGATGCGCTGGATCGTCCGATCGTCGGCATCACCAACACCTACAGCGACTACAACCCCTGCCATGGCAATGCGCCGGCCCTGATCGAGGCGGTGAAGCGCGGCGTCATGCTGTCAGGGGCGATGCCGATGGTGTTCCCGACCATCTCGATCCATGAAAGCTTCGCCCATCCGACCTCGATGTTCCTGCGCAATCTCATGGCGATGGACACTGAGGAGATGATCCGGGCCCAGCCGATGGATGCGATCGTCGTGATCGGCGGCTGCGACAAGACATTGCCGGCGCAGATCATGGCGGCCGCGAGCGTCGACCTGCCCACCGTCGTTGTCCCGGTCGGGCCGATGGTGGTCGGCCATCACAAGGGCGAGGTGCTGGGCGCCTGCACGGATTGCCGGCGCTTGTGGAGCGCCCATCGCGCCGGCGAGATCGACGAGGCCGAGATCGAGACCGTGAACAGCCGCCTGGCGCCTTCCGTCGGCACCTGCATGGTAATGGGCACGGCCTCGACCATGGCCTGCATCACCGAGACGCTTGGCCTGTCCCTACCGATGAGCGCGACGATTCCAGCCCCCCACGCCGAGCGTATCCGCTTGGCCGAAGCCAGCGGCGCGGCTGCTGCGCGCATGGCGGTCGATGGTGGCCCACGACCCAGCGAATTGCTGACGCCGCGCGCCTTCCGCAATGCGACGGTCGTGATGCAGGCGATCGGCGGCTCGACCAACGGCATCATCCACCTGACCGCGATCGCCAATCGCACGCCGCATCGCTACGACCTCGACATGCTCGACGAGATCGGCCGCAAGGTGCCGGTCCTCGTCGATCTCAAGCCCTCGGGCGCCCATTATATGGAGCATTTCCACCATGCCGGCGGCGTGCCCAAGCTGCTCGCCCAGCTCGGCGAGCTGATCGACCTCGATGCCGGCACGGTCGCTGGCGGGACATTGCGCGATATCGTCGCCAAGGCCGAGGATGTGCCGGGGCAGGACGTGATCCGGCCGCGCTCGGCCCCGATCAAGGCCGAGGGCTCGATGGCGGTGCTCTATGGCAATCTCGCCCCGGGCGGGGCGATCATCAAGCAGGCGGCGGCATCGGCGCGGCTGCTGCAGCATACCGGCCGGGCGGTGGTGTTCGACTCGGTCGAGGACATGGCGGCCCGCATCGACGATCCCGAGCTTGACGTCGGCGCGGACGACGTCCTCGTGCT
This sequence comes from Allobosea sp. LjRoot9, assembly GCF_964252745.1. Taxonomy (NCBI): domain Bacteria; kingdom Pseudomonadati; phylum Pseudomonadota; class Alphaproteobacteria; order Hyphomicrobiales; family Alloboseaceae; genus Allobosea; species Allobosea sp. LjRoot9. The sequence continues at coordinate 86,942 of NZ_CAXUPC020000004.1, read as the reverse complement.
CCGCAACACCGGCCCGAAGGGCGCGCCCGGCATGCCCGAGGCCGGCTATCTGCCGATCCCGAAGAAGCTCGGCCGCCAGGGCGTCAAGGACATGGTGCGGATTTCGGACGCCCGCATGAGCGGCACGGCCTTTGGCACGATCGTGCTGCATATCACGCCGGAATCGGCCGTCGGCGGGCCGCTTGCGCTGGTCGAGAGCGGCGACATGATCCGTCTCGACCTGGCCGGCCGCCGCATCGATCTCCTGATCGACGATAGCGAATTCGCGCGCCGCCGATCCCTGCTGAAGACCTCGCCTGCACCGGCGATGCCCAAGCGCGGCTATGCGCGGCTGTTCCAGCAAACGGTGCTGCAGGCCGATGAAGGCTGCGATTTCGACTTCATGGTCCGCCCGCCCGATGAGGCGTCGTGACCAGCGACGCCAGGGTCGAGGCGCCGCTATGCCTGCCACCGCATCCGCCCGGCGCCGCGCCGTCCCGGCCGCTGCCGGACGGGACCTGCGACAGCCACATGCACGTCTTCGGACCCCGCGACCACTATCCGCTGGCGCCGCTGCGCAGCTACACGCCCCATCCCCTGACGATCGACGACTACCGCGCTGTGATGGCGGCGTTGGGGATCGCGCGCGCCGTGCTGGTCCAGCCGAGCGTCTATGGCATGGACAACCGCGCCCTGCTCGACGCGCTGGCAATCGCTCCCGATCAGCTGCGCGGGGTGGTCGTGGTGCCGCCCGATATCCCCGATGGCGAACTCAAGGCCATGCATCGGCTCGGCGTGCGGGGCATCCGCATCAACCGCCGCAATCCCGGCGGCCTTGGCCTGAGCGCCATCGGAACACTCGGGCAGCGGATCGTGCGGCTGGGCTGGCATATCCAGCTCCAGATCGAACTGGCGACGTCGTGCGATCTCGATGTCCTCGTGCGTGGCTCCCCGGCGCCGATCGTGATCGATCATCTCGGCTTCGCCGATCCGCAGGCCGGCGTCGTATCATCGGGATTCCGGCAACTCTTGCGTCTGCTGGAAGACGGCCTGCTCTGGATCAAGCTGTCGGCGCCGTACCGAATGAGCAAGACCGGGGCGCCCTATGCCGACATGGCGCCAATCGTCGAGGCCCTCTTATCCGCTCGCCCCGATCGCCTGCTATGGGCAACCGATTGGCCGCATACCGAATTGTGGTCCGGGATGCCGCACGACGGGGACCTCCTGGTCACGTCGCCGCTCTGGCAGGCTCCGCCTGGCGTTCGCAAAGCCGTGTTCGTCGACAATCCCAACAGGCTCTACTGGGCCTAGAGCATTTTCGAGCGAAGTGGACACCGGTTCGCGTGAAGAAAATGCGATAAAACAAGGGGCTAAAGCGCTTCCGCGATTCGGAGAAACGCGGAAGCACTTTAGAGCATCGGTCCTGCATATCACAGGACTGTGCGGCATCCGACTAACCCTGCGCCGCGCTGCGCAAACGCGCGCCCCTGGGCTAGCAGGATGCCGGAAGCGCTCCTGTCTCAGGCGCTCAGCAGCCGCGCCTTGATGCGCTCGCGATGCGCGGTGTAGAGGCCCGATCCTGCGATGATCACCGCACCGACCAGCGTCCAGATGTCGGGCAAAACGGCGAACAGGAAAAAGCCGAAGATCGCGGCCCAGAGCAGTTGCATATAGGAGAACGGCGCCAGCAGCGAAGCGTCGGCATGGCGGAAGGCCTGCACCACCAGCCAGTGACCGATCGTCGAGGTGGTGCCTACGAAGACGCCGAGCCAGACCATCTCCGCCGTGAGCGGCTGCCAGGCGAAGGGCATCACCGCGCTGACGATCGCAAAGCCGATCACCGCAGAATAGGCCAAGGTCGTCAGCGGGCTCTCGGTCCGGCTCATCATGCGGGTCACGATCAGCGCGAAGGCCCAGGTCGAGGCCGAGACGACCGGCAGCAGCGAGGCGAGCTGGAAGCCGGCGCCGCCCGGCCGCACCACGATCAGCACGCCGAGCAGCCCGACCAGCGTCGCGGTCCAGCGCCGCCAGCCGATGGTTTCGCCCAGGATCGGGATCGACAAGGCCGTGACGAACAAGGGCGCGATGAAGCTCGTCGCCGTGGCGTCGGCGATCGGCAGGTATTTGAGCCCGATCACGAACAGGATCGAGGAGCCCGTGACGCCGAGGCCGCGCAGGAACTGCAGCATCGGCTTGCGCGTCCGCAACCGCTCCAGGCCGCCGCTGCGCGCCACGATGGCGAGCATGATCACGGTGAAGACGCCATAGCGCAGCCAGGTGATCTGCAGAGGCGGCACCGTGGCGGTGAGCAGCTTCGAGACCACGTCCGACGCGGTCAGGAAGAAGGTCGACAACAGGATCAGCCCGATGCCGCGAAAGGCATTGTCGCGACGCAGCGGCAACGCCGCCGTCACAGGCGGCAAGGGTGTCGGTTCTGGGTGGGGAGCGTTTGGCAAATCATCGACGCGCAGGATTGAAACCCGACGCTAATCGATTTGATCGGCCCCGCGTTGCGCAAAGATCGAACGGCGACCATGCATGGCCGCGTCCGGGCATGGGCACAGCCACAGGACCCATCAAGAAAAAGGCGGGCTTACGGCCCGCCTCGATCAGCAGATGACTGCGCCTCGCTTCACGCCGCCTGCTTGCGCGGCTGGATCAGCTTGCGATTGATCAGCACCTCGGCGATCTGCACTGCGTTCAGCGCCGCGCCCTTGCGCAGATTATCGGAGACGCACCAGAAGGCGAGGCCGTTTTCGACCGTGTTGTCCTCGCGGATGCGCGAGATATAGGTCGCGTCCTCACCGGCCGCCTCATGCGGGGTGATGTAGCCGCCAGGCTCATGCTTATCGATGACGAGAACGCCGGGAGCGGTGCGCAGCACCTCGCGCGCCTCATCGGCCGTGACCGGCTTCTCGCACTCGATGTTGACGCTCTCGGAATGGCTGATGAAGACCGGCACGCGCACGCAGGTCGCGGTCAGCTTGATCTTCGGATCGAGGATCTTCTTGGTCTCCGCCATCATCTTCCACTCTTCCTTGGTGAAGCCGTCCTCCATGAAGACGTCGATCTGCGGGATGAGGTTGAAGGCGATGCGCTTGGGGAACTTCTTGGTGGTCATCTCGCCGGCGGCGAAGATCGAGCGCGTCTGGTTGAAGAGCTCGTCCATCGCCTCCTTGCCGGCGCCGGAGACCGACTGATAGGTCGAGACGACGACGCGCTTGATCACATACTTGTCGTGCAGCGGCTTCAGGGCGACGACCAGCTGGGCGGTCGAGCAGTTCGGATTGGCGATGATGTTCATCTTGGTGAAGCCTGCGGCGGCAGCCGCGTTCACCTCCGGCACGATCAGCGGCACGTCGGGATGCATGCGCCAGGCCGAGGAATTGTCGATGACGACGCAGCCCTGCGCGCCGATCTTGGGCGACCATTCCTTGGAGACCTCGCCGCCGGCCGACATCAGGCAGATGTCGGTGTCGGAAAAGTCGTAATGCTCCAGCGCCTTCACCTTCAGGACCTTGTCGCCGAAGGAGACCTCGGTGCCGATAGACCGGGAAGAGGCGAGCGCTACGACCTCGCTGACCGGGAAAGCGCGCTCGGCCAGAATATCGAGCATCTCATGGCCCACATTACCCGTGGCGCCGACAATCGCGACCTTGAAGCTCATTGTGATGGTCCTTTTGGATGAAACCGGTTTGGTCTCCCCCGGGATGCCGGCCCGCTCGATGATGTGAAGCAGGTTCGGCGATTATCCCCGCCGGGGGGAGAGAACCCGGAACCGAGGCGAAGGTCAGCGCGACGTAACCGTTTTACCGGTCGTCGTTTTGGTCGTGCGTTTCGTCGTCTGACGGACGTTCACAGGGCCAATCCCGAAGGGCTGAAGGCTTCGCGTCGGCGCAAGGCAGGTTTCCCCGCGCGCCTTGCCGCAAGTCAAAACACCCAAGGCAGCCAAAAGTCAACGTCCCCCGCCGTTAACCCTGCTCCTTGACCTCCGATTTACGCTGTTTCCGGATCGCCCGCCGGCGGTAACCCGGCGCTGACTCCCCCCCGGCCAGTCTCCGCGCGAGTTGAGGACGAGCCGCGCACACGACGCGGCCTACAAGGTGAGTTCCGGTCGTGTCGCGTGATGTCACATCGATCCTGCTCGGCACGGTCCGTTCGCATTGGCCGGCGGTCGCGTCCGTCGCCAGGGCTGTTGGCCGGATCGCCTGCACCGCGATCGATCGAGTCAGGCCTCGTCTTGCGCGCTTCGGTCTGGCGCGCTTCGACGGCGTCACGACGCTGATCCGCTGCGCCGACGCGATCGAAACCGGCTTCGCTATGCTGCTGCGCGGCGCCTTCGCCGCTTTCGGCCGTCGCGGCTCGGGCCTGAGTCGCGGGTTGGGCCTGACCGGCGGATTGGTCTGGCGTGGGCTTGCCGCCCTGACCGGCATCGGCCTGACGGCGAGCCTCATCACCGCCTTGTCCGCTGCCGGGGATAGCGAGCCGCGCCTCGCCAGCCTGACGATTCCCGCCGCAAGCGAGAGCCGCCCGGTCCGCGACGTGCTCCTGGAGCCGCGCCAGCAGGCGCTCATTGGCGACAACTGGCTCAAGATCGCCCGACCGATCGCGATGTTCGGCCTGGAATCGCCCGAACTCGACCGTCAGCAGCCAGCCTATGAGGCGATGCGCAGCCAGGACGGCGCCCGCCGCCAGGACACGCTGAGCTTCGGCGCCTTTGATGCCGACAAGCCGCATCTGCGCTTGCGCCTGCTGGTCACCCATAACAACGAGGCGCGGCCGCAGCCTTTCGTCATAGCCTTGGTGCGCGAGGCCTCCGAGCGCGGCATGTCGATCCAGCGCAGCGGCGTTCCGACTTCGATCGAGACCCGCTTCGGCACGGTCGAGACCGCCGATACGACGCTGAGCGACGGCGACGCCAGCCGCCCCTGCATCGCCTTCCGCAGGAGTCCCGGCGACATGAAGAGCGCTGGCGACTTGCCGCTCGGCCTCAGCGGCTGGTGGTGCGGCGCGCCCAGTCGCCCGGCCGACCGCCAGCAGCTCGTTTGCCTGATCGACCGGATCGACCTGCTCGCCGCCGGCGAGGACAAGGCCCTGCGCTCGGCCTTCGCCCGCACCGAGCTCGCCCGCCAGCCGGCCTGCGCGCCGCCGCGCCTTTCGGCCACCGGCCGCAAGGCCTCCTGGCTCGACGCCGACGGCTCCGCCCCCGCGCTCAAGACCGCCGCAAGGCGCTGACGATTGACCTCAGAACGCGCGAAGTCCTCATCCTGAAGAGTGGACGAAATCCGCGTCTCCAGGGATGTTCCCGCGCCCTCTGAAGCGCCCTTCGAGACGCCGCGGGACGGCTCCTCAGGACGGGGGCTGTGTATCCCAAAACGACCCCTGAAATCGCTAGAAACGCAAAATCTCACTTTCGCGTGCGTTGCCTCTGGCGAAGGCGAACAAAACCGTTAACTACGAAGGTGTATCGTCGCGCCATCCCGCATCGTGACCGATGCCCCGCCGTTCGTCGCCTCAGGAGACCTTTCGTCATGCGTTCCTTCCAGCGTTTCGCCGCCGGCTTCGGCCTCTCGCTCGTGGCGCTGACCGTCGCGACGACGATCGCCGAGGCGCAGAATCGCCGTGGCCCGCTGCGCGTCACCGTGCAGAAGCGCAGCTATTTCGACCTCGGCAATGTCGTGCCGGTCGGCTCGATGAACAATTACGCCAGCCAGCATTTCGCCGCCACGCCGGTCTATGCCAGCACCGGCGAACTCTACGGCGAGGGCACCTTGCCGAGCCGCATCGGCTCCGGCGTCAACCCCTTCGCCAACAGCTTCTCGACCCCGCGCTTCTGAGACGGGCGTCATCCCGCACGCGCTGCAGCACGAAGTGCTGCTGCGCAGATGCGGGATCGCGCGACGAGAAGGCGCTTCTTTCTGATGACGGTCCCGTGTCTGCGCAGCGGCATGAATGCCGCAGCGCGCACGGGATGACAGCGCTCAAGAGCAGGATGCGAAAAAGTGGGAACCGGTTTTTCGCATTGATCCTGCTCTAACTCCTTGATGAGAGGCGGATTCAGATTTTAGACGGAGTCACTTTGTGACTCCGTCTAAAATCATCCGGCTCTAGGGCAGCGCCTTCAGATAGCGCACCGGCCGGCCCGGAGCCGCCGCCTGCGCGGCATGCACGATCGCATTCGCGTCGATGCCGAAATGGCGGTAGAGGTCGGCGACCGTGCCGGTCTGGCCGAAATGCTCGACGCCGAGCGCCTTCTGCTTATGGCCATGCACGCTGCCGAGCCAGGCGAGCGTGGCGGGATGCCCGTCCAGCACCGAGACGATGCCGCAATCGCGTGACAGCTCCCCGAGCAGGCGCTCGATATGGCTCGTCGCCTGCTGGTTGCCGCGCTGGCGCGCCCGCTCGGCCGCCTGCCAGCCGGCATTGAGCCGGTCGGCCGAGGTGATCGCGAGCAGGCCGACATCGCGCCGGTCCTCACCGAGCAACCCGACGGCCTCGATCGCCTCCGCCGCGACAGCGCCGGTATAGGCGACCACCACCGAAGCGTTGGGGCCGGGCTTGCGCAGCCAATAGGCGCCGTCGATGATCGCGTGCTCGAGCTCCGGCGTCATCGCCCGCTTCGGCTGCTCGAGCTGCAACGTCGAGAGCCTCAAATAGACCGAGCCGCCGGTCTCGTCGCGCAGCCAGGTCCGCTCATTGGGATCGCCTTCGCCATCCCGCTGCAGATAGTCGAAGGACCAGCGCATCATCACCGAAAGCTCGTCGACGAAAGCCGGCTCGAAGGCGCAAAGCCCATCCTGGCTCATTCCGATCAGGGGCGTGGCGATCGACTGATGCGCGCCGCCCTCGGGCGCGAGTGTGACGCCCGAGGGCGTCGCCACCACCATGAAGCGCGCATCCTGGTAGCAGGCATAGTTGAGCGCATCCAAGCCGCGCGAGATGAACGGGTCGTAGAGCGTGCCGATCGGGATCAGGCGCTCGCCGAAGATCGAATGCGAAAGGCCCAGCGCCGAGAGATTGATGAACAGATTCATCTCGGCGATGCCCAGCTCGATATGCTGGCCCTTGGGCGAGAACTCCCATTTCTGCATCGAGGGAATGCGCTCGTCCTTGAAGGTGTCGGCCATCTCCGCCCTGGCGAACAGGCCGCGCCGGTTGACCCAGGGCCCGAGATTGGTTGAAACGGTGACGTCGGGCGCGGTCGTGACGATGCGGTCGGCCAAGGGCCCGCCGCGCTTGGCGAGATCGTCCAGAATCTTGCCGAAGCCCATCTGGGTGGACATCGTCGCCTGGATGCCGGCCTCCAGCGTCTCGGGCACCGGCAATTTCGGTGCGCTCTTGCGGCGCCGGCCCTCGGCGAAGAACGGCACCTTGTCGAGGAAGGCGCGGATCTCGTTCTCGGGCAGGTTCAGCCCCTCGAACAGATCCCATTCATGGCCGGGCCGGACCGTATTGGCGGTCTTGAAGCCCTCCATCTGGTCCTTGGTCATCAGCCCGGCATGGTTGTCCTTGTGCCCGGCGAGCGGCAGCCCGAAACCCTTGACGGTATAGGCCAGGAAGCAGACCGGCCGGTCATGGTCGATCGCCTCGAAGGCTTCGAGGAGCGAGGGCAGGTCATGGCCGCCGAGATTGCACATCAGCCTGGACAATTCGGCGTCGGAGCGGCTTTCGATCAGCTTGGTGACTGGCCCCTGATCGCCGAGATCGTCCATCAGCCGCTTGCGCCAGGCCGCCCCACCCTGGAAGGTCAGAGCGGAATAGAGCTGGTTCGGGCAGGAATCGATCCAGGCCTTCAGCCGCTCGCCGCCCTTCTCCTTGAAGGCCGCCTGCTGCAGCGAGCCGTATTTCAGCGTGACGACGTCCCAGCCGAAATTCCTGAACATCTGCTCGAAGCGGTCATAGAGCCCCTCGCGGATGACCGCGTCGAGCGACTGGCGATTATAGTCGATCACCCACCAGGTGTTGCGCAGGCCGTGCTTCCAGCCCTCCATCAGGGCCTCGAAGATGTTGCCTTCATCGAGCTCGGCATCGCCGATCAGCGCGACCATGCGGCCGTCCTGGCGCTTCTCACCCCAGCCATGCGCCTTGACGTAATCCTGCACCAGCGAGGAAAACAGCGTCTGCGCCACGCCGAGGCCGACCGAGCCGGTGGAGAAATCGACGTCGTCGATATCCTTGGTGCGCGAGGGATAGCTCTGCGCGCCCTTGTAGCCGCGGAAATTCTCCAGCTTCTCGCGCGTCTGCAGCCCCATCAGATAGTTGATGGCGTGGAAGATCGGCGAGGCATGCGGCTTCACCGCGACCCGGTCCTGCGGCCTCAGCGCCGCCATGTAGAGCGCCGTCATGATCGTGCAGAGCGAGGCCGAGGAGGCCTGATGCCCGCCGACCTTCATGCCGTCCTCGCTGGCGCGGAGGTGATTGGCGTTGTGGATCGTCCAGGAGGCGAGCCAGAGGATCTTCTTTTCCAGCTCGGCGAGAATGGGCAGGCGCGGGTCCGACATGCATGTGCCTCCAAAAGAGGCCGTGATCATGCATGGTTTCCGCAGCGTTGGCAGCTAAAGACGTGAGCCGCGGCTTCCCCAATTGGTGGTTTCCGCTAATCCTGGGCCGGAAAGCGAGAGACCATGCCAGAGCACAGACTAGACGACATCGACCGCCGCATCGTCCAGGCTCTCCAGGCCGACGGGCGCATGAGCATTCAGGATCTCGCCGGCAAGGTCGGGCTCTCGCCAAGCCCTTGCGCGCGGCGGGTCCGGCTGCTGGAGGAGGCCGGTGTGATCAAGGGCTATGTCGCGGTCGTCGACCAGGACAAGCTCGGCCTGCCGGTCTCGGTCTTCGCCTCGATCAAGCTCGAGCGCCAGCGCGAGGAGGAGCTCGACCGCTTCGCCGCCATCGTCGCCCGTTGGCCCGAGGTCGCCGACTGCTATCTGATGACCGGGCCGCGCGATTACCTGCTGCGCATCATCGTCAGCGATCTCGCCGCCTATGAGCGCTTCCTCAAGGACAAGCTGACCCGGCTCGACAATGTCGCCTCGATCGAGTCGAGCTTTGCGCTCGGGCAGGTGAAGCGTTCCTTCTCGGTGCCGGTGGAATTGGGCAAGGGGGCCTGAAGCAAGGACGCCCGGGACAGAGCGGCCATTGGCAATGAAGTGATGCATGAGCAGCATAGCGACGCAATTATATGACGTCAGACATGCGTTTGGCGCATTGATTGCAAATCGGCTTTCCGCTATGGCCGCCAGCGTCCCAGGCTCGATCACCGAAAGCTGTCCCGTGTCGTCCCCCGTTGCCGCTCCCGCCGCCAATTCGCCGGCCCGCATTCTCTTCGCCAGCCTCATCGGCACGACGATCGAGTTCTTCGACTTCTATATCTACGCCACCGCCGCCGTGCTGGTGTTCCCAAAACTGTTCTTCCCCGGCGGGGATGCGACCTCGGCGATGCTGCAATCGCTGGCGACCTTCGCGATCGCCTTCTTCGCACGGCCGATCGGCGCGGCGATCTTCGGGCATTTCGGCGACAGGATCGGGCGCAAGGCCACGCTCGTCGCCGCCCTGATGACGATGGGCCTCTCGACGGTCCTGATCGGCTTGCTGCCGACCTATGCCAGCGTCGGTGTCCTGGCTCCGCTGCTGCTGGCGCTGTGCCGTCTCGGCCAGGGCCTCGGGCTCGGCGGCGAATGGGGCGGAGCCGTGCTGCTCGCCACCGAGAACGCCCCTCCCGGCAAGCAGGCCTGGTACGGCATGTTCCCGCAGCTCGGCGCGCCGATCGGCTTCATCTGCGCCACCGGCAGCTTCCTTTTGCTGACCGACCTGCTCAGCGACGCGCAGTTCTATTCCTTCGGCTGGCGCATTCCGTTCCTGGCCAGCGCGCTTCTGGTCTTCGTCGGGCTCTATGTCCGGCTGCGTCTGACCGAGACGCCCGAATTCCAGAAGGCGATCGACAAGCATGAGCGCGTCCGCATGCCGATCGCCGCGGTTATGTCGCAGCACAAGGCCCATCTCCTGCTCGGCACCATCGCGGCGCTGGCAACCTTCGTGCTGTTCTACCTGATGACGGTGTTCTCGCTGAGCTGGGGCACCACGGCGCTGGGCTATGCGCGCGGGCAGTTCCTGCCGGTGCAGATGGTCGGCGTCGTCTTCTTCGGGCTGGCGATCCCGCTCTCGGCCCTGCTCGCCGACCGTTTCGGCAATCGCCGGGTGCTGTTCTGGACCACGCTGGCGATCGCAGCCTACGGCTTCCTGTTCACGCCGCTGTTCGTTCCCGGCAACCTGACCGCGATCACGCTGTTCTTCGTGCTCGGCTTCGGCTTGATGGGCTTCACCTATGGCCCGCTCGGCACCGCGCTGGCCGAGCTCTTCCCCACCGCCGTGCGCTATACCGGCGCCTCGCTGACCTTCAATCTCGGCGGCATCGTCGGCGCATCGCTTGCGCCCTATATCGCGACCTGGCTCGCCAGCCATTACGGCATCGCCGCCGTCGGCTGGTATCTCACGCTCGGCGCGCTGCTCACCGCCGCGGCGCTGGCGGCGATCGGCGCCGTGGTGCGCACCCGCCTGCCGGCTGCGGGGAAGCTCGCCTGAGGGCCGCTCCGCTAGCGCCGCAGTTAGGCTGGGAAACACCGCGTCATCCTGGACCAGCGGCGAAGCCGCGCAGATCACAGGGATCCATCGTAGAGCGCAGTTCCCTACGATGGATCCCGGGACGACCTTCGGTCGCCCAGGATGACGGCGTGGTTCAGAGCCAGGACGACAGGCCTTACCGCCGCTCGAAATCCCTGTGCACGTCATGCGCCACGATTCCGGCGCCGTCTGGCGGGATCGTCAGCCAGTCCTTGCGGGTCAGCGTCTGCTTGGTGTCCTCATAGCCCGACTTCCAGTGTTCCTGCATCGAAGTGCGCGAGAACTCGTAGTCCTTGGCGTGGCCCTCATAGGATTTCTGCTGGTAGATCAATTGCAGGATGGTGTGTTCGGGCATCAGCGCGAGCTCGTCGCGCAGCGTCCGCTCCTCCTCGCTCAGGCTGCCATCGGGCACTTTCGAGAGCGCCTGATGCGTCTTCTTCTTCCAGTTCTGGATCAGCGCGAACAGGTCGGTCGTCAGGCGCGTGCGCGAGGAATAGGTGATGTCCTTCTGCCGGCCCATCACGTCCTGCAGCGTGCGCGGCAGTGCCCCGCGCGCCGAGAACAGGTCGACCTGGAAGATCAGCGAGTTCAGCGTGTCGTCCTGGGCCAGGAGATGCTGCAGCGGCGTATTGGAGACGATGCCGCCATCCCAGTAATGCTCGGTGCCGATCTGCACGGTCGGGAAGGCCGGCGGCAGCGCTCCCGACGCCATCACATGCTCGGGCCCGATCGCCTCCTGGGCGTTGTCGAAATAGACGAAATTGCCCGAGGCCGCATTGACCGCCCCGACCGAGAACCGAACCGCCTTGCGGTTGATCAGGTCGAAATCGACCAGCTCCAGCAGGGTCTCGCGCAAGGGCTTGGTGTCGTAGAAGCTGGTGGCGTCGCCCGCGCCGGCTGCCGCCAGGAGCGGGCTTGTCTGGCGCGGCTCGAAGAAGCCCGGCTGGCCCAGCAGGGTGGTGAAGAAGGACGAGGTCGCATTGCGCGCCTGGCGGTAGATGTCGCCCTCAGGCGTGAACCACCAGACCTTGCGATCAGTGATGCGGTCCCAGAACGCCCTGAGCCGCTCCATCCGGCGCTCGCGCGGATTGCCGGCGATCAGGGCCGAATTGATCGCGCCGATCGAGACGCCCGAGACCCAGTCCGGTTCGATATCGGCCTCGTGCAGCGCCTGGTAGACCCCGGCCTGATAGGCGCCGAGCGCCCCACCGCCCTGGAGCACGAGCGCGACACGGTCGCAGCGCTCGGGCCGCCAGCCGAGATAGCGGCTATCAGAGAGGGAGACGGAGGGAGGAGCGTTCATGGCGCGGATGTCCTCAGGCTGATCGCACTGCAACAATGATAATGCCGAAGTCGCTCAGGAGACAGCGCTATCGAGTGACAGCGATATGACGCCAAGACACGGTCATCATCCCGCAAGACGCTGTCATCGTCCCGTCAGGCAAGCTTCATCGCCGCGTCAGCTTCCACCATCACCCCTCAGGCACGGATTTTGCGGCGCAGCATGCGCCGGCGGACCGGTCCGGGGTTTGGAGGGAGAGAGCAGCATGCTGAAGGGCAAGACAGCCGTCGTCACCGGCTCGACCTCCGGAATCGGCCTCGCCATCGCCCGTGCCTATGCGGCTGAGGGCGCCAACATCGTCATCAACGGTTTCGGTGCGCCAGACGCCATCGAGACGGAACGCGCCGGCATCGAGGCCGATTTCGGCGTCGCCGCGCGCTATTCCCCCGCCGACATGGCTCATGGCGGTGCCATCGCCGCGATGATCGCCGAGGCCGAGAGCGAGTTCGGCTCGGTCGACATCCTGGTCAATAATGCCGGCATCCAGTTCGTCTCGCCGATCGAGGACTTCCCCGTCGAGAAATGGGACGCGATCATCGCGATCAACCTCTCGGCCGCCTTCCACGCCATCCGCGCCGCGCTTCCGGGCATGAAGGCGCGCAAATGGGGCCGCATCATCAACACGGCCTCGGCCCATGCGCTCGTCGCCTCGCCGTTCAAATCAGCCTATGTCGCAGCCAAGCACGGCATTGCCGGCTTGACCAAGACGGTCGCGCTCGAGGCCGCCACCTTCGGCGTCACGGCGAACGCGATCTGCCCGGGCTATGTCTGGACGCCGCTGGTCGAGAAGCAGATACCGGAGACCATGGCGGCGCGCGGTCTCACCAAGGAGCAGGTCATCAACGACGTGCTGCTGCACGCCCAGCCGACCAAGCAATTCGTCACCAGCGAGGAGGTCGCGGCGCTTGCCGTCTTCCTCGCCTCGGACGCCGCGAAATCGATCACCGGCGTCATCCTCCCGATCGATGGCGGCTGGACCGCTGAATAAGCAAGGGACGCGCGCCATGAATCGCAAGGACATCCTCGATCTGCCTTCGATGCCGCTGGCGGGGCCGAGCTACCCGGCCGGGCCCTACCGCTTCGTCGACCGCGAATACATGGTCATCAGCTACGAGACCGACCCCGAGGCGATCCGCCATCAACTGCCCGAGCCCTTGATGCCGTTGGCGACGCCGATCGTCAGCTATGAATGGATCAAGATGCCCGACTCCTCCGGTTTCGGCAGCTATACCGAGAGCGGCATCGTCATTCCCTGCAAGTTCGGCGAGGAGGAGGTTTCCTTCGTCTCGCAGATGTATCTCGACGACGAACCGCCGATCGCGGCCGGCCGCGAGATCTGGGGTTTTCCCAAGAAATACGCCCATCCCAAGCTGGAAGTGGTCAAGGACACGCTCACCGGCACGCTCGAATATGCCGGCCAGCAGGTCGCCATGGGCACGATGGGCTACAAGCATGAGAGCCTGGCCGGCAACGGCGTCAGGACCACGGCGATGCTGACCAAAACGCAGGTCAACCTCAAGATCATCCCCGGCGTCGACGGCGAACCCGAGATCTGCCAGCTCGTCGCGCTGAACCTCACCGACATCACGGTGAAGGGCTCTTGGATCGGCCCCGGCCGCCTCCATCTGATCCCGCATGTCAACGCGCCGGTCGCCGACCTGCCGGTGCGAAAGGTGATCGGCGCGCACCACTTCATCGCCGACCTCACCTTGCCCTTCGGCCGGAAGATCCATGACTACATGAAGGCATGACTACATGAAGGGGTGAGGCGACAGATCCGGCCACTTACCCCGGCAGGAACGCGACCCGCCCGTCCGCGCCCCGCACGGTCTCGATTGCCACCCCATAGAGTTCTGCCAGCCGCTCCGGCGTCAGCATCGCGGCAGCGTCACCCGTCGCGATTGCCTGCCCGTCACGCAGCAGCATCACCCGATCGGCATGGGCCAGCGCCTGGTTGGGATCATGCGTGGTGAAGAGTACGCCCAGTCCCTCGGTCGCGAGCTGCCTGATCTGGCCCATTACCTTGCCCTGATTGCCGAAATCGAGGCTCGCCGTCGGCTCGTCCAAGATGACATAGGCCGGCTCCTGCGCCAGCGCGCGGGCGATCAGCACGAGCTGGCGTTCGCCGCCCGAGATCTGCGTATAGGGGCGCTGCGCCAGCTTCACGATGCCGAGCCGCTCCAGCATGGCTCGTGCGACCTCGTGGTCATGGCTGGACGGCGCGGCAAACAGCCCGCCATGCGCGGTGCGCCCCATCAGCACCACCGAGAACACCGTGAAGGCGAAGGTGCCGGCATGGGCCTGGGGCACATAGCCCAGCGCCCGTGCGCGCTGGTTGACCGAAAGCACCGCCAGCGGCCGGCTGTCGAGCGTCAGCGTTCCGCCATGGGGCGGCAGCAGGCCGAGCAGGGTCTTGAGCAGCGTCGTCTTGCCGCCGCCATTGGGGCCGAGCAGCGCCAGGACCTCGCCGGCCTTGAGATCGAGCCCGATATCGCGGCCGATCCGGCGCTCGCGATAGCCATAGGCGAGGTTGGCCGCGCTCAGGCTCACGACCAGCCTCCGCGCGCCGAGGCCAGCAGCCAGATGAAGAAGGGCGTGCCGATGACGGCGGTGAGGATGCCGAGCGGCGTCTCGACCGGGGCTGCGGTGCGCGCCAGCGTGTCGATGATCAGGAGATAGCCGCCGCCAAGCAGCGCCGCCGTCGGCAGGAGCTTGCCGAAATCGGGCCCGACCAGGAAGCGCGCCAGATGCGGCACCACGAGCCCAACCCAGCCAATGATGCCGGCCGCCGCGACGCTCGCCGCCGTCACCAGCGTCGCCGCCGCCACGATCGCGATGCGCAGGGGGCCGGTATTGAGGCCGAGCGCGCGTGCTTCCTCCTCCGGCAGCGACATCACATTCATCCGCCAGCGCAAGGCGACGAGCACGGCCGTGCCCAGCAGCACCGGCCCGAGCAGCGGAATGAGGTCGGGCTTGGCCGTGCCGGCGAGGCTGCCGAGCAGCCAGAAGGTCATGGCGGGCAGTTGGTTGTAAGGATCGGCCCAGTATTTCACCAACCCGATGCCCGCCCCCAGGAGCGAGCCGACGACGACGCCGGTCAGCACCAGAACCAGCACCGGATCGCCGCGCCGGATCGTCGAGCCGATCGCATAGACCGCGCCGACCGCCACCAGCCCGCCAGTGAAGGCCGCGAGCTGGATCGCGAACAGCCCGAGCGAGAAATAGATCCCGACCACCGCCCCCAGCGCCGCGCCCGAGGACGCGCCCAGGATATCGGGCGAGACCAACGGGTTGCGAAACAGCCCCTGGAAGGCCGTGCCCGCGACCGCCAGCGCCGCCCCGCAGAGCACGGCCGCCACCACGCGCGGCCCACGAATGTTCCAGATCACGGCCTCGATCTGCGGCAACAGGCCCGAGGGCTGACCGCTCAGGGCCGCCCAGACGAGCCGCGCCAGATCGGCGAGCCCGACGGGAAAGCGCCCGAGCCCGAAAGCGAGCAGTACCGCGACGCCGAGCAGGCCAAGCGCAAAGGCATTTCCGCGAAGGGAGGACGGCGGCATGGCGTCAGGATCGATCCAGTCGGCTGGGAAACACGCCCGTCACCCGCGTCCCGACAGGATCAGGTCGAGCTGCGCCTCGCTCGGCGTGACCTGATAGAACAGCGTGTGGAAGTCGCGCGCGATCGCACGGATATCCTCGGGAAACGGGGCCGGGTAGAGCAGCTTCGCCAGCCACCACAGGCCGACCATGCGGTTGACCGAGGGCGGGAAATCGACCCAGCCGAAGGGTAATTTCGGCGAGAGATGCACCCGCCCCGCCTTCACCGCGCGGATGCTCGCCCAGCCCGGATCGGTATGCACGCTCACGGCAAAGCCGGGATCGATGGTGACGATCACCTCCGGATCCCAGGCCATAACCTGTTCAAGCGAGACCTGCGCCAAGCCGCTGCCCGGCTGCTCGGCCGCGACATTGCGCGCGCCCAGAAAGCTCAGCGTCTCCACATTGATCGAACCGCTCAGGCCGGTCTCGAGCCCGCGCGGCCCGCGCGCGTAATAGATCGAGGGGCGCCGGTCGGGGGGAAGCGTCGCGATGCGGCCCTTGATCACCGTCATGGCGGTCTCGCACCAGCGCGCCAGCGTCTCGGCCCGCTCCACGCGCCCGGTGAGCTGGCCGAGGATGCGATAGCTCGCTGGGATCGCCTCGAAGCGCCCGTCGAGCAGCGCATAGGGAATGCCGGTCTGGCTCTGCACGCGCTCGGCGAGCTCGACATAGCTGCCCCCGGTCGAGCCGGCATCGACGATGAGGTCGGGCTTCAGCATCAGCACCGCCTCCAGATTGGCGCTGTTGCCGCGCCCGGTGATGCGGCCGATCTGCGGCTTGTTGCCGATATCCGGCAGCAGGAAGGGCAACTCCTCTGGCCCGTTGGCGCGCGGCCAGCCCAGCAACAGGTCCGGCGCCAGCGTATAGAGCTGGATCGCGGCCGGCGGCCCGGCCGGGAAGATGCGCTCGACCTTGGCCGGTATCGCGATCTCGCGGCCAGCTCCATCGCGGATGGTGGCCGCCCAGGCCCGGCGCGGCGCCGCGAGCGTGGCAAGCCCGGCCAGAACCAGGCGGCGGTCAGGATGCGGCATGGTGATGCTCCTGCGCTGGCGACTGGGCGCAACGGTTCGGCTTCACATCGAGCAGGGGCGTGCCGTCGAGACAGTCGAGCCCGCGCACGATCAGGGCGCCGTCCTCGACGCGCAACAGCCGCACCCGCGACAGCGCGATCGGATTGGGCCGCACCGGCGAGCGCAAGGCAAAGGTGCCGAGCGGCTCGGCCCCGCGCGGTGTCTGGGTCACGAGATCGCGCCGCGCCTCATGCATCCAGTAGAGCAGGTCGAGATGGGCGAAGGCCGCGATCCCCATCAGCGCCGCATGCCAGGGCGCGTCGATCTCGACACGGCATTCCGGACCGTTCTCGCTGTCGCCCTGGCGCGGACACTGGTCGCGCGTCGCGAAAGGCGTGCGAATCCGGCCGATGAAGACGAGATGCGCATCCTGCCTCTCGGGCAGGGGCGCGGATGTCTCGCCCGGTCGCGTCGCCTGCCAGTCCATCCGCGCTTGCTCCGTTCAGTTCGTGTCGCGCGGCAGGGTCGGCGCGGCGAAGCCATGCTTCGCCAGGATCTCCTGCCCGGCATGCGAGAGGATGAACATGGCGAGCCACCCAGCATTTGGCGAGGCCTCGGCCATCACTGTCAGGCCGTAATCGGCCCCGACCGACAACGCGGCCGGCAAGCGCACCAGCTGGAGGCCGGGCTGTTCCCGCGCGATCGCCTCGGCATTGGTGCGATAGGCCAGGAACAGATCGGCCGCGCCGGTCGCGAGCTTGTGACCGTAGACATTGACGCCGGGGGGCGCCGCGAGGCTCGCCGACCCGCCGGTCAATTGCAGCGCCTTGGCCTCCAGCGCCGCCTTCGCCCCGGCTTGCAGGACCTCGGCCCGGGCAAAAACCTGGAAGGCGTAGTCGCCGGAGGGGTCAGCCTTCGGCGTCGAGGTGCCGAGCTTGATCGCGGGATCGAGCATGCGTCCAAGCAGAGTCTCGGAGGTGATCGCAACCTCCGGCCGCGCGAAGGCGCAAAGCTCGTTGCGCGCAAACAGCACGACCGGCCCCGCCAGCCCCGCTTTCGCCAGTGCTTCGGGATTGCCGAGATCGGCCGAGGCGAAGAGATCGGCCGCCTCGCCCTGGGCGATCCGCTCCTTCAGCAGGCCCGACGCGCCGCAGACCAGTTCGACCGCCTGTCCGGTCTTGGCTTCATACGCCGCCGCGACCTCGCCGAGCGCCGCGCGCAAACTGCCCGCAGCCAGGAGCCGGATCGGCGGGAGGGCCGCAGCCATCGCCGTCAACTGCCCTCGCGTGGCGCGGTCGGAGCGGTGAAGCCGTGCTTGGCGAGGATGCGCTGCCCCTCGGGCGACAGGATGAACATCGCCAATCGGTAGGCATTGGTCGAGGCGCCGTTCATCACCGTCATCCCGTAATCGGCGCCCACGGCCAGAGCCGGCGGCAACCTGACCATGCTCTGGCCCGGCTGTTCGCGCGCGATCGGCAAGGCATTGGTGCAATAGCCCAGGAAGAGATCGGCCGCCCCGCTCGCCAGCAAATGGCCCGTGCCGTTCCTGTCGGCGGGGGTCGGCGCGCTGTTGGGGCCGCCGACGAGCTGGAGCGCCTTGGCCTCCAGGGCCGCCTTGGCGCCCGGCTGCAGCGCCTCGGCCTTGGCGAAGGTCTGCCAGGCATAATCGCCGGACGGGTCGGCCTTCGGCGTCGAGGTGCCGAGCTTGACCGCAGGGTCGAGCATGCGCGCCAGCAGCGTCTGCGTCGTCACCTCCAGCCCGGCGCGGGCAAAGGCGCAGGTCTCGTTGCGGGCGAAGAGCACGACGGGCCCGGCCTTGCCCTCCTGCGTCAGGGCAAGCGGATGGCTCATATTGGCGGAAGCGAAGACCTCGGCCGCCTCGCCCTTGGACAGGTTTTCGCGCAACAGGCCAGACGGTCCAAAGCTGGTCTTGACCGGCAGCTTGGCCGACGCCTCGAAGGCCTGGGCGACCTCGGCCAGCGCATTGCGCAGGCTGCCCGCAGCATGGAGCAGCACGGGTTGCTCGGCCTGCGCGACGGAGCAGGAGAACCCGAACAAGGCCGCAAGGATCAGGCGCCGCATCGATTCAGGCTCCCGCCTGCGTCGCATTCGGGAAGAATAATTGCTGCCCGTCGATCTTGTAGTCGGCGATCGCCTTCTGGCCTTCCGGGCTGATGAGCCAGTTCACGAAGGCCTGGCCGTCATTGACCTTCACATGCGGATGCTTGGCGGGATTCACCGCCATGACGCCATATTGGTTGAACAGGCGCCGGTCACCCTCGACCGCAATCGTGAGATCGCCGCGGTTCTTGAACGAGATCCAGGTGCCGCGATCCGCGAGCACATAGGCGCCCATGCCGCCGGCCGTGTTGAGCGCAGCCCCCATGCCCTGGCCGACATCGCGATACCAGGAGCCCTTCTTCTGGTCGAGATCGATGCCCGCGACCTTCCAGAGCGCCAGTTCGGCGGAATGCGTGCCGGATTTGTCGCCGCGCGAGACGAAGGGCACGCTTTTCTCCTGGATCGCCTTCAGCGCCGCGACGATGTCCTTCGTGCCGGCGACGCCGGCCGGGTCGTTCTTTGGGCCGATCAGGACGAAATCATTATACATCACCGGCTTGCGCTCGAGCGCAAAGCCCTCAGCCAGGAACTTCTCCTCCTGCGCCTTGGCATGGACGAAGACGACATCGGCATCGCCGCGCCGCCCGGTGTCGAGCGCCTGGCCGGTGCCTTGCGACACCACCCGCACCTCGATGCCCGTCCTGGCCTGGAACAAGGGCAGGATATGCCCGAACAGCCCGGAATCCTGCGTCGAGGTCGTCGAGGAAACGATGATGAAGCGCGTGCCCGCTGCTGTAGGGGCCGATGCCGCCGGCGGCGCGATCGTGGTCGTCTGGGCGAGCGCCAGGCCGGCAAAAGCGGCCGAGAAGCCAGCAGCGAGCAAGAGGCGTCTGGTCCTGATCATGGTCGTCTCCTCGAATTTCTGGTTTTGGGTGCAATCGGTTTCTCTGAAAGCGCGTCTCACCAGATCAAGTCCCCGGCGAGGAAAGCGCAGGCCTCGATCGTCTGCGGCTCGGCAAAGAAGTACTCGGCCAGCGAATCCTCGATCAGCCGGCCCCGGTGCAGGAACAGCACGCGATCGGCCAGTCGCTTGGCCTGGCCGAGATCATGCGTCGACATCAAGACCGTGATGCCCTCCGCCACGAGACCGGTCAGCAACTCCTCGATCTGCCGCGTCGCGGCGGGATCGAGCTGCGAGGTCGGCTCGTCCAGGAAGAGCAGTTCGGGCTTCAAACTCCAGGCGCGAGCGATGGCGAGGCGCTGCTGCTCGCCGCCCGAGAGCAATCGCGCCGGCTGCGTCGCGCGCTCGGACAGGCCGAAGCGCTGCAGCGCGGCCTGGGCGCGTTCGCGCCGCTGCGCGCGCGCGACGCCCGCCGATGCCAGCGCATGATCGATATTGGCCTCGACCGAGCGGCGCAGCATGATCGGCTTCTGGAACACCATGGCGTGGCGTTTCGCGCGCCCGGTCGCGCTTGTCGCCCAATGCACGCGGCCCTCGCTCGGCGTCAGCAGGCCGTGGCAGAGCCTGAGCATCAACGATTTGCCGGCGCCATTGGGCCCGAGCAGCACGGTGACCCCGCCCGCAGGCACGACGAGGCTGACCGCATCGACCAACTTGCGCCCCTCCCCGAGGAAGGAGACGGTCTCGAGGCTGAGCGGCAGGATCGAGGTCACGTCACGCATCATGTTCACCCGGCATAGCGGGCGCCGATGCGGCTCGCCCCGAAGGCGACCGCATTGATCGCCAGCGTCAGCGCGATCAGCACGAGCCCGAGCCCCAGCGCCAGCGGCAGGTCGCCCTTGGAGGTCTCCAGCGTGATCGTCGTCGTCATGGTGCGGGTGTAGCCGGCAATGTTGCCGCCGACGATCAGCACCGCGCCGACCTCGGCGCTCGCCCGGCCGAAGCCGGCGAGCAGCGCGGTCGCCAGCGCAAAACGCCCATCGAAGAGCAGGGTCGGGATCGCGCGCATCCCCTCCAGCCCGACCGAACGCAGATGGTCGCGATACTCGCTCCAGAGATCCTCGACCGTCTGGCGTGTCAGCGCGATCACGATCGGCAGGACCAGGATCACCTGCGCCACGATCATCGCGGTCGGCGTGAACAACAGCCCGAGCGGGCCGAGCGGGCCCGAGCGCGAGAGCATCAGGAAGACGAAAAGCCCGGCCACGACCGGCGGCAGGCCCATCAGAGCGTTGAGGCAGACGATGACGACCGAGCGGCCGGGAAAGCGCGCCAACGCCAGGGCCGCTCCGAGCGGCAGGCCGATCAGCCCCGCGATCAGCACGGCGGTCAGCGTCACCCTGAGCGACAGGCCGACGATCGCCAGGAAACCGGGATCGAGCCCGACCACCAGCGCAAAGGCCGCCTTGAAGATCGCCGCGAAGTCCACCGTCCGTCGCGCTCCCCCGAAAGCCCAAATCTGCCTGAAAGCTCAAGCCCGCCTGAAAGCCCAAATCTGCCCGAAAGCATAAGCCTGCGAACAACCAAGACCTGCAGACACTTGTGATTTCTAGAGTTCAATGCGACCAATTGCCAATCTTGGAACAAGAACAGCCCAGCGCAGCCGAATGCAGGACCGGATTTATCTGACCACTGAGGAGGCCGCCGCCTATCTGCGGCTCAAGGAGCGCAAGCTCTACGAGCTCGTCGCGCATAGCGCCGTGCCCTGCACCAAGGTCAGCGGCAAATGGCTGTTCCCGCGTGCGGCGCTCGACCGCTGGCTCGAGGCCGGGCTGGCGCGGCCCGAGGGCATGCAGCCCGCAAACCCGCCGCCGATCATCGGCGGCAGCCAGGATTCGCTGCTCGAGGTCGCCGTGCGTGATTCCGGCTGCGGGCTGGCGCTGTTGGCGGAAGGCTCGCAGGCCGGGCTCGACCGGCTGACGCGCGGCGAGGTCGCCATCGCCGCGATCCATCTCCATGCGACGCCCGATGATGACGCGGCCAACCCGGCCGCGATCCGGGCGGAGCCCGGCCTGTTCGACGCGGTGGTGATCGGTTTCGCCCGGCGCGAGCAGGGCCTGCTGACGGCGCCCGGCAATCCGCTCGCCCTTGCCGGCCTCGCCTCGGCGGTCGAAAGGCGTGCCCGCTTCGCCCGCCGCCAGCAGGGCGCCGGCGCGCAACTGCTGCTGACGAGCCTGATGGCGCGCGACGGCGTCCCCGACGGCCGCATGGTCATGGCCGAGGGCATCTGCGCCACCGGCCAGGACCTGGCCTTGGCGATACGCACCGGCCGCGCCGATTGCGGCGTCGCCTCGCGCGCCATCGCTGCCGCCTTCGGCCTCGATTTCCTGCCGCTGGTCTGGGAGCATGTCGATCTGGTGATGCGCCGCCGGACCTATTTCGAACCGGCGACACAAACCCTGCTCGCCTGGATGCGCAGGCCCGACATGGCGGCAAGGGCGCGCGAACTCGGCGGTTATGACCTGGCGCAGAGCGGCGAAGTCAGGCTGAATCGCTGAGCGAGGGCGGGGCGCGGCCGGCAGGGCTTTCGGTGTGGGCGCCACTTCCCTTCCCCCCTGGCGGGGGAAGGTGGATCGGCGAAGCCGAGACGGATGAGGGGGCGCTGTGAGCTTTCCGCCTCAGCGCAACACGACGCCAACCGGACAGGGCACGGCGCCCCCTCATCCGGCGCTGCGCGCCACCTTCTCCCGCCAGGGGAGAAGGGAAGTGGGCCGCGCGAGCCAAGCTCCCTCCGGGAGAAGGTTCCACGCGCCAACCGGTTTTCACGCAGGACCACCAAAACTCCGCCAGGCGCCGACCCGGTGCACCGCCTCCCGGTCCCGCCTGATCTCCCCGAATGGCGAAACCGGCCAGTCCCAGCTCTCATCCGGCTCGGGGAGCGCCACGCCGCGCATCAAATCGAGCCGCTCGATCACCGCCCCGGCCCTGTCGCGCTCGACCATCTCGACATCGCTGAGCAGGACGACGCGCCCCTGAAAGCGCGCGAGATCGTCGAGATGCCAGGCGATGCAGCGCGCCGGCAGATCAGCTGGAAAGGCGGCAGCCCGCCCCGGATTCTCCTCCAGCCAGTCCTCCACCGGCCAGGCGAGCTGCGAGAGCAGATTGGCCGAAATCACGAGATCGACGCTCGCATCCGTGACGAGATCAGCAACGGGGTCGATCCGTCCCTGGCTCTCCCCGGCGAGCCAGCCCATCACGCCGCTGAGATCGCGCGTCAGGAGCGTAACCTTGCGGCGAAAGGCCATGCGCAGCCTGACCGGCGGCAGATGCACCGCGTCGACCAGCAGCACGCGCGAAAAGCGTCGACAGAGCAGGTCGAGCGGCACATCCCGCACCAGCCCCGAGCCCAGCACGACGACGCAACGCCTTGATGGCAGCGCCGCGACCACATCCGTCACCACGGCGCGGCAGCGCTCATGATGCACGGCCCAGGCCTTGCGGTGGCGCAAGCCGCGCGCCCACAGCGCCGTGCTCTCCGACACCAGCCCCAGCCGCCGCGTCATCCGCCCGGCCGGGGTGATCAGCCTGAGCGCGAGTTCGGCGAGCATCGCGTGCTCCGGGAAGGGTTCAGGTCAGAGCGCCGCGCGCCGCCACCGGCCAGAGCGCCTCGACATGGGCGTCCGGCCCGTGCATCCCGCGCACGCAGACATACCAGTCGTGCAGGTTCACCGTCGGGTCGCAATGGCCCGGCACGAGCAGGATATGCTCGCCGCGATGCGGCAGCGCGATCGGGTCGCCGGTCAGCACGCCATGCTCGTCGGAGGGTTTCGTGTAGACGGCGCCCTCGCGCCGGAACGGCATCGGCATGCCGGAATCGATCGCCGCCGCCTTGTGCCCGGCATCGACGACGGCGCGGTCGGGCACCGGCTTGCTCATCACCCCGGTGAGGATGAAGAGCGCATGCTCGAAGGCGCGGAACGGCGTGCCGTCCGCCTGCCGGTTGCGGGCGTAATCGGCGTCCATGAAGATGTAGGAGCCCGCCTGGATCTCGTTCCAGATGCCCGAGGCGGTCTCGATCTCATAGGTGCCGGTGCCGGCCCCGCTGACGACGCCGCAGCTCAGGCCGGCCTGGGCCAGGCGTTCGACCGTGTTGCGGGCCGAGAGGCCTGCGCGCTCGATCGCCTCGCGCCGCTCGTCGATCGAGCGCATATGCTGGGCCGTGCCGTGATAGGCCTGCAGGCCGCCGAAGCGCAAAGTGTTGCTGCGCGAGACCGCCTCGGCGATCCGGACCGCCGCCTCGCCGGGCGCGACGCCGCAGCGCCGCCCGCCGACATCGATCTCGACCAGGACATCGAACACGACATCATGGCGCGCAGCGGCTTCCGCAGCCTCGCGCACGCCGTCGAGATGGTCGACACAGAGGCTGATCTTGGCGCTGCGGGCGAGCTGCGCCAGCCGGTCGAGCTTGGCGGCGCCCGCGACCTCGTTGGAAACCAGCACGTCCTGCACGCCGCCTGCGACCAGGATCTCGGCCTCCGAGACCTTCTGGCAGCATTGCCCGACGGCGCCATGGGCGATCTGGCGCAAGGCGATCTCCGGGCTCTTATGCGTCTTGGCGTGCGGCCTCAGGCGGATGCCATGGGCCTGCGTATAGGCCGCCATGGCGACGAGGTTGCGTTCGAAGGCATCGAGGTCGAGCACCAAAGCGGGCGTGTCGATCTCGCTGAATCTCTGGCCGGCTTGGGCCGGCGGATGCAAGGGCATGGGCTGTCGCAATCTCCTGAATCGGTTGTGGCTATCGGACGCCAGCTTCGTGTCTGGAGCAAGACCTCGCTGCGCGTGCCTGCCTTCCTCGCTGCGCGTGCCTGCCTTGCGAGGCTCGAATCCTTCGGAAACACGAAGCCCGGTAGCGCTTGCGCCAGCGTCGTGATAGGCCCCGCGCCATGAAGATCGGCCGCGTTACCGACGACACTTTCGCGCTTTTCGCCCGCGTCTGGCGCGAGCAGGGCAAGACCTACCTGCCGCAGATGGCGATGATCATGGGCCTCGTGGTCGTGATCGCCGCGACGACGAGCTTTTATCCACTGCTGATCAAGGCGGCGTTCGACGCCTTCGCCGACCCGCTCAGCGCCGAGGCGACCGGCTTCGTGCGCCGGATGGAGCGCCTCGTCTCGAAATCGATCGACATCGAGATCGGCGTCGTCAACGCCGTCGCGATCGTCGTCGTCATCGTCACCGCGATCAAGGGCTTCTCCCTGCTGACGCAGACCGTGATGACCAACAGCGTCGTCAGCCGCATCGAGGCCGATATGCAGACGCAGCTCTACGCGCATCTGATCGACGCCGACCTCGCCCAGCTTCAAAAAGAGAATCCCGCCTCTCTCACGCAGCGTTTCACCACCGACTTCACCTTCGTCAAGGAGGCGTTGACGCGGCTCGTCAACATCGCCGTGCGCGACGTGCTGACCGCGATCGCGCTCGTCGGCGCCCTGCTCTGGATCGACTGGCAGATGACCTTGGTCGTGCTGCTGATCGCGCCGATCGTGGCGCGGCCGATCGGCCGCATCGGCAAGAAGCTGCGTCGCATGGCGGTGTCGCAGCAGGAACAGACCGGTGTGATGGCAAGCCTCGTCACCGAGAGCCTGCAGGGCGCGCGCGCCGCCAAAACCGATTCTCTCGAGCCCTATCTCAAGGCCCGCGCCGCGGCCGCCTTCGAATCGATCCGCGCCGTCAAGATGAAGTCGGCCAATGCGCGCGGCCGGCTCGACCCGCTGCTCGAGGTCGCGGGCGGCATCGCGGTCGCGGGCGTGCTCGCCGCGATCGGCGTGCGCATCACCTCGGGCGGCTCGACGGTCGGCGATTTCACCGGCTATGTCTCGGCGCTGCTGCTGGCGGCGCAGCCGATGCGCTCGCTCGGCAACCTCAACGCCATCGTCCAGGAGGCCGGCGCCTCACTGAAGCGCTATTACGCCCTGATCGACGAAAAGCCGGTGATCACGCAGCGCCCCGACGCCAGGCCGCTTGCGGTCGGGGCCGGCGAGATCGCCTTCAAGGGCCTGCGCTTCCGCTATCGCGACGATGCGCGGGCGCTGGAGGGCATCGATCTCACCGTCCAGGGCGGCAAGATGACGGCGCTGGTCGGCCGCTCCGGCTCCGGCAAATCGACCTTGCTCGCTTTGGTGCCGCGGCTCTACGACCCCAGCGAGGGCCGCGTCGAGATCGACGGACAGGACCTGCGCGACCTCTCGCTCGCCAGCCTGCGCAGCCAGATCGGCGTGGTCAGCCAGGATGTCGTGCTGTTCGACGATACGGTGCGCGCCAATATCAGCTTCGGCCGGCCCGACGCGACCGAGGAGGAAATCGTCGCCGCCGCCAAGGGCGCCGCCGCGCATGACTTCATCATGGCGATGCCGGAGGGTTATGACAGCCAGGTCGGCGAGCGCGGCTCGAAGCTTTCGGGTGGCGAGCGCCAGCGCATCGCCATCGCCCGCGCCATCCTGAAGGACGCGCCGATCCTGCTGCTCGACGAGGCGACCAGCGCGCTCGACACCGAATCCGAGCGGCTCGTCCAGCAGGCACTGGCCCGCCTGATGCAGAACCGCACCACGCTGGTGATCGCCCACCGTCTCTCGACCGTGCGCGAGGCTGACCTCATCGTCGTGCTGGACGAAGGCAAGATCGTCGAGACCGGCAGCCACGACGCGCTGCTGACGCGCGACGGCAGCTATGCCCGGCTGCACCGGCTGCAATTCGTCGAGAGCTGAGGCGAACTCATCTCAGCCCTCATCCTGAGGAGCGGGCGAAGCCCGCGTCTCGAAGGATGCTTCAGTGTGCTCGGAACCATCCTTCGAGACGCCGCTGACGCGGCTCCTCAGGATGAGGGCTGCATGCTGGAAGTCTCAAGGCTCCCTTGCCAGGGCGTCGGCCGCCGCCTGGAAGCCCCGGAAGGAGAACGGCAACGTCACCGGCCGGTTCGCCGCGTCCTGGAAGCGCAATTGCCCGCCTTCCGAATAGCCGCGCCAGCGCTTCAGCAGATCTTCGCTCATCGACACTTCGGCGAAGCAGCCGCCGGGAATGCAGCGTGAATACGCAGCCAGCGTGCCCTCGTCCTTCTCGCCCAGCGCGACGCGCACACCGGCATTGGGTCCCAGCGTCACATTCGGCGCCACCTGCACGACAAGCTTATAGGGCTCGGTCTTGACCGGCCGGCCGACCGCCACGAGCGCGACCGGACCCTGCTGCCCCTGGACCTGCAAGGTCTGCACGACCTCGCAGATGCGAGTGCCGACGCCCTGCTGGCAGCGATGCGTCCAGTCACCATAGGTCGCGGTGGTGTTGTCGGGCTGCGAAACACCACCGGGGGCGGGAGCCGCTGCCGCCGGGCGCTGTTGCCCTTGGGCCGCAGCCGGGCTGCGTTGCGCCTGGGCAAAAGCCGAGCCGGCGCAGATCAGGGCCAGCAACACGGTCGGGGAAGTGAGGTGCTTCATGTCGCGGCGTTTCCAGAGATTTCGTTGGAAACACTATTGACGCGACGCCGTGCCCTTAGGCAAGAGCCGCCGCCCTCTTGGGAACGGCGGTTCGCAATTCTGTCAACGAACAGCCATCACGGCCGCCAGCCGGTCTCCTCGACAGGGGCGTTCTCGCGCGCCTCGTCCTTGCGCGCCTCGTCGACGATCGCAAACAGCGCCCGCAGCGCCGCTTCGACGCCCTCGCCCGAGGCCGAGGACAGAATGATCGGCATGCGCTTGCAGGCCCGCTTCAACCGCGCCACCTGCTCCTTGAGCAATTCGGGGCTGAGCGCATCGACCTTGGAGAGCGCCACGATCTCGGGCTTCTCGTCCAGGCCTTCGCCATAGAGGCTGAGTTCCTGCCGCACGGTCTTGTAGGCCTTGCCCGCATGTTCGCTGGTGCCCTCGACAAGGTGCAGCAACACGCGGCAACGCTCGACATGGCCGAGGAACCGGTCGCCCAGGCCGTGGCCCTCATGCGCGCCCTCGATCAGGCCGGGAATATCGGCGAGCACCATCTCACGGCCGTCGACCCGCACCACGCCAAGGCCCGGATGCAAGGTAGTGAAGGGATAATCGGCGATCTTGGGCTTGGCCGCAGTCACCGTGGCAAGGAAGGTCGATTTGCCGGCATTCGGCAGGCCGATCAGCCCGGCATCGGCGATCAGCTTCAGCCGCAGCCAGACCCAGCGCTCCTCGCCGATCAGGCCCGGATTGGCATGACGCGGGGCCTGGTTGGTCGCGGTCTTGAAATAGGCATTGCCGAAGCCGCCATTGCCGCCCTTGCACAAAACGAAGCGCTGCCCGGCCTGCGTCAGGTCGGCGATCAGCGTCTCGCCGTCCTCGTCGAAGATCTGCGTGCCCGGCGGCACCTTCAGCACCTTCACTTCGCCATTGGCGCCATGCCGGTCGGCGCCCATGCCGTGCCCGCCGATCTTGGCCTTGAAGTGCTGCTGGAAGCGGAAGTCGATCAGCGTGTTGAGGCCTTGCACGCATTCGATCACGACATCGCCGCCGCGCCCGCCATCGCCGCCATTGGGCCCGCCGAACTCGATGAATTTTTCGCGCCGGAAGGAGACGCAGCCCGCGCCGCCATCGCCTGCCTTCACATAGATTTTTGCTTGGTCGAGGAATTTCATAGCGCTTCAGTAGTGGGGCGGGCGCGGAAGGGCAATGCGCCTCTCTTCCCTTCTCCCCTCGCGGGGAGACGAATGAGGGGCCGCCGCGCCCTTCGTCATGGTCGGGCTTGTCCCGACTATCCGCGTCTTCTTTTGTCGAATGCCGCGTTCAAGACGTGGATGCTCGCCACAAGGGCGAGCATGACGGGGGGATACAGGCCCCTCACGCCGCCAGCCGCGGCGCGGCCATTTCGTCGCGCAGCGCGTCGGCGAAGCGCCTCGCCGCGAGCCCCGGCTGCGGCCCGATGATCAGGCCGACCGAGAGATCGAACAAGGGCGGCAGGTCGTCTGCCGGGCCCAGGCGCCGCAGGCTCGGCGGAATCGCGCTCTCGGTCAGGGCCGTGACGCAAAACCCGGCCTCAACAGCCGAGAGCATGCCCGAGGTGTGCGAGCAGGAGAACACCAGCCGGTGCGCCTTGCCCGCCGCACCCAGCGCCGAGAGGATGCGCGGGCGCGCCCGGCAACCTTCCGCGAACAGCGCCAAGGGCAGCACCTCCTGCAGTTCCGGGCGATGGCCGCGCCCGGCGACCCAGACCATAGGCTCGCGCCGGAGCACCTCGCCGATCGGCCGGTTGGGATCCTGCGTCACCACGCCGAGGTCGAATTCTCCGGCCGCCAGCGCCGGCTCGATCCGCTTCGAGAGATCGCAGCGCAATTCGAGCTCGACCTTGGGGTGTTCCGCCGCAAAACGCGCGATCAGCGGACGCAGATAAGCGTCGACATAGTCGTCCGGGATGCCGATGCGCAGCCGGCCCGAAGCCATCTCGCCGCCGAGATCTGCCAGCGCCTCGCGCTCGATCGTCAGGAGTCGGCGCGCATGGGCGATCAATCGCTCGCCCGCATCGGTCGGCGTCACGCCCCGGCGCGAACGCTCGAGCAGGCGATGGCCGATCTGGCTCTCGAGATCCTGGATGCGCACCGAGATCGCCGATTGCGTGCGGCCGAGCCTGGCGCTCGCGGCGGTGAAGCCACCGGTCTCGGCGACCGCGACCAGCATGTCGAGCGCGGCGAGATCGAAATGCGCCGTCATGAGACAATCTCCATCGATCGATTTTAGGAATGGTTAAATCAGAATAATCCGTTTTTCCGATCGATGGAAGTTGGCTATATCGCGGGCGATTGCTCAGGAAGTCGCCAGATGTCCACGCCGGCCCTCGTCATGCCCCGCCCCGCCGCCCCCGCGCTGGCGATGTTCGTTGCGCTGCTCACCGGCGCGACCTGCATCGGCTTTTCCGGCGTGTTCATGCGCCTGGCCGATGTCGGCCCGGCCGCCGCCGGCTTCTGGCGCATGCTGTTCGCACTTCCCGTGCTCGCGCTCTGGGCCGCGATGGAGCAGCGCAAACCGGTCTCAGGCGCGGTCCGTCCCGGCGCGCTGATCCCGATCGCGCTCGCCGGCCTCACCTTCGCGATCGACGTGGTGCTCTACAACGCAGCGCTTGGCCACACCACGATCGCCAACGCCTCGCTGCTCGGCAATCTCTCGCCCGTCGCGGTCGTGCTCGGCGGCTGGCTCCTGCTCGGGGAAAAGCCGACGCAGCGCATCCTCGGCGCGCTTGCGCTCGCGCTTGGCGGCGCGCTGATGCTGGTGCTGCCGAAATTCATCGGCGCCCCCGGTGCCGCCTCGCCTGGCGGGCTCTTCGGCGACATGCTGGCGACCGGCGCGGCCGTCTCCTATGCCGGCTATATCCTCGCCGTGCGCCGTGCCCGCGAGCGGGCCGATGCCGGCCGGATCGGCCTGATCTCCAGCGCGCTCTGCGCCGTCTTCTGCCTCGCGGCGGCGCTCGCGCTCGGCGAGACCATCATCCCGGCAAGCCTGCAGGGCTGGCTTGCGGTGATCGCGCTCGGCCTGGTCTCGCATGCGCTCGGCCAGGGCCTGATCACGCTCTCACTCGGCAGCTACGGCGCCAGCGCCGCCTCCCTCGTCATGGTCTGGCCGGCGCTCGTCAGCGTGCTCGCCGCCTGGGCGATCTTTGGTGAGCAGCCCTCGCCGGCGCAGGCCTTTGGTGGCGTCGCGATCCTGGCAGCGGTGCTGCTGGTGCGGCGCGGCTGAGCCGCGCCCGCTTCGCCGATCAACCGCTCACGAAGCCTTCCGAACCGGCGGGTCATAAGCCTGGATCGGCGGCAGGTTGCCGTCGAAGCGCTCGACCTGGACGGTGGTCAATTGTCCCGTGCAGCCCTGCGCCAGCGCCGAGGTGCCGACATCCCGGGTCAGGACGTTGGGATTGCCGTGGACGCAGAGCGGCTTGTCCTCCTCGGGATCGACGGGATCGTACCAGGCGCCGGTCGGCAGCTGGACCACGCCCTGGCGGATGCCGTCGGTGACATGCACCCCAGCCAGGCAGGCACCGCGCTCGTTTGAGATGCGGATGATGTCGCCGTCAGCGATGCCGCGCTCGGCTGCATCCTGCGGATGCATGCGCGCGACCTCGCGGCCGCGATGCTTGGCCCCGCTGCTGTGGCCGCCGAAGTCGAACTGACTGTGCAGCCGCGTACGCGGCTGGTTGGCGACGAGGACGAAGGGCGAGGCGGCGTCGGGCACGTTGGTGTCCCCAAGCCAGGTCGGATGGCCGGGGCAGTCCGCCTCGCCGAAGCTTGCGATCCTCTGCGAGAAGATCTCCAGCTTGCCGCTCGGCGTCGGCAGCGGATGCGCCACCGGGTCGGTGCGAAAAGCCCGCAGGCGCCCGCCATCATCGTCCTGCTGGGGCATGTCGTAGCCCTCGCTCGCCTGGAACTCGGCAAAGCTCGGCGCCGGCAGGCCGGCTTCGGCGAGTGCGGCCCGCGTCGGCTCATAGAGATGCTCGAGCCATTGCCGGACCGTACGGCCCTCGGTGAAGGCCTGGGCCGTGCCGAGCCGCTCGGCGAGCTCGGCGAAGATCGCGTAGTCGTCGCGCGCCTCGCCATAGGGAGCGATCACGGGCCGCATCGGCACGAGCAGCGGATCGTTGGCATTGCCGCCGATGTCCTCGCGCTCCAGCGTCATCGTGCATGGCAGGACGATGTCGGCGTGGCGGGCCGTCGCCGTCCAGGCCAGTTCGTGGACGACGAGCGTGTCGAGCCTGGCGAAAGCCTGCTTCAGCCGGTTCAGGTCCTGGTGATGATGGAACGGATTGCCGCCGGCCCAGTAGACCAGCTTGATCTCAGGATAGGTCCGGGTCTGGCCGTTATAGCGGTAGCTTGTGCCGGGGTTCAGCAGCATGTCCGAGATGCGCGCCACCGGAATGAAGTCGGTGACGGCGTTGCGCCCCTGCGGCAGGGTCGGCATCGGCACGGCGTTGTAGCGCCGGCCGTAATAACCGATCGCACCCAGCGCATAGCCATAGCCGCCGCCCGGCAGGCCGATCTGGCCGAGCGCGGCCGCCAGCACCATGCCCATCCAGACCGGCTGCTCGCCATGCTCGGCCCGCTGCAGCGCATGCGCCACGACGATCAGCGCGCGCTTGCCGTGCAGCCGCCTGGCCAGCGCCGTGATCGCCTGCGCCGACACGCCGGTGATCGCGGAGGCCCAGGCGGCATCCTTGGGCTGCCCGTCGGTCTCTCCCAGCAAATAGCGTTCGAAGACCGGCCATCCGACGGTATAGCGTTCCAGGAAATCGCGGTCGTGCAGCCCCGCGACGACGAGGCTATGGACCAGCGCCATCATCAGCGCCGTATCGGTGCCGGGGATGCTGGAGAGCCATTCGGCGCCCGCCTCATCGGGCAGATCGCCGCGCAGGGGGCCGACCAGCACGAAGTCGCAGCCGCGCTCATGGGCGCGCTGCATCGCGCCGCGCTCGACATGCTTGCTGCTGCCGCCGCCGGTGACCATGCTGTTCTTCAGCGCCATGCCGCCAAAGGCGAGCACGATCTCGCTATGCTCGGCGATCTGCTCCCAGGAGACGTTGCGCTTCACCAGATCCTCGTAGTCGCCGATGATATGCGGCACGAGGACGGAAGAGGCGCCCGAGGAATAGCTGTTGACCGACTTCACATAGCCGCCGGTCGAGGTGTTCAGGAACCGATGGACCTGGCTTTGCGCATGATGGAAGCGCCCGGCGCTGGACCAGCCATAGGACCCGCCGAAGATCGCGCCCGGGCCGAAATCGTCGCGCACCCGCCTGAGTTCGCCCGCGAGCTTGTCGAGCACGGCGCTCCACGACATCGGCACATATTCGTCGCGGCCGCGGCGCTCATCGGGTCCCGGCCCGTTCTCCAGCCAGCCCCGGCGCACCATAGGCTGCGCGATGCGGGCGCGGTGACGCAGCGCGCCCGGAAAATTCTGGATGATCTCGTTGGGATCGGGATCGCCGGCATGGGGCCTGACCTCCAGCTCGCCATCCTTCATCCGCGCCGAGAACACGCCCCAATGCGAAGTGTGCGGCCGGAAACCCTCTTCCAGCGGAGCCTCGGAGAGCGGGGCGGTCAACGTCGTCATCTCAGTGCTTCCAGCTGCCGGACAGGTGACGGGAGCCTAGGACATCTTCGCTGGGAGAACGAGGGCCGTGGCGAAAGGGGGGAATGCGTCTGGCGGTGGTCTGGGGGCGCCGTTTCTCTGCAGCCACGCCCCCATCTTCCCTTCTCCCACCCATCTCGGGCTTGCCCGAGATGGGCAACCCAAAGTGTCAAAGTCGGCAACAGCCGACTTTGATGCGGGAGAAGGGTTCTCCGCGCCCGTCGCGTCATGGTCGATCGCGTCGACCATCCACGTCTCCCCCGGCCCCACGGGCGCAGGTCCCGAAAGCGCCCCCTCTCTCCATTCGACACGTCACGGGATTGCGATAAGCCGCGCCGGACGTCATTCTTGGTGCCCATATCTGCCGAGGCGAGCATGATACGTGGAGTTCTCCTGGCTTCGACCTTGCTGCTGGCGCCGATGGCGCAGGCTGCGGGTCCCTATGGCAAGGTCGTCGTCGGAAACTGGTCGGGCGGCGCCTTCACCAACGACGCGACAGGCGCCTTCTCGCATTGCGCCGTGAATGCCGCCTACAAGAACGGCACGCGCATGCTCACCTCGATCACGGCCGATTTCAAATGGCTGCTCGGGTTCTCGCACGCCAGCTGGAAGCTCAAGCCGGGCGAGAGGCTGGCGCTGCAGCTCGTCTTCGATCGCACATCGCGCATCGACGTCACCGCGGATGTCAAAACGCCGGTCCTGATGACGATCGCGATGCCCGCGGATTCGCAACTGATCAACGCCTTCCGCCATGGCGGCTATCTGGAGCTGGTCGCGAATGACCGGCGCCTGGCCTTCGCCCTGACCTCGACTTCGGAGATGTTGCCCGCGCTCGTCGAATGCGCCCGCCAGAGCGCCAGCATTCGCGGGCCGGTGACTTCGTCGCCCGGCCAGAACGCGCCTCGGCCATCGGAGGCCGACGCGCAGGCTAGGGCGGAGAAGAAGGCGGTCCTCGAAAAGACCCGCGACCTGATCCGCGCCAAGGCGTTGGCCTGCATCGGGCGGGAGGGCGGCCCGATGCTCCTCACCGACGAGAAGGCCGAGGTCGTTGCCAAGGCTGCGATGATCTTCTGCAAGGCGGATGTCGATGCGCTGGTGCAGGCGACCATCGAGATCATCGAGCTCGACGGCGCACGCCCCGCCGACAGGGAGGCCATCCGCCGCGCCGCCGAGCAGCGCGTTCAGGATGTCGTCATGGCGCAGATCATCCGCTCGCGCGGCGAGATGCTCAATCGCCGGAACCAGCCGTCGCCGGCACCGTCCAGCGGGCCCACACCCTCCGTGTCGCCGACGCTTTAGAGCGTGCTGTCTATACTCGGAAACACACCGTCATCCCGGGCAAGCGAAGCGCAGACCCGGGATCCATCCTAGAGCGTTTTCGAGCGAAGTGGACACCGGTTCGCGTGAAGAAAACGCGTTAAAACAAAGAGCTAGAGCATTTTCGCGATTCGGAGAAACGCGGAAATGCTCTAGAGCGCCAGAGCCCTCCGATGGATCCCAGATCTGCGCCGCTTACGCGGCTTGTCCGGGATGACGCTTGGTTCCGAGAATAGCTCCAGCCGCAAGGTTGGCGCCCCCTACTCCGCCGCCAGCCGCGGCGGCGGCAGCTTGGCCATCGCCTTGGCGCTCGCTTCGCCCGGCGTGGCGTGTTCGTCGATGGCCTCCCAGGCGCTCTCATCCTCGGGCTTGCTGAAGAAGCGGCCGAAGATCCAGCTAGTCAGGCGCGAGAGATCATCCATCACCGCGTAGAAGGACGGCACGAAGACGAGCGAGAGCACGGTCGAGACGATCAGGCCGCCGATCACCGCGATCGCCATCGGCGCGCGGAATTCGCCGCCGTCGCCGACGCCATAGGCCGAGGGCATCATGCCCGCCGCCATCGCGATCGTCGTCATCACGATTGGCCGGGCGCGCTTGCGGCCGGCCTCCAGCAGCGCGGTGCGGCGGTCCTTGCCGCGCGCCATCTCCTCGACCGCGAAATCGACCAGCATGATCGCGTTCTTGGTGACGATGCCCATCAGCATGAGCAGGCCGATATAGACTGGCATCGAGACCGGCTTGTCGGTGGCGAGCAGGGCGATGACCACGCCGCCGAAGGAGAGCGGCAGCGAGAGCAGGATCGTGATCGGCTGGAAGACCGAGCCGAAGAGCAGGATCAGCACGGCCAGCACCAGCATCAGGCCGGTCGCCATCGCGGTGATGAAGCCCTGCACCACCTCGCCCTGGATCTCGGCGTCGCCGGTCGCGGCGATGCGTACGCCATCGGGCAGGCCGACTTGCCTGACGATCTCCTGGAAGGTGTCCTGCGCCGTGCCGAGCTCGAAGCCGCGCTTGAGATCGGCGCCGATCGCGGCCCGGCGGACGCGGTCATAGCGGTCGATCGAGCTCGGCCCCTCGCCGAAGCCGATCTCGGCCACCGCCGTCAGCGGGATCGAGACGCCGTTGGCATTGGTGACGCGCAGGGCCGCGATGTTGCGGATATCGGCGCGGGCGGCTTCGTCGAGCTGGACGCGGATCGGCACCAACCGGTCGCCGGCGTTGAACTTGGCGAGATTGGCCCCGACATCGCCGATGGTGGCGACGCGCACCGCCTCCGAGATCGATTCCGGCGTGACGCCGAGATTGGCGGCCTGTTCGAGCTTGGGCGTGACGCGCAGTTCCGGCCGGCTGAGCGAGCCGGAGGTCGCGACATTGAGATAGCCGTCGATCTTGCGCATGCGGCTTTCGATCCGCGCCACCGCCTCGTCGAGCGCAGCGCCGTCCTTGGACAGGATCGAGAAAGCCATTTCGCGCTCGCCGCGCTCATTGACATACCAGGCGCGGGTGTCGGGCACATCGGCGAGCTTCTGGGCGATGACGACCTTGAGGTCCTTCTGGCGCGCCTTGCGCTCGGCCTTGGGCAGGAGCTTGATCGTCACGGCGGCGCGGCGGACCTCGCGCTGGCCGGTCGGCGAGGAGCCGCCGAGCACGAAGACCTGCGTCACCTCCGGGATCGTGCGCAGGCGGTCGACGATCAGATCGGTCGCGACGCGGGTATCCTCCAGCGTCGAGCCCGGCGGCAGTTCGACCGAGGCGACGACACGCGAGGTGTCCTCGTCGGGAATGAAGCCGGTCGGCAACAGCGCGGTTGCCTTGATCGAGGCGAAGAGGAAGCCGAAGCCGATCAGCAGCGTGACATAGGCCATGTTGAGCGGCAGCTTGCGCCAGCGGCCCGAGCCATCGAAGCGCGGCAATAGCGGGATTTCACGCCGCGCCAGCGTGCCGCGCAGCAGGCCGACATAGGCCCCCATCACGACGCCGTCCTTGGCGTCAGCATGCTTCACCGGCTTCATCAGATAGGCCGCCATCATCGGCGTGATCAGGCGCGCGACCAGCAGCGAGAACAGCACCGCGACCGCGACAGTGAGGCCGAACTGGCGGAAATACTGGCCGGCCACGCCGCCCATGAACGAGACCGGCGCGAAGATCGCCACGATCGTCAGCGTGATCGCGATGACGGCGAGCCCGATCTCGTCGGCCGCCTCCATCGCGGCGCGATAGGGCGATTTGCCCATCTTCATATGCCGGACGATGTTCTCGATCTCGACGATGGCGTCATCGACCAGGATGCCGGTGACCAGCGTGATGCCGAGCAGGCTGACGAGGTTGAGCGAAAAGCCCATCAGCTCCATCGCCCAGAAGGTCGGGATGGCCGAGAGCGGCAGCGCGATCGCGGTGATCAGCGTGGCGCGCCAGTTGCGCAGGAACAGGAAGACGACGAGCACGGCCAGCGCCGCGCCCTCGATCAGCGTCTCCATCGCCGCCTTGTAGTTGCCGTAGGTATAGGCGACGGCGTCGTCGATCGGCTTGATCACGATGTCGGGGTAGCGCTTGTTGAGCTCGGCGATGCGCGCCGCGACGACATCCTTGACCGACAACTCGCTCGACCCCTTCGAGCGGAACACCGCGAAGGAGACGACCGGCCTCTTGTCGAGCCGGCCGAAGGAGCGCGGCTCGGAGTTCGAATCCTCGACGCGGCCGAGTTCCTTCAACCGCACCTCGCGGCCGCCGGTCAGCGTGATCTTGGATTCGGCGAGTTCCGCCACGGTGCGGGCGCTGGCGAGCGTGCGGATCGCCTGCTCCTGCCCGCCGACCTCGCCGCGCCCGCCGGCGAGATCGACATTGGTGGCGCGGATCTGGCGGTTGACCTCGCCCGCCGTGGTGCCCAGCGCCAGCAAGCGGTCGGGATCGAGCGAGATGCGGATCTCGCGATCGACCCCGCCAAAGCGGTCGATCCGGCCGACGCCCTTGAGGCCCTGCAATTCGCGCGCGACGACATCGTCGACATGCCAGGAGATCTGCTCCAGCGTCATGCCCGGCGAAGACGCGCCGAAGGTCATGATCGACTGGCCCTCGACATCGATGCGCTGGATGATCGGCTCATCGATCGTGCGCGGCAGGTCGGCCCTGATCTTGGCGATCGCGTCCTTGACGTCGTTGACGGCGCGGTCGGTGTTGGTTTCGAGCCGGAACTCGATCACCGAAACCGAGGAGCCGTCGGTCAGCGTCGACATCACATGCTTGACGCCGGTGATGTTGGCGACCGCGTCCTCGACGCGCTTGCTGACCTGGCTCTCCAGCTCGGCAGGCGCCGCGCCCGACTGGGTCACCGTGACCGAGACCAGCGGCACGTCGATATTGGGAAAGCGCGTCACCGGCAGCTTCGAGAAGGAGAGCAGCCCGAGCACGCAGAGCACGACGAAGAGCAGGATCGCGGGAACCGGCTTTCGGATCGACCAGGCGGAGAAATTGATATCCACGATCGTCTCCGTCAGTTCGTCGCGACCGGCGTGATGACGTCGCCGTCACGCACGAAGGTGCCGGCCCGCGCCACGACGCTCTCGCCGTCGGCAATGCCGGAGACGATCTCGGCGCGGCCGTCGCCGGCCAGGCCGAGCTGGACCTTCTTGGTCGTCACCTTGCCGTCGCTGACGCTCTGCACCGTCGCGCCCGAGCGGGCATAGGTGATCGCCGACAAGGGCAGCGTCACCGCGTTCTTGCGGCCGGTCTCGATCAAACCGCGCGCAAAGGAGCCGATCGCGACCGGCGGATTGCCCTTGAGCGCGACGCGCACGCGGCCGAGCCGCGACTGCTTGTCGACCTCGGGCGCGATCAGCCGGATCTCGCCTGCCAGGGCCACGCTCGCACCGGCCGGCGTCACCGCGACCGGCTGGCCGAGCTTGAGCCCCGGCAATTCGACCTCGGCGACATCCGCCTGAAGCTCGATCGCGCCATCGGCGATGATGCGGAACAGCGGGTCGGTCGCGGCCATGGCCACCATCGCGCCGAGCCTTGCATAGCGCTTGCTGATGATGCCCGCCGTCGGCGCCCTGATCTCGGTGCGGCCCAGCTTGACCTCGATGTCGCGCCCCTGCGCCTTGGCCAGGGCGAGATCGGCTGTCGAGATCGCCAGCGCCTGCCGGGACGAGTTCAACCGCGCGCTAGCCGAGCGGGCGGCCGCGTCGCGCTGGTCATAAGTCTCGTTGCTGGCATTGCCGCTCTCGCGCAGGGTCTTGGTGCGGTCGAAGGCGTTACGGGCCTGGACGAGATTGGCCTCGGCCTCGACGATCTGGGCGTTCGACTGGGCGATCGCGGCCTCGGCGCGGGCGATCTGCGCGTCGTTCTGGGCCTTCTGCACCTCCAGCGTCGTCCGCGACAGGCGCGCCAGAACCTGCCCGGCCGCGACCTTGTCGCCTTCCTCGGCCACCAACTCGACGACCTGCACGCCGTCGAGTTCCGGCGAGACCAGAACCTCGTCGCGCGCGATCATCGAGCCGGACACGACGACGCTCTGCACGATCTCGCTGATCTTCGCCTTGGTGATCGTGACGGACGGCCCGGCACCAGGCGCCGGCTGAGCCGGAATCTTCGCCTGTGCCTGTGCCTGCGCCTGCAGCGGCGCAGCCCAGCCGAGAGCGAATGCCAGCAGCGAAACGGGGAGAAGACGGGGCATCGGGCGGACCTTCACAGCGGAAGCGGGTTTGATCACGGCAGAAGTGGCAGTCATGGCCGGGCCTCGTCCGGCTCGGGCAGCAGCAGCACCTGCGCCAGCCCGCGCATGGCGGCAAACAGAGTGTCCGCCCCCGCAGCAGCATCGAATTGCGGATCGACGGCGCGCCGGCAGAAGAAGCCGTCGGCCATCATGAAGATCGCCTGCAGGAAGCGGGCATCGTCGAGATTGGCCGGCAATTCGCCGCTCGCTTTGGCCCCAGTGATGGCGGCGACGAGCCCGCCGATCACCGTCTCGTCGATATCGGCGCACATGCTGGCCATTGCGGGATTGCGCGCGGCTTCGGCCCAGATCTGCAGGGCGATGATCGCCTTCTCGCGCGGCTTCTGGATCATATGGCGCCGGCCGAGGTCCTCGAGCTGGTCGAGCACCGCGCCCTTGGCCGGGTCGAGCTGGGTGAAGTCGGCCGCGATCTGGGCCCGGTCGCGCTCGGCCATGCCGGCGATGATCGCGTCCTTGGAGGCGAAATAGCGATAGAGATTGCCCGGGCTCATGCCGGCCTCGACCGCGACGTCATGCATCGTCGCGGCATGGAAGCCAGCGCGCGCGAAGACGCTCTCGGCAGCGTCGAGAATACGGATATGGCGCTCCGTGAGGGAGCCGTCCGGGGGTGGGGCAGCGATTGATGTCACGTTATGTCGATCAAATGAGAATGAACGTTCATTCTCATTTGCCTAACGGCACCCGCAATGTCAAGCCTATTTACATCGACGGCGGCGATGGGCCGGCATCATGCCGTGATCGCCACTGCCGCATACCAGCCATGCCCATGCCCGGCATGGCTTACAATTTGCTTGCCTCGTCCCAATTGGAACCGCATTCTCCGGATATGGCATGGCGATGCGCATATCTTCCTCCCCTGACCGCGCGCCAGCGACCGAAAACCTCGCGATGAACGATCAGTCCCTTCGTTTCCGTGCCGCCCGCCCCACACGCTCGCCGCTCGCAGCCCGACGCACCCCGCCGGCTCCCAAACCGGTCCTCATCGTGCTGCATCAGGAGCATTCGACGCCCGGTCGCGTCGGCCGCCTGCTGCAGGCACGCGGCCATGCGCTCGACATCCGCAAGCCGCGCTATGGCGACCCGCTGCCGCAAACGATGCGCGGCCACGCCGGTGCGGTGATTTTTGGCGGGCCGATGGGGGCCAATGATTCCGACGATTTCATCAAGACCGAGATCGACTGGA
This sequence comes from Allobosea sp. LjRoot9, assembly GCF_964252745.1. Lineage (NCBI taxonomy): Bacteria > Pseudomonadati > Pseudomonadota > Alphaproteobacteria > Hyphomicrobiales > Alloboseaceae > Allobosea > Allobosea sp. LjRoot9. The sequence goes on along the minus strand of NZ_CAXUPC020000004.1, from coordinate 47,079 downwards.
TCGGCACCTGCCTGAAGGAGGATGCGCCCTTCCTCGGCATCTGCCTCGGCGCCCAGATGATGGCGCGCCATCTCGGGGCCAGGGTCTATACCCATGGCGAGGGTCGCGCCGAAGTGGGCTATTACCGGCTCGACCAGACGCAGGCCGGGCACTGCCATGCGAATGAAGCCGGCTTCGCCTGGCCTGGAACCGTCTATCAATGGCATCGTGACGGCTTCGATTGTCCCAGCGGGGCCGAATGCCTCGCCACCGGCGGCGATTTTCCGGTGCAGGCGATCCGGGCCGGGAGCAAGGTCTACGGCATCCAGTTCCATCCCGAGGTCACCCCGGCGATGATGTGCCGCTGGTCGATCCGCGGCCATGAGCGCACGCTGATGCCCGGCGCGCAGTTGCGCCATCTGCATCTCGAAGGCTGGTATCAATACGACCCCGCCATTCGGGCCTGGCTCGACGGCTTCCTCGACCATTGGCTGAAACAGCCTGCAGAGACGGCGCCAGACCTGCCATGAATCGGAATGTCATCGTCCTCGGCGCCGGCATGGTCGGCGTCTCCTGCGCGCTCGCTTTGCAGAAACGCGGCTTCACCGTGACGCTGCTCGACCGGCGTGCGCCTGGCCAGGAGACCTCCTACGGCAATGCCGGCGTGCTGGCGCGCTCCTCGATCGTGCCGCTGAACAATCCCGGCCTCTGGTCGAAGCTGACGAGCTATCTCGGCAATACCCATCCGGCACTCAATCTCGACTGGCGCCGCGCGCTGACACGGCCCGGCTGGCTGCTGCGCTTCCTCTGGGAAGCGCGGCCCTCGCAGGCCGCCGCCCGCATCGCCGCCTTGGATTCGCTGACGGCAAGCACCGTCGCCCGCCACCGCGAATTGATGGCGGCGGCAGGCGTCTCGCACCGCCTGCGCGAGACCGGTACGCTGAAACTCTGGCGTGGTGAGGACGGCCACGCCGCGGCCCAGGCCGAGCATGATTTCCTGAAGCAGCACGGCATCGCCTCGGAAATCCTCGACCGCCAGGGTATCTCGGCGCTGGAGCCCGCGCTGAAGCCGATCTTCCCGGCCGGTTTGCTGACGCCCTCCAACGCCTCGGTCGATTCGCCCGGCGCCGTGACCGCCGCCTATGCCGCGCTCTTCGCCCAGCGTGGCGGCAGGATCGAGCAGGCCGAAATCCGCACGCTCAAGCGCAACGGCGATGGTTGGCAGGCTGAGACCGACAAGGGGCTCTACGAGGCCGATCTCGCCATCCTCGCGCTCGGGCCCTGGAGCGGCGACCTGCTCGCGCCGCTTGGGCTGAACTCCAGGCTCGATGTCGAGCGCGGCTATCACCGCCATCTGCGGCCCGAGGCTGGTGCCGCCCTGTCGAGACCGGTCTATGATGTCGACGGAGCCTATTTCATGGCGCCGATGGAGCAGGGTTATCGCGTCACCAGCGGCGTCGATCTCAGCCTGCGCGATGCGCCCGACAACCACCGCCAGATCGACCAGGCGACGGCGAGCGCCCGCGAGGCTTTTCCGTTTGAGGAGGTCGTCGGCGAGACCTGGCGCGGCTGCCGGCCGACCCTGCCGGATTCACTGCCGATGATCGGGGAAGCGCCGCGCCATCCCGGCCTCTGGCTCGCCTTCGGCAATCAGCATATCGGCTTCTCCACCGGCCCGATCACGGGCGAGATCATCGCCGCCCTGATCTGCGGCGAGACGCCCCCGGCTGACCCCAAGCCGTTCGCGCCGGGGCGGTATATTCGCTGATCCTGCGTGTCATCCCGCACGCGCTGCGGCACGCAGTGCCGCGACGCAGATGCGGGATCGCGCGACGAGAAGGCGCCTCCTTCTGATGACGGTCCCGTGTCTGCGCGGCGGCATTGCATGCCGCAGCGCGCACGGGATGACACACGTCATCAGACCTGGCGCGCCACCATCATCTTCTTCACTTCCGCAATCGCCTTCGCCGGGTTCAGGCCCTTCGGGCAGGCATTGGCGCAGTTCATGATGGTGTGGCAGCGATAGAGCCGGAAGGGGTCTTCCAGATTGTCGAGGCGCTCGCCGGTCGATTCGTCGCGGCTGTCGATCAGCCAGCGATAGGCCTGCAGCAGGGCGGCCGGGCCGAGATAACGGTCGCCGTTCCACCAATAGCTCGGGCAGGAGGTCGAGCAGCAGGCGCAGAGGATGCACTCATAGAGCCCGTCGAGCTTCTCGCGGTCGTCCTTGGCCTGCTTCCACTCCTTCTCCGGCGCCGGCGTCGTCGTCTTGAGCCAGGGCTCGATCGAAGCGTGCTGGGCGTAGAAGCGGGTCAGGTCAGGGACGAGGTCCTTGATCACAGGCATATGCGGCAGCGGGTAGATCGCGACCTTGCCCGCGCTCTTGCCGTGGCCTGAGCATTCGTCGATGCCGGTGGTGCAGGCGAGGCCGTTCTTGCCGTCCATGTTCATGGCGCAGGAACCGCAGATGCCCTCGCGGCAGGAGCGCCGGAAGGTCAGCGTCGGGTCGATCTTGGACTTGATCCAGATCAGCGCGTCCAGAACCATCGGCCCGCAATCCTCGCGGTCGACGAAATAGGTGTCGGTGCGCGGGTTCTCGCCGGTATCGGGGTTCCAGCGATAGACCTTGAACTCGGTCAGCTTCGCGGCCCCGGCCGGCTTCGGCCAGGCCTTGCCTTCGGTCAGGCGGGAGTTCTGCGGGAGATTGAATTCGGCCATTTTACCAAACAGTCCTCAATACACCCGCGCCTTGGGCTTGATGTACTCGATGTCGTTCGAGAGCGTGTAGGTGTGCACCGGGCGGTCGTCGAGCGTGACGCTGCGCTTCTCGTCGTCGATCCAGGACAGGGTGTGCTTCATCCAGTCCTTGTCGTCGCGGTTCGGATAATCCTCGCGGGCATGCGCGCCGCGGCTCTCCGGACGGTTCAGCGCCGAATCCATGGTGACGACCGCCTGGGTGATCAGATTGTCGAATTCCAGCGTCTCGACGAGATCGGAATTCCAGATCAGCGAACGGTCGGTGGTGGCGATGTCGGTGATGCCGCCCCAGACCTCGTGGATCAGCTTGTGGCCCTCTTCCAGCGTCTCGCCGGTGCGGTAGACCGCGCAGTTGTCCTGCATGGTCTTCTGCATGCGCCCGCGCAGTTCGGCAGTCGAGGTGCCGCCCGAGGCGTTGCGGTACTTGTCCAAGCGGATCAGCGCGAGATCGGCCGAGTTCTTCGGCAGTTCCGGCTGCTTCTCGCCCGCCGTCACGGTCTCGGCGCAGCGCAAGCCCGCGGCGCGGCCGAAGACGACGAGGTCGATCAGCGAGTTGGAGCCAAGACGGTTGGCGCCGTGCACGGAGACGCAGGCCGCCTCGCCGATCGCCATCAGGCCCGGCACCACCGTGTCGGGGTTGCCGTCGACCTTGGTCAGGACCTCGCCGTGGAAGTTCGTCGGGATGCCGCCCATGTTGTAATGCACCGTCGGCAGAACCGGAATCGGCTCGCGCGTCACATCCACGCCTGCGAAGATCTTGGCGCTCTCGGAGATGCCCGGCAGGCGCTCATGCAGGATCTTCGGGTCGAGATGGTCGAGATGCAGGTAGATGTGGTCCTTGTTCTTGCCGACGCCGCGCCCGCCACGGATCTCCATGGTCATCGAGCGTGAGACGACGTCGCGCGAGGCAAGGTCCTTGGCTGAAGGAGCGTAGCGCTCCATGAAGCGCTCGCCCTCGGAATTGGTCAGATAGCCGCCCTCGCCGCGCGCGCCCTCGGTGATCAGGCAGCCCGCGCCATAGATGCCGGTCGGGTGGAACTGCACGAACTCCATGTCCTGCAGGGGCAGGCCGGCGCGCAGCACCATGCCGCCGCCGTCGCCGGTGCAGGTATGGGCCGAGGTCGCCGAGAAATAGGCGCGGCCATAGCCGCCCGTCGCCAGGATCGTCTGCTGCGAACGGAAGCGATGGATCGTGCCGTCATCGAGCTTCAGCGCGATCACGCCACGGCAATGGCCGTCCTCGTCCATGATCAGGTCGATGGCGAAATATTCGATGAAGAACTCGGTGTTGTAGCGCAGCGCCTGGCCGTAGAGCGTGTGCAGCATGGCGTGGCCGGTGCGGTCGGCCGCGGCGCAGGTGCGCTGCGCCGGCGGGCCCTCGCCGAATTCGGTGGTCATGCCGCCGAAGGGGCGCTGATAGATCTTGCCGCTCTCGGTGCGCGAGAACGGCACGCCCCAATGCTCGAGCTCATAGACCGCGGCCGGCGCATTGCGCACGAGATATTCGATGGCGTCCTGGTCGCCGAGCCAGTCCGACCCCTTGACGGTGTCGTACATGTGCCACTGCCAGGTGTCCTTGCCCATATTGCCGAGCGAGGCGGCGACGCCGCCCTGGGCCGCGACGGTATGCGAGCGCGTCGGGAACACTTTTGAGATGCAGGCCGTGCGCAGGCCGGCCTGCGAGCAGCCGACGGTGGCGCGAAGGCCGGCGCCGCCGGCGCCCACCACGACGACGTCGAAGGTATGGTCGGTGATCGGATAGGCCTGACCGGCATAGGTCGCGGTCGAACGGGCTTTGGTGATCGCCATCGGATCAGCCTCCAAACGAGAGCTTCAGCACCGCGAAGACGCAAGCGGCGCCGATCGCGATCGCGAAGAAGGTGTTGGCCATCACGGCGGCGATCTTGAAGCCTTCGCCATGGATGTAATCCTCGATGACGACCTGCATGCCGAGCCGCATATGCACCACGCCCGAGACGACGAAGAGCAGCATCAGGATCGCGACCAGCGGATGCGACAGCGTCGCCATCGCAGCCGGATAGGGCTTGCCGAAGAGCGAGATCACGATGCCGAGGAAGATCACCGTCAGCACGACATTGGCCACCGCCGTGACGCGCTGGAGCCAGAAATGGCCGGTGCCGGATTTGGCGGAACCCAGACCACGAACGCGGCCGAGCGGGGTACGCATGGAGGAGTTGGGCTGCATGATGATGCTCCTCAGCGCAGGGCGTAGGCGAGGATCCAGACGAGCAGAGTGAGCCCGCCCGAAACGACGACGCTGTATTTCGCCATGTTCATCCGGGTCTGCGGCTCATAGCCATAGCCCATGTCCCAGACGAAATGCCTGAGGCCCCCGACCATGTGGTGCAGCAGCGCGAAGGAATAGCCGAACAGCACCAGCCGTCCGAGGATCGAGCCGGCGATCGCCTGGGCGGTCTCGAAGGCGGCAGGCCCCGAAGCGGCAGCGACCAGCCAGGCCGCAATCAGCACGGTGCCGGCATAGAGCGCGCAGCCGGTAACGCGATGCGCGATCGACATCGCCATGGTCCAGGACCAGCGGTAAATCTGCAGATGCGGCGAAAGCGGGCGCGCCGCCTGTTTGACCTCGGCCAAAATCACTCTCCGACTCTGCCGCCCATCAGCGGGCGTTTATCCATTTGGGATCGTTCTAGAGTGATTGGCTCTGTAACGAAACCGGTCCCGCGCTGCAATGCGGCATGCGGGATACGAAGTTACAGAAATCGAAATCTGTAACTTTTTACTCGGCGCGACGCGCCGCGACACTCCTAGCTCTCATTCCGGCGAGCCGCAAAGCCTACGCGCGAAACATGCGCCCACATGGACGCAAGGCCTCAGCGCGGCAGCAACGCCCAATAATCGAAATCGAGGATGATGCCGTCATCATACTGGTCGCCATGCCTGAGCGGAAACTCGCCGCAGGGCCGGTTCTTCGTCGCGATCAGGCGCAGCCGCAGCGCGCCGACATCGCTGCGGCCGGGCAATTCGGCGGCTTCCAGCACCTGGCTCCAGGCGAAGACGGTATCGCCGGCGAAGAGCGGCGAGACATGGCGCCCGCCATTGATCGCGGCGATGTGGAAGGCGTTGCCCAAGCCGTTGAAGGACAGGGCCCGCGCCAGGCTGATGACATGGCCGCCATAGATCAGACGCTTGCCGAAGCGGCTCTCGCGCGCGCCATAAGCGTCGAAATGCACCTTCGCGGTGTTCTGGTAGAGCCGGGTCGCGATCTGATGCTCGGCCTCCTCCACCGTCATGCCGTCGATATGGTCGATCTGCTCGCCGGCCGCATAAGCGCCCCAGCGGGAGGGCGAGCCCGCCAGCGCGTCGTCATAAGCCGCGAGCTCGATCGCCGGGCAGCCCTGGCCGAGCTCCTCCGGCAGCACCGCCTTAGGCAGCTCCGGCACCTGCTCGGCATGGGCCGGCGTACCCGGCTGGCGCTTGCGCACCAGGACCCAGCGCGCATAGCTCAGCACGATCTCGGCCTGCTGGTTGCGTCCGATGGAGCGGACATAGACGATGCCGGCGTCGCCGGCCGAGGTCTGCTTCAGCCCGATCACCTCCGAGGTGGTCGAGAGCGTATCGCCAGGAAAGACCGGCCTCAGGAAGCGCCCATCGGCATAGCCGAGATTGGCGATCGCGTTCAGCGAGATGTCGGGCACCGTCTTGCCGAAGACGATGTGGAAGACGAGCAGATCGTCGATGGGGGCGGTGGGATAGCCCAGCGCCCTGGCGAAGGCATCGGAGGATTGCACCGCGAAACGCGGGCCATAAAGCGCCGTGTAAAGCGAGACGTCGCCGGTCGTGATCGTGCGCGGCGTCGCATGCACGATGGTCTCGCCGAGGTTGAAATCCTCGAAGAAGCGGCCGGGATTGGTTTTCGCGACGGGCTCTGACATGGGGCTCACGCTTGAATGGGCTTGGCCGAGTGTGCGCTGCCGCATGGCGAGCCGTCCAGTCCCAAGCCGTCCGGGTGGGAGGGGTTAGTCTTAGGAGACGGTCATTTCGCCATTCCAGATCTGCGCGGCCATCTTCCCTTCTCCCCTCGCGGGAGAAGGCGGCGCGCAGCGCCGGATGAGGGGGCGCTGTGCCCTTTCCGGCTGGCGTCGCAAGGAAAAACGGCAATCGTCGAGCGCCCCCTCATCCGTCTCGGCTTCGCCGAGCCACCTTCTCCCGCGAGGGGAGAAGGGTTTTCCGCGCCCTTCACCGCTGCCGCAACGCTCGCAAAGGCAAAGGTTTCCACGCCATTGGTTCAGGGCCGACCCCTCACCCCACCAGCGCGCCAAGCTTCCCCAGATCCACATTCGCACCGCAGACCAGCACGCCGAGCCGCTCGCCCGGCGCAGGCTTGTAGGCCCCGCAGAGCAGCGCACCCAGCGCCGCCGCCCCGCCGGGCTCCACCGCCAGCCGGAAATCGCGCCAGAGCGTGCCCTGCGCCTGGGTGATCGCCTCGTCGGGCACCAGCACGACATGGTCGACCGTATCCTTGCAGACCTCATAGACCAGCGGGCCGACATTGCGTGCGCCGAGCGAATCGGCTGCGACCGAGGCGACCTTGACCTCGACCGGCCCCTTCGCCTCCAGCGCCGCCTGCAAGGCGCGCGAGCCGGCGGGTTCGACACCGACGACCTTGACCTTGCTGCCGGCGAACCAGGCGGCGATGCCCGAAATCAAACCGCCGCCGCCGACCGCGACCAGAACGGTGTCGAGATCGGGCTCCTGGAGCTGCCATTCGCGCCCGAGCGTGCCCTGGCCGGCGATGGTTTCCTTCGCTGCGAAGGGATGGATCTTGAGCGCGCCGGTTTCCGCGACGAAACGGTCGCAGGCGGCCTGCGCATCGTCATATTGCGCCCCGCCGATGACGACCTCGGCGCCAAAGCGGCGGATCGTCTCGATCTTGGCCGCAGGCGAGATCTCGGGCACGAAGATCGTCGCCTTGACGCCGCGCTCGCGCGCCGCATAGGCGACCGCCGCTCCGTGATTGCCGCCCGAGGCGGCCGCGACGCCAGCCGTCGGAACCGGCAGCGAGAGCAGGTTGTTGAAGGCGCCGCGCGTCTTGAACGAGCCGGCATGCTGCAGGCATTCGAGCTTCAGCGAGATCGCCGCCGGCGAGCCGAAAGCGCCGGCTCCGAGCCGCATCACCGGCGTGACGCGGGCATGGCCGGCAATGCGTTCTGCAGCCGCCTCGATCATCGGGCGCGGCACGGGGCGATCGGTCATGACGGAATCCTATGAAGGCAGGCGCTCCGGCGCAAAGCTCCAGATCGCGATGGGGAGCCCATGGCTATCGCGTCCCGGTGGATCGGGAAAGGGCGCTCCACGCCCGGCCAGGATGTGCTGGGCGACGACCAAAGCGGCAAGCGCATCGAGAGCGTCATCGGCGCCAGCACCTTTCGGCGGACGGGCCTCGACGATCACGGCCGGCAGCCCTGCCGTGATCAGGAGCGCCCGGCGCTCGGCCATGCCGAGGGGATTGATCACGCCCTTGATCTTCTTGGGCTGCGTCAGCGGCGCGCCGCGCATGGTGCGGAAGGCGAGCTCGGGATGGACTTCGAACAGGCGCTCCCGAAGCGCGGTCTCCGTCCTGAGCAGGGTGTCGATCTCGCGTATCCTGGGAAACAGATGGAAGCCCTGCTTGGAGACCTTTCGTGGCGGCTCGGAGGTTTCGAGCGCCAACCGGCAGGCCTCGCGATAATCCGCGCAATAGACGGCGGACCGCGCCGGAATCGAAAACACCGAGGATTGCCGCTCACCGAGCAGCGGCCTGACGAGACGCTCGGGCCCACGCCCCGCGCCGGCAACCCGGTCCGGCAGCCCGATCGGCATATCCACGGCCAGGAGCGCCGGTGGGTTTTTGCTGGCGAACAGATCGGCCAGATTCGAAACCACGCGCAGCGAGGGGGGCTCTTGGGCGGCGGTGTCGACAAGCGCCGCGATCCAGCCCGCCTTGCAGCCATCCACCCCCGCGATCCACGCCATCCGCGCGCCCTCCCGCATCCGCCTTTTGCAGAACTGACGTTGCATGTGCGTCGCGTCTAGTGTGCAGTGCAGCGAAGAGCGGCGACAATGCCGCCCGAGCTGGATGCGAAACAGCGATAACCGGCCTTTCGCGTGAGTCCCGCGTTAGATTTGAGAGAATGCCATGACCACAATCCGCCCACGCCGCAGCGTCCTCTACATGCCCGGCTCCAATGCCCGCGCGCTGGAGAAGGCCCGTGAGATCGCCGCCGACGCTCTGATCCTCGACCTCGAAGACGCCGTCGCGCCCGACGCCAAGGAGACAGCCCGCGCCCAGGTCTGCGCCGCCGTGAAGGCCGGCGGCTATGGCCGGCGCGAGCTCGTGATCCGCACCAACGGCCTCGACACGCCCTGGTTTGCCGCCGATCTGGCCGCCGCCGCAGAGGCCAGGCCCGACGCCATCCTGATTCCGAAAGTCTCCTCGCCCGAAACCTTGCAGCAGATAGGCACCTTGCTCGACGGCCTTTGGGCCGCCCCCGAGATCCGCATCTGGGCGATGATCGAGACGCCGCTCGCCATCCTCGATGCCGAGCGCATCGCACGCGCAGTGCAGGACCGCCGGACGCGGCTGGCCTGTTTCGTGATGGGCACCAACGATCTCGCCAAGGAGACACGCGCCCGCTTCGTGCCCGGCCGCGCGCCGATGCTGCCCTGGCTGACGACGGCGATCCTCGCCGCCCGCGCCTATGGCATCGACATCATCGACGGCGTCTATAACGACCTCAAGGACGAGGCCGGCTTCACGGCGGAATGCGAGCAGGGCCGCGATCTCGGCTTCGACGGCAAGACGCTGATCCATCCCGGGCAGGTCGCGACCGCCAACGCGGTCTTCGCGCCCGACGACGCCGAGCTCACCCGCGCCAGGACGATCATCGCCGCCTTCGACCAGCCGGAGAACGCCGACAAGGGCGCGATCCAGCTCGACGGCCGCATGGTCGAGCGGCTGCATGCCGAGATGGCCAAGCGCGTGGTGGCGCTGGGTGAGGCGATCGGGGCCTGATCCACACCGTCATGCTCGGGCTCGTCCCGAGCATCCACGTCTTGAACACCAAGCTCGATCAGCGAAGACGCGGATGGTCGCCACAAGGGCGACCATGACGGACGGAGGGATTACTTCTTCGCCGCCTTGGCGCGATCCATCGCCTCGAGGATGAGCTGCTTGGCCTTGGCGGCATCGCCCCAGCCGGTGAGCTTCACCCATTTGCCGGGCTCGAGATCCTTGTAGTGCTCGAAGAAGTGCTGGATCTGGTCGAGCGTGATCTTCGGCAGATCGGTGTAGTTGTGCACGTTCTCGTAGCGCTTGGTCAGCTTGGGCACCGGCACCGCGATGATCTTCTCGTCGCCGCCGGCCTCGTCCTCCATCATCATCACGCCGATCGGCCGCACGGCGATATAGGAGCCGGGGATCAGCGGACGGGTGTTGGCGACCAGCACGTCGCAAGGATCGCCATCCTCGGACAGCGTATGCGGGATGAAGCCGTAATTCCCGGGATAGCGCATCGGCGTATAGAGGAAACGGTCGACGAAGAGCGTACCGGCCTCCTTGTCCATCTCGTATTTGATCGGCTCCCCGCCGATGGCGACTTCGATGACGACGTTGACTTCGTCGGGAGGATTCTTGCCGATGGAAATGGCGTCGAGGCGCATAAGACTTGACCTGTGGCGATGGAAACTGGCGGGTCTTATGCGGGTTTGGACGCAAAAGTCCAAGTCGAGATTAAAAGCCGGGTCCGGCTCAGCTCACCTTGAGGCCGAGTTCGGCCAGCATCTGCCCGGCCTGCTGGCGTGAAATCGTCGCGCCCCGGAACAATGCGGCATCGCCGAGCCGCAAGCCGCCGAGATCCGCGCCGCGCAGATCGGCCCCCTCAAAACGGGCGCCGGTCAGGTTGGCGTCGCGCAGGCTGCAATCCTCCAGCACCGCTTCGCGAAAATCGGCTTTCCTGAGATCGGCCTGGCTGAAATCGAGCCGCTGCAGCCGCATCCTCCGGAAGGAGAAACCCGGCAGCTTCGCGGCAACCAATAGCGTCTCCTCGAAACTCGCGCCCAATGTCTTGGCTTCGGACAGATCCGCTCCCGTCAGCTTGCAGCTCCGGAAAGCCGCGGACGCCAGCAGCGAGCGCCGAAAGCTCGCATTGTTGAAGTCGCCGGCTTGAAAGACCGCTTCGGTCAGGGTGCAGCCGCTGAAATCGGCGAAAGCGCCCCGACAGCCCGACCAGCTGGAGCCGTCGAGGCGAGCGCCCTTGAAGCTGGTCCGGCGCAGCAGGCAGCGCTCAAACGCCCAGCCGATCAGGCTGAGGCCAGCGAGATCGGCGCCCTCGATATCGCAGCCGACGAGCAGCGCGCGCCCTTCCGCCGCCAGCGCCTCGACGGCCGAGCGGGTCAGCGTCACCTCGGCGATCGTTCGCGTGGGGGAGGGTGTGACCATGGCCCCATCCCTAGAATAGGATGCGAAAAAGTGGGAACCGGTTTTTCGCGTCGATCCTGCTCTCATTTGCACCGCGCGCCCGGCACTGGTATCGGGCGCGCTATGAAAATCGATCAGACCAGCTCCCGCGAGACTCGTCCTTGCTGAACCACCTGCGCCCCGACGAGGACCGCTATGCGCGCCGCATGGCCCGCATCGCGCGCTGGGACCGGCCGATAAGCGGCAAAGCCGACCGCCTGCGCGCCTGGGCCAATATGCTGCTGGTCGATCACGGCATCTTCCGGCTCGCCTATCTCAATGCCCATCGCGTCACGCCGCAGCTCTGGCGCGCGGCCCAGCCCGCGCCGGGCCAGATCGCGAAATTCGCTCGCGAAGGTGTCAAGACCATCGTCAATCTGCGCGGCGGGCGCGAGCACGGCTCCTGGCCATTGCAGCGCGAGGCCTGCGAGCGCCACGGCATCGCCCTCGTTGACTTCGTGCTGCGCTCGCGCGGCGCGCCCGAACGCGAGACCATCCTGGGCGCCAAGGCCTTCTTCGCCGGCCTGACGGAGCCTGCGCTGGTGCATTGCAAATCGGGCGCCGACCGCGCCGGCTTCTTCGCGGCGCTCTATCTGCTGATTCATGAGGAGCGGCCGCTTGAGGAAGCGACCCGCCAGCTCTCGCTGCGCTACGGCCATTTCCGTTTCGCCAAGACCGGGATTCTCGACGCTTTCTTCGAGGCTTATCGCCGCGAGGGACACGCCAAAGGTATGTCCTTCCTCGACTGGGTCGCGAAAGACTACGACCCCGAACGGCTGGAGCGCGAATTCAAGCCGGGCTTCCTGTCCTCGCTGATCGCCGACAGGCTGATCCGGCGGGAATAGCCGCGCCCAGAGCGTTGTCGAGCGAACTGGGAACCGGTTTTCGCAAGAGCAAAGCTCTCAACCTTTAAAATCGCTCATCCCCGTGCGACGGCAAATCCGTCCACGCCGAAGCGTGTCCAGGCGAACTGGACATGCGCCAGCATCCGCGCCAGCGAGACCAGGCCGATCGCCCCGAGCAGCGCCAGCGACAAGGTGCCGAACCAGGCCATGACGAGCCCGGCGGCCAGGAGCGCGACCGCGTTGGTGAGGACCTGGCGGCGCGGATAGCGCGAGAGCGAGGCGATCTCGTGCAAGGGCGTGACCAGCGCGATGCCGCCATAGAACAGCGCCATGATCGCGACGGTCTCGCCGACACCTTCCCATTGCGTGCCGTCCAGCAACACGGCATCGGCGCCGAGGGCGACGAGTGCGATGGCGGCAAACAGCCCCGCCGCCGCGGCCATCAGGCCAAGCGTCACGAAACGAACCCAGGATTGCCGGCTCTCGGCGGCGCACCCACGCAGGCTCGACAGCACGAGCGGCACCGAGACCGCGGAGAACATCTGGGTCGGCACCTCGAGCAGGCGCATCGCCAGCGCGACATGGGCTGCCAGCAGCGGGTTGCTTGCATAGGGCAAGGCGAGCAGCGGCGCCACCATGAAGCCGAAGGACAGGAGCGCGGAGGGCAGCAGGAAACGCGGCGCGGTGCGCCAACGGCTCGCCGATTCGCTCAGCTCAAGCCGCGACCAGGCCTCGCGCCGCACCAGACTCGCCAGCGCGGCGCGCCGACGCCAGACCAGATAGCAGGCCGAGACGACATGGCCGATCGCATCCGCAGCGAACAGCGCGATCGAGGTTGCGCCCAGCGGCCAGATCAGCAGGACCATCATGCCAGGCTGGACCAGCGCCTGAACGACATTGCTGTTGCCGATCGCGGCAAAATCCCCTTCCGCCGTTGCTTCCGAAGAGACCAGCCGGATCACCGCCCGCCCGGCGAGCGACACCAGAAACAAGGCCCCATAGGTCGCGACCACCCAGCCGGCCGCACCCGCCACGGCGATGGCCAGCGCGGCAATGGCCAGGAAGGCGACCCCTGCCGCAAGCGCCAGCCGGAACGCCCGCGCAAGCCTGTCCTGGTCGCTGCTCTGGAAGAACACCGCCTCGAAACGCAGCAGCGTCGCGATCGAGATGAAATTGGCGAGCGCCGAAAACAGCGCGAAATCGGCGAAAACCTGCGCCGGGCACAAGGCCGCAGCCGCAAGCAGGCCCCAGACGGAGAGAAAGCGCGCCTGGACGAAGCGCAGGGCCAGCATCAGCCCCGAGGCCAATCCGGCCCGGGAGGCGGCCGAACCCTCGGCCGCGATCTCCTCGGCAGGTGCAACCGGCGCCGACGGCGCGACGCCGACCGGGAACGCCGTCCGCTCGAGGATCAGGTGCGCGGCCATATCCACATCCATGCTCGGGATATCGGACAGGTCATCGCCGCTGGCTTCCCGGAGGTCACGACGAGAGGACGCAGCCGCCAGCGGATCAGTCGGTCTGATCACGGAACACAGCTCTGCCCGAGACACGGTGCGCCTTCATGGTTAACGAATTCTTATGCAGGCGAATGACCACGGAGCATGCCCCAGAGAGAACAGGGCTCTCTGTCAAGTCCATGGCCAAAGAATGGCGAAATTTGACGCTGCGTTAGGCAAAACCAGGCCGTTTTGTTTGGAAAACCTCCAGAAAACGAGCGCCGCCAAGCGAAATTTGGCAAAATCTCCCCTAGCGTCGCCACCGTACAGAAACAGAACGGTCGGGCCTGTCGCCATACCCAGGCCGAGCTCCCAAGCCTCCTTCGCAGCCGGCTCCGATGACCGTTTCAATCGATCCGATCGCGCTCGCCGCCGCGAATCGGCGCGGGAAGGCGGTTCTCGCGCGGGGAGAGCGGACAGACCCAGGCTTCGGAATAGGCGCAGGACGGATAATAGGCGAAATTGAAATCGAGGATCAGCCGGCCGTCCGGCGTCGCGCCGAGATCGGCGCTCTTGATCGTGTCGAGCAGATAGCGACCGCCAGTGAATGTGTCGCAGCCATTGCTGGCATCGCCGAAGGGCAGGAAGGTGCCGCCGCCATAGCCGGCGATCCAGTACAGCGTCAGCTCCCGGCCGAGCGGCCCCGCCAAACCGTCGGTCAGCGCATAGGGAACGAGCGTCATCAGCCCATCCTTGCCGGCCTCGACCGGAATCGTCTCGCGATCGAAGGCAGGTACGAGGCCAACCTCGAACCGCAGGGCCGGATCATAGGGAAAGCAGGCGATGCCGGTGAATTCGGCACGGCCCTTCGCCGTCAAGGGCGATTGCGGATGCTCGCGAAACAGCCTGTCGCGTGCCGCCCGCCACTGCTGCCAGCCGGCCTGCGGCGGCAGCGCCCTCACCGCCGCATAGAGATCGGCGATCTGCCGCCGCCAATCCTGCAGCGTGCTGAAGCGCGTGAAATCAGCAGCCAAAGCCATGGCGCGTGCAGTCATCGCAAATCCTCCCGGCAAATCCTCGCGGGCTTCACGTCTCCTGCAGGCAACGCCGACACGGCGCGCCCGTTCCATGAGACAGCCTTGCGCGAGGTTTAACCCCCTGGCGCTGCCAGAACCTGTCAGCGGCAGGGTGGGGCAGCACTTGGCTCCATGAGGGCTGTCACGAATCCGCGAGGCGGGTGTGAGCGCGCCGCCGAGTCCGCCTTGATCGCGCGGCTCCAATATTTTAAGCTTAAAATATTGGAGCTCTGGAATCGGGACTGAGATCATGTCGGAAGCGCCCCGCAGACTGTCCTATGGCAGCTATCTCCAGGTCGACCGGCTGCTCTCCTGCCAGGAGCCGGAAAGCCTGAAGACCGGCGCGCCGGCACATGACGAGATGCTCTTCATCATCGTCCACCAGGCCTATGAGCTCTGGTTCCGGCAGATCCTGCACGAGCTCGACCGGATCCAGGCTGATTTCGCGGCGCGCACGGTCGCCGACGAGCATCTCGGCCGCATCAATGCCGGGCTCAGCCGGATCCACGAGATCCTGAAGCTGCTGGTCGGGCAGCTCGACGTGCTGGAGACGATGACGCCGGCGGGCTTCCTCGAGTTCCGAGACCTGCTGACGCCGGCCTCCGGCTTCCAATCCGTGCAGTTCCGATTGATCGAGGCGCGGCTCGGCCTGCATGACGACGCCCGCATCCGCATCGACGAGCAGAGCATGCGCGAGCGACTCGCGCCGGAAGACCGCGACAAGCTGAGCGCGGACACAAATCCCTCGCTGCTCTCCCAGCTCGACGCCTGGCTGGCGCGCACGCCCTTCGTGGCGCTGGGCGACTACAGCTTTCGCGAGAGCTACCGGGCCGCGGTGATCGCCGCATTGCAGCGCGACGCCACCAGCATCAGCGCAGACCCCGCCTTGCCCGAGCCGCAGCGGCAGGCCGACGCGGCCGCGATCGAGCAGGCTCTCGCCCGCTTCCGGGCCCTGTTCGAGCCCGACGCCACGACCTCGACCTGGCGGATGTCGGCCCGCGCCATCGAAGCGGCCCTGTTCATCTCGCTCTATCGCGACATGCCGGTGCTGCAACTGCCCTTCCGGCTGCTGCAGGCGCTGATGGACATCGACGAGAGCCTGACGCTCTGGCGCCTGCGCCATGCCTTGATGGTCGAACGCATGATCGGCGTCAGGCCCGGCACCGGCGGCTCATCGGGCTCCGGCTATCTCAAGGCGACGGCGGAGAAGCACCGCATCTTCATCGATCTCTTCCACCTCTCGACCTATCTGCTCGGCCCGCGCGACCTGCCGGCCCTGCCCGACGCCTTGCGGCAGCGCATGGGCTTCAGCTACGGGGCGGCCTGATGGAGCGGACAGGCGACTGGACGCAGCATTTCTCGCGGTTTCGCGGCGCGGCTCCGCAGCGCATCAACCTCGCCGCGCACAGCCATCACGACTGGCCCGACGTCACCTTCGCAGCGCAGGGGATGGCGTGGCTGGATGCGGCACAGCGCGCCGGCGACAAATGGGATGTCGTCTTCGGCGAGGTCATTCCGGCAGTCCAGGCCGGCATCGCCCGGCATCTCGCCTTGCCCGATCCGGCGACGATCGCCTTTGCGCCCAACACGCATGAATTCCTGCGCCGCCTGCTCTCCTGCCTGCCGACGGGCAGACTGCCCCGCATATTGACCACCGGGGCGGAGTTCCACACCGCGCGGCGGCAACTCTCGCGGCTGGCCGAAGAGGGGCTGATCGTGCTGGACGACATCCCGGCCGAACCCTTGGCGAGCCTGCATGAGCGGCTCAAGGCGGCGATCGCAGCCGGCGGGCACGACCTGATCTATCTCAGCCAGGTCCTGTTCAATTCCGGCGCGACCAGCGGCGATCTCGCCGCTCTCGTCGGTGCCGTGCCCTCGCCCGAGACCTTCATCGCCATCGACGGCTATCACGGCTATCTCGCTTTGCCGACAAACCTCTCTGTCATCGTTGACCGAGCCTTCTACATCGCAGGCGGCTATAAATACGCCATGGCCGGCGAGGGCAGCTGCTTCATGCACTGCCCGCCGGGGTACGGCCCACGCCCGCGCGACACCGGCTGGTTTGCAGCCTTCGGGGCGCTCGCAGCGCCGGCCGGCAGCACCGTCGGTTACCCCACCGATGGCGGGCGCTTCCTCGGCGCGACCTTCGACCCCTCCGGCCTCTACCGCATGCGCGCCGTGCTCGACTGGATGCAGGCGGAGGCTCTCGACGCCGCGCGCATCCATGAGCATGCGATTGCCCTGATGCAGCGCTTCCTCGCCGGGCTCGATGCGCTGGACCTTCCCGGGCTCAGCCGCGACGCGATCATCACGCCGCTGCATGACCCCGCCGGTCACGGCAATTTCCTGGCCTTCAGGACGCCCGCCGCCGGCGCGTTTGAGGCCGCATTGGCGAAGCTCGATATCGCCACCGACCATCGCGGCAACGTGCTGCGTTTCGGCTTCGGCCTGGCGCTGTCGGAGAGCGACATCGACACCGCTCTGGAGCGAATGAAGGCGTTGCGGGGCTGAAGCAGGTCGGTCTCCCGTCAAACCGCGGCGTCATCACGACAACCGCGGCAGTTCACCCGCGATTCATCCTGAATCCAGGCTTCACCATATCGTTCAACCGCTGATTCACCGGCGCCGCGCGAGATCTCCCGCAACCTGGATTACGGGAGGTTCAATCGTGACCAGACGCCATACTCCGATCGCCCTGCTCTTCGCCGCGGCGATGCCGCTGCTCTTCGTCGCCTTCGCCGGCCGGCCGGCGCTGGCACGCGAACTCGTCGAGGCGCCCGATGCGCGCTACCTGCCCGGCACGATCGTGATCCGCACGGCCGAGCGCCGGCTCTATTTCGTCAACGCGCCGGGCACCGCGATCCGCTACCAGATCGCCGTCGGCAAGGCCGGCAAGCAATGGCGCGGCGTCAAATATGTCGAGGAATTGCAGGTCGATCCGGCCTGGAGCCCGCCCGCCTCGGTCAAGCGCGACAACCCGAACCTGCCCGACGTCATCCCCGGCGGCTCGCCGCGCAACCCGATGGGCGCGCGCGTCATCGGGCTCGGGCCGGGCGGCGAGTATGCGATCCACGGCACCAATATGCCCAGGACGATCGGCACCTTCGCCTCCTATGGCTGCTTTCGCATGCATAACGAGGATGTCGTCGATCTCTACCAGCGTGTCCGCATGGGCACGCCTGTCGTCGTCCTGCCCTGACACGCCTTACAGCGCGACCGGCGAGAGCAGCGGCTTGCCCGCGAAATAGGCCTCCAGATTGCCGACCAGCAGATCCTGCTGGGCAAGCTGCGCCGATTCCGCATTGGCGGCGATATGCGGCGTCAGCACGACGTTCTCGAGCACCTTGAGCCGGTCAGGCACCTGCGGCTCGTGCTCATAGACATCCAGCGCCGCGCCCGCGATCAGCTTCGTCTCCAGGGCCACGCACAGGGCCTCCTCATCGACCGCGATGCCGCGCGAGATGTTGATGAGATGGCCCTCCGGCCCCAGCGCGCGCAGCACCTGCGCGTTGATGGCGTGGCGGGTCTCGCTACTGGCGCGCACCGCGACGATCAGCACATCGGCCCAGTTCGCGAGCCCGAGCAGGCTGTCGTGATAGAGATAGGGCAGCTCCGGCCGCTGCGAGCGGTTGTGATAGCCGATCGTCATGTCGAAGGCGGCCGCGCGGCTGGCGATGCGGGCGCCGATGGCTCCCAGCCCGTAGATCCCGAGCTTGCGACCGGCCAAACCCGGCACATTGGGCATGCGCTCGACCGAATTGCCCTGCCAGCGCCCGGCCCGCACGAAACGCTCGGCGGCACCGATCTGGCGAGCGGAGGCCAGCAGCAGGCCCATGGCGAATTCGGCGACGCTCGTCGCATTGGCGTCGGCGGCGTTGCACAGCTTGATGCCGCGCGCCTTCGCACAGGCCTGGTCCACGCCCTCGATGCCGGTGCCGTAGCAGGAGATCAACCCGAGCTTCGGCAGCGCATCGATCAGCGCGGCGTCGGTCTTCAGCGATCCCATGGTGAGCAGCGCCTGCGCGGCCTCGGCGCCCTCCGGCAGGGCGTCAGGCATGGAACGCTCCATTGGGCCCAGCAGCACATAGCGCTCCTGCAGGCGCTCGACGAGGCGCGCGGGCATGCGCGGCGCCATCAGGATCGTCGGCTTCATCGGTCTGCAATCTCCGGTTCATGCGCCGAGTTCATGCGCATTGCATCGCAGCATTCCGGGGGCCGCACCTCAACCCGTCCTGGAGCGACAACGGACATATCGCCCACGCAGAGCGAGAGACCCCTGATTGATGCGGCGCAATATGGAAAAAGCCCTTCCACGGCTTTTTCGCCCCTCGCCTGCGACAAAAAAGCGCGTTAACGTTTGCCCGCTCGACATCAGACACACGCCAAGCGCGCAAGCGCCGGGCTCAGAAGGGGCTACAGATGGATCATCTCGCTGACGTCAAGAAATTCGCCAAGAAGCCGCTGAATGAGGCGGCATTTGCCGGAATGTCGAAATCCTACGCCCTCGTGATGGGCAAGGCCGATACGCGCTACGTCGCCTGCTCCGACCCCGCCGAGCTGGATCGCGTTCGCGAGAATTTCCTGAAGAAGAAGCTCGGCCTGAAGACCGCCGATCTCGATGCCTCGATCAAGGCGGCATGCGAGCACATGAAGGCCGACAAGACCAAGTCGCGCCTGACCTTCTACTATCTGCTGGCCGAGCATTACGGAAAGCTGGATCTCTTCGTGAAGAAGTGAAAAGACGGCAGTCGGAATTGGGCAGTCGGCAGTCGTGACACCCGACTGCCTATTGCCCACTGCCTACTGCCGATACAAATCCTCACGCGTCAATGGCAGGCCTGAAGCGCCCTTGCGGCGCTTGGAGACCAGCGTCTGGTTGACCAGTGCGCCGCCGCGCTCGAATGCCAGCGAGCAGCCGGCGAGATAAAGCAGCCACATCCGGGTGCGCTCGGGGCCGATCTCGGCCTCGGCCTCGGCCTTGCGGGCCTCCAGCCGCTCCCACCAGAGCCGCGTCGTGCGCTGGTAGTGCTCGCGCCAGCCCTCGACATCATGCACCTCGAAGCCGTTTCGCTCGAGATTGGCGATCGACATGCCGAGATGGTCGAGCTCGCCGCCGGGGAAGATGTAGCGCACCAGAGCGCGGTATTCCGCCGGCATCTTGTTGAAGGCCTTCTCGGTCTTTTTGGCGCGGCGCGAGATCGTGTGGTGCAGATACAAGCCGCGCGGGCGCAAGAGCCGGTTCACCGCCTTGAAATAGGCCGGGTGGTTGGCGATGCCGACATGCTCGAACATGCCGATCGACGAGATCTTGTCGAACTCGCCCTCCATCTGGGTGAAATCCTTGAGATGGAGCGTGACCTTCCCCTCGAGGCCGAGCCGCGCCACCTTCTCGCGCGCCAGGGCCAGCTGCTCCTCGGCCAGCGTCACGCCATGCGCCTCGACGCCATAATGCTGCGCGGCATGGCAGATCAGCGCGCCCCAGCCGCAGCCGATATCGAGCAGGCGGTCGCCGGGTTTCAGCCGCAGCTTGCGGCAGATCATGTCGAGCTTGTCGCGCTGGGCACGGTCGAGATCGCCATGATCCTCCGTGAAATAGGCGCAGGTGTAGACCATCTCCTCATCGAGGAAGAGCCGGTAGAAGGCGTTCGAGACGTCGTAGTGATAGGCGATATTGGCCTTGTTGGTGGCGGGCGCGCCATCGCGGGCGATCTCGTCGCCCTTGATATGGGCCACGGCGCTCGGCGCTTCGCCCGGCGCAAACAGGAAGCGGCGGACGACATCGAAGGCGGCCGCCTTCGAAATGCCGCGCGCCAACCGCCCGACCTTGCCCTCCGGCCGCGCCGCCGCGAGATCGAAGATCGAGCCGTTGAGCAGTAAAATCCGGTCGGTGACGTGGAGGTTCAGTAGCGTGTCGAGCTTGGGCTTGCGCAGCAGTGCAGCGACGACGCCGGGGTCGCGGATGGCGATGCCCAGCCCGCTCTCCGGCCAGTCAGCCGGCACATGCGAGCCGTCCCAGAGCCGGAAGCCGAGCTTGAGCCCGAGCTTCTGATGCGCCTCGGTCAAAAGCCGCCGCAACGCGGCGAGGCGCTTGTCGTCGCTGTTCATCCGAGAAATCCGTGACATATGGGCTTCGTCTTTGGCCGCAGCGGCGCGAATTGGCAACCATGCGTCGTGGGGACGCTGTCCGGTACGTCCTCAGAAATCACTCGCGATCCCCTTCACCTCCCAATCATTGTAGCGCGCCGGCTCCAAGCCGCCGCGGCCATTGATCTCCTTGTCCCCCGCGACTTCGGCCGCATGGGCGTCGATCTCGGCGCGCCGCGCCTCGGCTTCGGCAAGGGCGCGCTGCGCCGCCGGCGAAAGCGGCTTGGCAGGCGCGGCTTCCTGCGCGGTGGCGGGGAGCTGCTCGACGGGCTTTTCGGTCATTGGCGGCATCATCTCTTGCAGGCATCATCTCTTGCAGGATCGGCATCCACTTCACCACATAAGGCAGGAATCCGCATCGCGGGAGGGGCACCGCGCCTCTGGCTCGCATGATCGGCAAGGGAGTCATGATGAACTACGTCCGCACCTTCATGCTGATGGCTGGCCTCACCGCGCTTTTTGCTGTGGTCGGCTATCTGCTGGGCGGCCCGGGCGGCATGCTGGTGGCGCTCGCCATCGCGGCTGCGACCAATCTCTTCAGCTACTGGAATTCCGACAGGCTGGCGCTCGCCGCCCATAATGCGCAGGAGGTCGATGAAGCGAGCGCGCCCGAGCTCTATGGCATGGTCCGCGACCTCGCCGCCCGCGCCAACATGCCGATGCCGCGCGTTTATCTGATCCAGGAGGACCAGCCCAACGCCTTCGCCACCGGCCGCAATCCGCAGAACGCCGCCGTCGCCGCGACGACGGGCATCCTGCGCACGCTCACCTATGAGGAGCTGGCCGGCGTGATGGCGCATGAGCTCGCCCACATCAAGAACCACGACACGCTGACCATGACGATCACCGCGACCATGGCCGGCGCGATCTCCTCGCTCACCACCTTCGGCATGTTCTTCGGCTCGCGCGAGAACCGCCCCGGGCTCATCGTCCAGATCCTGATTTCGGTGCTCGCGCCGCTGGCCGCCATGGTGATCCAGATGGCGATCTCGCGTTCGCGCGAATACGAGGCCGACCGGCTCGGCGGCGAAATCGCCGGCAATCCGGTCTGGCTGGCGGACGCTCTGGCCAAGATCGCGGGCGGCGTCGCACATATTCCCAACGAGACGGCGGAGGCGAAGCCTGCTACGGCGCACATGTTCATCATCAATCCCCTGAGCGGACGCGGCATGGATTCTCTGTTTTCGACCCACCCCGACACCGGCAATCGCATCGCCGCACTGACGGAGCAGGCCCGCGTCATGGGTGTCGGCACAATGGGCGTCGGCGCCCCCAGTGGCTTCACCAGCCAGGCCAGCCAGAGCCCCTGGAACAGCGATCGCACACCCGGTCCCTGGGGCTGACATGGTCAAGCAAGCAGATCTGAACCCGGAACTGAACGAGACCACGGCGCAAACAAGCGAGCCCGTGCCGGGCCTGCCGGCGCGCCGCCTTGCTGCGACGCTGATCGACGAGGTGCTCAAGGCCCGGCTCGCGCTGGACGAGACCTATGAGCGGCTCGCGCCGACATTCGGGCTCGATGCCGCCGATGCCGCGCTGGCGCGCGCCATCGCGATCACCGCCTTCCGCCGCCTCGGCACGATCCAGCATGCGATCAATGCCAGGCTCGAACGCGGCAGCCCGCGCAATTCGGGCCCCTTCGAGCCGATCCTCGTCGCCGCGGCAGCCCAGATCCTCTTCCTCGACGTGCCCGACCATGCCGCCGTCGACCTTGCCATCCGCCATCTCCATGAGGATGCGCGCTCCTCGCGCTATGTCTCGCTCGGCAACGCTCTGCTGCGCCGGCTCGCCCGCGAACGCGACGCCATCCTCAGCGAGGCGCTCGACCCCTTCCTCGACACGCCGGAATGGCTCGCCGAGAGCTGGATCGAGAGCTATGGCGAGGAGACCGCCGCCGCCATCGCCGCCAGCCATCGCGACGAGCCGCCGCTCGACATCAGCGTCAAGGACGACGCGGCCGGCTGGGCCGGGAAGCTCGACGGACTCCTGCTGCCGACCGGCTCGGTTCGTCTGCGCGAACGCCAGAGCATCACCGGCCTGCCCGGCTTCGACGAAGGCGCCTGGTGGGTGCAGGACGCCGCAGCCGCCCTGCCGGTTCGCCTGCTGGCGCCCAAGCCCGGCGAGCGCATCGCCGACCTCTGCGCCGCGCCTGGCGGCAAGACCGCCCAGCTCGCCGCGGCAGGCGCCCATGTCACCGCCGTCGATCGTTCGGGGCCACGCCTGCGCCGCCTCAGGGCCAATCTGGAGCGGCTCGGGCTCTCCGCCGAGATCGTCACCAAGGACGCGGCACTCTGGCAGGCGGAGCCCTTCGACGCCGTTCTGCTCGATGCACCCTGCAGCGCCACCGGCACGATCCGCCGCCATCCCGACGTCGCCTGGACCAAGACGCCGGAAGACCGCGACAAGCTCTCCGCATTGCAGGCGCGCCTGCTGGAAGCCGCCGCGCGCCTGACCAAGCCCGGCGGACGCCTGATCTACTGCACCTGCTCGCTCGAACCGCAGGAAGGCGAACAGCAGATCGAGGTTTTCCTGGCGGAGAATCCTGATTTCGAGCGCTCGCCCATCACAACCGACGAGATCGGCGGTGTGGAAGGTGCGATCGACCGCCATGGCGATCTGCGGACCCTGCCGCATCAGCTGGAACATGACGGTCCACGTTTGTCGGGATGGGCGGGATTTTACGCATGCCGCCTGATCAGGCGAGAGCCGGATGACATCAAATAGATGCGCCAAGCGATTCTATTTATTGCCTGAATCCGCCTCTTATCAAAAGCTTAGAGCATAATGTCGGCCGAAGACCGGTTTCCACTTTTCGGCATCATGCTCTATGACGAAGCCGAGATTCGCATGGTGGGACGCCATGCGCGGGGACGGGGCGTGCGTGGGCATTGAGCGGCTGGTCTGAGCGACGAGGACTTGCCCGGGCTGCGATCGGACGGGCGGCGCGGCGGACCCGTGGCCACCTCGTCGGCGTGGCACGCAAGGCTTGGCCGTTCGGCAGAGCCCCCGCGACGCGGCTTTTGTTTGCGCCGCATGATTTGCGCACCGCCGACCCGACGACGGCAGGCGACATCTATTCCGGCTATTACGCCTTCGCCGGCCGCACCTTGCGCACCCATGGCGAATCGCCCTTCGATAGCGCACCGCCAAGCGATGCCTGGGCCGAGGCGCTGCACGGCTTCGGCTGGCTGCGTCATATGCGCTCCGCCGACACCGCGATTGCACGCGCCAATGCGCGCGCTTTGGTCGAGGACTTCATTGCCAGGAGGCGCGACCGCAACGAGGTCTCGCGCCGCCCCCATGTCGCGGCCAGGCGATTGATCTCTTTCCTGTCGCATTCGCCCCTGCTGCTCGAAGGCGCCGACCACGCCTTCTATGAGCGCTTCCTGCGCCATATCTCACGCCTGACCGACCGGCTGACTTTGGCCCTGGCCGGCGCGGTCGACGGGGTTGCCAGGCTGCAATGCCTGACCGCGGTCTCCTTCGCCACGATCTGCCTGGATGGGCAGGATGCGCGCCGCCGACGCTATGATCTGGCGCTGTCTGACGAACTCGACCACCAGATTCTGCCCGATGGCGGCCATCTCAGCCGCAACCCCCGGCAATTGATCGAGCTTCTGCTCGATCTCCTGCCGCTGCGCGAGACCTTCGCGGCGCGCGGGCTGGAGCCGCCGCGCGGCGTGCTGATGGCGATCGAGCGGATGATGCCGCATCTCAGGCTATTCCGGCATGGCGACGGTGCGCTCGCTTTGTTCAACGGCATGGGCACGACTCCGCCCGATCTGATGGCGACGCTTGCCGCCTATGACGACGCCCGCGCCCGGCCTATCGAGCAGGCGGCCTATTCCGGCTACAGCCGGCTGTCGGGAGACCGCAGCATCGTCGTGGTCGATGCCGGCGCGGCGCCACGCGGCGCGCAGTCGATCGAGGCGCATGCCGGCTGTCTCGCCTTCGAGTTCTCCAGCGGCGGCCAGCGCATCGTCGTCAATTGCGGCACCAGCCGCTTCGGCCCGCCGGAATTGCGCCTTGCCATGCGCAGCACCGCGGCGCATTCGACGCTTACGCTCGATGAGCGCTCCAGCGCGACCTTTGGGTTGGTGCTCGGCGAACCGCGGATCATCGCCGGCCCGCAGGATGTGCGGGTCGCGCGCCAGGACACGGCAGCCGGCCCGGAATGGGTCGCAAGCCATGACGGCTATCGCCGCAGCCTGGGCGCCGTGCATACGCGCCGGTTGATGCTCGCCAAGGACGGCGCATCGCTCACCGGCGAAGACGAGATCGCCTTGTCCACCGAGCGCGAAACGCTGCCGGCAGTGGCGCGCTTCCATCTTCACCCCGGCGTCAAGCCGAGCCTGATCCGCGAGGGCGAAGGTGCGCTGCTGGCGCTGCCCTCCGGCGAGGTCTGGGCCTTCGACGCCGGCGGCCTGCGCGTGACGATCGAGGAGAGCATCTTCCTCGCTTCGGCCGATGGCGGGCGCCGCAGCGAACAGCTCTGCATCGATTTCGATGCGGTCGCGACGCCGCAGATCATCTGGCGTTTCAGCCGCGTCAGCGCCGCCCCGCCGCGCAGCGCGCGCCTCCGCAGCGAGCCGGCTCCGGTCGAATTGCCGCTGGAGCCACCGGCCGAAGCCTGAGCCTTCACAGCAACGAACTTTGCTTTGCGCGCTGCAGCATGATAGCTCGCGCGCAACAGTTTTTAAGCCAGCACCGGACTTAACCCAGATGCCGACAGAGCTTCGCCGCGTCGAACGCGCCCTCCTTTCCGTCTCCGACAAAAGCGGGCTGATCGATTTCGCCCGCGCCCTGAACCGCCTCGGCATCGCCCTGGTCTCGACCGGTGGCACCGCCAAGGCGATCGCCGAAGCCGGCCTGCCCGTGACGGATGTCTCGGACCTGACCGGCTTTCCCGAGATGATGGACGGGCGCGTCAAGACCCTGCACCCGAAGGTGCATGGCGGCCTGCTCGCCATTCGTTCGCATCCCGAGCACCAGGCCTCGATGCTCGGCCACGGCATCGCGCCGATCGACCTGCTCGTCGTCAATCTCTACCCCTTCGAGGCGACGGTGGCGGCGGGCAAGCCTTATGACGACTGCATCGAGAACATCGATATCGGCGGGCCGGCGATGATCCGCGCCGCCGCCAAGAACCACAACGACGTCGCTGTGGTGGTCGAGCCGGCCGATTACGCCGCCGTGCTGAGCGATCTCGAGGCGCATAAGGGCGCGACCACGCTGACGCTGCGCCGCAAGCTCGCCCAGAAGGCCTATGCCCGCACCGGCGCTTATGACGCGGCGATCTCGAACTGGTTCGCCAATGAGCTCGGCGACACCGCGCCGGCCTATCGTGCGCTCGGCGGCGCGCTCGCCGAGACGATGCGCTATGGCGAGAACCCGCATCAATGGGCGGCATTCTACCGCACCCCGGAACAACGTCCCGGCGTCGCGACCGCACGCCAGCTCCAGGGCAAGCAGCTCTCCTACAACAACATCAACGACACCGACGCCGCCTTCGAATGCGTCTCGGAATTCGACCCGGCGATCTCGGCCGCCTGCGCCATCATCAAGCACGCCAACCCTTGCGGCGTCGCGACCGGCGCCACGCTCGGTGAGGCCTATGCCCGCGCCCTGGCCTGCGACCCCGTCTCGGCCTTTGGCGGGATCATCGCCTTCAATCGCAAGCTGGACGGGGCGACCGCCCGCGAGATCGTCAAGATCCTCACCGAAGTGATCATCGCGCCCGACGCCGATGAGGAGGCGATCGCGGTCATCGCCGGGAAGAAAAACCTGCGCCTGCTGGTAACCGGCGGCTTGTCGAACCCGCGGGCCACCGGCCTGTCCCTGCGCACCGTCTCGGGCGGCTTCCTCGCCCAGGCCCGCGACAACGCCGTCGTCGACGACATGGAGCTCAAGGTCGTCACCAAGCGCCAGCCGAGCGAGGCCGAACTCGCCGATCTGCGCTTCGCCTTCCGCGTCGCCAAGCATGTCAAGTCGAACGCCATCGTCTACGTCAAGGACGGCGCGACCGTCGGCATCGGCGCCGGCCAGATGAGCCGGGTCGATTCCTCGCGTATCGCGGCCTGGAAGGCCGGCGAGGCCGCCAAGGCGCTGGGTTCGACCGAGAGCCTGGCCAAGGGCTCGGTCGTCGCGTCGGACGCCTTCTTCCCCTTCGCCGACGGCCTACTGGCGGCTGCCGAGGCCGGCGCGACGGCGGTGATCCAGCCCGGCGGCTCATTGCGCGATGACGAGGTCATCAAGGCCGCCGATGAGGCCGGCCTCGCCATGGTCTTCACCGGACACCGCCACTTCCGGCACTGAGGCGGCACACCTGCTTCTCCCTCCGCGTCATTCCGGGACGACCGAAGGTCGTCTCGGGATGACGGTGCGTTCTTGCCGAGGGGTCGACGTTTTCCCCAACAGGGCCTTACTCTACCGCGAGGGGATGAGGGCGGCATGACACAGGACCATGGGGGGCGGACGCTGCTGCGCGAACGCGTCGCGCATCAGCACAACAAAGTCTCGTTCGTCGAGCTGTTCTTCGATCTCGTCTTCGTCTTCGCGATCACCCAGATCTCGCACACGCTGCTGGAGCATTTTTCGCCGCTCGGCCTCGCCCAGGCGGTGCTGCTGCTCGGCGCGGTCTGGTGGGTCTGGGTCTATACGAGCTGGGTGACCAACTGGCTCGACCCCGAGACGACGCCGGTGCGGTTGATGCTGTTCGCATTGATGTTCGCCGGCCTGATTCTCTCGATCTCCCTGCCGGAAGCCTTCGAGGGGCGCGGCCTGATCTTCGCCTGCGCCTATGTGGCGATGCAGCTCGGGCGCAGCACCTTCACTATGCTGAGCCTGAGAACCCATAGCCCGGCGAATTTCCGTAATTTTCAGCGCATCACGCTCTGGCTCGCCCTGTCCGGGCTGTTCTGGATCGCGGGCGGCTTGGCGCATGGCGAGATGCGCTTCGGCCTCTGGGCGCTGGCGCTGGCCATCGAATATGCCGGCCCCGCGCTCGGCTTCCGCGTTCCCGGCCTCGGCCGTTCGACGACCAGCGACTGGAATGTCGAGGGGGCCCATCTGGCCGAGCGCTGCGCGCTGTTCATCATCATCGCGCTCGGGGAATCCATCCTGGTGACCGGCGCGACCGCGGCGAAGCTCGCCGCCACCCCGGCCAACATGTTGGCCTTCGCCAACGCCTTTCTGAGCTCGATCGCGATGTGGTGGATCTATTTCCATATCGGCGCCGAGCGCGGCAGCGAGCGGATAGCTCATTCCGACGACCCCGGGGCGATCGCCCGCATCGCCTACACCTATATCCATCTGCTGCTGGTCGCGGGCATCATCCTGGTCGCCGTCGGCGACGAGTTCGTGCTCGCCCATCCCGGCGGGCACACCGAAGCGAAGGTCACTATTGCCGTCATCGGCGGGCCCGGCTTCTATTTGCTCGGCAATCTGCTGTTCAAGAAGGTCACCGCCGGCTGGTATCCGCTCTCGCATATCGTCGGGCTCGGCCTGCTCGCTTTGCTGACGCTGTTCCCGGGCGTTCTGCCGCCGCTGGCCTTCAGCCTCACGGCAACAGCCATTCTCGTGCTCGTCGCGGCCTGGGAAGCACTGTCCCTGCGACCGAAGGAGGCCTGAGTCCATGCATACCATCAAGGTCATTGCCGGCGGCTTCGCCTTGCTCGGCTTCCTGCTCTTCCTGGCGCCGCGGCTCGGTATCGCTGGGGGCAATCCGATCGCCTTCGCGGTCAAGCTGTTCATCCCGCTCTGGCTTGTCGCCGCACTGGTCAATCTCTGGATCGGCGTCAGTCGTGCCGGCTACAGCGTGATGGAGGAGTTGCCGATCGGGCTCGTCGTCTTCGGCGTACCGGCGCTGGCGGCTCTGGTCATCGCCTGGATGTTCGGTAGGATGATGGGATGAGCCTCGCTTCCGTCCGCGCCTTCTTTTCCGAACACGCCCCCGACATCGCCATCATCGAGACGCCGCAGAGCAGTGCGACGGTCGCACTCGCGGCGGCGGCGCATGGCGTCGAGCCGGCCCGTATCGCCAAGACCTTGTCGCTGCGCATCGGCGAGCGCGTCGTGCTCGTCGTCGCGCGCGGCGACGCCAGGCTCGACAACAAGAAGGTCAAGGCAGCGCTCGGCGGCAAGCCGCGCATGCTCGAGGCCGAGGAGGTCGCGGCGATTACCGGCCATCCCGTCGGCGGCGTCTGCCCCTTCGGCCTGGCGACGCCGCTACCGGTCTATTGCGACCTCTCGCTCAAGGCCTTCGACGAGGTCGTGCCGGCGGCGGGCTCGCCGCAGAGCGCCCTGCGGATCAATCCGGAACGGATGGCGGCCCTGACCCAGGCGCAATGGGTCGATGTCTGCCAGGACATCGCTTGAGGCCAAGTGTCTAGAGGCTAAGCATCCTGAGGCCGAGCGTCAGTCCTTCGCACTGAGGCGCTCGATCAGCGCCATGGCGGCAGCGGGATTGCGGACCTTGTCGCCGCTGATGACATAGAGAAAGACATCGCGCGGCCCAGCCGTTGGCCCCGCCGGCATGACCGCCTGCAGATCCGTCGGCGCCCCGCCGCCGGCCCAGTCGCGTGCCCGCTTCGCCCAGGCGTCGAGATCGCTCTCGGAATAGCCCTTCGGCTGCGCCTCTTTCGTGCCCATGATCCGGGCATAGACGAAGGGCGCGGTCACATCCGCGATCTGGGTGTAATCGGCATCGCCCGCCACCACCACGGCGACCTTGTATTCCCTGAGAAGGGCGATGAAATCGGGCGAGCGGAAGCTGTCATGCCTGACCTCGACCGCATGCCGGATCACCTGGCCGTCGACCTCATGCGGCAAAAGCTTCAGGAAAGCCTCGAAATCGGCCGGATCGAAACGCTTCGTCGGCATGAACTGCCAGTTGATCGGCCCGAGCTTCTCCTTCAGCTCGAGCACGCCGCCGGTGATGAATTTCTCGATCGAGGGCGCAGCTTCGGCGAGGATTCGCCGGTTGGTGATATAGCGCGAGCCCTTGAGCGAGAAGACGAAGCCGTCAGGCGTTTCCGCACGCCATTTGGCAAAGCTCTCGGGCTTCTGCGAGCCGTAATAAGTGCCGTTGATCTCGATCGAGGTCAGCTTGCTGCCGGCATATTCGAGCTCGCGCTTCTGCGACAGGCCATCGGGATAGAACGCGCCGCGCCAGGGCTCGAACACCCAGCCGCCGGTGCCGATATGGATCTTGCCTGAAGTGGGAGCCATATCTTGATTGGAAGCCATGTCTCGTCCTCGCGATTGCGAGCGGCGCACCAGGAAGGCCGCGCGGGCTCGTCGGCGTGGATTATTCCCACTTAGCGCGGTGGGAGCCACCCGTTTCCGCGCCGTATGGCGCGCGTTCTTGCAATGGCGGAGGAGAGTGCCGGGTTGTGTCAGGAGCGCGACCGGGCTGGCGCTTTGAAAAAATTCTCAAGGCCTTCAGCCAAATGTGTCACATCAACGATCATTGGCGGCGCGAGCCCTGCCCGTGCTGGACGCCTGCAGCATTTTCGAGCGAAGTGGACACCGGTTCGCGTAAAGAAAATGCGATAAAACAAGAAGATAGAGCATCTCCGCGTTTCTCCGAAACGCGGAGATGCTCTGGATAGTTGGATAGCGGCCTCGTTCATGCGCGAAATCGTCGATCGCTTCAGGCTCTGCGCCGTCATACCGAGCCGCAATCACTACCAGGCGTTGGGCGGCATCGTCGGCGTCTTGGCCGCGCGGGGCATTCCGGTCTTCATCGTCGATGACGGCAGCGAGGCCGCTGCTGCGCAGGCCATCTCCGCACTGCATGATCCGGCGGGGGGGATTGAGACCATCCGCTTGCCGCAGAACCGGGGCAAGGGCGGGGCGCTCGTCGTCGCGATGAAAGCAGCTGCCGTTGCGGACTATACTCATGCCTTGCAGATCGATGCCGACGGCCAGCACGATCTGCAGAGCCTGGATGCCCTGCTCGCCGCAGCGCAGGCTAGGCCGGAGGCGCTGGTATCGGGCGTTCCCGTGTATGACCGGTCGATTCCGCGCGGGCGAGCGATCGGCCGCTGGCTGACCCATGTCTGGGTCTGGATCGAGACCCTGTCGCTGAAGATCAAGGACAGCATGTGCGGCTTCCGCGTCTATCCGCTCGCCGCCGCGTTGACGGTCCTCCGGGAGGAGCATGTCGGGCGCTATATGGATTTCGACACTGAAATCATGGTGCGCATGCATTGGCGCGGCACGCCGGTCGTGCAACTCCCGGTCCGCGTAACTTATCCACCTGGAAACACTTCGAATTTTCGGCTGCTTCAGGACAACTGGCTGATCACGCGGATGCATACGCGGCTGTTCTTCGGCATGCTCCGGCGGCTTCCCTCGCTCTTGGGACGACGCCTCCTAACCAAAGCTGAAGTGAGCCATTGGGCGGCGTTAGGGGAGCGCGGTACCTATTGGGGCCTGCAGTTCTTGCTCGCCGTTTATCGCCTCTGTGGCAGGCGAGCCTGTCTGCTCGCGATGCGCCCGGTCGTGCTCTATTTCGTCCTGGCCGGAGCGGAGCAACGCAAGGCGTCGCACGATTTCCTCGCGCGTGTCCGCGCCCTGCAGGGCAAGCCGGCACCGAGTTGGCGCGATGGCTTCCGTCACCATTACGACTTCGCCACCAAAGCGCTCGATACCTTCGTCGGCTGGGCGCACCCAAAGGATATCGGGCCGGTGGAGATCGTCGGCGGCGAGGCGGCTTCGCTCCATCTCGGCGGGCGACGCGGCGCCTTGCTGATCGTCTCGCATCTCGGAAATGCGGAAATCGCCCGCGCCGCGTTGGCTCGGCTCGTGGGCCGGCCCGTGCATGTGTTGATGCACACCGTTCAGGCGAGGCGCTACAATGCGATCCTGCGCTCGGTCGCGCCCGATGCCGGGGCCGACGTCATCGAGGTGACGGATATCGGCGTCGACACGGCGATCGCACTGTCGGAAAGGATCGACAGGGGCGAATGGCTGGTGATCGCCGGCGATCGCATTCCCGTCATGAGCCACGGCAGGGTGAGCGAGGCGATGTTCCTGGGGCAATCCGCCCCATTCTCGCAGGGCCCCTATATCCTGGCCGCGCTGCTCGGCTGCCCTGTCCTGACATTGTTCTGCCTGCGAGAGGGCGAAGGGCACCGTGCCTATTTCGAAGGGTTCGCCGACGAGGTGGTTCTGCCGCGCAAGTCCAGGGCCGAAGCGCTGGCGGGTTATGCCTCGCTCTATGCCCAGCGGCTCGAGCGCTATTGCCTGCAGCAGCCCATGCAGTGGTACAATTTCTACGACTTCTGGGCTGCGCCGTCCTCCGACGGACAGTGACAGCTAGGAAAAGCCAGCCGCACCCATTGTGCGGCCGGCGGTGAGGGCGGAGCCGGTTGGTCTGGCTGTTCCTATCGCCCGAGCTTGACGACGGTACCTGTCAGGCGCACCGCGGTTTTGACGTTGCCGATGCCGCACAGATATTGCGTCGTGCTCTTCATCGGGGCGTCGCCATGTACGCTGAAGATGTTGACCACAGCGTCGCCGCCTTCGCGGGCCGCCCTCTTCTGTAATTGCTCCAAGGCCTCGGCAAAGGCGTAGTGGCAGCCGGATTTCGTCGCCGGCTCATCGCGTCCGGCGCTGCCATGGCGCTGACTGCTCCATTCGCCGATTTTCTGCGCGACCCGCGGATGCCTCTGGTCGCCGAAATACACCTTCACCTCGCGGCTCAACGCCAAGACCTCCGGCGAATTCAGGGCTTCACCGAGCGGTTGCACGGAGCGGTCGTTGCGCGCCATCGCGGTCGCTGAAACAAGCGATATCGCGCCAGCTAAAAGAATTCGGCTCAGGCTCTTCATACTTCCCCCTGTGTCAGGCTAGTCGAAATATCAAAGACGTGTTGATTCCACCGAAGGCAAAATTATTGCTCATCAGGTAATTGGTCTCAAGACTGCGCCCCTCCGTCATAATGTAATCAAGCGGCGAACAGCGCGGGTCGACCGAGGTGAGATTGGCCGTCGGCACGAAGCTCCGCTCGCGCATCATCTCGATGCCGAGCCATGCCTCAAGTGCGCCGCAGGCGCCCAGCGTGTGGCCGAAATAGCTCTTGAGCGAATGGATGGGCATGCCGTCGCCGAACACCGCATGGGTCGCCTGGCTCTCGGCGATGTCTCCGGCTTCCGTCGCCGTGCCATGGCCGC
Organism: Allobosea sp. LjRoot9; assembly: GCF_964252745.1. NCBI lineage: Bacteria > Pseudomonadati > Pseudomonadota > Alphaproteobacteria > Hyphomicrobiales > Alloboseaceae > Allobosea > Allobosea sp. LjRoot9. The sequence goes on along the minus strand of NZ_CAXUPC020000004.1, from coordinate 14,190 downwards.
TGACGAACCCGATCTCGGATGCAGGCAGGCCCGCATCCTCAAGCGCAAGGCGCAAGGCGATTTCCATGGTGGCAGCCTGTGGATGCGTGGCGTGGTGACCGTCGCAATTCGTGCCGAAGCCGACGATCTCGCTGTGGATAGGGGCCCCGCGCGCCAGGGCATGGTCCCGGTCCTCGAGAATCAAGGTTGCGGCGCCTTCCCCGATCACCAGCCCATCGCGGGCGACGTCATAGGGGCGCGGCGTCAGCTCGGGGTTGCCATTATTGGTCGAGGTCGCAAACAGCGTGTCGAAGACCGCAACGTCGGAGATATCGAGCTCGTCAGCGCCGCCAGCGACCATCACATCGGCCTTGCCGCTCTGGATCGTCTCACAGGCATAGCCGATGGCCATGCTGCCTGAGGTGCAGGCCGTCGACGTCGGGATGATGCGGCCGGTGAGGCCGAAGAACAGCGCGATGTTGACTGCAGCCGTGTGGCTCATCACCTGGACATAACTCGTGGCGTTGAGCGTTCTTGAGACACCATCCCTCATCAGCTCGGCGAAGCTGAGGATCGGCGCGATCGAGCCGAAGGACGAGCCATAGGCGATGCCGCAACGCCCGCCCTTGAGTACGGCCTCGCCCAGCAGGCCGGCCTGATCGAGCGCTTGTTCCGTCGCAGACACCGCCAAGCGTGAGACGCGGCCCATGGTGCGCAGCTGCTTGCGGCTGTAGCGCTGCTCCACCGTGAAGTCGATGATCGGCGCGGCGAGCTTGGAGTTGATCCCGGTATAGCGATCCCAGTCCATGCGCCGGATGGCTGTGTTCCCGGCATGGAGCTCGGCGCGGATGCGGGGCCAGTCGCTGCCGAGCGCGGTGACGCCGCCCATGCCGGTGACGACGACGCGGCGTTTCAAAGCATGCCCCCATTCACCGAGATCACCTGTCGGGTGATGTAGGCAGCTTCCTGCGAGCAGAGGAACGACACCAGGCCGGCGACCTCTTCGGGTTGCCCGACCCGTCGCATCGGCACGGTCTTGAGCGCTTCGTCGAGAAAGGACTGGTCGAGCATCTGCGTGTCGATCAGCCCCGGTGCGACGCAGTTCACGGTGATGTTGCGTTTGGCGAGCTCGACCGCTAGCGCCTTGGTCGCGCCGATGATGCCCGCCTTCGCCGCGCTGTAGTTGACCTGGCCGCGATTGCCCATGATGCCGGATACCGACGAGATCGTGACGATGCGCCCGCCTTTGCGCGCGCTCACCATCGGCATCACGATCGGCTTCAAAACATTGTAGAAGCCGCCGAGATTGGTATCGAGCACGCTATCCCAATCGTCGTCGCTCAAGGCGGGGAATGCATTGTCGCGCGCGATGCCTGCATTCAGTATGGCGCCGAAATAGGGGCCGTGCTCGGCCATGTCGGCTTCGAGCGCTGCTTGCGTGGTTTCACGCTCGGAGGTGTCGAAGGAGATCAGCCGGCTCTGGCCGCCGCCGCCGGCGATCTCGGCCATCGTGCCCTCAGCGCCGCTGCGGTCCCTGGCGAAATGGACGAGTACGGTGAAACCATCGCGCGCCAGACGGACGGCGATCGCCCGGCCGATACCCTTGCTCGCGCCTGTGACAAGCAGTGTGCGGCTCATGCGCCGCGCTCCGCTGCCTGGTCCTGGATCAAGCCGAGATGATCGTCGGGCTGGTAGACGGTCAGCTGCGCCTTTGCCAGTTCGGGCCCGCCCCGCCGATGAACCGCACAATCAAACTGACCCATCCCCGCGTCGCGGTAGACCGGCTTGGCAGTGATGCTGAGCGCTTCGCCCTCGGCAAACCAATCGAGAGCCGCGGAGAAATTGCGCGTGCCGAGCAGGAAGCCGATCTTGACCGGTTGCCGCGCCCGCACTGCGCCGACACCGACAAAGGCGGCACAGCTCTGAGCCATCCATTCCATCGCGATATGAGCGGCAATACCTTTGCCCTCGACGAAGAATGGGCAGGACGGACGTACAGTCAGCTGTGTCCGGATTTCCTGCTCGCTCCAATCTTCGATGCTGTCGATCAGGATCATCGGCGCGCGGTGTGGCAAGACCGAGTCGAGTGGATAAAATTCTTGGCTCATGACGGCGCCCTCCCCAGGATAATCGCTACATTGCTGCCGCCAAAAGCGAAAGAATTACTGAGCATGGCGGCGCGATTGTCCTCGGAGAAAGTCTCTCCCAGGCGATTTAGATGCAATTCCGGGATATCTTCATCTTTGGCTCCGTCCCAGAGATGAGGTGGCAATAGCCGTGTTGGATTATAGTGCCGTGAAAGCGTCAGCCAGAGGAACGCGGCTTCGCAGGCGCCTGCGGCACCTAATGTGTGTCCGGTCATCGCCTTGGTCGAGCTACACGGCGTCTGCGCGCCGAAGATCTGGTGGACGGCTCTGCCTTCCATGGAATCGTTCAGCGGCGTCCCCGTGCCGTGCAGATTGACATATGCGATGCCCTGGGCCGCGCAACCGGCGTCCTCAAGCGCTGCCCGCATGGCCATCGCGGCGCCGAGCCCTTGCGGATCGGGCGCGCTGATGTGGTGGGCGTCCGACGTCTCGCCGATGCCCATGAAGACGACCTCGGCGGCATCCCGTTCCAGCAGGAACACGGCTGCCGCCTCGCCGATCGTGATGCCGTCGCGGTTCCGGCTGAATGGATTGGCTGCCGTGGCGGAGACAGCGCCGAGCGCGGCAAAGCCGCTCGGTGTCATCCGGCATAGACTGTCGGCTCCGCCGACGATGGCCGCGTCGACCAGTCCGGCCCGGATCAACCGGCGTCCCACGGCAAAGACTTTCGCACTCGATGAGCAGGCCGTGGCGATTGTGTAGGCCGGGCCGGTGAGGCCGAGATAGGCCTTGGCGAACTCGCTGAGGCCGCCGACCTCCTGCTGAACATAGTCGAACGTCCGGGGCCACTGCCCGGTCTTCAGGCGCTGCGCATAGGCTGCCTCGCCCTCGGCCAGGCCTGACGTGCTGGTGCCTAGGATGATGGCGACGCGCCCGGCCCCGTAGCGGGTAATCGCGCGGTCGAGGTCGGGACGCATCTGCTCGAGAGCAACAGCAAGCATCCGGTTGTTGCGACAGTCCCATCTCGCCAGTCCGGGCGGTAAAGCTGGGGTGTCGCCTCTGGCTTCGGCGACCAGAACCTTGCGCTTGGGAATGAGGTCGTCGCGTGTCCGCAGGCTCGTCTGGTCGCCCTTGAAGAGATTTTCGGCTGTTTCCGCCTTGCCGTTCCCGATGGGCGTCATCAGCCCCATGGCGGAAATGCCGAGATAGGCCGTCACCGCGTCACTTCCGCGGATTCGATGTCGACCTCGTAGCCCCAGGCGAGGTTGGAATAGCGCACCGTGCCACTGAGGCGCTTCGGCGACTTCAGGTTATACGAGGCGCGTAGCACGTCCTTGTCGTGGCAGCGCAGGACGCGCGAGTTCTTGCCCAGCTCGAGCGTGCAGCCCGAATCCGCGAGCGCGGCTTTCAATGCGGTGGGTTGGCCATAGAGGACCATCATGTCGGCGAAGATCGCGTCGGCGCGAATGCCGGGCGGTAGCCAGTCCGCAAGTTGGGACTCAAGCTTGCCGTCGCGCCAGACAAGCGTCACAGCGCGCCGCCCCAACGAATCGAGCAGGATCGCCCGGAACTCGTCCTTGCTCATGGCGAGCTGCGCTTCGAGATTGATCGGTTGATTGCCGAAGCGCATGCTCAGCACTTGCGTGACTTGGTGCCGATACTCGAATTCAGCCGGCGCGATCGCTCGAATCGGCAGATGTGGGCCAATCAGCATGCCGGCCTCGCCCGTCGCCGCAGTATTCTTATCGGATACACAGCCCCCCAGCGTCAGAAGCAGGCCACCGATCAGCCAGTTGCCCCAAGATTGCATCAAGCCCCCCCTTTTATTATTGGGCCGCTTATAGCACATGGCTCGCGGGCTTCTAGCGCTTCTCTGCTCGCATGGGAGCGGATTTTTAGCCGAAAGCTACATAATATCAACAGCTTAACAGGCGCGACTCCGACCGGATCGGCGCGCTATCCGGCGTCGCGCGGGACCTGTTGCCGGGCTGCCACAGGGGCAATCAGGGCGGCGAGGGACACGCCCAGCAGGATCGTGAGCCCAAAGCCGGCGACGGCCGGCGTGTTCGAAAGGGCGAGAACTCCGAATGAGAGGACCGTCGCCAGCGCCGCCATCCAGACGGCCAGCAACGTGATGGGCTGATTCTCCGTTCCGGCTTCCGCGCAGAAGACCGAGTAGTCCATCGTGAAGGACAGCAGCAGCACCATCGCCATGGCGTTAAAGAAGGTGAACGGGTACCCGAATAAGGCCAGCGCACAAGGCACGACCGCGAGGGCGGTGAGGGATGGCGCCAGCGCCCGCACGGCGCCCGGCAAGCCGTAACGCCAAATGGCGAGCGCGAAGATGACCGCGACCGACAACGCGAGCAGGGCGAGCGCGCGAACGCGATAGAGGCCGAGCAGGGTGCTGAGATCGGCCGTCGGATCGGCGAATTTGACTCCGGCCATCGTGGCGACATCGCGCCTGACACCTTCGGTGCTGGAGACGCCCTGCAGGGTGACGACGTGCAGGCCGGGTGCGAGCACGAGTTCGTTGAGGAAGGGAACCGCGCGGCTCTCCAGCGCGGCCGAGAGCCGGAGCACTCCCTCTGGCGCCATGGTCACGTCTTCGGCCTGCAGGCCGATGGCCTCCAGCGTCTGCGCGAGGAATGGCTCGGTGAGCTTCTCGAGCTGGAGCGTGCGGTTGGCTTCCTGTCGCGCCGAGGAGGGCACATAGGCCGCCGGCGCCTGCGCGGCCCTGATCACGCCGGACTTCTGCCATTCGCCGAGCATGGTTGCGATCTGCTCTTCGATCAGCAGGGCGCGCTCATCGCTCTCGGCCTCGATCAGCAGGTATTGCGTGGTGAGGTTGAGACCGGTGAGGGCAGCGATGACGCCTTGCTCCGCCGAGAGCGAAGCGTCGAGCGGCTGCAGTTTCCGGACGTCGTCATCGAAGCTGATACGCCCGAAGCCGGTCACGACGATCAAGACGAGGAAGCCGCAAAAGCCGACGCGGAGCCTGCGCCATTTCGCGTCGGTCCAGAACAGCGAGCAACAGGCGATGAACTGAAGCACCTGCGGCGCATGTGGGGGCGCTTTGCGCGCCTGCAGCAAGGGCAACCACAGCACGGTCGTCAGATAGGAGCCGATCAAGCCGACGGCCGAGAAGATCGCGATCTGGCGTAAACCTGGGAACGGCGCCAGCGCCAGCGCGCCGTAGCCGAGAACGGCGATCAGCAGGGCCATGGACAAGCCAGGCAAAATCTCGCGCAGGCGTTGCCCCGGCGGCTTCTCCCCGTCCGCGAAGGCCGTCGCAGTATAGTAGAAGCCATAGTCGGCGGCGATGCCGACGAGGCCGACGCCGAACAGAAATACCGCGACGTGGACCTGTTGGAAGACCAGCAGACAGGCGCTCAGGCCGCAGATCACGCCGACGGCGATGACCAGGAGATTGTGCAACAGCGGCCGCACGCCACGGAACGCGAGCAGCACGAGCAGCATGATGCCGGCCAGCGAAAGGCCGGCCAGCCAAGTGGATTCCGCGATTGCCTTGCGCGCCCCGGCCTCCGCGAAAAACACCGCGCCCAGGCGCCGGATGATCGGGCGGTCGGGCGCATCCAGGGCGGCTTCGTAGCGATTTATGGTCGAGGTGATCGTCTCCTGGACCTTGAGGTCGAAAGGGTCCGCGACAAGCTTGGCCGGCAGGAGGATATGCGTACCTGCCTCATCCCGCCGCGACAGCAGCCCGTCATCCAATGTCAGCATGGTGGCCGGGAAGGGCAGGCTGAGGAGGAAGGATGGCAGTAGCAGGAAGGGATCAGCCTTGAGCAGGCGCCCATCGGCAAACGCGCCCGGGCCGGCGATCTGCGCCAGCGCACGCTCCGCGAGCTCCTGGCCCCGATCGGCGAGCAAGGCGTCCCGGTCCTTCGGCGACAGCAGGCCGGCGCGATAGGGGAAATAGAGCAAGCCGAGCTTCTTGAGTTGGTCGGGGCTGAAGTCCTCGCCAATCGATCCGACGAGCCTCGTATCCTCGAGCGCCTTCGCCAGCTCGGTGGCGCGCGCTCGCGCCTGCGCTGCATCCTTGTGGCTGACCAGGATGACGAAGCGCCGCGCGAGCGACCGAGAAATCAGGTCGTTGGCCTTCTGCCGGGCCGGATCCTGCAGTTCCAACGGCAGCAGCGCCGTCAGGTCGGTGCGCAGCGGGTCACTCTTCTGGAAGCTGGCAACAACGAAGGCGCCCGCGGTGATCACCACGAGCAGCCAGAGCAGGCCGGCATGGGCGCGCTTCAGGGCTGTGCCCTCGTCAGGAATTCCTGTTCTTCCTGGGTCGGCGGGCCTTGCTCCAGCTTCTGGCTGGAGAAGGTCAACACGTCGCGGTCGTCATTGGGCTTCACCACTTCCACTTCGTCGAGGAGCCTTTGGCCGCGCGCATAGATCGCCTTGATCGGCAAGTTGGGATCATCGGCCCGGAGGCTTTCGAGACGAATGGACCAGGCTTGTCCCTTCTGCTGGCGTGTCAGGGCAAAGGCGCCCTGCATCGTCTCCCAGTTGCCGGTCAGCGCCGCTCCGAACATCGTATAGAGCTTCGACATGATCGGAAGCCTGCTGGCGGCAAGGCGCAGGGTTTCCTTGCCCTTCACATCCTGGACCAGGCCAGCCTGCGTCATGATCGTCGTCGTCGCGAAGGGCTTTGTCGTCGTCCAGATCAATCCCCTGCCGGCGACGAGCGTGAACACGCCCGAGCTTCTGACGGGGTTGGCGAGGCCATTGAGATAGCGCTTCTGCTCGAAATGCCCGCGCAGAACCTGCCCGTCCTGCAGCGTCACCGTCTGCGCGCGCAGTGGCGCCGCTGCGAGCAGGACCATGAAGAAGCAAAGCACGGCAGAGGCGAAGGGCTCGTATGAACTAAGGCTTTTCATGGAGGGCCCTCACCTTCGCAATGAAATCGGGCGGGCAATCAAGGCGCAGTTCGCCAGTCTCGGCATGAACGCAGAGCTGGATGGTTTGCGCCTTGGTCAGCAGCTCCCCGCTCGCCCCGTCGCTGATGCGGTAGCCGATCTTGATCCGGTTCTCATATTCGAGCAGCGTCGCCCGGATCACGAGCCGCTGGGCGAGCCGCGCTGGCTTGACGTATTTGATCTGCATATCGACGACCGGCCAGACATAGCCCGAGGTCGCCATCTGCGGATAGTTGTAGTCGAGCCTGTCGAGCAGCGCGCCGCGGGCCAATTCGAGAAAGCGCGGATAGTTGCCGTGCCAGACGACTTGCATCGGGTCCAGGTCGTAGAACTGAACGTCGGTTTGGGCGTCGGCAAAGAGCTGCATCTTAAGGACCATCCGCCATTTTCAACCGGATGGAGCCGGATGAAAGCATCTCGCCGGTGTCTGAATAGTCGAAGCGCAAGTAATCGTTCTTGCTGAGCAGCGTCAGGGTGACCTGCCTCCCCGGCAGAAAGAGCCGACGATACTTCACCTGGAAATGCGTCCCGGCTTCGAGCTGGAGCTGCAGGTAATCTGCGGCCAGCCGGATCGCCCAGTCGATCTGAACGACGCCGGGCACAATCGGCGTGCCGGGAAAATGCCCTTCGAGACAGGGGAGGTCATGCGGGACCGACAGATCGATCTGCACGCCGCCGGGAATGGCGCGCGTGGCTGAAATCTCAGGCCCGGTTTTGCCAAGCGACTGAATCATTGAACCTTATTCATCGAACAGTTTTTCGACGTCATGCTGGCTGACCTTGCCGAGGGCGCCACGCGGCAACCGCTCGACGAAACGCCAATGCCGGGGCAAGCTGGCAGCTTCAAGATGAGTTGCCAGGGCGGCGCGTATGCGGCGGTTAAATCGGAAAGCGCCATTGTTGGCAAGGAAGTTCGCCCCCATGCCGCTCGGAACGATGCAGGCCGCCAGTCGCGCCGGATCGCCGCGCACGACAACGGCAGCGTCCCTGACCTCGTCCAGTTCGCGCAGCCGCGCCTCGACCTCGCCGAGGCTGACCCGCTTGGCCTCGATCTTGACGACACGGTCCTGCCTCTCCATCAGATCGAAGCCCACCGCGCCGCGCGGGCGCACATGATCGGCGAGTTGCGCCAGCCCGCCGGGAATATGCTGGGCTCTGGCCTCAGCCCGTCCGGAAGGATCGAGGGTGAGCTGCACATGGGGCAATGGCCGCCATGCCGCAGCGAGCTGGTCATGTTGCCGGTAGGCGAGGACGCCGGTCTCCGTGGATCCGTATATCTCCGTCACCGTGCAGCCGAGGAGCGACTGCGCCTGGCGCGCCGCATCATCGTCAAGCCGGGAGCCCGCGCTGAGGATGCAGCTCGGCTGCCTTGCCGACGGCAGCGCTGCGAAACCGTCGAGGCGGTGGAGATGGGCCGGGCTGGTGACGAAGACGGCGCCTGCTTCGAGCTGCGCCAGGGCCTGTTCCAGGAATTCCGGCGTTTCGTCGACGAAGGGCAGGCCTGATAGCAGCGGCCAGATCACCCGGAAGGCCAGGCCATAGGCATGGTGATGCGGAACCGTTCCGCAAACCGACCGGAAATGCGGTTGCCGCGCTGCGAACAGCGCCGAAATGGCCTCCGCCTCGACGATGAGGTGGTGCAGTTGCTTGTCTACCCGCTTCGGTGTGCTGGTCGAGCCAGACGTGAAGAAGCTGACGGGCGAGGCAAGGTCGAGGCCGGGCCACGCCAGATCCCAGGGAGCCTCGGCCTGGACGAGACCATATTGCGCGCCGGGGAAAATGCGTTCGCGGTCCCTGACGATGAGCCCGGCCTGGTCGCCCAGTTGTTCCAGATTCGCAGGCAGGTCGTTCGCGGCGACGATCACGTGCTTACGGCAGGCAGCAAGGGCGAAGAGCCCGATGGCGAACCAGTACAGGCTGGTCGTGCACAGGATCGCGGCCGTTTCGGGCAGCTGCCTGAGCAGCCCGATATTGGCGTTGAGATCTGCAATGAAGTGCCGTCGGGTTAGCGCCGAGGAGCCGGTACGATAGGCAACGGGCCGATCCGGCTGGTGCGACCAGACTTCGGGAATGGCGAGGAGACGGTCCGCGCTCATGCTAGCTCTCGCGAATCCGGCGGAACAACCACTCGCCACCCAGCAGGGTACCGGAGAGGAGATAGTTGATCAGGCTGGTCCACAGCAGCCAGAGTTCCATGTGCCGGCCGAAGGCAAGTGCTGCGGCGATCAGCCCGTTCGCCAGCAGCCAGACGGTCCACAGCAGCGTGACATGGGCGCAATAGGTCTTGGCAGCATCGGGCAGATCCGGCTGCCGGAGGCGCGCGAAGCGCTCGATCAGGCTCGGCCGGCGCCATAGCGACAGGCCGAACGCAGAGGCAAAGGCAAAGCTGATCAGGCTGGGATAGGCCAGGGCGGCGAGCTGCCGATCGGCAAGGCTTACCACGATGAGAGCTCCGCCGACGATCAGGAGGGTCGACGGGCCCATGGTGAGCGGGCCGGGCTGCGCGAACACATAGCGGATGGCGATCAGGGCCAATGTCGCCAGGATAAAGATCGCGGGCGAGACAGTGGCATGGCCGAAATAAGCCAGCAGCGGATATGCCAGGCCCAACGCAATCAGGAGTGCGCGTATGGCGGGGGCTGCCGGCACGTCGCTTACTGCCTCAGGCTTGCGCTCTCGCCATCGCAACGATCCGATCGACCACGTCGGCCACCGTACGGACCGCTTTGAAGTCTTCCGGCCTGAACTTCTGCTGCGTGAGATCCTGCAGCTTCACGATCAGGTCGACCGCGTCAATGGAGTCGAGGTCGAGATCCTCGTAGAGCCTCGCCTCAGGGCTGACTTTGTCGGCGGGAACTTCAAAACTCTCGATGAGATACGAAGCGATCTGCTGGTAAATTTCATCACGCGACATGACGTTCGATGTCTTTCTGCTGTGAACGAACGAACTGTGCGAGACTTTGAACGGTCCTGAAATGCAGCTTGATGTCGTCCGTGACGGTTTCGATGGTGAGGCCGAACGCTTTGCGCAGAGCGACGCCGAGCTCAAGCGCATCGATGGAATCCAGGCCAAGGCCTTCGCCGAAGAGCAGTTCGTCACTGGCGATATCAGCAGGGTTGAGGTCTTCAAGCTTGAGGCTTTCGACGATCAGCCTTTTGATACGTGTTTCCAGCTCATCCATCCGCCAGCTTGCCTTCGTAGTAAGCTTTGATCATTCGTACCAACTTGCGGGCGGCGAGCGGCCGTTCATGGTCGTTCAGCATGTGGCCGACTGATATCATTTCGCCGACATCAACACAAAACACCGGTCGGTACGATGGGATGGCATACCATTTCTGGCCCTTCAAGAGGGTCGGCGGCGTGCAGGTGATGGTAATAGGTTGAATGTCGATCCCGAGCAGGAGGGCGATATTGGCGAAGCCGCGGTGCAATTGCATCGGCTCGCCCGGCGTGGTGCGGGTGCCCTCTGGAAAAATGATGAGGCAGGCCTCGTCCTCGATGCTCTGGCGGCAGGCCTCCAGCAATTGCTCGGAAGGTAAGGCGTTGCTGATATAGCCGGTGCCTCGCACCAGGCGGCCAAGATAGGGGCTTTCCCAGAGGGATTGCTTGACGATGCACTGGGCGCGCGGGATCAGCGCCATCAGGATCACCACGTCCAGCAGGGACGGATGATTGGCAATTACCATCCTGCCCGGCGCGGCGCGCAATCTCTCCAGGCCTTTGAAGTCGAAGGATGCCAGCCGCATGAAGCGCATGGTGCCGATATAGGTTCGGAAGAGCAGGTGAATGATGTGCTGATTGCGCTCGCGCCGCAGCCGGGCGTCGCGCGTCGCCAGGCCGACGATCGGAAAAGTCAGAGCCGCGACGACAGCGCCGCCGCCAAACAAGGCGGCGAAAAAGAAGCCGGTCGCCAGGAGGCGGTAGAGGCGGTCAAACCGGCTCAGCATGCCGCCAGGTCCAGTCCCAGTGTTCGCCATGCGAGACCGCTTGCCGGCTCCCCGAGAGGAGGAACTTCAGAAAGTCCAAGGCCGCCGAAGGGGATGGCTCCTGGGGCCGGCTCGCGGGCTGCTGTATGAGCAGGATGTCGTCGCCGTCCATGCGGGGCGCGGTCAAGCCGAGCACGACGACGCAGGGCAGAGCCTCTTCGGGACCGGCTTGCCCGGCGAACTCATAAGGCAGCTTCTCGTCGGCATAGAGCAGAAGAATTGGGGTTTGCGGATGTTCAGCCAAGCAGGCGGCAGCCTCAAGCAGGCCGCAGGCGAAGGATTCCGTGCCAGCAGCCAGCGCAATGTGGCCCTCGCGGTTCTGCGTGTGAATCGACAAGAGACCGGCAAGCCCGTGATGGACGGACATGCTGAATTCGGCGGGCGAGAGCTCGTCCTCTTGAGCCAGGGCCAGGAGGGTCTGGTGCGCGCGGCTGAATTCGCCGTGGCGGGACGCCTGGACGTAGCGGGCCCGTCCGACCATATCGGTGAAGCCCAAGGCGCCTGCGAGCAGGGCCTGCCCCATCGGCGTCGCACGCCGGCGCAGGGACATCGGCAACGCGACCGGCGCGACATACGCCTCCTGGCGGCATGGGCTCGCCCAATCCCGCCATTGCTCGGGAGAGCTGAGTCCCGAGGTCCAGGCGAACCAGTTTTGCACCGCAAATCTCAGGAGGGCCTCGCTTGGCATCAGGGGGCGGTTCTCTGGGCCGTTCGGGAACTCGTGGACAGGGTTCGATCGCCCGGTGGAATTGCCGAACGATCCCTCTTAACTTGGCATCCCTCCGCCTGCCATCCCGTTTCGAGCGCATGTTCGATATCCCCGCCTTTTCCCTGCCCGTCGACCTCCCCGATCTGCCCGGGCCGCGTGCGCGGATCGGCTTGGCCGTGCTGGCCGAGGAGAGCGATATGGCAAGGGAACTCCTCGACGGCTGGTCGCATCCCGAAGAGCGGGCTTTTGCGCCGGTTTCGCGCTGTGCCAGAGCGCTGCTGCGCGCCATGCTGAGGCAAGAGGTCGTGGATTGTCGGGACCGGCCGATTTTGCGCGATCCGGGCGGCCGGCCCGTTTTCGAAGCACGCGCTGGAGAGATCTTGCCAGCCATCTCGATCTCGCATGCGGACGGCTTCGTCGCCGCAGCCCATGGCTTCGTTCCGCGCCTTGGGCTCGATATCGAATGCAGCGGCAAGCAGCGCGACATCCAGGGAATTGCGGAGCTGGCCTTCGGCCCGGCCGAGCGGCGGCAGGTCGCGCAATCCGGCTCCGACGCGTTCTATCGGATCTGGACGGGGCGTGAGGCCCTGGCCAAAGCAACCAGTCACGCACTCCTGCAGGTCACGGACCGCCGCGACTATTTCACCGCCATGTCGGACGGCCCGACGCATGTGCATGTCGATGGGGAGGTCTGGACGATCGCGCATGCCCGGCCCTGGGACGATATGTGTCTCGCCGTCGCCTGGCAGGAATAAACCTTACAGATCCATGACCGCATGCGCGGCGTGCAGGCCGGAGAGGACGGCCGCTTCGACTCCGGGACCCGTTGCAGTTCCGGCACCGGCCAAGAACAATCCGGGTACTGGGGATTTGACCGCGGGGCACCATTGACCGCGCGCCGCGCCGTAGATGCTGCCATTCTCCGAGCGGATATAGTGACGGAAGGTCGGCGGTGCGGCCACCTCGTAATGCACGATATGCCGCTCGAGATCGGCGACGACGACGCTTGCCGCGCCAATCAGCCTTCGCGCATGGGCCTCTCTCGCTTTCTGGTATTGCGGCGCACTGAGGTCGAACCAGGGACCCGCCTCGTCCTCATGCAGCAAGTGCAGCAGACACAGGGCGGCATGGCCCGGTGGCGCCAGGCTGGGGTCGATGGCGCTCGGATTGCTGAGGCCGAAGATCAGACCGTGTTGCTCGACGAACACGCGTGCCGGCAGGTCAGGTATCCTGTCCAGGCCGAAATTGATCAAGATGGCGGAGGGGCCACGCTTCAATCGCGCCAATCTTTGCCGGTAGCGGGGCGGCAAGTCATAAGCGCCGAGCAGCGCGTCATGGCTGGCGGCGATGTCGGCATTGCTGATGACGACGGGCGCGCGGGCGATCTGGCCCGGTGACAATTCCACGCCCGCGATCTGCCCATCGCGAAGAACGAAACGCGTCGCCTGGGTCTTGAGGCGGATCTCGCCGCCATGGTGCCGGATCGAGCGGCAGAGCAAATCCGGCAGCTTCTGGGCGCCGCCGGCCGGGTAGAAGCCACCCGCAACATAATAGCCGAACAGTGGAACCATGTCGTTGACACCGATCGCGGCCGGATCGTCGGTGACGTATTCCGACAGAAGGTTGAAAATGCTCAGCAACGTTGGATCGCTCAGATGGCGCCGCAGAAGCGCGCCATAGGATTGGCCCGTTGCTTGCGCGGCATGCGGGAAGCGGCAATGCCACTGCGCTTGCTCGGCCGCCGGCAACTGCGTGATCGCGCGGTAGCGCGCCGATCTCATCCCCGCATAGAGATCGTCGTAGATTGATCTGATCTCGCCGAGAAGCGCGCTTACGCCGGAGGCCTCCTCGGGGAAGCGTGCGCAGAGAACGCATTCCAGCTCGTCCCAATTTCGCGGCAGGTCGATTGTGATGTCATTGATGACATAGCGATGCTGCACCGGCAGCCAGTGCAGCGCATCCTGTTCGCCCAGTCGGGTGAGAAGCTGGTGCAGCGGCGCCCCCGCGCCGAGGCCGCTGATATCCTGTACCCCGGCGTCGAAGACGAAGCGCCGGGCGATACGGTTCTTGTCACGCGGCTTGCGGACCCAAGACGTCATGCAGCCGCCGGGGCGGTCATGGCTTTCGACGACCAGAACCTTGCGGCCTTCGCGCGCGAGCAGGGCCGCAGCGGCAAGCCCGGCCATCCCAGCGCCTACGACGATGACATCGAAAGAACGGCTGTTGCAGTGCGCCAAACGCGTGATTGCCCGATGCCCATATGGGCTGCTCATCCAAAGCCGTCTCTATAGGAAGGACATTGCGCAGCACAAGCCGGTCAATGTGAGAGGCATGCGCCCGAGAGGCGACTGGCCTGGTGCGCGGCGCGCCTGTCCGCTCCCAGCAACCGCATAACGAGCTTCTGCGCGGACGCAGGGATGTGACCGAGAAAGGCGAGCCGAAAACGCGAAAAGCCGCCCTTTTGGGGCGGCTTGGACAGGGATTGGTTTGA
>NZ_CAXUPC020000003.1:0-586558 GCF_964252745.1 Allobosea sp. LjRoot9 | reverse complement strand
TCGGCGCAGCCGAGACGGATGAGGGGGCGCTGTGAGCTCACCGCCTGGCCTGAAAACGTGGCGCCAACCGGACAGGGCACGGCGCCCCCTCATCCGGCGCTGCGCGTCGCAGCTTCCCTCCGCCCTCTCGATCTCGCATTGGTGATCGCAAGCCATGCAGCTTCGCTTGTCGCCCCCGCCTCCCCCCTCCTACTCTGACCGAAACCAAGATCAGGCTCCGGGAGGGTCGCATATGCTTCACCGTCGCACGCTGCTTCAGGGGGCGGCCCTTGGCGGTCTGGCCTCGTCGCTCGACAGCCAGGGCGCAAACGCCGAGGAAGCCGCGATCTGGAGCGCTGAATACAGCGCCACGAAGGCGCCCGGCGTGGAGCTTGCGATCTATCGCAAGCGCGTCGGGCCGCCGGGCGGCAAGCCATTGCCGGTGCTGTTCTTCGTGCATGGCTCCTCGGCTTCGGGCCGGCCGACATACGACCTGACCATTCCTGGGCGCGACGACATCTCGCTGATGAATGTCGCGGCGCGCTGGGGCTATGATGTCTGGACCATGGACCATGAGGGCTATGGCAAATCCACGCGCACCTCCGGCAATTCCGACATCGCCAGCGGCGTCGCGGATCTGACCGTCGCAGGCGACCTCGTGCGCCGCGAGACCGGCCAGGAACGCATGCATATGATGGGCGAAAGCTCGGGCGCGCTGCGCGTCGGCGCCTATGCGATGGCGCGGCCGGACCGCGTCGGGCGGCTGGTGCTGCAGGCCTTCACCTATACCGGCCAAGGCTCGGGCACGCTCAGCAAGCGGGCCGAGCAGGCTGAGTATTTCCGCACCCATAACCGCCGGCCGCGCGATGCCGGCATGCTGGGCAGCATCTTCACCCGCGACAAGCCCGACACCACCGACCAGGACGTGATCGACGCCTTCATCAAGGCCGAACTGCCCTTCGGCGACAGCGTGCCCGCCGGCACCTATCTCGACATGACGGTCAATCTGCCGGTGGTTCATCCCGACCGCGTCACCGCGCCGGTCCTGATGATCAGCGGACAATATGACGGCATCGCCTCGATGGACGACATCTGCGACTTCTTCAAAAAACTGCCCAATGGCGACAAGCAGCTCACCATCATTCCAGGCGCGGCGCATACGCTGGTCTCGAGCAAGCAGCGCTTCGCCTTCTGGCGCGTGATGAAATCCTGGCTGGAGGGCTAGAGGCTGTTATGAACCCCGGGGGGAAACGGATCATGCGGCGTCTGCGGCTCTGCGCCCTGCTCGCGGGCGCCCTGCTTGCAACCTTGCCTGCCCTGGCCGACACGCTGCAGCCATTGCGTCGCATCGAGGCCACGGGCGACTTCGCCAGCAAGAAGCCCGGCAAGGCCGCCCATGACGTCAGCGGCATGGCCTGCATGCCGGCGCGCGAGGGCAAGCAGCGCTGCCTGCTGATCAACGACGAGAACACGGCCGCGCAATTCGCGACGCTCAATGACGGCGCCCTCGCACCCGGCGAGAGCGTGCCGCTGCTTGGCGACGGGCCATCGCCAGCGACACTCGGCGCTCCACCAGCGGTAGCCTGTCCCGAGCAGGGCAAGTTCCGCGATCTCGACGGCGAGAGCGTCGCGTTTTCCGCACCCTATTTCTATGTCGCCGGCTCGCATGGCTGCTCGCGCCATTCCGGCCAGTTCCGGCTTTCGGCCTTCCACCTCGCCCGCATCAGGGTCGACGCCAATGGCCGGGCCGAGAGCGCGCCCGAATTGACCTATCGCCTGAGCGACCTGCTGCGCCGGGCAGGCTCCGCCGGCGGCTTCTTCGGCCGGGATCTGATGAGCGCCAACGGCATGAATGTCGAGGCCATCGCCGTTGCCGGAGACCGGCTCTGGGCTGGCCTGCGCGCGCCCTCGCTCGACGGCAAGGCCTTCCTCGTCGGCGCGAGCCTCGCCGACCTGTTCGCGACCGGACACGAACCGGCGCGCGGCGAGCCCAGGCTTGTTGCGGTCCCGCTCGGAGGCCAGCGCGGCTTTCGCGATCTCGCAGCCCTTGGGGATGGCCGGCTGCTGGCTCTGGTCGGCCCGGCGCAGGAACAGGATCTGGACTATGCGGTGATGCTCATCGATCCGGCGCGGCCCGAGGCGGTACGGGAGCTGGGCAGGCTGCGCAGCCGCGACAGCGCCAAGGCCGAGGCGCTCGTCATCACCGGCGAGGACGCCGCCGGACTAACCGTCCTGATCGGCTATGACGGCCCCCGGAACGGCAAGTTCGAGGAATACCGCCTGCCCCCGCCCTGAACACCAGAGAATCGGCTAGACCGGGCGCATGACCGCTCTATCCTTCCTCGGCCGCCTGTCATCGATCGTCGCACGCTATCGCAGCGAGGTCGCCTCCCCGCGCGAGCATCTGGCGCTGCTGCGCTGGCAGATCGCGCGAGGCGATGCGCTCGACGAGCGCGCGACCATGCCCGGCCATCTTACCACCAGCGCGATCGTGCTCTCGCCCGACCACGCCCGGGTGCTGCTGATCGACCATGTCGTGATCGGCCGCTGGCTCCAGCCCGGCGGCCATTACGAGCCGGCCGAGGCCTTCCACCATTCAGCGGCGCGCGAGGCGATCGAGGAGACCGGCGTCCAGGGGCTGGCGCTGCATCCCTGGCACCAGGGCGGCGACCTGCCCTTCGCCATCGACAGCCATGATGTGCCCGGCAAGCCCGCCCGCGGCGAACCCGACCATGTCCATCACGACCTGCAATATCTCTTCCTCGCCGACCCGGCGCTGGCGCTCGTCGCACAGGTCGAGGAGGTCCATGCCGCAGCCTGGAAATCCGTGGCGGAACTGGCCGCGATCGCGCCGCGGGTCCATGCCCGGCTCGGCGATATGGCGCCGCGCTGACACAAGCCCATGTTGCCGCAGCGCAACATGCCGTCGCATTGCGCAACCCGGCCGCCGCCGGCTCTCGCGCAGCCTTTCCGGCTCAGGCATCCTGATTTCGCGAGATAATCGCGGAATCAGATGTTGCAAATCATTCGCATTTGCATAAGGGTCTCTCACCTCAACCGGAACCCGCCCATGTCGCTCAGATCCGTCGCTCTCGCCTTGCTCGGCTCGGCCGCTGCCGCAACCGTCTCCCCCGCCGCCGACCTGCCCTCGCGCAAGGGCGCGCCTACGGTTCCGGCCACCTTGTCCGCCTGCAGCGAGAGCGAGGGCATCCCGACCGACGCCTTCGGCTTCACCACCGGCTCGGATGTCGCGGATAAAGGCTCCTTCGGCCCGAGCCTGACCTATGGCGGTGGTTACGGCACGCGCAGCGGCACGCTCAACAGCCACAGCGCTCAGCTTCAGGGCTCCTACGGCCTGCTGCCCTGCCTTGAGGTCGGCCCCTATCTGCTCGGCGGCGTGACCAACGCGTCCTTCGGCGGCGTCAGCGCCGATGCGACGAGCTACGGCGCCGGCGTCGAGATGAAATACAAGCTGCTCGGTCGTGACCTGCACGGCATCGGCCTGACCGTGGTGATCGATCCCAGCGTCAACAGCACCGATCCCGACGGCGCCAGCCGCTTCACCGGCTACAACACCGGCATCCGGCTCTTCGCCGACAAGACGCTGATCCCGGGCAAGCTCTACGCCGCGCTCAATGTCTCGCACGACCTGACCTGGACGGGCCCCAGCCCCTATGGCCGCAGCTCGACGCTGACGCTCGGCGCCTCGCTCGCCTGGCAGGCCGTGGACGGCATCTATCTCAGCGGCGAAGTGCGCCATCAGCGCCGCTACAACGATCTCGGCTTCGGCACCGAGGCCGGTTACGCGACGTTCGCCGGCCCCGGCGTCTACTGGCAGGCGACCAAGCAGCTCGCGCTCTCGGCCGCCTACAACATCCAGGTCGCCGGCAAGGCCAAGGGCCAGCCCGGCGATCTCGACCTGACCAATTTCAGCCAGCATCTGGTCAAGGTGAAAGCGGCTTACAGCTTCTGAACGATCGAGCCATTTCCACGCATGTCCTGAACGGCGGCCGCGGCAACGCGGCCGCCGTTTTGATTCAAGTCCGCAGGAGCGGCATTGACAGGCTCGTCGGGGCCATATTAGCGTCCGGCCTCATACTCCGCCCCAGTATCCTGGTCGCATGCCGCATACACCTGAAGAGAAGAAGCGCGCCATCGCCCGGCTGCGCCGGATCAGAGGGCAGGCCGATGCGCTCGTCCTCGCGGTCGAGCGCGGCGATGCGTGCGGCGCGCTGCTCCAGCAGCTCTCGGCGCTGCGCGGCGCGGCGACCGGGCTGATGGCCGAGGTCCTCGAAAGCCATCTGCGCGAAACCATACTGGGAAGGACGAGCGGAAAGACCGCGCCGCAAGACGGCGAGGCGGAGATCACGCAGATCATGCGCGCCATCCGCCCCTACCTGAAATAACTGCAAAAACCGCAAAAAGAAGGACACACCCGATGAAGACACGCGCCGCCGTCGCCTGGGAAGCGGGCAAGCCGCTGACCATCGAGACCATCGAGATCGGCGGCCCCAAGGCCGGCGAAGTGCTGGTCGAGGTCATGGCGACGGGCATCTGCCACACCGACGCCTACACGCTGTCGGGCCTGGATTCCGAGGGCAAGTTCCCGGCGATCCTCGGCCATGAGGGCGCCGGCATCGTGCGCGAGATCGGCGCGGGCGTGACCTCGCTGAAGCCCGGCGACCATGTCATCCCGCTCTACACGCCGGAATGCCGCAGCTGTAAATCCTGCCTGTCGCGCCGGACCAATCTCTGCACCTCGATCCGCGCCACCCAGGGCCAAGGCGTGATGCCCGACGGCACGAGCCGCTTCTCCTGCGATGGCGGTGAGGTCTTCCACTACATGGGCTGTTCGACCTTCGCGAATTTCACCGTCCTGCCCGAGATTGCACTGGCGAAGGTCCGCGAGGACGCGCCTTTCGACAAGATCTGCTATATCGGCTGCGGCGTGACGACCGGCATCGGCGCGGTGATCTATACGGCGAAAGTCTGGCCGGGCGCGAATGTCGTGGTCTTCGGGCTGGGCGGCATCGGCCTCAATGTCATCCAGGGCGCGCGCATGGTCGGTGCCGACAAGATCATCGGCGTCGACATCAACCCGGCCAAGCAGGAGATGGCGAAGAAGTTCGGCATGACCGACTTCATCAACCCCAAGGAAGTCGGCAACGACAAGGTCGTGCAGGCGATCGTCGATCTCACCGGCGGCGGCGCGGATTTCTCCTTCGACGCCACCGGCAATACCAATGTGATGCGGCAGGCATTGGAGTGCTGCCATCGCGGCTGGGGCGAGTCGATCGTCATCGGCGTCGCCGAGGCCGGCAAGGAGATCGCCACGCGCCCGTTCCAGCTCGTCACCGGCCGTGTCTGGAAGGGCACGGCGTTCGGCGGCGCGCGCGGCCGCACCGATGTGCCGAAAATCGTCGACTGGTATATGGAGGGCAAGATCAACATCGACGACTTGATCACCCACAAGCTCAGCCTGGACGAGATCAACCACGGCTTCGACCTGATGCATGAAGGCAAGTCGATCAGATCGGTCGTGGTGTACTGAGCGGCCGTTCTTTAGCCGCATCCATGACGCACTGAACCATCGCGTCATTCCGGGGCAGCGCCCTCGGGTCCGACTTTTGGTCGGCCCAAGGATAAACTCCGCGCTGAACCCGGAACCCATGACTGGGTACGACCTCGGTAAGCCGATCGGGCACGGAACTCACCAGGTCGTGAGTTCCGGGCCCGGCCTCCGGCCGTCCGGAATGACAGGCGTCGTGCCACGCCCAAAGGGAAAGCCCATGGAACTCATCTCCTCCTCAAAGGCCTTCGGCGGCTCACAGCGTGTCTATCGCCATGACAGCGCGGTCTGCGCCTGCCCGATGACCTTCGCGATCTTCCTGCCGCAGCAGATCGAGGACGGGCCGGTGCCGGTGCTCTGGTATCTCTCGGGCCTGACCTGCTCGCACCAGAACGTCATGGACAAGGGCGAGTACCGCGCCGCCGCTGCAGCCAACGGCGTCGCCATCATCTGCCCCGACACCTCACCACGCGGCGAGGGCATTCCCGACGAGCCGGATAACTGGCAATTCGGCTCCGGTGCCGGCTTCTATCTCGATGCGACACAGGAGCCCTATGCGAAGAACTATCGCATGGAGAGCTATATCCGCGACGAATTGCCGGCACTGGTCTCCCAGCATTTTCCGCTCGACATGGGCCGCCAGGGCATCTTCGGCCATTCGATGGGTGGCCATGGCGCGATCACGCTCGCGCTCAAGAATCCGATGCGTTACACCTCCGTCTCGGCCTTCGCGCCGATCACCCAGCCTTCGACCGCCGGCTGGTCGCGGCCCGCCTTCGAGAAATATCTCGGGTCGGACGAGACGACATGGCGGCCTTACGACTCCACCGCATTGATCGCCGACGGGCACCGCCTCAAGGACCTTCTGGTCGATCAGGGCACCGCCGACGGCTTCCTGCAGGAGGGATTGCGGCCCTGGCTCCTGGAGCTTGCCTGCGTCCAGGCCGAGATCCCGCTCGAACTGACGATGCGCGAGGGCTACGACCACTCCTACAACTTCGTCTCGACCTTCATGGCCCAGCATATTGGCTGGCATGCGCGGCGCCTGCTGCCCGGCTGAGCCATTCGACGGCGGAACGGCGCCCCCCGGCATGCGTTGAATCTCCAGGCCGAAATCCGGCCCGAGGAAATCGCCATGCCGTCTCATGTCGCATTGCTGACCGATCGCTCGCTGTTCACCCGCCTGTCGCGGGCGACGGCACGTTGGGCGGGCAAGCCGCAGACCTTCGTCGTTGCCGTCGCGGTGATCGTCCTGTGGGGCCTATCGGGGCCCTTCTTCGGCTTCAACGACACCTGGCAATTGGTGATCAACACCTCGACGACCATCGTCACCTTCCTGATGGTCTTCATCATCCAGAACAGCCAGAATCGCGACAGCGCCGCCATGCAGATCAAGCTCGACGAATTGATCGTGCGGCTGGAGGGCGCGCGCGAGGAACTGCTCGATCTGGAAGAGCTCGACGAGGAGAAACTCGAGGCGATCCGCCAGGAATTCGAGTTGCGCGCCAGCAAGGCCCGTAACGGTAAGCCGGCCTGAAGCCGTCTCTAGATGTGGCAGATCGTCAGCCAACCCTTCCTCGCTCACCTCCTTTCCAAGCAGTCTTGGCGCCCGTCAAATTCTTGGCGCCCGTCAAATGCGGGGCAGCCGTTTCGCTGCACCGCAGCATCCCTTGGCGCCTGCGAGGCAAGTTTGTCACATGGCAAGACTGTCACGTAGCAAGACTGTCACATGGCGATCGTGCCGAGGCTGCGCGCGGGATAGCGCAGCGCCCTGTCGAACGGGTTGAGCCGGGCCGCAAGCGCTGCCGCTTCGACTCGCAGCATGGCGACGATGTTCGGCAGGCGCTCTTCGCGCAGCCGTTCCGCCAGCGTGCCGATGCTGAGCGCGGCGACGGCGCGGCCCTCGGGATCGAGGATCGGCACGGCGACGCCCGCCATGCCTGGGATCAGGCCCCTGTTGAGATTGACCCAACCCTGTGCCCGGGTCGTGTCGAGCGCGCTACGCAGCGCCGCCTCGTCGAGATAGCCGCGATCGAGCAGGCGGGGCATGTTGAAGCGGATCACCGCCTCGCGCTCAGCCTCGGGCAAATGCGCCAGCATGGCGAGGCTGCCCTGGCCGAGGCCGAGCGGTACCTTGCCGCCGATGTCGCCGGTGAAGGTGCGGATCGGGAAGGGTCCCTCGATCCGGTCCAGGCAGATCGCGTCATAGCCGTTACGCACCAGCAGGAAGACGGTGTCGCTCAAGGTCGCCGACAAGCGCAGCAACGCCGGGCGCGCCAGATCGCGCAGGCCTCCGGCCTGACCCGCCCGCGCCGCCAGCACGAAGAAGTCGAGCCCGAGCCGATAGCGCTTGCCGCCCGCTGCCTGCTCGACGAAACCCTCCGCCATCAGGTCGCGCAAGGCGCGATGAGCCGTCGGTTGGCCGCAGCCGGCCGTCAGGGCGATGTCTTTCAGACGCATGCCGGCAGCATCGCCCGCCGCGATGACGCGGAGCAGGGCCAGGGCCCGGCGCAAGCTAGATTGGGGTCCGGCAGTTTCAGCAATATCGACAACATCACTCATGAGATCACGATAAAATTCTATATAGCGAAATTATGACAATAAAAATTTTGTCATATGGAATTTATCGTTGACCCACCTCGATGGTGACGCTCACCTCACTGCACCGCAGTCCGGTGCGTCGATCCGAGATCGATCGCGTGCTTTCCGCTCGAGGTGTCGATGGGTTTTCCGACGCTGCCATCGCCGAGCCTTGTCGATGGTGACGCACGCGTCGCCTTTGGCCTCGACGTCTTTCCCGCCGGATCGGTATGAGGGGCGCGGAGATGCCGCTGCTCCATCGCCTCGCCCGCAAGGATCAAGCGGCACGACGCCTGGCCTGTTCCACGCCTTCCGCTTCGCCGGCGCGGGCTTCCAGATCGTGCCCGGCGTCGGCGAGGTCCTGGCCGAACTCATCCGCGACGGCGAAAGCCCAACGCCGATCGAGGCCTTCTCCATCAGTCGTTTTACTCGCGAGCCGCAGCGCGGTGTCCCTCCAGCAGGAAGACCAATGTCATGACCGATATCGCGCTCACGCCTCCCGTTGCCCTGACCCAGACCGAGCGTGACCGCGCGATCCGGCGCACTGTCCTCGCCGGCTCGATCGGGGCAGTGTTCGAATGGTACGACCTCGTCATCTACGCGATGTTCGTGCCGGTCTTCGCCAAGCTGTTCTTCCCGACTGCCGACCCGACGGTGGGCATCCTGCTCGGGCTGGGCACCTTCGCCTCGGCCTGGCTGGTGCGCCCGCTCGGGGCCATGGTTATCGGCGCCTATGCCGACAAGGCGGGCCGCAAGCCCGCCATGGTGCTCTCGGCCCTGCTGATGATGGTCGGCACGGGCGTGACCGCGATCCTCCCGACCTACGCCACCATTGGCCTGGCCGCTCCGGTTCTGCTGATCCTGGCGCGGATGGTGCAGGGCTTCTCGGCTGGCGGCGAGTTCGGCAGCGTAACCGCGCTGATGGCCGAGCAGGACCCCAAGCGAGCCGGCTTCTATGCCTCGATCCAGTGGGCTTGTTCGGGCTTCTCGGTGCTTCTGGCCTCGCTTTCGGCGTACGCGGTCAACACGCTTCTGACACCCGAGCAGGTGCTGGCCTGGGGTTGGCGCATCCCGTTCATCTTCGGCGTGATGATCGGCCCGGTCGCCTGGTACATCCGCAAGCGCGCGCAGGAGAGCCCGCTCTTCGCCACGACCGAGCACGCCAAGAATCCGCTGCGGGAGATCGCCGCTCATGACAAGCGCATCGTGCTGATCGGCGCGGGCGTGGTCGCGGCCGGAGCCGCCGGCAGCTTCATGAACCAGTACATGCCGACCTTCGCCATCACCACGCTGAAGCTCACGACGGAGCAGGCGCTGATCGGCACGATGGTCGCAGGCCTGATCAACACGGTCATGCCGGTGATGTTCGGACATCTCTCCGATAAGGTCGGCCGTATCCCTGTGATGCTGGTCTTCGCCGTCATCGGCCTGCTGATGACCTATCCGCTGTTCATCTGGCTGGTGCAGGAGCCGACGCTTGCCAAGCTCGTCACCATCCAGGCACTGCTCGCCTTCGTGATGTATTCCGGCTATTTCGCGACCGCGCCGGCCCTGCTCTCGGACCTCTTCCAGGTCCGGCGGCGGACGACGGGCATTTCGTTGAGCTATGTGCTGGGCCAGCTTCTGTTCGGCGGCGTCACGCCGCTGGTCGCTGCCGCGCTCGTCGCCCAGACCGGCGACCGCACCAGCCCCGGCATCTATCTGACGGCGATCATCATGCTGAGCATCATCAGCCTGTGGTTCTGCCGCCGGCTCGGCGTACGCTAGATCTCGAGCTGTTGAACGATCCAATGGATCGGAAACGCTCTGGACGAGAGCACCGCCGTCTCGCTATCCTCACATCATAGCGAGACGGCGCCTCAGTGCGGAGAGAGCGGATGCGCTGGTCGGCTGGCCCTTGGATCGCCCTCGCCTCGCTCATTCCGGCAATGGCGACGATCGAACTATCGGCGCAGCAGCCTCCCAATCGCCGGCCTGTGCTGACCGACATCCAGGACGTCGCGACCTTACGGCAGATCGAAGCAGGGGGCTTTTCTCTCGGTGCGATCCTCGGACAGGCGCAGGCCTCCTCGACCGCCGATCTCACGCGCACCAGCGCAGCCTTCCGCGTCATCGCGAGCCATGTCCGCGATGACGTCTCGGGCCTGCGCGCCGAGATGGCCGTCAATGGACGCAAGCTGTTCGAAGTCACCGATGGCAATGTCGGCCGCATCATCGATCTCGGCTGGCTGAATTCGCCGATCGCGCAGTTTCGGCTGAGCGCCATCGTCAACCGGCTCGACCGGCGCGATTTCGCCAGCCTGGGCGGCGAGACCGGCTGCGGCGAGGTTCGCCTGATCTATCGCCTCGCCTACGCGTTCCAGGATCCGAAGCTGAGGCGCCAGCTCGCCTCGCGCCTGCCTTTCACGCTGAACGCCGTCTTCACGGCCGCGGCTTTGCCCGGCGAGACCTGCAACGATACGGCCGCGTTCTGGCTGTCCCAGCAGACGAGCGCGACGGCTGCCGTCAGCGCCAAGGCGATCATCGACGGGCCACTCGCACGGGCCCGGCTGAACCTGAAGCAGGTCGAGATCAATGCGCAGATCGTGCGCTTTCCCTCCGGCATGGAAACGCAGTTCGGTGGGCAGGCCGCCTATCTGCTGCGGGTCTTCGCAGCCTCGAAACAGGACGGCGCGCCGACGCTTTCGCCCAAGCCGCTGGAGAACACGCCCGACATTGCCCGCCTGAAGGCCGATGCAGCTCTGCGCAAGGACCTCGTCGACTATGTCCGCGACCATGTTCCGGCGATCGACCAGGGCGTCTACCTGCTGCCGACGCGCTTTCTGGCGACGAAGGCGATCTCGTACTCGACCTTCGGCAGTGCCCGCCTCGCCAACCATCCCTTCACCGAAATCCTGCCGGCCAGCGCGCTGGCCAGCCTGGATCTGGGCGCGACGCGCCTGGTCCGCACGGCACGTGGCGTCATCGAGCGCTTGGACAACGGCACCTGCATGGGCTGCCACCAGGCCAATGCGACAGCCGGCTTCCATATGTTCGGGCTCGACGACGCCAGCACATCGCCATTGAACCGGATCAAGACCGGCGTCTCCCCGCATTTCCACGCCGAGACCAGCCGCCGCGCGGCCTATATCGAGGCGATGGCGGCAGGCCGCGAACCCGACCGCTATCGCCCGCTCTCCTTCGCGCCACCTGCCAGCTGGCAGCCCGGCAAGCCGCTCAGCTATCGCGCTGCAGGGCTGACGATGCCGTGCCTCACCGATGCAGCCCGCTCGAGCTTCGGCGAGAGCTGGACCTGCGGCAGCGGCTCGACCTGCAAGGCGATCATCGCCAACCCCTCTGTCGGCACCGAGCTCGGGCAATGCCTGAAGCTGGAGGAAGCCCGGAATTTTTCAGGCCAGCCCTGCCTCTCCGGCGCGATCACGACGGTCACCGGCAAGCCCTATCTCGACACCTACAAGCTGACCGGGCAGTTCGGCGCCTTCGCCAAGAGCTTCTCGCAAGACAGCTTCAATTGCCGGCCGGCCAAGATCGGCGTGCCCGGCGGCATGGCCTATCGCCAATGCAACGCCGCCGACAAGAATTTCGCCGGCTTTGCGGGCGGCAAGACGCCCGACGAGATTTGCGGCCTCGCTGGCGGCAAGGCCTTCGACGATTGCGTCGCGACCAATAATTTCGACGCTTGCCTCGCCAAATCCGTCACGCGCGGCAATCGCGGCACCTGCAGCGCCACAAGCTTCTGCCGTGAGGATTACATGTGCCAGGCAATGCCCGACGACGTGCCCGGCGCGGCCGATCTGGTCAAGGATTACGGCTTCTGTTCGCCGACCTATTTCCTCTTCCAGATGCGCATCGACGGGCACCCGGATCCGCAGGGGAAGCGCAACTGAATGTCATCGTTGGCCTCGGAACCACTGCGTCATCCTGGGCGCCCGCAGGGCGTCCCGGGATCCATCGTAGAGCCAAGCCCGTCAAAGGATTGGCCCTTCGATGGATCCCGGAGCCGGAGCCGCGCCGCGGAGCCTGTCCTCGGGCCGGCCGAAGGCCGGACCCGGGGCCGGCTTGTCCAGGATGACGGCGAAGGTCCGAGTTAGGACTGCTTGCCCTCACACCACCGCGGTCAGCCCGCCATCGACCATCAAGAGATGGCCGTTGACATAGTCCGATGCCGCCGAGGACAGGAAGATCGCGGCGCCCACCAACTCCTTCGTCTCGCCCCAGCGACCGGCCGGCGTGCGGCTGCTGACCCAGGCTGAGAATGCCTCGTCGGCGATCAGCGCCTTGTTGATCTCGGTGGTGAAATAGCCCGGCCCGATCGCGTTGGCCTGGATGTTGTGCTTGCCGAGCTCGGCGGCCAGGCCCCGCGTCATCATCTTCACCGCGCCCTTGGAGGCGGTGTAGGGGACGATCGTGGCGCGGCCGAGCTCGCTCATCACCGAGCCGATGCTGATGACCTTGCCGCGCTTGCGCGGCACCATGCGCTTGGTCACGGCTTGCGTGACGTAGAACACCGAATGCAGGTTCGTTGCCATGACCTCGTGCCAGCCCTCGACCGGGAACTCGGTGAAAGGCGCGCGCTTCTGCATGCCCGCATTGTTGATCAGGATGTCGATCGGCCCGATCTCGGCCTCGATCGTCGCGACGCCGGCCTCGACAGCCGCCTGATCCGTGACGTCGAAGGGAGCGACCGAGACCTTGCGGCCGGCAGCCGAGATCGTCTTCGCCGCCGCTTCCAGCTTGGCCTTGTCGCGGCCATTGAGCACGACATGAGCACCGGCTTCCGACAAACCTTCGGCAAGCGCCAGTCCGATGCCCTGGCCGGAGCCGGTGATCAGGGCGATCTTGCCTGCGAGGCTGAACAGAGAAAGCGACATCGGTGGATCTCCGGTTACGGCGCGTCTGACCCGCGCAGTTTGCGTTTGCCTGCGCAGGCCCGATTTCGGTAAGCATCTTTCAATCGATTAGACAATCGCAAGCTGGCCCAAGATAGCCAACTCTTGCACCGGGAGAACGCCATGCGCGCCGTCGTCATCCATGCCGAGAAGGATCTGCGCGTCGAGGAGACGACCGCCCCTGAGCTCGGGCCGCTCGATGTCCGCGTACGCATCGAGGCCGGCGGCATCTGCGGCTCCGACCTGCATTATTACCTGCATGGCGGCTTCGGCACGATCCGCGTCAAGGAGCCGATGATCCTCGGCCATGAGATCGCCGGCACGGTCGAGACCGTGGGCGGCGAGGTTTCGCGCGTCAAGCCCGGCGACCGCGTCGCGGTCAATCCCAGCCGCGCCTGCGGGCGTTGCCGTTATTGCCAGATGGGCCAGCAGCAGCACTGCACCGACATGCTGTTCTACGGCTCGGCGATGCGCTTTCCCCATGTCCAGGGCGGTTTCCGCGACATTCTCGTCGTCGAAGAGCGCCAGGCGGTAAAGGTCGCGCCCGGCGTCAGCGCGGCAATGGCCGCCTTCGCCGAGCCGCTTTCGGTCTGCCTGCATGCCGCCAAGCGCGCCGGCCCGCTGCTTGGCAAGCGCGTGCTGGTGACGGGTTCGGGCCCGATCGGCGTCCTGGCGGTGGTGGCGGCCAAGGCAGCTGGAGCCTCCGAGATCGTCGCGACCGACGTGGTCGATGGCCCCTTGCCGACGGCGCTGAAGATGGGTGCGACCGCCGCGATCAACGTCATGGCCGAGCCGGAACGGTTGAAGGCGGAATATGGCGCGCAGAAGGGCGCCTTCGACGTGATGTTCGAGGCCTCAGGCAATCAGCACGCACTGACGGGAGCCTTCGATGTGGTGCGCTCGGGCGGCACCATCGTGCAGATCGGCGTCGGCAGCAATTTCACCCTGCCGATGAATGTGCTCGTCGCCAAGGAGTTCGACCTGCGTGGCTCCTTCCGCTTTCATGAGGAGTTCGACTGGGCAGTGGCGATGATCGGCTCAGGCAGCATCGATCTCTCGCCGCTGCTGACGGCCTCGATCCCGGTCGAGCGCGCGATCGAGGCTTTCGATCTCGCCGCCGACAAATCGAAGGCGATGAAGGTGCAGCTCGCCTTCGACTGATCAGCCAAGTCGCAGCGTGGGTTTTCCAGGCCGTCCATGGCGGCTCGCGTCGTAAATGGCGAAGCTGCCACGCCCGTTATGTTTTGCCGCGTAGAGGGCGGCATCGGCCTGCGCGGCCGCCGCCTGGAAACTCTGACTGGGAGAGACGAGGCAAGCTCCGACGCTGACGGTCATCGCGATCTCGGTCCCGTCAGCCAAGCGGACCGGCTCCCGCGCAACGACGCTCACCAGCTTCGACGCGACGCTCGACAATGAGCCGAGATCGCATTCCGCGATGAGCAGGAAGAACTCGTCCCCGCCCCAGCGCGCGCAGATATCGTAACTGCGCAGCACAGCCGATAACCTCCCGACGATCTCGAGGATCGCCTTGTCGCCTGCCTGATGGCCATGCTCGTCGTTGATCGACTTGAACAGATCCAGATCGACCAGCGCGAGACCCGATTGCCGCCCGGCCCTGCCTGCCCGATTCTGTTCGCGTGCGAAGGCATCCTCGAAGCCACGTCGGTTGAGCACGCCCGTCAGCGGATCGGCATGGGCCAGCCGCTCCAATGTCTCGGTGCGCTCGCGCACCATCGCCTCCAAGCGGTCGGTATTGTCAGCGACGGCCCGCGCCATCTCGTCGAGCGCGCGCGACAGGCGCCCGATCTCGTCTTGCGCATTGTCGGCCGCCACCGCTGTGAAAGCCCCGCCCCTGACGTTGTTGACCGAGGTCTCGACCCGCGCCAGCCGGTCGATCACGCTGCGTTTGAACAGATAGGTCATCAGCGCCGCCGCCACGAGCAGGATCACGGCCAACAGCATCGCGATCGGCGCGAAGAGGCGCCGGTCGATGATCGCATCGACATCCATCAGGGTGATGTTGAACCAGCCGAGACGGTCGAGATAGCCAACGCCAACCAGCGTCTTGTGCCCGCCCACACTCATGAAGCGCGACTGTACCAGCGCGTCCCCGCGCGAAACCTGCGCCATCATCAGCGACAGCGCGGCGCGATCCTCCTCGCCATCCAGCAGCAGGAACACCGTCTTCTTGGCCTTGAGGTCCTTGGTAAGACTGTGGAAGTCGACGAGGCGCGGGTCGCGATGCGCCTGCACCGCACCGTTGCGGTCGACGAACATGCTCTGCACGCCGGTCTGCGGGATATCGACGACCTCGCGGATGAACTGGCTCAGGTCCACTCCGGTCCCGATGATGCCGAGCACATGCTCACCCTGGCGGATGATACAGTTCATCCAGACCTTGGTGACTTGCAGATTATCGTCATGGTCGACATTGAGATGACAGCCGGAGCCAAGCGCCTCCGTCTTGTAGTACCAGCCGTCACGCGGGTTCTCGCGCGAGAGCGTGTAGCGCTTGCGGTCGTTCTGATAGGCGTTGTCCTTGTCGTTGAAGTAATAATTCCCCGACTTGCCGATCACCATGAAATAGCTCTTGTCCTTGAAGGACAGCCTGTAATGCTCGAGCTCGGCAAGGCCGCGCTGCGCCTTGGCCGGATCGTCCTCGTCCTGCGCCCATTCGAGGATCGCTGGAGAGCGCGCGACGGTTTCCGCCAGCGAGACCTCTCGCATCAGCGACTCCAGCCCGCGATAGCGATCGAACAGGATCTGCTTCTCGGCGAAAAGCGTGCCGAGCTTCACCACGGTGAGGTTGACGATCCAGGAAAAGGCGATCGCGGAGGGAACGGCGACAGCCAGCAGCGCCACCAAGGTCAGGACCAGGACCCGGCCCTTCAAGCTCGACAGGAAGAAGAGGCGGACACGATTGGCGTGCATCGTGAGCATAGTTCCCAGCTTGCCACCTGCTGCAGAAGCAAGACAACAGACCGAGCTGATTCGGCAACAATTCCACCCGTCATACCGGTATGACGTAAAGGCGCGGCCGATATCCGCTAGAGCATTTCCGCGTTTCTCTGAATCGCGGAAATGCTCTACCTCCTTGTTTTATCGCATTTTCTTCATGCGAACCGGTGTCCACTTCGCTCGAAAATGCTCTAGAACAACCCCTCGATCTGACCGTTCGCATCGATATGGATGCGCTCGGCCGCAGGCTCACGCGGCAGGCCGGGCATCGTCATGATGTCTCCGCAGATCGCGACGACGAAGCCTGCTCCGGCCGAGAGCCTGAGCTCGCGCACCGGCACCATATGGCCTGAGGGCGCGCCGCGCAGCGTCGGGTCGGCGGAGAAGGAGTATTGCGTCTTCGCCACGCAGACCGGCAGTGCCCCGTGCCCGGCGCCCTCCAGCTCGGCAAAGCGCGCGCGCACCTTGGCGTCGGCGACGAGCCCGGCGGCGCCATAAATCTCGCGCGCGACCGTCTCGAGCTTGTCCCAGAGCGGCATGACGTCGGGATAGAGCGGCGCGAAATCGGCCTCGCCACCCTCCGCCAGCGCCACGACCTTGCTCGCCAGCTCCTCGGTGCCGGCTCCACCCTCTGCCCAGTGGCGGCAGATCACCGCCTCGACGCCGAGATGGTTGCGGCAGAAGCTGCGGATCAGGTCATGCTCGGCCACCGTGTCGCTGGTGAAATGATTGATCGCCACGATCGGCGGCACACCGAATTTGCGGATGTTCTCGACATGCCGCGCCAGATTGGCCAGCCCCGCCTCCAGCGCCGCGAGATCCTCCCTGGCCAGGCTGTCCTTGGCCAGGCCGCCATGCATCTTCAAGGCGCGCACGGTCGCCACGACGACGGCAGCGGCAGGCTTGAGGCCGGCCTTGCGGCATTTGATGTCGAAGAACTTCTCGGCCCCGAGATCGGCGCCGAAGCCGGCTTCCGTCACGACATAATCGGCGAGCTTGAGCGCGGCCCGCGTTGCGATCACCGAATTGCAGCCATGGGCGATATTGGCAAAGGGGCCGCCATGGACGAAGGCCGGCGTGCCTTCCAGCGTCTGCACCAGATTGGGCATCACGGCGTCCTTGAGCAGCACGCTCATCGCGCCTGTCACCTTGAGCTCGGCCGCCGTGACCGGACGTTTGTCGCGCGTGCGGCCAATGACGATCCGGCCAAGACGCTCCTCCAGATCCGGCAGATCCTTCGCCAGGCAGAAGATCGCCATCACCTCTGAGGCGACGGTGATGTCGAAGCCGTCCTCGCGCGGAAAGCCGTTGCTGGCCCCGCCGAGCGAGGAGACTGTCGAGCGCAAGGCCCGATCGTTCATATCCATCACCCGCCGCCAGGCGATGTAGCGGGTGTCGAGCCCGAGCGCGTTGCCCCAATAGACATGGTTGTCGATCATCGCCGCGAGCAGGTTGTGCGCGCTGGTGATGGCGTGGAAATCGCCGGTGAAGTGCAGGTTGATCTGCTCCATCGGCACGACCTGGGCATAGCCGCCGCCAGCCGCGCCGCCTTTCACGCCGAAGCAGGGCCCCAGCGAAGGTTCACGCAGCGCGATCATGGTGTTCCGGCCGATGCGCGAAAGCCCGTCGCCGAGCCCCACCGTCGTCGTCGTCTTGCCCTCGCCCGCCGGCGTCGGGCTGATCGCCGTGACCAGGATCAGCTTGCCATCGGGCTTGCTCGCGAAATCGGGAATAGCCGATGTATCGACCTTGGCGATGAACTTGCCGTAAGGGTTGAGGGCCTCCTGGGGAATGCCGGCTCTGTCGGCGATGGCTGCGATCGGCTTCAGCGTCGCCGCGCGCGCAATTTCGATATCGGTCGGCATTCCATCCTCATGGGAGCGCGCCGGAGCCTGAAGCGGCGGGCGCGGAATCGGCGCTGCGACACTGCCGCGAAACCGGCCGTGCTGCCACTGCTTTCCTGCAAATCAGGCGCGCTGTCGAGCGGAGCGGAGTTGAGAAAAACGCAGACAAGCAGGCGCCGGCTTTCGGCCCTCTTGATGGGCTAGATAACGAACTCCTACCGGAGCCGACACCATGATCAGCAGACGCGACCTCGTTGCAGCCAGCCTCTCCGCGGCCGGGTTCGCCGCTTTGGCATTGCCGCGCCTTGCCGTGGCGCAAGAGGCCGAACTGCCGCTCACGCCCGCCTGCGGCGCCCCGGCCGCAGCGACGAAGCGGCAGACGGAGGGCCCTTATTTCGTCCCGTCATCCCCCTTGAAGCGCGATTTGCGTGGGGACGGCCCCGGCGACATCCTGGCCTTGTCCGGCTTCGTCCTGACCCGGCAATGCCGCCCTGTCACTGGCGCCCTGGTCGATCTCTGGCATGCCAATGACAGTGGCGATTACGACAATTCCGGCTTCCGCTTTCGCGGCCACCAGTTCACCGACGAGCAGGGCCGCTATCAGTTCATCACCCGCGTTCCCGGGCTCTATCCGGGTCGGACACGGCATTTCCACGTCAAGCTGCGGGCCGGCACCGGCCCCGTGCTGACGACGCAACTCTATTTCCCCGACGAGCCGGGCAATGCCAGGGACGGCATCTACGACAAGTCGCTCCTGATGCAGATCCGCGCGGCCGAGGGGGGAAAGCTCGGCCGCTTCGATTTCGTGATCGCGGCCTGACACGGAAGATCCGCCCGGCCGCTAGGGTATTTCCGCATTTCTCCGAATCGCGAAAATGCCCTAGCTCCTTGTTTTATCGCATTTTCTTCACGCGAACCGGTGTCCACTTCGCTCGAAAATGCTCTAGCTGGCTCAAGCCACCAGATGCGCGTTCTGCGGAAACAGGAATTTCCGCGCCTCGTCGTCGAAATCCGCCTTGAAGGCGAAGGCATCCTTCAGCGCGACGGCTCGCTGCGCAGCGGGGCGCGCGGATATCTCGTCGAGATGGCGCTTCACATTGGGAAATTTCGTGGCCCATTCGTCGCCGACCGCGAAGGACAGCCGCGTCGCCCAGCCCCAGACCGACATGTCGATCAGGGTGTAGGCGTCACCCAGCATGTAGCGATGCTTGCTGAGCTGTGCGTCGATGATGCCCCAATGCCGCTCGGCCTCGCGGGCATAGCGGTTGATCGCATAGGGGATTTTCTCCGGTGCGAAGCGGCTGAAATGCACTGCCTGGCCGCAATAGGGGCCGATGCCGGTTGCCACGAACATCAGCCAGGACAACATCTCGCCGCGCGCCTTCGGCGTGTTCTCCGGCAGGAACTGGCCGGTCTTCTCGGCGAGATACAGCAGGATCGCATTGCTGTCGAAAATGGTGGCATCGCCATCGGTCAATGCCGGCGTCTTGGCGTTGGGGTTGATCGCCAGGAATTCCGGCTTGAACTGCTCGCCCTTGCGGGTATCGACCGGCACGAGTTCGTAGGGCAGACCGGCCTCTTCCAGGAACAGGGCGATCTTCGCGGGGTTTGGCGAGGGGTGATAATAGAACTTGATCACGCGTCATCTCCTAGAGCCGGATGATTTCAGATGGGATCACCGTGTGATCCCATCTGAAATCATCCGGCTCTCATCTCAAAGTGAGAGCAGGATCAATGCGAAAAACCGGTTCCCACTTTTTCGCATCCTGCTCTTGGCTCGGCGCCCTCATGCGTCCGTTCTTGAACGGGAGCCGGGGATGGCGCGCAGCATAGGCGGCCGGCAGCTGCTTCGCCCATCAAGAATGGGTGGACGGGCATGAGCGCCTCGCACGGCCTGCACCGCCTCGCTCGCGACACCAGGCCGTGCTATCGGCCTCCCCTGCTCCGAAACCGCGCCTGAAGGACAGCCCATGCCCAAACGCCCCGTGATGCTGATGATCCTCGATGGCTGGGGCTGCCGCGAGGAGAGCGAGAACAACGCCGTCCGCCTCGCCAACACACCGAATTTCGACAGGCTCTGGGCCGCCTCCCCACACGCCACCCTCAGAACCTCGGGCCTCGATGTCGGCCTGCCGGGCGGCCAGATGGGCAACTCGGAGGTGGGCCACCTCAATCTCGGCGCCGGCCGCGTGGTGATGCAAGATCTGCCGCGCATCAACCAGGCGATCACCGACGGCTCGATCGCACGCGCATTGGAGGGCACAGGCCTGATCGCGGCGCTGAAGGCCAGCGGCGGCGCCTGCCATCTGCTCGGGCTGGTCTCGCCCGGCGGAGTCCACGCCCATCAAGATCACGCCGTCGCGCTGGCGCAAATCCTGGTTCGGCATGGCATTCCGGTCCGCGTCCATATCTTCACGGACGGCCGCGACACGCCCCCGCAATCGGCCGCCGCATATGTCGCGGCCTTCAGCGCCGCGCTGCCGCCGCAGGCTGTGATCGCGACGCTGTCGGGCCGCTATTTCGCGATGGACCGCGACAATCGCTGGGAACGGGTCGAGCAGGCCTGGCGCGCCATGGTGCTGGGCGAAGGCCAAGCCTTCGCCGATGCGCAGGCCGCCATCGCCAGCGCCTATGCGCAAGGCACCACCGACGAGTTCATCAAGCCCGCCGTGATCGCAGGCTTTAGCGGCATGCAAGACGGCGACGGATTGCTCAGCTTCAATTTCCGCTCGGATCGCATTCGCGAGATTCTCGGTGCGGTGCTTCAGCCTGAGTTCGCCGGCTTCGCGCGTCCGCGCCGACCCGTGCTCGCCAAGGCTGTCAGCATGACCTCCTACAGCTCGGAGCTCGACCCGCTGATGCCGGCGCTATTCGCCCCGCAGACGCTCGCCAACGGCCTCGGCGAGACGGTCGCCAAGGCCGGGATGACACAGATCCGCATGGCCGAGACCGAGAAATACCCGCACGTCACCTATTTCTTCAATGGCGGCGAGGAAACGCCCTATCCGGGCGAGGACCGCGTCATGGTGCCCTCCCCCAAGGTCGCGACCTATGATTTGCAGCCTGAGATGTCGGCGCCCGAACTGACCCAGCGGGCGGTCGAGGCGATCCAGTCCGGCGCTTATGATCTCGTCGTGCTGAACTTCGCCAACCCCGACATGGTCGGCCATACCGGCGTGCTCTCAGCCGCGATCAAGGCCGTCGAGACGGTCGATACCGGCCTAGGGCGCATCGCCGACGCGATCACGGCAGCAGGCGGTTCGCTCATCGTCACCGCCGACCATGGCAATTGCGAATTGATGGTCGATCCGGTGACGGGGGAGCCGCATACCGCCCACACCACCAACCCCGTGCCGATCATGCTGGTCGGCAGCGGCGCGATGGCCCTGGCGGAAGGCCGCCTCGCCGATATTGCCCCGACGCTGCTCGCCCTGATCGGCCTGCCGCAGCCAGCCGAGATGACCGGCCGCTCGCTGCTGCGCTAGATCGCGTCGCCTTCGGACGAAATCGTTCGAAGGCGAGGAACCGGTACCCACTTTTTCGCACAATGCTCTGATCGCTGGAGCCCGAAACGAAAACGGCGCGGACCCGAGGTCCGCGCCGCCAGAATGCGAGATTTCGCCGGCTCTCAGTATTTGCGCACAGTCGGCGGCGCATAGGCCACCGGGCGCTCGACCGGACCGCAGCAATCCGACTCGCCGAAATTCCAGCGCATGCCGATCCTGAAATCGTGGCTGTCGATGTCCTTGGCCTTGAGCGGTG
Source organism: Allobosea sp. LjRoot9 (assembly GCF_964252745.1). Taxonomy (NCBI): domain Bacteria; kingdom Pseudomonadati; phylum Pseudomonadota; class Alphaproteobacteria; order Hyphomicrobiales; family Alloboseaceae; genus Allobosea; species Allobosea sp. LjRoot9. The sequence goes on along the minus strand of NZ_CAXUPC020000003.1, from coordinate 564,977 downwards.
CGTAGCTCTCGGCGAGGAAGGCGTTGTTGATGGAGCCGGAGCGGGCATCGCCGAGATTGAGGTAGCGATAGCCGAATTCGAGCGTGAGGTTCTTGTTCACCTCGTAGCCGACACCGGCCATCAGCGCCCAGGCGAGGCCCGATTTGGTGCCGCTGGCGGCCGTGCCGAGCGTCGGCGAGATGCCGACGATGCCTTGATCGGTCAGACCCGTGATCCTGTTCGAGGCATAGCCGATACCGGCGCCGATATAAGGCGTCAGGCAGTTCCAGGTGCCCAGATCGACATAGCCGTTGAACAGGGCCACCATCGAGGACAGGTTGCCCTTGTAGGTGTTCGTCTGGTTCACCCCCGCGAAGGGGTTGTAGATGATGTCGTTGGTGCCGATCGTCGAGCCGCCGCGATATTCGCCGGTCGCATCGACGCGGAACCAGTTGTTGAAGCGGTAACCGATGCCGAGTCCGCCGAAGACCGCGTGGTTGCCCTCGGCCGCTCCAAAGAAGCTGCCGCCATAAGTTGCGACATCGTCCTGATGGTACTTGCTGACCGACTGATAGCCGACACCGATATCGCCGCGCAGATAGACGCCGCTCGAGATCGACCCCTTGAGGCCGAGCGGCTCGGGCGGCGGCGGAGCCGGCATGTAATCGGCGGCGGTTGCAAGCGCGGAGGCGCTGACAGCCATGACGCCTGCCAGCGCAAGGATTTTCAGGCTGCCCATGGCAGTGTCCTTCGAGTTTGCGCGACGCCAAGAACGCAGCTCGCGCGAGTTACCGATGGGAAGGACGTTGACAGAGATTTCTTAAACGAGACTTAACCCTAACGCTTAACCTGAAAAAAGAGTGAAGGCCGCCCCAATACTTACCGAATTCCTAACCGCGATGGGTTTCGAGTTAACGGCCAGCCAATCCGCTGGGACGCAGCGGCCGTGGCCAGGTTGATCATCTTGGCCCGGAATCGCAAGTCATCCTGAGCTTCGCCCTCGGCTCCGATCTTCGAGCAGCCCAAGGATAAACTCCGCGAGATCCCAGGATCCGTCGGAGGGCCAATCCTTTGACGAGTCTGGCTCTATGATGCATCCCGGAGCTGCGTCCCTGGGCCGGCCGAAGGCCGGACCCGAGGGCCGCTCGTCCAGAATGACGGAGCGGCTCCGAGGATAAGCAACAGCGCCAGTTGGCCTTTACGCCGCAGCCTTCGTCACGGCCTCGACGACATCGTCGACCGCGCGCATGACGAGGTCGGCGTCATCGCCCTCTGCCATCACACGGATCACCGGTTCGGTGCCCGACGGGCGGATGACGAGCCGGCCGCCCGCGCCGAGCAATTGCGTCGCCGCCTCGATGGCGCTGACGACGGGCTTTTCCTTGAGCGGATGGCCCTGCTTGTAGCGGACATTCTTGAGGATCTGCGGCAGCGGCTCGAAGCAGTGGCAGACCTCCGAGACCGGCTTGTCCTGGCGCTTCACCACCGCAAGAAGCTGCAGCGCAGCGACCAGCCCATCGCCCGTCGTCCCGTAATCGGAGAGGATGATGTGGCCGGACTGCTCGCCGCCGACATTGAAGCCATGAGCGCGCATATGCTCGAGCACATAGCGGTCGCCGACCGAGGTCCGCGCCAGCGACAGGCCGAGGCCGCCGAGATAGCGCTCCAGGCCAAGATTGGACATCACCGTCGCGACGATGCCCGGCTGCGAGAGCCGCCCATCCTCCTGCCAACTGCGTGCGATCACCGCCATGAGCTGGTCGCCGTCGACGACCTGCCCCTGCTCATCGACGATCAACACGCGGTCGGCGTCGCCGTCGAGCGCAATGCCGACATCGGCGCGCAATTCCCGCACCTTCTGGATCAAGGCGGAGGGATGGGTCGAGCCGACATCCTTGTTGATGTTCAGCCCGTCCGGCTCGACACCGATCGCGATGACCTCCGCGCCAAGTTCCCAGAGCGCTTCGGGGGCGACCTTGTAGGCAGCGCCATTGGCGCAATCGACCACGATCCGCAGGCCTTCCAGGCTCATATTGCGCGGCAGCGTGCGTTTGGCGAATTCGATATAGCGGGCATGGGCGCTCTCGATGCGCTTGGCCCGACCGAGCATCGGCGAGGTCGAGAGCCGCGGCGACAGATCCGAATCGAGCAGGGCCGAGATCTCGGCCTCGACCTCGTCATTGAGCTTGTGGCCGTCGGGGCCGAACAGCTTGATGCCGTTATCCTCATAGGGGTTGTGCGAAGCCGAGATCATGACGCCGAGATCGGCGCGCATCGAGCGCGTCAGCATCGCGACAGCCGGCGTCGGCATCGGGCCGAGCAGCATCACATCCATGCCCACGGAGGTGAAGCCCGCCACCATGGCGTATTCGATCATATAGCCCGAGAGCCGCGTATCCTTGCCGATGACGACGCGGTGGCGATGCTCGCCGCGATGAAAGGCAATGCCGGTCGCCTGACCGACCTTCAAGGCGAGGTCGGGCGTGATGACGCCGTTGGCGCGCCCGCGAATGCCGTCGGTTCCAAAATATTTGCGTGTCATGTTTGCTCTGTCCACACGAGCCCTCAGGCCCGATCCGGCTCCCTTCTATAGCCGGAATTGGTTTCCGCCTTCTCACGATTTGTGACGAATCCTATCCGACCACGCGCAGAAAGGGCGCAGGACGGCGCCATCGCGACTGCGATCGGGCAGTTACACTCGGAGCCATTGCGCCATTCCAGGAGAAGATTACGGCCCACAAGAAAAAAGGCGGCCGATACGGCCGCCTTTTCCAATCGGGAGAGGACTTAGCCTCAGATCTGCGGCTGCGGCTCCAGCCCGGCGTCGGGCTCGCCACGCTTGCGGCCGCGGCCGGCGCTGGGAACCGCTGAACCGCGCGGTGCATGCGGGGTGTCGTCAGTCTCGCGCACCGGGCGCTTGCCGGCGATGAGGTCGCGGATCTCGTCGCCGGTCAGCGTCTCGAATTCGAGCAACGCCTCGGCCACCTCGACGAACTGCTCATGGCGCTCGGTCAGGATCGCCTTGGCGTCGAGATAGCCCTGGTGGACGAGCTTGCGGACCTCGCTATCGATCTTCTGCGCGGTTGCCTCCGACAGGCTCTGGGTCCGGCCCATCGACATGCCGAGGAAAACCTCCTCCTGATTGTCGCCATAAGCGACCAGGCCGAGCTCTTCGGAATAGCCCATCTGGGTGACCATGGCCTTGGCCATCTTTGTCGCCTGCTGGATGTCGCCGGTCGCGCCCGAGGTAACGTTCTCCATGCCGAAGGTCATCTCTTCCGCCACGCGCCCGCCCATGGCGACCGCAAGCTGCGAGGTGAACTCCTTGAACTTCATGGAATAGCGGTCGCCCTCCGGCAGGAACTTGACCATGCCGAGCGCACGACCGCGCGGGATGATCGTCGCCTTATGGACCGGGATGCCGGCGGGAACATAAAGGCCGACGATGGCGTGGCCGGCCTCGTGATAGGCGGTCAGCTTCTTCTCTTCCTCGGACATCGCCATGGATTTGCGCTCGGCGCCCATCATGACCTTGTCCTTGGCGTCTTCGAATTCGCCATGGGTGACCATGCGCTTGCCGCGACGGGCCGCAAGCAGCGCCGCCTCGTTGACGAGGTTCATCAGGTCGGCGCCCGAGAAACCCGGCGTGCCGCGGGCCAGAATCTTGAGGTCGACGTCCGGCGCCATCGGCACCTTGCGGACGTGGACGCGCAGAATCTTCTCGCGACCGGCGACATCGGGGTTCGGCACGACGATCTGACGGTCGAAACGGCCCGGGCGCAGCAGCGCGGGGTCGAGCACATCGGGGCGGTTGGTGGCGGCGATGATGATGACACCCTCATTCGCCTCGAAGCCGTCCATTTCGACGAGCAGCTGATTCAGCGTCTGCTCGCGCTCGTCATTGCCGCCGCCGAGGCCGGCGCCGCGATGGCGGCCGACCGCGTCGATCTCGTCGATGAAGATGATGCAGGGCGAGTTCTTCTTGGCCTGCTCGAACATGTCGCGGACACGGCTCGCGCCGACGCCGACGAACATCTCGACGAAGTCGGAACCCGAGATGGTGAAGAACGGCACGTTTGCCTCGCCGGCGACGGCGCGCGCGGTCAAGGTCTTGCCGGTACCGGGAGGGCCGACCAGCAATACGCCGCGCGGGATGCGCCCGCCCAGCCGCTGGAACTTCTGCGGATCGCGCAGGAATTCGACGATCTCCTGAAGGTCCTCCTTGGCCTCGTCGATGCCGGCGACGTCCTCGAACGTGACACGGCCATGCGCCTCGGTCAGGAGCTTCGCCTTGGACTTGCCGAAGCCCATGGCCCTGCCGGCGCCGTTCTGCATCTGGCGGGACATGAAGATCCACAGGCCGATGAAGATGACGAAGGGCAGCGAGTTCACCAGCAGCGCCATGAACCAGGGCGTGCCCTCGGACGGCGCCCGCGCCGAGACCTGAACGCCCTTCTGGGCCAAGGTCTTGAGCAGTGCCGGGTCGCCATAAGGCGCATAGGTCACGAAGCTGCGGCCATCCGAGAAGGTGCCGGAAATCTCCTGGCCGGCGACCACGACATTGGCGATGCGCCCGGCCTCAGACTCGTTGATCAGCTGGCTGTAGGGAATTTCATTGGTGCTGGCGCGCTGGCTTGGGCTTTGGAACAGCGTGACGAGCGCCAGAACCAGCAGGAAGATCACCACCCAAAGGGCGAAATTACGGAAGTTCGGATTCATCACCAGTCCGATCGGGCCTGCCGGGAATGCCGGAGGAGGCCAAGGGTTTGCTCGGCTAATCTAGGTGCGGCACACGCCCTTGCCAAGGGAAACGGGCCGATCGACCAGACCTTATGACGCCGCAGGGTGAACACCCCGCTTGCGGACAGGCTCGCGCCGCACGCAAAGGACACCATCGCGACCGAGCGTCAGCACGCACCCCGACAATGTCCGTGTCAAGGCAAACCGCGCCCGCGTCGCCTCGATCAACGCAAAACCGCAGCTTTCGAGCCTCTCCAGCCGCGCCACCGCGTCTTCATCGGCCGCGACGCTATCGACGGCCCGCGCCAGCAGGCGCAACACCATCTCCTCGGGATGCGTGAGCAGGGCGGCGAAGCCAAGCTTGACCGCACCGGCCTCGTCGCAGGGCATGACGATCGCCGGCCAGAGCGCCTCGGCCTGGCTCGCCAGCGCCCTCTCCATGCGCGCCAGCCGCGTCGCCAGCGTCCCCAGGCGATCGGCGTCGAGCCCGGCCTCCGACAGCACCGGCATCAGCATGCGCCAGCGCACGCGCTCGAAGCGCGGGTCGAGATTGCTCGGATCGGCCGCGAACCACAGGCCGCGTGCCCGGGCGGTCGCAACGAGCCGCGCCTTGGAGACGCTCAGCAGCGGCCGCGCCAGCGTGATGCCGTCCCGGCGGCTGCGCGCCCGCATGCCGACAAGCCCGGCTGGTCCCGAGCCGTGCGCCATGCGCATCAGCAGGGTCTCAGCCTGGTCGTCCAGCGTATGGGCGGTGACGACCACCGCGCCGCCGCGCCGCTCGGCCTCGCGGGCAAGCAGATGGTAGCGGGCTGTTCGCGCCCGGTTTTGCAAGCCGGTGGCGGGCTTTGGACCAAGCCAGGGCAGGAGTGCATGGGGAACGCCGAGCCCGTCGCAAAGCCGGGCCACGGCTTGCGCCTCGGCGGCGGACCCTTCGCGTAGACCATGATCGATCGTTGCGGCGACGATCTCGGGCCGCCCGGTACAGCCCGCCCATTCAGCGAGCAAAGCCAACAGCGCGACCGAATCCGGCCCGCCCGAGACAGCGACGAGCAATCTGGGTTCATTGGCGAGATCGGCGAAAAGCGCCTCCGCCTCGCCGGCGAGGATCGGCTCGTGCTCCGCGACCGGGGCCGGCTGCGCGTTCAAGCGCAACCGGAGCGGCGGCGCTCGCGCTCAACGCCCTGACGCACAGCGCTGGAGGCCGCGGGATAGTCTACGCCGACCTTGGCATAGGTGGCGCAGGCCTGATCGCGCGCGCCTAACCCGTTCAGGGCCATGCCGAGCCTGAGCAGGCTGTCGGGCGCCTTGTTCGAACGCGGGTTCTCGCGTGAGATCTTCAGGAATTGCTCCGCCGCCTCGCGATAGCGCTGGCGCTGGAAATAGCTCTCGCCCAGCCAATAGGTCGCGTCGGCGGCGAGCCGGTCGCGCGGATAGCTCTGCAGGAACTGGCGGAAGCCCATCTCGGCCTGCTCATATTCCTTACGCAGCACCGAGGCATAGGCGATGTCATAGGCTTCCTTGGCCGAGCTCGCGCCGCCGGTCGCAGCCACGCTCGGCCCACGCGGAACCGCCGGGGGCAAGGCTCCTTGCGGCACGGTGCGCCCGACGCCCTGGATATCGAGCGGACCTTGACCCGGAGTTCCCGCGAAATCCTCCTCGATGATCCCTTCCACGCCGCCGCCGAGCGAGCGCGGCGCGCCGGCCGCCCCTTGCTGCGTCGTGGGATCGAAGGCATCGCCGCGCCGCTGGCGCTGGCCACCAGCAGGTGCGTTGCTCGGCGCCGTTGCAGGTGCGCCCCCCCCAGCGCGGCCGCCGCCACGCTCGTTCAGGCGGAAATCGACATCTTCCTGGAACTTGCGCAATTGCTCGGTGAGACGCTTGTTCTCGAACTGGAGCTGCTCGATCTGCCCGGAGAGCTGACGCAGCTGGTTCTCGAGCCGCGCGGTGCGCACGGTGAGTTCGGCCGCGTCCTGGGCTCTCGCGGGGGCCGCTGTGGCGAACGCCATCCAGCCTGCGGCCAGTACGACCAGCACGGAATGGGCCTTGCGATGAAAAGCGACGTCTTTGAGCATTGTCGACAACCGGTTGCGCTTGGTTTGGGCGCTATAACACGCCCTCACCACGGCCAAAATATGAAAGGGCCGGCGGCTTCCTCTTCGGAAGGCGCCGGCCCGAGCTTGAACGGGAGACTGGGTGGCGATCAGACGCCGCCGGCCCCGTCGAGCACCGTCACCGAGCGGCGGTTCTGCGACCAGCACGAGATGTCGTTGCAGACGGCGACCGGGCGCTCCTTGCCGTAGGAGACGATGCGCATGCGGTTGCCCTGGATGCCGCGCGAAGCGAGATAGTCGCGCACGGTCTGGGCCCGGCGGGCCGAGAGCGAGAAGTTGTATTCGCGCGTGCCGCGCTCGTCGGCATGACCTTCGACCACGAAGGTGTAACGCGGATAGCGCTGCAGCCAGGCCGACTGCTTGTCGAGCGTGGCGGTCGCGGTCGACGTCAGATCGGTCGAGTCGGTTTCGAAGAAGACGCGGTCACCGACATTAACGACGAAATCCTGAGCGCTGCCGGGCGTGGCGGCGCCGCCGGCGCCGAAACCGTCGGCATTCTGGTTGTTGTTGGCGCAGGCGCCGAGCGCGAGCGAGGCCGCGATCGCGGCAGCGAAGCGGACGGCGCGGCCGCCGGCAAGAAGAGTGGCAAGCATGGTTTGACTCCGGGGCAATCGAATCTGCGGGGCGCGGCTCACGGACGGCGTTGCACAGGAGCCCATCAATGAAGCGTCAACCTAAACGAGACCTTGCCAAAACAAGGCGAAGTGGCGGCATTGCGGCATATGGTTAACCAAACGCTGCGAAATGCGGCATTTCACTCGATGTGGCCGATTTGCATCGCCTGGCTGGCCCAATTCCGTAACTGACACTCCCGGGAGCAGCGTGCGAAAAGTGGGAACCGGCTTCTCGCATCGGCTCTAGCGCCCCGCCGTCAGCAGCGGCGACCAGGTCGGGTCCGAGGCGAAGGCCGGCGTCGGCACCGGCACTTCGACGCGCCCGGTGATGTCGACCATATAGAGTTTTCCGCCCGACTGCCCGCCGGGATCGCGGAAGAACATGATGTACTGGCCGTTGGGCGCCCAGTTCGGCGCTTCATTGTGGAACCCTTCGGTCAAGACCCGCTCGCCCGAACCGTCCGCACGCATCACGCCGATCGCGAAACCGCCCGCGCCACGCCGGGTGAAGGCGATCAGATCGCCACGCGGCGACCATGAGGGCTGCGAATAGGAACCGGCGCCGAAGGAGAGGCGCTTGCCCTCCCCGCCCCCCGCAGGCATCACATAGAGCTGCTGCGAACCGCCGCGGTCACTCTCGAAGACGATCTGCGTGCCATCAGGCGAATAGGATGGCGAGGTGTCGATCGCGCCCGTCGAGGTCAGCCGCGTCGTGGTGCGCGAGCCGATATCCATGGCGTAGAGATTGGCGTTGCCACCCTGCTGGAGGGAGAGCGCAATGCGCGCACCATTGGGCGAGAAGCGCGGGCTCGAGGTCATGTCGGGGAAATTGCCAACGACCTGGCGCTGGCCGGTCTCGATGTTGAGCACATGCACGCGCGGCTGCTCGCCCATGCGCTGCGACATATAAGTGACCTCCTGGGCCACCGGCGAGTAGCGCGGCGTCACCACGGAGACGTCGCCATTGGTCAGATAGCGCACATTGGCGCCGTCCTGGTCCATGATGGCGAGGCGCTTGCGCCGGTTCTCCTTCGGCCCGGATTCGTCGACGAAGACGACGCGCGTGTCGAAGAAGCCGCCGACGCCGGTGACCTTGGTGAAGATCGCATCGGAAATGATGTGGCCGACGCGGCGGTTGTTGCTCGGGTCGGTGAAATATTGCTGGCCGTCGGTCTGCGTGCCGGTGGTCACGTCCCAGAGCCGGAACTCGGCCTTGATGCGGCCCGAACCGTCGCGCGAGACACGGCCCGTCACCAGCGCCTGGACGCCGGCCGCCTTCCAGGCCTCGAATTGCGGAACGGAATCGAAGGGCGGATTCCTGTCGGGATGGCGGCTCTTGTCGATCGGCGTGAAATAGCCGGAGCGCTTGAGGTTGTTGGCGATCACGCCCGAGACCAGCACGCCGCCATCGCCGGCGAAATCGGCAATGGCGATCGGCAGCGGCTGGAACGAGCCGCCGCGCAGATCGATGACGAGTTCGGCCTTCGCCACGACTGGGGCGAGCAACGCCGCACCGCCCAGGGCAAGCGCGCCGCGACGCGTCAGCCCGTTGGCAACCGGCGAAAGGATTTTGCGGTCGATGAGGGTCACAGTACGTCCCTTGCGTCGAAATTGACGACGACGTCGCGCCAGTCGTCATAATAGGAAGCGAATTGAGCCGGAATGCGCAAAGGCGCGCAGCGGCGGGTTGCGGTCAGGGCAGAATCGGCCGCCACCCTGAACAGCGGATCTGACGAAGAGTTGACGACGCCAGGCTGCCCCACCAGCGAGCCATCCGTGTTCAGCTTCATCCGCACGGAAGGCACTACCGAGCCCTTGGCGTTGGCGAGCGCGATCGGCACGTTCCAGCACTTCAGCAGCTGGTCCTGGATGATGCCAATGAGCTGGGCCCGGAGCGAAGGGCTGAGCTTCTGCGCCGCACCGCGCTCGGTGCCCAGCGAAGCCGTACGGTTGACCTGCGGCGCAGCCGATCCCGAGGATTGCGCCTGCTCCTTCGATTGCAGCAGCTTGGCGATATCGGTCGGGTTGAAGTTCTTGGCGATCTCAGCCTCGCGCTTGGCCTTGGCCTCAGCCTCCTGCTTCGCCTTTGCGGCAGCGACGATCTTCGCCTTGGCCTCGGCTTCAGACTTTGCCTTGGCGATGGCTTCGGCCTTCTGCTTCGCAGCCTCGGCGGCTTCCGCCTTGGCCTGCGCATCGGCCTTGGCCTTGGCGGCCGCCTCCTGCCTGGCCTGAGCCTCGGCTTCGGACTTCGCCTTGGCGGCGGCCTTGGCCTCTTCCTCGGCCTGCTTCGCCTTGGATTCGAGTTCGGCGTCCTCGGCGAGCTTCGCCAGTTCCTCGCGCTTGAGGTCGGGTTTCGGCTCCGCCTTGGGCTCGGCCTTCTGCGGCGGCTGCTTCACCGGCTCCGGCGGCGTGACCTTCGGCTCGGCCTTCGGCAGCAGCGCGGCGCGCGAAGGCGGCAGCGGTGCAGCCGCGTTGTCGTCGGCGATCTTGAGCTCCACCGGGCGACTCGGCGGCGCGGGCGTGTCCAGCTTGGCCTCGCCCGCCTCCTTGCGCTCGACGATCTCGGATTGGCGCTCGGCGCGCTGGATCGGCTGCTCCTGGACCTTCTCGGCCTTGCGTTCGCCGCGCGTGACCTGGTTCAGCGCGCTGGGATCGACCACCTCGACGGCGATCGCCTCCTCGTTCTCCGGCAGCGGCACCGGCGAGGCGAACGCCAGCAACCCCGCGACGAGAAACGTCGCGTGGCCCAGCGCCGACACAATCATGCCCGGTTCGGAGGTCGTTAGCTTCACGCCTGGAACACCCTCACTGCACTCGTCTTCACCGCGCCGGTTCGGTGACCAGCGCGACCCGCTTGAAACCCGCCGATGTGATGGTCGACATCACCGAGGCGACGCGGCCGTAATCGACCATGCGATCGCCGCGGACATAGATGCGTTCGTCGAAGCCCTGCTTGGCGAGGCCCTGCAGCTTCATCACCAGATCAGGCTCCAGCGTCGGCTGGTCCTGCAGAAAGATCTGGCCCTTGCTATCGATGGCGATGGTGACCGGCTTCTGGTCGACATTGATCGGCTTGGCGCCGGTCTGCGGCAGATCGAGCGGTACACCGGTCGCGATCAGGGGCGCCGCGACCATGAAGATGATCAGCAACACCAGCATGACGTCGATGAACGGCGTCATATTGATCTCGGCGATGGCGCCATGGCGCCGGCCCCGCCGGCCGCGCCGCCCCCCGGCCTTCGCGCCGGATGCTGCTGACATACCCATTTCGCTTGCCCCTACGCCGCCAGCCGCTCGTCAATCTGCCGCGACAGGATCGCGGAGAATTCGTCGGCGAAGGCCTCCAGTCGATTCTGCGCCTTGGCGACCTCGGCCTGAAGCTTGTTATAGGCCATCAGTGCCGGAATCGCGGCGAACAGGCCGATCGCGGTGGCAAACAGCGCCTCGGCGATGCCGGGCGCCACCACGGCAAGCGACGAATTCTTCGAGACGGCGATGGCGGTGAAGGAATGCATGATGCCCCAGACCGTGCCGAACAGGCCGATGAAGGGCGCCGAGGAGGCGATGGTCGAGAGCACGAGCAGCTTCGATTCGAGCCGCTCGGTCTCGCGCTGGATGGTGACGTCGAGCACCTTGTCGATGCGCTGCGACAGGCTGGCAACCGAGCGCCCGCCATTCTCGAAGGAGCGCTTCCACTCCCGCATCGCTGCGACGAAGACGGCAGCCATGTCATTGGCCGGCTTGCTGGAGAGGTCGCGGTAGAGCTCCTCGAGCGAACGGCCTGACCAGAACCCCTCCTCGAAGGCGTCCATGTCCCGGCGCGTGCGGCGATAGAGCAGCGATTTGTCGATAATGATCGACCAGCACCAGATCGAGGCACCGATCAATCCGCACATCACCAGCTTGACGACGATATGAGCGTGCCAGAACAGCGTCCAGAACGACATGTCGATCTGCGGCGCGGCTTGCGCGACATCGGCGGGGTTCATCCTGTCATCCTTCTGCATTAGCGAGTGCGCCGGATTTCCCGACGCAACCCCGCCGCACGCGTCGCGAGAGACCCCACGCCGCCGCCCGATCCGCGATCCGGGGAACTGCCGGTGCCGTCAATCGCTTGAAAATCCGGCGAAAGATGGGCCGAAACGGGGTTTCCTGCGAAACGCATGCTCGGGATCGAGTTAAGCCTCCAGCAAGGTTAATGCCCGGTATACGCGCCATGCGGCCAGCGCAGGCCTGAGCAGGGGCCGCAAACGAAAATGCCCGCCCCGGTTGTCCGGGGCGGGCGAGGCTGCAACGACAGGTCGTTATGCGTCTTAAGTGTCAGCCAGCGTTGGGCGGGGTGGCCTCTACGCCGCGCCGGTCGGCCATGAACTGGTCGAACTCGGCCTTGTCCCGGGCCATGCGCAGCCGTCCCAGGAAGTCGTGGAACTCGCGCTGCTCGTCCTCGAGACGACGCAGTGTCTCCTGGCGATACTCGTCGAAGGCGCGGTTGCCGCTCGACGGGCCGCGATGCCAGCCGCCGCCAAAACCACCGCCCTCGCCGCCCATGCGGCTGCGCAGACGGTCCATCTTCTCCTGGAGACGGCTCATCCGATATTCCTGACGGCCAGCCCCGGCATATCCGCATCCCATGCGACCACTCCCTATCGTAAAGGCCAGGGTCGCCAGACCCAGAGGCCACCAAACCATGAAGCCAAGGACCGTGAAGGCGATCCAGGCCCCTCTCCCAAACTCGTCCAGCTTCGCGACGATCGGCATTGTTCCCTCACCGTGAAAGGAGTGAATGTAAATCACATTTACATAAATGGAAGCAGCCTGGCCTTTTGTCAAGATGGGCCTGCAGAAGCGTTTTCGAGCGAAGTGGATACCGATTCGCGTGAGAACGCGCCTAGCCGCGCGTGTCAGAGCCCAGTCCCAGCCCTTGCAGATAGATCAGCATGCCGGCTTCGAGCAGCTCGGCCGCCGACATCGGCAAGGGCCGCCGGCCGCCATCAGCCCGGCCGAACAGCGCCGCGACGCCATGCGACATCGCCCAGACGTGCAGCGCCATCATCAGCGCCGGCGGCCGTTTGCCCACCGGCAGCAGCACGATCAAGGCCTCGGAGGCGGCGCGCAGGCCCTGGAAAGCACGGTCCGCCGCGTTGCGCAGCTCGGGGCTCGCATCGAGCGGCACCCCGGCCTCGAACATCGCCGAGTAATAGGCCGGCTCGTCATGGGCGAAGGCGAGATAGGCGCGCCCGAGCTGGTGAAACGCCGTCTCCGGATCCGGCCTGCCCTGGTCCCAGGCGCGCAACAGCGCCGCCTCGAACACCAGGAAGCCGCGCGCCGCGACATCGGCCAGCAGCGCGTCCTTGTCGCGGTAGTGCCGATAGGGCGCGGCCGGGCTGACGCCGGCAAGCCGCGCGGCCTCGGCGAAGGTGAAGCCGTTCGGCCCCTTCTCCCCGATCAGCCCGAGCGCGGCGCGCACGAGCTCCTCCTTGAGATTGCCGTGATGATAGCCGCGTGGCGGATCGGGGATGTTGCGCTTCCAGCTCATGTATCGAGCGCTAACATGGCGCCGGGCCAGCGTCGACTACGCATTACGCGTCGTCCGTCCCGCCCTCGAGCCTGCGTCTGAGTCCGTCCGGAATCCGCCGCGCCCGCCCACCGCCGACGCAGGCGACCAGGACCTGGGCCGTGACCAGGACCTCCTCACCGCGCAGCACCCGCTGCTCGACATCCATCGTTGCCCCGCGCGCCGCGACCGAGCGTGTCTCCACCGTCAAAAGATCGTCCATCACTGCTGGCCGGATGAACTCGATCGCCATCTTGCGCACGGCGAAGCCGAGCGCGGTGCCGCCATCGAACAATTCGCGCTGCTCGATGCCCAGCGACCGGATCAATTCGGTGCGCCCGCGCTCCATGAAGCGCAGATAGGAGGCGTGGTAGACCACGCCGGAAAAATCGGTGTCCTCGTAATAGACGCGCACGGAAAGCCGGTGGACGGTCACGATCGAATACTCTGCTGTGCGAAGGCGTCGCATGCGAAATGCGGCGCCTCGGCGATGGGTCCACCGGACCTCTAGAGCCGGATGATTTCAGATGGAATCACTCAGATGGAATCACAAAGCGATCCCATCTGAAATCTGAATCCGCCTCTCATCTAAAAGTGAGAGCAGGATCAATCCGAAAAACAGCTTCCCACGTTTTCGCATCCTGCTCTCGCATGATCCGGCGCAGCCGTGAGCCTGAAACAATCCGGCAACGCCGGGCGACATTTCCGTCGATCAACTGCCCAAGAAGCGCCACGCCGCGGCAGCGGCATCCGCAGCGACAACGGTTGCCGGGCAATTCCGTCCGGACGCAGCACGAGGCGCGGATGGTCCTGCATCAGACAGTCTACAAGATAGCCGACAGCACATAGTGGCAGCGAAAGGGCTCCTATGCGCGCGCCGCGACACGATTGTGCTATTGGCTGGCGACCCCTCAGCGGATGTCCCGGCGCCTGGAACTGGCCAGGCAGCGCTATTCGCGCGGTGGCTGGCCTGCCGTCAGAGACCTGCTCGCGGCCCCCTTCGCGCCTCCGGCCATGCGGCCCCGCGCCGGATTATCCTACAGCAAATGGATTTCGTCCTACGACACGTTGAGCGCCGTCGACCGGTCCGCGATCCGCCGCCATATCGCGGCAATGCCACGCCGCCCGCTGATTTCGGTGGTGGTGCCTGCCTATCAGACGCCTGCGCGCATCCTGCGCGAGACGATCGAGTCGGTGCGCGGCCAAGTCTATCCGCATTGGGAGCTTTGCATCGCCGACGACGCATCGCCCTCCAGCCACGTCGCCGACATTCTGCGCGAGCAGACTGCGCTGGACTCGCGCATTCGCTGGATTCGACGCGAGACAAATGGTGGCATCGCAGAGGCGACCAACAGCGCGCTCGCACTTGCAACGGGCGAATTCGTCGCCCTGCTCGACCATGACGACCTCCTGGCCGAGCGGGCGCTCTATGAGATCGCCGCCGAGCTGGAGCGGCATCCCGGGACCGATCTGCTGTTTTCCGACGAGGACAAGGTCGATGAGGCGGGCCGGCGCAGCGAGCCCTATTTCAAGCCGGAATACAGTTACGATCTGTTGCTGGGCCAGAACCTGATCAACCATCTCGCGGTCTACCGCAGGGCCTTGCTCGAGCGGGTCGGCGGCCTCGACCCGTCGCTGGACGGCAGCCAAGATTACGATCTCGCCTTGCGCGCGATCGAAGCGATCGATCCGAGCCGCATCAGGCATGTTCCATTCGTTCTGTATCACTGGCGACAGGAATCCGGCGGCGGTTCTTTCTCGCAGCGGCGCCTGGAAGCCTGCCTGCGCAATGCCCGCATGGCCGTGAGGCGGCATCTCGACCGCATGGGGCACAGCACCGCCAAGGTCGCGGAAGCTCCGCTCGCCAGGATATGGAACCGCGTCGAATGGCCGGTTCCCGATCCGGCGCCCCTCGTCACGGTGATCGTGCCGACGCGCGATCGCGCATCACTTCTACGCAGCTGCATGGACGGGCTGCTGCGAAAGACGACCTATCCCGCGCTCGAGATCATCGTCGTCGACAATGGCAGCGTCGAGGACGATGCCCTGGCTCTCCTGGACACCCTCGAACGCGACGAGCGCGTGCGCATCCTGCGCATCGACGGAGAGTTCAATTACTCCGCCCTCAACAATGTCGCCGTCCGCCAGGCGCGGGGCGAGGTACTGCTCCTGCTCAACAACGACATCGAGGTCATCGCCGACGACTGGCTCAACGAGTTGGTCAGCCTCGCGGTTCGGCCCGATATCGGCGCTGTCGGCGCAAAGCTCCTCTACGGCAGCGGAAAGATCCAGCATGCCGGGGTCAGGCTCGGCGCCGGCTCCTTCGACGGCGGCCCAGGCATCGCCGGCCATATCGGCCTGTTCCGCAGCGCCACGGATCCCGGCTATTTCGGCCATCTCGGCCTGACCCGGGACGTCGGCGCCGTCACCGGAGCCTGCCTTGCGATCCGCCGCGAGGTCTACGAGGCTGTCGGAGGCCTGGACGATACGAGGCTCAAGGTCGCCTTCAACGACGTCGACCTGTGCATGAAAGTCCGCCAGCATGGCCTGCGCGTCGTCTGGACGCCCAATGCCGTGCTCCACCATCTTGAATCGGCCTCCCGCCCCTCCGACGACAGGCCGGACACGCGAGACCGCTTCCACCGCGAAGGCCGCTTCATGCAGGCATCCTGGCGCGGCGAATTGCTGAACGATCCGTTCTACAGCCCCAATTTCGACAATGCCGCCGACGATTTCACGCTCGCATGGCCACCGCGGCAACGGGCGTCTTGGGAGCCATGGCGCAAGCTCAGATGAGCAGGCAAACCCACCGACGCCCTGATCCCAAAGAAGCTGGCCTGCGGCCTATATCTCCCCGGAACCTGCGATCGACGGGTCGGTTTGGGTGCTACCGCTTGCAGGGCTTTTTCATGAAGGAGCCGCAGTCATAGGGCTGCGAAAGCTGGCTGCGAACCGTGTAGTCCTTGCCCTCCATCCGGTTGACGATGTCGTCGATGCGCCAGCGCCCATCTTCCAGCTTCATCCAGAAGGTGACGCGCACCGGGCCGAAGCTGATGAAGTCGGCGAAGACCGTGGCGCTCGCGACTGAGCGCTCCGCGACCGTGACGCGCAGTTGCTTGACCTCGCCATCCTGCCCGCTGATGAAGGGATCAGAGCCAATATTGCCCTGATCCCCGCTCTCTTTCATGAATTGCTCGTCGCGCGCGAACAGCGCCGAGAGTTCCTTGGTCATCAATCGCTGCCGGTGCGGCGGCCGGAAGGGAGGCTTGGCGGGTTTGCCGGCCTCGATGTCGGCAAGCTCGCGGATCGTGATCGCATAGGCCTCACGGATCGTGGCTTCAGGCGAGGTTTCAGCCGCATATGCCGCCCCTACCCCGACAGCCGGCAGCAGCGTCAACGCCATCGCCAGCAGGGCGGTCAGGATCGTCAGCGGCATCATTCCTCCTCGCCATCCCCGAACAGCCCGAACTGCGTTGTCTCGCGCGCGGGCTCCGGCATGCCGAGATGGCGGAAAGCGTGCGGCGTCAGAAGCCGGCCGCGCGGGGTGCGCTGGATGAAGCCCTGCTGCAGCAGGAAGGGCTCGATGATCTCCTCGATCGCATCGCGCGGCTCCGAGAGCGAGGCGGCGATCGTCTCGATCCCGACCGGGCCGCCGCCGAAATTGATCGCGACCATGGTGAGGTAGCGCCGGTCCATCTGGTCGAGGCCGATCGCATCGACATCGAGCAGGTGCAGCGCCTTGTCGGCAACCGAGCGCGTGACGATGGCGTCTCCGTCGACGATGGCGAAGTCGCGTACGCGCCTGAGCAGGCGCCCGGCGATGCGCGGCGTTCCGCGGGAGCGCTTGGCGATCTCGTTGGCGCCGTCATCGGACATCGGCACGCCGAGCACGCGGGCGCCGCGCGCGACGATGCCCTGCAACTCTTCGACCGTGTAGAACTGCAATCGGATCGGGATGCCGAAGCGGTCGCGCAGCGGCGTCGTCAACAGGCCGGCCCGGGTGGTCGCGCCGACCAGGGTGAATTTCGGCAGGTCGATCTTGACCGAGCGCGCTGCCGGCCCCTCGCCGATGATCAGATCGAGCTGGTAATCCTCCATCGCCGGATAGAGGATTTCCTCCACCGCCGGGCTGAGCCGGTGGATCTCGTCGATGAAGAGCACGTCGCGCTCCTCGAGATTGGTGAGCTGCGCCGCGAGATCGCCGGCCTTGGCGATGACGGGCCCCGAGGTCGAGCGGAAATTGACGCCGAGCTCGCGCGCCACGATCTGCGCCAGTGTCGTCTTCCCCAGCCCTGGCGGGCCGACGAAGAGGACATGGTCGAGCGCATCGCCGCGCGACTTGGCGGCGTTGATGAAGACCTGGAGATTGGCCCGCGCCGCGGCCTGGCCGGTGAAATCGGCAAGCGAGAGCGGCCGCAGCGAGCTCTCGCTATCGTCGTCGCGACGGTCGGCTGTCATCAGGCCGGGACGGCGCGGCGCATCGCTCACAATTCAATCTCCAATTCGAGCGCGTCGCGCACAGGCAGGCCCTGATAACCCGTCTTGATGATCGTCGGGACCACCGAGCGATAGGCGTCGATCGCCTCGACATAAAGCCCTGAGAAGCGGAAGCCGCATTTCTGGTAGAAGACGAGGCCCGGCAAGTTGTCATTGGTCAGCATGGCGCGCAGCTTGACCGCACCCTTGGCCTTGGCCGCAGCCTTGACCGCGTCGAGAAGCTGAATGGCAGCGCCTTGTCCCGGAGCGACGGAATGCAGCGCACAGAGCAGTGCGACGTCGCCGCGCATGGTCCAGCTCGCATAGGCCATGGCCTCGCCATCCGGCGCGAAGACACCGAGCAGATCGAGCTCGGCGCAGTCATAGACATGGACGCCGATCATCATGCTGTGCGAGCCCCAGCTCGCCATCATCAGCGCCAGGAACGCGCTTTTGTCCTCGACGTCACGGATGATGCCGGCGCAGGGCGCGCTCATTTCGCCAATTCCTTCAGCCCGAGCTTGATGAGCTGCGCCGTGCCGGCTCCCTCGCCCGCTGCCCTCGACGCCGCCGCCACGGCCGCCACAGCCTGCGCCTGCGGGTAGCCGAGATTGGAGAGCGCCGAGACGGCATCCGCCACCGGCTGCGGCAGTTTCCTGTCCTCCAGCGCGCCGGCGAGCTGCGCCACACCGGGATCGATATGGCCGAAGGCCGGGGCCTTGTCCTTGAGCTCGGCGCAGATGCGCTGGGCGAGCTTGGGTCCGACGCCAGACGCGCGCGCCACCGCCGCCTTGTCGTTGGTCGCGATCGCGGTTGCCAGCGCGCCGGGCTCCAGGATCGACAGGATCGCGAGCGCGACCTTGGCGCCGACGCCCTGCACCATCTGCATCAACCGGAACCAGTCGCGCTCATTGTCGGACAGGAAACCGTAGAGCCGGATCGCATCCTCGCGCACATGCGTCTCGATCGAGAGTGCTGCCGCCTCGCCGGGCTTGGGCAGGCGCTGCAGGGTCTTCGACGAACATTGCACGACATAGCCGACGCCCTGCACGTCGAGGATGACGAAATCCTCGCCATAGGAATCGATCAGGCCCTTGAGCTTACCGATCATCGAAGGCCTCGCCGCTTAGAGCAGGATACAAGCTGTAGCGCCTCACGCGGAGGCCCGCATCTGCGCAACCAGGGTTCGCATGCCGCGGTGCTGGGCATGACAAATCGCGACCGCCAGCGCATCGGCCGCATCAGCGGACTTCGTCTCCGCCTTGGGCAGCAACACGCGGATCATCATCTGGACCTGCTTCTTGTCGGCATGGCCGACGCCGACCACCGTCTTCTTGACGAGGTTGGCCGCATATTCCGCCACGTCCAACCCCGCCAGCGCCGGCACAACCAGGGCGATGCCGCGCGCCTGGCCGAGCTTCAGCGCCGATTGCGGATCGCGGTTGACGAAGGTCTCCTCGACCGCGACCTCGTCGGGCGTCCAGGTCGCGATCACGCGGTCGATGCCTTCGTGCAGTTGCCGCAGCCTTTCGCTCAGCGAAAGCGTGCCATCGCTCTCGACGCAGCCGCAGGCGACGAAGCTGAGCTTGCTGCCTTCCGAAACGACGACGCCCCAGCCGGTCTTCCGAAGACCGGGATCGAGGCCAAGAATGCGAATCGGAGCTGCCATGTAGCGATGAGCCTAAACCGTGGACATGCTTTGTTCCATCTCCACCCTAACGATCGATGACCGGCGCGCATCGATCGCATCACAAGGAAAGGGTTGCCCGCAGCCGGAGATACATGTTGGTGCGAAGAGAACTTTCTTCTTCTCTCGCCCTCCGCAAATGAACGATCTCCTGAACACGCTCCTTCCCGGCATTTCGGCTTCCGGACTGGCGATCCTGCTGGCAGCGACAGCGCTCGGCGGAATCGTGCGCGGCTTCACCGGCTTCGGCTTCGCCATGGTCTTCATGCCGCTGGCCAGCATCGTGCTCGGGCCGGTCGCGGCATTGGGACTGATCTGGTTCATCGACCTGCCCTATGCGCTGCCGCTGGCGGCGCGCAGTGCCAAGAACGCCGAATGGCGCGAGGTGTTGCCGCTGCTCGCCACCGCGACTCTGGCGCTGCCGGCCGGCATCTGGCTCCTGATCTGGCTCGATCGCGAGACCATGCGCTGGATCCTGGCCGGGCTCGTGCTCACCGCCGTCGCGCTGATGGCCTCGGGCTGGCGCTATCACGGCCGGCCGGGCATCCCGCTTTCGCTCGGCGTCGGCGTGCTGTCGGGGTTGTTCAACGGCATGGCCAGCATCGGCGGCATGCCGCTCGCGGTGTTCTGGCTGGGCGCGCAGCGCAATGACAAGCACAAGACACGCGCCAACCTGCAAACCTTCTTCGGCATATCGACACTGATCAGCGGCACGATCCTGTGGCTGAACGGCATCCTGACGAGCGGGGCCGCGCTGATGGCGCTGCCGCTCTGCGCCGTCTATGGTGTGGGTCTCTGGGCCGGCACGCATGGCTTCACGCTGGCGTCGGACGCCGCCTTCCGCCGCATCGCCTATCTCGTCATTTTCCTGAGCGCGCTGGTCAGCTTGCCGGTATGGGATGGGCTGATCGGGCGCTGAGCAGCGCCCGTTGTGCTCGGGCTTGACCCGAGCATCTCTTGCCGGATGAGCCTCTTTCCGCCTGAGATTCTCGGGTCAAGCCCGAGAATGACGAGCAATTCGTCAGGCTGCGCCGAGCTTGGCCATCACCTCGTCGGCGATCTCGAAATTGGCGAAGACGTTCTGGACGTCGTCATCATTATCCAGCGCTTCCATCAAACGCATCATCGAGGCGGCCTTTTCCTCGTCGAGCGGAGCCGTCGTCGTCGGCCGCCAGACCGGCTTGGCCGAGGCCGGCGCGCCCAGCGCCGCTTCCAGCGCCTTCGAGACCTCGTTCAGCGCATCAAAAGCGCACAGGATGGTGTGGCCGCTCTCGTCGCTGATGACATCGTCGGCCCCGGCCTCGATCGCCGCCTCCATGAGCTTGTCGGCATCGCCCGCCTCAACCGGATAGCTGATCTCGCCGACGCGGTTGAACATGAACGAGACGGAGTTGCTCTCGCCCATCGCCCCCCCCGACTTGGTGAAATAGGAGCGAACGGCGGATGCGGTGCGGTTGCGGTTGTCGGTCAGCGCCTCGACGATGACGGCAGCGCCGCCCGGCCCGTAGCCCTCGTAGCGGACCTCGTCATAATTATCGCCCTCGCCGCCGGCCGCCTTGTTGATGGCGCGCTGGATATTGTCCTTGGGCATGTTCTCGGCGCGCGCGGCCAGCACGGCCATGCGCAGGCGCGGGTTCATGTTCGGATCGGGCATGCCCATCTTGGCGGCGACGGTGATTTCGCGGCCCAGCTTCGAGAACAGCTTGGCGCGCACGGCGTCCTGCTTGCCCTTGCGGTGCATGATGTTCTTGAACTGGGAATGGCCGGCCATGGCAATTCAGCCTCTGCTGTCACGTCTGCGCACATCGCCTGGCCCGTCTTTCGGCGGCCATGGCGGGAGACCGGCCTTATAAGCGCCGGCTTCGGCGACAGGCAAGCCACCGGGACAAGAGCCGCCGCAACGGCCCCGGCGAGCCGCAATTGCGCATGATCGTCCCGCTTGGGGCTTCTGTTAAGTCAATATTTGCCATGAGCTTGCAGAGTTGTCCGCGTGCCGAGGAGCGGCACGCGAAGAACCCGGACTTCATGACGTTACTTTCCAGCAACCCGATCGCCGAACAGGAGACGCGCTTTCGCGCCTTCCAGATCGAGTCGTTCGATCTCAAGCTCCTGCGCCAGCAATCGCAATTCGCCAGGACGCGGCTGCCCGCGCTGCTGGAGGAGCTGCATCCCCAGTTCGATCCCTGGCCCGAAACCGCGCGGGCGCTGCGCCTGCCCGAGGTCCATGCCCTGCGCCTCACCCACTGGATCAAGTTGGCTTCGGGCGAACTCGACGACGGCTTCATGGAATCGGCGCATCGTCTCGCCGTCGCCTTTCACGATCACGGCGTTCCCGCCTATGCGGTCGTCATCTGCCACGCCATCGTCTCGAACCGGATCGGAGCCGAACTGGGCCTCGACCGCGACGCCCTGCGGGCGATGAACGGCTTCTGGCGCCGCAAGGAATTCCGCCGCCGCATCGCGCTGCGCGCCGCTCTCAACAAGGCCGCCCAGCTCGACCTCGAGCTGCTACTGGAAACCTATGCCGAGGTGCAGCGCCAGAGCAGCGAGCGCGTCAGTACCGAATTCGCCGCCTTCGGGGTCACCGTGCGCGAGGTCGTCAGCGCGGTGAATTCCGGCGCCGGCACCGTCGAAGCCATGGCCAAGACCATGAACGGCGTGGTCCAGGACACCGGCACCCAGGCGATCGTCGCCTCGCAGGCTTCCGACGCAGCCTCGACCAATGTCCACAGCGTCGCGGGCGCGGCCGAGGAATTGTCGATCTCGCTCGATCAGGTCGCAATCGAGGTGTCGCGCGCCGCCACCATGGCCCATGACGCCAACGCCGCCGCACTCGAGACCGACATCATCGTCAAGAGCCTGGCGCATTCGGCACAGACCATCGGCTCCATCGTCGAGATGATCCGCACCATCGCCGCCCAAACCAACATGCTGGCGCTGAACGCCACGATCGAGGCCGCCCGCGCCGGTGAGGCCGGGCGCGGCTTCGCGGTCGTCGCAACCGAGGTGAAGCAGCTCTCCGCCCGCACCGCGCAGGCGACCGACGAGATCGCGGCCCAGGTGCCCTCGATGCAGCTGGCGACCCATGAAGCCGTCGCCGCGATTGAGCGCATCGTCTCCTTCGTCCGGCAGATGGACCAGACCACGGCTACAGTCGCCAGCGGCATCGAGGAACAGCGCGCCGCGACGCAGGAGATCGCCCGCAGCGTCAATCTCGCCGCCCAGAGCACCGAAGAGGTGGCGCAAAGCGTCGGCGGCGTCAGCCTGATGGCGCAGGAGGCCGGCAACAGCGTCGGCGACGTGCTCAACCTCGCCGGCACCTTGGCCGCCAAGGCCGCGTCGCTCGCCGATGCCTTCGATCACCTGATGCAGCGCAATCGCGCCGCCTGAGGCTGCTTACAGCATCAGACCGAATATCGTCTTCGGTCTGATGCTGTAGAGCTTTGATCTTGCATCGGCTTGTCCCGAAAATCGGTTCCCACTTTTCGGGCCGATGCTTTAGAGCCGGATGATTTCAGATGGGCTCACCAAGTGATCCAATCTGAAATCTGAATCCGTCTCTCATCTAAGGGTGAGAGCAGGATCAATGCGAAAAACCGGTTCCCACTTTTTCGCATCCTACTCTTGCGCCGGTCAGGCGCGCTCCCAGCCGACAGGCACCGCCTCGCTCAGATGCGGGCCCAGCCGGACCGGCCAGACCGCCTTCGCCAGCCCCGTCGCATCGTCGATCTCGACGGCGACGCCAGACAGCGTGCCCTCGCCGGTGGCGGGTTCGAGCCGCGCGCCCGGCGTCTTCTGCAGGAAACGCCGGATCGGCTCCTCCTTCTGCATGCCGAGCACCGAATCATAGTCGCCGCACATGCCGGCATCGGACTGGAAGGCGGTGCCGCCAGGCAGCACGCGTGTATCGGCGGTCGGCGCATGGGTGTGGGTGCCGACGACGAGGCTCGCACGGCCATCGAGAAAATAGCCCATCGCCTGCTTCTCGCTCGTCGCCTCCGCATGGAAGTCGACGATCACCGCATCCGCGACCTCGCCCAGCGGGCAGGCCGAAAGCTCCCGCGCCACAGCGGCGAAAGGATCGTCGAGAGCATCCATGAAGATGCGCCCCATCGCATTGACGACGAGCACCCGCGCGCCATTGGCAGCTTCGATCACGGTCGCGCCGCGCCCCGGCGTACCCGTCGGGTAGTTCGCGGGACGCACCAGCCGGTCCTGGCGCTCGATGAAGACGAGCGCCTCGCGCTGATCCCAGGAATGATTGCCGAGCGTGACCGCGTCCGCACCCGCTGCAAGCAGTTCGTCGCAGATCGCCTCTGTGATGCCGAAGCCGCCCGCCGCGTTCTCGCCGTTGATCACGACGCAGTCGAGGCTCCAGCGCTGGCGGAGGGCCGGCAGACGCTCCTGCACCGCGACCCGCCCGGGGCGGCCGACGATATCGCCGAGGAAGAGAAAACGCATGGGATGAGAACTCGGATGGCTGCGAGGCGTCCTCCGTCGCGCGAATGCGCGGCAGAATCAACCGCAGCGTATCGCTTCCTGTTCGGTCACCACCCAGTCGAGCCTGCGATCATGCGGCTCATCTGGCACCGCCTCGATCTCCTGTACTGCATAGGCGATGCCGATGCTCGTGACGGCACCGAGTTCGGTCAGCGCCCGATCGTAATAACCCTTGCCATAGCCGATGCGGAAGCCGCGTCGATCGAAAGCGGCAAGCGGAACCAGCAGGATCCTCGGCTTGACCTCGGCTTGACCAGGCTCGGGAACAAGCGTCCCGAAACCGCCCGGCACGATCGGCTCCCAGGGCGCCCAGCGCCGGAACAGCATGGCGCCCGAGACGATAGCGGGCAGGCAGAGCGGCATGCCGTGCGTGTGCAGCGCCTCCAGGATCGGGCGCGGATCGGCCTCCGAGCGCATCGGCCAATAGGCCGAGACCGGGCCATCTCCCGACAGGGCCGACAAGGCCAGCACCCGCTCGGCAATCACCGGGTCCCATTCCAGCCGATCGTCGATTTCCAGCGCGTCGCGGCGCGCCAGAGCGGCCTCGCGCAGGGCGGCTTTCCTGTGGGCGGCGCTGTCGGAGAGTGCGTTGGTCATGATGGAAAGTACGGAGCCACCTTGGCCGTGGAGATTTCGATCCCGGGACACCTACTAAAGTAGGTGGGCGCCGTGTGTCCGGGTCCAGGGACCCGGTCAGGGACAGCTCCCTAGGGAGTCGTATGGGCCCGGGAATACAGTTCTCGCACGCACCAGGCAGCCCCGCATCAGCAATGTAAGATGCGCGCCGGCAAAGCGCCAGTGGGCATCTCGGCCGGAGCGCGTTTCAGTTCGGCTGTCCACAGTCGGGAGCAGCGCGCCGAGGATGGCGCTCCGCTAGAGCCGGATGATTTCAGACGGAGTCACAAAGTGACCCCGTCTGAAATCTGAATCCCTCTCTCATCTAGGAGTTAGAGCAGGATCAATGCGAAAAACCGGTTCCCACTTTTTCGCATCCTGCTCTAGCATTACTCCGTCGCGAAATAGACCAGCGCCGCGACCGGGAGCGCGAAGCCGATCCAGGAAGCGAGCGGCCACCCGCCCTGCGCAAAAGCCCAGCCGCCAAGCGCCGAGCCGATCGCGCCGCCGGCGAAGAAGGTCGCCATATAGAGCCCGTTGAGGCGGCTGCGATGTTCGGCTCCGAGTGCGAAGATCGCGCGCTGTCCCAGCACCAGATTGGTCGAGACGCCGAAATCGAGCAGGATCGCCGCCGCCACCAGCAATCCAAGCGCCCAGGTCGAGCCCGCTTCGCTGAGATGGGTCATCGCGAAAGCGACCGCGACGGAGAGCATGGCGAAGACGCTGGTCGACCTCGTCCAACCGCGGTCGGCGAGCCGCCCGGCAATCGGCGAGGCGACGGCGCCCGCCACACCCGCCAGTGCGAACAAGGCGATGCCGGTCTGCGAGAGCTGGAATACCGGCCCGGCCAGCAGCAGCGGCGTCGTGGTCCAGAACAGGCTGAAGGCGGCGAACAGGCAGGCCTGATAGAGCGCGCGCCGTTGCAGGATCGGCGTCGTCGCCGCCAGATGGCCCATCGATGCCAGCAGCTCGCCATAGCGGAGTTTCGCCACCGGCACGCGGCGCGGCAGGGTCCGCCAGAGGAGCAGGGCGAGCGCGACCATCGCCCCGGCCGAGAGGAAGAACACCATGTGCCATGAGGACAATCCGGCGATGAAGCTGGAGACCGGGCGCGCCAGCATGATGCCGAGCATCAGCCCGCTCATGACATTACCGACGACACGACCGCGCACAGCCTCGGGCGCCATATGCGCGGCATAGGGCACGAGCACCTGCACCGCGACGGAGCCGAGGCCGATGAACAGCGCCGCGGCGAAGAAGGGCAGGGCCTCGGTCGACAGGGCCGCGCCGAGCAGGCCGAGCGTGGCGACGCCGATCATGGTAAGGACGAGGCGGCGGTTTTCGATCAGGTCGCCAAGCGGCACGATCAGCAGCAGGCCCAGCCCATAGCCGATCTGCGTCAGGGTGACGATCAGCCCCGTCGCTTGCGCAGACAGGCCCAGCGCAGCGCTGATCGGCCCGGCCAGAGGCTGGGCATAATAGATGTTGGCGGCGATCAACCCGCAGGCCATCGCCAGAACGAAGGTGATCCCGGGAGAAACCGCACCTTCGTCAGGCGGGTTGTCGGCGGTCGCGGCGATAGCCATGGGCAACTCCATAATAGAGAATAATCGTTTCCTAAATCGTCAAAAAGATCAGGCGAGCGCCTTCATCGCGACCTGCACCACGGCCGCCATCTCGTCGCGGACGCGGCCGATCTTGCCGACCACGCGCATGCCCTGGAGCAGGCAGAGGATCATTCGGGCGGTAGCCAGGCCATCGAGATGGGCTGGAATCGAGCCGTCCGCCTGCCCTTGCCGGATCAGGCCGGCCAGCAGCGCCTCGTTCCTGTCGAGGCTCGCCGCGACCCGCTGCGCCACCTCGTCATCGAAGATCGCCAGCTCCGCCGCGCTGCCGACGATCAGGCAGCCCTGCCGCCCTTCGGCGCCATGCGAGGCCTCGGCATAGAAGGCCAGGACCTTGCGAATACGCTCGAGCCCTGTCCCGCCAGCGCCGATGGCGTCCTGCAGCTTTTCGGCGCGCACAGCCTTGTTGCGATCGAAAGCCGCCAGAAACACCGCCCGCTTATCCTTGAAGGCCTTGTAGACGCTGCCCTGGGCCAGTTGCATGGCCTCGGTCAGGTCGCCGATCGAGGTAGCGTGATAGCCGCGTGCGCAGAAGACCCGCACGGCCTTGTCGAGTGCGTCATTCATATCGAATTCGCGCGGCCGGCCGCGGCTGCGCGAAACGGAGATCGATGCGGGTGATGGGGCGACATTGGCCATGCCCCATTTATAGGAAACGATCATTTCCGAATCAAGGCCGATCTGGAGAAGCCGCTTCCCAGGCCTCGCTTCCCTACCCGGCCACCCGATCGGCGCATCCCTGCAACTCGGCCAGTTGTTCCGGCGTCAGGACGCGTTTCGGCACCATCTGGAACAGGCGTGGCGCCTGGTAGAACAGGAACATCTCGGCATTCTCAGCCCACTTGAGATAGTGATCCCAGGGCGTGAGCCACTCGCCGCCATCGCTCGTCACCTTCAGCCCCGCTTCCGACCATGACCAGGTGAGCGGCTGCTGGAGCGATTTCTGCTTCCGGAAAGTCTTCCGCGCTATGTCCGGCGCGAACAGGAAATAGCTCAGGAACGGCATCAGCAGCAGAAAGAACGCGAACAGGTGAACGATGCCGGCGAAAGTCCCGAAGGACCAGCCACTGGCATAGTCGGAGACGATGAACAGCACGTAGAGCAGCACACCTGCAGCGATCATGGCGAGCCGGAAACGGTCCCGGTAGAAATTCAGCACATGCAGCTTGTTCGCCGCCGCATAGTCGTCCGCCGTCAGGGTGAAGCTCACCGAGCGGTTCATGTCAGCCGGCATTCAGGAACTCCCGGCGGCTTCGCAGGCAGCCGCGGAAACGTGATCGAAAGCCCCGCAATATCAGCCAACTGGCGCCGGGACCAGACTGCGCGCCACGCCCTCGATGCGCTCGGCCGCTGCCATCAGCGCCTCGGCCGCACGATCCTCGACCTCGTTCAGGCGATGATCGGCCGCGCCGGCATCGCCCTGCACGGCGGCCAATTGCCTCTCCATCGCGGTGACCTTCTGCCTGAGCTCGGAGACCTCGTCGGCAACCATCAGCGCCGCCATCACATGCAGGCGCATGTCGCCGATCTCGCCGAAGGCCTGGCGCATCTCATCGATCTTGCCGTCATAGAGCCGGGCCAGCCCCTCCAGATGCGGCTCCTCGCCCTCCCCGCAGGCCATACGATAGGCCTTCCCGGCGATGGTGACGTTGACTTGCGGCATGGTCGCCCCCGCTCAATGATCCAGATGAGGCATCTCGGCCTGCGCGCGCGTGATCACCGCGCCGATGACGTTCATCGCCCGCTCCAGCCGCTGATCGACATCGGTGGCGGCACTTTCGACCTCGCCGAGCCGGGACACGGCGCCGTCGAGCTCGGCGGCGAGCCGGGCGCGGTCGTCCTGCATCAAGGTCAGTTCCGTCTCGAGATTGGCGCGCCCGCGTTCCGCCTCGATGCGGCGGCGGGCGGCGGCTTCAAGCTGTCCCAGCGCGCCGTCGAGGCGCGCGAGCGCATTCTCCAGCATCAGGCTCGCCACCGTCTTTCCTCCTCCAGAACGAAGCCGGCTCACTCGATTCGCGACACTAGCGCATCTTGGGGCGAAACGTGAATCGCAAGCCCAGCCAGGAGCCGCCCGATCCCAAGGGCTTGCGCGCAGTTGCTCAGCCGCCGTCTCGGGCCCGGCCTTGCCCCTCGCATGGCCGAAACGCCTGAGGAGCGAATTGACTCAGGTCGATCCGGCAGCCTAATCGAGCCCGGTCGGCAATCGGCCGAGATCATACATAGCGACCGCCGTCGCCCCGTCTTTGGAACGGGAGCCGGCCGCGGCCTTGCCCCATTCGCCGGCGGGAGCCTGAAATACCATGACATCGATCGACCGGAGCCAGCACGACAAGCTCGCCAACGCCATTCGCTCCCTCGCCATGGATGGCGTCGAGCAGGCGAAATCGGGCCATCCCGGCCTGCCGATGGGTGCCGCCGATGTCGCGACCGTCTTGTTCACCCGCGTCATGAATTATGACGCCGCCGATCCGCGCTGGCCCGACCGCGACCGCTTCGTGCTCTCGGCCGGCCATGGCTCGATGCTGCTCTACGCCCTGCTCTATCTCACCGGCGTGCCGGGCATGGAGCTCGACGATCTGAAGAAGTTCCGCCAGCTCGAGTCGAAGACCCCGGGCCATCCCGAGAACTTCATGACCGCCGGCATCGAGACCACCACCGGCCCGCTCGGCCAGGGGCTCGCCACCGCCGTCGGCATGGCCATGGCCGAGCGCATGCTCGCCGCCGAGTTCGGCAAGAAGGTCGTCGACCACCACACCTATGTGCTCGCCTCCGATGGCGACCTGATGGAGGGCATCAGCCACGAGGCCATCGCGCTCGCCGGCCATCACAAGCTGAACAAGCTGATCGTGATGTGGGACGATAACGGCATTTCGATCGACGGCCCGCTGACGATCTCCGACTCGGTCGACCAGGTCGCGCGCTTCAAAGCCTGCGGCTGGCGCTCCGAGCGCGTCGACGGACACGACCCCGAGGCAATCGAGGCCGCGATCCGCCGCGCCCAGAAGTCGAACAAGCCGACCATGATCGCGTGCAAGACCGTGATCGGCTTCGGCGCGCCCAAGAAGGCCGGCACCTCCAAGGCGCATGGCGAACCGCTCGGCGCGGAAGAGCTTGCTGCCGCCAAGAAGGCGCTCGGCATCACCGGCGGCCCCTTCGAGGTCGCCGCCGATGTGCTCAAGGCCTGGCGCGGCTTCGGCGCTGCCGGCGCTGCCGCCCACAAGGAATGGAAGGAGCGCTTCGCCACGCTCTCCGAGCGCAAGCGCGCCGAGTTCGAACGTCGTCTCGCCCACAAGGTCCCCGCCAAGCTCGACAAGGTGATCCTCGCCCATAAGAAGGCGCTGATCGCCAGCCCCGTCACCATCGCGACGCGCAAGGCCTCCGAGCTCGCCCTCGACGTCATCGAGCCGGCGATGCCTGAACTGGTCATGGGTTCGGCCGACCTGACGCCTTCGAACAACACCCGGGCCAAGGGCGCCGAGGATTTCACGATCAAGACGCCCAAGGGCCGCTATGTCCGCTACGGCATCCGCGAGCACGCAATGGCCGCCGCGATGAACGGCATCACGTTGCATGGCGGCTTCCGCACCGGCGGCGGCACCTTCCTCGTCTTCGCCGACTATGCCCGCCCCTCGATGCGGCTCGCCGCGTTGATGGGCCTGCCGGTGGTCTATGTCATGACCCATGACTCGATCGGCCTGGGCGAGGACGGCCCGACCCATCAGCCGGTCGAGCAGATCGCCTCGCTGCGCTGCATGCCGAACATGCATGTCTTCCGCCCGGCCGATGCGATCGAGACCGCCGAAGCCTGGCAGTGCGCGCTGGAGAACACCAAGGGGCCGACCGTGCTCGCCCTCTCGCGCCAGAATCTCGCCCAGCTGCGCACCGACGCGACCGCGACCAACCGTTCGGCCAAGGGCGGCTACGAACTGCTCGCAGCCGAAGGCGGCAAGGCCCAGGTCTCGCTTTTCGCTTCAGGCTCCGAACTCGAGATCGCGGTCGCGGCACGCAAGCTCCTCGCCGAGAAGGGCGTGCGCGCCCGCGTCGTCTCCGTGCCCTCGCTGGAGCTGCTGCTGGCCCAGGACGAGGCCACGCAGAGCGCCATCATCGGCTCCGCGCCGATCAAGATCGCGATCGAGGCCGGCGTCCGTTTCGGCTGGGATGCCGTGATCGGCCATGATGGCGGCTTCATCGGCATGCACTCCTTCGGAGCCAGCGGCCCATATAAGGAGGTCTACAAGCATTTCGGCATTACGCCTGACGCAGTGGTCGAAGCAGCAATGAAGCGCCATAACGCCTGACGCTTGCGAAACAGGGCAGATATTCCCGCAAAGGGCCTTGCGTTCGGTCATCGTTTGGCCGATTTGCCCGCGTGTATGACGGCCCAGACGCCGAAACCCGGCGAAGGAGAGGATTGAGATGACGGTCAAGGTGGCGATCAACGGCTTCGGCCGCATCGGGCGCAACGTCCTGCGCGCGATCATCGAGTCGAAGCGCAAGGATATCGAGGTCGTGGCGATCAACGATCTCGGCCCTGTCGAAACCAACGCCCATCTCTTCCGCTTCGACTCAGTCCATGGCCGCTTCCCCGGCACCGTGACCGTCTCAGGCGACACGATCGATGTCGGCCGCGGGCCGATCAAGGTCACCGCGATCCGCGATCCCAAGGACCTGCCGCACAAGGCGCTCGGCGTCGACATCGCCTTCGAATGCACCGGCATCTTCACGACCAAGGACAAGGCTTCGGCGCATCTCGCCGCCGGCGCCAAGCGCGTGCTGGTCTCGGCGCCCTGCGACGGCGCCGATCTGACCGTGGTCTACGGCGTGAACCATCACGAGCTGACCAAGGACCACGTCATCGTCTCGAACGCGTCCTGCACCACGAACTGCCTGGCTCCGCTGGTGCGCGTGCTGCATGACGCTGTCGGCATCGACAAGGGCTTCATGACCACGGTCCATGCCTATACCGGCGACCAGCCGACGCTGGATACGATGCACAAGGATCTCTACCGCGGCCGCGCCGCCGCCATGTCGATGATCCCGACCTCGACCGGCGCCGCCAAGGCGATCGGCCTCGTCATCCCCGAGCTCAAGGGCCGGCTCGATGGCGTGTCGGTGCGCGTTCCCTGCCCGAACGTCTCGATGGTCGACTTCAAGTTCATCTCGAAGCGCAAGACCACGGTCGAGAAGATCAACGAGGCGATCCTGAAGGCCAGCAAGCGCGGGCCGCTCAAGGGCATCCTGGCCGTCACCGACCAGCCCAATGTCTCGATCGACTTCAACCACGATCCGGCCTCGTCGACCTTCGCGCTCGACCAGACCAAGGTCATGGACGACAAGTTCGTCAGCGTGATGTCCTGGTACGACAATGAATGGGGCTTCTCGAACCGCATGAGCGACACCGCCGTCGCCATGGCCAAGCTGCTCTGACCCAACCCGAGCGATGCCGCGCCCATCTGGGCGCGGCCTTCCCTGTTTTCCTCGCATGAACGGACATCCCATGGCCAAGATCGAGCCGACCGTCGCAGCCCCGGCCAGCGCCGCCGAGCCGACCATCGTGACGCCGGCGCCGTCCCATGGCACGCCTTACATCGTCGGCAGCGCGACGCCGGCTGCGGACACGCCCGCAAGCGAGCCACGCGGCCTCGACCAGCTCTCCCGCATCGAGGAGAAGGCGGCGCGCATCGAGGAGAAGTTCGCCCGCTACGAGGCCGTGCTGACCCGCGCCGAAGCCTCGCTGGAGCGCAGCGCCCACAAGGTCGACAGCGCCGCCGCGACCCTGGATTTCGCCAGCATCCGCGACGAGGTCGCTGCCCTGCGCCAGCGCGTCGATGCGACGCCGCGCTTCGGCGCGCTGTTCGTCACCGGCCTCGCCACTGCGGTGCTGACGGTCCTGCTCACCGTGCTCGTGCTCAAATTCGGCGTGCCGGGCCTGTTCGGAGGCTTGCTGTCGCGATGAGCTTCAACACGCTGAGCGGCCTCGACCTGGCGGGCAAGCGCGCGCTTGTTCGCGTCGATCTCAACGTGCCGATGGAGAACGGCAAGGTCACGGACGCGACGCGCATCGAGCGCGTGCTGCCGACGATCCGCGAGATCTCCGGCAAGGGCGGCAAGGTCATCCTGCTCGCCCATTTCGGCCGCCCCAAGGGCCGTGACGCCAAGGACAGCCTGAAGCCGGTCGCGGTGGCACTTGCCCATGCGCTCGGCCAGCCCGTCACCTTCGTCGAGGATTGCATCGGCGACGACGTCGCCAAGGCCGTCTCGGCCGCCAAGAACGGCGAAGTCCTGCTGCTTGAGAACACCCGCTTCCACGCCGGCGACGAGAAGAACGACCCCGCCTTCGTCAAGGCGCTCGCCGCCAATGGCGACCTCTTCGTCAACGACGCCTTCTCGGCGGCGCACCGCGCCCATGCCTCGACCGAAGGCCTCGCCCATGTCCTGCCGGCCTTCGCCGGCCGCTCCATGCAGGCGGAGCTCGAGGCTCTCTCTGCCGGGCTCGACAACCCTGCCCGCCCGGTGATGGCGATCGTCGGCGGTGCAAAAGTCTCGACCAAACTCGATCTGCTCGGCAACCTGGTCAAGAAGGTCGACGTGCTCGTCATCGGCGGCGGCATGGCCAACACCTTCCTCGCCGCACGCGGCATCAATGTCGGCAAGTCGCTCTGCGAGCACGATCTCGTCGGCACCGCCCGCGAGATCGAGGCCAAGGCCAAGGCCGCCGGCTGCGAGATCATGCTGCCGGTCGATGCGCTGGTCGCGCGCGAATTCAAGGCCCATCCCGGCCATCGCGTCATCCAGATCGGCGAGGTCGAGCCCGACGAGATGATTTTGGACGCAGGCCCCTTGAGCGTTGCCGAGGTCGTGCTCAAGCTCGACCAGATCAAGACGCTGGTCTGGAACGGGCCTTTTGGCGCCTTTGAACTGCCGCCCTTCGACACGGCCACCGTCACCGTCGCCAAGGCCGCCGCCAAGCGCGTCAAGGCCGGTCAGCTCGTCGCGGTCGCCGGCGGCGGCGACACCGTCGCGGCCATGAACCATGCTGGCGTCGCCGACGACCTGACCTACATCTCGACCGCGGGCGGCGCCTTCCTGGAATGGATGGAAGGCAAGGCCTTGCCGGGCGTCGAGGCATTGCGACTAAGCTGAAAACTCGCCGCTCCGTTCACGACGAGCGCAGCTTTTTCTTTGCGAAACAGGGCCATTGGCCCTACATCCTCCCGGAAACCTGACGCCAACCGGGAGGACCTCCGTGGCCCGTATTACGCTCCGCCAGTTGCTCGATCACGCCGCCGAACATGATTACGGCGTGCCCGCCTTCAACATCAACAACATGGAGCAGGCGCTGGCCATCATGGCGGCGGCAGACGCGACCGACGCCCCCGTCATCATCCAGGCCTCGCGCGGCGCCCGCTCCTACGCCAACGACATCATGCTCAAGCACATGATGGACGCCGTCACCGAGATCTATCCGCACATCCCGGTCTGCGTGCATCTCGACCACGGCAATGAGCCGGCGACCTGCATGACCGCGATCCAGGCCGGCTTCACCTCGGTGATGATGGACGGCTCGCTCAAGGCCGACGGCAAGACGCCCGGCGACTGGGACTACAATGTCGGCGTGACCAAGACCGTGACCGAAATGGCCCATCTCGGCGGCATCTCTGTCGAGGGTGAGCTCGGCGTGCTCGGTTCGCTGGAATCAGGCGAAGGCGAGAAGGAGGACGGTCACGGCTTCGAGGGCAAGCTTAGCCATGACCAGCTCCTGACCAACCCCGAGGAAGCGGTGAAGTTCGTCGCCGAGACCAAGGTCGATGCGCTCGCCATCGCCATGGGCACCTCGCACGGCGCCTACAAGTTCACCCGCAAGCCCGACGGCGCGATCCTGGCGATGCATGTCATCGAGGAGATCCACAAGAAGCTGCCGAACATGCATCTCGTCATGCATGGCTCGTCCTCGGTGCCGCAGGACCTCCAGGACATCATCAACCAGTATGGCGGCAAGATGCCCCAGACCTGGGGCGTGCCGGTCGAGGAGATCCAGCGCGGCATCAAGCACGGCGTGCGCAAGATCAACATCGACACCGACAACCGGATGGCGATGACCGGCCAGATCCGGAAGATCCTCTCCGAGAACCCCGGCGAGTTCGACCCGCGCAAATACCTGAAGCCCGCCATGGAGGCGATGACCAAGCTCTGCACGCTGCGGCTGAAGGAGTTCAACACAGCCGGCCAGGCAAGCAAGATCAAGCGCATCGCGACCACCGCCGAAATGGCCAAGCGCTACGCCAAGGGCGAGCTCGACCCGACCTTCGGCAAGCCGAAGGCGGCGTGAGCGTCCTAGACCACAGGGCGGAGCGTCGCTCCGCTCTGATCGGCTGTCTCCGGACCTTCTCGTGAAGAAGGTCCTTTTCGTCTGCCGCCGGAATCGCCTGCGCAGCCCGACGGCCGAGCAGGTCTTCTCGACACGACGCGACATCGAAGTCGCGTCGGCTGGCACGAACCACGATGCAGATGTGCCCATGACGGCCGAACTGGCCGCCTGGGCTGACGTGATCTTCGTCATGGAGCGCGTTCACGGCACCAAGCTGCGGCAGCGCTTCGGCAGGCACATGAAATCGGCCCGCCTCATTTGCCTCGACATCCCGGACAACTACGCTTTCATGGATCCAGCCCTTGTCCGACTGCTGGAAAGCAAAGTCTCCCGTCACTTGCCGTGAGCCGTTCAAGCGGGCCGCCGCTTCAGCATCTGCTGCACAATCCGGCCACAGCATCGGTCTGACGGACCGCTTCTCTACGACTTGATCAGCCCCGCCGTCCTGGGCAGCCACAGCGCAATCTCCGGAAAGAACGTCACCGCGAGCACGATCGCCAGCATCGCGATGATGAAGGGCGGCACCTCCCGGAAGATCTCCGAGAGCGGTGTGCCGGTGAGCCCTGCCATGACGAAGAGCAGCAGCCCATGCGGCGGCAGCGTCAGCCCGACCATCATGTTGAGCACCACGACGATGCCGAAATGCACGAGATCGATGCCGAGCCCCTGCGCCACCGGCACGATCAACGGCACGATGACGAGCAGGATCGTGACCTCGTCGAGCACGATCGCGAGCAGCAGCATCAGCAAGTCGACGATCAGCAGGAACTGCGTCGCCGAGAGGTTCCAGGCAAGCAGGGTCGACTGGATCAGCTTCGGCACGCCCTCATTGGCGACCGCATAGTTGAAGACGAAGGCGCCGGCCATGATTAGCGCGATCATCGCGGTCGCCTTCACCGTATCGCCCATCACGACCAGCAACTGCGCGGGCTTCAGCGTACGATAGACGACGAAAGCCAGGATCAGCGCATAGCTCGCCGCGATCGCGGCAGCCTCCGTCGGCGTGGTGACGCCGGAATAGATCAATCCGAGCAGGATGCCGGGCAGTGCAAGCGGCGCCAATGCCCGGCCGAAGACCGCCGGCATCGCGCCCCAGGACACCTTCTCCTCGCGCGGGAAATTGCGGCGGCGTGAAATGATCGCGATCACGCCCATCAGCGCCAGCGCCATCATCCCGGCCGGCACGAGCCCGCCCAGGAACATCGCGCCAACCGAGGCATTGGCGATCAGCGCATAGAAGATCATCGGGATAGAGGTCGGCATCAGCGGCCCCAGCGTCGCCGAGACGACCGAGGTCGCCGCAGCGAAGCCGCGCGGGTAACGGCCGTTTTTGGTCATCATCCGCGCCACGATCAGGCCCGGCCCCGAGGCGTCGGCGACCGCCGAGCCGCTCATGCCGGAGAAGATCAGGTTTGAGACGACATTGACCTGCGCAAGCCCGCCCGGCAGATGCCCGACCATCGCCGAGCCGAAGCGCAGCAAGCGCTCGATCACCCCGCTCGCATTCATCACATTGGCGACGAAGATGAACAGCGGCACCGCGATCAGCAGATAGGAATTGTAGAGCCCGTTCATCGTCTGGTCGACGACGAGCCCGACATCCTGATGCGTCGAGATCATATAGGCGAAGCCCGCCGCCAGCATGGACAGGCCGAGCGGCGCGCCGAGCACGGCAGCGGCAGTGAAGACGCCCATCAAAACCCACAACCCGTCGGACATACGTCCCCGTCTCCCGTCAGATATGCGAGCGCCAGCGCGGCCCGAGCAGCTTGACGATCTGCCAAGCCGAGCGCGCCACCACGGCGATGAGGAAGAGGCCGAAGCAGGAATAGATCAGGTCGAGCCGCAGGTTCAGCACCGGCGTGCGCTCGCGCCAGAGGAAGGCGATGTAGTCGAGCGAACCCGGCAGCGCCCAGACGAAGATGCCGCCGACGAAGACAAGCCGCGCCAGCGCCATGACGCGTTTCCAGCGCTCCGGCAGCGGGCGATAGACCAGATCGAAGGTGATCTGCTCCTTGTCGCGCACGACGAAGGCGTTGGCCCAGAAGATGATCCAGATGAACAGGATCACCGAGACCTCGTCGGCCCAGGCCGCCTCGTCATGTTCGAGATAGCGAGTGATGATCTTGTAGTTGAAGATCAGGAAGACGAGCGCGAACATCAGCGCCGGGACAGCGGTCGCGAAGCGGCGCAGCCGCGCGCCCCAGCCGGTTGTGCTCTCGCCTTGCGTCTCCACCGCCACGCCCGTCTGCATGGCGCCTCAGGCCTCGGTGACGCGCTTGAGCCAGGCCATGTCCCAGGCCTTGGTCGCGTCGGCCCCGGAATAGGCCTTGTCGGCCCCCTCGCGGAACAGCGCGAGATCGATCGCATCCACGCTCAGGCCCCGGCCCTTGAGCGCATCGATGATGCTGGCCTCATCGGCGAGGCGGCCATCATCGCCCGCCTTGGCGGCCTTGCGCGCAGCAGCCTGCAGGGCCGCTTGCTGCGCCGCCGAGAGCTTGGCCCAGACCGGCTTGGCAATGGCGAAGAACACCGGCTGCAGCATATGCGAGGTCAGCACGACCTGCTCGCTCACCTCGTAGAGTTTTGCGGCGTTGAAGATCGAGAGCGGGTTTTCCTGACCGTCGACCGTACCCGTCTTGAGCGCGAGATAGACCTCGGGCATGCCGAGCGGCAGCGGGCTCACCCCCAGCGTCCGGCCGAGCAGCAGCCATTCCGGTCCCGCCGGCATGCGCAGCTTGGTCCCAGCGAGGTCCGCCGGCCCCTTCACATTGCGCTTCGTGCGCAGGGAGACCTGCCGCGTGCCGAGATAATGCGTCGCGAGGATCTCGATGCCCATCTTCTCCGAGACGACCTTGCGGTATTCCTCGCCCATCGCCCCGTCGAAGACGCGGCGCAGATGGGCATGGTCCTTGAACAGATAGCCGCGGTTGAAGAAGCCGAGCTCGGGCACCTGCTGGGCCACCTCGAAGGTGGTCATCGTGCTCATTTCGAGATTGCCGCGCTGCAGCGCCTGCACCTCGGTGCCCTGCTTGAACAGGGTCGAGGCGGTGTGGACGCTGACGTTCAAGCCAGCGGAGGCGCCGTCGATCTCGGCCTTCAGCGCATCGAGCGCCTTGGCCAGGAAATCGCTCGGCGGGGCCGCCGTCGAGATGCGGATCTGCATGGATGCCTGCGCCGCGCCCCGTCCCGCATAGCCGATGAGCGCACCAGCCAGTGCGCCTTTGATGATCCCACGCCGCGTCGTCATCGTTGTTTTCCCCTCATTATGCGTTGCGATCAGGACGTCTCGTTCACAGACCCGGATTCACAGGCCCAAATTCACAAGCCAAGACCGCCCAGGGACTTGCCGCCATCCACGAACAAGGTCTGACCGGTGATGAATTTCGTCGCCGGCGAAGCCAGGAAGGCGATTGCCCCGGCAATGTCGTCGGGAGCGGCCGCCTGCCCGCTCGGCTCCAGCGCCTGGGCCCTGGCGTACTGGTCGGCCGGCATGGCCCGCGTCATCGGCGTGTCGGTAAAGCCCGGGGCGACCGAGTTCACCGCGATCTGGCGCGGCCGCAGCTCCATCGCCATGGCGCGGGTCAGGCCGATCACGCCGGCTTTCGAGGCGACGTAATGGGCGAAGTTCGTACCGCCGATGGCGGCCCGCGACGACACCGTCACGATGCGCGCCCCCGCCGGCATCCGGCGCGCGGCCTCCTGCGCAGCGATGAAGACGCCGAGCAGATTCACATCCAGCATCATGCGGAAATCCGCATCGCTGATCTCGTCGAAGGCGCGCGGCTGATAGGCTCCGGCAACACAAATCAGCGCGTCGAGCGAGGCGGGCCTCGCAATCGCCGCCGCCACCGCCGGCCGGTCGCAGACATCGAGCACGCAGGTTTCAAGCCGTCCGGTCCGATCCTGCGCGCCCAACTCCGCCAGTTTCTCCGCATCGCGATCGGCCGCGACGACATGGAAGCCATCGGCGATCAGCCGCAAGACCGTCGCGCGCCCGATGCCGGACGCGCCGCCTGTCACGAATGCGACGGGCGCGGCCGCCATCTCAGGCCGCCGCCTGGATGACGACGCTGAGCTTACCGACGCCCTCGATCTCGGCATCGACCGTGTCGCCGATGGAGAGGAAGGTGCCCTTGGGCACGCCGACGCCGGCGGGCGTCCCTGTCAGGATCAGGTCGCCGGGGTCGAGCGTCATGATCCGCGACGCCGTCGCGATCTGTTCGGCGAGCGAGAAGATCATGTCGCTGGAGCGGCCATCCTGCTTCACCTCGCCATTGACCGCGAGCTTCAAGCCGAGATTCTGCGGATCGGCGATAGCCGAGGCCGGCACGAAGCGCGGGCCGAGCGGGCAGCAGGTGTCGTTGGCCTTACCCGCCACCCAGTCGAGCTTGTAGAAGGTTTCCGGCGCGCGGTTGTGGTCGCGGGCGGAGAAGTCGATCGCGACCGTATAGCCCGCCACATGCGACAGCGCGGTTTCGACGGAGACATTGCGCGCCGTCTTGCCGATCACGGCGGCGAGCTCGATCTCCCAATCGAATTTCTCGGTGCCGATCGGCATGCGCACCGTCGCACCCTCGCCGACGACCGCGTTGCGCGGCGGCTTCATGAAGAAGAACAGCCGCTGTTCCTCCTTCTTGGCGCCGGGCATGCCCATCTCGGCGAGATGGTCGAAATAATTCGCGCCGGCGCAGAGGATCTTACCGGGGTAAAGCAGCGGTGCGAGACGGCGCGAGGCCGTGACCAGATCGGCCGGATCGACCTCGGCGGCGGCTATCGCAAGAGCCCCTTCGGCACGCCCCCAGTCCGCGAACAGGCCGATGACGCTGGCCTGACCG
This sequence comes from Allobosea sp. LjRoot9, assembly GCF_964252745.1. Lineage (NCBI taxonomy): Bacteria > Pseudomonadati > Pseudomonadota > Alphaproteobacteria > Hyphomicrobiales > Alloboseaceae > Allobosea > Allobosea sp. LjRoot9. The sequence goes on along the minus strand of NZ_CAXUPC020000003.1, from coordinate 525,870 downwards.
GGAAACCCGACCCGCGCCAGCGACGACTCCAGAGCATAGAGCTTGCCCTCCACCTCGAGGCAGGCAACGGGCCCACTCGCCACCTCGACCGTCGTCAGAGCCCATCCGGCATGCGCCATCGCCGTCATCTCCACTCAAAGCCGTCTTGCTATGAGATCAGGATGATTTTATAAAATCTGCGAGTCAACATGAAATGTGCGGTGGCGATGGACACCCTGACGGAGAGCCGCTCTCAAGCCGAGCGAGCCTATCAGCGCCTGCGCGGCGAGATCCTGCATGGCGACCTGATGCCGGGCGAGCGCCTGCGCGCCAACGACCTGCAGGACCGCTTCCAGCTCGGCCTGACGCCGATCCGCGAGGCTCTGATGCGGCTCTCGACCGAGGGGCTCGTCGCGGCCGAGACGCATCGCGGCTCGCGCGTCACCGAGACCTCGCTCAGCGCCTTCACCGATCTGATGGCGACGCGCCGCGAAATCGAGCGGCTCTGCCTGACCAAGGCGATGACACTCGGCGACGCCGCCTGGGAGGCCGAGATCGTCGCGGCCATGCACATGCTCTCGCGCACCCCGCTGCCAGCCTCGCAGGAGGACCGCGAAGCGGCGACCTTGTGGGAGGACCGTCACCGGCGCTTCCATGCTGCCCTGGTCGCCGCCTGCGGTTCGGACTGGCTGCTGCGCTTCTGGGGCACGCTCGCCGACCATTCCGAGCGCTATCGCAAGATCCGCCTGTTGCATCATCGGGAAGCGCCGGCCGAGGTCCGCGACGTCAACAGCGAGCACGCCGCCATTATGGAAGCTGTGCTGGCGCGAGAGGTGGAGCGCGCCTGCGCCCTGCTCGACGCCCATCTCCACGCCACCCAGACCAGCGTCGTGCGCCTGTTGCAGATCGGCCTGGACACCTCCGAGGAGAAGTCCCGATGATCATTCGCTCAGCCGTTCTCGAGGGCGAGGTGCCCGAAATCGACCGCGCCCATTTCGACCGTCAGATGCGCGAAACCGTGCTGCCGGCGATCCGACGCTATCCCGGCATCCGCGACCTCAAGCTGCGCTGGGCGGCCGAGCAGGAAGCCGGCGCGCCGCCGGTCTATGTCGTCTTCGACCTCCATTTCGACAGCCTGGAGGCGATGCATCAGGCGCTGGCGAGCGAGATCCGGCAGGAGGTGCGGCGTGAGCTCGGCACGATCATGCCGCTGTTCAAGGGCCGCGTGTACCATCTGGTCATGAGCCAGGACGACTGAGCATCAAGACGATTGAGCATCAGCAGGAATTTTGATCGGGCCTCATCCTGAGGAGCCCGCGCCAGAAAGGCTCCGGTCCGCGCGCACTTCATGGCCGCAGGATGTCGCAAGGCTTCCGACGCTCCGGCTTTTCTGATTGAAGGGACGCCCCGGGCGCGTCGTCGCCCTTTCGCGAGAGCGTCGCAAGAGCGCCCATGTCGATCGTCTTCTCCGCGCTGGTCGCGGCCTTCGTCGGTTTCGCGGCGGCCGTCGCCGTGGTGCTTGCCGCTGCCCAGGCCGTGGGCGCGACGCCGGCCCAGACCGTGTCCTGGATCGCCGGCCTCGCCATCGCCAAGGGCCTCGCCAGCATCTGGCTGTCCTGGCGCCACAAGCTCCCGATCATCTGCGCCTGGTCGACGCCCGGCGCAGCCCTGATCGCGGCGACGAGCGGGCTCGACCTCGCGACCGCCATCGGGGCCTTCCTGCTGGCGGCGCTGTTGATGATGCTGACCGCGGCGTTCCGGCCGCTCGGCGCCCTGATCGAGCGCATTCCGATGCCGATCGCGGCGGCCATGCTTGCCGGCGTGATCTTCCGCTTCGTCGTCGCGGTGTTCGACGAGATGCGGCTGAGCCCCGCGCTCGTGCTGCCCCTGCTCGCGGTCTTCCTGCTGGCGCGGTTGATCAACCCGTTCCTCGGCGTCATCGCGGCGCTGGGCGCCGGCCTCGTCCTGAGCTTCCTGGGCGGCCTTGCCAGTTGGCCCGCCGGGCCTTTGTCGTTGAGCGGCCTCGAATTCGTCACGCCGCGCTTCGATATTGCCGCCATGCTCGGCGTCGGCGTCCCGCTCTATCTCGTCACCATGGCGGCCCAGAACCTGCCCGGCTTCGCCGTCCTGCGCGCGGCGGGCTATCAGCCGCCGACGACGGCGAGCCTCTTCGTCACCGGCCTGGCCTCCTTCCTCACCGCCCCGTTCGGCGCCCATATGGTCAACATGGCTGCGATCAGCGCCTCGATCTGCACTGGCCCCGACACTCATCCCGACCCCGCCCAGCGCTGGAAGGCCGGCGTCGTCTACGGTTTCCTCTGGCTGGCCATCGCGGCCTGCGCCGGCCTCCTGCTTGCCTTCATCATCGCCATGCCCAAGGCGCTGATCATTGCCGTCGCGGGGCTGGGCCTCGTCGGCTCGCTCACCGGCGCGCTCGGACAGGCCATGTCCTCCGATAAGGAGCGCTTCGCCGCCGTCCTCGCCTTCGCTGTCGCGGCCTCGAGCCTCTCGCTGTTTGGCGTCGGCTCGGCCTTCTGGAGTCTCGTCATCGGGCTTGGTGTCTTGACATTGGACGCACTCATGGGCCGTTTGCGCGCACGATCATGACCAACGCACCCACACCCACCCGCCTGATGCTCGTCACCCCGCTTGTCGCGGACGCCGAGGCGATGGCCTTCCGCCTGATGCAGGCCTTCGCCGGCGGCGACGTCGCGGCCGTGCTGCTGCGCCTCTCCGAGGGCGACGAACGCAGCAAGATCGAGCGCGTCAAACGCCTCGTCGGCCCCGTCCAGTCGGCCAATGTCGCGCTCATCGTCGAGGCCCCCGCTCTTGTCGCCACGCGCGGCGGTGCCGACGGCGTCCACCTCACCAACGGGCCGGAAGCCGTCGCCGAGGCGCGCTCCAGCCTGAAGAACGAGCGTATCATCGGCGCAGGCTCCTTGCGCGCGCGCCACGACGCCATGGATATCGGCGAGGCGGGCGTCGACTATGTGATGTTTGGCGAGCCGCGCCCGGACGGCTCATTGCCGCCCTTGGCCGCGGTGATCGAGCGCGCCTCCTGGTGGGCCGAGATCTTCGAGACGCCCTGCGTCGCCTATGCACCGGACGCCGAATCGATTGCAGCTCTGGTCGAGACCGGAGCGGAATTCGTCGCGCTCGGCGCCTGGGCCTTCGACGAAGCCTGCGACATTCGCGCGCTGGTGACGCAGGCCAATGTCGCCATCGCGGCCCACGCCGCCCGAAAGGCCGCGCGATGAACCGGACCTGCCGCGGCCTCGTGCTCGCCGGCATGCTCCTGGGAACGACGGCCGCAGCCAGCGCCGCCGAGCCCGATCTGGCTTACGGCGCCTATCAGGCCGGCCATTACCGCCGCGCCCTGGACGAGGCGCTGAAGCGCGTCGAGGCCGACAATAACGACGCCGCCGCCATGACCCTGCTCGGCGAGATCTATCGCCTGGGGCTCGGCGTGCCCGAAAGCCAGAAGATCGCAACCGAATGGTATGACCGCGCAGCCGCGCGCGGCGACATCAACGCGGCTTATGCACTCGCATCCGCCCTCCTCGACGAGCGCAGCGGCAAGCGCGATCCCGAACGCGCCGGCACGCTGCTGCGCAAGGCGGCCGCCGCCGGCCACCCCGCCGCCAATTACAACCTCGCCCTCGCTCTGCTCGCGACGGGTAAAGAAGAGGACGACAAGCGCGCCATCGCTTGCCTGGAGATCGCAGCGAACGCCGGTATCGGCGACGCGCTCATGGCGCTCGGCATCCTCTCCAAGCAGGGACGCGGCCTGCCCCAGAGCGAGACCAAGGCCGCCGAATGGATGGCCAAGGCATCCCAGGTCGGCAATGTGCCCGGCGAGGTCGAATACGCGATCATGCTGTTCAACGGCACCGGCGTCGCCAAGGACGAGACCGCCGCCGCCAGGCTCTTCCTGCGCGCCGCGAACCAGGGCAACCCGATCGCCCAGAACCGGCTGGCGCGGCTCTACCAGTCCGGCCGCGGCATCGCGCCCGACTCGATCGAGGCCGCCGCCTGGCACCTCGCCGCCCGCGCCCGGGGGCTGGACGATGCCGGTCTCGACCAGCTTTTCGACCGCCTCAATCCCGAGCAGCAGGGCCGCGCCGCGGCGCTCGCCGCGACCCGGATCGAAGGCGCGGCCTTGACGTCGCCCGGCCAGACGAGCAAGTGACCGGCTGAACTTCGAGGCTGACATCTTCAGCCCTCATCCCGAGGAGCCGCTATGCTGCTCCTCGGGATGAGGGCTCGGGACGTTCCGGCCAGCTCTTTTACATCTTGACCGGCGTCACGACGCCGCCGTTCGGCTGCTGCACCCTGAGGTATCGATGATCCGCTCCCCCCTGATGACCGTGATGACGGACGCCGTGATGAAGGCGTCCCGCTCGCTGAAGCGCGATTTCGGCGAAATCGAGAATTTGCAGGTGCTCGCCAAGGGCCCCGGCGATTTCGTCTCCAAGGCCGACACCAAAGCCGAGGAGATCATCCGCGCCGCGCTGGAGAAGGCCCGCCCCGGCTACGGCTTTGTCATGGAGGAGAGCGGCGTCGTCCAGGGCACCGACGAGAGCAACCGCTGGCACATCGACCCGCTCGACGGCACCCACAACTTCCTGCGCGGCATCCCGCACTGGAACATCTCGGTCGCGCTCGAGCGCGACAACCAGTTCATCGCCGGAGTGGTCTATGACGCCGCCAAGGACGAACTCTTCATCGCCGAGAAGGGCAAGGGCGCCTATGTCAACAACCGCCGCATGCGCGTCTCGGGCCGCCGCGAGCCCGCCGAGATGCTGATCGGCATGGGCGTGCCCCATATCGGCAAGGGCGGGCACCCGCTCTTCCTGCATGAGCTGGGCGCGGTGATGACGCGCTTCGCCAATGTCCGGCGCATGGGCTCGGCCGCGCTCGACATCGCCTATGTCGCGGCAGGCCGCATGGACGCCTATTGGGAACGCGGCCTCAACACCTGGGATTTCGCGGCCGGTGCCGTGATGATCCGTGAGGCCGGCGGCACCTTCGGCACGCTCGACGGCAAGCAGCCGACCAGTGCCAAAGACATCATCTGCGGCAATGAAGTCGGTGAACAGTCACTGCGCGCGGCGCTCAAGTCGGCAGGCTGACATATATCTTTGCTCTTTCACGCTTGATCCCGGCGGCGCTGGAGGCGACAGTCCCGCAGGCGGCAAGACCTGAACGGAAGACGAAGCATGGCGGATGAGGGCATAGCGGCCGAGAAGATCACGGTCGCAACGATGCGGGAGGAGACCCGCTTTTCGCGTCCGTTGCGCTATGTCGTCCGCGCGCTCCTGTTCCTCGCGCTGATCGGCTTCCTCGGCTACATCCTGCAAGGCGGTCTCGCCACCGCCTTCATGACCAATCCCGGCCTGAACGGCCTGATCCTCGGCTCGCTCTTCGTCGGCGTGCTGATCGCGCTGCGCGAGCTCTGGCGCCTCTATAGCGAGGCCCGCGCCGCCACCCGCCTCGCCGCCGCGCCGCTGCAGGCGGAGGTCAAGCGTCATCAGGTCATCGCCCCGCTCAGCGGCGTGCTGCCTCAACTCGATCGCGGCAGCCTCGCCCCTGCCCAGGCCTCGACCGTTCTGGAATCGATCGCGGTCAGGCTCGATGACGGCCGCGAGGTCTTGCGCTATCTCGCCGGGCTGCTCGTCTTCCTCGGCCTGCTCGGCACCTTCTGGGGCTTGCTCGACACGGTCTCCTCCGTCGGCTCCGTCATCAAGTCGCTGCGCACCGGCGCGGAAGCCGGCGTGCTCTTCGACGAGCTCAAGGCCGGCCTCGCCGCCCCGCTCGCCGGCATGGGCCTGTCCTTCTCCTCCTCGCTCTTCGGCATCGCCGGCTCGCTGATCCTCGGCTTCCTGGAATTGCAGGTCGCCCAGGCCCAGCGCCGCTTCCGCAACGAGATCGAGAGCTGGCTCGGCACGCGCACAGCCAGCGCCACTTCGATCACCGCCTCCCAGCCCTTCACGGGCGACGCGCTGAACGACCGCTTCGACAAGCTCAGCGCGGCCATGGCCGAGAGCGGAGCCAACAACCGCGCCGCGACCCAGGCGCTCTCCAACCTCGCCGAGGGCATCCAGGGTCTCGTCCAGCATATGCGCGCGGAGCAGCAGCTCATTCGCGACTGGGTCGAGGCGCAGGCCTCGCGCGAGAAGGACATGAAGCGCCTGATCGAGAGATTGACCGCAGACCACGTCACGGAGCCATGAGCGCGCAGACACGACACGCTCGGAACAACGCCCTGATCCGCAGGAGCCGCTAAGCATGGCCCTTTCCCGCTCCCACCGCCGTGACGAGATCAATTTCTGGCCCGGCTTCGTCGATGCGCTCTCGACGATGCTGATCGGCATCGTCTTCCTGCTCTCGGTCTTCGTGCTCGGTCAGTTCTTCCTGTCGCAGGAGTTGACCGGCAAGGACACCGCGCTCGACCGCCTCAACCGCCAGATCTCGGAACTGACCGATTTGCTCGCGCTGGAGCGCTCCTCGAACCGGCAGGCGCAGGAAAACCTGACCCTGTTGCAGTCGACACTCACGCGCGAGCAGGGCGAGCGCAGCCGTGTCCAGGGCCTGCTCGATGCGCAAGCCAGCGACGCGCCGGCCCAGCTCTCCGAGACCCAGAAGGCGCTCGAGAGCGAGAAGCAGCTCTCGGCCCGCGCCCAGGCGACGGTCGATCTGGTCAACCAGCAGATCCTGGCGATGCGCCGCCAACTCGCGGCGCTGGAGCAGGCGCTCAACGCCTCCGAGACCAAGGACAAGGAATCGCAGGCGCGCATCTCCGAGCTCGGCTCCAGGCTGAACGTGGCGCTGGCCCAGCGCGTGCAGGAACTGGCGCGCTACCGCTCCGACTTCTTCGGCCGCCTGCGCCAGGTGCTCGGCACGCGGCCCGACATCCGCGTCGTCGGCGACCGCTTCGTCTTCCAGTCCGAGGTCTTCTTCGACGCCGGCCAGGCTGTGCTGAAGCCGGAAGGTCGCGGCGAACTCGACAAGCTCGCCGCGATCCTAGTCGATCTCGGCCGCGAGATGCCCCCGGATATTCCTTGGATCCTGCGCGTCGACGGCCATACCGACAACCGTCCGATCCGCTCAGCCCTATTCCCTTCGAACTGGAGCCTCTCGACCGCGCGCGCGGTGGCGGTGGTCGAGTACCTGATTACGCGCGGCCTCCCCAACGACCGCATCGCCGCGACCGGCTTCGGCGAATTCCAGCCGCTCGACGTCGCCAACAACGACGAGGCCTGGCGCCGCAACCGGCGCATCGAGTTCAAGATCACCGAGCGCTGACCCCGCTCGCGCGTCCTCGGTCGCCGCGACTTTGCGCTGCATCAAGGCGCAGGCCGCGGATCGGCTGAAAATGCCTGCCGTTGATCCAGCATAGCGGCAGAGGCATCGGCCATGATCAAGGATATCGTTGTCGTTTTGGACGAGACCGGTCGGCGGGCGGTTCCGTTCGCGCTCGCGCTCGCCAAGGAGCTGCGCGCCGTGATCACCGCGGTCTCGGTCGCAGCGGAGGGGCCCTTCAACGCAGCCGCCTATTCCGAGGTCCGCTATGATCTGGCCGTCGCCGAGCAGGAAAGCGCAATTCAGGCGGCTCAGGGCACGGCCGCCAGGTTCAAGCAGGATGCAGCAGCTGCCCAGGTTCCGCTCGACGACGCCCTTGTCTGCAACCCGAATGGCGCCGGCCACGATATCCTGTACGCAGCGGTTCGCCGCTCCGATCTGACCGTTATTGAGCAGCAGGAACCGGGCAAGCCCAAGCCCTCGGATCTCTATCTGGAAGGTCTGCTGCTCAAGACGGGCCGTCCTATCCTGATCGTGCCCTATATCGGCCCCTCCGCCTTGCGGCTCGACCTTGTGACCGTGGCCTGGGACGGCAGCGTCGCTGCCGCGCGCGCCATGGCCGATTCCCTGCCGCTGCTGTGCATGGCGAACAAGGTCGAGGTGGTGAACGTGTCCCGCACGGCCGAAGACAGCGATGGCAAGGCGATCACCCGCCATCTCCTGCGCCACGGCATCGAGGCCGAATACCGGGCTTTTCACAGCGAGATCTCTGTCGCCAATACCTTGCTCTCGCATGTGGCCGACAATGGCTCCGGCCTGCTGGTCATGGGCGCCTATGGCCATTCGCGCCTGCGCGAGGCGATCCTGGGCGGCGTAAGCCGCTCGATCCTAGAGGCGATGACGGTACCGGTGCTGATGTCCCATTGACTTCGGCTCAACGAAATAGCCCCCTTCTTTGTGCCTCGTGCAGCCATATGGCTGATGACGCAGTGATGGCTCGCGAAGACTGAAGGGGCCGATCCGATGCCTATTCTGAACCGGCGGCCGACTGGGGCGTTCTGGCTCGCGCTGGCATTGGTGCTCGCGGCCTCGCCCGTTTGCGCCGAGCCCCGTGCCTCCTCAGTCGAGGGCTGCGCCGCTTGCCATGGCCTGGACGGGATCGCGCGCGACAGCGAAGTGCCGCATCTCGCCGGTCAGAACGAACGTTATCTCGCCAACCAGATGCTGGCCTTCCGCTCGGGCAAGCGCGCCCACAAGGAGATGCGCTTCATGGCCCGTGCCATGTCGCTCGACGAGATCGCAGCGCTCGCTGCCTATTATGCGGCGCTTCCACCGAGGTAGTGTCCTGATCGGGACATGCGACTAGAGCAATTTCCGATCCAGTTGGATCGTTCAATTGCTCTAGATCATTGTTTTAACGCGCTTTCTTCACGCGAACCGGTATCCACTTCGCTCGAAAGCGCTCTAGCAGCGGGATCTCAGCCCCGGCTCATGGCAACGAGCCAGTCGCGCAGGATCGCCGCCTCACGCGACAGGCCGCCCGCCTCCAGTAGCCAGTACTGCTTGTCCTCGTCGGAGGGCTGCTCGAACAGCGTCGTCAGGCTACCGCGCTGGAGTTCATCGGCGATGAGCGAGGTCGGGCACAACCCGACGCCCTGCCCGGCGATGACCGAGGCGACCAGGAGGTTGAAGTCAGCAAAGATCGGCCCGCCCCCGATCGGGGCGTTCAGCCCGGCGGCGGCGAACCAGCGCCCCCAGGCAGACTGGGTCTCGTCATGGAGCAACTCGGCGGCCAACAGGTCGCGCGCAGCCGCGAAAGGCCCGTGCCGGGCCAGGAATTCGGGTGAGCAGGTCGGGCGCGTGGCAGCGCTGAGGATCGCGGTCGCGCCTGCACCAGGCCGGGGTCCATGCTGGATCAGCAGGTCGACGCCGGCCTGGGCCGGACTGCGCGCATCGAGCGCATAGACCAGATTGAGCTGGATCTCCGGATGGGTTGCCCGGAACAGCGGCAGGCGCGGAATCAGCCAGCGTGTCGTAACCGAGGGCAGGCAGGCCAGGCTGACCAGGGTCCGGCGCGTCTTCGCGGCGATCTGCCCTGCCGCGAGCGCGATATGCGTCAGCCCATGCGAGACGGCCGCGCCGAAATCCCTCCCGGCAGCCGTCGGCGCCACGCCGCGCGGATGACGCAGGAACAGCGGGACGCCCAGCCACAGCTCAAGCGCACGCACATGCTGGCTGACGGCAGCCGCCGTCAGGTTCAGCTCGGCGGCGGCAGCCGCGAAGCTTTCATGGCGGGCCGCCGCCTCGAAGGCGCGCAAGCCGCCAAGGGGAGGATATCTCATGCCGTCGAGGCTAAGTCATACTTGCCCTTGGCGCAAGAAATCGAAGATTGCGCTGGCATTCCGATCAGCCTTACTTGGCCTTCCCCGAATCCGGAATCCTGCCGCGATGCCTCTCGTCGACCTCAGCCATGACTTTACCGACGGCATGCCCGGCTTCTCGCTGCGGCGCGACGGCGAGGTCAAGCAGTTCACCGCCGCGATCAGGCCCTTCGTGACGCATGAGGCCTCCGCGCCGTTCTATGAGGGCAAGGCCAGTTTCGAGATCACCGAGGTATTTTTCCAGACCTCGATCGGCACCTATCTCGACGCGCCGCGGCACCGCTGGAAGGAGCGCCGCGACATCGCGGCGTTGAGCCTCGACGAGCTCGTCCTGCCAGGGCTGTGCCTCAGCGTCGCCGCCGCGCGCCCCGGCGAGCGCATCGGGCTTAGCCGCATCGACCTGCCCGCCGACCTCTCGGGCCTCGCCGTGCTGATCCGCTTCGGCTGGGACGCCCATTGGGGAAAGCCGGCCTATGACGACTATCCCTTCATCGACGCGGATGTGATCGAGGCGCTTCGCACCCGCGGCGCGCGCCTGCTCGGGGTCGACACGACCAATGTCGATACCCGTCACGATCCGGCGCGGCCGGCCCATTCGATCCTGCTCGGCCAGGATATCCTCATCGTCGAGAATCTGCGCAATCTCGATCACTTGCCGACATCGGGCTTTCGCTTCTTCGCCGTTCCGATCAAGGCGGTCGGCGCGGCCGCCATGACGATCCGGGCCTTCGCCGAAACAGCTTGACGCAGGTAGAGACGAAACATGCCACCTTCACGGATTGGGACCATGCAGGACGCAGTGACGACAGCAGCCCCGGCCGATGCCGCCGAGCGGCGCAGCAAGCCCGCCGTGGTGGTCTATCCCAACGCGACCTTGCCCAGCGTCGACATGGCGATGCTGCAGGCGGCGCGCCAAAGCCTGACCAAGCTCGACGAGGTCATCGTCCCACCCCGCGACGGGCGCGCCTTCCACGTGCCCAAGGGCCATTTCTTCCGCATCACCAGCATCGAGGGCCCGCAGGTCGGCGACCTCAATCTCTGGAACACCGACGATCTCTCCGAGCGCTTCTTCAGCGGCAAGACGCGGGCCCTGCACGCAACCCATCTCGGCACAGGCAACCGGCTCTGGAGCACCCTGCCCTCATTGCGGCCGATGGCGACGATCACGCATGATACGCTCGGCTGGTATGGCTGGGACGAAGATGGCGGCGGCATCCACGATGTCATCGGCACGCGCTGCGACCCCTACACCAACCGGCTCCTGAGCGGCGGCGACTATCATCATTGCTGCCATTCGAACCTCGCCCGCGCGCTCGGCGCCGCCAAGGGCGTCCCGGCGCGCGAGGTCGAGCAGCACGTCCACGACGTGCTCAACGTTTTCATGTGCACAGGCTTCACCCGCGACACGCACCAGTATTTCATGAAGGCGAGCCCGGTCCGCCCGGGCGACTACATCGAGTTCTTCGCCGAGATCGACCTCATCGGCGCGCTCTCGGCTTGCCCCGGTGGCGATTGCAGCGCGAGCCATTCAAGCGACGCGGCCGCCTGCTACCCGCTCAAGGTCGAGATCTTCGCGACCGAGCCCGCGCTGCTCACCGGGTGGACGCCACCGGAGCGCAACGCCTATCCGCGCACGCACGGCGCGGAGGGTTGAGGCGCTTTCCGTCATTGCGAGGAGGCGAAGCCGAGGAAGCAATCCAGGGGGCATAGCGCTCTACGACACTGGATTGCTTCGCGGAGCCTGTACTCGGGCTTGCCGAAGGCAAGACCCGGGTGCTCGCAACGACGGGAGGAAGCGCCTTTACGCCGCCTCCAGCCCGAACTGCAGCGCCGCCAGCCGCGCATAGAGCCCGCCGCGCGCCTTGAGTTCGGCATGGGTCCCGTCCTCCACGACGCGTCCCTCATCCATCACCAGGATGCGGTCGGCCGAGAGGATGGTGGCGAGGCGATGGGCGACGACCAGGGTGGTGCGGCCCTGCATCAATCGATCGAGCGCATCCTGCACGGCCCGCTCGCTCTCGGAATCGAGCGCGCTCGTCGCCTCGTCGAGCAGCAGGATCGGCGCGTCCTTCAGCACCGCACGCGCGATCGCCAGGCGCTGGCGCTGGCCTCCCGAAAGCGTGACGCCGCGTTCGCCGACGATGGTGTCGTAGCCCTGCGGCAGGCTGCGGATGAAGCCGTCTGCGGCGGCAAGCCGCGCTGCATTCTCGACCTCGGTGCGGCTGGCCTCGGGCCGGCCATAGGCGATGTTGTCGGCAACGGAGACGCCGAACACCGTCGGCTCCTGCGGCACCAATGCGAAGCGCTGGCGCCAATCCTCGGGATCGGCCTCCGGCCCGGTGACGCCATCGACGACGACGCGGCCGCTGGCGGGATCGTAGAAGCGCAGCGCCAATTGCAGCACCGTGCTCTTGCCCGCCCCTGAAGGTCCCACCAGCGCGACGCGCTCACCGGGCCGGACCTTGAAGCTGAGCCCGTGCAACGCGGACAGGCTGCGACCGGGATAGGCAAAGGAGACCTGCTCGAAGGAGAGTTCGCCACGCGAAGGCAGCGGCATCGGCCGCGGATTCGGCGGGGCGGCGATGGCGGGTTGCATCGCCAGGATTTCGCCGAGGCGCCCAGCGGAGCCGGCAGCAGCCGAGATCTCGCCATAGACCTCCGAGAGCTGGCCGAGCGAGCTTGCCGCCATCACCGCATAGAGGATGAACTGCGACAGCCGCCCGCCGGTCATGCGGCCTTCGAACACCTCGGTTGCGCCGGTCCACAAGACCCAGACGACGCTGGCGCTGACCAGGAAGATCGCGACGCCCGAGAGCAGCGCGCGCGAGGCAGTGGCCGAGCGCGAGGCGCCGAAGGCATCGTCCGAGGCCGCGGCGAAACGCGCCGCCGTCTGCTGCGAGGCCCCGAAGGATTGCATGGTACGGATCGCACCGACCGCTTCCGAGGCGAAGGCCGAGGCGTCGGCGAGCCGGTCCTGCGCCGCCCGCGCGCGCCGGCGCACCGAGCGGCCCGACAACACCAGCGGCAGGACGATGACCGGGATCGCGGCAATGACGATGGCCGAGAGCTGCGGGCTGGTGAAGATCATCAGGCCGAGCGCGCCGATGACCATGATGCCGTTGCGCAGCGCGATCGAGGCCGTGGAACCGAAAGTCGACTTGATCTGCGTCGTATCGGCGGTGAGCCGCGAGACGAGGTCGCCCGCCCGGCTCGAATCGAAGAAGGCCGGCTCGAGCTTGGTCAGATGCGCGAAGACGTCCGAGCGCAGATCGGCGACGATGCGTTCGCCCACCGTCATGACGAGGTAGAAGCGCGCCGAACTCGCCAGCGCCAGGATTGCGACGATGCCGACGAGAACGAGGAAATAGCTGTTGGCCATTCGCTGCTCGCCGCCGGAAAAACCGACATCGATGACGCGGCGCACGGCCAGCGGCAGAACCAGCGTCGCGGCTGAAGCCACGACCAGCGCCAGCAGGGCGAGCGCGATCCGACCCTTCTGGGCCAGCGCATAAGGCCAGAACGAGGACAGCGAGCGGAAATCGAGCCTCGGTTTGGTATCGTCTTTATTGGCTTCGGCCACGCGTCTTTGTCCTGTCATGCTTGCACTGCCGGCCCGCCTGCGCTATGGCGCTGGCGACTTCACAGACAGGCTCATACGAAATTATTCGACGGGCCGACTATCCATGCCCGCTGATCGAGGCAGGCCCGTTTTTATCGATTGAGGATTTCGCCATGAAGACCGGCATCCATCCCGACTACCACACCATCAAGGTCGTTATGACCAATGGCACGGAATACTTCACCCGTTCGACGCTCGGCAAGGAGGGGGACACCCTCAATCTCGACATCGATCCGACGACCCACCCGGCCTGGACCGGCGGCACGCAGCACATGCTCGACCGCGGCGGCCGTGTTTCGCGCTTCAATTCCCGCTTTGGCGCGTTCGGCGCTCTCGGCAAGAAGTGATTTAGCGGCGATCGGCTACGGTCGCCCCTGATTTAAATCAAAAAGGCCCGGCCAAATCGGCCGGGCCTTTTTACGTTTCGGCGGCGATTGGTCGCGCCTGCGAGATGGCCAAGAGCCGGATGATTTCAGGCGGGATCACCAAGTGATCCCGCCTGAAATCTGAATCCGTCTCTCATCTAAGAGCGAGAGCAGGATCAATGCGAAAAACCGGTGCCCACTTTTTCGCATCCTGCTCTAGCGGCCAAGACCCAGCCGCGCCTGCAGGTTGGCGAGCTGGTCCTGCACCGGATTGGCCTGCTCGCGGGCAAGGCCGGTGCCCGACATCTGGCCTTCGAGATGGCGGATGCGCTCCTGCAGGCGGACCGAATGCGCCATCAGATCGCGCAGCGCCTGCGGCAGGCGAGCCACCTCGTCATGGGCGGGCTGCCCCGCGGCGTCGGACATCCTGACCTTGTTGTTCTCGGCGCGGGCCTGCTCGGCCGTCATCTCGCCTTCGGCGACGGCGCGCTGGACCAGCAGCCAGGAGGCGATTTGCATCAATCGCGTCGTCAGGCGCATGCTCTCGGTGGCGTAGGTCAGCGCGACATCGCGCGGCAGGGCCGCCGACTCGGCCCGCCCGTCGCCGTCGAGATAGGATGCCGTCTGCTCGACCAGCCCCATGCCCTCGCGAAACAGCAGCATGAAGGCGTCGGATTTGACGAAGCCGCGCGCAAAGGAGATCGCGCCATCGTCAACCTGCGGCTCCAGCATCAGCACATCGTTCATCGCGGTGTCCCCCTTCGGCACAACAGCGTTCGCGTCAGGGACGCGGCAACGCTTCAGGCCGACAACACCGCAAGGATAACGCCGAAGCGCGATCAGGGCTGCGGTAAGATTGGGTTAACCTTAACGAGGTAATGCAACCGAAAAAAGAGCCGCCCTGGGGCGGCTCGAAGGTCAACAGGGAGGCGTCAAACAGAGTGGGCAGGAGCCACTCGACATCCAGACAAACTGGACAATGCGATTCATACTTTGGAATCGTTAAGAGACCCTTAATGACGCAAGGGCAGAAGGCTGGCTCAATCCGGTTTGCGAAAGAAGGCGTCGGCCGCCGAACGCGAAGCGTCCTTCTTGGCCCGGGCCTCGGCCAGCCGCTCGATCTCGGCCTTCAGCGCCTCGACGCGCTGGTCGATCTCGGCCAGCGACAGCATCGAGAGATCCTGCCCTATTTCATGCACGGATTTCAGCTTCGGACGGTCATCCTCTGGAAAGATCGACATGGCGGCCTCACATTCGACAACTCGATGGCGGCGCAGAGTAGTGCATCGGTCCGAAAAGTGGGAACCGGTTTTCGGGACAAGCCGATGCAAGATCAAAGCACTACGCGCCCGCAACTTCACTCTCGCCCGATGCGCGGGCCGACACCTCCCGCACAGCCCCCCGCTTCAGCTCTTTCGTACAGGACCGGAACCCGATGACCGCCTTGCCCCAGACGATGACCGCAATCGGCTTCGAGGCTCCAGGAGGCCCCGAGGTTCTCCAGGCCTGGAAGCGGCCCGTGCCGCAGCCGGGACGCGGCGAGGTGCTGGTCGCGGTCGCCGCCGCCGGCATCAACCGTCCCGACGTGCTCCAGCGATTGGGCGGATACGCGCCACCACCCGGCGCCTCGGATATTCCCGGCCTTGAGATCGCCGGCACGGTCGTCGCGCTCGGCGAGGGCGCCAGCCGCTTCAAGCTCGGCGACAAGGTCTGCGGGCTCGTCGCCGGCGGCGGCTATGCCGAGTATGCCGTGGTCCACGAAAGCAACGCGCTGCCCGTGCCGGCCGGGCTCTCGCTGATCGAGGCGGCCGCCATCCCTGAGACCTATTTCACCGTCTGGACCAACGTCTTCCAGCGCGGCCGCCTGCAAGCCGGCGAGAGCTTCATGGTCCATGGCGGCACATCGGGCATCGGCACCACCGCAATCCAGCTCGCCAAGGCCTTTGGCGCGAAGGTGCTGGCGACCGCGGGCTCAGCGGAGAAATGCCAGGCCTGCCGCGACCTCGGCGCCGACCATGCGATCAATTACCGCGAGCAGGATTTCGTCGCGGCCGCCAAGGAGGCAACCGGCGGGCGCGGCGTCGATCTCATCCTCGACATGGTCGGCGGCGACTATATCAACCGCAATTACGACGCCGCGGCCGAGAGCGGCCGCATCGTCCAGATCGCCTTCCTCAACGGTCCGAAAGCGGAGGTCGACTACCGCAGGCTGATGATGAAGCGCCTGACCCATACCGGCTCGACGCTGCGACCGCGCACCATCGCCGAGAAGGCCGGGATCGCCGCCGAACTCGAGGCCAAGGTCTGGCCGCTGATCGAGGCCGGGCGCTGCAAGCCGGTGATCCACGCGACCTTCCCGCTCACTGACGCCGCCGCCGGCCACGCGCTGATGGAAAGCAATGCCCATATCGGCAAGATCGTGCTGACGATGTGAGGCCTATCGTCATTGCGAGCACGGCAAAGCAATGACGGGTCGGCTCACGCTTTTCATGGACACCCGCCCCGGCTTTGCCTATAAGCCGCGCCATCCTGTTCATCGTCGATGATTTGGATGGCCGGCCGAGGAGGCCGGTCTGCGCATGAGAGCTATTGTCCGCGACGCTGACCCGGTCTGAGACCGGCTTTCGAGATTCAGGAGACGTCCCGTGTCACAACCCCCGCTGATGCCGAAGGCCACCGCGGTCTGGCTCGTCGAGAACACCTCCCTGACCTTCGAGCAGATCGCCGAGTTCTGCAAACTCCACCCGCTCGAAGTGCGCGGCATCGCTGATGGCGAAGTCGCCGCCGGCATCAAGGGCCTCGACCCGATCACCTCGGGCCAGCTCACCCGCGAAGAGCTCGAGCGCGCCGCCAAGAACCCGAGCCACCACCTCAAGCTCGCCGAGCGCAGGGTCAAGGTGCCGGAGATGAAGAAGTCCAAGGGGCCGCGCTACACCCCGGTCTCCAAGCGCCAGGACCGCCCCAACGCGATCCTCTGGCTGCTACGCAACCACCCCGAGCTCAAGGACGCGCAGATCATCCGCCTGATCGGCACGACCAAGTCGACCATCGCCCAGATTCGCGACCGCACCCACTGGAACGCCCAGACCCTGTCGCCGATCGATCCGGTCAGCCTCGGCCTGTGCTCGCAGATCGATCTCGATTTCGAGGTCGGCCGCGCCGCCAAGGACCGTCCTGCCGCGATCGCCGAAATCGGCTCGACTCTGCTCCCCGCCGAGGAGACGACCGCGCCAGCGCCCGCGCTCAACCAGACCTTCGCCGATATGGGCAAGCCGAAGCGTCAGGAAGAAGAGGCCATCGACGTCGATTCGGTCTTCTCCAAGCTGAAGCAGCTCAAGCGCCCGGCCGAGGAAGACGAGGAAGACTGAGCTTCTCCTGGCGTTTCCTAGGCTTAAGCGACCTGGCGGGCCACTCCCCTTGCAATGGGGATTGGCCCGCCTTCCATTTTGAAGCGGGCAGTGAGGCGGGCCAGCGCCTGCGTGGTCTCGACTATATCGCCTACGCGTCGCCCGACTTGCGAAGATGCTCGCCGCCTGACAGCCTCGCGCCATGATGGATGACACGCTAGCTTTCACCTTCCTCGGCACCGGTGCACCGCCAGTCAGCCTGCGCCGCGCCGGCCCCTCGCATCTGATCCAGGCAGTGGGGTGCAAAGTGCTGGTCGATTGCGGCTCGGGCGTCAGCCAGCGCCTCGTCGCCGCCGGTCACCAGGGCGCCGATATCGACCTGCTCATCGTCACCCATGAGCACTCCGACCATCTGGTCGATTTCTACCAGCTCGTCGTCTCCTCCTGGCATCAGGGCCGTAGCAAGCCCTGGCGCGTCATGGCCCCGGCCCCGGCGCTCGCCAATATGCGCGGGCAATACGGGGCCTTCGCCCGCGAACGCGCCCTGCGCATTGCCTTCGAGAAACGCCCTGACGCCACCGGGCTGGAGGTCATCTTCGAGGAGCTGCACGAGGGGATCGTATCGGGCCTCGGTGACCTCGCGATCGAGGCCTTCCTCGTCGATCACAAGCCGGTCGAGCCGGCCTTCGGGCTGTCCTTTTCCCATGGCGATAGCCGCATCGTCTTCTCCGGCGACACGCGGCTGACGCCGTCGCTGGAGCGGGCGGCACAGGGCTGCGACCTGCTCGTCTGCGAGGTCTTCATCTCAAGCCAGATGCCGGTCGTCGCAGGCGTCCGTTCCGCCGAGACCGTCGCCTCGGTCCAGAGCTACCACATGACGCCGGAGGTGGTGGCGGGGCTGGCACAGCGTTCCGGCGCAAGAGCGCTGGCGCTGACCCATCTCGTGCCGCCCGCCGCCGACACCGCCGCGCTCGCCCGCGAGGTCAGGCAGGCAGGCTATGCCGGCCCGCTGATCATCGGCGAGGACCTGATGCGGCTGGAGTGGCCAGAGCGGCTGCTGAACTGGAATGGCGCGACGATCGGGTTCTGACCGTCATTCCGGGTTCGCGCCTTCGGCGCGCCCCGGAATGACACGCCCTTACCCCAGCCCCCTGCCCTTCAGCGCTACCCCGATTTCGCTCAGCACGGCGGGATCCTCGATCGTCGCAGGCATCGCATAGTCCTCGCCATCGGCGATCTTCTTCATCGTGGCGCGGAGGATCTTGCCCGAGCGCGTCTTCGGCAACCGGTTCACCGTCAAGGCCAGCTTGAAAGCCGCTACCGGGCCGATCCTGTCGCGCACCAGCGCCACCAGCTCCCGCTCAATCTCGGCCGGGCTTTGGGTCACGCCGGATTTCAGCACGACGAAACCGCAGGGCTGCTCGCCCTTGAGGGCGTCCCTGATACCGACCACGGCGCATTCCGCCACGGCCGGATGCGAGGCCAGCACCTCCTCCATGCCACCGGTTGAGAGCCGGTGGCCGGCGACATTGATGATGTCGTCGGTGCGGCCCATGATGAAGACATAGCCGTCGGCATCGATGAAGCCGGCATCCGACGTGTTGTAGTAGCCGGGGAAGGCCGCAAGGTAGCCTTCCCTGAAGCGCTCGTCATCCTGCCACAGCGTCGGCAGGGCGCCGGGAGGCAGCGGCAGCTTGACCACGATCGCTCCCATCGTCCCGGCTGGCGCGGGCCGGCCGCCTTCGTCGAGGCATTGCACATCGTAACCCGGCAGCGGCACGGTCGGCGAGCCGGGCTTGACCGGCAGCAATTCGAGCCCGATCGGATTGCCGACGATGCAGGAGCCGGTCTCGGTCTGCCACCAATGGTCGATCACCGGCACCTTCAGCACCTCCTCGGCCCATTTCAGCGTATCGGGATCGGCCCGCTCGCCGGCCAGGAACAACGCCCGGAAATGCGACAAATCGTAGTCGGCAAGATGTTTCGCCTGCGGATCCTCCTTACGGATCGCCCGGAAGGCGGTGGGCGCAGTGAAAAGGGCCACCGCCTTGTGCTCGGCGATGACCCGCCAGAACGCACCGGGATCGGGCGTGCCGACCGGCTTGCCTTCGTAGAGAACAGTCGTCGCGCCCTGCAGCAGCGGCCCGTAGACGATGTAGCTATGACCGACGACCCAGCCGACATCGGATGCGGTGAACATCACCTCGCCGGGCTTCACATCGTAGAGATTGTCCATCGTCCATTTCAACGCGACCATATGGCCGCCATTGTCGCGCACCACGCCCTTGGGGCGGCCCGTCGTGCCCGAAGTGTAGAGCACATAGAGTGGGTCGGTCGCGGCAACCTCGACGCAATCCGCCTTGCGGCCCGCAGCCTTGGCGGCCGCAGTCAGCGTGCGCCAGTTCCTATCGCGGGTGACATGCATCGAGGCGTCGGCTTGCGGCCGCTGCAATACGAGGCAGGTCTCCGGCTTGTGCTGCGCCAGATCGATCGCCGCATCGAGCAGCGGCTTGTATTCGACGACGCGGCTCGGCTCGATGCCGCAGGTTGCGGTCAGGATGAGCTTGGGCGTGGCGTCATCGATGCGCGTCGCCAGTTCCTTGGCCGCGAAACCACCGAACACCACAGAATGCACCGCCCCGATCCGCGCACAGGCGAGCATCGCGAAAGCCGCCTCCGGGATCATCGGCATGTAGAGGATGACGCGGTCACCCTTGCCGACGCCGAGATCCTGCAGGACGGCGGCAAGCGTCGCGACCTCGTCGAGCACCTGCGCGTAGGTGTAGCTCGCCTTCGCGCCGGTGACCGGGCTGTCGTAGATCAGCGCCGCCTGCTCGCCCCGGCCGTCGCGGACATGGCGGTCGAGCGCGTTGAAGCAGGTGTTGCAGGTCGCATCGGGGAACCAGCGGCCATAGGCTCCCTGCGTCGCGTCAAAAATCGCCTTGGGCGGCTTGATCCAGTCGACGGCCTGAGCGGCCTGCGCCCAGAATCCTTCCGGATCGGCCTGCCAGCGCGCATAGGTTTCGGCGTAGCCGCTTGCATGCGGGGCATTCATGGAACGCGTATCCTCTTCGCCCTGTTCTGGCCTACACCCGCAGATCAACCGACAGCGGCGGAGGCTCATTTTGCGCGGGATCGTGAGCATTCGCCCCTTCCGGCGCAAGCGCAGGGCCGTGCGACTTTCGCCCAGCATGGAGGCCTTTCAGCCGTCCTTGCGTCGCTGTGACGCAACCATGCCGACTCCATGATCCTCGACCCCGCCTTCTTCGCCGCCATGGTGCCCGCCGTCATTCTGATGGGCCTGTCGAAAGGCGGCTTCTCGGGGCTAGGCCTGCTTTCGCTGCCACTGATGGCGCTCGTCGTCTCGCCGGTCCAGGCGGCGGCGATCATGTTGCCGCTGCTGATCTCGCAGGATGTCGTGACGGTCTGGTCCTATCGCCGCGAATTCGACCGGAGCAATCTCGCGACGCTGCTGCCCGGCGCGCTGCTTGGCATCCTCGCCGGCTATCTGCTGGCGGCGAAGGTTTCGGACGCGGCAGTGGGGCTCGCGATCGGGCTGATCTCGATGGGTTTTGCGCTGCGCCGCATGCTGAGCGACGGCAAGGCGGCAGCGCCGGTGACGCAGGCGAGCTACGGCGCCGGCTCGTTCTGGGGCGCGCTCTGCGGCTTTGCCAGCATGATCGCCCATGCCGGCGGCCCGCCCTTCCAGATCTACGTCATGCCGCAGCGCCTGGCCCCTGCCGTCTTCGTCGGCACGGGCGCGATCTTCTTCGCCATGCTCAACCTGATCAAGCTCGGCCCCTATCTCGCGCTCGGGCAGTTCACCACGGCGAACCTCACCGCCTCGGTTGCGCTGTTTCCGGTCGCGATCGTCTCGACTATCGCCGGCGTCTGGCTGGTGCGCCGCGTCCCGGCCGAGCGCTTCTACACGATCATCTACTGGCTGCTGCTGGCGGTCGGGGGCAAGCTCGTCTTCGACGGCGTGCGCGGGCTGCATCTGCTGGGTTGAGGCCCGGCATCGATTGCGCCTTCTCGGAAAAAGGGATGGATTACCCGCAAGGCCCGCAGAGGCTAAGGCTGTCGCACGGCCGAGGGAGACGACACCACCATGACCATCAGCGCCTATGACACCGACCTCGATCGCAACCCGGCGAATTTCCAGCCGCTGACGCCGTTGCCCTTCCTGGAGCGCGCCGCGAGCGTCTTCCCCGATCATGTTGCCATCATCCACGGCCCGCTGCGCCGGACCTACGCCGAGTTCTACGCCCGCTCGCGCCGCCTCGCCTCGGCGCTGCAGAAGCACGGCATCGGCAAGAACGACACCGTCGCAGCCATGCTGCCCAACACGCCTGCCATGCTCGAATGCCATTACGGCGTGCCGATGTGTGGCGCCGTGCTGAACACGCTGAACACAAGGCTCGACGCCGCGATCATCGCCTTCTCGCTCGACCATGGCGAGGCCAAGGTCGTGATCGCCGACCGCGAATTCTCCAGGACGATCAAAGAGGCGCTGGCGCTGTGCACGGTAAAACCGCTGGTCATCGATTATGACGACCCGGTCTACGACGGGCCCGGCGAGCGTGTCGGGACGGTCGAGTACGAGGACTTCCTCGCAACCGGCGACGCCGATTTCGCCTGGGCGATGCCATCAGACGAGTGGGACGCGATCGCGCTGAACTACACCTCCGGCACTACCGGCGACCCCAAGGGCGTGGTCTACCATCATCGCGGCGCGAGCCTGCTCGCCACCTCGAATGTCATCACCGGCAGCATGGGCAGGCACCCGGTCTATCTCTGGACGCTGCCGATGTTCCACTGCAATGGCTGGTGCTTTCCCTGGACGATCTCGATCCTGGCCGGCACCCATGTCTGCCTGCGCCAGGTCCGCGCCAAGGCGATGTATGACGCGCTCGCCGACCACCACGTCACCCATCTCTGCGGCGCGCCGATCGTGATGTCGACGCTGCTCAATGCCCGGCCGGAGGAGCAGCGCAACTTCTCGCAAAAGGTCGCCTTCTTCACCGCTGCGGCCCCGCCCCCGGAAGCCGTGCTCGGCGCGATGAAGCAGGCCGGTTTCGAGGTCACCCATCTCTACGGCCTGACCGAATGCTACGGCCCGGCGGTCGTCAACGAATGGAACCGGGATTGGGACGCATTGCCGGCCGCCGACCAGGCGACGCTGAAGGCGCGTCAGGGCGTACGTTACCCGGCACTGGAAGGCCTCGACGTGCGCGATCCCGAGACGATGGAGCCCATGCCCCATGACGGCACGACGCTCGGCGAGGTCATGATGCGCGGCAATGTCGTGATGAAGGGCTATCTCAAGAACCCGAAGGCGACCAAGGCGGCATTCGAAGGCGGCTGGTTTCACACTGGCGATCTCGGCGTGCGCTATGCCGACGGCTATATTCAGCTCAAGGACCGCTCCAAGGACATCATCATCTCGGGCGGCGAGAATATCTCCTCGATCGAGGTCGAGGATGCGCTCTACAAGCACCCGGCCGTGCAGACGGCCGCTGTGGTGGCCAGGCCCGATGAGAAATGGGGCGAGACCCCTTGCGCCTTCGTCGAACTCAAGCCGGGACAGAGTGTGACCGAGGCCGAGATCATCGCCTGGTGCAAAGGCCTGCTCGCCTCGTTCAAATGCCCACGCTCCGTGGTCTTCATCGAGGTGCCCAAGACCTCGACGGGCAAGATCCAGAAGTTCAAGCTGCGCGAAATGGCGCGCGCGCTCTGACCCTGCGCCGCCTCTCGGCAAGGCTACAGCCAAGCCCTCCGTTCGGCCGGAAGCAGCCGAACGGGCGCAAGCCGCGCCAGAGCAGTAGGCGGAGAATCCTTGCCGCCAAGTGGCACCCGCCTCGATCGATGGCGTTTTAAGCTGGGGAGCGGCTGAGGCTGCCGTCGGGTGTGTAACGATCGACCGCCTCCGGCAGCACGCGCGCGAGCCGTTCCAGCAGTTCCGCGCGCGACAGCCCGGTCTGACGCGCGATCGCGTCGAGAGCCTCCGGCCCGAGAGCCTGCTCCAGATCGCCCGGCGCGACCGCCTTGTTGGGGCCCGGCTGCACCCAGGAATCCGCCTTGTCGCCCTGCCCCGCCTGTTTGAAGCGGTCGACGAGCTCGCCAAGCCCGCTATTGAGCACGGCCCCGGCCCCGCCGGCGCCCAGCAGGCCGCCGAGACTGCCGAAAAGGCCGCCATTCCCCTGGGGCGCAGCTCCAGCCTGCCCCGGCTGCGGCGCAGAGACTTGCCCGGCGACCTGCCCGGCATCAGGCTGGCCTCGCCCGCCGAGCCATTCGGCGATCTTGTCGCGGTTCTGGTAGCCGGCGACGGCAAGAAGTCCAAGAAGTGCGGTCATCGACGGAAAGCCGCTGCTGCTGTTGTCATCACTCACGGCACTAACTCCTGTTTCGGGATGAGATCGCTACGATCAGACGGCGCGATTGCGGCCGCTGATCATGCCCCAGACGAGAAGCACGACGATCGCGCCGACAATTGCGCCGATCAGCCCCGCCCCCTGGCCTGGCGCGTACCAGCCGAGCGACTGGCCGAGATAGGTCGCGACAAAAGCCCCTATGATTCCGAGGATCGTGGTCAGCACGAAGCCCGAAGGCTCGTTCGGGCCCGGCATGATGAATTTCGCGACGATGCCGGCGATGAAACCGACGATGATGGTCCAGACGATACCCAAGACAGCCTCCCTCGCTTCCGCACGCCCCCTTCAACATCCGACGCAGAAAGAAGTTCCGGCCCTCCCGACATGGCGCCGAATCTCCGCCGGCGGAGTGCGGGAGGGCCTGCCTCCACCGGGTTTCGCCAATGAAAAACCGGCCCCTTGCGGGGCCGGCTGATCTCGTGAAATAGAATCTCCAGAACGGGTCGCTAATGGCCCGCCTTAGGCCCTCAATGCAGAGTTCGGTCCGGCATCGTCTGCCGTACCCGCTCGATCTCTTCCTTCAGCATCAGCTTCTTGCGCTTCAACTCGACCACACTGAGATCGTCCGAGGACGGGCTCGATACAGCCTGTGCGATGGCTTCTTCGAGTTGACGATGCTTCCGTTCGAGCTCGACGAGATGGGTCTGCAGCGACATCTGGATCCTCCTGATGAGCGGTTGACGAGACAGTCTGACACAGAGCCGGCTTCACGTCTGCGGGGCAATCTCGCGCCGCACCATGAGATTCTGTGATCGTGAACGGCCTATGTCTCGGAAGGCGCGAATATGATGCGCTCCTGCCTCCGCCGCAGGCTCCGCGCTCTTGCGGCGCGTGCGGCGTCTCAGCATAGTCGCGCCCGATTGCGGCGATCACGAGATGGATTCATGGGATTCGAGCTCAGCCCTGACGAGGTCGAGGCTTTCACGACGGAACTGGCACGGCTGCGCGAGGAGCATCGCGACCTCGACAGCGCCATCGACGCGTTGGAGCGGGTCGGCGCGGTCAACCAGATCCAGGTGCAACGCCTGAAGAAGCGCAAGCTCTATCTGAAGGACCGCATCGCCCAGATCGAGGACGCTTTGACCCCCGATATCATCGCCTGAGCAAGGATAACGGCGATTCGCCGCTTGCTTCCGCAGCGTTGCGTGGTCTAGATCGCGCGCTTCCTTGTCCTCGGAGCAGGATGCCGAGCCGAAGGTCCGCCCTAGCGAAAAGCGGATCCCGGTTTTCGGGTAACATCAGGCTCTTTCTGCCGCGAAGCTCCGGAAGCGATCCGTTTCATGGCCCAGACCAGCCCCGCCGTCGCCATCATCATGGGCAGCCAGTCCGACTGGGCGACGATGCGCCATGCCGCCGAGACGCTGGACGCGCTCGCCATCGGCTATGATGCGCGCATCGTCTCCGCCCATCGCACGCCCGACCGGATGTTCACCTTCGCCCGCGGCGCCAAGGCCGAAGGCTTCAAAGTGGTGATCGCAGGCGCCGGCGGCGCAGCTCATCTGCCAGGCATGACCGCCTCCTTGACCCCCCTGCCCGTCTTCGGCGTCCCGGTCGAATCGAAGGCGTTGTCGGGTCAGGACAGCCTGCTCTCGATCGTGCAGATGCCGGCCGGCATCCCGGTCGGCACGCTCGCCATCGGCCGCGCCGGCGCGGTCAACGCCGCTCTCCTCGCCGCTGCCGTGCTGGCGCTCAGCGACGAGGCGCTGGCCAAGCGTCTCGACGCCTACCGCGCCCGCCAGAGCGCCGCGATCGCCGAACATCCGGTGAAGGACGAGACACGCCCCGCGAAGGACGAAAAATGAGCACGCCCGATTCCAGCGGCCTTGCCCCTGGCGCCATGCTCGGCATCCTGGGCGGCGGCCAGCTCGCCCGCATGCTCGCGCTCGCCGCCGCCGATCTCGGCATTCGCGCCCATATCTTCGCGCCGGAGCCCGACAGCCCGGCTTTCGACGTGGCGGCCCGCCATACCGTCGGCGACTATGAGGATGAAGCGGCGCTGGCGCGCTTCGCCGATGCAGTCGACGTCGTGACCTATGAATTCGAGAACGTGCCGGCCGCGACCGCAGCCTTCCTGGCAGCGCGCACGCCGCTGCACCCCGGAGCGCGCGCGCTCGCGGTAACGCAGGACCGGCTCAGCGAGAAAAGCTTCGTCGCCGAGCTGGGCTTGGCCGTAGCCCCATTCCGCGCCGTCGATTCGCTGGCTGATCTCGAGGCCGCCGTCGCCGATCTCGGCCGCCCCAGCATCCTGAAGACGCGGCGCTTCGGCTATGATGGCAAGGGCCAGGTCAAGATCGCCGCCGGAAGCGACCTCGCCGAAGCCTATGAGGCGATCGGCCATTTCTCCGCGATCCTGGAAGGCTTCGTGCCCTTCACGCGCGAGGTGTCGGTCGTCGCGGCGCGCGGCGCCGACGGCGCATTCGCCGCCTTCGACGTCTGCGAGAACGAGCATCGCGACCATATCCTCGCCTTCACCCGCGTGCCGGCGCAGCTGTCACAGAAGACGGGCGAGGCCGCCATCGCTGCCGCACGGCGGATCGGCGACGCGCTCGGCTATATCGGCGTCTTCGCGGTCGAGATGTTCGTGGTCGGCGAAGGTCCGGCCGAGCGCGTGATCGTCAACGAGATCGCGCCGCGTGTGCATAATTCCGGGCATTGGACCAGCGAGGGCGCACAGACCTCCCAGTTCCACCAGCATGTCCGCGCCGTCTGCGGCTTCCCGCTCGGCTCGGCGGCGCGGCGCGGCCGTGTCGAGATGGAGAATCTCATCGGCGTTGCGGCCTTGCGCTGGCGCGACCTCCTGGCCGAGCCCGGCGCGCATCTGCATCTCTACGGCAAGCGCGACGCCCGTCCGGGCCGCAAGATGGGCCATGTCACGCGGGTCACGCCCGAAAAAACCTGATCCAGAGCAGGATGCGAAAAAGCGGGCACCGGTTTTTCGCATCCTGCTCTCACTCTTAGATGAGAGACGGCTTCAGATTTCAGCTGGGATCACTCTGTGATCCCAGCTGAAATCATCCGGTTCCAGAACGCAAAGGCGCGCGAAACCCGATTTTTCGCGCATTTTCGCTGCATCGCGGCGTGGACAGCCGGATTGATTTCTGTTATCCGCACGATCCTTCGAGCGACCTGCCTGGCAGGCCCGCTCGCCCGACTTTTTAGACCAACCCGCTAAAGACGGACACTCACGTGCAGGTTCTCGTTCGCGACAACAATGTCGATCAGGCTCTCCGCGCTCTCAAGAAGAAGCTTCAGCGCGAAGGCGTTTTCCGCGAGATGAAGCTTCGCGGCCATTACGAGAAGCCTTCCGAGAAGAAGGCGCGCGAAAAGGCGGAAGCCGTGCGTCGCGCCCGCAAGCTGATGCGCAAGAAGCTGCAGCGCGAAGGCCTCCTGCCCGCGCCGGTGAAGCCCAAGCGCCCCTGATTTTCCTTCGTGCGGCGGCACCGGTCGCCGTCAGGGAAGATCGACTAGATCCCAACTGCGCCTGGAGCCCGCTCCGGGCGCTGTTGCTTTTCGAGCGCCGTTAACCAAGTCTTGGCACAATGCAGGCGTTGTTTCTTTCGCAGCGCGCTGTCGGTTGGGGGGCGCAATCAGGTCGCGAACGGCAAGCCTGCCGCGTGCGACAGGCAAGGCACGGAAACCAGGACCGATGAAGCAAAGCATGGATCGCGGCAGGAACTGGCTGGCCGCAGCGGGCATCACCTTGGCGCTGGCGGGCTGCGATACCGTCTCCAGTCTCGGCTCCCAGCCGGCGGTGGCGGAGATCGACACCAACTCGTCCGCCGATGCGAGCGTGAACATCGGCTCGCTGAGCGAGGTCATCTCCCGCAACCCGAACGACCCCAACGCCTACAACACGCGCGGCGCGGCCTATGCCCGGGTCGGCCGATTCTCGGACGCGATCTCCGACTTCACCAAGGCGGTGCAGATCGATCCGAATCTCGCCTCCGCCTACACCAATCGCGCCTTGGCCCTGCGCCAGAGCGGGCGCAACGATGCCGCCCTCGCCGATTTCAACCGCGCCACCACCGCCAACCCGAATTACGGACCGGCCTATGTCGGGCGCGCCAATCTGCTGCGCCTGCAAGGCAACAGCCAGCAGGCGCTGGCCGATCTCAACACCGCGATCCGCCTGAACCCTGAATCCGCCGAGGCCTTCCATGCCCGCGGGCTGGTCTACCAGAAGGAAGGCCAGCATCAGCACGCGATCTCCGATTTCGATTCGGTGATTGACCGTAACCCCTACAACGCCCCGCCCTACACGGCGCGCGGCCAGAGCCTGATCGCGGTCGGCAAATATGACGCCGCGCTCGAGGACTTCACCGCCTCGCTCAATGTCGACAACCGTAACGCCGAGGCCTGGGCCGGGCGCGGGCTCGCCTATGAGAAGCTTGGCAAGAAGGCGGAGGCGAGCGAGAGCTATCAGCGCGCGCTGAGCCTCGACGGCAACAACACAACCGCCCGCGCCGGCCAGTCGCGCCTGGGCGGCGGCGGGCTGGGCGGCGGCCTATTCCGGAGCTGAGCTGCTCCCTATTCGACCGTGCGGCTCTCAGCGCCTGCCAGAGCACCGCTCGCCACATCCGCGAGGAAGCGCCTGACCTCGGGCACCGAGCCCCGGGCCGGCAGATCTTCATGGTGGCCAGCCGGAAAGCGGATGAAGCGCTTGAGCGGGTTCGCCATCTCGTAAAGCGCCTGCCCCTGCCTGAACGGGATCACGCCGTCGCGCTCGCCATGCAGCACAAGCAGCGGCGCACGCACCCGCCCGATCACCGCCTCTGAGCGGAACTGATCCAGCATCACGAGTCGGATTGGCGCGTAAGGGTAAATCTCCTGCGCCACCGCGGCCGTCGAGAGATAGGGCGCCTCCAGGATGACCGCCGAGAGCGGGACCTCCGCCGCCAGTTGCAGCACGACGCCGGTGCCCAGCGATTCGCCATAGCCGACCAGCCGCGCTGCGCCGAAGCGCTCCACCGCCTCGCCATAGGCGGCGCGGGCATCGAGATGGATGCCTTCCTCCGTCGGGCTGCCGGTCGAGCCGCCATAGCCGCGATAATTGACAGCGAAGAGGCCGGTGCCGTCCTCCGTCAGCGCCCGGAAACGGGCCTGGCGGATGGATCTATCGAAATTGCCGGCATTGCCGTGGAAGAACAGCAGCACTGGCTTGCCTGCGCGTGGCGGCACGAGCCAGGCCACCAGCCGCTCGCCATCAGCCGTCGTCAGCGGAACCTCCATCACACCCGGCAGGTTCGCCGAAGCGATATCGGCACGCGCCGGATTGCGCGGATACATCAGGTCGCGCTGCCTGACGAAGAGGACGGCCAGCCCGGCGAAATAGAGGGCGCAGGCGACGAGCAGGAGGCGGCCGAGCAGTTTCATGCCGATCATCCTCTCCCGCCACCATGGCGGTCTCGCGACGTTCAATCGAGAACCTTGGCCATTTCCAGCGCGAAATTGCCGAAACCGGCGCGGCGATAGGCGGTCAACGCCACGTCATTGCCCTCCAGGACGCTCAGATGGAGCACCTTGCAGCCAGCCTCGCGGGCGAAGCGCTCCGCCTCCGCCAGCAGAAGCTGCCCGATCCCGGTTCCCCGGCAAGCGGCGGCGACCACGACGTTCTCGATATAGACGTGGTCGCGCAAATGCTCGTGCATGAAGGGGCCGATGCGCCCGAGCCGCAGCGCCAGATAACCGACGACCTCATCGCCCTGCTGGACGACGATCTGGGCACCGCCATACTCGGCGGCCTTTTCCGCATCGTCGGCGAGGCAGGCAGCGGCGGCAACGGGCCCAGTCGCGCGCTCCGCGCTCAACATCGCCTCATGCGCCGTCAGTTCAAGCAGCAGCGCCAGCACGGCGGGCCTGTCGCTCGCCAGCATCGGGCGGATGGAGAGTGTCACGGCAAGATCCCCATCGAAAGAAGAACTCCATACGAAAAGGGCCGGCATGACGCCGGCCCTTTGCAGCATTGTGATGCCCGCGCGACTGCGTCAGTGCGCCATCGCCTTGACGATATCGTCGGTGACCTTCTTGGCATCGCCGAACAGCATCATCGTGTTGGGCCTGAAGAACAGCTCGTTCTCGACACCGGCATAGCCAGCCGCCATGCCGCGCTTGATGAAGAGCACGGTCTTGGCCTTCTCGACGTCGAGGATCGGCATGCCGTAGATCGGCGAGGACTTGTCGGTCTTGGCGGCGGGGTTGGTGACGTCATTGGCGCCGATGACGAAGGCGACGTCGGCCTGGCCGAATTCCGAGTTGATGTCCTCGAGCTCGAAGACCTCGTCATAGGGCACATTGGCTTCGGCCAGCAGCACGTTCATATGGCCAGGCATGCGGCCCGCCACCGGATGGATGGCGTACTTCACCTCGACGCCCTCCTTCTTCAGCAGATCGGCCATCTCGCGCAGCGTATGCTGGGCCTGAGCCACCGCCATGCCGTAGCCCGGCACGATGATGACCTTGGCGGCGTTCTTCATGATGTAGGCGGCGTCATCGGCAGAGCCCTGCTTGACCGGCCGCGCTTCGACCGCCCCGGCCGCGCCCGCCGCGGCATCGTCGCCACCGAAACCGCCGAGGATGACGGAGATGAAGCTCCGGTTCATCGCCTTGCACATGATGTAGGACAGAATCGCGCCGGACGAACCGACCAGCGCGCCGGTGATGATCAGCGCCATGTTGCCGAGCGTGAAGCCGATGCCTGCAGCAGCCCAGCCGGAATAGGAGTTCAGCATCGAGACGACGACGGGCATGTCCGCGCCACCGATCGGGATGATCAGGAGCACGCCGAGCGCAAACGAGACCAGCACGATCAGCCAGAACACGACATGGCTCTCGGTCTTGATCAGGACCAGCAGCAGCACGACGAGCGCGACGCCGAGCCCGATATTGATGCCATGGCGCTGCGGCAGCATGATCGGCTTGCCGCTCATGCGCCCGTCGAGCTTGAGGAAGGCGATGATCGAGCCGGTGAAGGTGATCGCGCCGATGGCGACGCCGAGCCCCATCTCGAACAGGCTGCCGCCATGGATATGGCCGACCTGGCCGATGCCGAAGGCGCCCGGCGCATAGAGTGCAGCCGCAGCGACCAGCACCGCCGCAAGGCCCACCAGCGAGTGGAAGAAGGCCACGAGCTGCGGCATCTGCGTCATCTGCACGCGCCGGGCCATATAGGCGCCGATGCCGCCGCCGATGGCGATGCCCAGCACGACCAGGAACCAGCCGGAGAAGCCCGACGGCGGGAAGAACACCACGGTCGTCAGGATGGCGATGCCCATCCCGACCATGCCGTAGAAATTGCCCTGGCGGGACGTGGTCGGGTGCGACAGGCCCCGCAGGGCCATGATGAACAGGACGCCGGAGACGACGTAAAGCAGGGCGGAGAGATTGGCGGCCATCGGCGCTCAGCCCTTCTTCTTGTACATCGAAAGCATGCGCTCGGTGACGAGGAAGCCGCCGAAGATGTTCACTGAAGCCAGGATCAGCGCCACGAAGCCGAAGAGCTTGGCCCAGACCGGACCGTCGCCCAGCGCCGGAGCGGCCTGGACGCCGACCGCAAGCAGCGCGCCGACGACGATGACCGAGGAGATCGCATTGGTGACCGACATCAGCGGCGTGTGCAGCGCCGGCGTCACCGACCAGACCACGTAATAGCCGACGAAGACGGCGAGCACGAAGATCGCGAGGCGAAACACCGTCGGGTCGACGCCTGTCGCGACGCTTGCCGCTGCGGCGGCCTGCTCGGCGTATTTCTCGGCGAGCTCGGCCGCCTGCTTCGCCAGCGCGGCGGCGGAGCGGGCCTGTTCGAGTGCTTGTTCGGGTGTCGGATTAGCCATGGTGTCGGACTCCCCCCAGCTTTCGCTCAGGCCTTCGGCACAAAATTCGGATGGATCACCGCGCCGTCCTTGGTCAGGGCGGTCGCCTTCACCAATTCGTCGTCCCAGTTCACGGCGAGCGTCTTCGCGCTCTTGTCGATCAGCGTCTCGACGAAGGCGAAGAGGTTCTTGGCGTAGAGCTGCGACGAGGTCGCGGCCAAACGGCCGGGCACGTTGAGATGGCCGACGATCTTGACGCCATTGGGCGTGACCGCGATTTCGCCGGGCTTGGCGAGTTCGCAATTGCCACCGCGCTCGACCGCGAGATCGACGATCACGGAACCGGCCTTCATGCTCTCGACCATCGCCTTGGAGATCAGCTTCGGCGCGGGACGCCCCGGGATCAACGCGGTGGTGATGACGATGTCCTGCTTGGCGATGTGGCTCGCCGTCAGCTCGGCCTGCTTGGCCTGGTATTCCCCAGACATTTCCTTGGCGTAGCCGCCTGCCGTCTGCGCCTGCTTGAACTCGTCGTCCTCGACGGCCAGGAACTTGGCGCCAAGCGATTCGACCTGCTCCTTGGTGGCGGGGCGCACATCGGTCGCGGTCACGATCGCGCCAAGACGCCGCGCCGTCGCGATCGCTTGCAGGCCGGCGACGCCGACACCCATGATGAAGATACGCGCAGCAGGGACAGTGCCGGCCGCCGTCATCATCATCGGCAACGCCCGGCCATATTCGGCGGCGCCGTCGATCACTGCGCGATAGCCGGCGAGGTTCGCCTGCGAGGAGAGCACGTCCATGACCTGCGCGCGGGTGATGCGCGGCATGAACTCCATCGCGAAGGCCGCGACCTTGGCCTTGGCCAGGGACTCGACCGCAGCCTCGTTGCCATAAGGGTCCATAATGCCGACGACGAGCGCGCCGGACGGCAGGCCCGCGATCTCGCTTTCGGCCGGGCGGCGCACCTTGAGCACGATCGCCGCGCCCTTGAGCGCATCCTTGGCGTTCTTGGCGATGCTCGCGCCCGCCGCCTCGTAATCCGCATCATTGATGCCGGAAGCGAGCCCGGCGCCCTTCTCGACCACGATTTCGGCCCCGAGGCCGATGAACTTGCGGACGGTCTCCGGCGTCACGGCGACGCGGGTTTCCGCCCCTTGCGTTTCGGCTGGCACAGCAATGCGCATGGCAGGGCGAGGCCTTTCAGGCTTGGCGGAGGCGGATCTTACAGGAGAACGAGCGCGACCATCATCAGCGCGAAGGGAACGGCCGGAGCCTTCCAGGCAATCGACTTCGACGCGATCCCGACAACCGTGCCGACCAGCGTCAGCAAAGTGCCGATGAGGGCGACGCCCCAGGCATGCTTGGTGCCGCCCACCGCCAGCGCCGCGACGATGGCGAGGCAGGCGACGGTGCCGACCTCGGCGAAATGCATGAAGCCCTGATAGGTCCGCTCATGCTCGGCGTAGTCCATCTGCGGAATGTCGGCGGCGTGATGCCCGTGATCGGCCATGGGTGGTTCCCGAGATTGAAGAAAATCCTCTTGCCCTGTAGCGCACCCGCGTTGGGTCGGCAACGCATCGTCACCGGAATTGAGCCTGTTTATTAGGCGGATTTCCGGACTTCACGACATAAAATTGCGAGAACGGTCGGATCTAATCGATTGAAAGACCACAACCGCGGTCAAACTGACGACACAATGAGCTTAGCGCGGGCCAAAGCCTTACCTTGGGTCCAGCTTCGAACGGCATTGGCCACGATGGCTTCGAAGCCGCAGAATAAAAGCCGATGCCGGGAATTCGCCTTACGAGCTGTTCAGATGGAGCGCCCTTCCACTGCTGCTTTCAATTGTCCCACGATCAAATCCACGACGTCGGTGAGGCCGCGAAGATGGGGAGAACACAGCACCTCCAACGACAACTTGATTGTGAGTTCCGCGCCGCCGACCACAACGATTCCCGCCGGCGGTTTTTCGCCAAGGCGCCGCTGCGGCATCAGGCCGAAGCCTAATCCTTCCCGCACCAGCGCCAGTTGCAGGGTTGCATCCTGTACCTCGGCAACGATCCGCAGTTGCCAGCCGCGCCGGCTCAGCGCTGCCGCCAAGGCGCGGCGAGCATCGCAGGGCTCGGGGCTCAATATCCATGCAGCGTTTGCAAGATCTGTCTCGGCACGCTCCGGCGCCGCGACAACTCTCAGTTCCTCGTCGCAAAGCAGGCCGGCTTGTCCCGCGGCCTGCGGATCCGACAGAACGAGTACGGCGTCGAGCTGCCCGCGATGCAGCTGCTCGCGCAAGGGCTCACTCCATCCCGTCGTCAGCCGAAGCGTCACACGCGGAAAACGCCGCGCGGCCTCCGCTGCGATTGCCGCGAAATCGCGGTCAGCCAGCCCATGGGTCAGACCGAGGCGCAAAACGCCTTCCGGCTCGCCTCGTGCCGTCATCAGCCGCAGATCGGCATAGGCGGCGAGGATATCCCGGCAACGCCGCAACGCCTCCGCTCCTGCCGGCGTGAGACCCGGCGGCTTCTGCCGACGGTCGAGCAACTCCGCGCCGAGCGCTTGTTCCAGGCGCTGTATCTGGCGCGTCACTGCCGGTTGGGTCAGAGGCAGGCGCTGCGCGACCTTCTGAATCGAGCCCTCTTCCGCCAGCAGCACAAAGGTTCGCATCTCGTCGAGCATGGCTTACCTCACACGCATAATCATTCTGATTATTATGAATTTGAGATCAAGGCGCGGCAAGTCCAAGCTCCGACCTCATCAAGGAGGACGGAATGAAAGCGATCATTTTGGACAACGGCACCGGTCTCGAGCGGTTGCGATGCGTCCAGCGGCCAATTCCCGAACCGGCGCGACAGCAGGTCGTCATTCGTGTCAAGGCGGCTTCACTCAATTACCGCGATGTCGAGATCGCGGGAGGCCGCTACCACACCAGCTTTCCAGCGCCTCTCGTCCCGCTCTCCGATGGTGTCGGCGAGGTTGTCGCGATCGGCAGCGACGTGACGCGGGTCAAGGTCGGCGACCGCGTCTGCGGGACCTTCTGGCAGCGTTGGGTCGCCGGCGGCTTCGAGATGGCGCAGGCGGCCTACCAGCTCGGCGGCCCGCTTGACGGCATGCTGCGCGAATATGCCTGCCTCGACGAGCAGGGCGTGGTGCCGGCGCCCGCCCATCTCAGTCACGCCGAGGCTGCGACTCTGCCCTGCGCCGCCGTCACCGCCTGGCACTCGCTCGTCACGGAGGGCGCGCTGAAACCTGGCGACACCGTCCTCGTCCAGGGCACGGGAGGCGTCTCGCTGTTTGCCCTGCAATTTGCGATTGCGGCGGGAGCGCGCGTGATCGCGACATCCAGCAGCGACGAGAAGCTCGCCCAAGCCCGAACGCTCGGCGCCTTCGCCGGCATCAACTACCAGCGCGTGCCAGATTGGGCGGAAGCTGTCCTCGAACTGACCGAAGGGCAGGGTGTCGACCATGTCGTCGAGGTCGGCGGCCCGCAGAGCTTCGCACAATCGCTGCGTGCCACGCGGCGCGGCGGCCAGATCAGCATCATCGGATATCTCGGTGGCACCGAAGGGGCGATCAATCCGCTCGACATCTTCCGCCGGCAGCTGCGGGTCCGCGGCATCCCGGTCGGTTCGCGCGCGTCGTTCGAGGCGATGAACCGGGCAATCTCGGCGACCCGGCTGACGCCCATCATCGCTCGCCGCTTTGGCTGGACAGACATTGCCGAAGCGCTGGCTTTCCTCGAAAGCGGCACCCATTTCGGCAAGGTCGTGCTCGAATTCCCCGACCCGTGACCCGGTTCAGGCACCTAGAGCCGGATGATTTCAGATGGGCTCACGCAGTGATCCCAGCTGAAATCTGAATCCGTCTCTCATCCAAGAGTGAGGGCCGGATCAATGCGAAAAACCGGTGCCCACTTTTTCGCATCCTGCTCTTGCGTCAAGCGCGAGGCGTCACGAACGATCGCTTCGCTGAAAGCCGCGCACCCCGCATCAGCGTCCGCCACTACACGTCTGCCCGTTGGAGCCCGGCGCGCTGGAGGGCTGCCCGCTGGACCTCCGTCACCCGCGCCAGGTCGAATTCCTCGATCTCCGCCTCGAACAGCCTGTGGAAATTCAGCTCCGCATCGAGATGCAGGAAGACGCCGCCAAGCCCGATCGCGGCGCGGTCCATGAAGACGAATTCGCGCGGCACGGTCACCGGCCCGCGCTGCTTCAGGGCCTGATGCACCTGGAAGGCCTGCTTGCGGCCGTACTCGGCCGGGCTGACATCCTCGGCGATGCGGCGTGTCCGGTCTTCCAGCAGCGGCCCGTAGATGAAACGCGCCCAGATGTTCAAGGTATCGACGAGATCCTTGGTCAGCCCCTTGAAGCCCCAGGTCTCATAGGCATGCACGACGCGGGCGGCGTCGCCTTCCAGCAGGCCGCGATAGAGATCGACCACGCCGCCGACGAAACTGGGCGGGAAAATGCGGATGCAGCCATAGTCGAGCAGGTTGATGCCCGCCGGCGTGTCACCCTCTGAAAAAACGGTGTAGTTCCCCAGATGCGGATCGCCATGGATGACGCCGTGATGGCTGAAGGGCCGCCACCAGGCCTTGAACATCGCAGTCGAGATCCGGTCGCGCGCCTCCTGGCCGTCCTGCTTATGGGACAGGATCGGGCTGCCCTCGAGCCAATGCATGGTCAGGAGCCTGCGCGTCGACAATGAGGCTTCGAGCCGGGGCACGCGCACCTCCGGCGTATCGGCCAGGATCTCCTGGTAGAGCGCGATATGCTTCGCCTCGCGAATGTAATCGAGCTCCTCGCGCACCCGTGCCCCGATCTCCTTGGCGATCTCGGTCGTGTCGATCACCGGGTCCATGCGCCGGTGCAAGGCAAACAGGATGTCGAGCTGGGAGATGTCGGCCTCCACGGCCGATTCCATGTCGGGATATTGCAGCTTGCAGGCGAGCTGCACGCCCTCCAGCGTCGTCGCGCGATGCACTTGCCCCAGCGAGGCCGCGGCGGCCGGCTTCAGATCGAACTCGGCGAAGCGCTCGCGCCATTGCGGCCCGAGCTCGGCCAGCATCCGGCGCTTGACGAAGGCGGCCCCCATCGGCGGCGCCTGCGATTGCAACTTCTGCAATTCGGCGGCGTATTCCGGCGGCACCACATCGGGAATCGTGGCGACGAGCTGCGCCACCTTCATGATCGGGCCCTTCAGCCCGCCCAAGGCCTTGGCCAATGCCTCGGCATTGCCGACGTTGCGACCATCCAGCCCGAACAGGCGCGTACCGGCGATGCGTGCCGCGACCCCGCCGACATTGGCCCCGACACGGGCATAGCGCGCGGCGCGGGCGGAAAAGCGGTTGGCTTCGCTGTCGTGGTCGGACATGGGGTTCGGCGCGCCTCTGGCGGTTGCGTCGTCACGATGTAGGTCGCGCCGCCGCGAACACCAATGCAGCCGATCGCCTCAGCCGCGAGAGGTTGAGATTCTGGCGCTCCTCCCGGTCAGAGGTAGCCGACCAGTCCCTGCGAGGAATTGCCGCCCAGCCGCCCCTGGGTCGCCTGGATGCTCTGATAGGTCTGGACCAGTTGTTTGGTGAAGCCCTCGCTGATCCCGAGCGCGGCTTTTTCCTCGGCGCTCATGGCGGCATATCGGTTGACCAGGGCAAGGCTTGCGCTCGTGCCGTCGCTGCCCCCGGATGTCGCCTTCAGCGTATCGAGCACGCTCGCGCGACTGCGCTGGTCGAGTTCCGCCTTGGCCGCACGGACCTCGCCCGGCGAGAAGGCCGCGCCTTGATTGAGGGCGACCGCCGCCAAGGAGCGGTTGTCGAACTTGGCGAAATCCACCTGCTGGCCATCCTTGCGCGACGCATCGAACACAAGCTCGATGCCCTTGTCCTTCGCGCTGTTGGCCTGATCGTCCAGCAGCGAGCGCGCATTGGCGGCAACCGCGGCGATCGTGGTCTGGGGCGTCAGCGACCCGCTGGGCGTGGTTTTGCCGAGCAGGGCTTTGACGGGATCATTGGCGTTGCCGGTGTCGGGCGCCTTGCCGGGCGTCTTCCGAGCGGCGGCAGCGCCGTCGAGCAGAGCCTGCTTCTGATCCTGCCAGGCCGTGGTCGCCCGCTCGTCCGGCCCGGCCTCGTCGGCATATTTCAGCGCAGCGTCGTAAAGCGCGGCGTAATTCCCGGTATGGCGGGCAATGACGACATGCGGCGAGATCGCCGTGTCGAAGCGGGATTGCAGAGCCGCCGCGGCAGCAGTGCTCTCATCCTTGGAGAACAGCCCCTGCGCATTCGACGCCACCGCCGACAAGGTCGCGCGGCCCTGCCCGCTCAGATCGACCGCGACCTTGCCGTCGATCAGCGCCGAGGAAATGCCGAGCGCTTGATATTGCTGATCGAACCATTGCCGCGCATTCGCCGCGCGCGTGGCCAGCGTCGTGCCGGAATCGGCCGCAGTCGCTGCGGCGGTCCGCGCGAGATAGGCCTTGGCTTCGTCGGACAGGGCAACGGTCGCCGATGCCGGGAGTTGCGAGCCCGTCGTCGCATCCTCGCTGAGCAGCTGCGCGAGCGAGGGCTGGGCGTCGAGCACCGCCTGCCCGCTGCGGGTGTAGTTCAGGAGCAAGGAGGTATTGGCGCCGATGGTCGTGGACATCGCGGCTCTCCGGACGTGGCGTTCGACGCTCCGGAGCAGGGACTGTGCCAGCTTTAAGGTCTTGATAACTATGAATATGCCGCCAGGCCGCCCGGGCAGGAATTACCCTGCCCGGCAAAAACTGCTGGTCCGCCCGTCGGGTTAGCGCCGCGCCGCGAGATCAGCCCTCACCTCGACAACGCTCGCGGCCCGCCCGCCGGCCGCCTCGACCAGCTTCACCGTTTCCGCCACGAGTTCCGCATTCGTCTTCACGCAGCCGAAATGCGCGTCCTCCAGCCCGGCGCGAACGTGGACGCCGCGCGCCACGGCTGGCGCGATCAGCCCGGAAAGATCGACGCCGAGCCCCGCGATCATCACCGGCGCGCCGGGCGCATCTTCGGCCAGCAGTGCAAGATGGGCGTCGAGCGCATAGGCCTTCGGCGGAAAGCCCCAGGCGAAGGCATCGGAGAACATCAGGCGGTAGATCGGCGTCGGCAGCCCCGGATAGGCCTTGGCCAGCGCCGCGCCCAAACGTGTGAAGCCGGGCTCATAGATCGCATAGCTCGGATGGATCCTGTGGGCATGGGCCACCGCCATGCCCTCGCGGATATGCTCGCCCGGGTTCTGGTAGATGAAGCCGGGCTCGCCGCCGGGAATGCCGGCGAAGGTCGTCCAGTTGCAGGAGCCGGGATCGAGCACGCCCCATTCGACCAGGCCGCGCTTGGCGAGTTCCTCCAGATGGGTGTAGCGGCCAGAGCCGAGCATGTCGCCGGCATAGCCCGAGCCGAGGATCGGGATGGTCGGGTAGACGATGGCGTCGACCTTGGCGCGGATGCCCTCGATCGCCCGGGCATAGAGCTGCCAATCGTCGCGCTGGCGACCGGTCTCGACGTCGTAGACATGCAGATGCACGATCGCCGCCCCCGCCTCGACCGCCGCGATGCCGTCAGCAACGATGTCGGGAATGGCGATCGGAATGCCGGGCTGGCGCTCCTTGCCCCAGGGTCCGTTGATCGCGGCCTCGATCCAGATAGGGGTGGTCATGCAGGCATATCCTTGGGCCAGTTGTCGCGAATCCAGCGGGTCAGCCCCTCTTCGTCGACCTCGCTGGCGGCTAGCGCCAGAATGGCGGCAGCGGCCAGCGCATCTGCCGGCGCAAAAGGAATGCCGTTCAGGCGCAGGAACGTCATCATAGCAAGGAAGGCGGCGCGCTTGTTGCCATCGACGAACGGATGGTTCCGCGCCAATCCGAAGGCATAGGCAGCAGCGAGAGCCGCCATATCGGTCTCGCCATAAGCAAAACGGTTGATGGGACGGGCAAGCGCCGACTCGAGCAGCCCCAGATCACGGATGCCCTCCGGCCCGCCATAAATCGCAAGCTGTTCGGCATGGATGTCCCGAATCAATTCGACCGACAGCCAGAGCGGCTCGCTCACTTAGCAAGCTCGCGCATTGTATTGGCGTAGTCCTTCATGACCTGCCGCGCGATCGCCATCGCCCGAGCGTGCTGATCATCATGCCGCTGCAGTTTGACTCCACCCTCGGGCTGCCTGACCACCTCGAGCTGATCGCCCTCGGAAAAGCCCAGCTGCGCCAATAACTCCTTCGGTAGGATCAGACCGAGAGAGTTGCCGATCTTACGAATCTGGAGAACCGTCGCACCACCGGCCTCTGGTTTGCTGCGCTCGTTCATTGGCAACCCCTCCGTTATACGACATGTATAACACAACATCAGGCCGCTGTCTGCGTGGCAGACGCCATCCGCGCACTTCCCTCGTGAGCAAAAGCGGCAACGCCCGGCCTTGTCAGCTCGCCCCCTTCGCGCGCCTAATCGCCAAAACGACGATCGGGAACGGAAACGATGGGCCTCTATTTCGAGGAATTCGGCGAGGATCTGCGCGTTGTCACGCGCGGCCGCACCGTCGGCGAAGGCGACATCACGCTGTTTTCCGGGCTCTCCGGCGATTTCAACCCGCTGCATGTCGACAGCGAGTATTGCGCCACGACCCCGTTCGGCGAGCGCATCGCTCATGGCCCACTGACGCTTGCCATGGCGATCGGCCTGGTGTCGCAGCAGAACCTGGTCGACGCCACCACCATGGGCCTGCTCGACCTGCATTGGAGCTTCGCCGGGCCGGTCAGGATCGGCGATACCGTCCATGCCGTGGTCACGCTCGTGGATCGCAAGCCCTCGCGCAAGTCCGATCGCGGTGTCGTCACCCTCAGGCTCGATGTCTTCAACCAGCGCGGCGAGCAGGTTCAGACCGGCCATCTCAAGCTTTTGATGAAGCGCCGGCCGGAGCAAGGCTGATGCTGACGCGGGCGGCAACCTACCGGGACACCTTCGAGGCTTTCCGCTGGGATATCCCGGAGCGCTTCAACATCGGCGTCGCCTGCTGCGATCGCCATGCCGATGGCAGCGGCAAGCCGGCGCTGATCTATGAGGATCAGGATCACGGCGTCGCGACCTTCAGCTTCGACGAGCTGAAACTGAGCTCCAACCGCCTCGCCAATATGCTGCGCGGCCATGGCATCCGGCCGGGCGACCGCGTCGGCATCCTGCTGCCGCAGCGGCCGGAGACGGCGATGGCTCATCTCGCCATCTACAAGATGGGCGCAATCGCGCTGCCGCTCTTCACCCAGTTCGGGCCGGACGCGCTCGAACACCGTTTGCAGCACAGCGGCGCGGCGGCGCTGATCACCGATGCCGAGAACATCGGCAAGATCGAGACGATCCGCGCCACCCTGCCCGACCTCAAGCGCATCTTCGTCATCGGCGACGGAGAAACGACCGGAACCAATCTCGATTTCGACGCAGAACTGGCGAAGGCCTCCGACCGTTTTGCGCCCATCGATACGCGGGCCGATGATCCAGCTCTGATCATCTACACCTCCGGTACGACGGGAAAGCCCAAGGGCGCGCTCCATGCCCACCGCGTCCTGCTCGGCCATCTGCCCGGCGTGCAACTGCCACAGGAGTTCTTCCCGCAAGCCGGCGACCTCTTCTGGACGCCGGCCGATTGGGCCTGGGCCGGCGGCCTGCTCGACGTGCTGCTGCCGAGCCTCTGTTTCGGCGTGCCGGTGCTGGCCTCGCGCGCCCGCAAATTCGATCCGGAAGCCGCCTTCGCGCTGATGGCCCGGCACAAGGTCCGCAACGCCTTCCTGCCACCGAC
Source organism: Allobosea sp. LjRoot9 (assembly GCF_964252745.1). NCBI lineage: Bacteria > Pseudomonadati > Pseudomonadota > Alphaproteobacteria > Hyphomicrobiales > Alloboseaceae > Allobosea > Allobosea sp. LjRoot9. The sequence continues at coordinate 484,851 of NZ_CAXUPC020000003.1, read as the reverse complement.
GGCGCTGAAACTGATGCGGCAGGTCGAGAGGCCGCGCCAGCGCTTCGACTATGCGATGCGCTCGATTGGCACGGGCGGCGAGACGCTGGGCGCCGACATGCTGGCCTGGAGCGAGGAGACCTTCGGCTTTCCGGTCAACGAGTTCTACGGCCAGACCGAGGCGAACCTGATCGTCTCGAACTGCGCCAGCCTGTTTCCGATCGTGCCGGGCTCGATGGGCCGCGCCGTGCCCGGCCACCGCGTCGCGGTGATCTCGCCCGAGGGCGAGGAGCTGCCGGCCGGCGAGCAGGGGCTGATCGCGGTTGCCCGCCCCGACCCGGTGATGATGCTGGAATACTGGCGCCAGCCCGAGGCGACGGCGGCCAAATTCGTCGGCGACTGGCTCGTCACCGGCGATACCGGCGCCTGCGACGCCGAGGGCTATTTCTGGTTCCAGGGCCGCGACGACGACATCATCTCCAGCGGCGCCTACCGCATCGGCCCCGGCGACATCGAGGACTGCGTCATCCGCCATCCCGCCGTGCTGATGGTCGCCGTCGTCGGCAGCCCCGACCCGTTGCGCACCGAGGTGGTCAAGGCCTTCGTGCTGCCGAAACCGGGCTTTGCCCCCTCGGACACCCTCGCCGCCGAAATCCAGGCCTTCGTCAGGGAGCGGCTCGCCGCCTATCAATATCCCCGAGAGATCGAATTCGTCACCGAACTGCCGATGACCGCGACCGGCAAGATCAGGCGCAAGGATCTGCGCGATCTGGAGGTGGCGCGGAAGAAATCTGGCGGCGACCGATGAAAGTCTGAATTCGCCCGCGTCAGAGCATTTTCGAGCGAAGTGGATGCCGGTTCCCTCGCGACAAACGCGAAGCGTTTGCGCGGAGAAAATGCGTTAAAACAAAAATCTAGAACCAGGTTTTCATCAGAAAGGCCCCCGTCGCCTCGAACAGGCCAAGGCGCGCATGTTCGAGATGCATGAGATGCGTGCCTTCGGCGATTTTGACATCGCGCGTCTCGGCAGCCCCCAGCCGCCCGCGCAACCACAACGCATCATCGTCCGTGCACAGGCCGTCCCAGGCGCCTCGCACGATCAGTGTCGGCGCCAGAACCCTTGCGGGCTCGTAGGCGAGGCCGCCCGCCCAGGCCGCCTTGATGTCGGCGGCCGGCCCTCCCGGAATCCGGACGGCCGGAACCGGCCGCCTTGCCGCCGCCCCTGGATCGCTTGCGAGATAGGCCGGGGCCCACGAGGCCAGCCCAGGTTCGATCAGCACTGCAGGATGGCCTGCGGGAACGTCCTCGACGAATCGGGCGAGTTGCTGGGCGATCGAAACCAACCGCCAGCCTCCGGGGCTATCGCCCGTCGCCGGCTGCGCCTCCTCCCGCTGCGCGATCGGCCCAAAGAAGACCAGACGTGCGATGGTCCCGGGCTGGAGTGAGGCATGGAGCCCGGCCACGATCGTGCCCCAGGAATGCGCGATCAACGACAGCCTGGCACGGCCCGTGACCTGCCTGACATGCGCCAGAACCCGCGCGAGCTGCACCTGCGCATCGCATGCGCGGCCATAGGGCGGGCTCTCGGATGCGGCGTGTTCAAAGGCGGGTGGGCGGTCGGAGCCGCCGAAACCGGCAAAGTCGAAGGCCCAGACGTCAAACCCGCGCGCCGCCAGGTCGTCCATCCAGGACAGGCCGCCGAAACGATAGGCGACGGAAAGCGCTGACGGAAACGTCGCGCCATGGACATAGACCACGCTCGGTCCCGTCCCGGCGATGCGGCGCAGGAGCAAGGTCGGCTCGCCATCCCGCCCGCACAGATATGTGACGTCTCCAGCCGTTTCCGATCCGCATGCGGTGATGTGATTCACGATTGTCTTCCGCCTCATCAGTCAGACGGAAGCATGCATCCGCGCGTCGGACAGGTCGCGCGCAATCACTTCGGCCAGCGCCGAAGCATCAGCGCCCAGCCCTCACCCCGCCTCCAGCACCAGCTCGAAGGTCATCAGCACCGGGTTGTCGCCGCGCGTCAGGCGGCCCTGCGCCATAGCGCCGGTGTAGTCGACCAGCGCCACGTCGATCTCCGAAATCATGCGCTGCCCCTCGCTCCAGACCCGACCGGATTTGATCGCGATCTCGGTGGCGAAGTTCTCGACCGCCCGGCCGTCCTCGAAGCGCGCGCCGATCGTCGAGCCGACGCCGCCATGGATCGTCGCGCGCTTGACGCCATGCTCGGCGCAGAACTGCTCCAACGCACCGGCAAGGTCTATGTTCGGGCGCACGCGCAGGGCGAAGAAGCGCCCCTCCCGCGTCGCGCCCAGCAAGGGGACGGTCGCAGGGCCAAACAGCTTGAAATTGGTCTCGGCATCGACATAGGCCGCGAAACCCGCGCCATCGATGCCGACGGCCGGGAGCGTGATCGCCTCGGCCACCAGCGTCTCGTCGGGCAGGATATGGCCGCCGCTGCGCTTGCCGCCCGCCTCCTGCCAGAGCGCATGGCAATGGAAGAAGGGCGCGCCGTCACGCAGGCCGAAGGTCAGCGCGCCGGTCTCGATGCGGGCGATGCCGGGCGGCCGGAAGATCTCGCTGTAGAAGGCCGCATGCTCCGGCGTCTGCGACAGGGCCGGCATGACATAGGTGAAGGACGACAAGGCCGCGCCATCGATCCGCGCGACGCCTGAGGTGAAGCCCGCCGCGGCAAAGCTGCGCCGCACGGCCTCCAGCAAGGGCAAGCCGGGCTGCAGCGTCATCTCGAAGCGCAAACCATGGCATTCCGCCCATTCGACGCGCTCGGGCGCGGCGGGACCGGGCTGCTCGATGCGCCTCATGACCTCGTCCTCTCAGAAAAAACCGAGCGCATCATGACGGGATCGCGGTCGGGTAAAAAGCGGTCATGCGGATGGAATACCGAGCCCAACGGCAAAACCGGCGCGTGCTGGTAGGACAATGGCAACCTCGTTTCAGCGTGGCGGCGGAACCAACGGCCCCGCCAGATGTTTTCGCTCAGTCCGTTCCGGGCCAGTTCGACCTGGAATGGTCATCAACGATCAAGAGAGGATAACCTGATGGATAGGCGCTCTTTTATCCTGAGCCTGATTGGCGGGGCGGCTGCCGCCAGCGTCGGCGCTGTCGCGATGGCGCAGGCCGCGCCGGTGACGCTCGCTCCGGAGCCCGTGGGCGCCGCGCCGGCCGAGCCGCGTGCCACCCAGTCGCTCGATGATGTCGACGCAGCGTTCAGCCGCCATCGTTATCGCCATCATCGCCGCCATCATCGCCGGCACTACCGTCGGCATTACCGCCGTCACCGCCGCTACTACTACCGCTGATCGGCACCAGCGCGTTCCTGGGCTCCATGGCGACCTTGTTCCGGTCGTCATGGAGCCTATCCGCCGGTTGAAGCCATCCATCGCGGCAGCCGTCACGAGCGCAGCCAGTCCAATTCACCGCGTGCCTCAAGTTCGTCCTTGACCAGGCGCTTGGGCACCTTGCCATAGCCGGATTTCGGCAAGGCCTCCCAGAAGAAGAAGCGCTTGGGCATCTTGTAACGGGCGATCTTCGTCGCGAGATACTCCGCCATTTCGGCCTCGGTCGCGCTTGCGCCTGCGCGCGCCACGCAGACCGCGACGCCGATCTCGCCCCAGACTGGATCAGGCAGGCCGAGCACCGCGACCTCCGCGATCGCCGGATGGGTCAGGATCTTCTCCTCGATCTCGCGCGGATAGATGTTCGAGCCGCCGGAGATGTACATGTCCGAGGCGCGGCCGGTGATGTAGACAAAACCCTGCTCGTCCATATGGCCGAGATCGCCGGTCCGGAACCAGCCGTTGCGGAAGGATTTCGCATTGGCTTCAGGGTTGTCGTAGTAGCCGGCGAAGACCGCAGGGCCGATCACGCAAATCTCGCCCTGCACGCCCGGCGCAACTGCATTGCCGGCATCGTCCTGGATCTGCACCTCCATGCCGCTGCGCTCGAAGCCACAGGTGCCGATGCGCGCATCGGGACCGTCCTGCGCCTCGTGCAGGGCCGGCGGCAGCACCGTGATGTTGCCGGTGACCTCGCCCAGCCCGAAATACTGCACCAGTACCTTGCCGAGCTTGGCGAGCGCGGCCTTCTGGTCCTCGCGATACATCGGCGCGCCCGCATAGATGATGTGGCGCAGGCTGGAATGGTCGTGCTGGTCGACGGCCGGATGCTCGACCAGCATCTTCAGGATGGTCGGCACGGTGAAGATGTTGGTGATCTTGTACCGCTCGATCAGGCGATAGGCCTCGTCGATGTCGAAGCGCTCGGTCGGCAGCAGGATCGTCGCCGCGCCGCGCGAGGACAGTACGAGCTGGTGCACGCCCGCCCCATGCGAGAGCGGAGCGACGACGAGCGAAGCGTCGGCCTCGGTCGAGCCCGGCACCAGATCGGCGAGATGGTTCGTCACCACGAAGCCCATCTGGCCATGGGTCAGCACGGCGGCCTTCGAGCGCCCGGTCGTGCCGGAGGTGAAGAAGAACCAGCACGGATCATCATGCTCGACCGCGGTATTGGCGACCTGCTCGCCGAGATGGCGCGCGATCACCTCGCCGACCTCGGCCTCGCCGAACTCGCCTGGCCCGATCCGCCAGATGAACTCCGGTGCAGGCTCCGAGGCGGCAACGGCCGCCGCATGAGCCGGAAAATCGCCATGGCAGATGAAGGCCTTGGCACCCGAGAAGGTGCCGAGATAGCCGACCTCGTCGGGCAGCAGCCGGAAATTCGTCGGCACCCAGACCGCACCTAGGCGGAAGGCGGCGAACATCGAGACGAACATCGCGTCGCAATTCTTGGAATGGACCAGGATGCGGTCGCCTTTGCCGATGCCGCGCTGGCGCAAGCCGGCAGCCAGCGCCGAGACCTGCGCGTCGATCTCGCCCCAGCTCCATGTCCGCTCGCCCCAGATGAAGCCGGCCCGTTCCCCGAAGCGGCGCGCATTCTGCGTCGCGATATGGGCCAGGTTCATCACGCGTTTGGACATTGGAGCAACGCCGCCCTTGGGCGCGATGCCGGTTTTCAGCGCGGTCTCGGTCATGCTGCGCTCTCCTTGTCGCGGCGGATCGTCATGGTTCATCTCCGTTCGCCGGCGCGGCGGCGCAACGGCGCGGATACGCCCGGCTGTGCCGGCCGGGCTTCGTCCTGGATGCGGAATTCGCGCAGCCTGGCCTCGAGCCTGGCGACCTCCTCGCGCAGCAATTGCGCGAGAAAGGGTTCGCGGTCCGGCTGCATCCGGCTTTCGATCGCGGCCAGCGAGAGGCAGGCGTCGGCCCGCCCCTGCGCATCGCGCACGACCATCGCCATGCCCCAGGAGCCGGGGAAGAGCAGCCCGCGATTCATCGCATAACCACGCTCACGCGCCTCCGCGACGAGATCGTCCACGATCGGGCGCGACAGCATCGGATAGCGTTGCGGAAACTGCGCGGCGTTGGCCGTCATCGCCTGCTCGACCCCCTCATCGTCGAGCGCGGCCAAAAGCGCGATGCCGCCGACGCCGGCCCCGAGCAGGTGCCTGTCGCTGGGGGCGAGCACATGCGAGCGGATCGGATAATCGCCGTCCTCGCGCTGCAGGCAGACGACCGTCCAGTCCCGCCTGACCTGCAGGAAGGCGGCATCGCCCGTCGCCTGCGCCAGACGCACGACGCCCTCCTGCGCAAGCCGGTGGATTCCGAAACGATCGGCTGCGATGGTGCCGAGAATGAAGGATTCAGGCCCGAGGAAATAGCGCCGTGTCGCCGCCTCCTGCTCGATCAGCCCGGCCTCGATCAACGCCACGAGAATGCGGCGGCAAGTCGGCTTCTGCAGCCGCGAGCCGTCGACGAGTTCGCTCAGGCTGGCGCCGCGCGTTCGGCTCGACGCGACCAGTCGCAGCAAGGCGGCCGCCCGCCCGATGCTTTGCGCACCGGTCGGTTCGGAGCTGGCCTCCCGCACAGCAAGATCTGGACGATCCATATCGTGGACCCTTTTAACGTCCTTATTGCGTTGACAACTCTTTCATCACTTGTATTTCGTCAAGGATAAAGAATACTGGCTCTAAGCGATCCACGATATGGAACGGTTCGAGCAGGCTAGCGGCCAGGAGGTCGCGGCCTAAGGTTACGCGGCCCTCCGAAACCGGAGCGAGGGCTGTCGCTGCGATTACAGCTCTCGCGCGGGCAAACCCGCGGAGAGTCCGGCCTGAAGACTTGGGAGGAAACCAGATGACGAAATTGACACGCCGCAGCTTTACCGCCGGCACCGGCGCCCTTGCCGTTACCGGCTTTTCCATCGGCCGGGCGCGGGCGGCCGAATTCACCTATAAATTCGCCAACAACCTGGCGCTGACGCATCCGCTCAACAAGCGCGCGCAGGAAGCCGCCAGCAAGATCAAGGAAGAGACCGGCGGCCGCTTCGAGCTGCAGATCTTCCCTTCGAGCCAGCTCGGCTCCGACACCGACACGCTCGGCCAGATCCGCTCCGGCGCGGTCGATTTCTTCACCCTCTCGGGATTGATCCTCTCGACCCTGGTGCCGGCCGCCGCGATCAACGGCGTCGGCTTCGCCTTCAAGGATTACGACACGGTCTGGAAGGCGATGGACGGCAAGCTCGGCGACTATGTCCGCGCCGAGATCGCCAAGAGCCGCTCGATCTTCGCGATGGAGAAGATCTGGGACAACGGCTTCCGCCAGACCACGAGCTCGGGCAAGCCGATCGTCACCCCGGCCGATCTGAACAACCTCAAGATCCGCGTTCCGCCCGCTCCGCTCTGGACCTCGATGTACAAGGGCTTCGGCGCAGCCCCGACGACGATCAATTTCAACGAGGTCTACAGCGCCCTGCAGTCGAAGATCGTCGACGCGCAGGAGAACCCGCTCGCGATCATCGAGACGGCCAAGCTCTATGAGGTCCAGAGCTTCTGCTCGCTGACCAACCATATGTGGGATGGCTTCTGGCTCCTGGCTAACAAGGCGAACTGGGATGCCCTGCCCAAGGACATCCAGGCCATCGTCGCCAAGCACCTCAACGCGGCCGGCATCGCCGAGCGCGCCGACGTCGCCGCGCTGACGGTGAACCTGCAGGCCGAATTGTCCGGCAAGGGCATGAAGTTCAACACGGTCGACGCCACCCTCTTCCGCGACAAGCTCAAGAGCGCCGGTTTCTACAAGGAATGGGAAGCCAAGTTCGGCAAGGACGCCTGGGCGACCCTCGAGGCCGCCGTCGGCTCGCTGAGCTGACGCCTGTACCATGGACACCGTGTCCGAATTCGCGACGCCGCCCGCAACGGCGGCGGCGCCACGCCGCCCCCTTGCCGCGAAGATCGACCGCGTTCTCGGCGTCATCGTCGAGATACCGGCCGCTATCCTCGTCGTTGCCGAGGTGGTCGTGCTGTTTTCGGGCATTGTTGCCCGCTATCTCCTGCACACGCCGCTGACCTGGTCGGACGAGCTCGCCTCGACCCTGTTCCTCTGGCTCGCCATGCTTGGCGCCGTCGTCGCGCTCCGGCGCGGCGAGCATATGCGCATGACGGCGCTGGTCTCGCGCTGCACGCCGGAATGGCGCAACTTCTTCGACGCGCTGGGCGTGGCAGCCGGTCTCGGCTTCCTGCTCCTGATCATCGGCCCTGCCTTCCGCTGGGCCGAGGAAGAAGCCTTCATCACCACCCCGGCGATGGAAATCTCCAATGTCTGGCGCGCGGCCGCCTTTCCGGTCGGCGTCGGCCTGATGATCGCCTTTTCGCTGCTGCGCCTGACCATGCGCTCGGGCGTGCCGCAGGCCCTGCTGGCGCTGGCTTTGGTCGCCGTCGCCGTCGCCGGCTTCTGGTGGCTCGGCCCCATGCTCAAGACGCTGGGCAACCTCAACCTGATCATCTTCTTCGTCGGCGTCGTCGGGTTTTGCGTCTTCTCCGGCGTGCCGATCGTCTTCTCCTTCGCGCTCGCCACCTTCGGCTATCTCGCGCTGACCACGCGCGTGCCGACGATGACCCTGGTCGGGCGCATGGACGAAGGCATGAGCCATCTCATCCTGCTCGCCGTGCCGCTCTTCGTCTTCCTCGGCCTGCTCATCGAGATGTGCGGCATGGCCAAGGCGATGGTGCGCTTCCTGGCGAGCATGCTCGGCCATGTCCGCGGCGGCCTCTCCTATGTGCTGATCGGCGCCATGTACCTCGTCTCGGGCATTTCGGGCTCGAAGGCAGCTGACATGGCCGCGGTCGCACCGGCGCTGTTTCCGGAGATGAAGGCGCGCGGCGCCAAGCCCGGCGACCTCGTCGCCCTGCTCTCGGCAACGGGCGCGCAGACAGAAACGATCCCGCCCTCGATCGTGCTGATCACCATCGGCTCCGTCACCGGCGTCTCGATCGCGGCGCTCTTCACCGGCGGCCTGCTGCCCGGCGTCGTCCTGGCGATCGGGCTCTGCTTCGTCGTGGCGCGGCGCTATCGCCATGACGATCTCAGCCATGTCGTAAAGGCGAAATGGCCCGAGATCGGCAAGACCTTCATCATCGCGCTGCCGGCGCTGGCACTGCCCTTCCTGATCCGCGCCGCCGTCGTCGAGGGCGTTTCGACCGCCACAGAAGTCTCGACCATCGGCATCGTCTATTCGCTGATCATCGGGCTTCTGGTCTACCGCCAGTTCAACTGGTCCCGCCTCGGCCAGATCCTGATCGACACGGCATCGCTCTCCGGCGCCATCCTGATCATCATCGGGGCGGCGTCCGCCATGGCCTGGGGCCTGACGCAATCGGGGTTCTCTCGTACGCTGGTCGAGATCATGACCCATCTGCCCGGCGGCGCGATCGGCTTCATGGCCGTATCGATTCTTGCCTTCATCATCCTGGGCAGCGTGCTCGAAGGCATCCCCGCCATCGTTCTGTTCGGCCCGCTGCTGTTCCCGATCGCCAAGCTCGTCGGCATCCACGAGGTGCACTACGCCATGGTCGTGGTGCTCGCGATGGGGCTCGGCCTGTTCGCACCGCCCTTCGGCGTCGGCTATTACGCGGCCTGTGCCATCGGCAAGGTCAATCCCGACGAGGGCATCGGCCCGATCTGGGGCTATATGCTGGCCTTGCTGATCGGCCTGATCATCGTCGCGGCGGTGCCCTGGTTCTCGATCGGGTTCCTGTGATGGCCGATCGTCTGAAGAGCAAGATCGCCATCGTCTTCGGCGCCGGCTCGTCGGGGCCGGGCTGGGGCAACGGCAAGGCCGCTGCCGTCGCCTTCGCCCGCGAAGGCGCCCGCGTCGCCTGCATCGACATCAGCCAGGCTGCCGCCGACGAGACCGCCGGCATCATCGCGGGGGAAGGCGGTGTCGCGATCGCGCTTGCCGCCGATGTCACGCAGCAACCCTCGATCGACGCAGCCGTCGCCGCCACCATGACCCGCTTCGGCCGCATCGACATCCTGCACAACAATGTCGGCGTCACCCATATGGGCGGCCCGGTCGAGCTCAGCGAAGAGCAGTTCAAGGCGGCGGTCGACCTCAATCTCGGCCCGGTCTTCCGCTGCTCCAAGGCGGTGATCCCGCATATGCTGAAGGCCGGCGGCGGCGCGATCGTCAACATCTCTTCGCTCGCGGCGATCCGTTGGACCGGCTACCCCTATTTCGCCTATTACGCGACCAAGGCGGCTGTGAACCAGGCGACGCTCGGCCTCGCCATGCAATATGCAAGGCAAGGCATCCGCGCCAATTGCATCATGCCCGGCATGATCGACACGCCGTTGATCTACAAGCAGATCTCCAGCCAATACGCCTCGGTCGAGGAGATGGTCGCGGCGCGCAACGCCGCCGTGCCGCTCGGCAAGATGGGTACCGCCTGGGACATCGCCAACGCGGCCGTCTTCCTTGCCTCCGACGAAGCCCAGTTCATCACCGGCGTCTGCCTGCCGGTCGATGGCGGCCAGAGCTGCGCCGTCGCCCCGCTGGGCTGAGCATCGTCTCGGGCGGCTGGCCTGCATCTTGCTGCGTTAGATCACTTGCATTCGGACGGTTCCGTCCGAATGCAAGTGATCGATTCCTGAAGTTTAGAGCATTGCTCATGCGAAAAACCGGCACCCACTTTTTCGCGCAATGCTCTGGAACCATGCAAACCGACATCGCCATCGGCACGATCACGCCCTCGGGCAACCGCACCGTCGAGCGCGTGACGCAAGCGATCTGCGCCACGCTGCACGGCGTGACGCCCCTGTTCACGCGCATCCCCGTCTTCGGCAACACCAGCCCCGACCAGGCCGCGGCCAACCCCTATGACTGGCCGGCGATGCTGCAGGCGGCGGAACTGTTGAGCCATGCCGAGCCCGCTGCGATCTGCTGGAACGGCTCGAAGGGCGGCGATTACGGCTTCGACATCGACGAACGGCTCTGCGCCGACATCACCGCGCGGACCGGACTGCCCGCCGTGACCTCGGCCTTGGCGACGCTCACCTTGCTGCAGCGGCTCGAGGCCCGACGCATCGCGCTGATCACGCCCTACACCACAGCCGCTCAAGCGCGGAGCATCGCCAATTTCACGACCAAGGGCTTTGCCGTCACCGCCGAGCGCCATGCCGGCCTGAGCGATAATCTCTCCTATGGCGCGGTGCCGCCAGGCGAGATCGCCGCGATGGCGCGAGCGGCCGTGGCGGAGGGGGCAGCCGAGGCGATCGTCATCTTCTGCACCAATTTCAACGGCGCTCCCGTCGCAGCCATGCTCGAAGCGGAGACAGGCCTGCCCGTCATCGATTCGACGGCGGCCGGTGTCTGGGCCGCGCTCGGGGCAGCCGGCATCGAGACCAGCCGGGCCGTCGCAGGCTGGGGCCGGATTTTCAGCCTCTGACGATCCGAACCGCTTAATCCCGCGACCTCTCCGCACACGCCTCCGATCCAGGCATTGGGCGCATAAGAAACATGCTTGACTGTTTGCAAAACGAGTCGCAGCTTTCGCCCATCCTGTGGGTTGAGGCTTGGCGTGAGCGGAACCGGTAAAAGACGATCCCAAAAGGAACGCAGCGCGGACACCTCGACGCGGCTGATGAACGCGACGATCGACCTGCTGCATGACCGCGGCCTCGCTCGCACCACCACCCCGGAGATCGCCCGCCAGGCCGGTGTTTCACGCGGCGCGCTGACGCATCATTTCACCACCCGCGAAGCGATCATCAGCGCCTCCGTCGCCGATATGCTCGGCAAGGCCACCCGCGATCTGCATCGCTTCGCCGAGGATTTCATTGCCCGTGGCGGCTCCAGCGACGAGATCGTCGACTACATCTGGCAGATGATGGACGATCGGCTGTTCTACGTCACGATGGAGTATCAGCCCGAAGCTCGGCACAATCCCGACTTCAGAGCCGACCTCATCCCCACCGTGCGCGAATTCCACGCCGGTCTCGACGCGATCTGGACCGCGCTCGCAGCCCGCACCGGCGTCGACCCCGATCATACCCGCATCGTCATGAACGCGACGATGTGCCTCGTGCGCGGCATGATCAGCCAGACGGTGCTGCGCCCCAACGACCCCGCTTATTATCAGGGGATGCTGACCTTCTGGAAGCAGCAGGTCCGCCAGCAATTCCCGATCCAGGCCGCCTCCACGCAGGATTCCAGACACAAGGCAGGCGCACGATGACCGCGGCCCTCACCATCGAAGGGCTGAAGCTCGATTTCTATGGCGTGCATGTGCTGCGCGGCGTCGATTTCGCCGTTCCCGCCGGCTCCTTCACAGGGCTGATCGGCCCCAACGGCGCCGGCAAGTCGACCCTGTTCAACGCGGTCTCCGGGCTCTACCGCCCCAAGGCCGGCTCGGTCCGACTGGGCTCGGTCGAGACCACCGGCTTAGCCCCTGAAAAGCTCGTGGCGGCGGGGCTGGTGCGCTCATTCCAGCTCGCCCGCGGCTTTCCCAAGCTCAGCGTCTTCCAGCATCTGATGCTCTATGGTGCCGGGCAGCCGGGCGAGAACCTGCTGGCGGCGATGCTGCGCTCGACCGCGGCACGGCGGCGCGAGCAGGAACTCGCTGAGCGCGCCTTCGGCATCGCCCGGCGGCTCAAGCTCGACCATGTGCTGGACAACCCGGTGACAGCGCTCTCGGGCGGGCAGAAGAAGCTGGTCGAGATCGGGCGCGCCTTGATGGCCGCCCCCAAGATCCTGCTGCTCGACGAGCCGATGGCCGGCGTCAATCCGAGCCTCACCGAGCAGATCGCCGATCACCTCATCGCGCTGAACCGGGACGGGCTGACGATCTGCCTGATCGAGCACGACATGGCGCTGATCAAGCGGCTCTGCGCGCCCGTCATCGTGATGGCCGAGGGCAAGACCCTGACGCAAGGCAGCTTCGACGAGGTCGCCTCCGACATCCGCGTGCAGGAAGCCTATCTCGGGAGGCGGCATTGAACATGGCGAATGACGGCCTGGCGAATGGCGACCTGCTTGCCGTCGATGGCGTCGTCGCCGGCTATGGCGCCGCCGAACAGATCCTGAAGGGATGCTCGCTGCGGGTCGGGGCCGGCGAGATCGTCGCGATCATCGGCCCCAATGGCGCCGGCAAGTCGACCTTGCTCAAGACGATCGCCGGGCTGGTGTCTGCGCGCGAGGGCGCGATCATCTTGAACGGGGCCGACGTGACCAGCCAGGGCGCGCTCGGACGCGCCAAGCACGGCATCGGCTTCGTGCCGCAGGAGCGCAACGTCTTCGGCGCGATGACCGTCGCGGAGAACCTCGAGATCAGCGGCTTCCAGGACCCCGGCAAGGTGCGCGAGCGCAGTGAGGAACTCTATGCCCGCTACCCGATGCTGGCGAGCAAGCGCCGCGCGCTCGCCCGCACGCTTTCGGGCGGCCAACGCCAGATCCTCGCCATGGCGATGGGCCTGATGAACGCCCCTGCCTTGCTCCTGCTCGACGAGCCGACGGCGGGCCTCTCGCCGAGGGCGGCGGAGGAGCTGTTCGAGGCGATCATGGCTCTGAACAAGGGCGGCCTGCCGATCCTGATGGTCGAGCAGCATGCGCTGGAAGCGCTCGAGATCTCGACGCGCGGCTACATCCTCATCTCCGGCCGCAACAATCGCGAGGGCTCAGGCCCCGCGCTCGCCGCCGACCCCGAAATCCGCCGCCTCTTCCTCGGCGGCTGATCACGATGCCGACCTGATCCAAGCCAACCTGATCCGAGCCGACCGACCAAGAACCAGCAAACATAACAGGGGATGACCATGACCGAGTTCCTGACCGACCGCCGCACGCTGCTCGGCGGCGCTGCCGCGCTTGCCGGCCTCTCCGCCTTGCCGAAGCTCGCCCTTGCGCAGGGCGCGCCGATCAGGATCGGCACGCTGACGCCATTGACCGGTTCGGGCGGCCCCTATGGCCCAGTAATGGTCAAGGCCGTGAAGGCGGTCGTCGACGAGGTCAATGCCGCCGGCGGTGTACTGGGACGCAAGGTCGAGCTCGTCTCGGAAGACGACCAGACCAATCCGGAAGCTGGCGTGCGCGCCGCGCGCAAGCTGATCGACGTCGACAAGGTCTCGGCGATCCTGGGCACCTGGGCCTCCTCGGTGACCACCGCCGTCGCCCCGCTCTGCTGGGAATCGAAGACCTTCCTCTGCACCACCTCCGGTGCGGATTCGATCACAGCCCTGCCGCATCAGGGCTATCTGATCCGCACCCAGCCGACGACGACGCTGCAGGGCCGCAAATTCGGCGAGTTCGCGATCGCCCAGGGCGCCAAGCGCGTCTTCTTCCTCTCGCCGCAGACGCCTTTCGCCAAGAGCCAGTTCGACAACATCACCGAGGCCGTGAAGAAAGCCGGCGGCGAGACCGCCTCCCTGATCTATGACGACAAGAAGCCGGCCTACCGCACCGAGATCGACGAGGTGCTGCGCTTCAAGCCCGACGCTATCGTCTTCGGCGGCTACACCCCCGACACCGCCGTGATGCTGAAGGATCTCTACCGCGCTGATTTCAAGGGGCTGAAGATCGCCTTCGGCTACTCGGTCAACCAGAAGCTGATCGAGAGCGTCCCTGCCGAGGTCGTCGACAAGACCTTCATGATCTCGCCCTCGCCGGCCGAAGGCTCCAAGGCCTATGAGAAGCTGGTGAAGCTCATCGGCGTCGCCTCGCCCGATCCCTACACCACCCAGATCTACGACCACATCAACCTCGTGCTGATGGCGATCGCGATCGCGGGCGACGCCTCGGGCTCCGCGATCAAGGACAATATCCGCAAGGTCAGCCAGGCTCCCGGCGGCGCCAAGATCGACAGCGCCGTCGACGGGCTGAAGGCGATCGCCGCCAAACAGGCGGTCGATTATGACGGCGCCAGCGGTCCCTGCGACTTCACCGAGATCGGCGATATCAGCGACTCGAAGTTCCGCTACGAGCAGGTCCAGTCCGGCAAGATCGCCCTGGTCAAGATCGCCTGATCGGGACCTGGCTCAGTGACCCTCCTCCTCCAGGCGCTCATCAATGGGCTGATGACCGGGGCGCTGATCGCCGTCCCGGCGATCGGCTTTTCCGCGATCTTCGCGGTCCTGCGCTATCCGAACTTCGCCATCGCCTCCTATGCCACCATCGGCGCCTTCGCCGCCTGGTGGGCCAATGCGGTGGCGGGGCTTCCCGTCGTGCCGGCGCTCGCCATCGCCTTTGCGGTGACGGGCGTGGTCGGCGTCGTGGCGGAGGAGACCTCGCTGAAGCGCCTGCGCGACAATGGCGCGCTGATCGTGGCCATCGCCTCGATCGCGCTCAACCTCGTGCTGGAGAACATCATCCGCTTCATCTTCGGCAACGATATGAAGGGCTATGATCTGCCGCTGGCGCGCGACCTGCGTTTCGGCGAATTGCGCATCGGTCCACAGCAGCTCCAGAGCCTCGCCCTCTCCGTCGTGATCATGGCGGCGATGTTCCTGTTCCTGCGCTACACCCGTTTCGGCAAGGCGATGCGCGCGGTTGCCGACAATCCAGACCTCGCCCGCCTGAAGGGCATCGACCCCGCCAGGATCGCGATCGTCACGGTCTTCCTCGGCGCCGGGCTGTCCGGCGTCGGCGGCGTGCTGATCGGGCTCGACACCTCGATCGACCCGCTCACCGGCTACCGCGTCCTGCTCTCGGTCTTCGCGGCAGCGGTGCTCGGCGGGCTCGGCTCGATTCCCGGCGCAGTGGTCGGCGCGCTCGCGCTCGGCATCGCCGAGGAACTCGCTTTGATCGCGGTGCCGGCGACCTATCGCACCGCCGTCGGGTTTGTGGCGATCCTGATCATGCTGACCTTCCGCCCGCGCGGCATCCTGGGCGAAAGGGCGGCCTGATGCTGTCTTATGTCATCTTCACCCTGACGCTCTGCGGCATCTACGCCCTGCTCGCGCTCAGCCTCAACCTGATCTGGGGCGGGGTCGGCCTCGTCAATCTCGGCCTCGCCGGCTTCTTCGCGGTCGGCGCCTATGCCTCCGCGATCGCGACGGGAGCCGGAGCGCCCGTCCTGATCGGCTGGGGAGCTGCGCTCGTGGTCGGCGCGGTCGTCGGCCTCGTCGTCACCTTCGCCACCTTACGCCTGCGCGACGACTATCTCGCCATCGTGACGCTGGGCTTCGCAGAGGTCATCCGCCTCGTCGCGCTGAACGAACGCTGGCTGACCAAGGGCTCGGACGGCATCTCCGGCATCAAGGCGCCGCTCAAGGTCGAGCTCGGCCTGCAGGGCTTCAGCATCTTCTATCTTGGCCTCGTCACGCTGATCGTGCTCCTGGTCTGGGCGCTGCTGCGGCGGCTCGATCTCTCCCCCTACGGCCGCGCCATGAAGGCGATCCGCGAGGATCAACAGCTCGCCGCCTTCGCCGGCAAGGCCGTGCTGCGCTTCAAGCTCCAGGCCTTCGCGCTCTCGGCCGCGATCGCCGCGTTGTCAGGCGCGCTCTACGCGCATTTCCAGTCCTATATCTCACCGGACCATTTCCAGCCGCTGATCACGATCTACATCTTCCTCGCGGTCACCGCCGGCGGCGTCGGCCGTCCCAGCGGGGCGGTGCTTGGCGCTTATCTCGTCGTGATCTTCCTGGAAGCGACGCGCTTCGCCACGGAATGGCTGCCCGGTCTCCAGCCCGTCCAGATCGCCGCCATGCGCGAGATGATGATCGGCGTCGCGCTGATCCTCGTGCTGCATCTACGCCCGCAAGGCATCATGCCCGAGCGAATTCCCAAGGCGCCTCGCCAACCCACGCCCACCGCCTGAAAGCAGCCCATCATGTCAGACGATCTCGCCACCCTCTCGGCCCTGCTCAAGGAGCCAGGCCAGCCCGATACCGTGTTCAAGGCGTTCGACGCCATCACCAAGCGCCTTGTCGGGCACGAACTGTTCACGCTGCTCTATGTCGACGGCTCCGAGGTCGCGCGCATCTATTCCAACCGGCCGACCGAATATCCCGTCTCCGGCCGCAAGCCGATGGGCCCAACGCCCTGGGGCAAGCATGTCATGGAGGGCCAGAAGCCCTATCTCGGCAAGGACAAGGCCGGCATCCGCTGGGCCTTCTTCGACCATGAATTGATCGAGAGCATGGGGCTGGGCTCGGTCATCAACGTGCCCGCGATCTATGACGGCAAGGTCATCGGCACGATCAACCTGCTCGCGCCCGAGGGCCATTATCGCGAGGAGCATGTCGCTCCCATCGAGCGTCTTGCGCCGATGATCGTGCCCGGCTTCCTGGCCGCCCGCGCCGCCGCGCGCGCGCTCTGACACCCATCCTGCTCCAGCGGAGAACACCCGTGGCTTCCACCCTCTTCACCAATGCCTGCATCGTCGACGGCACCGCGCCCGAAGCGGGCGCTCCTGTCAGCGTCCTCGTCGAGGGCAGCACCATCCGCGAGGTCGGCAAATCCGTGACCTCGGCCAAGGCCAAGGTTGTCGACCTCAAGGGCAAGACCCTGATGCCCGGCCTGATCGACGCCCATGTCCATGTCGTCGCCGGCGTCGCCGATCTCGGCAAGAACGCCCTGCTGCCGGATTCGCTCGTCACCGCCCGCTCCTTCGTGATCATGCGCGAGATGCTGCTGCGCGGTTTCACCACGGTGCGCGATGTCGGCGGCGCCGATTTCGGCCTGAAGCAGGCGACCGAGGAAGGCCATTTCCCGACGCCGCGCCTCGTCATTTCCGGCAAGGCGCTGAGCCAGACCGGCGGCCACGCCGATTTCCGCGGCCGCTATGACGACCGCGCGGCGGTGAGCGACCGCCACCGCCTCGGCGCGCTCGGGCGCGTCTGCGACGGGCTTGACCAGGTCCGCCGCGCCGCGCGCGAGGAGATGAAGGGCGGCGCCGACTTCATCAAGATCATGGCCAATGGCGGCTGCGCCTCGCCGACCGATCCGATCCATTTCCTCGGCTTCTCCGTCAGCGAACTGGAGGCGATCGTCGAGGAGGCGAAGATGGCGGGCACCTACGTCTCCGCCCATGTCTACACCGACGAGGCGATCCGCCGCTGCGTCGAGGCCGGCGTGCACTCGCTTGAGCACTGCAACCTGATCCAGACTGAGACCGCCAAGCTCGCAGCCTCCAAGGGCGCAGTCGCCGTGCCGACGCTGGTAACCTATGACAAGCTCGTCAGCGATGGCCCCAAGCTCGGCTTCCCGCCCGATTCCGTCGCCAAGGTCGATGTCGTCCGTTCCGCCGGCATGGAATCGCTCGCGATCATGAAGAAGGCCGGTCTCGCCATGGCCTATGGCAGCGACCTGCTCGGCGAGATGCATCGCTACCAGTCGGAGGAGTTCGTCATCCGCGGACGCGCCTTGCCGGCCCATGAGGTGATCGCCTCGGCGACCCATATCGCCGCCAAGCTGCTCAAGCTCGAGGGCAAGATCGGCACGGTGGCGGCAGGCGCTTATGCCGATCTGATCGTCGTCGACGGCGACCCGCTCAAGGATCTCTCGCTGCTGACGCGCCAGGGCAAGCACATGCCATTGATCATGAAGGGCGGCGCCTTCGTGAAGCGCGCCAGCCTGAACTGAGGCGAGCCAGCTACCCGTCATCGCGAGCACCCGGGTCTTGCCTTCGGCAAGCCCGAGTACAGGCTCCGCGAAGCAGTCCTGGAGGTCTCTCTCCACGCCCCCTGGATTGCTTCGTCGCTTTGCTCCTCGCAATGACGGAAAGGGTTGTCTGCTAAAGCGAGACCCTGCCTGCTAAAGCGGCGACCGTATGCATAATCGCGCAGGCGTCTGACCAGAATTGAACCTTGGCCCCCATGGGCCTTGCGTGCTTACCTGCCGCCTCGCTGCAATGATCGAGGAACCGTCATGTCGCCACGTATCGCCTTTGGCGGTTTCCTGCACGAGACCAACACCTTCGCGCCGAGCAAGGCCTCGATCGAGCATTTCATCCAGGGCGGCGGCTGGCCCTCCCTTGCGCGTGGCGACGATATCTTCGCCGCTGTGCACAACGTCAATGTCGGCGCGGCCGGTTTCGTTGGGAAGGCCAAGGCGCTCGGCTGGGAGATGGTGCCGACGCTGTGGTGTGCGGCCAGTCCCTCGGCCCATGTCACGGCCGACGCCTTCGAAACCCTGCTGAACGAGCTGGTCGAACGCATCAGCGCCGCATTGCCGCTCGACGGGGTCTATCTCGACCTCCATGGCGCCATGGTCAGCGAGGCCTATCCCGATGGCGAGGGCGAAACCCTGCGCCGGGTGCGCGCCGCGATCGGCCCCGAGATTCCGCTCGTCGCCAGCCTCGACCTGCACGGCAACATCACGCAGCTGATGATGGATTCAGCCGACGGGCTCGTCGCCTACCGCACCTATCCGCATATCGACATGGCTGAGACCGGCAGCCGCGCCACGACCTATCTGGCGAAGCTGATCGACACCAGGACGCGCCATGCCAAGGCTTTCCGCCAGGTGCCCTATCTGATCCCGATCGCCTGGCAGGCGACCGCGATGGAGCCCTGCAAGACGATCTATGCCGAGCTCGCGGCGCTCGAAGGCGAGAGCGTGCCGACGCTCTCCTTCCTGCCCGGCTTTCCCGCCGCCGATTTCGCCGATTGCGGTGCGACCGTGCTGGCCTATGGCGCGACGCAAGCCGAGGCCGACCGCGCGGCGGATGCCGTCTTCGCCCGGGTGATGGCGAGCGAAGCCGCCTTCAAGGGCAAGGTCTTCCAGCCCGATGAGGGCGTGCTGGAGGCGATGCGGCTGGCTGAGGGAGCCTCGAAACCGATCGTCATTGCCGACACGCAGGACAACCCCGGCGCCGGCGGCGATTCCGACACGATGGGGATGGCGCGGGCCTTGGTACGCAATGGCGCGCAGCGCGCCGCGATCGGCGTGATCGTCGATCCGGCGGCGGCAGCCGCGGCGCACAAGGCCGGTGTCGGCGCCACGATCAGGCTCTCGCTCGGCGCCAAATCCGGCATCCCCGACGATGTCCCGCTCGAGGGCGAGTTCGTGGTCGAGCAATTATCCGAAGGGCGCTTCGTCGCGCCCGGCCCGTTTTATGGCGGCTCGCGCATCAATCTCGGCCCCTGCGCGGCGCTGCGCATCGGCGGCGTGCGCATCGTCGTCGGCTCGCGCAAGGCGCAGATGGCCGACCAGGCGATGTATCGCCAGGTCGGCATCGAACCGACCGAGCAGGCGATCCTGGTCAATAAGAGCTCGGTGCATTTCCGTGCCGATTTCGAGCCGATCGCTCAGACGATCCTGGTCTGCGCCGCGCCCGGCCCGATGCCGGTCGATCCCTCTGTCCTGCCGTGGAAGCATCTGCGCCCCGGCATCCGCACCGCGCCGCTCGGCCCCGTCTTCGGCTGATCCTCGTCCTTCGGAGTTTGTTCATGCCCACCTTGCCCCAGATCGAAGCCTTCAAGGACGACCTCGTCGCGATCCGCCACGATATCCATGCCCATCCCGAGATCGGCTTCGAGGAGGTCCGTACCTCCGGCATCGTCGCCGAGAAGCTCGCATCCTGGGGCATCGAGGTGCATCCCGGCGTCGGCAAGACCGGCGTGGTCGGCATCCTCCAGGGCAAGGGCGGCCCGGGCAAGCGCATCGGCCTGCGCGCCGACATGGACGCCCTGCCGATGGACGAGACCACCAACCTGCCCTTCCGCTCGACCATCCCCGGCCGCTTCCATGGCTGCGGCCATGACGGCCACACCACGATGCTGCTCGGCGCGGCGCGCTATCTCGCCGAGAACCGCGATTTCACCGGCACGGCGGTGTTCGTGTTCCAGCCTGCGGAGGAAGGCCTTGGCGGCGCCCGCGCCATGCTCGCCGACAAGCTGTTCGAGCGCTTCCCCTGCGACGAGATCTACGGGCTGCACAACGCACCCAATCTCGACCCCGGCCAGATCGCCGTCTTCCCCGGCCCGGCCATGGCGGGTGCGGATTTCTTCGACATCAAGATCACCGGCCGGGGCAGCCACGGCGCCATGCCCCATGTCGGGCGCGACCCCGTCATCGTCGCCATCTCGCTGGCAGCCGCCTTGCAGACCATCGTCAGCCGCAACGCCGATCCGCGCGAGGCCGCCGTGCTCTCGATCACGCAGATCCATGCCGGCTCCGCCTATAACGTCATCCCCGAGGAGGCGGCGCTCGCCGGCACGATCCGCACCTTCTCGCCCGACATCGCCAAGCTGATCCGCGAGCGCATGCGCGAGATCGCGGCCGGCATGGCGCTGACCTTCGGCGTCCAGATCGATGTCGATATCCGCGATATCTTCGACGTGCTGGTCAATCATGGCCCGCAGGCCGAGGCCGCAGCCAAGGTCGCCGCCGAGATCGTCGGCGCCGACAATGTGCTGACCGAGGTCAAGCCGATCATGGGCAGCGAGGATTTCGCCGACATGCTGCGCGCGGTGCCCGGCGCCTATTGCTGGGTCGGCCATGCCGGCAGCGTGCCGGTGCACAATCCCTCCTTCATCCTCGACGACGGCATCCTGCCGGTGGGCGCGAGCCTGCTCGCGCGCCTCGTCGAAACGCGACTGGCCGCCTGATCATGTCCTTCGACACGCTGACTTTCGACACCGACGCGATGCTCGCCGGCCTGAAGCGCTGGATCGAGTGCGAGAGCCCGACCTTCGATGTCGCGGCCGTGAACCGGATGATGGATCTCGTCGCCGCCGATCTCGCGGCCGTCGGCGCGACCGTGACCCGCATTCCCGGCCCACCGGGCCTGGGCGATTGCGTGCGCGGCGACTTCCCCCATCCCAGGCGCGGCGAACCCGGCATCCTGGTGATGTCGCATCTCGACACGGTCCATCCGGTAGGAACGCTGAAGGCCCTGCCCTTCCGGCGCGAGGGCACGCGCTGCTACGGGCCGGGCATCCTCGACATGAAGGGCGGCGCCTATGCCGGCCTGCAGGCGATCGTGGCGCTGGCCAAGGCCGGCATCGAGACGCCGCTGCCGGTCAGCGTGCTCTATACCAGCGACGAGGAGATCGGCAGCCCCGGCACGCGCGAGCTGATCATGCAGCATGCCGGCCAGCACCGCTACATCCTGGTTCCCGAGCCCGGCCGCCCCGGCAACGACGTCGTCACCGGCCGCTACGCCATCGCCAGGTTCAACCTGCTCGCCGAGGGCAGGCCGAGCCATGCCGGCTCGCGCCTGAAGGACGGCCGCTCCGCCATCAACATGATGGCGCGCCAGCTCATCGCCATCGAGGAGATGACGGGCGACGACTGCACCTTCAGCGTCGGCGTGATCTCGGGCGGGCAATGGGTCAATTGCGTGCCGACGACCTGCCGGGCCGAGGCGCTCAGCATGGCCAAAAGGCAGTCGGACCTCGATCGTGGCGTCGAGCGCATGCTGGCCCTCTCGACCGAAAATCCCGACGGCACGCGCTTCACCATCACGCGCGGCGTCACCCGACCGGTCTGGGAGCCGGACGCCGGAACGCTCAGGCTCTATGAGCTTGCGCGCGGCATCGCCGGCGAACTCGGCTGGGAACTCGATCATGGCTCGGCCGGCGGCGGCTCGGATGCGAATTTCACCGGGGCGGCCGGCATTCCCTCACTCGACGGGCTCGGCCTGCTCGGCGCCGGCTATCACACGCTGGAGGAGCATATCGAGGTCGACAGCCTGGCCCAGCGCACCCGCCTGATGGCCGGGCTGCTGACACGGCTTTCGGCCTGAGCGCGATTGACAGAGGCTCCCGTTTCGCGGGAGCTTCCCGCCCTGCCCATGGCATGGCCCCTGCATACGCAGGCCGACGGATCGGGACACACAAGAACACGAACGCACCAAGTCACAAAAGTCACGACCAGCCAGATCACGATCATCGAAATAACCGCCCGAATGGGTCATAAGGGGAGATCAGTGCATGATGTCGCGTTGGAAGATCGTCACGGCAGCCGCCGCGCTGCTGGCCGGAAGCAGTGTTCTCTCCGGGGGTCTCTCGGCCCAGGCGCAGACGCTGAAGGTCGTCATGCATTCCGACGTGAAGATCGTCGATCCGATCTGGACCACGGCCTATATCGTCCGCAACCACGGCTACATGATCTACGACACCCTCTTCGCGCTCGACGAGAAGGGCGATGTGAAGCCGCAGATGGTCGACAGCTTCACGGAGTCGCCGGACAAGCTGACCTACAAGTTCACGCTGCGCGACGGCCTGCTCTGGCATGACGGCAAGCCGGTCACGGCGGAAGATTGCGTCGCCTCGATCAAGCGCTGGGCGGCGCGGGACCCCATCGGCCAGAAGCTGATGTCCTTCGTCGACGCGATGGCGATCGACGATGCCAAGAGCTTCACGATCAAGCTGAAGTCGCCGACCGGCCTGTTGATCTTCGGGCTCGGCAAGCCGTCCTCGAACGTGCCGTTCATGATGCCCAAGCGCGTCGCGGACACCGACCCCAACACGCAGATCTCCGAATTCATCGGCTCGGGCCCCTTCGTCCTGAAGACCGACGAATGGAAGCCGGGCGACAAGATCGTCTACACCAAGTTCAAGGACTATAAGCCGCGCGCCGAGCCGGCCTCCGGCCTCGCCGGCGGCAAGGTCGCCAAGCTCGATCGCGTCGAATGGCTGGCGATCTCCGACCAGCAGCAGGCGGTCAACGCCCTGCTTGCCGGCGAGATCGACATGATCGAACAGCCCTCCTTCGACCTGATCCCGCTGCTCAAGAGCGACAAGTCGATCAAGCTGATCGATTATAATCCGCTCGGCCTGCAATACACGCTGCGGCCCAACCACACGATCAAGCCCTTCGACAACCCCAAGATCCGGCAGGCGCTGACCTATGCGCTGAACCAGAAGGATTTCCTCGAGGCAGTCGTTGGCAACCCCGACTACTACAAGACCTGCAAAGCCATGTTCATTTGCGGCTCGCCTCTGGCGACGGAAGCTGGGATGGACGGATTGCTGGAGTCCAACTTCAAGAAATCGCAGGAGCTCCTGAAGGAGGCCGGCTATGACGGCACGCCGGTGGTGCTGTTGCATTCGACCGATCTGCAGTCGCTGACCAACCTGGCGCCCGTCGCCAAGCAATTGATGGAGAAGGGCGGCTTCAAGGTCGACATGCAGTCCTCGGACTGGCAGTCGGTGGTCGCGCGCCGCGTGCGCAAGACCCCCGTGGCGGAGGGCGGTTGGAACGCCATGCTGACCGCCTGGGTCTCGGCCGACGTGCTCAACCCGGTGATGGCCGGCTTCTTCAATGCGAGCTGCGACAAGGCCGCCTTTGGCTGGCCCTGCGACGAGCAGATGGAGAAGCTGCGCGACGATTTCGCTCGCGAGACCGACCCGGCCAAGCAGAAGGCGATCGTCGAAGCCGTGCAGAAGCGTTGGCGCGAGGTTGTGACCCATGTCCATCTCGGCCAGTACACGGTGCCGATCGCGACCCGCGCCAACATCAGCGGAATCCTGACGGCGGCAGCGCCGGTGTTCTGGAACCTCGAGAAGAAGTGAGGCGCCCGCGCTGACAGGCTAGCTTCATGTTCGGCTACATCCTGCGCCGCCTGCTCGCGACGATTCCCGTTCTGGGGATCGTCGCCGTGCTGGTCTTCCTGATGCTGCGCCTCACGCCAGGCGACCCCGCCGCGGTCATCGCCGGCGACAACGCGACGACCGCGCAGATCGAGGCGATCCGCGCCAAGCTCGGTCTCGACCAGCCGATCATCACCCAGTTCGGTATCTGGGCCGGCAATCTGCTGCATGGCAATCTCGGCGAGAGCTTCTTCTTCAAGAAGAGCATCGGCGAATTGATCCTGGGTCGCATCGAGCCGACGCTTTCGCTCGCCATCGCCACCATGCTGATCGCCGTCTGCATCGCGATTCCGCTCGGCGTGCTCGCAGCCTACAAGCACGGCTCCTGGATCGACCGGGTCGTGATGGGTTTCTCGGTGCTCGGCTTCTCGGTGCCGGTCTTCGTCATCGGCTACCTCCTGATCTACGTCTTCGCGATCACGCTGGGCTGGTTTCCCGTCCAGGGCTATCAGCCGATCTCGGGGGGCTTTGGCGGCTTCATCCAGCGCCTGATCCTGCCGGCGGTGACGCTGTCGGTAATCTACATCGCCCTCATCGCCCGGATGACGCGCGCCAGCGTGCTCGAAGTGCTGAGCGAGGATTATATCCGCACCGCCCGCGCCAAGGGACAGGTCGAGCGCAAGATCCTGTTCCGGCACGCGCTCAAGAACGCCGCCGTGCCGATCGTCACCGTGGTCGGCATCGGCATCGCGCTCCTGATCGGCGGCGTGGTCGTCACCGAGAGCGTGTTCGCGATACCGGGCCTCGGGCGCCTCACCGTCGATGCGGTGCTCGCGCGCGACTACCCCACGATCCAGGCCGTGATCCTGCTGTTCTCCGTCGTTTATGTCGCGATCAATCTCGGCATCGACCTGGCCTACTGCCTCTTCGATCCGAGGATCAAATATTGAGCGCCGAACCCAGCCTGATCGCTCCCGCCCTGCCCGATGCGGGGCGTCCCAACGCCAACGCCCTGCGCCGGCTCATCCGCAACCCGGCCGTACTGATCGGCGGCACCGTGCTCCTCGTCATGGCGCTGATGGGCCTGCTCGCGCCGTTCCTGGGCACGATCGACCCCGCCGCCATCAATCCGAGCGCGCGCAACCGGGTGCCCGGCGTCGAGCGCACGATCCGCGCCGATGACGGCTCGACCACGGTCTTCAAGCACCGGATGGGCACGGATTCGCTTGGCCGCGACGTCTATAGCCGCGTCGTCTACGGCGCACGGGTCTCGCTGATGATCGCGGTCTCGGTCGCGGCCGTCAGCATCTCGATCGGCCTCATCCTCGGCTTGGTCGCCGGCTATATCCGGCCGCTCGACGCCGTGATCATGCGCTTCATGGACGGGCTGATGGCGATCCCGGCAATCCTGCTCGCCATCGCCGTGGTCTCGCTGTTCCGGGCCGGCCTCACGGCGGTCATCGTCGCGATCATCGTGCCCGAGATCCCGCGCGTCGTCCGCCTCGTGCGCTCGATCGTGCTCTCGGTGCGCGAGGAGCCCTATGTCGAAGCCGCGATCATGCAGGGCACAAGGCTGCCGCTGCTGATGGTGCGCCACATCCTGCCCAACACCATCGCGCCGCTGATCGTCCAGGGCACCTTCATCGCGGCCTCGGCCATCCTGGTCGAGGCGATCCTGTCCTTCCTCGGCATCGGCATTCCGCCGGAGACCCCGACCTGGGGCAACATCATGGCCGAGGGCCGCAATGTCTTCCGCGTCTTCCCGCACAACATCCTCTATCCCGGCATCTTCCTCGGCATCACGGTGCTGGCGGTGAATATGCTCGGCGATGGCCTGCGCGACACGCTCGATCCCAAGATGGCCGGCCGATGAGCGACGCCCCCATGCCTGTTCTCCAGATCAAGGGCCTGAGCATCCGCCTGCCCGGCGGCGGCGACCGGGCACATGCCGTCGAGAACGTCTCCTTCGATGTCGGCGCGGGCGAGATCACCTGCGTCGTCGGCGAGTCCGGCTCCGGCAAATCCGTCACCGCGTTCTCGGTGATGGGGCTGCTGCCGAAACTGCTGAAGCCCGTCGCAGGCCAGATCCTGCTCGAGGGCGAGGATGTGCTCGCAGCCTCCCCCCAGCGCCTGCGCGCTTTGCGCGGCGACCGCATGGGCATGGTCTTCCAGGAGCCGATGACGGCGCTGAACCCGGTCCTGACCATCGGCGACCAGATCGAGGAGGTGCTGCGCATCCACACCGAGCTCGATGCGGCCGAGCGGCGCGCAAAGGTGCTCGGCATCATGGCGGCGATGCGCCTGCCCGATCCGGAGCGCATCCACGCCTCCTACCCGCACCAGATCTCCGGTGGGCAGCGCCAGCGCGTGATGATCGCCGCAGCCCTCGTGCTCGATCCGGCGCTCCTCATCGCCGACGAGCCGACGACCGCGCTCGACGTGACCACCCAGGCCCAGATCCTGCGCCTGATCAAGGAACTCCAGGGCCGGCGCGGCACGGGCGTGCTGTTCATCACCCATGATTTCGGCGTCGTCGCCGAGATCGCCGACAAGGTCGTGGTGATGGAGAAGGGTTTTGTCGTCGAGCAGGGCCCGGCCGCGCAGGTGCTGACCAATCCGCAGCACCCCTATACCCGCATGCTGATCGGCGCGGTGCCGAGCCTGAAGCCCGCCAGGCGCAAGGCCGTGACGGGGCCGATCGCGCTCGAAGCCGTTGGTCTCGGCAAGACCTACAGCTCCAAGAGCCTGTTCAAGAAGGAGCAGGTCGTCCACGCCGCGCGCGATGTCGACATCAAGATCCATCGCGGCGAGACGGTCGGGATCGTTGGCGAATCCGGTTCGGGCAAGACCACGGTGGCGCGCTGCATCGCCCGGTTGATGCCGCCGACGCGCGGCGCGATCCTCGTCCCCGACATCGACATCGCGATGCTGCCGGAGCGGCGCCTGCGGACTTACCGCCGCAAGATTCAGGTCGTGTTCCAGGACCCCTATCGCTCGCTCAATCCACGCCGCACGGTCGGCGATTCCATCATCGAGGGGCCGTGCAATTTCGGCCTGAAGCCGGCCGAGGCGATGGCGCGCGCCCGCGACCTGATGGCGCTGGTCGGCCTGCAGCCGAGCGCGCTCGACCGCTACCCGCATCAGTTCTCCGGTGGCCAGCGCCAGCGTGTCGCGATCGCCCGCGCACTCGCCATGGAGCCCGAGATCCTGATCGCGGACGAGGCCGTCTCGGCGCTCGACGTCTCCGTGCAGAAGCAGGTGCTGGCGCTGCTGGCGGACGTGCAGGAGCGCTTCAACCTCGCCATCCTGTTCATCACGCACGACCTGCGCGTCGCAGCCCAGATCTGCGACCGCATCGTCGTGATGGAGAAAGGCGTCATCGTCGAGCAGGGCGCGACCACCCAGGTCTTCTCGGCCCCCGCCCACGCCTATACGCGCGCCCTGATCGACGCCGCGCCGGGTCGCGAATTCAGCGTCGGCGAACCCTGAGAGCTTGCCGCCTCGTCTCGTCCCGGCTCAACCCGCGACAGTGCTGCGCGCCGCCAGATGGATGCCCGCCAGCATGCAGCGCACCGAGCCGCCGGCAAGCTCGATGGTGGGAACGTCGAGCGGCAGCAGGGCCACCGACCGCTCCAGGATCGCGAGCTGGTCCTGCCGCAGCGCCGCGAGCGCGCGCGACGACAAGGCGACGATCCGCCCGTCCCGGCCCTGCAATTCGATGGCATTGCCGGCGAAGCCGCCGATCTGCTCATGATCGAGGTCGATGACGATCCGGCCGGTCTCGGCCAGGCGCCCCGCGATCTCGTCGCGCCGCGCCGCATCGCGGATCGTCGACAGCCCGATCAGGCAGAAATCCGTGCCGATGCACATCAAGACATTGGTGTGGTAGATCGCCCGACCCTGCGCATCGACGGCATCGAACATCACCGGCTCGAAGTTGAAATGCGTGCAGAAGCGCTCCAGCGCCACCTCATTGGTGCGGTTCGAGCGCGCGGCATAGGCGACCCGCTCGATATGGTCGAGCACCATCGCGCCGGTGCCTTCGAGATAGACGCCGTCCTGCTCCAGCCCGGAATAATCGATCACATCCTGCACGCGATAGCGCTGCTTCAGCATCTCGACGACATCCTGCCGCCGCTCCTGGCGTCGGCTCGGCGAGAACATCGGATAGAGCGCGACATGGCCGCCCGAATGGGTCGAGAACCAGTTGTTCGGAAAAACCGAGTCGGGCGTCGCTGTCCCCTCATCCTCGAAAAGATGAACCCGGACGCCCGCAGCCTCCAGCCGCTCCGCCGCCCTGCTGACCTCGCCATGCGCCGCAGCGGCGATCGCCACGGCTGTCCGCTGCGCGTCATTGGCCTGGAAGGCATTGTCCGCGGCAGTCGCCGGGTTGGGGCTGAAATGATGCGGGCGGATCATCACGACGCTTCTGGGCGCCTGCACGGAAAGCTTCTGCATGGCCGTCAGGCTCCCAGCGCGACGCGCGACCAAGCGGCGGGCTGGCCGAGCAGTCCGAACAGGTTGCGCGGGTCTTCCGGTGCGGTGAGAAGGTCGATGTCGTCGTAATAGGCCGTGCCCTCGACCTGGTCGCGCAGATAGCGCAGCGCCGAGAAATCCTCGGTGGCGAAGCCGACGGAATCGAAGATGGTGATCTGGTCGCGGGCGCAGCGGCCCGCGGTTGCGCCGGTAATCACCCGCCACAGCTCGGTGACGGGAAAATCCGCCGCCATCTGCTGGATCTCGCCCTCGATCCGGGTCTGCTCGGGAAACTCGACGAAGACATCGGCGCGCAGGAGGATGTCGCGCTGCAGTTCGGTCTTGCCCGGGCAGTCGCCGCCGACCGCGTTGATATGGACCCCCACCCCGACCATGTTGTCGGAGAGGATCGTCGCGTTGAGCTTGTCGGCGGTCACCGTCGTGATGATGTCGGCGCCGAGCACGGCCTCCTGCGCACTGGCCGCGACCACGATCTCGAAACCATGCGGAGCCAGATTGGCCAGGAACTTGGCAGTCGCAGCCGGATCGATGTCGAAGACGCGCAGCTTGTCGATGCCGAGCAGGGCCTTGAAGGCAAGCGCCTGGAATTCCGATTGCGAGCCCAGGCCGATGATCGCCATGACGCTGGCGTCCTCGCGGGCAAGATATCGCGCCGCCAGCGCCGAGGTCGCAGCCGTCCGCAGGGCCGTGGTGATCGTCATCTCCGAGAGCAGACGCGGATAACCGGTCTCGACATCGGAGAGCACGCCGAAGGCGGTCACCGTCTGCAGGCCGGTGCGCGTGTTCTTCGGGTGACCGTTGACATATTTGAAGCCGTAGAGCTCGCCATCGCTGGTCGGCATCAGTTCGATCACGCCGTCGCGGGAATGGCTGGCGACACGCGGCGCCTTCTCGAAGGAGGGCCAGCGCCGGAAATCCGCCTCGATATAACCGGACAAGCCGATCAGATAGGGCTCGATGCCGATCGAGGCGATCAGGCGAACCATGTTCTCGACGCCGACATACTGAACCATGGCGCACCTCCCGTGCATGCCGTTGCCGTGCATGCTGTTGCGATACGGGATTCTAGGCCAAGGCAATTTGTATAGAGAATTACGAACAAGTTCGTTTATGCTCGATTTTCTGATCAAAACGCTCACTTCAATCAAGCAGATTGTCATGCATGTTTTCGACGAACTGGACCATCGCCTGATCGCGGCGCTCCGCGAGGACGGGCGGGCGCCGATCTCCAAGCTCGGCGCCATTCTCGGCGTCTCGCGCGCCACCGTGCAGAGCCGGCTCGACCGCTTGATCGAATCCGGCGCAGTGCTCGGCTTCACCGTGCGCTTCCGGCAGGATTATGACGCCAAGGCCATTCGGGCGATCATGATGATCGAGGTCGTGGGCCGTTCGACGACGGCCGTGATCAGGCAGCTGCGCGGTCTGCCCGAGCTGCATTCCTTGCACACCACCAACGGAACCTGGGATCTGATCGCCGAGATCCGTGCCGACAGCCTCAGCGACTTCGACCGGGTGCTGCGCGAGGTGCGCACCATCGACGGCATTCTCAACAGCGAGACCAGCATCCTGCTCAGTTCGGTCTGAACCTGCCGCGGGGTCCGTACGAGTTGGGGTCCGCGCGAGCTTATAAAGCGCGCGAATAGGCCAGCGTGATAAATGATAGCTCGGCAAATCGCGGCCGGCTCGTCGCGGGCCGGTTGTTTGTTATGCTCCAGGCAGATTGGCCCGGCCCGGCGTGATGACGCTTCGGACCCCATAGGCTGACGGGGGGCGGCAATGGGCGCGAGCTTGCAGATCAACAGCCTGGGCAAGAGCTACGGCCCGTCGCAGGCCGTCGCCTCCGTCTCGCTCGACATCGCCGCGGGTGAATTCGTCAGCTTGCTCGGCGCCTCCGGCTCCGGCAAGACCACGACGCTGATGATGATTGCGGGCTTCACCCCGCCCGATACCGGCGAGATCGTGCTCGACGGCCAGCCGATCACGCATCTGCCGCCGGAGCGGCGTGGCATCGGCGTCGTGTTCCAGAACTACGCGCTGTTCCCGCATATGAATGTCGCGCGCAATGTCGGCTTCCCCTTGAAGATGCGCCGCGTTCCCACAGCAGAAGCTGCCCGGCGCGTCGCGGACGCGCTGGCGCGGGTCGGGCTGGCCGGGCTCGGCGAGCGCCTGCCGGCGCAGCTTTCGGGCGGGCAGCAGCAGCGCGTAGCGCTCGCCCGCGCCCTGGTCTACGAGCCCGGGCTCTTGCTGATGGACGAGCCGCTGGGGGCGCTGGACCGTTCCCTGCGCGAGACGATGAAGACAGAGATCAGGCGGCTGCACCGCCAGCTCGGCATCACCATCGTCTATGTCACGCATGATCAGGAGGAGGCGCTGACGCTGTCGGACCGGATCGCGCTGATGGATGGCGGCAAGATCATCCAGATCGGCAGCGCGACCGACCTCTATGAGCGCCCCGTCAACGCCTTCGTCGCCGGCTTCATCGGCGAGAGCACGATGATCGGCGGCAAGGTCGTGCGCAGCGGCGCGGCCGGCCAGGCGCTGTTGCCGGCGGCCGGCGGGCCACCTTTGCCGGCGCGGCCGGGCGCGCTGCGCGAAGGCGATGCGGCGACCTTCCTGCTGCGGCCGGAGAAGGCCAGCCTGTCGGCGGTCGACGCTCCCGCCAGCGGCCTGCGCGCGACGGTTCAGGACATCGTCTATGTCGGCGAGATCTCCCGGCTCACCTTGCGCCTCGATGGCGGGCCCGAGCTCACGATCAAGCAGGCCAACCGGGCCGATGCCTATCAGGCCAAGATCGGGGAGGCCGTGAAGATCGGCTGGGCCCCTGACGACGCCGTGCTGCTTGCCGCCTGAAAAGCCATGGATTCACAACAAGGCATGAATTCACAACAAGGGGACACCATCATGACCGATCGCTCAGGCCTATCCCGACGCTCCGTCCTTCTCGGCAGCGCCGGCGCTTCGCTCACCATCGCCAGCCCCTTCGTCCATGTCACGCCGGCTCGCGCCGACAAGGGCGAGATCGTCGTCGCAGGCTGGGGCGGCTCGCGCACCACGGCGATGCGCGAGGTGATGTTCACGCCCTTCGAAAAGGCGACCGGCATCCGCGTGCGCGATGACGGACCGCCGGAAGCCGCCAAGGTCAAGGCGATGGTCGACAGCGGCAACATCACCTGGGACATCCTCGACACCGACATCCCGGCGATCCTGGCCATGGTCAACGCCAAGCTGCTCGAGCCGATCGACTATTCCAAGCTCGACAAGGCCAGGCTCGGCAAGATCCCGTCCGTGCTGCACCATCCCTATGGGCTCGGGCACCTGATCTACTCGTTCAACATCGTCTACAACACCAAGGCCTTCCCGAACGGGACGCAGCCCAAGACCTGGGCTGATGTCTGGGACGGGGTGAAGTTCAAGGGCGCCCGCTCCTTCCCCTTCCGCGGCGGGCTCTCGCCGCAGCTCGAATTCGCCGCGATTGCCGATGGCGTGCCGGCCGACAAGGTCTATCCGCTCGACATCGAGCGCGCCTGGGCCTCGCATGACAAGCTCAGGCCGCTGGTGACGAAGTGGTACGCCAACCACGCCGAGGCGATTCAGTTGCTCTCCAGCGGCGAGATCGACATCTGCTGCACCATCGGCCCGCGCGGATTGGTGGCGAAGAAGGACGGCGCTCCGATCGATGTCGAATTCGCCGGCGGCAAGCTCGCCCCCGACAACTGGGCGATCGTCAAAGGCGCGCGCAATGCGGAGGCCGTCTACCAGTTCCTGAACTTCGTCATCGACGGCAAGGTCCAGGCCGAGCTCGCCAAGCGCATTCCCTACGGCCCGTCCTCGCAGGACGCCTTCGCGCATCTGAGCGAGGCCGAGGCCAAGGAGCTCAACACCTCGCCTGACAACCTCGCCAAGCAGTTCTGGACCGATATCGACTGGTGGGGGAAGACCGCCGAGAACGGCAAGACCAACAACGAGAACCAGATCGAGCGCTACGCCCGCTGGATGGTCAAGCGCGGATGACGCTGGTCACTGCCAGCGCCGTTCCCTCGGTCAAGGCCGCGCGCGCCTGGCGTGCGCGGCCGGGATTGATGATCGCCGGGGCTCTGGCCTTCTGCGCGATCGTCTATCTCCTCCCGATGCTGTCGCTGTTCGGATGGGCTTTCCAGGGGCCGGGCGGCTCCGGAGCGAGCCTCGCCCAGCTCTCGCGATTGATCGGCGACGACACCTATCACTATGCCTTCTTCACCACCTTCAAGATCGCGGCGATCACCACCCTGATCTGCGCGCTGATCGGATACCCCTACGCCTATCTGATGGCGACGACGGGGCCGCGCCTGGCGATGCTGCTGACCGCGGCCGTGATGATCCCGTTCTGGACCAGCGTGCTGGCTCGCAGCCTCGCCTGGATGATCCTGCTCGGGCGCAAGGGTATCGTGAACGAGTGGCTGACTGGATGGGGCCTGCTGGAGCGGCCGGCCGCCCTGCTGTTCAACAGCATCGGCGTGCAGATCGGCATGGTCCATGTCCTGCTGCCTTTCATGGTGCTGCCGATCTGGTCGATCCTCTCGCGCCTCGATCCCGGCCTGCCGCGTGCCGCCCGCTCGCTCGGCGCCTCGCCTGCAGCGGCCTTCATCCATGTCACCTTGCCGCAATCGCTGCCCGGCCTCGCCGCCGGCGCGACCCTCGTCTTCATGTTCGCCATCGGTTTCTACATCACGCCCGCTCTGCTCGGCGGCCCCAACGACCTCACCATCGCCTCGCTGATCGAGATGGTGGTGCGCGATCTGCTGGACTGGCCGTTCGGCGCTATGCTGAGCCTGGCGCTGCTCGGGCTCGTCGCGCTGGTCTTCGCCTGCGGCGCGGCCTTCGCAGGGGCCGGTCGCATCGCCGGAATGGAGGGGCGATGAGCCTGTCCTCCGTATCACTGCAGCCGCGCATCAATACCGGGCGCTCCGCCTTATGGCTCCTTGCGGGCCTGACCATGCTGTTCCTGCTGGCGCCGATCGCCGTCATCATCGTCGTCTCCTTCAACGACACGACGCTGTTCAGCTTCCCACCCTCGCGCTGGTCGCTGCGCTGGTATCATGCGCTGTGGGAGAGCCGCGCCTGGCGCGAGGCCGGCTGGTTCTCGCTCTGGCTCGCGAGCCTGGTCGCACTGGCCTCGCTGTTGATCGGCGTGCCGGCGGCCTATGGGCTGGCGAAAGGCCGCTTTCCCGGTCGCCGCCTCGCCGAGGCGCTGCTGATCTCGCCGATGGTGGTGCCGGTCATCGTGCTGGCGCTCGGGCTCTACATGCTGTTCTCGAAGCTCGGGCTGATCGGTACGTCGACGAGCCTCTTCCTCGCCCATACCTTGCTTGCCTTGCCGGTGGTGATCGTCATCGTCGGCGCGGCCTTCCGCAGGCTCGACGGCTCCATCGAACTGGCGGCGCGCTCCTGCGGAGCCTCGTTCCCGCGCGCCTTCTGGCATATCGTGCTGCCGGCTATTCGCCCCGCTTTGATCTCGGCCGGGGCCTTCGCCTTCCTGACCTCGTTCGACGAGGTGGTGCTGACGCTGTTCCTCGGGGGACCGCGGACCACGACGCTGCCGAAAAAGATCTGGGAATCGGTCAAGTTCGAACTCGACCCGTCGCTGACGGCGGTGTCCACCATCCTGATCATCGTCTCGATCGCCGCGCTCCTCCTCGTCGAGGTCGCGCGACGCAGCCGTGTCCAACGCCTAGCAAAGGAAGTCCTATGATCCCCGACATCCCGACCATCTCAGCCAATCTCTCGGATCCCGCTCCCGAGTTCCCCTGGCCCAACGGCGCAAGCTGCGCCGTCTTTCCGGCTTTCGACGTCGATGCCGAGACGGCCTGGCTGCAATACGACTTCAAGAACGTCGACCGCCTCGTGACGATGTCCTTCGGCGCCTATGAGGAGCGCGTCGGCATTCCCAAGATCCTCGACTATCTGCGCGCCGAAGAGATCAAGGCGACCTTCTACATCCCGGGCTGGGTCGTCGATGCCCATCCGAAGATGTGCGAGAGCATCGTCAAGGACGGGCATGAGGTCGGCCATCACGGCTATCTGCACAAGCGGCCCGACCCCGCCGACTTCGCCGAGGACAAGGAGGAGATCGACAAGGCGCTCGACTCCCTCAAGCGCGTGCTCGGCGTCACGCCGGTGGGCTACCGGGCGCCCTCGGGCGAGAACTATCACGAGCTGCTGGGCTATCTGCGCGATCGCGGCATCCTGTATTCCTCGTCCTTCCGCGACGACATCCGCCCCTACCGCCACAAGCTGCGCGACGGCTCGCGCGGTCCCGTCGAATTGCCCGTCAACGTATCCTTCGACGATTGGCTCTACGGGCTGAGCCAGCGCTTCAGCCCGCGCCCGATGTTCCCCAAGGAGCATGTGCTGTCGATCTGGAATGGTGAGCTCGAGCAGACCCGTGAATGGGGCGGCCTCGTCTCCATGGTCATGCATCCCCAGGTCACCGGCCGGCCGATGCGGCTTGGCATCCTGCGTGACTTCATCACGCGGGCCAGAAGCTACGGCGACGTCTGGATCGCCACCGGCCAGGAGATCGCCGCCCACTATATCGAGCAGGAAAAGGCCGCAGGCCTCTGAAACTCGCCACTCCCGAGCCGCGCCGCGCCCGATAAGGCGTAGCGCGGCTCGATCCTTTTGTTTCCCCGCCGCCACGGACTGGATCTCATGACCACCCGCATCTCCCGCGCCGATGTCGTCATCGCCTATGACGCCGCCAACGACGACCACGTCTATCGCCGCGACTGCGACGTCGTCTTCGACGAGAGCGGCATCCTGCATCTCGGCGAGGGCTGGGGCGGCCCGGTCGACCGCGAGATCGACGGGCGCGGCTTCATGGTCATGCCGGGGCTCGTCGACATCCATTCGCACCCGTCGAGCGAGCCCGGAAACAAGGGCATGACCGACGAGGTCGGCAGCCCGAAACTCTACAATTCCTCGCTCTACGAGTTCCTCTGGCTGTTCCGCGCCGATACTGAGGGCATCCCGCATCTCAACCATGTCGCCTGGTCGGAATTGCTGATGTCGGGCGTCACCACGCTGGTCGACCTCTCCTTCCCCAGCGATGGCTGGCTCGACCGCGCCGCGGCCTCGGGCCTGCGCATGGTCATGGCGCCGATGTACCGCAATGGCCGCTGGTTCACCCGCAATGGTTACACCGTCGAATACGAGCTCGACGATGCGGCCGGGCGCAAGGCAATGGAGGAGGCCTTCCGGATCATCGACACGGCCCTGGCGCATGAATCCGGCCGGCTGTCGGGTATCGCCTGCCCGGCCCAGATCGACACCTGCACGGAAGAGCTGTTCCGCGCCTCGATCGCCGGCGCGGCTGAGCGCAACATCCCGATCCAGACCCATGCGGGGCAGTCGATCAGCGAATTCCAGGAGATGGTCCGCCGCAGCGGGCTCTCGCCGATCCAGTGGCTCGACAGCGTCGGCTTTCTCGGCCCGAACGCGTCGATCGCCCATGCCATCTTCCTCGACGAACATCCCTGGGTGCGCTGGCCGACCCGCACCGACCTGGCGCGCCTCGCCGAAACCGGCACTTCGGTCGCGCATTGTCCGACCGTCTTCGGCCGGCGCGGTTTCACACTGCGCGATCTCGGCCGCTATCTGTCCGCCGGCGTCAATATCGGCATCGGCACCGACACCTTCCCCCACAACATGCTGGAAGAGCTGCGCCACGCCGGTGTCTATGCCCGCATCACCGGCGAAAGCCATGCCGTCGTCACCACCGGCCAGGTCTTCCGCGCCGCGACGCTGGGCGGCGCAAAACTGCTCGGACGCAGGGATATCGGCCGTCTCGCGACAGGCGCCCAGGCCGATCTCGTCATGGTCGACCTGACGCATCCGATGATGCGCCCGACGCGCGATCCGCTGAAGAGCCTGATCAACGCCGCCGCCGAGCGCGCGGTCGCCCATGTCTTCGTCGCCGGCCGGCAAGTGGTGCAAGGCGGCAAGGTCATGACCATGGACTACCAGGCGGCTTCCGCCGGACTGGAAGAGGCCCAGAGACGCGCGCTGGCGAAAGCCTCCTCGCTGGATTGGGCCGGCCGTTCGGTCGATGAACTCTCGCCCCCCAGCCTGCGCTGGACGTGATCGAACACCGCCGTCATTCCGAGGCGTCGCGAAAGCCGGGGCTTCACGAAAGCAAAGAGCCCGGAACCCAGAGCCGATGCCAAGCCCACTGATGCCAAGCCCACGAAAGCATCCCCATCGCCCTTGCTATCAGGCGCATCGGTTCTGGGTTCCGGGCTCAGGCCTACGGCCTACCCCGGAATGACGGCGGCAGAGCCAACAACCGAGCTGGCATATGATTTGCTCCTGAAATAGGGTCACCCCGACACTATTCAGAGCAAGAATATGAACCTGCGTCAGATCGAGCTGTTGCGCGCCG
The DNA here is from genome assembly GCF_964252745.1 of Allobosea sp. LjRoot9. Taxonomy (NCBI): domain Bacteria; kingdom Pseudomonadati; phylum Pseudomonadota; class Alphaproteobacteria; order Hyphomicrobiales; family Alloboseaceae; genus Allobosea; species Allobosea sp. LjRoot9. The sequence continues at coordinate 448,128 of NZ_CAXUPC020000003.1, read as the reverse complement.
TCATGCGATGCGAGACGACGGTGAGGGCCGCCCAGGAACTGGGCCTGTCCCAACCCGCCGTCAGCAATGCGATCAAGCATCTGGAAGGCCAGATCGGCTTCCCGCTGTTCGAGCGGGTCAATAACCGGCTGTTCCCGACCGCCGAGGCGCGGGCGATCTACCAGGACTCCGATCCGATCTTCCAGATGCACGCCGCCCTGGAAGCCAGGGTCCAAGATCTGAAGGAGAACCGGGCCGGGCATGTCCGGCTCATCGCCACGCCGCCGCTGGGCTACAGCGTCATTCCCCGCGCGCTCGGCAGCTTCCTCGCCAAGCGGCCGAAGATGCGGGTGTTCTTCGATGTGCGCCGCTTCGAGAATGTCATCGACAGCGTCGAGAACGGCGTCGCCGAACTGGGCTTCGTCATGGGGCTAAACGAAAACCGCGCGCTCAACGCCGAGGTGTTCTTCTCCGAGCGGATGGTTTGCGTGATGCGACCCGACCACCCTCTCGCCGAGAAGAACACGATCTATCCCAGCGACCTCAGGAGCGTGCCCTTCATTGCGCTCGAGCGCGGCAGCAGGATGGGCACCATCGTGCGCCAGGCTTTCACCGAGGCCGGCGAGCCCTTCAATTTCGCCGTCGAGGTCCGCTATTGCAACACGGCCTGCGTGCTCGCCGAGAATGGCGTCGGCGTCGCCGTGGTCGATCCGCTGTCGCCGCTGTTCAGCGGCCATTACAACCTCGCCATCCGGGCCTTCGAGCCCGCCGTGCAGGTTTCAGCCTCCGTGGTGAGCTCGCGCAAGCGGCCCTTGTCGCGCGCCGCCGAAGCCTTCCTGCGTGAGGTGCGCGTCGTTGTCGGAGAGGTCGCGGGCAAGCTCGCCTGACGGTATTCGCCCGGCAAATGGCGGCCCCGAATAAAGCATAGGTGCGGGCATTGCCCGGCCAGGGCACCTGCCGCACAGTCCCTAGAGGCTGTTATGAACCACGAGAACGATGTCCTCGGGGTTCATAACAGCCTCTAAGCGCATATCATCCCGGCAGCGCCGGGCGTTCCACATTCCCTGCCGCGTCGGCCCTGGCGATCCGCATCAGCGCGTTCGCTCGGACAAGGCTTGCGCCCATGCCGCCATGATTGATGAGACCCATAATGCTGAATCGTCGCCACTTCCTCGCAGGCACGGCCGCAACGGGCCTCGTCTCGCGCCCCGCTTTGGTGCGGGCTGCGTCAGCGACGACGCTGAAATTCATCCCGGTGATCGACCTCGCCTTCACCGACCCGATCTACGCGACCGCCCAGGTCTCCCGCACCCATGGCTTCATGGTGTTCGACACGCTCTACGGCATGAACACCAGGCTCGAGATCTCGCCGCAGATGGTCGAGGGGCATACGGTCGAGAATGACGGCAAGCTCTGGAACCTGACGCTGCGCGACGGCCTCGCCTGGCATGACGGCGAAAAGGTCACGGCGCGCGATTGCGTCGCCAGCATCAAGCGCTGGGCCAAGCGGGATGCTGCCGGTGACGCTCTGATGCAGGCGACGGACGAACTCTCCGCGCCCGACGACAGGACGATACGCTTCCGCCTCAAGGCGCCCTTCCCCTATCTGCCCTATGCGCTCGGCAAGGTTTCCGCGCCGGTCTGCTTCATGATGCCGGAGCGGCTCGCCAACACCGATCCGTTCAAGCTCATTCCCGAGGTGATCGGCTCGGGCCCCTTCCGCTACAAGGCCGATGAGCGGGTGCCCGGCGCCCGCAACGTCTATGAGCGCTTCGCCGGCTACAAGCCGCGCGAGGGCGGCACGCCGGACTGGACGTCGGGCCCCAAGATCGTGAATTTCGACCGCGTGGAATGGACGACCATGCCAGATGCCGCGACCGGCACCTCGGCCGTGCAGGCCGGCGAGCAGGACTGGCAGGAGGCGATGCCGCACGACCTGCTGCCCATCGTCGCCCGCAGCAAATCCGTCCGCACCGCCGTGCTCGATCCGCTCGGCTTCACCTGCCAGATGCGGGTCAACCATCTGCAGCCGCCCTTCGACAATCCGGCGATCCGCCGCGCTCTGCTCGGCGCGATCGACCAGGAGGCCTTCATGATCGCGGTGGCAGGCGACGATCCCGCCTTCCGCCACAGCCCGCTCGGCTACTTCACGCCGGGCACGCCGATGGGCAGCGAGGTCGGTCTCGATATCTTCCGCGGCCCGCGCGACTACGACAAGGTCAAGCGCGACCTCAAGGCGGCGGGCTATGCCGGGGAGAAGGTTGTGCTGCTGGTGCCGGCCGATTCGCTGGCGCAGAAGCCGCTCGGCGACATCGCAGCCGATGTGATGAAACAGGCCGGCATGAATGTCGAATACACCGCGCTTGATTTCGGCTCGGTGCTCAAGCGCCGCGTCAACAAGGGCCCGGCCGACCAGGGCGGCTGGAACGCTTTCGTGGGCAACTGGCAAGGCATGGACTGGCTCAACCCGCTGGTCCACTCGACCTTGCGCGGCGACAGCGCCTTCCCCGGCTGGGTCTCCAGTCCGAAGATCGAAGCGCTGCGCACGCAATGGCTCTCGACCGGCGACGATGCCGGGCAGAAGCGCATCTGCGACGAAATCCAGAAGACCGCCTTCGAGGAGGTGCCCTATTACCCGATCGGCCAGTACAAGCAGCCGACCCTCTTCCGCACCGACCTCAGCGGCATCATGAACGGCACCGCCGTGTTCTGGAATATGAAGCGGAGCTGACCGAGGCCGGCCTGATGGGATGCGCGCGATGAACCTGCTGATCACGGACACCACCGTCGTCACCTGCGACGACGAGCGGCGCATCATCGAGCGCGGCGCGATCGCCATCATCGGCGACCGCATCGCCGCGATCGGCGAGACGGCAGCGCTGGAGCAGGCCTATCCGGATTGCGAGCGCATCTCCGGGCGCGGGCTCGCCGTGCTGCCGGGCTTCATCAACGCCCATACCCACACCGTCCTGACCGCGCTGCGCGGCACGGTCGAGGATTGGGATGGCGAGATCATCTACCGCTACATGTCGCCGGTCTCCTATACGATGAGCGACCATGAGCGGGCGGTGATGGCCTCGCTCGGCTGCCTGGAGGCGATCCGCAGCGGAGCGACGACGCTGGTCGACCCGTTCCGGCATGTTCCCTCCTATGCCAGGGCGATGGCCGATACGGGCTTGAGGCTCTGGCTGTCGGAAAGCTGCGCCGATATCGACACGCGCAAGATCCGCTTCGGCGAATACGGCATCGACGAGGCCTTCGGACAGGGCTTCCTCGACCGAACGCAGATGCTGATCGAGGGTTGGAACGGCGCCCGCAACGGCCGCATCAACTGCCAGGTCGCGGCGCATGCCCCCGACAACTGCTCGCCCGCCATGCTGCGCAGGCTCAAGGACATGGCTGAGCATCACGGCCTCACACGCACCTGTCATCTGGCGCAGAGCCCGGGCGAGATCGCAGCCGTCAAGGCGGCGCATGGCCTGACGCCTGCCAGCTATCTCGACCGCGAGGGCTTCCTTGGCCCGGACCTGACCTGCGCCCACTGGACCTATTGCACGCCCGCCGACATCACGCTGCTTGCCGAGCGCGGCGTGCAGATGGCGCATAATCCCGCCAACTCCTCGCGCAAGGGCCCGCACACCGTCGCCATCGGCCTGATCCGCGACGCCGGCGTCAACATCGCGCTCGGCACCGACAACATGACCGAGGATCTGTTCCATGCCCTCAAGATCGGCCTGATCCTGCATCGCGGCGGGCGCGGCCGCGACACCGAAGGCGGCCTCGATCCCCAGCCGCAGGACATGCTCGACATGATCACGCGCAACGGCGCCCGCTCAGTCGGTGCGCAGGACCAGATCGGTTCGCTGGAAGCCGGCAAGAAGGCCGATCTCACCATCATCGACCTCAACCAGCCGGTGATGCGCCCCCTGATCCGCCTGGTCTCCAATCTCGTGCATTACGGCCATCCCGGCATCGTCCATTCCGTCATCGTCGACGGCGAGTTCGTGATGCGCGACCGCAAGGTGCTGACGCTCGACGAACAGGCCTTGCTCGACGAAGCCCAGGCCGTCACCCAGCGCGTCTGGGAGCGGATGATCGCCAACAATCCCGACATCGCGCCACCGCAAGGCGAATTGCGCTGGCTCGACGCGTGAGCGACACCCCTCACCGCCAAATACGATCAGGCCCGAACACGACCAGACCCAAGCCGGACAATGCCCATGAAGCCCATCTCTCCCGAAGCCATCAGGACAGCGATCGCGGCCCAGCGCCCGGTCGTCGAAAGCCTGTTCGACCGCCTGGCCGAAGGCAGCCGGGCTGAGCCCGGCATCATGCGCGACACCTATGGCGCGGGCGAGAATTTCGCGCATGAGCTCATCGCCCGCCATGGCGCGGATGAAGGGCTGCAGCTCCGTCGCGACGCCGCCGCCAACACCTATCTGACCTGGCCGGGCAGCGAGCAAGGCGCGCCGCGCATCCTGCTCGGCTCGCATCTCGACAGCGTGCCCCATGGCGGCAATTTCGACGGCGCGGCCGGCGTCGTGGCGGGGCTGACGGTCATCGCCGCCATGAAGGCGCTGGGACTGCGCCCGCGCTGCGACATCACCGTGATGGGCGTGCGGGCCGAGGAGAGCGTCTGGTTCGAGGTCTCCTATATCGGCAGCCGCTCGGCGCTGGGCACATTGCCCAACGGCGCCCTCGACGCGAAGCGGATCGACACCGGGCGCGATCTCGCCAGCCACATCGCCGCATGCGGTGGCGATGTCGAGGCGCTCCGGCAAGGCCGCAGGGAGCTCGATCCGGCAACGATCCGCGCCTTCCTCGAAGTCCATATCGAGCAGGCTCCAAGCCTGGTCGAGGCGGAGCTCCCGCTCGCCATCTGCAGCGGCATCCCCGGCAATTTCCGCTACCCCAACGCGCGCATCAATGGACGCCACGACCATGTCGGCACGCCGCGCCGCTTCCGCCGCGACGCCGCGATGGCCGGCGCGGAGCTGGCGATGGCGCTCGACCGGCTCTGGGCGGAGCAGGACGCCGCCGGCGTCCCGCTCGCCATCACCTTCGGCCGCTTCCACACCGACCCCAGCATGCATGGTTTGACCACGGTGCCAGGCGTCTTCGATTTCAGCCTCGATGTGCGCGCCTATGACCCGGCCGTGCTGTCGCATCTCGAGGAGCGCATGCTGGCGATCATCAGCGAGATCGAGGCCCGGCGTCATGTGAGCTTCGCCCTGGGCCCGCGCGCTTCCGCCAGCGTCGGCATGGTCGACCCCGCAATCGCAGCCCAGCTCCAGGCGGCGGCGCAGAGCCTGGGCCTGCCCGGTACGATGATGGGAAGCCCCGCCTCGCATGATGCGGCGGCTTTCGCGGCAGCAGGCGTCCCCGTCGGCATGATCTTCGTGCGCAACGAAAACGGCAGCCACAACCCGCATGAAGAGATGGAGATCGACGATTTCCTCGACGCCTGCGCCGTGCTGACGAGCTGGGTCGCGGACCAGGCCGCCTGAAGACAGGTGCGATCCCGGCCGCGCCGGGGCAGCCGCCTCATCCCAGGCTGTCGGCGACCCGCAGCCGGACAGATGCGGCACCAAGCGCCCGTTTGGAAACTCCGTGAGCCCTCATCCTGAGGAGCCCCATTCGGGTATCGCTCGTGGCGGGCGTCTGGGCTGCACCGAATAATCTGCTCGCCTGGTCATGTTCTCTGTAGGCTTCGCTGGCCGGATCTTGAGGCGCGTGCAATGCCCCCTTCCCGCCTGGTCAAAAGGTTGCAGACGACGATATGCAACCTTCCTTTTGCGCGCAGTTTGTATACAATTTCGCTCTCGGCAAGTGGGAATGAAACGAGCATGGCAAGTTACGACACCATCATCCGCGGCGGCACGGTGATCACAGCGGCGGACCGCATCATTTGCGACGTCGGCATTCGGGACGGACGGGTCGTGGCGTTGGGCGAAAGCCTCGGCGAGGCCAGGCAGGTGATCGACGCCACAGGCAAGCTCGTGCTGCCGGGCGGGATCGATGCGCATGTCCATATCGCGCAACCTTCCGGCGAAGGCATCGTGATGGCCGATGATTTCGAGAGCGGCACGCGCTCCGCGGCGCTGGGCGGCACCACCACCATCATGCCCTTCGCCTTGCAGGAGAAGGGCTGTTCCATGCGAGAGACGCTGAAGGCCTATCATGCCAAGGCCGATGGCGAATGCCATGTCGATGTCAGCTTCCACATGATCATCTCCGATCCGAGCGAGCAGCTTCTCGGCCAGGAGCTGCCGGCGCTGGTCGAGGATGGCTACACCTCGTTCAAGATCTTCATGACCTATGAGGGGCTTGCCCTGAACGATCGCCAGATTCTCGACGTCATGTCGGTCGCGCGCGAGACCGGCGCGCTCGTCATGGTCCATGCCGAGAATTACGACGCCATTCGCTTCATGACCGAGCAGCTCGAGCGTGGAGGGCGGATCGCGCCGAAATACCACGCGACGTCGCGCCCCATCGCGGTCGAGCGCGAGGCGACGCACCGCGCGATCTCGCTTGCCGAGCTCGTCGACGTGCCGGTGATGATCGTGCATGTCTCGAACCGCGAGGCGATGGAGCAGATCCGCTGGGCCAAGGACAAGGGCCTGACCGTGCTCGGCGAGACCTGCACACAGTATCTCGTCCTCACTGAGAAGGATCTCGACGGGCTCGGCATGGAGGGCGCGAAATATGTCTGCTCGCCGCCACCGCGCGATACGGCCAGCCAGGAAGCGTGCTGGGAGGGCCTGCGCAACGGCGCTTTCACGATCTTCTCCTCCGATCACTGCCCGTTTCGCTATGACGATCCGCAAGGCAAGCTCGTGCCCAAGGGCAAGACGAGCTTCCGCTGGGTGCCGAACGGCATTCCGGGCGTCGGCGCGCGGTTGCCGATCCTGTTTTCAGAAGGTGTCTCGAAGGGGCGGATCGATCTCGAGACCTTCGTCGCGGTCACCGCGGCCAATCCTGCAAAGACCTATGGGCTCTATCCCCGCAAGGGTACGATCGCGGTCGGCGCCGATGCCGATATCGCGATCTGGGATCCCGGGAAGCGCGTCACGCTGACCCATGATCTGATCCAGGATGGCGCCGATTATACGCCCTATGAAGGACGCGAGATCATCGGCTGGCCGGTTCTCACCATGGTCCGTGGCCGCGTCGTGGTCGAGGACGGCGCTCTCATCGGCCGGAAGGGGCATGGCATTCACCTGTCACGCGCACGCTCACCCTATGCGAAGCGCGGTTTCGAGGGCCGGGCCCAATCATGAATGACGTCGATCAAGCGGAAGCCGGGGAGACGGAAATCGTCCGGGCCGGCGGCTTCAATTTGTCGAACCTCGCCTACAACGCGATTTCGGAGATGATCCGCCGACGCCATCTGCGCGGCGGCGAGATGATCGTTGAGGCGCGCCTGGCCGACAGCCTCGGCATCTCGCGCACCCCCTTGCGCGAGGCTTTGCAGCGTCTGGAAGGCGAAGGGCTCGTCATCAAGGGAACCGGGCGCTCCTATCTGGTGCGCAATGTCGATCTCGGCGAATATCTGCAGAGCCTGAAATGCCGGGAGTTTCTCGAGCCGGAGGCGGCGTCGCTGGCGGCCGGCCGGATTCCGGCGGGCGAGATGGTCAAGGTCAAGCTGGAGATCAATCAGCTCCGGACGACAGTGCCCTATCATACCGATGCGCATTGGGCGTCCGATGATAATCTGCACGAGCTGTTCGCCCGCCACTGCGGCAATGATGTGCTCGCCGAGCTGATCCGGAAGCTCCGGGTCACGACGCGGCTGTTCGAGATCGCGCGCCTGGCCGATCGGCTCGAACCGGATTCGACCGAGCATCTCGCGATTGTCGAGGCGCTGGAGCATGACGATCACAAGGCGGCGCGCCGGGCGGTGCAGAACCATATCCGCAGCCTCGGCAAGTCGGCGCTCGACAACGTGCGCTGAGAGTCTGCGCCCGCGCCGAACGCGAGCAAGGGGGCGGCCGGTGGCTCAGTGGCGCAGGATCTTCGAGACAAAATCGCGCGTGCGCTGATGTTGCGGCGCGTCGAATATCTGCGCAGGCGAGCCGGTCTCGACGACGCGACCATCGGCCATGAAGACGACCTTCGAGGCGACTTCGCGGATGAAGGCCATTTCATGGGAGACGATCAGCATGGTCATGCCCTCCCGCGCCAGCACCCGGATCGTGTCCAGGACCTCCGAGACCAGCTCCGGATCGAGCGCCGCCGTGACCTCGTCGAGAAGTAGGATCTCCGGTTTCAGCGCCAGCGCACGGGCGATGGCGACGCGCTGCTGCTGGCCGCCCGACAATTCGTCGGGATAGCGCGTAAGCTTGTCGCCCAGGCCGACCTTGGCCAGCAAGGCCCTGGCCTCCGCCTCGACCTCGGCGCGCGGCCGCTTCTTGATCTTCACCGGTGCGATGGTGACGTTCTCCAGAACCGTCATGTTCTGGAAGAGGTTGTATTGCTGGAACACGATGGCGATGCGGTCGCGGAGGCGGCGCAGCGCCGCCTGGTCGGCATGGTTCACCGGCTCGTCGTCGAGTTTGACGGTGCCGCCCGACGGCGGCAACAGCCCCATCAGCACGCGCAGGATCGTGCTCTTGCCGGAGCCTGACGGCCCGATCAGCCCGATGATGTCGCCCCGGCCGACCGTCAGATCGATACCGGAGAGCACGGGCAATTTGCCGTAATGGGCGTCAAGCCCCGCGATGTCGAGGTGATGCAAGTCTGGCCTCCAGCCTGGCGCCGAACCGCGCCAGCGGATAGGAAATTGCGAAATAGACGATGAGGATCGCGCCGAAGCTGAGCGCGGCCGAAAAGCCTTTGTTGTTGAGGACCTTGCCGACGAAGGTGAGCTCCACCACGCCGATCTGCGAGGCCAGCGCCGTGTCCTTGATGAACATCACGAAGAAGCCGAAGGCGGGCGGCAGGATGAGGCGCCAGGCCTGCGGCAGCGCCACATAGCGGATGGTTTCGGTCAGGCTGAAATTCATCGCCGCCGCCGCCTCCCATTGATTGCGATGGACCGCATTCAGGCCGCCGCGAACGATCTCGCCCAGGAAAGCGCCGGCGATCAATGTCACGGTCACAGCCGCGACAACGAAGAGCGGCACATCGGCTCCGGTCGCCTGGAAGGCAAAGAAGCACAGCATCAGCGTGACCAGGAAGGGCACGCGTCGGAACAGCTCGATGAAGCCGATGGCAAGCAGGCGCAACGGCAGCAGAGCCGGGCCATGGGTCAGGCGCGTCACGGCCAAAGCGAGCCCGAGCAACGAGCCGACGACACAGCCGAGCGCCGAGAGGGCAAGCGTCGTCAAGGCCGCCTTGGCGATGAAGACGAGGTTGTAATAGGTCGCGAAGCGCGGCCACTCCTCGATGATCTGCGACAGCATCAGATCAGCCCCGTACGAGCCCGGAAGACATAGCGGCCGATGGCGGCAAGCAGCACGGAAGCCGCAAGCGTCAGCGCGACATAAAACAGCGCAGTGACCGAGAAGATCTCGATCGACCGGAACGTCTGTGAGTTGATGTTGAAGGCCTGGCCGGTCAATTCCTCGACGCCGAAGACGGCTGCCATCGAGGTGCCCAGCGTCATGATGATGAAGTGGTTCGACAGCGGCGGAAACAAGACACGCGCCATATGCGGCAGGATCACATAGCGGATTTGCTGGAGCCTGGAGAAACCGAGCACCTCGGCTGCCTCCATCTCGGAGACGCGCCGGCTCTCGAAGCCCGCACGCTGGATTTCGGTGAGATAGGCTCCGGCATTCAGCGTCATGCCGATGAGCACGGCCGCGAAGGAGGACAGCAGCACGCCCATGTCAGGCAGCGCGAAATAGAGGAAGTAGATCTGCACGAGCTGCGGGGTGTTGGTGAAGAACACGACATAGACGCTGACGATGCGGGCGAGCCAGCGCGGCCCGAAGGATTTCACCGCCGCGCAGGCCGTCCCGATGGCGAGCCCGCCGCAGAAGGAAAGGACCGCGATCTGCAACGCGATCCACGCCCCGTCGAACAGGCGCGGAAGGTAGGGCCAGATCTGGCCGTATTGCAGCGTGTAGCTCATTGGGCCCCGAATGGCTGATCCGGCCGGGACGCAGGGTCCCGGCCGGACAGGCCTTGTCCGCGATCAGAAATAAGGCGTGGCGCCGACGGGCTTGATCATGTCCATGCCGAACCACTTCTTCCAGATCTCGTCGGTCTTGCCGCGACGGTGCAATTCGAAGATCGCCACGTTGAGCCAGTCCTTCAGGCCGGTCGAAGCCTTGGAGACGCCAAGTCCGCAATAATAGATGTCGATCGGCGTCTCGACGACCTTCCACTCGACCTTGTGCTTGGCCATGTGCTCGCCCATGAAATCGATCACGTCGATCATGGCCGTGCCGCGCCCCTGCGCCAGAGCGCGCACCGCGTCAGGGTAGTTGTCGAGCAGGGTGACCTTGGCGTTCTTGAGGTTGTCCTCGATGAACTTGACCGGCGTCGAACCGCGCACCTGCACGAAGGTGACGGACGGCTCGTTGAACTGCTTCCAGTCGGTGAAGGGCTTGTCCTTGGTGGTCAGGACGCCAAGCACCTCGGTGTGAACCGGAACGGTGAAGTCGATGACCTTCGCGCGCTCGGGATTGCGCGTCATCGCTCCCATCACGAAGTCGATCTTGCCGGACACCACGAAGGGGATGCGGTCCGGCGAGCCGGTCTGAACCACTTCGAGCTTCACGCCGAGCGTCTTGGCGATCTCGGTGGCGAAATCGACGTCGAAGCCGACGATCTCGTTCTTGTCGTCGAACTTGCCGAGCGGCGGCAAGGTCGGGTTCACGCCGACGCGGATCGTGCCCGATTTGATGATCTCGTCCAGCGTCCGTGCCGCGACCGAAGCCGGGGCGGCCAGGCCCGTCAAGCCGATGGCGACAGCGCCGGCGGCGAGCAACTTCTTCAACATGCTTGCATTCTCCCGAAGAGCCGTTGCGCGATGGCAGGATTTAGCGCCGCCGCCATTGCATGAACGGTAGACAGTTTGTATACATTCATGCGATCTGTAAAGTCGCAAATGGCGTCACGACCTGCTCGATCCGCAGGCAGGCGAGGATGGGTTCGCGCGGTGATGAAGCGTCTTGTGCAGGACGAGCGGCCACTCGTCGCGATCATGGTCGATGGCGACAGCATCTCGGCGCGCGCAGGCGATCCGCTCGCCACGGCGCTTGCCCTGGCCGGGCGCCTGCGGTTGCGCGCGAGCCCCACTGGGGCTCCGCGAGGCGCCTTCTGCCATATGGGCGTTTGCCAGGAATGTGTGCTCCACGTCGATGGCGCCCTGCGGCAAGCCTGCCTGACGCCCGTGCGCGCCGGCATGGCGGTCGAGCTGAGGGGCGTGCCGTGACGCATGACCTGATCGTGCTCGGAGCCGGTCCGGCCGGCGCCAATGCCGCGATAGTGGCATCGCAGGCCGGGCTGAAGGTGGCCCTGCTGGACGAGCAGGACGGTGCCGGCGGACAGGTTTGGCGCCAGCCGCTGCCTGGCCTCGCGGGCCTGCCCGTCTCGGCGGAGGCGCGAAGCGGCGACGCCCTGAGGGCCCAGATCTCTGCCTCGAAGGTGGATCTGCGCCTCAGTCGCCGCATCTGGTCGGTCGGTGGAAGCTTTCGCGTCGATGCACTCGGTCCACAGGGCAACGAGACCGTCGAGGCGCCAGGCCTGATCGCTGCGACAGGCGCGCATGAGCGCGTCGTGCCATTTCCGGGCTGGACCTTGCCGGGTGTCATCGGCCTTGCCGCCGCGACCGTGCTGATCAAATCGCAGGGCGTGACACCGGGGCGGAAGGTTGTCGTCGCCGGTTGCGGACCGCTTCTCGTCACTGTTGCGGCCGGTATCCTCAAGCTCGGCGGTGAGGTGGCGGGAATCGTCGATCTCGCCGGCCGCCGCGATTGGCTCGCGGCCCTGCCGTCATTGGCGACGCAACCAGAATTGCTCGGGCGCGGCCTTGGCTGGGCGGTGAAGATCGGCGCCGCGCGCGTTCCAGTCCATTTCGGCCACGCCATCAGGCAGGCGCAGGGGCGGCATGTGCTGGAGCGCATCGTGATTGCGCCTGTCGGTCGTGACGGGGCTTATGCGAGCGGACCGGACATCACGCTCGAAACCGACGCGCTCTGCATCGGCCACGGGCTCGTTCCGGGCGCCGAGGTCACCAAGCTCCTGCGCGCCGAACATCGCTTCGATCGCCTGCGTGGTGGTTTCGTCCCGGTGCTCGATGCCTATGGCCGGACCACGGTCGAGCGCCTTTTTGCCTGTGGCGACGGCGCTGGCCTGCGCGGCGCCATCATCGCCGAGCAGGCCGGGCGTTTGGCGGGTCTCACCGCTGCCCATGATGCCGGCGCTGTGCCTGCCGACCGGTTTGCGCAAATCGCAGATCCGATCCTGGCCGCGATCGCGCGTGCCCGCCCCTTCTCCGACGCGATGGCCGGCATCATGGCGCTTCGTCCGGCGCAGGTCGCGGCGATCGCGCCGGAAACGGTGGTCTGCCGTTGCGAGGATGTGACGCGCGGCGAGATCGATGCGGCGCATGAGGCGGGCGCGCATGAGCTGAATCAGCTCAAGCATTTCACGCGCTGCGGCATGGGCCCGTGCCAGGGCCGTATGTGCGGCGACGTCGCCGCCGAATTGCTGGCGAGCAAGGTCGGTTCGCGCGAGCAGGCCGGCTACTGGACCGGACGACCGCCGCTGCGCCCCGTGCCGTTCGACGCCCTGATGGGAGCGTTCGACTATTCCGACATCCCCATTCCGGAGCCCGCCCCCCTGTGATCCACGATCTCGCCGTTGTCGGGGGAGGAGTGCATGGTGCGACCGTCGCGTTGTTCGCGGCGCGCGGCGGCATGGATGTGACCCTGCTCGAGCGCGGCGCCCTCTGCCGCGAGGCGTCCGGCGTCAATGCCGGCACGCTGACGATGCAGATGACGCGGGTCGCGCTGATTCCCTATGCGCTGCGCGCCCATGCGATGTGGGCCTCGACCCGGCAATGGCTCGGGCATGAGGTCGGGGTCGTCATCTGCGACGGGCTCTCGCTTGCCTTCACCGAGCGGGAGGAGGAGCTTTTGACCTATCGCGCCGGCAAGCGGCGCGAAGCGGGAGCGCCGATCGAGCTGATCACGGGCGCGCAGGCCAGCGCGGTCGAGCCCGGCGTCTCCGACAAGGTGCGGCTGGCCGGCTACTGCCGCGTCGATGGCTTCGCCAACGCCTATCTGACCGGGCTCGCCTATCGCCGCGCGCTTCTCGACGAAGGCGTCGCTCTGCGCGAATACACGCCCGTCGCCGGTGTCGAGCGCGAGGCTGGCAGCTTCGCCCTGCAGACGCCAACTGGACTCGTGCGCGCGCGTCGCATCGTCCTTGCGGGCGGTGTCTGGCTCGAACCCATGCTGGCCTGGCTTGGCGTGCATCTGCCGATCAAGACGCTGGTGAACCAGCTCGCGGTCAGCGAGCGTGTCGCTCCTGTCATGCGCACCGTCGTCGGCATCGCCAACGGCCTGCTTTCGCTGAAGCAATACCCGCACGGCACCGTCGTGATCGGCGGCGGTTGGCAGGGCCTGGGTGATCGCGAGCGAGGCGGCGTCGAGCTTTTACCCGACCGGCTCATCGGCAATGTCCGCCTGGCCTGCCACGCCATTCCGGCGCTGCGGAGCGCAAGGCTGGCGCGCGCCTGGGCCGGGCTCGAGGCCGAGACGAAAGATGCGCTGCCCGCCGTCGGCCCGGTTCCCGGCGTCGACGGCGCCTATGTCTGCGGCAGCGTCCACTCCGGCTATACGAGCGGCCCCTATATCGCGCGCCTGCTTGCCGACCATTTGCTCGGGCGCGAACCCGAACTTCCGCTCTTTCCGATCGATCGCCTGCTTTCGCCGGGCGACGCCCCGCGAGGCCATGCATGACCACGTCTTTTTCAGAAACCAAGTCCTTTTCCGAACGCCTGCGCGGCATCCATGCGGCGACGATCGTGCCGATGAAGCCGGACTTCTCGATCGACGAGGCGGCCTTGACGCAGCATATTGCGTCCGTCACTGCCGTTCCCGGCATCAATGGGTTGCTGGTCAACGGCCATGCCGGCGAGAATTTCGTGCTGTCGCTGGCCGAGAAGCGCCGTGTCGTCGAGATCGCACGCGCACATTGCCCGCGTGAGTACCTCATCGTCTCCGGCGTGAACCACGAATCCAGCCTGGAGGCTGCGCGCGAAGCGGCCGTGCTGGAGGGGGCCGGCGCCGACGGGCTGCTGGTGTTTCCTCCCAATAGCTGGGCGCTCGGGCATGCCGATGCCTGCGTGATCGAGCATCATGAGCGCGTGCGCGACGCCACGAGCGCGCCGCTGATGCTTTACGGTGCGCCGGTCAGCGCAGGTGCCATGGCCTATTCGCCGGCCGTGCTGGGGCGCCTGGTGACGGATCCGCGCTTCCTGGCCATCAAGGAGGGAAGCTGGGAAGTCGCGGCCTATGAGGAAAATCTGCGGCTGATCCAGAAGCTTCGCCCCGATTTCAGCGTGCTGGGCTCGGGTGACGAGCATCTGCTGACGAGCTACATCATCGGCAGCGCCGGCAGCCAGGTCAGTCTGGCTGCGGTGGTGCCGGAACTCGTGGTTGCGCTCTGGAACGCGGCCGAGGCCGGCGATTGGACGCGGGCGCGGGCGGTGCATGAAAAGCTCTATCCGCTCTCCGTCGCCGTCTATCGCGATGCGCCGGGCGGACGCGCGACCGCACGCCTCAAAGCCTGCCTGAAGCTGCTGGGACGCCTTCCGAACGATGTGTTGCGGCCGCCACAGCTATCGGCAACGGCGGACGAATTGCGCACGCTCGCGGCGGCCCTCCAGACCGCCGGCTACGAGATTCGGCCCATTGGCGTGGACGCCGTTGCGGGAGCAGCACTGGGAAGGCGAGCCAGCCGATGAGCCAGCCGAGCGACGCTTCATGACTGCGGCCACAGCATGATCTCGAAACGCAGACCGACGCAGGAACGATGCTTGCAGCGCCGGTAAGGCGACCGCTACTGTATGAGGACGGGGATCAAGAGCTGGAAATCAGCCGGAGTGAGGAAACGGCATGTCGGATGCCTTGCGCATTGCGCATGGAGCCTTCGGGCGGGTGGCGTTGCTCGACATGGACCGAAGTCTGGTCCGGCACGCGCATCCCCATTGTCATGTCCTGCTCAAGGTCGATGGCGACGATACCCAGTTCCTCGTCGGCGACCATGTCGCGCCGCTGACCGATGATCTCGCGGTACTGGTCAATGCCTGGGAGAGCCACGCCTATATTCACGACTCGCGCCGCAAGAACGCGCTGATCCTCGCGCTGTATATCGAGCCGGATTGGCTGCGCAGCTTCAGGCCGAACTGGGCGGCGAGCGGCGCTCCGGGGTTCTTCGAGCATTCGGCCGGAGAGGTCACGGCGCATATCCGCCAGACCGCGCTCGACCTTGCCGCCGAGATGGTTCACGAGCCCGGCGCCTCGCGCCAGCAGGAGGCCCTGCTGTCGGAACTGATGATCGCGGTGATCGAGCGTTTCACGCCCTGGCGCACGGTTGGAGCCTCGCTGCGCGAGATCGCGCGCGCCAATGCGATCGACTGGCGCGTCGGCAAGGCGATTTCGCTGATGCGTAGCGATCCGGCCGCTCCTCTGAGCATCGACAGGCTGGCGAAGGAGGCAGGTCTTTCGCGAGCGCATTTCTTTCGCATCTTCGAGGATTCGACCGGCGTGACGCCGCATGTCTTCCTGAATGTCGTCAAGGTCGAGATGGCGGTCGGTGCGATCGTCGAGGGCGAGGAGACCTTCTCGGCGATTTCGGACCGGCTCGGCTTCAGCGTGCCCGCCCATTTCACCCGCTTCTTCCGCGATCACTGCAGCGTCGCGCCGAGCGCCTTCAGGCAGGTGGCGCGGCTGGGCCGGTAGGAAGCCTTCCGCCGCCGCATCATTTTGAGACTTTTCGGTAAGTCGCGAGACCCTGCGGGATCGCGCCACGACCGCTGATCGCCGAGCCTCCCGCCCCAGACGCCCATCAAGAGCGCGTCGTCGGGAGCAGGCGTCGGTGCGGCCAGAGACCATCTCATGGACGGGACAATCGGTGGAGCGCGTCGAGGACGCGGCCCTGCTGACCGGCCGCGGCCGTTTCATCGACGATCTCGGCGTCAGGCCCGGCACGCTCCATGCCGCCATCCTGCGTTCGCCCCATGCCCATGCCGATATCCTTTCCATCGACAGCGCCGTCGCCGCCGCCATGCCCGGCATCGCCGCGATCGTCACCGGCCGTGACCTCGCGAGGCTGACGACGCCGATGGTCGCAGGCCTCAAGGTCGCGGTCGAGAACTGGCCGATGGCCGTCGAGCGCGTGCGCTATGTCGGTGAGCCGGTCGCGATCGTCGTCGCGCAGGATCGGTATCTCGCCGAGGACGCCCTGGACGCAATCGAGATCGAATACGCACCGCGCGCCTGCGTCGTCGATCCGCTGGCGAGCCTCGGGGCAGATGCGCCGATCCTCCACGACAAGGCCGGAGCCAACCTCGTCAGCGACCGTCGCTTTCGCTATGGCGAGCCGGAGGCCGCTTTCGAGGAAGCTGCGCACCGCGTCGAAGTTTCGATCGCCTATCCGCGCAATACCGGCTCGCCGATGGAAACCTTCGGCGTCGTCGCCGACTACGATCCTCATGAGGACGCCTACGAGATCCTCGCCAATTTCCAGGGTCCGTTCAGCATCCATGCGGTGATGGCGCGCTGCCTGAAGGTCCCGGGCAACCGGCTGCGCTTGCGCATGCCGCCGGATTCGGGCGGCAGCTTCGGCGTCAAGCAGGGCGTGGCACCCTATGCGGTGCTGATCAGCGTCGCCGCGCGGTTGGCTGGGGCCCCGGTCAAATGGATCGAGGATCGGCTCGAGCATCTGAGCGCCGCCGTGGCGGCGACGAACCGCGTCACGACGCTGAAGGCGGCCGTCACCAGCCAGGGCCGCATCACGGCGCTGGACTGGGACCAGGTCGAGGATTGTGGCGCCTATCCGCGCGCGCCCGAGCCCGCCACGCTCTACCGCATGCACGGCAACATGACCGGCGCTTACGACATTGCGAGTCTCGCCATCCGCAACCGCGTCGTGCTGACCAACAAGGCCCCAACCGGCCTCGTGCGCGGCTTCGGCGGCCCGCAAGTCTATTATGCGCTGGAGCGGTTGATGCAGCGCATCGCCGTGGAGCTCGGGCTCGATCCGCTGGCCGTGATCCGCGCCAACCTCATTCAGCGCCGGCAGTTTCCCTACCGCACGGCCTCGGGCGCGCTCTATGATTCCGGCGACTATGTGAAGGCAATCGACCTCGCCGTGGCAGACGGCCGGCTCGCCGAGTTGGAGAGGCGCCGCAATGAGGCCCGCGCCGCCGGCAGGCGCTACGGCATCGGCTTTGCGGCCACCGTCGAGCCCAGCGTCTCCAATATGGGCTACATCACCACGGTTCTCACCGCAGCCGAGCGGCAGAAGGCCGGCCCTAAGAACGGCGCGCAGGCGACGGCGACCGTGTCGCTCGATCCCGTCGGCTCGGTCAGCGTCCATGTCGCCTCGGTGCCGCAGGGACAGGGCCATCGCACGGTGCTGGCGCAGGTCGTGGCCGATGTCTTCGGCCTGCCGCGCCAGGCGATCAGCGTCGTCGTCGATCTCGATACCGGCAAGGACGCCTGGTCGATCGCATCGGGCAATTATTCGAGCCGCTTTGCCGCAGCCGTGGCCGGCACAGCGCATCTGGCTGCCACCCGCCTGCGCGACAAGCTGGCCGCGATCGCCGCGAGCCAGCTCGGAGTCGCACCCGCGCAGATCGGGTTTGCGGGTGGCGCCGTCTTCGCGACGGGCGACGCGACCAAGACACTGCCCTTCGGCCGCGTCGCTGCTCTCTCGCACTGGTCGCCGGCGCTGCTGCCCGACGGAGTCGATCAGGCGATCCGGGAGACCGCCTTCTGGACGCCGCCGGAACTCTCCGCGCCCACGGAGGATGACCAGGTCAACTCCTCGCTCTGCCACGGCTTCATCTTCGACATGGCGGGCGTCGAGGTCGATGTCGATACCGGCAAGGTTCGCATCGACCGCTATGTCACCATGCATGATTGCGGGCGCGTGCTGCATCCCGGCATGGTCGAGGGGCAGATCAGGGGCGGCTTCGCGCAGGCCCTCGGCGCGGCCTTCCACGAGGAACTCGCCTATGCCGACGATGGCGCTTTCCTGACCGGCACCTTCGCCGACTACCTGCTGCCGACAGCGACCGAGACGCCCGATATCGCGATCCTACATATCGAGACGCCATCGCCCTTCACGCCGCTCGGCGCCAAGGGCGTCGGCGAAGGCAACTGCATGTCGACGCCGGTCTGCCTCGCCAATGCCGTGGCCGACGCAGTCGGGGTCGCGGAACTCAATTTGCCGCTGACGCCGGCTCGGGTCGCAGCGCTCGTCGCCGCCCCGGAACCGGCGAGACCAGCATCGGATCGCGGCCGGGCAGCCGAGCTGGGCGCGGCCAAGCCGGGCGACCGCACGCTGCGCGGGGAAGGACAGGCCAAGGTCGCGGCCAGGCCCGAAGCGATCTGGGCGATGCTGCTCGACGCGGACCAATTGGCATCGATCATCCCCGGCTGCCATGGCGTCAGGAAGCTGTCGGAGACGCATTTCAAGGCCGATGTGACGCTCGGCGTCGGCCCGGTGAAGGGCCGCTACAAGGCCGAGATCAGGCTCTCGGACCTTGATGAGCCAAAGGCCGCGACGCTGACCGGCTCGGTCTCCGGCGCGCTCGGCACCGGCGGCGGGTCCGGCCGCGTGATCCTGTCGGCTGGCGAAGGCGGGCTGACCGTCATCTCCTATAGCTACGAGGCCGCCGTGGGCGGCAAGGTCGCGGCCATCGGCGGACGCCTGCTCGACGGCGCGGCCAAGGCCATCATCGGGCAGTTCTTCGCGGCGCTTGCGCGCAAGGCCGCCCCTGCAGGCGCCAGGACCGGCTTCTTCTCCCGCTTGTTGGGGAGGCGCGGATGAAGCCCGCGGCTTTCGACTATATCCGTGCCAGCGACCTGTCCGAGGCCCTGGACGCGCTCGCCCGGCATGGCTCGGATGCCCGCATCATCGCCGGCGGCCAATCGCTGCTGCCGATGCTCAATATGCGGCTGGCCAAGCCCGCCGTGCTGATCGACGTGATGGGCATCCCTGGGCTCGACGAGGTTCGGCGCGAGGGCGATGCCATCATCGTGCCCGCCGGCGTGCGGCAGGCCGCACTGATGCGCCGGCCCGACCTCAGTACCGAACAGCCGCTGCTGGCGGCCGCGCTGCCCTGGCTCGGCCACTACCAGACACGGGCGCGCGGCACCGTCTGCGGCTCGGCCGCTCATGCCGATCCAAGCGCCGAGATTCCGCTCTGCCTCGTGGCTCTCGACGGCGAGATCAGGCTGCGATCGCGCAGGAAGAGCCGAACCGTGAAAGCGGGCGATTTCTTTGCCGGCATGATGGTGACCGACAAGGGCGACGACGAGTTGATCGAAGCGGTCGTCTTCCCGGCCGCCCGCCCCGGAACCGGCCATGCCTTCAGGGAGGTCGCGCGCCGCCACGGCGATTTCGCCATCGTCGGCTGTGCCGCGGTGGTGACGGCGGATGCGATTCACCTCGCCGTCGCAGGCGTTGCCGACAAGCCGGAGCGCCGCAGCTTTCCTTTGCTGGACGGGTCTGCCCTGTCGGACGCGCTCAACGCCTTCGCCTGGGATCTCGACGCACGCGACGATTTCCATGCGACCGCGCGGCTGCGCCGCGACCTCGTACGCTTGCTCGGCCGCGAGACGATCGCGGAGGCACTGTCATGTCGCGCCTGAGCGCCACGACGCGCCACCGCGTCGCCTTCACGCTGAACGGCAGGCCGGTGTCGCTGGAGGCCGAGCCGCGTCTGCTGGCGACCGACGCGCTGCGGCATAGGCTGGGCGCCACCGGAACCCATGTCGGCTGCGAGCACGGCGTCTGCGGGGCCTGCACCATCCAGATCGACGGCGCACCCGCGCGTGCCTGCCTGACGCTCGCGGTGCAGCTCGAAGGCCATGATGTCAGGACGGTGGAAGGTCTGAGCCCCGCTGCCGACAGGCTGTCGGTGATGCAGG
Organism: Allobosea sp. LjRoot9; assembly: GCF_964252745.1. Lineage (NCBI taxonomy): Bacteria > Pseudomonadati > Pseudomonadota > Alphaproteobacteria > Hyphomicrobiales > Alloboseaceae > Allobosea > Allobosea sp. LjRoot9. The sequence goes on along the minus strand of NZ_CAXUPC020000003.1, from coordinate 428,026 downwards.
CCGCCTTCCGCCGCCACCACGCTTTGCAATGCGGCTTCTGTACCGCCGGCATCCTGATCTCGCTCGATGCTTTCCTGCGCGAGCAGCCTCACCCGACCGAGGAACAGCTGCGCGAGGTCGTTGGCGGACATCTCTGCCGCTGCACCGGCTACACGCCGATCATCCGGGCCGCGCTCGAAGCCGCCGCCCAGTTGCGCGATGCGCCATCCCTCCCGGAACCTGCCCATGTTTGATCTCGGCACCAGCTTCATGGCCAGCGTCGCGCGCGACCCCGATGCGCTCGCGATCGTCGATGCCGATGTCCGGTTGAGCTATGCGCAATGGCTTGCGCGGATCTCGTCGCTGGTCGCGGCCTTCGACGGCATGGGCCTGAAGCCCGGCGAGCATCTCGTCACCGTACTTCAGAACCGCTGGGAGGCTGCGACCCTGCACTGGGCCTGCCAGTTCGCGGGCCTGACCATCGTACCGATCAACTGGCGCGCCAAAGCCGACGAGATCGATTTCGTCATCGAGAATTGCGGCGCCCGTGCGATCGCGTTCGAGGCGGTCGCCGGGCCGGCGATCCGCGAGAGCCGGCTCGCCTCATCCATCCCGCGCATCACTGTGGGTGCCGATGCGGGCCAGGCCGAGCTGACCTTCGCCGAGATGGTGGCGGAGCCTGCTGCCACAATCGTTCCGCGCGTTGCCGCCGACGCCTGGTCGCTGATGCTCTATACCTCCGGGACCACGGCCAAGCCCAAAGGCGTGCCGCGCCGGCACCGCGCCGAGCGCATGGCGGGCCTCGCCCATGTCGCCCAGAATCTTTATGCAAACGGCGAGCGCACGCTCGGCGTCATGCCGCTCTATCACACCATGGGCGTGCGCTCGCTCATCGCCATGTCGCTGATCGGCGGCGTCTTCGTCTGCCAGCCGCGCTTCGATGTCGGCCAGGCGCTGGCGCTGATCGAGACGGAGGCTATCACCAACCTCTACCTCGTGCCGACGCTTTACCACGACGTCGTCCACCATCCGCGCTTCGCACAGACTGACGTGACCAGCGTGCGAAAGCTCGGCTTCGCCGGCGCGCCGATGACCGACGGACTGCTCCGCAAGCTCACCGAGGCCTTTTCCCCGGAGCTCTTCGTCAATCACTACGGCTCGTCGGAAATCTACACCTTCACGATCAACCAGAAGGCCGCCGACAAGCCGGGCTGCGCCGGCAGGGCCGGGCTGAACCAGCTCATCCGCGTGGTCAAGCTCGGTGCGAGATCGGCCAATGAAAGCGCCGTCGCCGGCGAAGAGGGCGAGATCGTCGCGCTGGCGGCAAGCGACGAGGCCTTCGAGGGCTACTGGAAGCGCCCCGAGGCCGATGCCAAGTCCCTGCGCGACGGTTGGTATTTCACCGGCGACACCGGCTATTTCGACGGCGATGGCGACCTTTACGTCTCAGGCCGCGTCGATGACATGATCATCACCGGCGGCGAGAACGTCTCCCCGGTCGAGATCGAAAGCTGCCTCTCGCTGCATCCGGGCGTGTCCGAGGTCGCCGTCGTCGGCCTGCCCGACGAACGCTGGGGCAAGATCGTCGTCGCCTTCGTCCAGCGCGCGGGCCCGGTCAGCGCCGATGAACTCGACCAGCATTGCAAGACAGCCGGGCTCGCCAATTTCAAGCGCCCGCGCCGCTTCGAATTCGTCAAGGCCATCCCGAAATCGCCCGTCGGCAAGCTGCTGCGCCGCGAACTGGTAGCCGGCGCGTACGAACGCGATCAGCCCGCCACCGCCGGATGACCGTCTCCCTTCACAACGAGCGAAAGACCGATCCTATGAACGCCCCGACCCCGCTTCATCCCGCATTGGCCGATCTGGACGGCTTCAGTGTCGAGATCGATGCCGCCCGCGAGCGCGCCGACATCATCCTCGGCCGCCCGCCGATGAACGTCATCTCGATGCCGCAGCGCGACCAGTTGCGGAAGGTGTTCGAGGCGTTGGACGAGGATGAGCGCGTCCGCGTCATCGTGCTGCGCGCCATCGGCGAGAACTTCTCTTCCGGCGGCTATATCAAGGGCTTCCTCGAAGCCTCCCCGGAGCATGTCTCCAAGCTCGCCTGGAACATCGCCGCCCCCGCGCGCTGCACCAAGCCGGTGATCGTCGCCAATCGCGGCTACGCCTTCGGCGTCGGCTTCGAGATCTCGCTCGCCTGCGATTTCCGCATCGTCTCGGAGACCTGCCAATACGCATTGCCCGAGCAGAAGCTTGGCCAGATTCCAGGCTCCGGCGGCTCCGCCCGGCTCCAGAAGATGGTCGGCATCACCCGGACCAAGGACATCGTGATGCGCTCGAAGCGCATCTCCGGGCGGCAGGCCTATGACTGGGGGGTCGCCACCGAATGCGTGCCCGACGCCGAGTTGGAAGCGGCGACCGACCGGCTGGTCGATGAATTGCGCGGCTTCTCGCCGATCGCCCAGCGCACCGCCAAGAAGCTGCTCAACGACACCGAGGATTCGACGCTCGCCATCGCGATCGAACTGGAGGGGCACTGCTACAGCCGCCTGCGCCAGTCCGACGATTTTCGAGAGGGCGTCGAGGCCTTCCACGCCAAGCGCGCCCCGAAATTCAGCGGGCGTTGAGCTCATCCGCGCGGCGAAGGACACGCCGCGCGGTCGCCTGAAGCTGTCCAACCAGAACAAGCCAAGCAAGAGGGAAACGACCATGAAGACCGCAGCCATCACGACATTCGCCGCCGGCCTGCTTGCCGCCACAGCCCTGAGCGGCGGCGCATTCGCCCAGTCGGGCCCGATCAAGATCGGCGTCGTCACGCCGCTCTCGGGCACCTACACGCCGATCGGCCAGCAGGTCCGCTGGGGGCTCGAACTCGCAGCCAGGGAAATCAATGCGGCCGGCGGCATCGCCGGGCGCCAGGTCAATCTGCTGTTCGAGGACGAGGAGGCAAATCCGTCCGTCGCCGTGCAGAAGGCTGAGAAACTGTTCCAGGTCGAAAAGGTCGACTTCCTGACCGGCACCGTCAATTCCGGCTCGACGCTCGCCGTCGCCCAGCTCGCCGAGCGCAATGCCAAGCTGGCGGCGACGACGGTCTCCTTCGCCGACTCGATCACGACAGACAAATGCTCGCCCAACATGTTCCGGGTGAACGCGCGTGCCGAGCAGCAATCGGTCGCGCTCGCGGCCTGGCTTGCCAAGGAGAAGCCCAAGGCCAAGGTCTACTATCTCGGGCCCGATTACGAGATGGGCCGCTCTACCGTCGCCGCGTTCAAGAGCAGCGCCGAGAAGACCGGCTCGGCGACCGGTGGCGAGGTCTTCGCACCGCTCGATTCCAAGGATTACACGCAGTATTTCGGCCAGATTCGCGCGACCCGCCCGCAGGTGCTTTACACCTCCGTCGCCGGCAACGACACGGTGCGCCTGCTGACGCAATTGCAGGATTTCGGACTGCTTACAGGCCTGACCGTCGTCGGTGCGTCCGGCACCGTGACCTCGCAGAACATCACCGCGATCGGCGCCGCCGCTGAAGGCTTCGCCACCGGCGTCGGCTATTCCCCGCAGATCGACAGCCCCGCGAACAAGACCTTCGTCGCGGCCTTCCGCGCGGCCAACAAGACCGATCCCGATCTCTACGGCGCCGACAGCTACGGCCTTCTCTTCGCCTACAAGGCGGCCGTCGAGAAGACGGGCTCGACCGAGACCGACAAGGTGCGCGAGGCCTTGCGCGGCCTGAGCTGGCAGACCCCACAGGGCACCAAGACGATCCGCGCCGGCGACCACCAGGCCATGCAGCCGATGTATGTGGTGCGCGTGACCAAGGGCAAGTTCGACATCATCGACAACGTCTCCTCGGAAAACGCCATCGGCCCCGACGCCTGCACGCGCTTCTGAGCGCCACCAACGGCCCCCTCCCCTGCGGGAGGGGGCTTCGCGTCGCGTCCTGCATCGAGGCCCGCCATGACCCCCATCGATTATCTCCAATTCGTCCTTGCCCCGCAGGTCGTGAACGGGCTCGCGCTCGGGGTTGCGGTGGTGCTGGTGGCGCTGGGGCTGACCATCATCTTCGGCATGCTCGACGTCATCAATATGAGCCATGGCGAGTTCTATGCGATCGGCGCCTATGCGGCGTTGGCGCTCGGCGCGGCCGGCATCGGCTTCTGGTTCCTGCTGGTGCTGGTGCCGGTCCTGATGGTTCCCCTCGGCATGGCCGCGGAACGGCTGCTGATCCGGCCGGTCTTCGACACCAAGGACCGCCACGTCACCACGCTGCTCGTGACCTTCGGCCTTGGCCTCATCGTCGAGGACGTGCTGAAGATCGTCTTCGGCGCCAACACCCAGCGCCCGCCGACCCCCATCCCCGGCGCGACCGAGATCCTCGGCATCATCCTGCCGAACTACCGGATCTTCCTCATTCTGGTCGGCGCGGCGATCGTGCTCGGCGTGGCCTTTGTCGTCTACAAGACGCGGCTGGGCGCGATGGTCCGCGCCGCCGCCTTCGACCGCAACATGGCGGCTTCGCTCGGGGTGCCGGTCTCGCTGGTCTATGCCGGCACCTTTGCCTTCGGCGTCAGCCTTGCCGGGCTCGCCGGCGTGCTGCTCGCACCGATCTATTCGGTGTTTCCGACCATGGGACGCGACTTCATTCTGCTCGCCTTCACGGTCGTCATCGTCGGCGGCATGGGCTCGATCTGGGGCGCGGTCGTCGCAGGCCTCCTGCTGACCCAGGTCCAGGCGCTGGCGAGCCTCGTGATCTCGCCGGTCTGGACCGACCCGATCGTCTTCGGGACCATGGTCGCCTTCCTGGTTTTCCGCCCGCAGGGCCTGTTCGGGAGGCTCGGCCATGCATGACCGGCTGACGCAATCCATGCGCGCGAGCCATCTGCTCGCGCTGCTCTTCGTCCTCGCCGCGCTTGGCCTTGCAGCCATCGGCGCCGCGACTGGCGACACCTTCTATCTCCGGCTCGGCACGGAAGCGCTGATCTTCGCCGGGCTTGCGCTGTCGGTCGATCTGCTGCTCGGCTATTCCGGCGCGCTCTCGCTCGGCCAGGCACTGTATTTCGGCATCGGAGCCTATGTCTCGGCCCTGACTCTGATGAAGCTGCCGTCCTTCTGGCTCGCCATGGCTGCAGCTTTCCTGGCGACGCTGATCGCCTCCGTCATCGGCGGGCTGATCGCCAACCGGGTGCGCGGCGTCTATTTCGCGCTGATCACCTTCGGCCTGGCGCAGGTCATGGCTAAGGTCGTCTACAACACCCGCGAACTGGGCGCCTCCGACGGCATGATCGGCATCCCGGTGATCGAGATCGGGCTGGGGCCGTTCTCCGTCTCGGCGGGCAGTCCCGTCGGATTTTTCCTGATCGTGCTTGCCGTGATCATGGCGCTCTACGCGCTGACCGCCTATCTGCTCGACACGCCCTTCGGCCGCGTCCTCACCGCGCTGAAGGCAAATGAGAAGCGCGTGCCGTTCCTCGGTTACTCGGTCTGGCGCGCGCGCATGGCGGCCTATGTGCTGGCTGGCGTGATCGCGGGGCTGTCGGGTGCGCTGTATCCGATGCTGCGCGGCTTCGTCTCGCCGGAGCTGATGTTCTTCGCGACCTCCGGCAATGCGGTGATCTCGGTGGTGCTCGGCGGCGTCGGCACGCTGATCGGGGCGATCTACGGCTCGGTCCTGCTCGTCATCCTCAAATCGATCATCGGCAGCTGGACCGAGCACCACCTCATCGTCATCGGCCTGCTCTTCATGCTGTGCGTGATGTTCCTGCCCAAGGGGCTGGTGGGCGTTGTGCGGCCCACCCTTGAATCCCGGCTCTCGCGCCGGCGCCCTGCCCCCGTTGCGATGGCAGATCCTGCGGACCTGCCCGCGATCATCGCCGAAACCGCGAGGACCTCCCCATGAAGCCGGTTCTCGATATCCGCGATCTCGGCATCTCCTTCGGCGGCCTCAAGGCCGTCGATCAGGTCAGTTTCCAGGCGCAGCGCCACAAGATCACGACCGTGATCGGGCCCAACGGCGCCGGCAAGTCGACACTGTTCAACCTGATCAGCGGAGCGCTCAAACCCCATCATGGCCAGGTCCTGATCGACGGCGTCGACATGACAGGTGCTGCGCCCGAGCGCACCAAGGCAGCCGGGCTTTCGCGCTCCTTCCAGATCACCAGCCTGTTTCCGGAACTCACCGTCGCAGAGAACCTCAGGCTGGCGGCGCAGGTGCTGGAGCCGACCGGGCGCGCCTTTCTGCCTGTCGGCCGCTCGACGCGGGCGCTGGCCAAGACCGGCCAGATGCTGGAGCGCTTCCAGCTCGCCCATAAGCGCGACGATCTGGCCGGAAACCTCTCTCATGGCGACCAGCGCCGGCTCGAGATCGCGGTCTGCCTCGCCTCGGAACCGAAGATTTTGCTGCTCGACGAGCCGACGCAGGGCATGAGCCATGGCGACACGGCCGAGACGGCCAGGCTCGTCCGCAGCCTGACCGACGACGTCACCATACTTCTGATCGAGCACGATATCGGCCTCGTCATGGACCTGTCGGACCATGTCGTGGTCATGCATCAGGGCCGCAAGCTGGCCGAAGGCCCACCCGATCTGGTGCGGGCCGATCCTGCCGTCCAGGCCGCCTATTTCGGACATGCGTGAGGAACCGGCCATGCTCGCCATCAGCGGACTGCACAGCCATTACGGCCGTAGCCACATCATCCAGGGCGTCGATATCTCGGCAGGCCCGGGCGAGGTCATCGGCATCTTCGGCCGCAACGGCGTCGGCAAGACGACGCTGCTCAAGACCATCGCGGGCTGGGTGCGCCCCAGCGAAGGCGCGATCACGCTCGACGGCACGACGCTGACCGGCCTGACGCCCGACCGTATCTGCCATGCCGGCGTCGGCTTCGTGCCGGAAGACCGGCGCATCTTTCCCGGATTGACCGTGGAGGAAAATCTCTCGCTCGGCCTGCTCCAGGTCAAGGGCCGCTCATCGAAGGATGAGAAGCGGACGATCGAGGGCATCTATGACCGCTTTCACCGGCTGGGCGAACGTCGCCACCAGCTCGGTACGACCCTGTCGGGCGGCGAGCAGCAGATGCTGGCGATGGCCCGGGTCATGGTCGGCAAGCCGCGCCTCGTCCTGATCGACGAGCCGAGCGAGGGCCTCGCCCCGATGATCGTCGCCGAGATATTCGCGATCGTGCGCGAACTGCGCGACCAGGGCGCGATCATCCTGCTGGTCGAGCAGAACGTGCATGAAGCACTGTCTGTCGCCGACCGGTTCCACGTCGTCGAGCGCGGCCAGATCGTCTTCAGCGGCGAGGCCGAGTCCCAACCGGATCGCGAGCAACTGCTGCGGCTCATCGCTGTCTAGTTGCGATGCGCCGGGCGGACGAATTGCGCACGCTCGCGGCGGCACTCGATACCGCCGGCTATCGGGCTAAAGGAACGGCCTGAAGCCACCATAGCCTGGTCGAAGTACAATAGGCCGGCGCTTCGACAACGACTGGTCAGCCCGCCTTTCGCTGGCTCTCAGGCGCGAAAGCGAGGCCTAAGCGCGCGACGAGGTCGCGCGCCGCCGCATCCTGAGCCGCCGGCAAGGGCAGACGCGGCGGGCGCGGCGCGCCGGCCGAAAAGCCCATATGGGTGAGCAGCGCCTTGGTGCCAGCGACATAGGCTTGTCCGCCGACGAACTCGATCAGCGGCAGTTGCTCCAGGTAAAGTGCGCGCGCCGCTTTGATCGCATCGTCATCAGCCACCAGCTCGAAGATCCGCGCCATCGCCGCCGGCGCGACATTCGAGGCCACGGCCACCCAGCCCTGCGCGCCTTCGACGAAGGATTCGAAGCCGAGGATGCCGCCGAACACGGTCATCCGCTCGCCGCAGAGCCGGATGATGTCGCGAACGCGCGTCACCTCCAGCGTCGATTCCTTGATGTAGAGGCAGTTGTCGATCTCGGCGATGCGAGCGACCAAGGCGGGCCTGAGGTCGACATTAGCCGTGGCGGGGTTGTTGTAGACCATGATCGGCAGCCCGATCGCATCTCCCACCGTCCGGTAGTGATGCACGAGTTCCTCGTCGGTCGGCGTCGAATAGAAGGGCGGAATGATCATCACGCCGTCAGCGCCCATTTTTTCAGCACGACGGCTGAGGCGCACCACCTCGCGTGTGTCCTCCGCGCCCGTGCCGATCAAAACCGGCACGCGGCCGGCCGCCTGGCCGATCACGGTCTGCGCCACCAGCACCTTCTCGTCATCGTCGAGCGAGAGGAACTCGCCCGTCGAGCCGAGCGGGATCAGCCCATGGATGCCCTGCTCGATCTGCCAGTCGACGAAGGCGCGCAAGGCCTCGACATCGACATCGCCCGTGGGCGTGAAGGGCGTGATCATGACGGTATAGGTGCCGCGAAAGGTTTTCATGGAGAGGCCTTCGATGGGACGGATCTGGTTCAGGCGGCGGCTGCGCGGCCGGGCATGAGGCCGGCGCCGGCGAGCGCCTGGGCAATCGCACTGCGCTCCTCCGCCTCAACCGGTAGAAGCGGCGTGCGCGGATCGGGGTTCGGCAACTTGCCGAGCAGGTGCAGCGCGGTCTTCATCCGGTTGTGGGCGTCGAGATGGGGCGCGCGGTAGAAGGCGCGGCATAGCGGCCGCAGGCGGGCATTGGCGCGGCGCGCTGCATCGAGATCGCCGCGCGCCATCGCCTCGAAGATCTCGGCGAGGATCGGCGAGGCGACGCTGCCTATGCCCGAGAGGATGCCGTCGCCGCCATAGGCCAGCGAGGCCATCAGCCAGCTATTATTGGTCGTCAGCACCATGACCTGGCGGTCGAGCGCGCGCAGCGCCGCCAGATTGTCCTCATAGGCCTGGGGCGTGTCGCTGCCCTCCTTGATCGCGATGATGCTCTCGTTCTCGCGGCAGAGGCGCAGCAGCACCTCATTGGAGAAGCCGAGGCCCGACGTCAGCGAAAGCTGGAACAGCACGATCGGCAGGCCGGCCGCTTGAGCGACCTCCGCCACGAAACGCGAGGCCATCTCCGGGCGGGCATTGGCGCCCTGGGCGAACAGGGCTGGGGGAAACAGCAACAGCGCATCGGCGCCCGCTTGTGCCGCGTCGCGCGCCAGCGCAACGGCGCCCCGCGTATCATCGGCGACGATGCCGGCCACGACGCCGGCCTTGCCGCCCGTCGCGGCCTTCGCTGCGCCGATGACATCAGCACGCTCCGCGCGCGTCAGCGAGGCGGTCTCGCCGGCATGGCCGTTGACCACGACGGCGCGGACGCCGCTCGTGCCGGCAAGTTCGGCGACATGGGCGTGCAGGGCGGCGTCATCGATCGCGCCGGCCCTGTCGAAGGGCGTCAAGGAAGCGGGCCAGATGCCCCCGATGCCTTTGAGGTCCATGCGGTGCTCCTCTCGCAAGGAATACTGGAAACGTTTGCGGAGTGTGATGCCGCAATAGGCGCCAACAATCCATTATTTGGGCTTGCGCAGCGCATATCGCGGCAATAGCGTTTTGCAATCGTTTCCAATTTAACGGCAGGGTTCATGAGCGTCACGCTCAAAGATGTGGCAGAGGCGGCCCGCGTTTCGGTCAGCACCGCGTCGCGGGCATTGGGCGGCGGGGGGCTTGCGAGCGAGCGCACGCAACAGCGCCTGCTGCGCATCGCCGGGGAGCTCGGCTACCGGCCGAACACGATCGCGCGCGGCCTGAAGACCGGGCAGTCGCGCCTCGTCGGCCTGCTGATCCACAATCTCGCCAACGCCTCCTTCCAGGTCATGGCGGAAGTGGTGCAGGCGCGGCTGAAGGCGCTCGGCTACCAGATGCTGCTCTGCATCGCCGGTGACGATCCGCAGCAGGAGAGCGACATGCTGGGCACGCTCGCCGACCATCGTGTCGACGGGCTGATCGTGGTGCCGACCGGCCGCAACGGCGCTCGTCTCGCTGCGCTGGAGGCTGGCGATATCCCGGTCGTCTGCGTGGTGCGCCGCGACGACGAGGCGGAACTGGAGACCGTGCTGGCGGACGACCCGCAGGGCGCCTATGCCGGCACGCGCTATTTGATCGGCCTCGGGCACCGGCGCATCGGCCTCGTCGTCGGGCGGCAGGACACGACCTCCGGCCGCGAACGCCTGTCGGGCTATATCCGGGCGCTGCGCGAGGCCGATATTGCCGTGGACGAAGCCCTGATCCATGCCGGGCGCTATGAGCCGGAGACCGGGGCAGTGGCTTGCCGCACGCTCCTCGACCTCGCCACGCCGCCGACCGCGTTGTTCGTCGCAAACCATGAATCGGCGTTGGGGGTGCTGCGCGTGACGGCTGAGCGCCGCCTCTCGATTCCCGATGATCTGTCGCTGCTCTGCTACGAGGATACGCCCTGGTTCGAGTGGCACCGTCCCGCGATCAGCGTCGTCGACAACGGCGCGCGCGACCTCGCCAACCTCGCGGTCGACCGGCTGCTGCACCGCATCGAGGCCCGCAATGGTCACAACGCCGGCAATGGTCACAACGCAGAGGGCGCGCGCGAATACCGCGTCGGCGCCCGGCTGGTGAAGCGCGATTCCTGCCGATCTCTCGCTCCTCAAGCAAGCGAGGCCTGACCGATGCCCTATATCGAAGTCCTCGCTCCGCCCGTATCGCCCGCCGGCAAGGCGGCGCTGGCGAAATCGGCGACCGAGGGGTTGATCTCGGCCTTCGGTGTCGGGCCTGAGACGATCACGTTGTTCTTCCTGCCGGTTGCCCCCGGCGACTACGCCCATGCCGGCGAGATGGGCTCGGCACAAACCAGTCAGCGCATCCTGCTCAAGGTCCACGCCTATCGCCGCAGCGAAGCGCAACGCCGCGCCGCCGCCGTGGCGCTGACGCAGGGCGTCTGCGCCGCTTACGGCGTGCCGGGCGCGGATGTCGCCGTCTACTTCCTCGACCGCGAGAAGGACGAGGTCGCCCACGATTCCAGGCTCGCCAGCGATACGAAGGACGCGTAGCGATGGACCGCTTCTACACGGACGACCAGAAGGCCCTGCGCGAGACGGCGCGCCGCTTCGCGGAAGCCGAGATTCTGCCGCGCGCCGCCGCAATCGACCGCGACGACCGCTTCGATCGCGCGCTCTACAAGGGCATGGCCGATCTCGGCCTGTTCGGCATCTGCCTGCGCGAGGGCGCCGGCGGGGCCGGACTGGACTCCGTCGCTGCCTGCATCGCCATGGAGGAGCTGGCGCGCTGTTCCGGCGCCGTCGCCAACGCCTTCGCGATCCCCGTCGAGGCGGTGCTGTTCTTCGACCAGCACGGCACGGAGGCGCATAAGGCGCTGATCCCGCAGATCCTCAGCGGCGAGATCATCCCCGCCACCGCCGTCACCGAGCCCGACCACGGCTCCGATGTCGCCGGCATCAAGACGACCGCCACCCGCGACGGCAAGGACTGGCTGCTGAACGGCACCAAGGCCTGGGTGACGCTGGGCGGGATCGCCGACCGGATCATGGTCTTCGCACGAACCGGCTCCGAGACCGGGCACAAGGCGATCTCCTGCCTGCTCGTCGACGGCGCGTTGCCGGGCATCGCGCGCGGCAGGAACGAGGAGCTTCTGGGCATGCACGGCCTGGAGGACTGCCAGATCGCCTTCTCCGATGTGCGCCTGCCGGCCGACAGCCTGATGGGGCCGGAGAACCAGGCCTTCAAGATGGCGATGAGCAACTTCAACTTCAGCCGATTGATGATGGCCTCGATGGCGCTCGGCATGGCGCAGGCCGCCTTCGAGGACGCCACGGCTTATGCCAAATCCCGCCGGCAATTCGGGCAGGCGATCATCGGCTTCCAGGCGGTGCAGTTCATGCTCGCCGACATGGCGACCGACATCGCCGCGGCGCGCCTGCTGATCCACCATGCCGCGCGCCTGCATGATGTCGGCCAGCCGATCGCCAAGGAGGCGGCGCAGGCCAAGCTCTTCACCACCGACATGGCGATGAAGCACGTCTCGAATGCGCTCCAGATCCATGGCGGCAATGGCTACTCGCGCGAATACCGCATCGAGCGGCTGTTCCGCGACGTCCGCCTCGCCCAGATCTATGAGGGCACCAACCAGATCCAGCGCCTCATCATCGCCCGGCAGGTCGAGAAGGAGGCCGCATGACGCTGAGCATCATCACGGCCGAGCAGGCGGCGGGCCTCGTCCGCGACGCCGACACGCTGATCGTCGGCGGCAATGGTGGCACCGGCGCGGCAGAGGCGATCCTTGCCGCGCTCGAAGCGCGCTTCCTTGATGGCGCGGGTCCCCATGGGCTGACGCTGATCAATATCACCGGCGTCGGCGCCGTCACCGAGAAGGGCCTCTGCCATCTCGCGCATGAGGGCATGATCGCGCGCGTCATCGGCGGCAATTTCGGGCTGCAGGTCCCGTTCATGCGCCTGGTGCGCGACGAGCTGATCGACGCCTACAACTTCCCCCAGGGCGTGATGAGCCAGCTCTGCCGCGCCATGGCGGCCAAGCATCCCGGCGTCCTCACCCATGTCGGCCTCAAGACCTATATGGACCCGCGCCAGGATGGCGGGCGCATGAATGCGCGCACCACCTTGCCGCTGGTCGAGCTGCTGGAACTGCAGGGGCAGGAATGGCTGCTCTACCGCGTGCCCGGCCCGCCGAGCTTCGCCATCATTCGCGGCACCTCGGCGGACGAGGACGGCTATGTCAGCATGGAGCACGAGGGCACGACGCGTGAGGACCTGTCGATCGCGCAGGCCGTGCACAATGCCGGCGGCACGGTGATCTGCCAGGTCAAGCGCATCGTAAAGCGCGGCTCGCTCCATCCGCAAATGGTCAAGATCCCAGGCTTCCTCGTCGATCATGTCGTGCTCGAGCCCGAGCAGATGCAGACCTATGGCACGCAATACGATCCCGCCCGCTGCGGCGAGACCCGGGTGCCCGTCGCCATGATCGCGCCCGATCCGCTGACCGAGCGGCGTGTGGTCGCCCGCCGCGCCGCCTTCGAATTGCGCCCGCGCGACGTCGTCAATCTCGGCGTCGGCATCTCGGCGATGATCCCGAACGTCGCGGCCGAGGAAGGCATCGAGGATCTGATCACGTTGACGGTGGAATCGGGCGTCGTCGGCGGCGTGCCGGGCCATGCGCGTGAGTTCGGCACGGCGATCAATCCGCGCGCCATCCTCGACCAGGCCTATCAGTTCGATTTCTACGATGGCGGCGGGCTGACCTGCGCTTTTCTCTCCTTCGCCGAGGTGGACGAGGCCGGCAATGTCAACGTCACGCGCTTCGGCGACCGCCGCGACGGCTCCGGCGGCTTCATCGACATCACCCAGAACGCCAAGCGGCTGGTTTTCAACGGCACCATGACCGGCGGCAAGCTCGATATCGGCGTCGAGAACGGCCGCCTCTTGATCCGCCGCGACGGCGCCTTCCGCAAGTTCGTGCCGCAGGTCGGGCAGATCAGCTTCAGCGCGGCGCTCGCCGCCGAGCGCGGGCAGCAGGTCTCCTACGTCACCGAGCGGGCGGTGTTCCAGCTCGACCAGGGCGCGGTGACGCTGACCGAGATCGCGCCCGGCGCCCGGCTCGAGGAGGATGTGCTGGCGCATATGGGCTTCAGGCCCCGCATCAGTCCGGATCTTCGCGAAATGGATGCGCGCATCTTCCGGCCGGGCCCGATGGGGATTGGCCGCAGCTTCCTCGAACTGCCGGCGCGCACGCGCAAGGTCGCCTGAGGGGGATGCGATGAGCGCGACCGCGACGATCAATCTCTACTACGAGGATATCGAACTGGGCGCGCAGTTCGAGAGTGCGACGCACAGCGTCACGCCCGCCGACATCGCCGCCTTCGCCGATGTCACGCGCGATCATCATCCGCTGCATCTGGACGAGGGCTATGCCCATTCGCGCGGCTTCCCTGCCGTGATCGCGCATGGGCTCTACGGCCTGTCGCTGATGGAGGGGCTGAAGTCGGAGCTGAAGCTCTACGAGGAAACCTCCGTCGCCTCGCTCGGCTGGGATGCGGTCCGCTTCATGGCGCCGGTCGTCGCCGGCGACAGCCTGCGCGTGCGCTTCCGCTTCGTCGAGAAACGCCCGACCCGCAATCCCGGCCGCGGCATCGTCGTCGAGGCGCTCGACCTGATCAACCAGCGCGACGAGGTGGTGACGGAAGCCCGCCACGTCTCGCTGATCCTGACGCGGCAGGCGGAGGACTGAGCCGCCGACGCGGGCCCAAGACGACGGAACCAAGACGACCCAACCAAGAAAAGACCGGGGAAACGCCTGATCCGCCACTCATTCTTCTGCACGGGAGACCACGCGATGCGCCTTTTCAAGACCCTTTCCGCCCTCGCCGTCTTCGTCTGCCTGGCGAGCGGCGCCAACGCCCAGAGCTGCACCTCCAAGGTGCCGGCCGCCAGCCTGATCGAGGCCGGCAAATGGCAGATGGCGATCAACCCGACCTTGCCGCCGCAGCAATTCGTCGACGAGAAGGGCGAATTGCAAGGCCTGAACGTCGAGCTCGCCAAGGAGATCGCCAAGCGCATCTGCCTTGAACCGGTCTTCGTCCGGATGGACTTCCCGCCGATGATACCGGGTCTGCGCGCCAGCCGCTTCGACACGATCAATACCGGCCTGTTCTGGACCGAAGAGCGCTCGAAGATCCTGTTCATGGTGCCTTATGCCCAGCAGGCGCTCAGCATCTACACCGACCCCAAATCAAGCCTGAAGCTCGAGAAATTCGAGGATCTCGCCGGGCGCGTCGTCGGCGTCGAGACAGCAACCTATCAGGAGCGCAAGTCGCGCGAGTTCAATGCCGAGATGGTCGCCAAGGGCCTGAAGCCGATCGATTTCCGGACATTCTCGACCGTCACCGAGACCTCGGCCGCGCTCCGCGCCGGCCAGCTCGAGGCCGCGATCAACATCAACGAGACCGCCAATGCCCTCGTGCAGCGCGGCATCGCCAAGATCTGGCTGAAGGACGTCGCCGGCACCGACATCACCTTCGCCTTCCGCGACAAGAAGGTGGCGCAAGCCGTGGCCGAGGCGCTCACCGCGATCCGCACGGAGGGCACCTACGACAAGCTGTTCGAGAAGTTCGGCATGACCAAGCTTGCCGCGACGAGCTTCGCCATCCGCGGCGACGGCCCGACCAACTGAACCGGAGAGGGGCGGGAAGATGTTCGACGTCCACGCTTTCCTGTCCTATCTCACCAACACCTATCTGCTCGAAGGCGCCTTGGTGACGATCGGCCTGACCGTCACCACCATGATCATCGGGCTCGTGCTCGGCCTCGTGGTCGCGCTGGCGCGGATGTCGCCGCGCCGCCTCTTCTCGGCGCCGGCGGCATTCTATGTCTGGGTCTTCCGGGGCACGCCGCTCCTGGTGCAACTCGTCATCATCTACACCGCGCTGCCGCAGATCGGCATCCGCTTCGGTGTCCTGATGTCGGCCCTGCTCTCGCTCAGCCTCAATGAGGCGGCCTATCTGTCGGAAACCATCCGCGGCGGCTTCAACGGCATCGCCAGGGGGCAAAGGGAGGCGGCCAAGGCGCTCGGCCTGTCGCGCTGGCACACATTGCGCCTCGTGCTGTTGCCGCAGGTGCTGCGCCTGATCATCCCGCCCCTGGGCAATTCGCTGAACGGCCTGCTCAAGGCAACCTCGCTGGCCTCGATCATCTCGATGGAGGAGCTGATGCGGCGCAGCCAGATGCTGATGCAGCAGAAGTTCGAGGTGCTGGAACTTTATCTGGTGGCCGCAGTCTATTATCTCGCGCTGACGAGCTTGTGGAACCTCGTGCAGGTCAGGCTGGAGGCGTATTACGGCCGTGGCTACGGAGAAGCCGGCAAAAGCGCACCGGCCTCGAAGCCGGTCCGGCCCGCCGTCACTGGGGAGGCCGTCTGATTCCAGATCAAAAGCCGTTTCCGATCCAATTGGATCGTTCAACAGCCCTAGCTCCTTGTTTCAACGCGTTTCCTTCACGCGAACCATTGTCCACTTCGCTCGAAAGCGCCCGATGCGGCGAGCTCAATGTCGCTCACGCTGCCCAATGCGCGGATCCTGGGCATCGCAGCCAATGCTGCGCACCTGCCGTCTGCCGACTTCGAGAACAGGGCCAGCAATCTCGAAAAGAGAATCGGGCGCTTCCCCCCGAGAGAGGTTGGATCGGATGGCTCAGGCAGGACGAGCGGCTCGGCGACATGTTACACGGCACCGGGGTCGATCCGGCTACGATGCCGCTGCTCGCGCGGCTCCCGTTGCTCTCGAGCGACCGTCGCACGGGCTCGCGACCGGCACCACCTCCGTGACGATCTCGACGTCAGGCAAACTCACACAGTACCGCTTGGCCACCACGGCCGCGACCTTGACCAGATCGACGGACCCGTCGACGACAACAGCGCGGAGATCGTGATCAGCGTCGATCATGCTGCGCGCATCGCGACCGAGCTGCTTGGCCATCTCAAGATAGATCAACTGCCCGAGCCGTTGCAGTTCAGAATCGGAGAGTCCCTCACACATCGCACACACCCGCCCACGGACGCGCTGGCGCCCTCAGACGGTAGATGGTGGCAACGGGTCGGCTGCGCCAGAGGCTGCGTCAGCAGTGCTGTTGGCCCGGCACTGCAGGCCGCGGCCGGCTCTGGCCGGCGGCAAGCTTGATCCACCCACACCGCAGCTAGCCTAAATCCACTGACTGATTGTGCCAGGGCCGATCTGATGCAGATCAAGTTCTGAATCGCTCAGGCGCCGCTGCAATTTGAAGACCGGATCTGGCAGCAAGCCCGAATGGGCAGTCAGGGCCAGGACTGCAGCCTCTTCCGAATCCGCTTCGACAAAGAAGACCTGCTTCAAGGTCTCAGTCGCCGAGGTCACTTCGATCTGAAATGCTTTTATCAAACTCATCCACGTCCCCCATCGCTGAGGGGGCGCGGTAGCACGGCCACCAGCGCCCGACCATCCGCGATCATGGGCAAACACGCCTCCCTGAACAGCATCCGCCCGCAGGCATCCGCCGCCGGCTTTTCGGAAAGCCACCAAGATTGTCCCACCAAAATTGCCGGCGGGGCAAGATGAGGAGAAAAGCCTTTTTAAAACAGGTGATTTTGGCGCCGATGGCGCTCCCATGGGGAATCGAACCCCAGTTTTCGCCGTGAGAGGGCGACGTCCTAACCGCTAGACGATGGGAGCAGCGCGGCAAGGGCTGCTGTGTAATCGGGCTGCGGCCGCTCTGCAACTGCTTTTTGCGCAAAGCCCGCAAGGAATTCGCGGCGACGGCTCATGACCGTCGCCGCAGAGCCAATCGAGACCGCGCCCGGCGGCTCAGGCCGCCTTGTCGGCCAAGGCGGGATAGTCGGTATAGCCCTTCGCATCGCCGCCATAGAAGGTCGCGACATCGGGTTCGTTCAGCGGGGCGTTGCGCTCCAATCGCGCGACAAGGTCGGGATTGGCGATGAAGAGCCGGCCGAAGGCGATGGCATCGGCCTCGCTTTTCTCGATCGTCTCGATGGCGAGCTCGCGGTTGAAGCCGTTATTGGCGATATAGCCGCCCTTGAAGGCACGCCGCAGCGCGCCATAGTCGAAGGGCAGATAGTCGCGCGCCTCGCGCGTCGCGCCCTCGACGACATGGATGAAGGCGATGCCCTGTTCGCTGAGCTTCGTCACCAGATAGGTGAACAGCGCCTGCGGATCGGAATCGCGCGCGTCATTGGCCGGGCTGACCGGCGAGATGCGGATGCCGATGCGGCCCTTGCCGAACACCTTCGACACGGCTGCGACAGCCTCGAGCGCGAAGCGCACGCGGTTCTCGATCGAGCCGCCATAGGCATCGCTGCGCTTGTTGGAATCATCGCGCAGGAACTGGTCGATCAGATAGCCATGGGCGCCGTGCAGTTCGACGCCGTCGAAGCCGGCGGCCTTGGCGTTCTCGGCGGCCGTGACGAACTCGCCGATGATCGCGGGGATCTCCGCCAGCGCCAGTTCGCGCGGGGTCGAGACCTCGGCAAAGCCGCTCTCGATATAGGTCTTGGTCTTGGCGGTGATCGGCGACGGGCTGACCGGAGCCTGGCCATCCGGCTGCAGCGAGACATGGCTGACGCGGCCGACATGCCAGAGCTGGGCGATGATCTTGCCGCCTTGCGCATGGACCGCGTCGGTCACGGCCTTCCAGCCGGCGATCTGCGCGTCGCTGTACAGGCCCGGCGTCCAGACATAGCCCTGGCCCTGCTGCGAAACCTGCGTGCCCTCGGTGATGATCAGCCCCGCCCCGGCGCGCTGGCGGTAATATTCGACATTCAGATCATTGGGAGCGTCATTGCCGCGCGTCGCGCGATTGCGCGTCAACGGCGCCATGACGACGCGGTTCTTGAGTTCGATGTCGCCGAGGCGAAGCGGCGTGAACAGGGCAGGCTCGGGCAAGGCAGATTCGGCAGAGTTGGATTGGCTCATCGGAGTGATCCTCAGGATCGCGGCTGGCGCCGCATGATTGACAAGAGCGTTTTCGAGCGAAATGGCCACCGGTTCGCGTGAAGAAAACGCGTTCAGACAAAGAGCTGTCGAGCATCCCACAGCGCCCGCGCCCGGCGGCATCGGCATTCGACAAGGGTCAGATAGGCATGACACAGTGGAATGGCAGGGGCGTGGGAAGCGCCCCTGCCATCGCCGAAAGGATTTTCTCCGCGGAGGCCTGTTTGGAGACGATCGACGCCGCCGAGCCCTCATCGGGGAGACCGGGATTGCGCGCCCGCCTTCTCCATGGAGGCCGCCATGCGCTGCGCGCCGGGCTCAATGCCGCGCTCGGCATCGTCTATCCGCCGAGCTGCATCGCCTGCCATGCCGCGACCGGGGAGGCGCAGGCGCTCTGCCCCGCCTGCTGGGCCGGCATCGGCTTCATCGAGCGTCCCTTCTGCGAGCGACTCGGCACGCCCTTTGCGGTCGATCTCGGCGAGGGCCTGCTCTCGCCGGCTGCGATCGCCGACCCACCGGTCTTCCGTAGGGCGCGCGCGGTCTGCCGTTTCGACGGCGCCGCACGCGAACTGGTGCACAGGCTGAAATATGACGACCGGCTCGAACTGGCGCTGACGCTGGGCCGGATGATGACGCAGGCCGGGCGCGAATTGCTGGGGGAGGCTGAGATGATCGTGCCGGTGCCGCTGCATCGCACCCGGCTCTGGAGCCGGCGCTTCAATCAGGCCGCGGCGCTGGCCCGTGTCGTCGCCAGGCAGAGCCGGGTCCCGCTCGCGCCTGGCTTGCTGGCGCGGGTCAAGCGCACAAGGCAGCAGGTCGGGCTGACGCGGGCGCAGCGCGCCGACAACCTGCAGGGCGCCTTCAAGGTCCCTCTCGCCGCGCGGCGGCAGATCGAGGGGCGGCGCATCCTGCTGATCGACGATGTGTTGACCACGGGCTCGACCGTCAACGCCTCGGCCCGCGCCCTGCTCCGCGCCGGCGCGGCCCAGGTCGACGTACTGACCTTCGCCCGGGTGGTGACGGATGCGTAAGTGCGCACTAAATACAGTGCAACGCACTATCCACGAAAGTCATTCCATGCCGCCGGTCACGATCTACACCACCTCCTGGTGCCCCTATTGCCAGGAGGCGAAAGCGCTGCTGACGAAGAAGGGCGTCGCCTTCGAGGAAATCGATGTCGACGGCAAGCCGGAGCTGCGCCAGGCGATGACGGCCAAGGCGCGCGGGCGCACCTCGGTGCCGCAGATCTTCATCGGCGCCAGCCATGTCGGCGGCTGCGATGATCTGTACGCGCTCGACTCGCGCGGCGAGCTCGACAAGCTGCTGGCGGCGTGAGGCGCGGCAGAGCCGCTTGGCGGGAAAGCCACTTGCCAGGAACGCGACTTGCCAGGAACGCGACTTGCCTGGAGAGGCTGCTTGCAAAGGGCTCGTAAGGGATTACCTGCTGGAGATGCAATTCAGCACCGGTCCCTCGCACTGACATGATCCGCTACGCCCTCATCTGCGACAACGCCCACGACTTCGAGAGTTGGTTCTCGACCTCGGCGAGCTTCGAGGAGCAGGCCGGGCGTGGCCTGGTGAGCTGCCCCTTCTGCGGCAGCGCCAAGGTCGAGCGCGCGATCATGGCACCCAATGTCGCGCGCACCGATCGCGAGCGGACCGCTCCGACTGAGACCGGACCGGATGCAGCCACGACGGAGGTCGCCGCCGCGCCGGCTCCGGTCGCCCTGATGGGCGAGAAGGAGATCGCCTTCCGGGAGATGCTTGTGGCTCTGCACAAGCATGTCGCCGAGAACGCCGAGAATGTCGGCAAGCGCTTCGCCGAGGAGGCGATCAAGATCCATCACGGCGAGAGCGACGGCCGCGCCATCTATGGCGAGGCGACACCCGACGACGCCAAGATGCTGCAGGAGGAGGGCGTCGCCTTCATGCCCCTGCCCCGCCTGCCCCGCGCAGGGAATTGAAGCGCTCTTCATCGATGCCTAGCTGGGTTTCGATACCATCCGGGCCGTCGTTGCGAGCGCAGCGAAGCAATCCAGGGGACGTCGAGCTCTGCCGCCCTGGATTGCTTCGCTGCGCTCGCAATGACGGTGTGGTTCAGGCTAAAATCACCCTCCAAGAGCATTGCTCCTACGAAAAACCGGTGCCCAGTTTTTCGCGCAAGGCTCTAAGCGTTTCCGATGAAGCGCTCCCTGCAAGCCGGCTCGGCGCGTCGCTCCGGCTGGAATGTCTCGCCTTTCCAGCGCGGCATTCGCGGCGCAGCAGACGAAATCCCGTCGCTTCGAGCGTTAAAATTTTTCGTTTACTGATAATATCTTAGCGAGTTTTTCGCCGGAGGAAAGCGCTCCCGGAGCTCCCTTTCCTGCCTCTGCCCTTCCTTTCCGGATTAGCTTTCTGTTAAGGGTTATGGGTTTCCTTGCCCGTGATCCCGCTGCGCCGCACACGGCAATTCAGGATCCCGAACCCAGGAGTTGCCGCATGAAGCGGATCGTGATCGCTGCACATGGTCTCCGTTCCCACGGAGTTGCCCGCCACGGCAGTAGATCGATCCCGCTTCTGATTTCGCTGCTGGCGCCCGCTCTGGGCGCCTGCAGCGTCTCGCCCGTCCAGACGGCTGCGGTCTCCGCGCCGGCAACGAAGGAGCCGGCCGCCGCGCGCAAGCGCGCCGTCGCCCTGGCGAAGGCCGACCCCCGGGAAAAGGACTGCCTGGTTCGTGCGATGTATTTCGAATCGAACCGGTCGAGCGAGGCGGGCCTTCTCAGCGTCGGCACGGTCGTGATGAACCGGGTCGAGGCGCCCAAATACCCTGAGACGATCTGCGGCGTGGTCGGAGCTCCGCGCCAGTTCGCGTCCGGCGTCCTGACGCGCCCGATGACGGAAAAAAACCTGCCGAAGATCGAGGCCATCGCCGAGGACATCCTCAACGGCCGCCGCAACGAGACGATCGGACCGGCCAAGCATTTCCACACGGCCGGGCTGCGCTTCGGCTACACCAATATGCACTACATGACGGTCGCCGGCGGCAACGCCTTCTATGTGAAGGGCGAGCGGCCCGAGCGCCGGCGCATCGAGGAGCCGGCATTCCAGGTGGCGGAGGCCTCCGCGCCCGCGCCTGTTGCAACGGCTTCGCCCGCCGCCTCCACCTCCTTCGCATCCGCGCCGCTGGCCTTCGCCCCCAAGACGCCTGCGTTCGAGGCACCCGCCCCCAAGACGCTTGCGCTCGACACCCCCGCGGTGATGCTGGTCAAGAATGTGCGGCTGCCGCCGGACCGGCCGCTCGATCTCGATCTGCCCAAAACCAAGCGCGCCTTCGCCGCTCCTCCCAAGGTCGACCGGCGCCTGGCGGCGCTTATGCCGTCAACCGTCGAGATCAAGGGCAGCCTTTCGCCGCGATAAGCCCCGGTTCGGAACTCCAGCCCTCATCCTGAGGAACGCCGCAGGCGCGTCTCGAAGGATGCTCCAGCTTGCACCGGATCCTCCTGGAGCATTTTTCAAGACGTCATTCTCCCCGGAGTGGCTCTGTCCAGACACCTACACGCCGTCATTCCGGGCGTAGCGAAGCGGAGACCTGGAATCCATCGTAGAGTGCGTCGCCCTTCGATGGATTCCGGATCAGCGCCGCAAGAGCCGGATGATTTCAGATGGGCTCACGAAGTGATCCCATCTGAAATCTGAATCCGTCTCTCATCAAAAGTGAGAGCAGGATCGATGCGAAAAACCGGTGCCCACTTTTTCGCATCCTGCTCTTGCGCGGCTTGTCCGGAATGACGGCGCGGGGAATGGCTAGCGATCGAAGGGCTGCGCATTTCCCTGAAAACCGGACGCGCTCGCGCCAAATTTTCGTCAGCCTAACGTCGAGGGGGACATCGCCGCGGCTCTGGCGCTATCTTCGCCGCAGTGCAACATTCAGATTGCTCTGCAATACGGGGAAACGCCATGACCGCGACGAAGCCCGACGGCCGGCAGACGGTGCAACGCGACAAGCCCACGCCGCGCGACAAGCCCTGGATTTTCCGCACCTATGCGGGCCATTCGGACGCCTCGGAATCCAACAGGCTCTATCGCAACAACCTCGCCAAGGGGCAGACCGGCCTCTCCGTCGCCTTCGATCTGCCGACGCAGACCGGCTACGACCCCGACCATGTGCTGGCGCGCGGCGAGGTCGGCAAGGTCGGCGTGCCGATCAGCCATCTCGGCGACATGCGGGCGCTCTTCGCCGATATCCCGCTCGCGCAGATGAACACCTCGATGACGATCAACGCGACGGCGGCCTGGCTGCTCTCGCTCTATATCGCGGTGGCCGATGAGCAGGGCGCAGCCCGTAACGCGCTGCAGGGCACGACCCAGAACGACCTCGTCAAGGAATACCTCTCGCGCGGCACCTATGTCTTCCCGCCGCGCCCCTCGATGGCGCTCACCACCGACATCGTCGTGTTCACGGCCCGCGAATTACCGAAATGGAACCCGACCAATGTCTGCTCCTATCATCTGCAGGAAGCGGGCGCCTCGCCGGTACAGGAGCTCTCCTTCGCGCTGGCGACCGCGATCGCGCTGCTCGATTCGATCCGCGCGCGGCCAGAAGTCAGCGCCGAGGAGTTCCCTGAGGTCGTCGGGCGCATCTCCTTCTTCGTCAATGCCGGCATGCGCTTCGTCACCGAGCTCTGCAAGATGCGGGCTTTCGTCGAGCTCTGGGACGAGATCACGCTTGGCCGCTACGGCGTTGCGGATGAGGCGATGCGCCGCTTCCGCTATGGCGTGCAGGTCAATTCGCTCGGGCTGACCGAGCCCCAGCCCGAGAACAATGTCTATCGCATCCTGATCGAGATGCTGGCTGTGACGCTCTCCAAGAAGGCGCGCGCCCGGGCCGTCCAGCTGCCGGCCTGGAACGAGGCGCTGGGATTGCCGCGCCCCTTCGACCAGCAATGGTCGCTGCGCATGCAGCAGGTGCTGGCCTATGAGACCGATCTGCTCGAATTCGGCGACATCTTCGACGGCTCCACGGTGATCGACGCCAAGGTCGCCGATCTCAAGGCCGCCGCCCTCGAGGAACTGGCGAAGATCGCCGATATGGGCGGCGCGCTGGCGGCAATCGAGACCGGCTATATGAAGCAGGCGCTGGTCGAGAACGGCGCCCGCCGGATCGAGGCGATCGAGCGCGGCGAGCAGATCGTCATCGGCGTCAACAAATTCACCAATAGCGAGCCCTCGCCGCTTTCGGCCGGCGAAGGCAATGTCGTGACCGTGCCGGATTCGGTCGAGTTGGAGGCGGTCGGCCGGCTCAAGGCCTGGCGCTCGGCCCGCGACACGAAGGCAGCGGAAACCGCGCTGGCGGAGCTGGCCTCCGCAGCGAAGGAAACGCGCAATGTCATGCCGGCCTCGATCGCCTGCGCCAAGGCCGGCGTCACCACCGGCGAATGGGCCCAGACCCTGCGCGAGATCTTTGGCGAGTACCGCGCCCCGACAGGCGTGGACACGACCAAGCTCGGCGACGATGCAGGCCTCGCCACGGTCAAAGCAGCGGTCGCCCGCGCGACCGAAAAGCTCGGCCGCCCGCCGCGCTTCCTTGTCGGCAAGCCGGGGCTCGACGGCCATTCCAACGGCGCCGAGCAGATCTCCGTCCGCGCCCGCGACGCAGGGATGGCGGTGAGCTATGGCGGCATCCGCCAGACGCCCGAGGAGATCGTGGCGCAGGCTCAGGAAACCGACGCTGACATCATCGGCCTGTCGATCCTCTCGGGCTCGCATCTGCCGCTGGTGCGTGACGTCACGGCCCGCCTGCGCGTCGCGGGCATGACCACCCCTGTCGTGGTCGGCGGCATCATCCCGCCCGATGACGAGAACGCCCTGCGCAATATGGGGGTGGCGGCGGTCTATACGCCGAAGGATTTCGCCCTGGACGGCATTATCGCGGATGTCGCCGGGCTGGCGGCGAAGGGGCGGTAGCTCCTGTCATCCCGCACGCGCTGCAGCATGCAATGCTGCTGCGCAGATGCGGAACCGTTTTCAGGAAAGGGCGCCTTCTCGTCGCGCGGTCCCGTGTCTGCGCCGCGTCACTTCGTGCCGCAGCGCGCACGGGATGACACCCTAAACCATCCCCACGCTCTTCAATTGCTGATAGGCCTTCAGGATCTCCTGAAGCGTGCCTTCGCGCGAGCGGTCGCCGCCATTGGCGTCGGGGTGGAAGCGCTTCACCAGTTCCTTGTAGCGCGCCTTGATCGCGGCGGAATCGGCCGTGATGTCGAGATTGAGAGCCTCGAGCGCCTTCCTGGCGACGACGCCGACGCGCGGCTCCGGATTGGCCGCCTCCTGGGCGCGCCGGGAGCCGAAGATGTTGAAGCCGTCCTGCACATCGGCCTCACCGCCACCCGCCACGCGCCCGCGCTGGGCCATCCGCGCCGCCTTGGAGTTGACGCCGAGCTTCCAGGTCGGCCGATGGCCGATCTCCTCCTGCTTCGCATAGGCGGCCAGCGCCTCGTCATCCATGCCGGCGAAATAATTATAGGTCGCGTTGTAGGCCTTCACATGCTCCATGCAGAACAGGAAGAACTTGCCCTCGCGGCCGCGCCCCTGGGGCGCGCGGAATTCGCCCACCCGGGAACAGCCGGCGTGGTCGCAGCGGGGCGCATCGGATTCCTCGACCGCTTCCGCCTCGGAAGGGCCGATCCTGATACGGTCGAAAAGGCGTGAGTTGAAGTTCATGCTCGAATGGTTATGAGACGCGCAATCGGAACCGGCAAGTGCGGCGCAACATGCACCAGCCGATCCCCCCAAGAGCAGGATGCGAAAAAGTGGGAACCGGTTTTTCGCATTGATCCTGCTCTCACTCTTAAGATGTAGAGACGGATTCAGATTTCAGATGGAACCGCTTCGTGATTCCATCTGAAATCATCCGGCTCTATGACGACCGGAAGAATGTCGCGATCATGACCGCAATGGCTGAACGCATTACCAAGAAGCTGGAAAGCGCCTTGTCGCCGCAGCGCTTGAAGGTGATCGATGAATCGCACCAGCATCAGGGCCATGGTGGTTGGCGCGAAGGCGGCGAGACGCATTTCAGGGTTGATATCGTATCGGAAGCCTTTTCCGGCAAGAGCCGATTGGAGCGTCACCGCATGGTCAACGCCGCGCTGGCGCAGGAGCTGACGGATGGCGTGCATGCGTTGGCGATCGTGGCGCGTGGTCCTGGCGAGAGCTGAGCCCGCTCACGGCGTAACGCGGGCCCGAGACCCTTACCCCTCCGCCCGCTCCGGCGTGAACGCATAGACCACAGCCGCCCCAAGCAGCAGCGCCGCAAACCCCCAATGCAGGTTGGCGAAGGTCGTCGCCGCGTCGAAGCCTGAGGCGCGCTGGGTCGCGATGAACCAGCCCGAGCCGGACTGGAGCAGAGCAGCGCCCGAGATGAACAGGAAGTTCACCGCCGTCATGCCGCGCCCGAGCAGATGGGCCGGGAAGAAGATGCGCGCATGCGCCATCAGGACCGCATAGGTGAAGCCGACAGCTCCGATCGCCGAGAACAGCACGACGGCCAGCGCAGCCGAGGAACCGCCCGTCAGCGCCAGCAAGGCGAAGGCGACCGCCGTCGCGACCGTGCCCCAGAGCACCAGCGGCTTGACCCGTCCGACAAATTTTTCGAGCCCACCATAGAGGAAGGCGCCGCCGACCATTGCTAGCGCCATCGCGGTCGCGGCATTGCCGGCGGTGATGGCGTCGAAACCATGGACGTCGCCCATGAAGGGAGCGATCCACAAGCCCCGCGCCGTCGCCACGATGGCGTAGCCGATCAGGGTGATCGGCGCGAGCAGCCAGAGCGGCCGCAATCGCAGAATGCTGGCGAGCCCCTCGACCAGGCCCTCAGCCTTGCCGGAAGCGCTTTCCGCCCGTGGCGGATCGCGCAGCAGCACAGCGGCCAGCAGCGTCGCGACCAGGAAGCACGCTGCCATCGCCAGCATCGCCGTCCGCCAGCCATAATGCGCCGAAGCGACCGCCAGCGGCCCGGCCGCGAGGATATTGCCGAGCGAGCCGAGGCCGATCAGCACCGAAGTCAGGAAGGCGAAGCGCGCCGGCTCCGCCGTCCGCGCGAACAGGAACAGCGAGGCCATGAAGATCGGCGCGCAGCCGATACCGATCAGCGCCATGGCAAAGGTCCCCGCCAGGGCATTGCTCGCCATGGCAAAGAGCACCGCTCCGACCGAGCCGACCGCCATCGCAACCGTGACCGTTCGCCGCGGTCCAAGCCGGTCGAGCGCCCAGCCGATCGGGAATTGCGAGACGGCGAAGGCGATGAACCAGGCCGCGCCGAGAAAGCCGAGTTCGCGCGGCCCTATCCCTAAATCCGCCATCACCGGGTTGGCGATGACGCTCAGGAACGACCGGTAGAAGATCGAGAGGAAATAGGCCGGCAGCAGCGCGAAGAAGACGGTCACAGGGCGAACCGGCGTATCGGCCGCGTCACTTGATCCGCTCGAGCACCGAGACGTAGTTGGCGACCGCCGCCCCGCCCATGTTGAAAATGCCGCCGAGCTTGGCGTCATGCACCTGCATGCCCTCCGGCGCCTCGCCGACGAGCTGCATCGCGCTCAGCACATGCATGGAGACGCCGGTCGCGCCGATCGGATGGCCCTTGGCCTTGAGGCCGCCGGAGACATTGACCGGCAGCCTGCCGTCCTTCTGGGTCCAGCCTTCCTTGATCGCGCGTGCGCCGTCGCCTTCCCGGGTCAGGCCCATCGCCTCATATTCGATGAGTTCGGCAATGGTGAAGCAGTCATGCGTCTCGACGAAGGAAAGGTCGTCGAGCGTGACGCCGGCCTGCGCCAGCGCCTGCTTCCAGGCCACGGTGCAGCCTTCGAACTTCAGGATGTCGCGCCGCGACAGCGGCAGGAAGTCCTGGACATGGGCCATGCCGCGGAAACCGACGGCGCGGCGCATGCCCATCGCGGTCTCCGTATCGGCCAGCACGATCGCTGCCGCGCCGTCCGAGACCAGCGAACAGTCGGTGCGCTTCAGCGGGCCGGCGACGTAAGGGTTCTTCTCGCTCTCCTCGCGACAGAAGGCGTAGCCCAGATCCTTGCGCATCTGCGCATAGGGGTTGTCGACGCCGTTCTTGTGGTTCTTGGCGGCGATCATCGCCAGCGCATCCGACTGGTCGCCATGGCGCTGGAAATAGGCGGCCGCGATCTGCCCGAAGACGCCGGCGAAGCCGCCGGTCGTCTCGCCCTCCTCCTTGAGATAGGAGGCCTTCAACAGGAACTTGCCGATATCGGCGGAGGGCGTCTTGGTCATCTGCTCGACACCGACGACGAGCACGATCTTGGCATCGCCGGCCCTGATCGCGCGCGCGCCCTGATGCACTGCGGCGGAACCGGTAGCGCAGGCGTTCTCGACGCGGGTGGTCGGCTTGAAGCGCAGCGCCGGGTCGGCCTGCAGCACGAGCGAGGCAGTGAAATCCTGCGCGGAGAAGCCGGCATTGTAGTGCCCGAGCACGATCTCATCGACCTGGTCGGCCGTGATCCCGGCATCGACCAGCGCGTCGGTGGCGACCCGCACGATCAGGCTTTCGATGGTCTCGGCATCCTGCTTGCCGAACGGCGTGTGGGCCCAGCCGACGATCGCAGCGCTCATGACATTCTCCCTGAAAACCAGCTTTTCAGTCTAAGTGCGCTTCGCAAGCGCACCCTGCAAGCCGGCAGAAGCGCATTTCTACCGTGCGCGGAAAGAGGGGCCACGATGCGGACCAAAGCGTTTTCGAGCGAAGTGGACACCGGTTCGCGTGAAGAAAACGCGTTAAGATAAAGAGCCAGAGCTGTTGAACGATCCAATTGGATCGGAAACTGCTTTTAAGACGGGCTTTATCGTCTCTTTACCGATCAAAAGCGGAGCGAAGACGTCAGGAAATCGCCAGCAACAGCAGCGCGCCGACGCCGAGAACGATCAGCGCCATGCCCACCAGCTCGCGGCGGCTCGTGCCTTCCGCGAAGATGCGGCGCGAGGCGATCTGCGCCAGCGGCACCTCGATCAGCGCAAGCGTGCGCACATTTGCGGCGCTGGTCAGCGAGAAGCCAAGGAACCAGCATTGCGAGGCGGCAGCGCCCAGAAAGCCCGCCGAGAGCGAGCGGCGCCAGTTGCGCAGGCTCATGACCAGGGCCGGGCGGTTCGCGACCAGCATGTAGAACGTCAGCAGCACGGTCTGGAGCGTGAGGCCAAGCGCCAGGATCGTCGTGGCGCGGATGAAGAAGCCACCCTCCGGCAAAGCCTGGATCGCGCCACGAAAGCCGATCGCCGACAGCGCGAAGAAGGCTCCCGACCCGATGCCGAGCACAGCCGGGCGCATGCCGGCGGCGGTCAGTTTCTGGCCGGGCTTCCAGGACACGACGATGACGCCGATCGTCGCGACGATGATCGCCGCGAATTTCCCCCAGCCAAGTGGGTCGCCCAGCAGCAGCGCCCCGAAGATCGCCACCTGCACCGGTTCGGTCTTGGTGTAGGCGGTCGTCACGGCGAAGGAATGGGTGCGCATCGCCGCCAGCATCAGTGCGGTCGCCGCGATCTGCGCCAGCGCGCCACCGAGCGCGAAGGCAAGCACCTTGCCGTCGATCGCCGGCGGCGTCCGGGCCGCGACGAGACAGACCAGGACCAGAAACAGCAGCGCGAAGGGCAGGCCGAACAGGAAGCGCACCTGCGTTGCGCCGACGACGCCGATGATGTCGGTCAGCGAGCGCTGCGTCAGATTGCGCGCGGTCTGCAGGAGCGAGGCCGCGATCGTCGCGGGAATCCAGAGAAGGGCGAGGCTCACGCGGCTTAATCCATCACAAGGGCAGAGGCCTTTTGGACCCCTGGCCGCGACTAGGCAAATCGCTCCGCTCCGGGTAGGTATGCGTCTGCGGGCGAACAAAAACGTCCGCCGTCTCGAAAATGCCGCACGCGTCGCGTTGAACCCGCCAGCTTCCGTCTCCGCGTCCCCACAGGTTCAAGACCGCACGATGATCTCATCCCGCCTTGCCGCCGTCCTCGCCTTTGGCCTTGTTCTCGCCGGACCCGCAGCGGCTGGCACCAGCCTCGTGATCGACGCCTCGAGCGGCGCGGTTCTCTCGGCCGAGAATCCGAGCCAGGCCTGGCACCCGGCTTCGACGACGAAGATGATGACGACCTATCTCGCCCTGAAGGCGGTGCGCGAGCGGCGGCTCGGCCTGGAGACCGCGATCCCGGTCTCGAAGCTTGCGGCCGGCCAACCGCGCGTCAAGGTCTATATCAAGGCCGGGCAGGAGATCACGCTCGACAACGCGCTCCGCATCATGCTGGTCAAATCGGCCAACGATATCGCCTATGTCATCGCCGAGGGCGTCGGCGGCAATGTCGAGACCTTCGTCGGCATGATGAATGCGGAAGCCGCGCGGCTGGGCATGCGCGACACCCGTTTCGTCAATCCCAATGGCTGGCACAGCCCCGAGCAGCAGGCCAGCGCGCGCGATCTCGCAATCCTCGCCATGGCGCTGATGCGCGAATTCCCGGATTACGCCGACTACTGGAACACGCCCTCGGTCCAGCTCGGCAAGCAGGTGCTGAACAACACCAACGGGCTCGTCGGCCGCTATTCCGGCATCAACGGCATGAAGACCGGCTTCGTCTGCGCCTCGGGCTTCAATGTGGTCGCAACCGCGACGCGCGGCGGCCGCACCCTGATCGCGGTCGTGCTGGGCGCACTCTCGGGCGCCGAGCGCACCGTGAAGGCCGCGCAGCTGCTGGACGAGGGTTTCGGCAAATGGGGCGGCCTCGGCTACGACGTCACCTCCCTTCCCGCCAGCGGAACCCGTGCCCCCAATATTTGCGACGATGTCCGCCGCAAGGGCGGCGGGGCAGCGCTCGCCGACGATGTCGATGTTTCCGGGCCGATCTCCGGCCTGACGACCGCCGGCGGGGTCGGCGGCAACGCCGATGGCGCCGGCGACCGCTTCCTGGCCATGAGCCCGCAGCCGCGCGCGACGGGTGCCATGCTGTCGCGCGCGCCGTCCGGCCGCATCGTGCTGGGCCCGCGCGCCGAGACCACCCCCGTTCCCGTCGCCTTCGGCCGCACGGCTGGCTCGGCTTCCGCCCCGCTTGCGGCCAATGCCACGGGCCGGCCCGACAGCCAGTTCGCGCGCGGCGCGACACCCGTGATCGCGCCCGACAAGCCTGTCGCCGCCAGCCTGTTCGGCGGCGGCACGCCGGGCCTGTTCGGCGACACACGGCCCCGCACAGCCTCCAGCAATGGTGGCATCCCGGGAGCGACCACCGCCTTCGCTCCGACGGGTGGCGCAGCGCAACCGTCGGCCGATGCCTTCCAGGCCGGGCCTCTCAAGCTCCAGGGCGCCGTGCAGCCGGGCAAGGCGACGGCCTCGAGCCTGCGCCCCGGTGCAGCAGCCGGCATCAAACCCGCAGCCCGCCCGCCGGCCAAGCCCCTGCTCGCCAAACCCAAAGGCGACAGCAAGACCGATTCCAAGAGCGAGGCGGAGAAGGCCAAGCCCGGCCAGGCCGCAGCCAAGCTCCAGCCCGCCAAGCCACCGGCGAAGACAAAGGCTACGCCGGCGCCCAAGCCCAAGCCGAACGACGACGCCTGAGCCACATGCCTTGACCGCCGATCGCGACCGCGCCGCCAGGCAGCACGGGTTCCTCTTCGCCCTCGGCTCGGCGGCCGCGTACGGCACCAATATCGTCAGCGCCCAGATCGCAGGACAAGCCGGCCTCAGCGGGCCATTGCTGGTGTTCTACCGCGTCTTCCTGATGCTGGCGCTCGCCAGCCTGGTCGCCCTGCTCTGGCGCGCCTCGCTCGCCGTGCCACGCGGCGAGCGCCGGGCCCTGGCCCTGTTCGGCTTCGCCAGCGCGGGGGTCGGCTGCGCCTATCTCTCCTCGGTCGCCTTCGTCCCGGTCAGCGTTGCCGCCGTCGTCTTCTACACCTTCCCGATCCTGATCATCCTGGCCGAGCCCCTGCTCACCTCGGCCCGCTTCAGCCTGGACCGGCTGGCGGTGGCGTTGCTCGCCTTTGCCGGGGTCGCGATGGTGGTCGGGCCGGACCTCCACGGCCTCGACCCGCGCGGGCTCATGCTCGCGCTGGCGGCAAGTGTGCTCGCCGCGACGCAGTTCTTCGCTGCCAACGCCAGCCCCACGACACCGCTGCTACCCCGGCTGTTCTGGTCACATCTGATGATCCTGCCAATCGCCGCCGGCATCCTTGTCCTGATGGGCGGATTCCTGTCGCCCGGCGCGCTGGCGCTCGCGCCCGGCGCGGTCGCGGTGACGATCGGCGGCTACCTGATCGGCTTCCTGCTCCAGGTCCTGGCCCTGATGCGCGTCGCTCCCGGAAATGCCGGCCTCGCCTTCTGCGCCGAGCCGGTCTTCGCCGTCGCGGTCGCAGCCCTCATGCTCGGCGAACGCCTCGGCGCCTTGCAATATGCCGGCGGCGCCCTTGTCGTGGCCGCGATCATGGCTAATGTAATACTAGAACAAAATCGACGCCTCCTGGCGCCGGCCTGAAGCCAGAAGCCCAGACGCATGACCGGCCCCGAGACCAGACCCGCCCCAATCCCACTGACCCTGCTGACCGGCTTCCTCGGCGCAGGCAAGACGACGCTACTGAACCGCCTGCTCAAGGACCCGGCGCTCTCCGAGACCGTCGTCATCGTCAATGAATTCGGCGAGGTCGGCCTCGACCACCTGATGATCGAGGGCGTCGAGGAGAACATGATCCTGCTCGCCTCCGGCTGCCTCTGCTGCACGATCCGCGACGATCTCATCGTCACGCTGGAGGATCTGCTGCGCCGCCGGGACAATGGCCGGATCGCGCCGTTCCAGCGCGTGGTGATCGAGACGACGGGCCTCGCCGACCCCGCGCCGATCCTGAACGTGCTGATCAACCACCCCTATCTCGCCATGCGCTTCAAGCTCGACGGCGTGGTGACGCTGGTCGACGCCGTCAACGGCATGGCGACGCTCGACGCCCATGAGGAAGCGGTGAAGCAGGTCGTCGCGGCCGACCGCCTCATCCTGACCAAGGCCGACCTCGCCCCCAATGAGGCCGAACTCGCGCCGCTGCGCGACAGGCTGGCCGCGCTCAACCCGGGCATCACCCTGCTGAAGCCCGATGCAGCGGCGAAGGCTCTCGTCGGTTCCGGGCTCTACGATCTCGCCGAACGTCCGCAGATGCTACGGCAATGGCTCGCTGACGAGGCTCTCGGCGAGGCCGATCACCATCATGGCCAGGATCATGCTCATGTCGACCATGCTCATGACGACCACCACGGACACGACCACCACCATCATCACGGGCATGACCATCACGACGTGAACCGGCACGATGCCAGCATCCGCGCCTTCGCGCTCACAGCCGATGCGCCGATCGCGCAGGCGACCTTCGATCTGTTCTGGACCCTGCTGCGCTCGACGCATGGCCCCAAGCTGCTGCGATTGAAGGGGCTGGTGAACCTCGCCGAGCATCCCGGGCAGCCCCTGCTGGTCCATGCCGTCCAGCAGATCCTGCATCCGCCGCTCCTGCTCGAGGCCTGGCCGGACGCCGACCATCGCTCCCGACTCGTGCTCATCGTTAGAGATATCGACCCCACCGTGGTGGAGCGGCTCTGGGCCGCCTTTCTCGGACAGACATCCCATGCCAGAGCTGCGGCCTCCGGCCATAATGTCACGGCCTGAGGCAGGAGCCTTACGGCCCCATTCTTGAAGTCCTCCCGACCGGGGATTGCTCCCAACGCCGCGCCGTGCCGATCCGGCACAAGCCCGCGCCAGGACGATCCAGCACAGCGCCGGGCAGGATCGCATGAATCAGATCATCGCTTTGAAGGGCCTCTCCCCGGGCAAGCTCACGGCCTATGCCGCGCCCGCACCAAGCCGAGCCCCGGACGCAGCGATCACGACCGAGATCCGCCTGCTCTCCGCCTGCGGCGAGATCCGGCAGGCCTGGACGGAGCTCGCCGCGCGCGCGATCGAGCCCAATCTGTTCTTCGAGCCGGATTTCGCGCTCGCGGCAGCGCAACACCTGATCGCCTTCCGCGACGTCGCGGTGCTGCTCGCCTGGCAGGGACCGACCGGTTCCGCGCAGCGACGCCTTCTTGGCCTGATCCCCTGCTTTCCGCGCAACCGGCTATTCGTGCCCGACGAATTGATCGGCTTCTCCGACCGGCGCATCTTCAACGGGGCGCCATTGCTCGACGCCGCGCAGGCGCAAGCCGTCCTCGCGGCCGTGCTGAGCCTGCGCCAGGGCTGGGTGCTGGAGGGGCGCGGGCTGGTTCTGCGCCAGATCAACATGGCGAGCCCCTTGATCGCACCGATCCGGCGCGCCGCCGAAACGCTCGGGCTGGGCACGACCTTGAGCCCTGCGAACCTGCCGCTTCCACGGCGACACAGCGCACCAGCGCCCAACGATATCGAGGCGATGCAGCAGGCCCTGGCACGGCGCGGCAAACTCGAGCTGGTCGAGGCCACATCGCGCACGGAACTGCGGGACGCGGTCGAGATCCTGCTGGCGATGGAGGCTTCCGGCCCGCAAGGCCGCGCCGGCAAGGCGGTCTTGCAAGACACTCGCGAGGTCGGCTTCCTGCGCGCCATGACACGGGCGCTTGCCCGTTCCAGGCAATCCCGTGTCGCCCTGCTGACGCTGAACGGGCGGCCGATCGCCGGTGCGCTGGTCATCGGGCGGGCGAAAGGCGGTTGGCTCTACATGGCCGCGCGGGAGGAGAGCGAAGCGCCCTTCTTCCCCGAGCAAGTCGTGCTCGCATTGATGCGGCAAGCGGCGCCGGACCGAACGATCCTGCAGCCAGTGCCATCAACCAGCGGTCCGGACGCCGCCGGTTTCGGCGAGGTGCGGCTCTTGCCCCGGGCCACAGGCAAGCCGCGCGATCTCGCCGGCCGAGCGCGCGCGGCCCTGCGGCGCGGCTTCAGGCTTCCGCCCGCAAGAGCCGCCGGATGATCTTGCCGGTGGTGGTGAGCGGCAACTCATCGCGAAACGCGATCTCGCGCGGATATTCATGCGCGGAGAGCCGCTTGCGCACGAAGGCCTGAAGCTCGGCGGCGAGCGCCTCGGACGGCTCGCGGCCGGCT
Source organism: Allobosea sp. LjRoot9 (assembly GCF_964252745.1). Lineage (NCBI taxonomy): Bacteria > Pseudomonadati > Pseudomonadota > Alphaproteobacteria > Hyphomicrobiales > Alloboseaceae > Allobosea > Allobosea sp. LjRoot9. Next base: position 393,561 of record NZ_CAXUPC020000003.1, on the reverse strand, counting down.
TTCAACACGACGAAGGCCTTGACGATCTCGGTCCTGAGCGCATCGGGCTTGCCGACGACGGCCGCCAGCGACACCGCCTCATGCTTCAGCAGGCAATCCTCGATCTCGCCCGGTCCGATGCGATAGCCCGACGAGGTGATGACATCATCGTCGCGGCCGATGAAGCGGACATAGCCTTGCGCATCCTGCACGCCTTGATCGCCGGTCGTCATCCAGTCGCCGATGAATTTTTCCGCCGTCGCCTCGGGCTTGCGCCAATAGCCCAGGAACATCACCGGGTCGGGCCGACGCACTGCGATCTGGCCTTCTTCATCCGCCGCGCAGATGGAGCCGTCGGGGCGGATGATGGCGACCTCATGGCCCGGCACCGCCTTGCCGATGCAGCCCGGCCGGCTGATGCCGATCGTAGCGCAGGAGGCGAGCACGAGATTGCACTCGGTCTGGCCATAGGCCTCGTTGACGGTGAGCCCCAGCGCTTCGCGCCCCCAGGCCAGGGTCTCGGCGCCCAGCGCCTCCCCGGCCGAAGCGATCGTGCGCAGCTTGAGCGCGAAGCGCTCGCGCGGCCTGTCGACGCTGCGCAGCATCCTGAGCGCGGTCGGCGGCACGAAGGCGTTGCGAATGCCGAGATCGGCGATGAGGCGATAGGCCTCCTCCGGCTCGAAGCGTGTCACCGGCCGCGCCACGACGGCGACGCCGAAATGCAAGCTGGGCAGCAGCATGTTGAGCAAGCCGCCGGCCCAGGCCCAATCGGCCGGGGTCCAGGCGAGATCGCCCGGTTGTGGCAGGAACTCATGCGGCATCTGCACGCCCGGCAGATGGCCCGGCAGGACGCGGTGGCCATGCAGCGCGCCCTTGGGATTGCCGGTGGTGCCGGAGGTGTAGATCATCAGGGCCGGGTCGTCGGGACCGGTATCGACGGCCGTGAAATCCGGGCTCGCCTGCGCCAGCAGGCTTTCCCAATCCTGCGTCGCCCCCTGCGCGCCGTCGGTCGAGATCACCAAACCGAGTTCGGGCAGCGGCTCGGCGATCTGCCCGACCTTGATGAGCCCGGCCGCATCCGTGATCAGGACCTTGGCAGCGGCGTCGCCCAGCCGGTAGGCCAGTGCATCGACCCCGAACAGGGCCGCCAGCGGCACCGCGATGGCGCCAAGCTTGTAGGCGGCGAGATGAGCTGTCAGCACGCTGCGCCCCTGCGGCAGCAGGATCGCGATCCGGTCGCCCCGCCCGACGCCGCGCGACCGCAGCGCATTGGCGAGCCGGTTCGACTGCTCGCGCAGATGCCCGAAGCTGACCGGGCTTACCCGCCAGTCCTGCGAGACCTCGATGATCGCGGTGCGCTGCGGCTCGGCAGCCGCCCAGCGGTCGCAGATGTCGACGGCGATGTTGTAGCGGGCGGGGATGCGCCAGCGGAAGGCCGCACGCAAGCCGTCATAGTCGCGCAGATCGGGCAGTATCAAGGTGATGGGGTCCGGCGAAAAGGCGCGGCACGATAGGCAGAGCGCCCCGCGCTGTCACCTTGGCGCTAGGTCAAGCCTGCCGCGGCGAGGCAAGACCGCTCAGAATTGCCGCTCCGCGACCGGCGGCAGGAACGCGTCCGTGAACGCGTCGCCCGCTCTTGCCTTGTCCTTGAAGCTGTAGGTCAGGCCGATCTGGTCAAGCGCACGCTCCCAGCGCGCCTTGTCGATGCCGCCGAACCCGTTCGCCTTGGCGAAGGGCGTCACCACATTCTGGTCGAGCGTCATCTTCAGGCGCTCCAACTCGACCTCGCCCCTGGCGATGTCGTTGCGCTTGATCACCAATTGCGCGCCGAGGTCGGGATCCGCGACGGTGTCCCTGATGCTCCTGGCGAGCGCCCGCAGCAGTCCGCGCAGCGCCTCGGGTTTCTCCGCCAGGAATTTGGGCGAGACCATGATGGCGTTGCCGTAGAGCTCGACGCCGTAATCGGCCATCAGCAGGACGACGATGTCGTCGACCGGGACGCCGCGCGACTTCAGGTTGATATAGGAGGAGTTGGCGTAGCCGAACACGGCGTCGACCTCGCCCGAAGCCAGCATCGGCTCACGCACGGGGAAGCCGACATTCTCCAGCCGCATCTTGCTGTCGTCGAGTTTGTTGATGGTCTTGAAGATCGGCCATTGCGCGAAAGCCGCGTCCGCCGCGGGCGCGCCGAACTTGCGGCCTTCCAGGCTCTTCACATCGGCGCTGACGCCGCGGCTCTTGCGCCCGACGATCGCGAAGGGCGGCTTGTCATAGACCATCATCACGGCCTTGAGATCGACGCCGGGGTTCTCGTCGCGGTAGCGGATCAGCGAATTCACGTCGCCGAAGCCGACATCATAGGCGCCCGAGGCCACGCGCGGCACTGCTTCGCGCGAGCCGTTTCCGGGCTCGATCGCGACATCGAGCCCTTCGGCTTTGAAGTATCCCTTCTCGACCCCCATCAGGAACAGAGCCGCCGGCCCCTCGAACCGCCAGTCGAGCGTGAAGCGCACGGTCGTCTGCGCCTGGGCTGGCCCGATCATCGCCAAGGGCGCGGTCGCCGCGAGCAGGAAAGCTGCACCGAGGCGGGCGATGCCACGCCGGGACAACGCCACGGCCGGGGCATGCGAAGGGTTGGGCATCTCGAACTCCGGAGGAACGGACGGGCGCGGACCTGGCTGAACGTAGAGATCGAACCGGCGACCGGCGGGCCGAACGATCATGCCTCCAAACTGGCGGAGCCACACGACAGGTCAAGTACAAAGCGCCCTTTGCGCAAGCAGAGCGCGAAGAAAAAAGCGGCGTTCCGCTCGATCAGGTTTTTCGCATCCTGCTCTCGGGAATCAGAGCGGCAGCGCCCCGTCGGTCTTGACCTCTTCCATCACCGCATAGGTGCGCGTCTCACGCACCGCCGGCAGGGCCAGCAGAACCTCGCCGAGGAAGCGGCGATAGGCATTCATGTCGGCGACGCGCGTCTTGACCAGATAGTCGAAGCCGCCGGCGACCATGTGGCACTCCAGCACCTCGGGCGCCCGCTTCACGGCCGCAGCGAAGCGCTCGAACGCATCGGGCGTCGTCTTGTCGAGATAGACCTCGACGAAGACCAGCAGGTTGAGCCCGAGCTTCAGCGGATCGAGCGTCGCGCGATAGCCGGTGATGTAGCCCTCGCGCGACAGGCGCTTGAGCCGTTCGCCCACCGCCGTCGGCGAGAGCCCGACCTTTTCGGCAAGCTCGACGCCGGCAATGCGGCCGTCGGATTGCAGAAGGGAGAGGATACGGCGGTCGGTGCGGTCCAGCACGGGATTATTCTCTATAATTAAAGCCAGAAACCAACATTAATACGGGCAATATCGGAAAATAGCCAATTGATATGCGGCCCAAGAGGCCCGATCCTTCAGATCATCCCGCCCCACTCATCTGGAGCCGTTTCATGGCCACCGCCGCCCCGCGTTTCGTCGAAGCGCCAGCCCTGTCCGCTTTCCGCGTTCCCTATGCGGAAGACGATGGCGCGACCGCCGCGACGCTGCTGACTAGGGCCCGGCGCGAGCCTGCCGCCAAGGCGCGCATCGACGCCCGCGCCACCGAACTGATCGAGGCGATCCGCACCCGCAAGGTCGGATTGGGCGGCATCGAGGAGTTGCTGCGCGAATATTCGCTTTCGACCAAGGAGGGGCTGGCCCTGATGGTGCTGGCCGAGGCGCTGCTGCGCGTGCCCGACGCGGCGACCGCCGACCGGCTGATCGAAGACAAGCTCGGCCAGGGCGACTTCGCCAATCACGAATCGAAATCGGACGCCTTCCTGGTCTCGGCTTCGGCCTGGGCGCTCGGGATCACCGCGCGTGTCATCCAACCCGGCGAAACGCCGACGGGCATCATCGGCAGCCTCGCCAAGCGCCTCGGCGTGCCGACAGTGCGCACCGCGACGCGCCAGGCCATGCGCGTGATGGGCAACCATTTCGTGCTCGGCCAGACCATCGAGGAGGCGCTGAAGCGCGCCGGCTCCAAGACCGGCAAGCTCTATCGCTATTCCTTCGACATGCTGGGCGAAGGCGCACGCACGCAAGCCGACGCCGACCGCTATCTCGCCTCCTACAGCGCCGCGATCGACGCGATCGGCCGCTCCGCCGGCAATGAGCCGCTGCCGAACCGGCCGGGCATCTCGGTCAAGCTCTCGGCCCTGCATCCGCGCTATGACGCGACCAATCACGAGCGCGTGCTGGCCGAACTGACGCCCAAGGTCATCAAGCTCGCACAGCAGGCCAAATCCTACGATCTCAACTTCACCATCGACGCCGAGGAGGCCGACCGGCTCGAACTCTCGCTCGACGTCATCGACGCCGTGGTGGCCGATGCCTCGCTCGCCGGCTGGGACGGCTTCGGCCTCGCCATCCAGGCCTATCAGAAGCGTGCCTCGGCCGTGATCGACCATATCGCGGCGCTGGCCGAGGCCCATGGCCGTCGCATGATGGTGCGCCTCGTCAAGGGCGCCTATTGGGACACCGAGTTGAAGCGCGCCCAGGAGCGCGGTCTCGCCGACTACCCCGTCTTCACCCGCAAGGCGATGACCGACCTGAATTACGAGGCCTGCGCCGCGCAGTTGCTGCGCCTGCGGCCGCGCATCATCCCGCAATTCGCGACGCATAACGCGCTGACGGTCGCGAGCGTCGCCGAGATGGCCGGTGACGCCGAGAATTTTGAGTTCCAGCGCCTGCACGGCATGGGCGAAGCGCTTTATGAGAAGCTGCTGGCGGACAAGGCGGGCTATGCCTGCCGCACCTACGCGCCGGTCGGCGGCCATCAGGATCTGCTCGCTTATCTCGTGCGCCGCCTGCTCGAGAACGGCGCCAACTCCTCCTTCGTCAGCGTCTCCGGCGATCCTGACGTGCCGGTCGCGCAACTGCTGGTGCCGCCCGCCGACCTGATCGGCAATGCGGGCGCCGCCCGGCATCGTCGCATCCCGCTGCCGGCCGACCTTTACGGCCCGTCGCGGAAGAACTCGGCCGGCGTCGAGCTCGGCCATGCCGAGAGCCTGGATGCCCTGCTGGCCGAGATCGCGGCAGCCACCGCCAAGCCCTTCCCGGACGCCGGCACGATCATCGACGGCAAGACAGTGGGTGGAACGCCCCGCCCGGTCCTCTCGCCGATCGACGGCAAGGCGATCGGCACTGTCGCGGAAGCCGACGCCGCCTTGGCCGGCCGCGCCATGCTCGCCGCCAAGGCCGGCTTCGATGAGTGGAATCGCACGCCGGCCCGCACGCGCGCCGCAGCTTTGCGCAAGGCCGCCGACCTGATGGAGGCAAAGCGCGGCCTGCTGCTCGCCTTGCTCCAGGCCGAGGCGGGCAAGACGCTCGACGACGCCATCTCCGAGGTTCGCGAGGCGGTCGATTTCTGCCGCTATTATGCCGCCGAGGCCGAGGCCAAATTCGCCACGCCGACCGCCCTCCCCGGCCCGACCGGCGAGGAAAACCGCCTGATCCTGCGCGGGCGCGGCCCGTTCCTGTGCATCGCGCCGTGGAACTTCCCGCTCGCCATCTTCGCCGGGCAAGTCGCGGCCGCGCTCGTCGCCGGCAACAGCGTCGTCGCCAAGCCCGCCCCGCAGACGCCGCTGATCGCCGCCGTGACCGTGCGCCTGCTGCACGAGGCCGGCGTGCCCGTCTCGGCCCTGCACCTCACTCCTGGAGACGGCGCGCTCGGCGCGGCGCTGGTCGCGCATCCCGCTGTGGCCGGCGTCGCCTTCACCGGCTCGACCGCGACCGCCCGTGCCATCAACCGCGCTCTCGCAGCCAAGGATGGGCCAATCGTCCCGCTCATCGCCGAGACCGGCGGCCTCAACGCCATGATCGTCGATGCGACGGCGCTGGCCGAGCAGGTTGCCGACGACGTCGTGATGTCGGCCTTCCGCTCAGCCGGCCAGCGCTGCTCGGCCCTGCGCCTGCTCGTGGTGCAGGAGGACGTCGCCGACAAGATGGTCGAGATGATCACCGGCGCCGGCGGCGAATTGAAGCTCGGCGATCCCCGCCGGATCGAGACCCATATCGGCCCGGTCATCGACGCCGCCGCCAAGCAGCGGCTCGACAGCCATGTCGAGGCAATGCGCAAGCTTGGCCGCATCGTTTGGGCCGGCGACACGCCCGCGCTGGGCGGCACCTTCGTCGCCCCCCATGTCGTCTCGCTGAACAGCATCGCGGAGCTCGATCGCGAGCATTTCGGCCCGATCCTGCATGTCGTCCGCTGGAAGTCGGGTCAGCTAGACAAGGTCATCGAAGCGATCGAGGCGACCGGCTACGGCCTGACGCTGGGCGTGCATTCGCGCATCGAGACCACCGTCGAGGAGGTCGTGAGCCGCCTCTCGACCGGCAACATCTACGTCAACCGCAACATCATCGGCGCGGTCGTCGGCGTACAGCCCTTCGGCGGCCATGGCCTCTCGGGCACCGGCCCCAAGGCCGGCGGGCCGAACTACCTGATGCGCTTTGCCACCGAGCAGACCGTGACGGTGAACACGGCCGCCGCCGGCGGCAATGCCAGCTTGATCGCCATGGGGGAGTGACAGGAGGGGCCACAGGCCCCTCTAGAGCAGGATGCGAAAAAGTGGGAACCGGTTTTTCGCATCGATCCTGCTCTAACTCTTAGGTGAGAGACGGATTCAGATTTCAGATGGGATCACTTCGTGAGCCCATCTGAAATCATCCGGCTCTTGCATCACGCTCTTGCATCACGCGGCGCGGTAGCGCGACAGCCAGTGGGCGTAGGGCGCCGGCAGCGTCTTCCAGGCTGCGTCCTCGATGCCCAGCGCCTTTGCCGCCGCATAAGGCCAGTGCGGGTCGGCCAGCAGCGGCCGGCCGAGCGTGACGAGATCGACCTTGCCCTCGCGCACCAGCGCATCGGCCTGCTCGGGCTGGCTGATGTACCAGCTCGTCGAGGCCGGAAGGCCGCTCTCGCGCCGCACACGCTCGGCAACGGGCGCCAGGAAGGCCGGCCCCCACGGAATCTTGGCCTCGTTGGTCGAGAAGCCGACGCTGACATCGATGAAGTCGAGCCCCTCGGCCTTGAGGCGCTTCACCAGTTCAATGGCCTCGACCAGCGTCTCCTCGTCCTGCCCGTCATATTCGATCACGCCGAGCCGGGCCGAGAGCGGGCGATCCTCCGGCCAGACCTTGCGGACCGCCACGAGCGTCTCGATCAGGAAGCGGGCGCGGTTCTCGAAGCTGCCGCCATAGGCGTCGTCGCGCTTGTTGGCGTGGCGCGACAGGAAGCTCTGCGCCAGATAGCCATGGGCGAAATGCAGCTTCAGCCACTGGATGCCGATATCGCGGGCCCGCTCCGCCGCGGCGACGAAATCGCCGCGCACGCGCTCGATATCGGCCAACGTCATCGCCCGCGGCACACGCCCGAGGCCGCCGCCCTGAGCAACGGCGGACGGCGCGATGGTCTCCCAGCCGCGAGGATCGCCGACCGCGATATGGTCGTCGCCTTCCCAGGGCAGGTTGGCGCTGGCCTTGCGGCCGGCATGGCCGATCTGGATGCCGGCGACCGCACCGGCCTTGCCCATCTCGGCGACGATCGGTGCCAACGCTTCGGCCTGCGCGTCGTTCCACAGTCCGAGGCAGGCGGGCGTGATCCGCCCCTCCGGCGAGACGCCGGTGGCTTCGATGACGACCAGGCCGGCACCGCCCCGCGCCAGCCCGGCGAGATGGGCGCGGTGCCATTCATTGGCGACGCCGTCCTGAGCCGAATACTGGCACATCGGCGAGGTCACGATACGGTTGCGAAGCGTGACGTTCTTCAGGCTGAAGGGGTCGAAAAGACCAGGCATTGAGCGGCTCCGCGCTAAAGGGGTTCGATTATTCGATAGTTCGATATTTTTCGAATTTTGGCAACATCAAAACCCTGTGATAGGCTCGTCACCATGCGACATGCCCGCCTGCCTGCTTCGGAAGAGATCGCGATCGAGGACGTCTTTCACGCGTTGAGCGATCCGTTTCGGCTGGAGATCGTCTGCAGGCTGGCAGCCGAAGGCGAAGCGAGCTGCCAGGCGCTCGAAGGCGACCGTCCGAAATCCAGCGTCTCCCATCATTTCCGCGTCCTGCGCGAAGCCGGGCTGATCCGGACACGGAACGAGGGCGCGACACGGATGAACGCATTGCGTCGGGAGGACATCGAGCGCCGTTTCCCGGGGCTGCTTTCCTGTGTTCTCTCGGCCCGCAACGACTGAGGTTCTCGTCCGCCCGTTTCGCTCGCCGACACGGTGTCCTAAGCTCGCTGGATGGACCTGCCTTATCGCCCCAATGTCGGCATCGCCCTGTTCAACGCCAGCGGCCTGGTTTTCGCCGGCCGCTCGCACAGCGCCGGCCCGGAGATCGTGCAGCCCGGTTTCGACTGGCAGATGCCGCAAGGCGGCATCGATCCCGACGAGGACATCGTTGCGGCAGCGCGTCGCGAGCTCACTGAGGAAACAGGCGTGGCCAGCGCCACCTTCCTGGCAGTGACCGAGGATTGGTGGACTTACGACTTCCCGCCCTATGACGGCCCGGCGCATAAGCTCTGCGCCTTCAGGGGGCAGAGGCAGCGCTGGGTCGCCTTCTGCCTCAAAGGGCCGGACAGCGAGATCGACATCACTCGCCCCAATGGCGATGAGCCGGCCGAGTTCAGTGAGTGGGCCTGGCTGCCCTTGGCTGAGATGCCGGCGCGCATCGTGCCGTTCAAGCGACCGGTCTATGAGCGTGTCGTGAAGGCCTTCTCGCATTTCGCCGCGCCTAGTGTCCCGCCCTCACCCTGACGGCCCGAGAGCCGGATGATTTCAGATGGGGTCACAAAGTGATCCCATCTGAAATCTGAATCCGTCTCTCATCTAGAAGTGAGAGCAGGATCAATGCGAAAAACCGGTACCCACTTTTTCGCATCCTGCTCTAGGAGACTGCGATGAGCCCGATCAGCTTCGACCATTGCGTCATTCACGTCTCGGACTGGGAGCGCTCGAATGCCTTCTACCGCGACGTGATCGGAGCCGAGATTCTGCGCAACGGCGCGGGCTTCGTCTATCGTATCGGCGCGGCGCAATTGAACTGCCATGGGCCAGGCCTCAACCCGATCCCGGTCGCGCGCCTGCCGGTGCCGCCCGGAGGCAGCGATCTCTGCTTCACCTGGGCGGGGCCGATCGTCGACGCCATCGCGCATCTGGAGACGCGGAAGGTCGCGATTGAACTCGGCCCGGTTCCGCGCTTCGGCCGTGGCGGCCCGGGAACCAGCGTCTATTTCCGCGATCCCGACGGCTCGCTGCTGGAGTTCATCAGCTACTCCGCATGAAAAAGGCCGCTCACGCGGCCTTTTGACAGTCTCTGAGGTAAAGGCTGACGCCTACGCCGCCTTGCGCTGCTCGAAGACGTGCTTGAACTCGCGGAGCTGGACGAGCGTGTCGTGCAGGCGCTTCTTCTCGTCGTCATTATGCGAGCCGGTATACTTCATCTCGGCCGTCAGGATTTCCTGATCGAGGACGGCCGTATCGACGTCCTCGATGAAGCGGCCCTGCTCGGCCAGGATTGTCGTCGCGGCGTGGTTGACCTCGACGAGGCCGCCATTGACGAAGAATTCCTTGCCGTTGCTGTCCGTCGTCTGGACGAAGACGATGCCCGCCTTCAGCGTCGCGACCAGCGGCGCATGGCCTGCGAGCACGGTGATCTCGCCCTCGACGGACGGAACGATGACGCTGACGACATCGCCCGAGAACAGGATGCGCTCAGGCGAGACGAGTTCGAACTTGAAGGTTGCCATTGCTACTCTCTTCCGGGCTCGTCATGGCCGGGCTTGACCCGGCCATCTCGAAAACCAGTGTGCACTCGTCCAGAGTTTCTCGGGACGAGCCCGAGAATGACGCCCCTTACGCCGCTTCGGCGGCCAGGCGCTGGGCCTTCTCGATCGCTTCGTCGATCGAGCCGACCATGTAGAAGGCGGCTTCCGGCAGGTGGTCGTACTTGCCCTCGACCAGGCCCTTGAAGCCCTTGATCGTGTCCTCGAGCGCGACCAGCTTGCCCGGCGAGCCGGTGAAGATTTCCGCGACGTGGAAGGGCTGCGACAGGAAGCGCTCGATCTTGCGGGCGCGGGCGACCGAGATCTTGTCCTCTTCCGAGAGCTCGTCCATGCCCAGGATCGCGATGATGTCCTGCAGCGCCTTGTAGCGCTGGAGAATCTGCTGGACCTGGCGGGCGATGGCGTAATGCTCTTCGCCGACGATCGCCGCCGAGAGCATGCGCGAGGTCGAGTCGAGCGGGTCGACCGCCGGATAGATGCCCTTTTCCGCGATCGAGCGCGACAGCACGGTCGTGGCGTCAAGGTGGGCGAAGGAGGTCGCGGGCGCCGGGTCGGTCAGGTCGTCGGCCGGCACGTAGATCGCCTGCACCGAGGTGATCGAGCCCTTATTGGTGGTGGTGATGCGCTCCTGCAGGTTGCCCATGTCGGTCGCCAGCGTCGGCTGGTAACCCACCGCCGAGGGAATGCGGCCGAGCAGAGCCGACACTTCCGAGCCCGCCTGCGTGAAGCGGAAGATGTTGTCGACGAAGAACAGCACGTCCTGGCCCTGGTCGCGGAAATGCTCGGCGACGGTCAGACCCGACAAGGCGACGCGCATGCGGGCGCCCGGAGGCTCGTTCATCTGGCCGTAGACCAGGGCGCATTTCGAGCCCTTGGCCGAGCCGCCATGCTCCTTCGGATCGACGTTGACCTTGGACTCGATCATCTCGTGATAGAGATCGTTGCCTTCGCGGGTGCGCTCACCGACACCGGCGAACACCGAATAGCCGCCATGGGCCTTCGCGACGTTGTTGATCAGCTCCATGATCAGCACGGTCTTGCCGACGCCGGCGCCGCCGAACAGGCCGATCTTGCCGCCCCTGGCGTAAGGCGCCAGCAGGTCGACGACCTTGATGCCGGTGACGAGGATTTGCGCCTCGGTCGACTGCTCGGAATAGGACGGCGCCGGCTGGTGGATGCCGCGCGTCGTGGCAGCGCCGATCGGGCCGAGTTCGTCAACCGGCTCGCCGATGACGTTCATGATGCGGCCGAGGCACTCATCGCCGACCGGCACCGAGATCGGCGCGCCGGTGTCGGTGACCGACTGGCCGCGAACCAGGCCTTCGGAGGAGTCCATCGCGATGGTGCGGACCGTGTTCTCGCCGAGATGCTGGGCGACTTCGAGAACCAGGCGGTTCCCAAGGTTATCCGTCTCGAGCGCGTTCAGGATCTCCGGCAGAGCACCGTCGAACTGCACGTCAACGACGGCGCCGATAACCTGCACGATGCGGCCGGTGCCGGTGTTGGCAGGCTTCTCTGCGGCGACGGTCTTCTTGGTAGCGGCTTTGGCCATGGTTTCGAACCTCGGGTACAGCGTGTCGGGTGGCCGGCATGCCAGCCTAATTGCTAGACGTTTAGAGCGCTTCCGCGCCGGAGATGATTTCGATCAGTTCCTTGGTGATCATCGCCTGACGCGAGCGGTTGTAGAGCTGCGTCTGCTTCTTGATCATTTCGCCGGCATTGCGCGTGGCGGAATCCATCGCCGACATGCGCGCGCCCTGCTCGGAAGCCGCGTTCTCCAGGATCGCGCGCAGCACCTGCACCGTGAGGTTGCGCGGCAGCAGCGTCTCCAGGATCTCGCCTTCGTCGGGCTCGTAGTCGTAGACGGCCTCGGTCGCCTTCGTGCCGGCCGGGATCTCGGCGGGAATGATGCGCTGCGCCGTCGGGATCTGCGAGATCACCGACTTGAACTTCGAGAAGAACAGCGTCGCGACGTCGAACTCGCCCTCGGCGAAGCGCGCCAGGATGTTCTGGGCGATCGCCTCGGCATTGACGAAGCCGACCTGCTTGAAAGCGCGCAGGTCGATCAGCTCGATGATGTCCTTCTCGAACTGGCGCTTCAGGACGTCATGGCCCTTCTTGCCGACGCAGATGATCTTGACCGTCTTGCCTTCGGCCTTGAGCGCATTCGCCTTGTCGCGCGCCAGACGCGCGATCGAGGAGTTGAACGCACCACAAAGCCCGCGCTCGGCCGTGCAGACCACCAGCAGATGCACCTTGTCGGCGCCCGTGCCGGCGATCAGCTTAGGCGCGCTCGAGCCCGAGACGCCGGAGGCCAGATTGGCCAGCACCGTCTCCATGCGCTCGGCATAGGGACGCGCCGCTTCGGCCGCAGCCTGCGCCCGGCGCAGCTTCGCAGCCGCCACCATCTGCATGGCCTTGGTGATCTTCTGCGTCGCCTTCACGGAGGCGATGCGGTTTCGTAGATCCTTCAAGGAAGGCATCGACGATCCTCATATTGGCGGAGCGCTGAGCGCCCCGCGCGGCCTCAGGCGAACGACTTGGCGTAGTCCGTGACGAGATCCTTCAGCTTCGCGGCGTTCGCGTCCGAAAGATCCTTGCTGTCGCGGATTGCGTTGAGCAGATCGATATGCTTGCCGCGCACCAGCGCCAGCAGCCCGTCCTCGAAGGCGCGGACCTTGTTGACCGGCAGCGGGTCGAGATAGCCGTTGACGCCGGCATAGATCACGACCGTCTGCTCTTCCATCTTCAGCGGCGAGAACTGCGCCTGCTTCAGAAGCTCGGTCAGGCGCGCGCCGCGGTTGAGCAGGCGCTGGGTGACCGCGTCGAGATCGGAACCGAACTGCGCGAAGGCGGCCATCTCGCGATACTGCGCGAGCTCGCCCTTGATCTTGCCGGCAACCTTCTTGGTCGCCTTGGTCTGCGCGGCCGAACCGACGCGCGAGACCGAGAGGCCGACGTTCACGGCCGGGCGGATGCCCTGGTAGAACAGGTCGGTCTCGAGGAAGATCTGGCCGTCGGTGATCGAGATCACGTTGGTCGGGATATAGGCCGAGACGTCGTTGGCCTGGGTCTCGATGACCGGCAGCGCCGTCAGCGAACCGTTGCCGGCGGCATCGCCCATCTTGGCGGCGCGCTCGAGCAGGCGGGAGTGGAGATAGAACACGTCGCCGGGATAGGCTTCGCGGCCCGGCGGGCGGCGCAGCAAGAGCGACATCTGGCGGTAGGCGACGGCCTGCTTCGACAGATCGTCATAGATGATGACGGCATGCATGCCGTTGTCGCGGAAATACTCGCCCATGGCGCAGCCGGCGAAGGGCGCCAGGAACTGCATCGGGGCAGCGTCGGACGCGGTCGCGGCGACGACGATCGAATATTCCAGCGCGCCGCGCTCTTCGAGCACCTTCACGAACTGGGCGACGGTGGAGCGCTTCTGGCCAATGGCGACATAGACGCAGTAGAGCTTCTGGCTCTCATCCGTGCCTTCGTTGTTGGCCTTCTGGTTCAGGATCGTGTCGAGCGCCACGGCGGTCTTGCCGGTCTGGCGGTCGCCGATGATCAGCTCGCGCTGGCCGCGGCCGATCGGGATCAGGGCGTCGATCGCCTTGAGACCGGTCGCCATCGGCTCATGCACCGACTTGCGCGGGATGATGCCGGGCGCCTTGACGTCGACGCGGGCGCGGGCCTTGGCCTTGATCGGGCCCTTGCCGTCGATCGGGTTGCCGAGCGCGTCGACGACGCGGCCGAGCAGCTCCTTGCCGACCGGCACGTCCACGATCGCGCCGGTGCGCTTGACCGTCTGGCCTTCCTTGATCTCGCGGTCGGAGCCGAAGATCACGACGCCGACATTGTCGCTCTCGAGGTTGAGCGCCATGCCGCGCACACCGCTCTCGAACTCGACCATCTCACCGGCCTGGACCTTGTCGAGGCCGTAGACGCGGGCGATGCCGTCGCCGACGGAGAGAACCTGGCCGACCTCGGTGACGGAGGCTTCGGACCCAAAGTTAGAAATCTGGGCCTTCAGGATCGCGGAGATTTCAGCGGGGCGGATTTCCATCAGCCGACCTCTTTCATGGCAAGACGAATTGAATTGAGTTTGGTTTTCAGCGAGGCGTCGACCATGCGGGAACCCATCTTGACGATGAGCCCGCCGATCAGCGCCGGATCGATCTTGATCGCGACATCGACATCCTTGCCGGCGACGCCCTTGAGGGCGGACCGGATTTCCTCGACGCGCTTGGCCGTGGGCTGTTCAGCGAGCGTGACCTCGGCGCTGACGATGCCCTTGGCCTCGGCAACGAGGTTGCGATAGCCCTGGATCATGCCCGGCAGCGTGAACAGGCGGCGCTTGCTGGCGACCAGCCCGATGAAGTTCCCGGCTATGCCGGAGATGCCTGCCTTGGCGAGGATCGCCTTGATCGCGGCGACCTGATCCTCGGCCGAGAAGGCCGGGCTCTCGACCAGCCGGCGCAGATCGGCGCTCTCGGCCAGCATGGTGCTGAAGCTGGAAAGGTCGGCGGAAACGGCGTCGATGGCATTGGCCTCGCTCGCCAGCTCGAAGAGCGCCGTGGCGTAGCGCCCGGCGACGCCCGAAACCAGTACTCGATCCTGCGATCCGCCTTCAGCCACGCGTCACGTCTCTCGTTCAAAGGACCACACCGGCGACCCCCTGCGAGGGCGGAGTGCATCGTCCTAGCGCTGCGATGTATCGATCAGGCGAAATGCGCGCTGCCAAGCGCACTTAACACCGAGAATGCGGCGGTGCACTAGCATGCGATCCGGGGGTGCGCAACCCGAAGAACGCCACAGTTCGGTCTCAATCTGGGGATGGCGCGGGGCGGGCTTTCGCCTCCCTGCGATCAACCATCCATCGGCTCTCCCCGCCGAATTGGAGCCCGCCACCCACCGAGAACCGGTTTCCACTTTTCGATGCCATGCTCTAACTTCGTCGAACGATCGAATGCATCGGACCCCGACACGGGCTGGATCGATCCCGCTCGCCCGCTGCCGGCCGAAGCATCGGCACAAGCGGGGATACGGAGATCGACATGGCGAGGAACAGGATCGGTCTCGGGCTCGTCACGGGCCTTCATATCCTGGTCGGCGCATTTGCCGCAGCCTGGCTGCTCGCGCCGTCACCGGCCTTCGCCCAGGGCGGAGCGGAAATCCGCTATATGCAATTGAATGACGAGACGGTCGGCGGCCGGCGGCTCACCTTCCGCGACAAGACCGTGATCTCGCTCTATAGGAATCACGACTACACCATCTCCGGCCCGCTCCATGTCGGCTTCTATGAATCGGGCGGCAAGAAGCCGACGCGAGGCAAATGGGAGATCCGCTACGGCAACACCCTTTATGTGACGATGGAGGACGCCTCCTCGCGCGCCTCGGTCTTCTTCAAGATCGGCGACAAGCTCTATCTGCGCACAGTGACCGGCGGCGAGCCGAACTATGGCGACCTCATCCTCAATATCGCGCCGCTGCGGTGAGGCGACGTGATCGATTCTAAAAGCTGAGAGCATTGCTCCTGCGAAAAACCGGTACCCACTTTTTCGCGCGATGCTCTGGCGCCTCACAAAAAGCTCTGCGGATCGACATCGACTGCGACCCTGACCGAGCCTTTCGGCTTCGGCCCGCGCTTGAGCCAGGCCCGCAGATAATCCTGCAAGTTCACCTCGCGCGTCGTCTTGACGATCAATCGCACGCGGTGGCGCCCGCGCAGCACTGCGAGCGGCGCCTCCGCCGGCCCCAGCACCGAGACACCGTCGGGTGCATCGGCGCAGCGCGCCAGAGCGCGCGCATGCCCTTCCGCCTCCGCCGCCGTATTGGCCGACACGATCAAGCCGGCGAGCCGCCCGAAAGGCGGCAGGCCGGCCGCCTCGCGCGAAACGGTCTCGGCGGCGTAGAACCGCTCTGGATCGCCCGAGATCAGCGCCTTCAGCACGGGGTGCCCGGGATCATGCGTCTGCAGCAGCGCACGGCCGGGCCGTTCGCCGCGCCCGGCCCGCCCCGTGACCTGCCGCAGCACCTGGAAGGTCCGCTCGGCCGCGCGTGGATCGCCCGAGGTCAGGCCGAGATCGGCATCGACCACGCCGACCAGGGTCATGCCCGGAAAATTGTGGCCCTTGGCGACGAGCTGCGTGCCGATGACGATGTCGAACTCGCCCGACGCGACCGCCATCAGCTCCTGCTTCAAGCGCTCGGTGCCGCCGGGAAAATCGCTGGAGAGCACGATGCCCCGCGCCTGCGGAAACAACGTCGCGACCTCCTCGGCCAAGCGCTCGACGCCCGGCCCGCAGGCCGAGAGGCTTTCGGGAGCATGGCAGGCCGGGCATTCATGCGGCCGGCGCTCGACATGGCCGCAATGATGGCAGACCAGCGCCCGCCGGAAGCGATGATCGACCAGCCAGGCCGAGCAGTTCGGGCATTGAAAACGGTGGCCGCAATCGCGGCACAGCGTCAGCGGCGCATAGCCGCGCCGGTTGAGGAAGAGCAGCGACTGCTCCTTGGCCTCCAGATTGTCCTGGATCGCCTTGATCAGCGCCCCCGAGATCCAGCGCCCGCGTTCGGGCTTGTCCTGGCGCAGGTCGACCAGCCCCAGCGTCGGCAATTCGCGCCCGCCGAAGCGCTCGGGCAGCTTGAGATGGGTGTAGCGCCCACGTTCGGCATTGACGCGCGTCTCCAGCGAGGGCGTCGCCGAGGTCAGGATGACCGGCGCGTTCTCGATGCGCCCGCGCACCACGGCCATGTCGCGGGCATGATAGCTGACGCCGTCTTCTTGCTTATAGGCGGCCTCATGTTCCTCATCGACGACGATCAGGCCGAGATCGCGATAGGGCAGGAACAGGGCCGAGCGCGCACCCGCTACCACCCTGGCCTTGCCGCTCGCGATCGCCGCCTGCAACCGCTCGCGCTTGCGGCCCGTCACGGCCGAATGCCAGAGGCCCGGCCTGACCCCGAAGCGCGCCTCAAAACGGTCGATGAACTGCGCCGTCAGCGCGATCTCCGGCATCAGGATCAGGCTTTGGCGGCCCTGCCGGATCGCCTGCGCCACCGCCTCGAAATAGACCTCGGTCTTGCCCGAGCCGGTGACGCCCTCGAGCAGGGTCACGCCGAACGCCGCGGCCTGAACCGAAGCCACCAGCTCTTTGGCCGCCGCCGCCTGCCCCTCCGACAGGACCGGCTGCGCGTGATCGGGATCGGGCATCGCCGCAACAGCGTCGCGCGGCAGCGCCTCGACGCTGAAGGTGCCGGCATCGACCAGCGAGTCGATCACCGCCATGCTGACAGAGGCGGCCTCCGCCAGCGCCGCCTTGCCCGTCAGCAGGCCGCCCTCAGCGGCGGCGATGGCGCGGGCGCGGGCCGGCGTCATGCGGGCGGGCGGCGCGCCGACGAGCCTGACGCCGAGCTTGGGCCGCTCCGGCGTATCGTCGGGCTGCCGGCGCAGGACCAGCGCCAGCACCGAGCCTTTTGGGGCGAGCGTGTACCAGGCAACCCAGTCGACCAGCTTCATCAGGGCGGGATCGAGCGGCGGCATGTCGACCCGCCCCGTCACCCGCTTGAGATTGCCGCCGCGGCCTGAGCCCTGGCTCCAGACCACGCCCACGGTCTCGCGCGGGCCGAGTGGAACCTGCACGACATCGCCGGGCTTGAGCGCGAGCCCGTTCGGCACCGCATAGCTATAGGCCTGGTCGAGCCCGAGCGGGATCAGCACGTCGACCGTGCCGCCGCCTTCCCCGCTGTCTGGCTCATCATTCATGGCCGCGTGTCTAGCATCGATTCGCGACCTGTTAAGGCGGGAGCGTCATGCTTTGCTGAACCACTGCGTCATGCTCGCCCTTGTGGCGAGCATCCACGTCTTGCCCCCTCGACGGAAAAGGCGCGGTTCAAAGACGTGGATGGTCGGGACAGCCCCGACCATGACGGCGAGGCTTAAAGACGTGACCGACTTCGACACCCTGCGCCGCGACTGGCTCGCCCATCTGGCAAATGAGCGCCGACTCTCGCCCAAGACGCTCGAAGCCTATGGCCGTGACCTCGGCCAATTCTCCGCCTTTTTGGAAGGCCATCTCGGCGGTCCGGCCTCGCTGGCCGATATCGCGGCGCTGAAACCCTTCGACCTGCGCGCCTTCCTCGGCCAGCGCCGGCGCGAGAATGTCGGCAACCGCACATTGATGCGCCAACTCGCGAGCTTGCGCTCCTTCGCCCGTTTCGGCGAGCGCACCGGCAAGCTGAAAGCCGCAGCCTTCGCCGCGACGCGCGGGCCGCGCATCGGCAAATCGCTGCCGCGCCCGCTCGACGCCCGCGCCGCCAAGGCCGTGACGCAGGTCGACATCCGCGCCGGCGAAGAGCGCGAGGCCTGGGTGCTGGCCCGCGATGCCGCCGTGCTGGCGCTGCTCTATGGCTGCGGCCTGCGCATCTCGGAGGCCCTGTCGCTGACCCGCGCCCAGGCGCCGACAAGTGCCGGTGATACCTTGACGGTGATTGGCAAGGGCCAGAAGACCCGCATGGTCCCTGTCCTGCCAGCCGTGGTGACGGCCATCGCCGAATACATCGCGCTTTGCCCCTGGCGCTTGCCGCCGGATGGTCCGCTCTTCCTCGGCGTCAAGGGCGGCGCACTCTCGCCCCGCATCATCCAGCTCGCGGTCGAGGGCTTGCGCGGCGCACTCGGCCTGCCCTCTTCGGCGACACCGCATTCCCTGCGACACTCCTTCGCGACCCATCTGCTGGGTCGCGGCGGCGATCTGCGCGCCATCCAGGAGCTGCTCGGCCACGCCTCGCTCTCGACGACGCAGATCTACACCCGCATCGACTCGACGCGATTAATGGCGGCCTATGACGCCGCCCATCCCCGCGCCGGGCGCTAGAGCAGGATGCGAAAAAGTGGGAACCGGTTTTTCGCTTTGATCCTGCTCTAACTCTCGGATGAGAGACGGATTCAGATTTCAGACGGGATCACGAAGTGACCCCGTCTGAAATCATCCGGCTCTGACGCGGAAAAGGCGCGAAACCCGTTCAGCCGACATTCACCTGTCGCCTTGAAGGAAGGACATGGCGTTCAACCGCGAATCGCGGGGCGCAGGGGGAGATACATGTCTGAGCATTTCGAGGCGCCGGAAGGCGGCAACAAGAAGATCGCGCTGCTGATCGCGATTCTCGCACTCATGCTGGCGCTGGCCGAGATCGGCGGCAAGCAGGCCGAGAACGAGGCCGTCGCTAAGAACATCGAAGCCTCGAATCTATGGGCCTTCTTCCAGGCCAAGACGATTCGCGGAACCACTGTACGCACCGCGTCGGACGCGATGGAGATCGACCTCGCCGCCACGATCGACCCGGCCGCCCGCGAGCGCATGCAGAAACGGATCGACGGCTGGAAAGCCACTGCCGCGCGCTATGATTCGGAGCCCGAGACCAATGAGGGCCGCAAGGAACTGATGGCTCGCGCCAAAGCGGCCGAGCATGAGCGCGACGACTACAAGGCCAAGAACGAGAATTTCGAGATCGCCTCGGGCCTGCTGCAGATCGGCATCGTCGTCGCCTCGGCCTCGATCATCACCGGCGTCGTCATGCTCGCCTTCGTCGGCGGCGGCCTCGGCGCCCTGGCCCTCGGCTTCATGAGCCTGGCGATGTTCGCCCCGCATCTGCTGTTCTGAGGTGCAAGCCGTTAGAGCTTAGCTCGCGTCCGTTGGACCAGAAACCGATGCCCATTGCGATCAGCGTCAAAGCTGTAAACGAAACCGCGAGCAAAATACGGGCTCTTTGGGAACAGGCCAGTCGTTTCGAGGATCAGTCCTCGATGCATGCTCTGGCCTATCCACCGCACATCACATTAGCGATCTACGACGAGATCGAGCGAGATGAGGTCATCTCCGCCCTCGACGCGGCATTTCTAGGCAAGTCAGTATTTCGTATCGCTTTCAACGGCCTTCGCTACTTTGAAGCGACGCCCTTCGTGCTCTGGGCAGAGCCGACTTTCTGCTCAGCCCTGAATCAAGCGCATGCAAAATTGCATGACTTGATCGATCCAGCTCTGTGCCGGGCGCATTATCGTCCAGATGCTTGGGTTCCCCATTGCACGCTCGCGACCCAGGTCAAGAGCGATTGCCTCAGTGAGGCGCTCGAATTTGCCAATCGAGCGATCAAGCCATTCGAAGTTGTCTTCGACACGGCTGATTGCGTCAATTTTCCGCCTGTTGCGATCATAAAGGAGTGCGCGCTTTTACCGGCCTAAAGAGCGGTAGCCGCATACCAGATCATTCTACGGGCATGCCTGCCTTCAATCCTCCGACATCGGCCGCGCCCAGACCCGTGCAACGGCATCCGCGCTCTTGAACCGCGCGATCTCACCGGCAAAAGACCGGGTCACGTCGATATCGTCCCAGCCATTGAGCAGTTGTTCGCGCCAGACCGGATCAATCGCGAAGGTGACCGCGCGATTGCCCCAGGCAACCGTCTGTTCCGCGAGATCGACGCTGACCGGCAGATCCGGTGTCGCGGTCAGGGCCGCCAGCAGATCCTCGATGTCGGCCTCGTCGAGCACCGCCGGCAAAAGCCCGTTCTTGACCGCGTTGGACGCAAAGATGTCGCCGAAGGTCGGTGCCAGCACGACGCGGACACCATGATCGGCCAGCGCATAGACCGCCGCCTCCCGCGACGAGCCTGAGCCGAAATTGCGCCGCGCCACCATGATCTCGGCCCCGCGCCAGGCCGGGCGGTTGAGTGGAAAGTCGGGCTTCTCGACCCCGGCATCGTCCCGGCGCAGGTCATGCAGCAGGAAACCGCCATAGCCCTCCGAACGCGGGCGCTTCATGAAACGGGCCGGGATCAATTGGTCGGTATCGACGCCGGCGAGGCCAAGCGGGCAAGCAGCGCCGCTAACCTGGGTCAATGGCTTCACGACCGGCCCTCCAGCATCGGCCGGACATCGGTGAGATGCCCGGTCACGGCCGCAGCGGCGACCATGGCCGGCGACATCAGATGGGTGCGGGCGCCCGGCCCTTGCCGGCCGCGGAAATTGCGGTTCGTCGTCGAGGCGCAGCGCTCGCCGGAGGGCACGCTGTCGCCGTTCATGCCGACGCACATCGAGCAGCCGGATTCGACCCATTCGAGCCCGGCCGCGATGAAGATGCGATCGAGCCCCTCCTCCTCGGCCTGCCGCTTCACCTGGCTCGAGCCCGGCGAGACCAACCCAGGCACGCGCGCCTTGCGGCCCGCAAGCACGCTCGCCGCCGCGCGCAGATCCTCGATGCGGGCATTGGTGCAGGAGCCGATGAAGACGCGGTCGACCGCGATCTCGCTGAGCTTCTGCCCCGGCCGCAGCCCCATATAGGCGAGCGCATCGCGCATGGCGGTGGCGCGGCCATCATCGGCGAGCGCGGCGGGATCGGGCACGCTGGCGCCGATCGGCAGCGCATCCTCCGGGCTCGTCCCCCAGGTGACGATGGGGGCGATCGCGCCTGCATCGAGCGCGATCTCGCGGTCGAAAACGGCACCCGCATCGCTCGGCAGTTGACGCCACGCGGCGATGGCTGCCTCCAGGGCCGCTCCCTTGGGCGCATAGGGCTTGCCGGCGATCCAGCGGAAAGTCGTCTCGTCGGGTGCGATCAGCCCGCAGCGTGCGCCCGCCTCGATCGACATGTTGCACATGGTCATGCGGCCCGCCATAGAGAGCGCCCGCACCGCCTCCCCGGCATATTCGACAGCATAGCCGCGCGCCCCGTCGGCGCCGATCTTCGCGATGATGCTGAGGATGAAGTCCTTCGCCCCGACACCCGGAGCAGGTGTGCCGTCTATGCTGATGCGCATGCGCCTGGGCTTTTTCTGCCAGAGCGTCTGCGTCATCAGCACATGCGCGACCTCCGAGGCGCCGATGCCGAAGGCATAGGCCCCGAAGGCGCCATGGGTCGAGGTATGACTGTCGCCGCAGACCATGGTCAGCCCCGGCAGCGTCAGCCCTTGCTCGGGCCCGACGACATGGACGATGCCCTGGCGCGGATCGTTCACCCCGAAGAGCTCAACGCCATGGCGCGCCGTATTCGCCTCCAGATCGTCGATCATCCGGGCGATCTCGGGATTGGCGATGTGGTCGCGGCCGCGCGTCGGCACGTAATGGTCCGCGATGCCGAAGGTCAGGCCGGGCTCCACGACGACCCCATCGCGCCCTGCGACCTGAGCGAAGGCATGAAACGAGCCCTCATGCACGAAATGCCGGTCGATCCAGATCAGTGCATCGCCTGACGGCCGCTCGACCACGACATGTGCATCCCAGAGCTTGTCGAACAGCGTGCGCGGTCCGGCCTCGGACTTGCTTCCGCTCCCAGGCGTTCCGGCGGTCATGCTTGCGGCTGTCATCGGGCCTACCCTTTCCCAGCTGATCATAGCGACCACACGACGCTTGACGCAAGCGAGTTGTCCTATACGCTAGACAGGTAATTGTTCTGATAGACAGTCAGATCATTCGTCATCGAAAGGCCCCGCGTGGACGCTTCGCTCGAACCTCTCAAGGCGCGACGCATCTATCTGCTGCTGCGTGAGCGCATCGCCAGCGGCGAGATTTCGCCCGGCACGCGCCTGTCGAGCGAACCGGCCCTGGCGCTGCAGCACGGCGTCTCGCGCGTCACCATCCGTCGCGCGCTCGACAGCCTCGCGACGGACGGCCTGATCGACCGTCGCGTCGGCGCCGGCACCTTCGTACGCGAGCCCGAGGCGCCCCGGCCGATTGTCGCGGATTTCTCGAACATGCTGACCCATCTGGTCGAGATGGGCCGCCGCACCGGCGTGCGCCTGCTCGCCTTTTCCTATGTCCAGCCGCCCGAGGCCGTGGCCCAGGCGCTCGCGCTTGACCCGGGCGAGCGCACCCAGCGCTCGGTTCGCGTCCGCCTGATCGACGGCCAGCCCTTCTCCTATCTGACGACGCATGTGCCCGAGCGCATCGGCCTGACCTATTCGGAGGCCGATCTCGCGACCGTGCCGCTGCTGACGCTGCTCGAACGCTCGGGCGCGCTGGTCGAGCGCGCCAGCCAGGCGATCAGTGCGACCTTGGCCGGCCCTGATGTCGCCGAGGCGCTCGGCCTCGAGATCGGCTCGCCGCTCCTGTCCCTGACGCGCGTCGTCCTCGGGCCTGACGGCAGCGGCGTCGAGCATCTGCACGCGCTCTACCGGCCCGACCGCTACTCCTTCCAGATGGAGCTTCACCGCGCCGGCGAGGCCGGCGAGAGGCGCTGGTCGCCCGTACCGGCCCAGGCCGGCTGATCGCTCGAGACAAGCCCGGCGCGAGACCGGGCCCGACGCACCGCAAACAGAACAGAGGAGAACGTGAGATGACCAGGACAACCGAGCTTTCCCGCCGCACGCTTTTGACGACGGCGGCTATCGGCGGAGCGGCGACCATCGCCATGCCCGGCCTGCTGCGCGCGCAGGCCCCCGCCATCAAGGTCGGCATCCTGCAGCCCGTCACCGGCGCGCTCGCCTATGACGGCCAGCAGGGCCAGATCGGCGCGGAGGCCGCGATCAAGGCGATCAACGAGGCCGGCGGCATCAAGTCGATGGGCGGCGCGAAACTCCAGATGGTCTTCGGCGACGCTCGCTCGACGCCCGAAGGCGGCACGGCCGAAGTCGAACGCATGCAGGCCGAGGGCGTGGTCGCGATCGTCGGCGGCTTCGCCTCGCCGATCTGCCTTGCCGCCTCCCAGGCCGCCGCGCGCTACGACCTGCCCTATATCGTCGATGTCGGCGTCGCCGATTCGATCGTCACGCGGGGCCTGAAGAACACCTTCCGCTTCGGCCCCGGCTTCGGCACGGTGACCAAGACCGCGCTCGACAATCTCTCCAAGCTCAACGACGCCGCCGGCAAGCCGGCGAAGACCGTCGTGCTGGTGCATGAGGATGGGCTCTTCGGCTCGGGCATGGCCAAGCTGATGCAGGCGGAACTGCCCAAGCGCGGCTTCGAGGTGCTGGACACGATCGCCCATCCGACGCCGTCGCGCGATATGTCGAATGTCGCGCTCCAGATCCGCGCCAAGAACCCCGACCTCGTGATTCCGTCGAGCTATTACGGCGAATTCGCCCTGCTCGCCCGCACCATGCAGCAGCAGCGTATCAAGCCGAAGGGCATCTACGCCGTGCTCAACGGCGCGGCCTCGAATTTCCGCTTCGTCAAGGAATTCCAGGACGCCGCCCAGTTCGTGATGGACTGCAATCACTGGCACGATCCGCGCAAGCCTGTCGCCGAGGCGCTGCGCAAGCAGGTCGAAGCCTCCGGCAAGTTCTGGACCTACAACATCCCGCTCAACTACTCCTGCGTCCAGCTCCTCGCCGACGCGCTGGAGACGGCGGGCTCCGGCGACAAGGCCAAGCTGACCGAGGCGCTCGCGGCCTCGACCTTCGCCGGCCACATCATGCCCTATGGCCCGACCAAGTTCGTCAACGGCCAGAACGAGGGCGGCGCGCCGGTGAACACGCAGGTGCAGGGCGCCGACATCAAGGTGATCTTCCCGACCGATTTCGCCGACGCCAAGCCGATCTTCCCCGTGCCGGCGTGAAGCGCTGACGCCGCAGCTTCCCTTCTCCCCTCGTGGGAGAAGGTGGCTCGGCGCAGCCGAGACGGATGAGGGGGCGCCGAGCGCTTTCCACATCTTCGCATGTCAAAGGGCACGGCGCCCCCTCATCCGGCGCTTCGCGCCACCTTCTCCCACGAGGGGAGAAGGGGAGACCTCATGTTCGCACCAGACATCATCCTCGCAGCCGTGCTGAACGGCCTGATGACCGGCTCGGTCTATGCGCTGATCGCGCTGGGCCTGACGCTGGTCTATGGCGTGCTGCACATCATCAATTTCGCCCATGGCGCGACGCTGACGGCGGCGATGTTTGCCGTCTATGTCGCGCACACCGTCTTCAAGCTCGATCCCTACATCGCGCTCTTCATCGTCACGCCGCTGTTCTTCGGGCTGGGCTACGGCGTGCAGCGCTTCATCATCGGCCCGGCAAGCCATGGCGAAGACCGCAACATCCTCCTGGTGACGCTGGGCCTCTCGATCCTGATCGAGAACGCCATGCTCGCGATCTTCCGCTCCGATACGCGCTCGATCGACGTGCCCTACGCCTTCTCCTCGATCGATCTCGGCTTCACCTTTCTGGCGCTGCCACGCGTGCTCGCCTTCGGCGTGGCGTTACTGGTCGCGCTGCTGCTGGGCCTGCTGCTCACCCGCACCGACACCGGCAAGGCGATCCGCGCGGTTGCCCGCGAGAAGACCGGGGCGGCGCTGGCCGGCATCGACGTCGCCCATATCTACGCCGTCACCTTCGGCCTGGGCGCGGCCTGCGTGGCTATCGCCGCCTGCCTCTTGATGCCGACCTTTTACGTAACGCCACGCGCCGGCAACGCCT
Source organism: Allobosea sp. LjRoot9 (assembly GCF_964252745.1). Taxonomy (NCBI): domain Bacteria; kingdom Pseudomonadati; phylum Pseudomonadota; class Alphaproteobacteria; order Hyphomicrobiales; family Alloboseaceae; genus Allobosea; species Allobosea sp. LjRoot9. The sequence goes on along the minus strand of NZ_CAXUPC020000003.1, from coordinate 368,391 downwards.
TCGTGCTGGTCGCCTTCACCATCGTCGTGCTCGGCGGCATGGGCTCGATCCCCGGCGCGCTCCTGGGCGCGCTCTTCATCGGGGTGGTCGAGAGCCTGTGCGGTTTGTTCTTCGGCGAGAGCCTGGGCCAGATCGGCATCTTCCTGATCTTCATCCTGGTGCTGCTGGTGCGGCCCACCGGCCTGTTCGGAGCGCGCGCATGAGCACCTCGCGCGCCTTCGCCCCCGCGCTCGTCCTGCTCCTGCTGGCAGCGCTGATCCCGGTCTTCGTCACCGCCAACACGGTGCTGAACTTCATCGTCTTCACGCTGATCATCGCGCTGGCGGCCCAGGGCTGGAATCTGCTCGGCGGGCTCTGCGGCCAGTTCTCCTTCGGCCACGCCGCCTTCTTCGGCAGCGGCGCCTATGCGGCCGCACTCCTGCAGGCGCGCTATGGCGTCAATGCCTGGGCAGCCTTCACCGCCGCCATCGCGATTGCGGCGCTGGTCGGCTGGATCATCGGCTATCTCAGCTTCCGCTCGGGGCTGCGCGGCTCCTATTTCGCCCTGGTGACGCTCGCCTTCGCCGAGGTCTTCCGCATCCTCGCCAATGCCTCGGCTTTCACCGGCGGAGCGGCCGGCACGCTGATCAAGCTCGATATCCGGCCCGAGAACTTCCAGTTCGCCAGCCGCGCCGCCTTCGTCTGGATCGCGCTCGCACTCGTCGGCTTCACCTTGCTGCTGACGACGGCAATCACCCGCTCGCGCCTCGGCGCCTGGTTTGCTGCCGTGCGCGAGAACGAGGATGCGGCGCGCGCACTCGGCGTCGACACGCTTGCCGTGAAGCTCAAGGCGATCACGCTCTCGGCCGGCATCACCGGCGCGGCCGGCGCGCTTTATGTGCAGTATTACCTCTATCTCGACGCCAACATCGCTTACGGCTCCTGGATCTCGATCGAGGCGCTGATCGCCCCGATCATCGGCGGCATCGGCACCCCGCTTGGACCGATCGTCGGCGCAGTGACGCTGCATGGCCTGGGCGAACTGACGAAGCTCTTCGCCGGCGGCATTCCCGGCATCGATCTCGTGATCTATGGCGCACTGCTCGTCGCCGCGATCGCCTTCGCGCCCGACGGCATGATGGGGCTGTTGAAGCGATTGGGCCGTGGCCAGGACACGTCCAAAACGACCGACGCCAAGACGGAAGGAGCCGCCTGATGCTCGCCGTCGAGACCATCACCAAGCGCTTCGGCGGGCTCGTCGCGGTCAATGCCGCAAGCCTCAAGGTCACTGCCGGCTCGATAACCGGGCTGATCGGCCCCAATGGCGCCGGCAAGACCACCCTGTTTGCCGTCATCGCCGGGTTCGAGAAGGCCAGCGAAGGCCGCATCCTCTTCGCAGGCCAGGACATCACGGCGCAGCCCGCCCATCTGCGGGCCCAGGCCGGCATCGCCCGTACCTTCCAGATCGTCCAACCCTTCGCCGGCCTCAGCGTTGTCGAGAACATCGCCGTCGGTGCCTATCTGCGCCATCCGGCGCGGGCCGAGGCGCAAAGCCGGGCGCGCGAGGTCGCAAGCCTCGTCGGTCTCGGCGCCATGCTCGACCAGCCGGCCTCCTCGCTCACGGTCTCCGGCCGCAAGCGGCTCGAACTGGCCCGCGCGCTGGCGACGGAGCCCAAGCTTCTGCTGCTCGACGAGGTGCTGGCCGGGCTCAATCCCTCGGAAATCCGCGACATGATCCCGGTCATCCGCCAGATCCGCGACCGGGGCGTCACCATCCTGATGGTCGAGCATGTCATGCAGGCCGTGATGAGCCTGTGCGAGGACATCCATGTGCTGGCCCAGGGCTGCATCATCGCGCAGGGAACGCCGAGCGAGATCGCCGCCGACCCGGCCGTGATCGAGGCCTATCTCGGCCAAGGCGCAGCCAAGCGGCTGCAGGGGTCCCCGAGCATGGGAGCAGACCATGCTTGAGGTCGAAAATCTGATCGCGGGCTATGGCGGCGCAGACGTCCTGCGCGGCATCGGCCTGGAGGTAAAACCAGGCGAGATCGTCGCGGTGCTGGGCGCCAACGGCGTCGGCAAGACGACGCTGAACCGCGCCTTGTCCGGCCTGATCAAGCCGCGCGCCGGCACGATCCGCTTCCTGGGTCAGGAGATCGCCGGCCTCAAGGCCTCGGCCATCGTCGCCGCCGGGCTGATCCATGTGCCGGAGGGGCGCCGGATCTTCCCCAATATGAGCGTGCGCGACAATCTCGTGCTCGGCAGCTACCGGCGCGGCAAGCCGGCGCGCGAGGCCAATCTGGAGCGCATGTTCCAGCTCTTCCCGCGTCTGCGCGAACGCATGGGCCAGGCCGCCGGCACATTATCGGGCGGCGAGCAGCAGATGCTCGCCATCGGGCGCGGGTTGATGGGCGAGCCGAAGCTCTTGATCCTGGACGAGCCGTCGCTCGGCCTCTCGCCGCTCCTGGTCGAGGAGATGTTTGCGCTCATCGCCCGCATCGCCGGCGAGGGCCTCGCCGTGCTGCTGGTCGAGCAGAATGTCGTGCAGTCGCTTGAACTCGCCGCCCGCGCCTATGTGCTTGAAAACGGCCGCATCGTCGTCGCCGGCCCCTCCAGCCGGATCGCCGCCGACCCGGCCCTGAAACACGCCTATCTCGGATTGTGAGGCCGTCATGAACGCAAACGCCGCCGTCAGCGCCCAGCCCCGCGCCGAACCCGTGATGCAGCGCCCCGCCACCCCGGGCTGGCTCAGCGAGCTCGCCACCTTCTGCGCCGATCTGCGCTTCGAGCACCTGCCGCCCGAGGTCATCTCTCGTACCGTTCAGGTCATCGCCGACTCGGCCGCCGCCATCGCCGCCGGCGCGCAGGAGCCGGAGACGATCGCGCTCTCCAACCGGCTCGCCCCCTCCGACGACGTCTCGGGCGCCGCCATCATCGGCAGCGGCCGCAAGGCGACGCCGAGCCTCGCCGCTTTCCTCAACGGCACGGCCGGTACGATGCTGGAGCTCGACGAGGGCAACCAGTTCGCCCGCGGCCATCCCGGCATCCATGTGGTACCCGCTGTGCTCGCAGCAGCCGTCCAGGCCAAGGCGAGCGGCAAGGAGGTGATCACCGCGATCGCGCTCGGTTACGAGATCGGCGCGCGCATCGGCATCGCCTCGAAACTGCGCATCACCATGCATCCGCACGGTACCTGGGGCACGGTCGGGGCCGCCGTCGCCATCGCCTGGCTGCACAAGCGCGATGCCGCCGCGATGATCGAGACGATCAACGTCGCCTCCTCGCTCGGCCTCACCACCAGCCGCCGGACGATGCTGGAAGGCGGCACGGTCCGCAACACATTCGCGGGCTTCTCCAACCAGATCGGCTTGATGGTCGATGGTCTCGTCGCCTCGGGCTTCACCGGCGAGGCCGATGGGTTGGGCACCGTCTATGGCTCGGTCATCGCCGATAATTGGCAGCCTGACGTGATGGTCGAGGCGCTGGGGCAGCACTGGGAGATCGCGCGCAATTATTTCAAGCGCCACGCCTGCTGCCGCTATAATCACGGCGCGCTCGACGCGCTCAGCCGGATCGTGACCAGCGAGGGCGGCCGGATCAGGCCGGAGCAGATCGCCCGCATCGATGTCGGCACCTATATCTGGGCGGCGCAGCTCGCCGGCCAGGAGCCGCACAACATGCTGGCGGCGAAGTTCTCGCTGCCCTTCTCGATCGCGACCACGATCGTTCATGGTGCGGCGACCGTCGAGGCCTTCCGCGAACCGGCGCGGCTCGAACCCGTCACCCGCGACCTCGCTCGCCGCATCTTCGTCCGCGAGGACGAGGCCGCGACCGCCAAGCTGCCGGCGCTACGCCCGGCCAAGGTCACGATCACCCTGACCAATGGCCGCGTGCTGGAAGCGGAAGCGCTGACCAATCGCGGCGACACCGAGGATCCCTATAGCGCAGCCGAGATCCGCGAGAAATTCTTCGATCTCGCCGGACCGGTCTGGGGCGAGGCTCATGCCGCCGCGATCCTCGCCCAGGTCGATGCCTTGCCACAGGCCGGGACACTCGACGCGCTGAACGCCCTGCTCGCAGCCGCGCCCGCTACCCCGAACGGACACCAATCATGACCCTTTCCCTGAAGGCACGCTTCGCTCAGGCGGAGATCGTGCTGGCGCCGGGCGTCTATGACGCGCTCACTGCCTCGTTGGCTGAGGCGGCCGGCTTCGAGGCGCTCTACGTCTCTGGCGCCTCGATCGCCTATACCCGCCTCGGCCGGCCCGATATCGGCCTGGTCTCGATGGCAGAGGTTGCCGACACCATCACCATGATCCGCGACCGCATCGCGACGCCGCTGATCGTCGATGCCGACACCGGCTATGGCAATGCGCTCAATATGCAGCGCACCATGCGCCTGTTCGAGCGCGCCGGCGCCAATGCCCTGCAGATCGAGGACCAGAGCTTTCCCAAGCGCTGCGGCCATCTCGCCGACAAGAGCGTGATCGCCGCCGCCGAGATGGTCGGCAAGATCAAGGCCGCCGTCGATGCCCGCGCCTCGCAGGAGACGCTCGTTATCGCCCGTACCGACGCCATCGCGGTGGAGGGTTTTGAAGCCGCGCTCGAACGCGCCCATCTCTATGCGCAGGCCGGCGCGGATATGCTCTTCGTCGAAGCGCCAGGCTCCGCCGACGAGCTTGGCCGCGTCACCGCCGAGCTGAAGGGCCTGGCGCCGCTGATGGCCAATATGGTCGAGGGCGGGCGCACGCCGATCAAATCGGCAAAGGAGTTGGAGGCGCTCGGTTTCTCGCTCGTCATCTTCCCCGGCGGCATCGTGCGGGCGCTCGCCCGCGCCGCCCAGGATTTCTACGGCACGCTGAAGCGCGACGGCTCGACCGACGCCTTCCGCAACCAGATGTTCGATTTCGACCAGCTCAACGCCGTGATCGGCACGCCCCAAATGATCGCGGCCGGCCGGAGCTATGAAGCCGACCAGATCATCGCGGCGGCCGAAAAGAGCAAGCAGGCATGACCATGACGCTCGATCCCGTCACGCTCGCCGTGCTGAAGGGCCGGCTGGAGCAGATCGCCAACGAGATGGACGCGACGCTCTACCGCTCCGCCTTCAACCCGATCATCGCCGAGGCGCATGACGCCTGCCACGGCCTCTACCACGCCACGACCGGCGCGACCCTGGTGCAGGGTACGTCCGGCCTGCCGATCTTCGTCGGCGCCATGGCCTTTGCGGTGAAGGCCGTGATCGACCGGGTCGAGGCCGGCGCCAACAACGATCCCGGCGACACCTGGCTCTTCAACGACCCCTATGAGGGCGGCACGCATCTCAACGACATGCGCCTGGTGCGGCCGATCTTCCGCGACGGCAAACTGTTCTGCTGGCTGGCCTCGGTCGGCCACTGGCTCGATGTCGGCGGCAATGTGCCCGGCAATTTCAACGCCAAGGCGACGGAAAGCTTTCAGGAGGGTTTCCGCATCCCGCCGGTGAAGCTCGTTCGCAAGGGCGAGTTCCAGCACGACATCGTCGAGATCCTGAATGCCAATTCGCGCCTGCCGCAATCGAACTGGGGCGATCTCAACGGCCAGTTGAACGCGCTCGATCTCGGCGAGCAGCGCCTCGACGCGCTCTTGGCGGACTACGGCGTCGCCACCGTCGATGCCGCGCTCGACGCCTTCAGCGCCCGCGCCGAGGCGCTGATGCGCGCCGAGATCGCAGCCCTCCCGGACGGCCGCTATTCCTTCGACGATTTCCTCGACAATGACGGCATCACCGATACGCCGCTCAGGATCGCGCTCGACCTGACGATCGCGGGCGATCTGATGACGCTCGATTTCTCGCGCTCCGCCCCGCCCTGCCAGGGCCCGCTCAACATCGCCTATTCCACCGCGGTCGCCTGCTGCTATGTCGCGCTGAAGCACATTTTCCCGCATGTCCCGGCCAATGCCGGCGTGCTGAAGCCGATCAGCTTCATCATCCCCGACAGCACCCTGCTCGGCGTCAAGGCGCCCAAGCCCGTCGGCGGCTATACCGAGACGATCCTGCGCGTCATCGACACCGTCTTCGGCGTCTTCGCCCAGATCGCGCCCGAGCGCGCCAATGGCTCGCCCTATGCCACGATCAACGCGCTCTCGCTGGCGGGCCACCGCGACGACGGCTCGCGCTTCGTGATGTTCTCCTTCTTCGGCGGGGGCTTGGGCGGCAATCCCGAAGGCGATGGCCTCAACCACGGCAATAATCCGATCTCGACCGCGACGATCCCGCCGGCGGAAATCCTCGAGGCGGCCTATCCCGTGATGTTCACGCAATGGGCGCTGCGGCCCGATTCCGGCGGAGCCGGCCGTCATCGCGGCGGCTGCGGTGCGATCTACGAGATCGAGGCGCTGGCGCAGTCGGGCGCTGACGTCTTCCTGCTCGGCGAGCGCGGCAAATTCCCGCCCTTCGGCGTCGTCGGCGGCGGCCCGGCCGCGATGAACCGCTTCGTCTATGACGGCCCGGACGGCCCGACATCGCCGCCGCTCGTCACCAAGATCACCGACATCCACATCGCCAAAGGGCAGCGCGTCCGGCTCGAAAGCCCCGGCGGTGGCGGCTATGGCGAGCCAAGGGAGCGCGATGCGGCCGCGGTGCGGCGCGATGTGGCGAACGGATATGTGAGTGCGGAGGCCGCGCAAGCACAGTATGGCGTGGATTTGGAGGCCGGACGATGATCTCCCCCTCCCCCAAAGCCGTCGTCGGCGTCGATGTCGGCGGCACCTTCACCGATCTGTTCTGGTTCGACGAAGCGGAAAAGCGCTTCCGCGTCGCGAAAGTTCCGTCGCAGCGTGGCGACGAGGCCAAGGGCTTCATCGCCGGCCTGACCAGCTTCGGGCCCGTCTCCAGCCTCGCCTCGATCGTCCACGGCACCACCGTCGGCACCAACGCCCTGCTCGAGCGCAAGGGTGCCAAGGTCGGCGTCATCACCACACCGGGCTTCCGCGACGCATTGGAGATGCGCCGCCGCGACCGCCGCCAGACCTGGGGGCTGTGGGGCGATTTCACCCCCGCTGCTAGCCGCGAGAACCGGCTGGAGGTGCCCGAGCGGACGCTTGCCGACGGCACGATCCGCACACCCGTCGATCTCGACGCCGTGCGCGAGGCCGCCCAGACACTCGCGCGCCAAGGCTGCGAGGCGCTGGCGATCATCTTCATCAACGCCTACGCCAACCCCGCCAATGAACGCGCCGCGCTGGAAGCGGCCCGCGCAGTCTGGCCGAACGAGCACCTCGCCTGCTCCAGCGCGATCCTGCCCGAGATCCGCGAATTCGAACGCGCCTCGACGACCGCGCTCAATGCCACATTGCAGCCTTTGGTCGGCTCCTATCTAGGCCGGCTGGAGGATGCGCTGGCGCAGGATGGCTTCACCGGCCGCTTCCACATCGTCCAGAGCAATGGCGGCGTGATGTCGACGGCCACCGCCCGCAAGCTCCCCGTCCGCACCGCGCTGTCGGGGCCGGCGGCTGGTGTCATTGCCGCCGCCGCAATCGCCCGCGCCGCCGGCTTCCCCGATGTCATCACCGGCGATCTCGGCGGCACCTCCTTCGACGTCTCGCTGATCGCAGGCGGAGAGGCTGCGCTCGCCGCCCAGAGCACGATCGATTTCGGCATGGTGATCCGCACGCCGATGATCGAGATCACCACGATCGGCGCCGGCGGCGGCTCGATCGCCCGTGTCGATGCCGGCGGCCTGCTCGAAGTGGGGCCGGAAAGCGCCGGCTCGCGCCCCGGCCCGGTCTGCTATGGCGGGGGCAATGACCGCCCGACCCTGACCGACGCCAATCTCGTACTCGGCCGCATCGACGGCTCGAAACCGCTCGGCACCTTGCAGAGCCTGGATGTCGAGGCCGCGCGCGAGGCGATCCGTCGCAAGATCGCCGAGCCGCTTGGGCTCGACGTGATGACGGCGGCGGAAGCGATCGTGAAGATCGCGAATGCCCGCATGGCCGGCGCGATCCGGCTGGTCTCGATCGAGCGCGGTCATGATCCAGCAAAATTCCTGGCCATGCCCTTCGGCGGCGGCGGTGCGCTCCATGCCGGCGCGCTGATCAAGGAGGTCGGCCTGCGCGGCGCGCTGGTACCACGCTTCCCGGGCGTCACTTCGGCGCTCGGCTGCGTCATCGCCGATATCCGCCATGACGGCGTGCAGACGGTGAATTTGATGCTCGACGGTCTCGACGCGGCCACCCTCGACGCCCGCATGGTCGAGGCGGGCGCAGAAGCCCATGCGATTGTCAGCGATGCCGGTTTGAGCGTCGAGCGCATTGACGTGCTCTACGAGCTCGACATGCATTATCTCGGACAGACCCATACGGTCGCAGTGCCCCTGCCGGTGACGCTCACCGAGGGGCGCACCGGCGTGACCAGCACCATCATCCGCGAGGCCTTCGACAAGGCCTATGGCGCTGCCTTCAGCCGCCTCTTGCCCGGCATTCCCGTGCGCATCGTCACACTGCGCACCGCCGCGATCGGCCGCCGCCCCGCCTTCGACCTGACGGCACTGGCGCCGGCCGAGGGCGCGACGCTGGAAGCCGCAAGGCGCGGCTCGCGCCAGGTCTATCTCGAGGGCCAGTGGCGCGAGACGGCGATCTGGTCGCGGCTTGATCTGCCTGTCGGCGCCAGGATCGAGGGACCGGCGATGCTGGAGCAATCCGACGCCACGATCCTGCTCGATCCCGGCCTGACGGCGGAGGTCGACGCGCTGGGCAACCTCGTGATCCTCAGGAGCTGAGCCATGGCGGCCGCCATCACCTCCCTCGCCCACACCGCCTTGCTGATCGTCGATCTGCAGAACGACTTCATCCACCCCGACGGCGCCTATGCGCGCGGCAAGGCCGCCTCCCCGCAGGCACAGGCGTTGCCAGCCAAGCTCAAACCGCTGGCCGACCTCATCCGCGCCAAGGGCGGGCTCGTCGCCGCAACCCAGTTCACCCTGGTGCCGGGGCGTGGCGGCGAGCCGCTGATCTCGCCGCATCTGCTGCAGATGCGGCCCTTCCTGCGCAAGGGCGATTTCCTGCCCGGCGGCTGGGGCCACCAGGTGGTGGACACCCTGCAGCCCATCGATATCGCAGTCGAGAAGATCGCCTATTCCGCCTTCTACCAGACCAGGCTGGAATGGCTGCTGCGCAAGCTCGCCATCGAGCAGCTGATCGTCTGCGGCATCGTCACCAATGGCGGCGTCGCCTCGACGGTACGCGACGCCCATGTCCGGGACATCGACGTGGCCGTGCTGGAAGATGGCTGCGCCGCCCCGACCGAGGCGATGCATGCAGAGGCCATCGCCGCGCTCAAGCCCGTGGCCCGTATCGCCACGATCGCCGGTGTAATGGCGGAGATCGCTGCGCCATGAACGCGGTCCGCCCAGTCGACGGCATCGCCTTCGAGGCCGAGGCCGATGTCCTGATCATCGGCGCAGGCGCAGCGGGGCTCGTCGCCGCGCTCGCCGCGAAGGAGGCCGGAGCCGAGGTCGTCATCGTCGAGCGCGATGCCGTTCCCAGCGGTTCGACCGCGCTTTCAGCCGGGCTCATCCCGGCCGCGGGCACGCGCTTCCAGCGGCAGGCCGACATCGAGGACAGCCCGGCCCTGTTCGCCCGGGACATCCTCGAAAAAGCCCATCACGAGCCCGATGCGGCCATGGTCGGGCACTTGGCCGAGCGCATCGGACCGGTGCTGGAGTGGCTCGCCGACCATCATGGCCTGCCCTTCGACGTCATCACCAACTTCTCCTATCCCGGCCATTCCGCCAGACGCATGCACGGCCTGCCCAAGCGAACCGGCTCGGAGCTGATCGACCGTTTGCGCGAGGCTGTGGAGGCTCAGGAGATTCCGATCCTGACCGGGTTTCGCGCCACCACCCTGTTCCGGAGGCAGGACGGGGCAATCGCCGGCATCGCTGGAACCCGCCCCGATGGCAGCGAGGAGAGGATCGGCTGCAAGGCGCTCGTGCTCGCCTGCAATGGCTATGGCGGCAACCGCGCTCTGGTGGCGCGCCACATCCCGAAAATGACAGAGGCGCTCTGGTTCGGCCATTCCGGCAATGAGGGCGACGCCGTGCTCTGGGGCGAGCAGATCGGCGCGGAGCTTGTCGATATGTCGGGCCATCAGGGCCATGGCTCGGTCGCCCAGCCGCATGGCATCCTGATCAGCTGGGCGACGATCATGGAGGGCGGCTTTCAGGTTAACGCCTTGGGCGAGCGCTTCTCCGACGAGAGCCATGGCTATTCCGAACAGGCCGCCAACGTCCTGCGCCAGCCCGCGGGCAAGGCCTGGACGATCTTCGATGCTCGCATCGCCGGCATCGCGCGCCAGTTCGAGGATTTCCAGAACGCCGAGGCGCAAGGCGCGATCGTCAGCGCGACCTCGATCGAAGACCTCGCCATGAAGACCGGCCTTCCGGAAGCCGCGCTGGCGGCCACCGCGGCCGAGGTCGCCGCGCTGAAGCGCGGCGAAGGGCAGGATCGCTTCGGTCGCGACTTCTCAAATGTGCCACCTCTGGCAGCGCCATTCCATGCGGCCCGCGTCACTGGCGCACTGTTCCATACCCAGGGCGGGTTGCGCGTCGATGACGCCGCCCACGTCCTGGACAAGGACGGCCGGGCCTTCCCTAATCTCCACGCCTGCGGCGGCGCGGCGGTCGGCGTCTCCGGCGCGCAGGCCTCAGGCTACCTTTCCGGCAACGGCCTGCTGACCGCTGTCGCGCTGGGCGAGATTGCCGGCAGGGCAGCAGCCTCTTCCTCAGCCTAGATATCGAGTTCCAGAACCGCCGCTGTCATCCTGAACAAGCCGCGAAGCGGCGCAGATCCGGGGTCCATCGGAGGGCACTACGCTCTACGATGGATCCCGGGACTTCGCGGAGTTTATCCTTGGGCCGATCGAAGATCGGATCCGAGGGCAAAGCCCAGGATGACGGTGTATTTTCGCGGGGAAAACTGGATTAGAGCGACGGCCACGCCGGCATCGGCGCACGCATCTCCTCCCAGGCCTTCGCCATCCGCAGCACGCCGAGATCATCAAAACGCCGCCCGGTAATCTGCAGCCCGATTGGCAGGCCGCCTTTAGTCATCGCGGCATGCACTGAGATCGAGGGCTGGTCGGACATGTTGGCGGGAAGCGTGAAGCAGATATGCTCGAAGGGCCGATCCGGATCATGGATCGGCGAAGCGAGTTCGGCCGGATAGCTCGGCACCGGCGAGACCGGCGACAGCACGAAATCAAACGGCGCGCTCTGCTTCAACGCCGCGTCCTTGATCGCCAGCATCTGGCTCATGCCGCGATAGACCCGTTCGCCCGAGAGCGCCTTTCCGCGTTCCGCCCATTGGAAGATATAGGGCAGCACCTTGGCCTGCTTCTCCGGCGTCAGCGCGCCGATATCGGCCCAGGCGCGCTGGCTCCAGAAATCATCGAGCCCGTCGAGCATGGTGCGCGTCATGAAAGCCGGCGCGGGCGTCACGGTCGCGCCCGCTGCCGCGAAAGCCCTGCCCGCCGCCTCGATCGCGGCCTTCGTCTCGGGCTCGACTTCGATGCCGATGCCGGGGTCGAGCTGCAGGCCGATCCGCAGGCCCTTCAGGTCGATGTCGAGCGACAGCCAGTCGATCTCCTGCGGCGGCAGGCTCATGCCGTCGCGCGTGTCTGGCTTGGACAATTCGCGCATCATCAGCGCCGTGTCGGTCACCGTGCGCGTCATCGGGCCGGCGACACGGCCGTAATAGCTCGGATCGATCGGCACGCGCCCAAAACTGGGCTTCAGACCGACGAGCCCGCACCAGCCGGCCGGCAGCCTGACCGAGCCGCCGATATCGGTGCCGACATGCAAGGGGCCGTAACCGGCAGCGCCCGCTGCTCCCGCACCGGCAGAGGAACCGCCCGGGTTCATCGCCAGGTTCCAGGGATTGCGGGCGAGTTCGTGAAAGCTGGAGAGCCCGGAGGAGAGCATGCCGTAATCGGGCATCGTCGTCTTGGCGAGCGTGATGAAGCCCGCCTCGTTCAGCCGGGCCGCGACCGGTGCGTCCTCGGTCGCCGGAACGAGATCGCGCGCCGCCGTCCCGATCGGCATCGGCACGCCCTTGGTCGCGATATTCTCCTTGATCGTACCCGGCACGCCGTCGAGCGGCAGCGCCTCGCCCTTGAACCAGCGTGCCTCGGAAGCCCTGGCGGCGGCGAGCGCGGCAGTCGGATCATAGGCATAGAGCGCCTTGAGTTTGGGCTCATAGGCGTCGATCCGGGCGATTACGGCCTCCGTCACTTCGACAGGAGAGAGCGTCTTGGCGCGATAGGCATCGAGCAGATCGGCCGCGCTCAGATCGGCGGGGTTGGTCATCGGGGAGTATCCTCGTCCTGGATTCGGCTGTGACAGGCAACGCCAGCGTCGCGCGTCATCCCCGCCTCTAGCAAGCTCCGCGCCGCGCAGGGCGGTCAGACGAAATAGTCGGGATGCGTCGCACGCAGATGGACCAGGTCCGGCAGCAATGTGCCGAGATGCTTGCGCATGGCCGCCTGCGCCGCCGGGCCGTCCTTCCGCCGCACCGCATCGACGATCGAGAGATGCTCGCGGATCACCATCTCCATCCGGCCCGGCACCGGCAGCGTCATGCGCCGGCAGCGATCGATCTGGCTCTTGGCAGCGTGCGCCAGCTTCCAGATGCCGGGATAGCCCGCGCAGATCGCGATCGTCTCGTGGAAGGCCTCGTCGAACAGGTGGAAGCGCTCCTGGTCGCCCTCGTCGAAGGCCTCATGCTGGCGCGCGATCACCGCATCGAGCCGCGCCACGATCTCCGGCGTCGCGATGCCCGCGACGAGGTCGACGGTGGCGCATTCAAGCGCCTGCCGGATGAATACGGCTTCCGGAATCGCTTCGATCGGGATCCGCGCCACGAAGGTGCCGGCCTGTGGAAAGACCTCGACCAGCCCCTCCTCCTTCAGCTTGATCAGCGCCTCGCGCACCGGCGTGCGGCTGATGCCGAAACGGGCGGTCAGCTCCTTCTCGACGAGAGCCGCACCTGGCGCGATCTGCATGGCGAGAATGGCGCGCCGCATCTCGTCCTGCACCAGCGAGGCCGCCGTCGAGCGGCCGGAGGATGTCCCGGCGCCGCGCATCGGCCGGCGCTCGCGGCGTACGGGATCGACCGCCGCCTCCCGCGCACTCGCTATCTCCGACATCGCCCTCGTCTCATCCACGCCCAGCGAAACTCCCCTTTGCCACAAAGCCGCAGCAATCGTGCCGCGGCATTCAATCGCGATAACATGGCGCGGTTTGACACGCTAGTATATTAGTATATCTATCCGACGCTGCTCAGCTTGCCCCGGCCGGCGCGTCTCTGGAGTCCTGCTTGATGTTGCTGCACGATGATCGCCTCTTCCCTGCCGATCCGGTGACGCGCGGTATCGCGCGACGGCTCTATGCGGGCATTCGCGATCTGCCGATCATCTCCCCGCATGGCCACACCGATCCGCGCTGGTTCGCCGAGGACAAGGCCTTTCCCGATCCCGCGACTCTCTTCGTCAAGCCGGACCATTACATCTTCCGCATGCTCTATTCGCAAGGCGTCCGGCTGGAGCAGCTCGGTATCACCCGCAAGGGCGGCAAGCCGGCCAAGAGCGATCCGCGCGCCATCTGGAAGCTCTTCGCCAGCCACTGGCATCTCTTCCGCGGCACGCCGACGCGGCTGTGGTTCGAGCACGCCGCCTCCAGCATCTTCGGCGTCAACGAGCGGCTTACCCCCGCCAATGCCGATGCGATCTACGACGTCATCGCCGGGAAGCTCGAGCAGCCGGAGTTCAGGCCACGTGCCCTGTTCGAGCGCTTCAACATCGAGGCGATCTCGACCACCGAAGGCGCGCTCGACGATCTGAAATGGCACGACATGATCCGCGCCTCCGGCTGGGGCGGCAAGGTCGTCACCGCCTACAGGCCTGACAGCGTCGTCGATCCCGAATTCGAGGGCTTCGCCGAGAACCTCGCCAGCCTCGGCGAATTGACCGGCGAGGACGTCTTCGCCTGGACCGGCTATCTTGAGGCCCATCGCAAGCGCCGGGCCTATTTCAAGGAGCGCGGCGCGACTTCCTCGGACCATGGCCATGCCACGGCGCGCACCGCCAACCTCTCGCAGGCTGAAGCCGAGAAGCTCTTCGCCAAGGTCGTCAAGGGCAAGGCCTCGGCCGAGGATGCCGACCTCTTCCGCGGCCAGATGCTCACCGAGATGGCCAAGATGAGCCTTGATGACGGGCTCGTCCTGCAGATCCACCCCGGCTCCTTCCGCAACCACAACGCCAGCCTGTTCGAGGCGTTCGGCCGCGACATGGGCGCCGACATTCCGCGCCAGACCGACTATGTCACGGCGCTGAAGCCGCTGCTCGACGCTGTCGGCAACGAGCCCAACCTCACCGTCATCGCCTTCACGCTCGACGAGACCAGCTATTCGCGCGAGCTCGCGCCGCTCGCCGGGCATTATCCGGCGCTGAAGCTCGGACCGGGCTGGTGGTTCCTCGATGCGCCCGAGGCCATGCTGCGCTTCCGCGAGCTGACCACCGAGACCGCCGGCTTCTACAACACCGTCGGCTTCAACGACGACACCCGCGCCTATCTCTCGATCCCAGCGCGCCATGACGTCGCCCGCCGCTGCGACTGCACCTACCTCGCCAAGCTCGTCGCCGAACACCGGCTCGACGAGGACGAGGCCGCCGAGATCGCCCATGACCTTGCCTACCGCCTGGCCAAGGAGGCCTACAAGCTGTGACCTCCGCGACGAAGACGATCGACGAACGCCAGGCCGCTCATCCGCGCGATGTGAAGCGCTATGAAACGCAGACCCTGCGCGACGACTTCCTGATCGAGCGCATCTTCGTGCCCGGCGAGGTCACGCTGACCTATAGCCATTACGACCGCATGATCGTCGGCGGCGCGACGCCTGCCGCAAAGCCGCTGACGCTCGAGCCCTTCGCGCCGACGGGCACGCCCTTCTTCCTGGCGCGGCGCGAACTCGGCGTGATCAATCTCGGCGGCGCAGGCAGCGTCACCGTCGATGGCCAGCGCTTCGACATCCCCAATCTCGACGCGCTCTATGTCGGGCTCGGCGCGAAGGAGGTCTCCTTCGCCAGCGCGGACGCCGCAAACCCGGCGAAATTCTACCTGACCAGCGCCCCGGCGCATCGCGAGGCGCCGCACCAATTGATCCGGAAGAGCGACGCCAACACCATCCATCTCGGCTCGGCCGAGACATCGAACAAGCGCACCATCCGGCAATACATCATGCCCAACACCACCGGCACCAACCAGCTGGTGATGGGCATGACGGCGCTGGAGCCGGGCTCGGTCTGGAACTCGATGCCTTGTCACACCCATACGAGGCGCATGGAGGCCTATCTCTACTTCAACCTCGACCCCGCCCACCGCGTTTTCCATTTCATGGGCGAGCCGACGCAAACCCGCCATCTCCTGGTCGCCAACGAGCAGGCGGTGATCTCGCCGAACTGGTCGATCCATTGCGGCTGCGGCACCTCGAACTACGCCTTCGTCTGGGCCATGGCCGGCGACAATGTCGAATTCACCGACATGGATCCGGCGCCCGTGGAGACGCTGCGCTGATGACCCGCCGCTCACCCTTCTCGCTCGAAGGCCGTACCGCGCTCGTCACCGGCGCCAATACCGGCATCGGCCAGGGCATCGCGCTGGCGCTGGCTGAGGCCGGAGCGACAATCGTGGCGGCGGGGCGCTCGGATATGAGCGAGACGCTGGGGCTGATCGAGGCGGCGGGCGCAAGCGCCGTACCGCTTCAACTCGATCTGCAGCAGCCCGGCAGCGCGGCTGTTGCGATCGCAGGCGCAGTGGCCACTGCCGGCCCGCTCGACATCCTCATCAACAATGCCGGCATCATCCGCCGCGCGGACGCGCTCGATTTCAGCGAGGCCGACTGGGACGAGGTGATGAACCTCAATCTCAAGGCGGCGTTCTTCCTCAGCCAGGCCTTCGCCAAGGCGGCTCTTGCCGCCGGTCGCGGCGCCCGCATCGTCAACATCGCCTCGCTGCTCTCCTTCCAGGGCGGCATCCGCGTCGCCTCCTACACCGCGAGCAAGAGCGGGCTTGCCGGGCTGACCAAACTGCTCGCCTGCGAATGGGCGGCCAAGGGCATCAACGTCAACGCGATCGCGCCCGGCTATATCGAGACCAACAACACGCAAGCCCTGCGCGCCGACCCGGAGCGCAGCACCGCGATCCTCGCCCGCATTCCCGCCGCGCGTTGGGGCCAGCCCTCGGACATCGGCGGTGCGGCGGTCTTTCTGGCGAGCGATGCGGCGGCCTACATGCATGGCGCGATCCTTCCCGTCGACGGAGGCTGGCTGGCGCGATGACGAACCGTCTCAATTCCTTCTTCCAGCACGAGGCCACCCTGGCCTGGGAGCCGACCGAACCCGGCGTGAAGCGCAAGATCATGGCCTATGGCCCCGATCTAATGGTCGTGCGCGTCGTTTTTGGCGCCGGCGCTGTCGGCAAGGCGCACAGCCATCCGCACCGGCAGGCCTCCTATGTCGAGAGCGGCGTCTTCGACGTCACCATCGACGGCCGGACCGAGCGCCTGATCGCCGGTGACACTTTCTTTGTGCCTGCCGATCTCGTCCACGGCGTCGTCGCGGTCGAGGCCGGGCAGCTCGTCGATTCCTTCACGCCGATGCGGGAGGAGTTTCTTTGATCTTCGCCTGACCGGCAGGGGCCGGCTGGCCGCCCATCAAGGGCAAGAACGACCGGGAAAAACCGGCGCACGACAATTGGGAGAGGAAACCGACAATGTTGACCAAACGCACCATCGCGGCCTTGGCCGGCGCAGCCATGTTCGCCGCCGTCACCGGCATGGCAAGCGCTCAGAACGTCACCCTGCGCTCGACCGACATCCACCCGGACGGCTATCCGACGATCGAAGCGGTCAAATACATGGGCCAGCTGCTCGATCAGCGCAGCAATGGCCGCATCAAGATCAACGTCTTCCACTCCGCCCAGCTCGGCCAGGAGAAGGACACGATCGACCAGACCCGCTTCGGCGTCATCGACATGAACCGCATCAACATGGCGCCGTTCAACAATCTGATCCCGGCGACCAATGTGCCATCCCTGCCCTTCATCTTCCGCTCCGTCGATCACATGCGAAAGGTCATGGACGGGCCGATCGGCGACAATCTGCTCTCCGAATTCGACAAGCACGACCTGGTCGGGCTCGCCTTCTACGATTCCGGCTCGCGCTCCTTCTACAACTCAAAGCGCGCCATCAAGACGCCCGCCGACATGAAGGGCATGAAGATCCGTGTCCAGCAGTCGGACATGTTCGTCGCCCTGGTCTCGGCGCTCGGCGCCAACGCCACGCCGATGCCCTTCGGCGAAGTCTATTCGGCGCTCCAGACCGGCGTCATCGACGGGGCCGAGAACAACTGGCCGTCTTATGAATCGACGCGGCATTTCGAGGTCTCGAAATTCTACTCCATCACCGAACACTCGCTCTCGCCTGAGGTTCTGGTGATGTCGAAGCGCAGCTTCGCCAAGTTCTCGCCCGAGGACCAGAAGCTGATCCGGGTCGCCGCCAAGGACTCCGTCCTCAAGATGCGCGAGCTCTGGGATGCGCGCGAGAAGGAATCGGAAGCCAAGGTGAAAGCTGGCGGCGCCCAGGTGAACGCGCTGGAGAAGCAGCCCTTCATCGACGCGATGAAGCCGGTCTACGACAAGTTCGTCACCGACGCGAAGCTGAAGGACATGGTCGCGGCGATCCAGGCGGTGAAGTGAGGCCACGCGGTTAAGTAAGTCCTGGCGTCCGGTCTCCGGATCGGACGCAAAGCCCGTCATTGCGGGGAGCCGAAGCGACGAAGCGGTCCAGGGGCCGTCGCGTGAGCCCTCCTGGATTGCTTCGCTTCGCTCGCAATGACGATCCAGCCTGCCCGTCGAAACAGACGCCCGGAGACCCGATGCACCTCTTCACACGATTCCTGACGCGCCTGGGAGCCAAGCTCTGCATCGCCGCGCTCCTGCTGGCGGGCGCCGGGCTCGTCTTGATGACCGTCATGGTCGCCTGGGGTGTCTTCGGCCGCTACGTGCTGAACGACACGCCGATCTGGGTCGAGGCCGGCTCGCTCTTCCTGATGGCCTGGTTCATCCTGCTCGGCTCGGCCGTCGGCGTGCGCGAAAGCGACCATCTCGGTTTCGAGGTCGGCCTCGCCATGTCGCCGCCGCTGCTGCGCAAGGCGCTGATCATCCTGACCGAGGTCACCGTGCTGCTCTTCGGGCTGGCCATGTTCGGCTATGGCTGGCAGCTCGCCGCCGGCACCTGGACCGACCGCATGCCGATCATCGGCATCTCGCGCGGCTGGGACTATGTCCCGATTGCGGCCGGCGGGGCGCTGATCGCGCTGTTCTCCTTTGAGAAACTGATGCTGTTCCTGACCGGCGAGCGCCGCGCTTCGATCGGCTTTTCCCATTTCGCCGCCGCGCAGGAGTGACCCGTGGAACTCTGGATCCTGTTCGGCGTCTTCAGCCTCTTCCTGCTCGTCGGCACGCCGGTTGCCTTCAGTCTCGGCATCGCCTCGCTCGCCACCGTCGTCTATATGGGCCTGCCGCCGGTGGTGGTGTTCCAGCAGATGAGCTCGGGGATGGGCGCCTTCGCCATGATGGCGATCCCGTTCTTCATCTTCGCGGGCGACCTGATGATCCGCGGCGGCATCGCCGAGAAGCTCGTCCAGATGGCCTCCAGCATGGTCGGCCATCTGCGCGGCGGCCTCGGCCAGGTCAACGTCGTCACCTGCACGCTTTTCGGGGGCATTTCGGGCTCGGCAGTGGCTGACGCCTCCGCCATCGGCGGGCTGATGATCCCGCAAATGGTCAAGCGTGGCTATGACGCCGACTATGCGGTGAACGTCACGGCCAACGCCGCGATCATCGCGCTGTTGATCCCGCCCTCGCACAACATGATCATCTACGCGCTCTCGGCGGGCGGTAACCTCTCCATCGCCGACCTCTTCACCGCCGGCGTCATTCCGGGCCTGATGCTGTGCCTGGCGCTGATGGTGACGGCCTGGGCGGTGGCGGTCCGGCGCGGCTATCCCGCCGAGGCCTTTCCGGGCTTCAGGGCGGTCGGCCGCTATGTCGTGCTGGCGCTGCCCGGCATCCTGCTGATCGGCATCATCTTCGGCGGCGTGCGCTCGGGCGTCTTCACCGCGACAGAGTCCTCTTGCGTGGCCGTGGTCTACGCCCTCCTCGTCACCGTGCTGGTCTACCGGCAGCTCAGCTGGAACGGCTTCGTCGAGGCGACGCTGGGCGCCGTGCGCACCACCGCGATGGTGCTGCTCGTGATCGGCACCGCCGGCTCCTTCGGCTGGCTGATGGCCTTCCTGCAGGTGCCGCAGGCGACAATCGGCGCGATGAAGGCGGTCTCCGATAATCCCATCGTCGTCCTGCTGATGATCAACCTCATCCTGCTGGTGCTCGGCACCTTCATGGACATGGCGCCGATGATCATCATCTGCACGCCGATCTTCCTGCCCGTGGTCAAGGCCTTCGGCGTCGACCCCGTTCATTTCGGCGTGATCCTGATCCTCAATGCCGGCATCGGCCTGAACACCCCGCCGGTTGGCTCGGTGCAGTTCGTCGCCTGCGCCATCGGGCGCATCTCGATCGGGCAGTCGATGAAGACGATCTGGCCCTTCTACGGCGCAAGCATTGCCGTGCTGATGCTGGTCACTTATGTGCCCAGCGTGTCCCTCTGGCTGCCGAGTGTATTCCGTTGACGAGACTGACGACCACAAGCCTCGCCGGCCTGTCCGCGAGCATTCGCCGCCCGGCCTATGACCGCTCGCAGCTCAAGCCCGGCATCGTCCATCTCGGCCTGGGCGCCTTCGCCCGCGCCCATCTCGCCGACTATACCGAGGACGCGCTCGAGCGGGATTTCGGTGCCTGGGGCATCATCGGAGCCAGCCTGCAGCGGCCCGACCAGCGCGACCGGCTGAAGCCGCAGGACGGGCTCTACGCCTTCCTGAAGCGCGCGGCTGCCGGTCCGGAGCTGCGTGTCATCGGCTCCGTCCTCGACGTGCTCGTCGCGCCCGAGAATCCTGCCGCCCTTATCGCCCGCATGGCCTCGGCCGAGACCCGCATCGTCTCGCTGACGATCACCGAGAAGGGCTATTGCCACGATCCCGCGACCGGCCGGCTCCGGGAAGACCATCCCGACATCCTGCATGATCTCGACCATCCCGATGCGCCGCGCTCGGCGATCGGCCTGATCACCGCCGCGCTTGCGATCCGCAAGGCGGAGGGCCTTGCCCCTTTCACCGCAATGAGCTGCGACAACCTTCCCCACAACGGCAACGTGCTGCGCGGCCTCATCCGTGACTTCGCCGCCTTGCGCGACGACAAGCTCGCCCGATGGATCGAGGCCCACAGTGCCTTCCCCTCGACCATGGTCGACCGCATCGTGCCTGCGACCACCGAAGCCGACGTTGCCGAGGTCGAGAGCCTGCTCGGATTGCACGACGCCGCCCCCGTCATCGGCGAGCCCTTCCGGCAATGGGCCGTCGAAGACGTCTTCACTATCGGCCGCCCGGCCTGGGGCGAGGTCGGTGCGCAGCTCGTCTCGGAGGTCGCGCCCTTCGAGTTCATGAAGCTGCGCATGCTCAACGGCGCGCATTCGAGCCTAGCCTATCTCGGTTATCTCGCCGGGCATGAGACGGTCGCGCAAGCCAGCGGCGATGCAGTCCTCGCTCGCTTCCTGCAGGGCCTCTGGAGCGAAGTCATCCCGACCGTGCCCGCGCCGCAAGGCGTCGCCCTTCCGGATTATGCGAGCGCTCTCCTCGCCCGCTTCCAGAATCCGGCGATCCGCCACCGCACCTGGCAGATCGCCATGGACGGCTCGCAGAAGCTGCCGCAACGCCTGCTCGGCACCATCCGCGACCGGTTGAAGGCCGGCGCCCCGATCGACCATCTTGCACTGGGCGTCGCAGCCTGGATGCGCTACGTCACCGGCAGCGACGAAAAGGACGGCGCGATCGACGTGCGCGACCCGCTCTCCGCCGAATTCGCCAAGCGCGCCGTTTCGGCCGGCCGCGACGCGAAGGCTTTGAGCGGGGCGCTGCTCGGGATCGAGAGCATCTTCGGCACGGAGCTGCCGCGCGAAGCCGCCTTCACCCAAGCGGTCGAGGTTCAGCTCGCGAAACTGTTCGAGCACGGAGCCAGGGCGGCAGCGGCGGCACTGGCTTCATAACGAGTTCGCTGGAGGAACCCCACCGTCATTCCGGGCGACCGAAGGTCGTCCCGGAATCCATCGGAGGGCGCTGAACTCTACGATGGATTCCGGATCTGCGCCGCTTACGCGGCTTGTCCGGAATGACGGCGCGGTCGGGTCAGAATGTAGCAGGCGATCACAGGCCCCTTGCGCGCGCCGCCAAGCTCGCGCCAGATGTGCCGATGATGCGCCTGTTCGCCATCCTCGCTCTTGCCGTCTCGACACTGGCCGCAAGCCAGGCGGCGGCGCAGTCGCGAGTCGTCGTCCCGAACTTCTGGGATCAGCGCATCAGGCTCGACCGGCCCGAGCCCGGCCCGCCCCGCATCGTCCGCTTCCTCACCGACGACGACTATCCGCCACTGCATTTTTCCGCGCCCGACGGCACGCTGACCGGCTTCTCGGTCGAGCTCGCGCGCGCCGCCTGCGAAAAGCTCGGCTGGACCTGCACGGTGCAGGCGCGCCGCTTCGATACCTTGCTCGATTCACTGACCGAGGGACGCGGCGACGTGCTGGCGGCGGCGCTCAACCTCACCCCGCAGCTGCGCAGCCGCTTCGCCGCCAGCCATCTCTATTTCCGCAGCACCGCCCGCCTCATCACCACCCGCGGCAACGCCCGGGCCGATCTCGATCCGCGCACGCTTCAGGGCAAGCGCATCGCAGTCGTGGGCGGCACCGCACATCAGGCCTTCCTCGAGCGGCTCCTGCCCTTCGTGCAGCGCCGCGAAACCGGCACGCTTGCGGGCGCGATCGCAGCGCTGCGCAGCGGCGAGGCCGAGTTCGTCTTCGCCGACGGCGTCGCGCTCTCGCTCCTGCTGGCCGGGACCGGCGGCGGCGAGCTCGCCTTCACCGGCAGCCCTTTTCTGGAAAGCCGCTATTTCGGCGAGGGCGTCGGCTTCCTCACCCGCAAGGACGACCTCGCCCTGAAGCGCGGCCTCGACTACGCGCTGCAATCGCTCTGGGACGACGGCAGCTATGCGCGGCTCTATCTCCGGTTCTTCCCGGTGAGCCCGTTCTGAAAGGCTCTACCCCAAGCTCCCCGCGAACCGTTCCGCCAGCCGCTCGCGCCTGAACGCCTCGGTGACGAAATCGACGAAGGCGCGGGTCTTCGCCGGCAGCAGCGTGCGGCTGGCGTAATAGAGCGAGATCGAACCGGCATCGGCATACCAGTGCGGCACGAGCCGGATCAGCGCGCCGCTCTCCAGGGCCGCCAGCACATCGGGAACGGCGACCAATGTGACGCCGAGCCCGAACTGCGCCGCGCGACACATCGCGGTGGGGTCGTTCAGCACGATCGTCTCCGGCTGCGCGGTCGCCATCTCGACGCCGGCTGCATTGCGCATCGTCCAGTGCCGCGGGCGGCCCGTGCGGGCCGAGCGCATCACGATCCCGTCCAGCCCAGCGAGATCGGAAGGGTCCGTGGGCCAGGCCCGCCCAGCGAGATAGGCAGGCGACGCCACCGCGATGATATGGGCCGGAGCCAGCGCCCGCGCGACCACGCCGGGAGACAATGCGAACGTAGCACCGATCGCCGCATCAAATCCCTCCGCGATCAGATCGACCGGCCGGTTCTCGAAACGCCAGTCCAACCGGATGCGGGGATAACGCGCCAGGAAAGCCGGCAGCAGCGGCAGGATATGGTCGATCCCGAAGGTTGGGCTGAGGCTGACTTTGAGCACACCCGCCGGCTCCCCGCCTTCCCGCACCACGCCGGAGATCGCTGCCTGGAGCCCATCGAGATTGTCGCCGATCCCCAGCAGGAACCTTTCGCCGGCCTCGGTCAGCGTCAGCTTGCGCGTCGAGCGTTGGAACAGCCTGACGCCGAGATTGCGCTCCAGCATCGCGACATTGCGGCTCACCGCCGCCGGCGTCAGCGACAACCGCCGCGCTGCCTCGGAGAAGCTCAGCGTCTCCGCGCTGCGGGCGAAGGATTCAAGATTGGCGAGCGTCTCCATGCAATTATTTTCAACATATGCTTGAAAATAATTCCAGCCATTACCGGCTAATTCGAGAGGGTGAAACAGGCGATATCGGCTCCACCAACAAGAACGGAGCTTTTCCCATGACCACCATCGGCATCATCGGCGCAGGCCATATCGGCCAGGCCTTCGCCAAGACCCTCGCCCGGAACGGCCTCAAGGCCACCATCGCCAATAGCCGCGGCCCGGCCTCTCTCGCAGGGCTCGTCGCGGAACTCGGCCCGACCATCAAAGCCGGCACGCGCGAGGAAGCGGCGAAGGCCGATATCGTCCTCATCGCGGTCAACTGGTCGAAGCTGGCTGGCGCGCTCGCCGGCCTGCCGGACTGGAACGGCCGCATCGTGATCGACGCCAACAACCCGATCGAGGCGCCGTTATTCAAGCCGGCTGAGCTGAACGGACGCCTCTCCAGCGAGATCGTCGCCGATCTCGTCCCGGGCGCGCGGCTGGTCAAGGCCTTCAACCATCTCATCGCGAAACAGCTGGAAGCAGATCCCAAGGCCGAGGGCGGCCGGCGCGTGCTGTTCTATTCCGGCGACGACGCCAAGGCCAAGGCAGAGGTGGCCGCCCTGGTCGAGAGCCTGGGCTTCTTCGGCATCGATCTCGGCCCGCTCGCGCTCGGCGCGCACCTCGCCCAGTTCCCCGGCGGCCCGCTGCCGATCCACAATCTGGTCAAATTCGACTGACCGGCGCGTTGGAGAGCTCGCCCTCCAGCGACTGCTTCGCCACCGCCGCCAGCCATCCTGCCGTCGCCGGCAGGATGGCGTCGTTGAAATTGTAGCGGTCATTGTGCAATTCGCCGCCATCCCTGGCCGGGCCGTTGCCGACCCAGACATAGGCGCCGGGCCGATGCTGCAGGAAGTAGGTGAAGTCCTCGCCCGTCGTGCTGGCCGGCATGTCGCGCCTGACGGTCAGGCCAGCGGCCTTGCCGGCAGTGGCTGCGATCTCCTCCTCCAGCGGCGTGTTGATGGTGGCAAGCCCACCGGTGATGAAGGCGGCCTCCGCCGTCATCTCATAGGTTGCGGCAATGTTCGCGGAGATGTCGCGCAGGCGCTGCACGACCCGGTCGCGCACCGCCGGCTTGAAGGTGCGATAGGTGCCCTCGATCCAGACGCTGGTCGGGATCTGGTTCGACGCCAGACCGCCATGCACCTGCCCGATCGAGACCACGGCCGAATCCATCGGATCGACATTGCGCGCCACGATGGTCTGCAGCGCCACGATGAGATGGCCCATGGCGGTGACGGGATCGCGCGTCAGATCAGGCTTTGCGGCGTGGCCGGCGACCCCGTGCAGCGTGATCTTGAAACGTCCGGGCTCGGCCATCACCGGGCCGCGATGCACCGCGACCGTACCCGCCTCCAGCCCCGGCCAGTTGTGCAGGCCGAAGACGCGCTCCATCGGGAAGCGCTCGAAGACGCCATCGGCGATCATTGCGCGTGCGCCCTGGCCGTTCTCCTCCGAGGGCTGGAACAGGAACTGCACCGTGCCGCTCCAGCTTTCATCCTTCGCCAGCAAGGCGGCCGCGCCGAGCAATGAGACGGTGTGGCCGTCATGGCCGCAGGCATGCATGACATTCGCAGTGCCGGATTTGTAAGGCAGATCGTTCGCCTCGTTGATCGGCAACGCATCCATGTCGGCGCGCAGGCCGACCGAGCGGTCGGAGGTTCCGCGCTTGAGTGTCGCCACCACGCCATTGCCGCCGACGCCTGCGGTGAACGGCACGCCAAGCTCGGCCAGCTTTGCCTGCACGAAGGCGCTCGTCGCGCTTTCCTGCAGCGAAAGCTCCGGATGGGCATGCAGATGGCGCCGCCATGCGGTCAGCTTGTCGAGGAGATCACGATCCAAGGCGGTGTCCTTTCAGGCCAGGCGGGCTGCAGCCTATACCCGCACGAGGCCTCGGCAAGCCGCCGGCGCGGATGCCCCGTCCCAGCGACACGCATTGACGCCCCCCTTTGCGATCTGCCAAAGCCCGAGGCTCATTTTTCCAATTCCTGGAGAGGACCGCCCCGATCATGCCCGCCTTCGACCCCGCCCTTGTTGACGCCGCCCAGCGTTCGGCCGCCTGGCCGTTCGAGGAAGCACGCAAGCTCGTCGCGCGGATCGAGAAATCGGGCAAGAAAGAGGTGCTGTTCGAGACCGGCTATGGACCGTCGGGCCTGCCGCATATCGGCACCTTCGGCGAGGTCGCGCGCACCTCGATGGTGCGCCATGCCTTCCGCGTGCTGACAGGCGATGCCGTTCCCACGCGCCTGATCGCCTTCTCCGACGACATGGACGGGCTGCGCAAGGTGCCCGACAACATGCCCAACAAGGAACTGCTCGCCGCCAATCTCGGCAAGCCACTGACCGAGGTACCCGACCCCTTCGGCACGCATGACTCGTTCGGGCGCCACAACAATGCCCGCCTGCGCGCCTTTCTCGACCAGTTCGGCTTCGATTACGAGTTCAAGTCATCGACCGATGCCTACAAGGCCGGCGAGTTCGACGCGACGCTGCTCAAGATCCTCGCCCGCTACGACGCGGTGATGAAGATCATGCTGGCGACATTGCGCGAGGAGCGCGCCGCGACCTACTCGCCCTTCCTGCCGATCCACCCCGGGACTCGTGTGGTCATGCAGGTGCCGATCGACGAGGTCGATGTCGCTGCCGGCACCATCGCCTGGGCCGATCCGGCCACGGGCGAGCGCTTCGTCACGCCGGTCACCGGCGGCCATGTCAAGCTGCAGTGGAAGCCGGATTGGGCGATGCGCTGGACCGCGCTCGGCATTGACTACGAGATGGCCGGCAAGGATTTGATCGACTCGGTCAAGGTTTCCTCGGCGATCACGCGCGCGCTCGATGCAACCCCGCCGGAGGGCTTCAACTACGAACTCTTCCTCGACGAGCAGGGCCAGAAAATCTCGAAGTCGAAGGGCAACGGCCTGACTATCGACGAGTGGCTGACCTATGCCAGCCCCGAGAGCCTGTCGCTGTTCATGTATTCGCGTCCG
Source organism: Allobosea sp. LjRoot9 (assembly GCF_964252745.1). Classification (NCBI taxonomy): domain Bacteria; kingdom Pseudomonadati; phylum Pseudomonadota; class Alphaproteobacteria; order Hyphomicrobiales; family Alloboseaceae; genus Allobosea; species Allobosea sp. LjRoot9. Next base: position 342,167 of record NZ_CAXUPC020000003.1, on the reverse strand, counting down.
CGCGAGGCCAAGAAGCTGCATTTCGACGTCATTCCGCGCGCGGTCGACGAGTATCTGCAGTTCCTCGGCGGCTATGAGCGGCAGGATTGGAAGAACCGCCTCGGCAACCCGGCCTGGCACATCCACAATGGCGAGCCTCCCCAGCCGGAAATCATCGCCTCCGGGGAAGGCGAGAACGCGACCAGGACGCAGATCACCTTCGGCCTGCTGATGAACCTCGTCGCGGTGGCGAATTCCGAGGATAAGGGCGTGCTCTGGGGCTTCCTGCAGCGCTATTCGCCTGCGATCTCGCCTGCCACCCATCCGCGCCTCGACGCGCTGGTCGGCTACGCGATCGCCTATTTCCGCGATTTCGTGAAGCCGGCGAAGACCTACCGCGCCGCCGACGAGACCGAACGCGCGGCCTTCCTCGCGCTGGATGCGGCTCTTGCGGCCCTGCCGCAGGACGCCACCGCCGAAATGGTCCAGGACACGGCGCTCGATGTCGCCCGCGCGGTTCCGCGCTACCAGAACCTCACCGCCAAGGGCGCGACACCCGAACGGCCCGGCGTCAGCGGCGACTGGTGGAAGGCGATCTACCAGGTGCTGTTCGGCGAGGATCAGGGCCCGCGCTTCGGCTCTTTTGTGGCGATCTACGGCATCCCCGAGACCCGCGCGCTGATCGCCAAGGCGCTTGCCGGCGAGCTGGTGAGCGAACACGCGGCCTTCGTCGAAGCGCGCAAGGCGGGGTGACATTCGTCATTGCGAGCGCGGCGAAGCAATCCAGCAGGGCTCGCGCAGTCCCCGTTGGATTGCTTCGTCGCTGTCCCTCCTCGCAATGATAAAAACAGTGTAGCGGGAGGAACTTGCATGACCGCGGTCGAAGCCGTCGAAAGCGCCATCGCCTCCCGGCGCGCCGTTCGCGCTTTCCTGCCCGATCCTGTCGAGCCAGCACTCGTTCGCCGTATCCTGGCGGTCGCGGCACAGGCGCCGAGCGGCACCAACATGCAGCCCTGGAAGGTCCGGGTGATCGGCCCCGACAGCCGCGTCCGGTTGGAAGCCGGCCTGCTCCTGGCACTGGATTCGCCGGACCTGCCGGCGGCGGAGGAGTACCGCTACTACCCCGAAAGCTTCCGCGAGCCCTATCTCTCGCGTCGCCGCAAGGTCGGCTGGGATCTCTACGGCCTGCTCGGCGTCAAGAAGGGCGATGTCGCGGGCATGCGGCGACAGACGGCCGCAAACTTACGTTTCTTCGACGCCCCAGTCGCTCTGATGGTGACGATCGACCGCGACCTCGAAATCGGCTCCTGGCTCGATCTCGGCATGTTCGTTCAGAACATCCTGATCGCGGCGCAGGGGCATGGGCTGAACTCCTGCCCGCAGGCGATCTTCGCCCGCTTTCATCCGGTGGTGCGGCGCGAACTCGCCATCCCCGAGAACGAGGTGGTGGTCTGCGGCATCGCCATCGGCAAGGTCGATCCCGATGCGCCGGCGAACGCTCTGATCCCGGAGCGCGAGCCGGTCGAGGGTTTCACGACCTGGCTTCCTTGAGCATTGCGCGAAAAAGTGGGTACCGGTTTTTCGCAAGAGCAATGCTCTCACCTTTTATAGTTGAGCGGGTTCAGGCGCCAGGTTGGCCGTCGAGCGAGGCCTTCGGCGCGCTCTTCCTGATGCTCTTCAGGAGCGGTGTGACGCCAAAATGCATCGCAAGCACCGCGACCGCGCCGATCAGTAGTCCAAACACTGCCGAGAGCCCCGCCGTCACCAGCCATTCGACCGCAGCCGCGAGAATAGCCACGACGCGGCCACTCGCCGTCGCGAGATCGTGGATGACGTGTTCGAGCCCGGCCAGCCCATAGCCGGCAAAGCCGTGAATGATGATGCCGCCGCCGACCCAGAGCATGGCAATCGTACCGACCGCGCCGAGGAGGTTGAGGAAATACGGCATGCCGACCACGAGGCCCCGCCCCAGCAGGCGCACGGGCGCAAAGCGCCGCTTCGCCAGCGCCACGCCGGCATCGTCCGCCTTCACGATCAGAGCGACGATGCCATAGACGAAGGCCGTCATGCCAAGGCCGACCACGGCCAGGACCAGTGCCTGCGTCCAGAACGACGAGTCCGAGACGCTGGCGAGCGTGATCGCCATGATCTCGGCGGAGAGGATGAGATCGGTCTTGATCGCGCCGCTGATCTTCTGGTTCTCAAGCGCCTTGGAGTCGAGCGGCTCACCATCCGCCGCCGCTTCGCCATGCCCGGCATGCGGCAGGAAGCGTTCGATCAGCTTTTCCGCGCCCTCATAGCAGAGATAGACACCGCCGATCATCAGCAGCGGCGTGATCGCCCAGGCCGCGACGAGCGTCAGCACCAGCGCCGCCGGCAACAGGATCAGGAGCTTGTTCTTGAGCGAACCGAGCGCGATCCGCCAGATGATCGGCAATTCGCGATCGGCAGCGAAACCGACCGCATAGCGCGGCGTCACGGCCGCATCGTCGATGACGATGCCGGCAGCCTTGGCCGAGGCCTTGGCGGCCTGGGAGGCGGCATCGTCGAGCGAGGCCGCCGCGACATTCGCCAATCCAGCGATATCGTCGAGCAGGGCAAACAGTCCTGAACTCACGGGGCCCTCCCATGCCGCTTCTGCCGCAATGCAGCGAAACAAGCATGAATGGCCCTGATATGACAGCGCCGGAGCAAGGTTGGTTGGGAGCAGGGTTGGTTAGGAGAAGGCCACCGCGACCCGCCCAAGCACGCCGAAATCGGCGTCGAGCCTGTCTCCGGGCGAAATCGCGATTGGCACGAGGCAGGTTCCCGTCGTCACCACCTCGCCTGCTCTCAGCACCACGCCTAGGACGGAGAGTTCGTTGACCAGCCAGGTCAGCGCGATGCGTGGATCGCCCAGCACATTGGCGCCGAGGCCTTCCTGATCCTGCCGGCCTGGCATCCGCGCGACCGGCCGGAACGCCGCGAGATCAAGCCCGCGCCACGCCGCGCCCGTGCTCTTGCCAAGCACGAACTCATGGGCGCAGCCATTATCGGCAACGAGCTGGACGCCTCCAGCCGCGGCGAAATCCACGAAGCGCGAATCCGGCAACTCGATCGCAGGATGAAGGCTCTCGACCGTCGCCAAAACCTCGTCCTGCGAATAGACCGTCTCGCGCGGCATCAGATCGCGACCCATCCGGAAAGCGAATTCGAGTTCAGCCACGCGCATGGCGTTGCCGCTGAGCGAGGTCGTCGCGCCATCCGCCAGCACACGCTCGGCAAGAATCCGTCCGGCGAGCGGTCCAGCGACTCCGATATGCGCCTGTCCCGCCTTGCTGGTGGCGGCGATCTTCCAGCCGAACAGCGGCGACGCGCTGCTCTGTTCGAACAGCGCCTGCATGCCATAGGCTTCGCGTAGATCCGCCGGGCGCAAAACCTCCGGCATCGCCGCGCATTTCGTTCCCCCGCGCCAATGCGCGAGCAGGAAAGCCGTCGCCGCCAGCAGCTTGTCGTCCGGCTTCATGCCGCCAGCCCACCAGCTGCATCGACCCGGCGCAGATGATGCGCGGTATCGCCGAACAGGCTCTCGATCATGGTCAGGCGCTTGAAGTAATGCGCGCCGAGATACTCCATCGTCATGCCGATGCCGCCATGGAGCTGCACCGCCTCCTGGCCGACGATGCGGCAAGAGCGGTTGATCTGCACCTTGACCGCCGAGAGCGCTGCGCCGCGCTCGGCGGCGTTGTCATGCTCTACCATCATCGCCGCATAGGCCGCCATCGAGCGCGCCTGCTCCAGCGCGATCAGCATGTCGACGGCACGGTGCTGCAGCACCTGGAAATTGCCGATCGGCGCGCCGAATTGCTGGCGCGTCTTGAGATACTCCACCGTCAGCCCATGCAGAGCTTCCATGATGCCGACAGCCTCGGCCGCGAGCGCGGCCATGGCGAATTCGGAGACGCGCTCCAGGATCGGCAGGCCCTGGTCCAGCGGACCGATCAAGTCGGCCGCCCCGACCTGAACGCCCGACAGCGCGACCTCGGCCGCACGCCCACCATCCTGCGTCGCATAGCCATGGGTCTTCACGCCGGGCGCATCGGCCGCGACGAGGAACAGGCTGATACCAGCCTTGTCGCGCCGGTTGCCTGATGTCCGGGCGCTGACGACGAGATGCTGGGCGCTGTCGCCATTGATGACGACGCTCTTGGCGCCTTCCAGCACAAAGCCATAGCCCGCTTTGCGCGCCGTGGTGCCGACGTCGTTGAGGTCGTAGCGCGACTGCTTCTCGGTGAAGGCCAGCGCCAGCCTCGCGCTGCCCTCGACGATACCGGGAATGATGCGCTGCTTGAGCTCATCCGATCCGCCCAGCCTGACCGCCCCGCCGCCGAGCACGACGGTCGCGAGATAAGGCTCCAGCGCCAGCCCCTTGCCCAGCGCCTCCATCACCACCAGCGTCTCGACCGGCCCGCCGCCAAAGCCGCCCTCCTCCTCCGTGAAGGGAATGCCGAGCAGCCCCATCTCGGCGAATTGCGCCCAGCTCTTCTCGCTGAAGCCGAGCGGGCCGGCGCCTTGCGCCTTGCGCTGTTCGAGCGAGCCATAGGTCGCAGCCACGAGCCGCTCGACACCGTCCTTGAGCTGCGTCTGTTCGGAAGAAAGGTCGAAATCCATGGCGCACCCGCGTGAGATAGCTTGAGAATTCGCCAGCGTGAGTCGGCTGGCGTGGTGTTCGAGAACCGGAGCGGAGCGGACTTTTGTCCGTGAGCACCGGAAGCGCAGAAGACCGCGTCAGACGGCCTCGCTGGTAGAATTATCGAGCTGTCTCACAGTCCGAGCACCGCTTTGGCGATGATGTTCTTCTGGATCTCGTTCGAGCCGCCATAGATCGAGACCTTGCGGTTATTGAAGTAGCTGGCGGCGGCCGCGTCGGCCCAGTCATAGTCGAAGGGCCAGTCATTGGTCAGGTCGCCCGAGCGCACCGGTGCCGCCAATGCGAAGGGCCCGGCCACCTCGAGCAAAAGCTCCGTCGTCGCCTGCTGCAGCTGCGAGCCCTTGATCTTCAGGATCGAGGAGGCCGGGTCGGGCTTGTTGGGGTCGCGCTTGCCTTGCGCAGCGACGACCCGCATCTGCGTGATCTCCAGCGCCTTCAATTCGATCTCGACCTCGGCCACCCGCTCGCGGAAATCGCGGTCGTCCCAGAGCGTGCCTTCGCCAGCCGGCATCTCCCTGGCCAGGCGCTTGATCCGCGCCAGCCGCTCCTTGGAGAGGCCGATGCGGGCGATGCCGGTACGCTCATTGGCAAGCAGGAACTTGGCGTAGTCCCAGCCCTTGTTCTCCTCGCCGACCAGGTTCTCGACCGGCACCTTCACATTGTCGAAGAAGACCTCGTTGACCTCGTGGCGCCCCTCGAGCGTGATGATCGGGCGCACCGTGATGCCCGGCGTCTTCATGTCGATCAGGATGAAGGAGATGCCAGCCTGCTTCTTGGCTGCGGGATCGGTCCGCACCAGGCAGAAGATCCAGTCGGCATATTGGCCAAGCGTCGTCCAGGTCTTCTGGCCGTTGACGATGTAGTGGTCGCCTTCGCGCACCGCCTTGGTCTTGAGCGAGGCGAGATCGGACCCAGCGCCCGGCTCGGAGAAGCCCTGGCACCACCACTCGTCGAGATTGGCGATCTTGGCGAGATGCTTTTCCTTCTGCGCCTGATTGCCGAAAGCGGCGATCACCGGGCCGACCATGTAGCAGTTGAACTGCAAGGGCAGCGGCACGGCAGCCAGCAGCATCTCCTCGGTGAAGATATAGCGCTGGATCGGCGTCCAGTCCTGCCCGCCCCATTCCCTGGGCCAATGCGGCACAGCCCAGCCCTTGGCATTCAGCACGCGCTGCGAGGTGATGTAATCCTCGCGAGTCATGCCGCGGCCTTCGGAGACCTTCTTGCGGATCTCGGCTGGGACTTCGGTACGGAAGAACTGCCGCACCTCGTCGCGGAACGCGATCTCCTCGGGCGTGAAGCGAAGGTCCATGACTATGCTTTCCTCATATGTGCCAAACCGTCCTGTCATTCCGAGGCTCGCGCAGCGAGAACCCGGAACCCACGACTGGCTGAGCCATGGCGACCCGGCCGTCGTACCCCGTCATGGGTTCCGGGTTCCCGGCTGCGCCGGGCCCCGGAATGACGAGGCGGGTCATCGCGACCTCAATTGTTGATCTCGAACAATCCAGCGCAGCCCATGCCGCCTGCGACGCACATGGTGACGACGGCATAGCGCGCCTTGCGGCGGCGGCCCTCCAGCAGCGCATGGCCGACAAGGCGCGCCCCGCTCATGCCGAAGGGATGGCCGATCGCAATCGCCCCGCCATTGACGTTGACCTTGTCGGGATCGATGCCGAGCACGTCGCGGCAATAGAGCGACTGCGAGGCAAAGGCCTCGTTGAGTTCCCAGAGATCGATATCGGAAACGGTCAGGCCGTTGCGCTCCAGCAGGCGCGGCACCGCGAAAACCGGGCCGATGCCCATCTCGTCGGGCTCGCAGCCGGCCGAGGCGAAGCCGCGGAAGGTGCCGAGCGGTGACAAGCCCCGCCGCGCCGCTTCCTTGGCCGACATCACCACGCTGGCCGAGGCGCCGTCCGAGAGCTGGCTGGCATTGCCGGCGGTGACGAACTGATCCTCCCCGCGCACCGGCTTGAGCTTGAGCAAACCCTCCAGCGTCGTATCGGGCCGGTTGCCCTCGTCCTTCGACAGCGTCACCTCTTCCTGGCGCACCTCGCCGCTCGCCTTGTCGGTCACCGCCATCACCGCGCTCATCGGCACGATCTCGTCATCGAAGAGTTGGCGCTGCTGGGCCGAGGCCGTGCGGCGCTGGCTCTCCAGCGAGAACTCGTCCTGGGCCTGCCGTGAGATGCCGTAGCGCTGCGCGACATTGTCGGCGGTCTCGATCATCGAGGTGTAGATCGCCGGCTTGTTGGCCATCAGCCAGTCGTTCTGGGTCAGCTCGCGCCGGACCACCGGCTGCACGAGGCTGATCGACTCGACGCCACCGCCGACCGCGACCGGCACGCCATCCAGGATCACGCGCCGCGCCGCATGGGCGATCGCCTCCAGACCCGAGGCGCAGAAGCGGCTGACGGTGACGCCGGCCGACTGTACCGGGATGCCGGCGACCAGCGCCGCATGGCGCGCGACATTGCCGCCGGTCGCGGCTTCCGGATAGCCGCAGCCCAGCACCACCTCCTCTATGGCTTCAGGCTCGACCTTGGCGCGAGCGAGCGCGTGACGGATCGCATGGGCGGCCATATCGGCGCCGCGGAGCTGGTTGAAGGCGCCGCGATGGGCCTTGCCGATCGGCGTGCGGGCAGTGGAGACGATGACGGCTTCGGTCATGGCTGAGCTTTGTCCTATGCAGCGGAATCGGTAGCGGCCGGGGCCGCCTGTTTCTGTTTTTCCTCGGCCACCAGCACCTTGGCCAGCAGCTTGCCGGCAGCGCTGCGCGGCAGGCTCTCGCGGAATTCGAGCGCGCGCGGCATTTCGTGCCGGCCGAGCCGGTCCTTCAGGAAGACGGAGAGCTCTTCCAGCGAGAACGGCGCATGGCCGGTCTTGAGTTTGACGAAGGCCTTGGCCGCCTGGCCGCGATAGGCGTCATCGACGCCGATCACGACGACCTCCTGCACCGCCGGGTGCTCGTAGATCGCGCTCTCGATCGCGACGGGATAGACGTTGTAGCCGCTTGAAATGATCATGTTCTTGCGGCGGTCGACGATCTCGAACAGCCCATCCTCATCCATCCGGCCGAGATCGCCCGTCAGGAACCAGCCCTCATGGAAGGCCTCCTGCGTCGCGGCCTCGTCGTCGAGATAGCCCTTGAAGACATTGGGCCCTTTGATCGCGATCTCGCCGATCTCGCCGGGCGGAAAATCGTCGCGCTCGGGCTCGAGCGAAACGATCTTCATGGTGATGCCCGGCAAGGGCACACCGATCAGCCCCGGCCGCGGTTTGGCGTCGCCGGGCACGCGCGAGCCGGCCGGCGCAGTCTCGGTCATGCCCCAGCCATTATTGAGCCGGACGCCGAGAATGCCTTCGAGCTTCGTCTGCACCTCGAAAGGCAGTGGCGCGCCGCCGGAGACGCAGGAGCGCAGTGAGGAGAAGTCGACAGCCTCGACGCTTTCGCGGTTCAAGAGAGCGAACCACATCGTCGGCACGCCGGAGAACAACGTCGCGCGCTTGACCGAAATATCGGCGATCAGCGTCTCCACATCGAAACGCTGGCGCAGCAGGATCTCGTTGCCGTCGCGGATATGGCGCAGCAGCAGCGTCGTCAGCGCGTAGATATGGAACAGCGGCAACACGCAGATCGTCTTCTGCGCGCCGGGCTCCAGCGGCTCGCCATCGGTCCAGAGCCGATAGATGTTCACGGCTGAGACGAGATTGCCATGGCTCAGCATCGCCGCCTTGGGCAGGCCGGTGGTGCCGCCGGTGAATTGCAGCAGCATGACGTCGTCGGGCGAGACGACAGGCCATGACGCGGGTGGAGCTGCGTCCATGAGATCGTCGAGCCGGGCGACGCTCGCCTGGTTCGGGATCGCCAGCGGTGCGGCCTCGCCCCGCCCCCAGCGGCCATCCTCGCCGACGAGCAGGCGCGGAACGGCGCCTGCCTCCAGCAGGCTCCGTGCATTCGGCAGGAAGCCTGGCAGATTGGTCGTGATCAATCGGCCCGGCTTCGTCGCCTTGAGCTTGTGCTCCAACTCGCGCGGTGCATCCAGCGCCGAGAGATGCACCACGCTCGCCCCGCAGCGCGCGATGGCGAAGAAGGCGATCGGGTGCCAGAGCGTGTTGGGCAGCAGCAGCGCGACGCGGTCTCCGCGCTTGACGCCATCGGCGATCAGCCCGGCCGCCAGCTGCGCCACCATGGCGTCAAGTTCGGCATAGCTCGTCCGGCGCTCGCGGAATTCGATCGCGGGCGCATCCGGGCGCGCCGCCACGGCAGCCGCCAGCAGATCCGGCACGATGCCGGTCTCGACGCTCGCCTCCCAGTCGCAGGCTTTGGGAAAGCGCTGCTGCCAGACCGGCCGCGGACCGGAATTCCCGACCGCGCTCATGCGGCCTGCGCCTTCAGCTCCGAGAAACCCTTGCCCTCAGCGGCGAGCCTGCGCAGCAGCGGGGACGGTTCGAGCGTCGCGTCGCCGCTCTCGGCCGCCTGGGCTTCGAGCCGCTTGACGATCACGTCGAGCCCGACCGTATCGGCCCAATGCATCGGCCCACCGCGCCAGGCCGGCCAGTTATAACCGTTGAGCCAGATGATATCGATGTCGCCCGGCCGCGCCGCGATGCCTTCTTCGAGGATGCGCGCGCCCTCATTGACCATCGGGTCCATCAGGCGCGCCACGATCTCGTCGGCCGTGAAGGAACGCCGCGTCACCCCCTTCTGCGTCGAGATGCGCGCGATCAAGGCCTCGACCTCGGGGTCGCGTTGGCCCGCGCGTGCGCCTGCCGGGTAGAGATAATAGCCCTTGCCGGTCTTCTGGCCGAAGCGCCCGGCCTCGCAGAGAGCATCCGCAACCGCGGCCTTCTTCCCCAATGATTTGCGGGTGCGCCAGCCGATATCGTTGCCGGCGAGATCCGACATCGCGAAGGGGCCCATCTTGAAGCCGAAAGCGGTCACGGCCGCATCGACCTCATGAGGCAGCGCGCCGGCGATCAGCAGACGCTCGGCCGCCCGCGTGCGCTGCGCCAGCATACGGTTGCCCACGAAACCGAAGCAGTTGCCGACCACGACCGGCACCTTGCCGAGCGTGCGCCCGAGCGCCACCGCAGTCGCCACCACATCATCGGCGACGCCGGCGGGCCGCACCACCTCCAGGAGCTTCATGACATTGGCCGGGCTGAAGAAATGCATCCCGATCACATCCTGCGGCCGCTTGGTCGCAGCCGCGATCGTGGGGATGTCGAGATAGGAGGTGTTGCTGGCAAGGATCGCACCGGGCTTGGCGATACCGTCGAGCGCCCCAAAAATCTGCTTCTTGACGCCCATCTCCTCGAAGGCCGCCTCGATGACGATGTCCGCATCGGCTGCCGCAGTCAGTCCCACAGCAGGCGTGATCAGCGCCATGCGCTCGTCGCGCTTCTCCGGCGTCAACGAGCCCCGCGTCACTGACATCTCGTAGATCGCCGCGACCCGGTTGATGCCGTTGTCAATCTGGGCCTGCTCGGTCTCGATCAGGGTCACGGGGATGCCGGCATTGGCGAAGCACATGGCGATGCCGCCACCCATCGTGCCGGCGCCGATCACGGCCGCTTTCGCGATCGGGCGCGGCTTTACGCTCGCTTCTATGCCTGGCACCTTGGCCGCCTCGCGCTCGGCGAAAAAGGCATAGCGCAGCGCCTTGGAGCGCTCATCGGCGACGAGCGTGCGAAACAGCGCCCGCTCGGCCGCCATGCCCTCCGCGAAGGGCAGCGTGAACACGCCGCGCACCGCCTCGATCAGCGCCATCGCATTGGGCATGTCGCCGGACTTCTTGGTCGCGTCGGCTGCGAGCGCCTCAAAAGCCTCGCGATCGGCTGCGGTCAACGCCTCCATCCGGTCTGCAGTCCGGGGCGGCGCACCCTTGCTCGCGAGGTCCTGCGCCAGGGCTGCCGCCGCCTCGACGACATCGCCGAGCGCGACCATGTCGACGAGCCCATATCCGGCCGCCTTGTCGGCCGAGATCGGCTCACCGCTCAGCATCATCGGAAACGCCTTCGCCGCACCGATCAGGCGCGGCAAGCGCTGCGTGCCACCGGCCCCCGGGATGATGCCGAGCTTGATCTCGGGCAGGCCGAGCCTGGCCGCGGGCGAAGCCACGCGGGCATGGCAGGCCAAAGCCACCTCCAGCCCGCCGCCCAATGCCACGCCCTGGATCGCCGCGACCACGGGCTTGGCGCAAGTCTCGATCGCCTCGAGCACATCGGGCAGGATCGGCGCCGCCGGCGGCTTGCCGAACTCGCTGATATCGGCGCCCGCGATGAAGGCCTTGCCGGCCGCCGCGATTACGATCGCGTCCACTGCGGGATCGGAGCCGGCCTTCGCGACGGCCTCGGCGAGCCCGGCGCGAACGCCTGCGCTCAGCGCATTGACCGGCGGATTGGCGATCGTCGCGACCGCGACCCTGCCGCGAAGGGCAAGCTGGACCAACTCCATGAGCGTTTTCCTCTAGTCGAGATTTATGTTCTGCATTGCAGAACGTCCGTCTGCATTTATGGTCCCTAGGAAGTGGCTCGCCAGCACTTTGTCAAGATGCAGGCCCGAGACTTAACAGGTCGAGCCGGTGTCGCACCTCGCATCATGCTGCAATGCGGAATTGATGTCTGCCGCTTGACCGCTCCCAAAACCCCGTGCCATGCCATTGGCAACGCCACATCATGCCGCGAAACGGCCCGGTGAAGAAGCACTTCGGAGGAATTCATGATCCGCAGGAATTGTCTTGCAACGGCCTGCCTCGCCGCGACCATCAGCTTTGCCGCCGGCGCCCGCGCCGAGGACATCACGATCGGCGCGCATATGCCGCTGACCGGTTCGCTCGCCCGTTCCGGCCAGGCCTTCAACGAGGGCATGCAGGTCGCGCTCAAGGTCTTCAACGAGAGCCAAAGCAAGCACAGGATCAAAGTCACGGTCATCGATGACGAGAGCCAACCAGCCAAGGCTGTGACCGCCGTCGAGAAGCTCTCCTCCGACGGTGCGGCTGCGATCATCGGCGGCTACGGCTCCAACATCGTCGGCCCCGCCTCCGACACCTCCAACCGCCTCGGCAAGGTCTACATCACCGGCGGCGCGGTCTCCGACGAGCTGGTCCAGCGCGGCAACAAGAACTTCTTCCGGATCAACAACAATGCCGGCTACCAGCGCGGCGTCGAGGGCTTGATCGAAGAGGTGAAGCCCAACGGCGTCTCGATCATCGCCTCCACCAAGGAAGCGCCGATGCTGCTGGCGAAGGGGCTCGAGGAGAGCCTCGCCAAGAAGGGCTTCAAGGTCACGCTGCATCCCTTCGACCCCGCCATCACCGACTTCAAGCCGATCATCAACAAGGTGAAGCTACAGGACAAGTCCGAGATCATCTTCATGTCGGCCTATGAGAACGACTATGTCGGCATCATCCGCGCCGCCAAGGTCCTCAAGCCCCCGGTGAAGGCCATCGTCGGCGCCTGGTCGCTGGCGACGCCGAAGATGTATTCCGATTTCCCCGACCTGATGCAAAACGTCATCGGCACCACCTTCCTGCCCTTCCCCGTCGAGGTGAAGGACGAGGAGGGCCGGAAATTCGCCGCCGTCTACAAGGAGATGTTCGGCAAGGAGATCGAGTACGCCTCGACGCTCGCCTTCGTCGAGACGATGGTGCTGAGCGAGGCGCTTGCCCGCTCCGCCGATGCCGGCACGCTGAAGAGCGCGGGCCTGCTCGCCGAGATGAAGACAACCAACCGCCCCTCGCCGCTCGGCCGCATCACCTTCAATGAAGTCGGCGACAACCCGAATTTCGCGCTCAGCATGGGCCAGCACCGCGACGGCAAGATCCCGCTGGTCTCGCCGGCCGAATTCGCCACCGGCAAGCTCGCCTACCCCGCCGTGCCGTGGTGATCGCATACGCCCAGTAACGCCCACGCCGTCATCCCGGGCGCAGCGAAGCGCAGACCCGGGATCCATGCCTGAACCGTTCCGGCATGGATCTCGGGTCTCCCTTCGGTCGCCCGGGGTGACGGCGGAATGAACGAACCAGGCTCTCCTCCCCGCTCATGCTCGAACTCCTCCAGCAATCCCTCTTCTCCGGCCTGCTCGTCGGCTCGGTCTATGCGCTGGTCGCGCTCGGCATCGCGCTGACCTTCGGCGCGATGAAGATCATCAACCTCGCCCATGGCGAACTCGTGCTGCTCGCAGCCTACATGGCCTATGTCATCGAGAGTCGAACCGGCTGGAACCCTTACGCCGCGATCCCACTCGCCTTCGCTGTGACCGGTATCGTCAGCGTCGTGATCTATCTGCTGATCGAGCGCATCCGCGAACACCGCGAATTGAATTCGCTGATCCTGACCTTCGCCATCGGCATCATCCTGACCAATGCGATCCTCCTGGTCTTCGCCAGCGATGTGCGCTCGACCGGATCGCCCTTCCTGCAGGACGCCATCTCCTTCGGCTCGGTCTACGCCATGAAGGGCGAGATCACCGCCTTCATCATCAGCCTTGCCGTCATGGCGGGCCTCTGGTGGTGGCTGAAGAACAGCTGGTATGGCCGCGCCGTGCGCGCCGTCTCCTCCAACCGCGACGCCTCGATGCTGATGGGCATCGATCCGCGCCGCGTCGAACTCGCGGCCTTCATCGTCGCGGGCATCCTCGCCAGCGTGGCGGGCGTGGCGCTCTATACGATGAGCGTCGTACAGCCGGCGCTCGGGCCCGGGCTCACCATCAAGGCCTTCATCGTCACCGTGCTGGCAGGCGTCGGTTCGATTCCCGGCGTCTTCTGCGCGGCGCTGCTGCTCGGCGTCACCGAGGCGATGACAGTGACATTGGCAAGCTCGGCATTGCAGGAGCTCGTCGGCATGGTGCTCTTCCTGCTCGTGCTCTTCTTCATGCCGAACGGCCTGTTCGGCGCACGCGCCAGACGCGGTTGAGGAGCCCGATGATGCGCAGCCTTCCCGCTCTCCTGATCCTCGTCGTCGCGATCGCCGTGCCCATCGCCTTCGGCGGCAATTCCTACGTCATGGGCCTGATGGTCTCCGGCCTCATCGTCGCCGGCGTCGCGCTCGCCTGGGCGCTGCTCGGCAATCTCGGCGGCATGGTCTCCTTCGGCCACGCCGCCTTCTTCGGCGTCGGCGCCTATACCTCGGCGATCCTCTCGGCGAAGTTCGGCCTGCCCGTGCCGCTCGCGCTGCTGGCGGGCGCCTGCGGGGCCGCGCTCTGCTCGGTCGCGATGCTGCCGGCGCTCAGGCTGTCGGGCCCCTATTTCGCGCTCGCCATCCTGGCCTACGCCCATATCTTCAAGATCCTGGCGACCGAGGCGACCTCGATCACCGGCGGCTCGGCCGGCTTCCAGCGCTTCCCGCCCTTGCCGACGATCCTGGGGCTCGACCTGTCGAGCCGCGTCGGCAGCTACTGCCTGCTCGTGGTCCTGGTAGCGATTTGCGCCGCGATCTATCTCGCGGTGAAGCGCAGCCATGTCGGCACGGCCTTGCGCGCCATGGCCGAGAGCGAGGATGCGACCCGCGTCGTCGGCGTCAACGCAACCTTGCTGAAAGCCTGGATGCTGCTGCTCTCGGCCTTCATCACCGGGCTGTTCGGCGCGATGAACGCTCACATCATCAACTTCCTCGAGCCCGATTACGCCTTCTCGGCGAGCTGGAGCATCCTGCCGATCATCGCCGCGATCTTCGGCGGCTACCGCACCATCCTGGGGCCGGTCGCAGGCGCGGTGCTGATCTATCTGTTCGACCAGATCATCGCCAAGGAACTGCTGCCGGTCGGCCACGAGATCCTGCTCGGCGTCCTGCTCGCCGGCATGATCCTGATCGCACCCAACGGGCTCTTCGGAATGTTCCAGCGGAAGACAGCCAAGGGAGCCGCCCATGCTGCGGCTTGAGGACGTCACTGTCCGCTTCGGCGGGTTGACCGCATTGAAGGATGTCTCCTTCGCCATGGGCGCCGGCGAGATCCTCGGCCTCGTCGGCCCCAATGGGGCCGGCAAGACCACGCTGTTCAACACCATATCCGGGCTGGTCCGGCCAAAGACCGGGCGCATCCTGTTCGCAGAGCGCGAGATCGGTCGGCTGCCACTGCATGCCCGCGCCCGGCTGGGTCTCGGCCGCACCTTCCAGATCCCGCAGCCGATGCATCATCTGACCGTGCGCGAGAACCTCACCGTCGCGCAGGTCTTTGGCGCCGGCAAAGCCGACGCCGCCCGCGTCGACGAGATTCTCGAGGTGATGGAGCTGGGCGAGCACGCCGAGCGCAACGCCGCGACCGAGCTCGCGCTGCAGGAATTGAAGCGCCTCGAAATCGCCAAGGCGCTCGCCACCAACCCGAAACTCCTGCTGCTCGACGAGGTTCTGGCGGGGCTGGAAAGCAAGGCCAAGCGCCGCTTCGTCGACAAGCTGCGCGAACTGCATGAGCGCTACAAGCTCGCCATCGTCATCGTCGAGCACGACATCGAGACGATCTCGACGCTGTGCTCGCGCGCCGTCGTGCTGAATTTCGGCCAGATGATCGCCGACGGCACGCCGGCCGAGGTCTTCCGCAACCCCGCCGTGGTCGAGAGCTATACGGGAGCCGCCGATGCTTGAGGTCAGGCAATTGCGCGCCGGCTACGGCGCCATCAACGTGCTCTGGGATATCTCGCTCGGCTTTCCGCAGGGCGAGCTGACAGCGATCGTCGGCCCCAACGGCGCCGGCAAGACGACGCTGTTTCGCGCCCTGATGGGGCTGATCCCGCATCAGGGCGAGATCAGGCTCGACGGGCGTGCGCTCAAGGCCAGGACCTGGGATCTGCTGGAGGCCGGCCTCGTCATGGTTCCCGAGGGCCGCATGGTCTTCAAGGATATGAGCGTCGAGGAGAACCTGTCGCTGGGCGCCTATCCGCGCCGCTGCCGCAATGCCCGCGCCCGCAATCTCGAGCGCGTCTACGATCTCTTCCCCCGCCTCAGGGAGCGCCATCGCCAGCTCGCCGGCTCGCTCTCGGGCGGCGAGGCGCAGATGGTGGCGATGGGGCGCGGCATGATGAGCGAGCCGCGCATCCTGCTGATCGACGAGCCCTCGCTGGGCCTCGCTCCCGTCATCGTCAAGGAGGTCTTCTCGATCATCCGCCGGCTCAAGAGCGAGGGCGTCACCATCGCCCTGATCGAGCAGAACACGCATATCGCACTCTCGGTCGCCGACCATGTCCATCTCATGCGCTCGGGCAAGCTGCTCCTGAGCCAGAAGGCTGAAAAGGTCGATCTGGAACGCCTGCACGATCTTTACCTCGCCCGCGAAACCGGCGCGGCGAGCTTCTGACGGAGACCAGAATGGCCCTGCCCGCCTCACTCGCCGACACGCTCAGCCTCCCGGTCATCGGTTCGCCGATGTTCATCGTCTCGGGTCCGGAGCTCGTCATCGCCCAATGCCTGAATGGCGTCGTCGGCTCCTTCCCGGCGCTCAATGCCCGCCCGGCCGAGCAGCTCGAGCTCTGGATCACCCGGATCAAGACGGAGCTCGCCGCCGCCAAGGCCGCCGACCCCATGCGAAAGATCGCGCCCTTCGCGGTCAACCAGATCGTCCACGCCTCGAATGACCGGCTGATGCATGACATGGAGGTCTGCGTCCGCCAGGAAGTGCCGATCATCATCACCTCGCTGCGCGCGCCCAATGAGGTCGTCGAGGCCGCCCATTCCTATGGCGGGCTCGTCTTCCACGACGTCACCACCATCCGCCACGCCCAGAAGGCGCTCGAAGCCGGCGTCGACGGCTTGATCCTCGTCTGCGCCGGCGCGGGCGGCCATGCCGGGACGCTCAGCCCCTTCGCGCTGGTCGGCGAGGTCAGGCGCTTCTTCAATGGGCCGATCATTCTTTCGGGCGCAATCGCGACCGGACAGGCGATTCTCGCCACCCAGGCGATGGGCGCCGATCTCGCCTATATCGGCACCCGCTTCATCGCCACCGAGGAGGGCAATGCGGCACAGGGCTACAAGGAGATGATCGTCGAGGCCGCCGCCGCCGACATCGTCTACACGCCCTTCTTCACCGGCGTGCCCGGCAACTACCTCAAGCCCTCGATCGCAGCCCAGGGGCTCGACCCCGACGATCTGCCTCATGCCGACAAGAGCAAGATGAGCTTCGGCTCGGGAACCGCCAAGGCCTGGCGCGACATCTGGGGCTCCGGCCAGGGCGTCGGGCTGATCGACGACGCGCCCTCCGCCGCCACCGTGATCGAACGCCTCAAGACCGAATATGAACAGGCGAAAGCCGCTCTCTGCAGCCGCTGACCGAGGATGAGACCATGACCGAAACCATCCTGAGCCAAACCGTCTTGAGTCAAACCGTCCTGCCCGGCATCGTCCAGGTCACGATGAACCGGCCCGAGCGCAAGAACGCGCTCGACCGCGCCAGCTATCAGGGGTTGATCGACGCCATCGGGGCGGCGGAAGCCGATCCGCAGATCCGCGCGATCGTGCTGACCGGCGCCGGCGGCTGCTTCACCAGCGGCAACGACATCAAGGATTTCGCCGCGGTCAGCGACAGCGGCCCGCGCGTCGCCATGGATTTCCTCAACGCGATCTCGACCGCGAAAAAGCCGATCGTCGCGGCGGTCGAGGGTTTTGCGGTGGGCATCGGCACCACCATGCTGCTGCATTGCGACCTCGCCTATGCGGCCAAGGGCGCGAGCTTCCGCCTGCCTTTCGTCGCGCTGGGCCTGAGCCCCGAAGGCGCGTCGAGCTATCTCCTGCCCTTGATCGCCGGCAGCAAGCGTGCCGCCGAACTGCTGATGCTGGGCGAGCCCTTCGGACCTGAAACCGCGGCTGAAGCCGGTCTGGTCAATGCCGTGACCGCGGAAGGCGGCGCGCTCGCCATCGCGCTGGAGAAGGCCAGGGCGCTCGCCGCCCTGCCGCCGGAATCGGTCGCGCTGACGAAGTCGCTGCTGAAGCGCGGCAACGCGTCCCATGTCGCCGAGACGATCGCGACCGAAGGCCGGCTCTTCGGCGAGCGGCTGCTCTCGGCCGAGGCCAAGGCCGCTTTCGCCGCCTTCCTGAAGCGCTAAAGCTGATGGAGGCCATCCTGCAAGCAAGCTCTCACTCCGACGCCAACGCACATACCGACGAACTCGCCGGCCCCAAGGAGGACCGCCATTTCGTCACGGCGCTGGCGCGCGGCCTGGAGGTGCTGGCCTGCTTCAGGCGTGGCGAGGCGGCACTCGCCAATTCCGAGATCGCCGCGCGTTGCGGCCTCGCCCGCTCGACCGTCTCGCGCTTGACCTACACGCTGACCAAGCTCGGCTATCTCCACCATGTCCCGGAATCCGGCAGCTACCGGCTCGGCACGGCGCTGATCGCGCTGGGCGCCAACGCGCTCGCCGGGCTCGATGTCCGCCGCCTGGCGCGGGCCGGCATGCGCGATCTCGCGAGCTTCGCCAACGCCACGGTGGGTCTCGGCGTGCGTGAGCGGCTCAGCATGCGCTATATCGAATGCTGCCGCGGCGAGGCCGCGATCGCACTCAACATGGATACCGGCTCCAGGCTCTCGCTCGCGCGCAGCGCCATGGGCCGCGCCTATCTCGCCGTCTGCGGCGAAGCCGAGCGGCGCGCGATCATGGAGGATATCCACTCGGTCGACGACGCCGCCTGGCCGCGCCTGCGCGAGGGCATCGACCGGGCGCTGGAGGATTATGCGACCTTGGGCTGTGCCCGCTCCTTCGGCGAATGGCAGCCGACGGTGAGCGCCATCGCGGTCGCCTTCCAGCCCGGCGGCGGCCTGCCGCCGATGTCGATCAATTGCGGCGCGCCAACCGTGATCCTCGACCGGAATTTCCTGATGGATGAGGTCCGGCCGAGGCTGATCGCGCTCGCCGCGAGCCTGGAGGGAGTGATGGGTTCGTGACGACGCAAGACCTCCCCCTTTCCGGCATCCGCGTGCTCGATCTCTCGCGCATCCTCGCCGGGCCCTGGTGCGGCCAGGTCCTGGCCGATCTCGGTGCCGAGGTGATCAAGGTCGAGCACCCCCTGCGCGGCGACGACACGCGCGACTGGGGCTTTCGGCTGGGCGAGCGCAACACCTGCTATTTCAACAGCGTCAACCGCAACAAGCGCTCGATCGGCGTCGATGTCGGCAAGCCCGAGGGGCTGGCGATCGTGCGCGACCTCGCCGCCAGGAGCGACGTACTGATCCAGAACTTCAAGACCGGCGGCGCCGACAAGCTAGGCCTCGGCTACGAGGCGCTGAGCGCGCTCAACCCCGGCCTGATCTACTGCTCGATCGCCGGCTATGGCTCGGATGGGCCGGAAGCCTCGCGCCCCGGCTACGACCTCGTCATCCAGGGCGAATCCGGGCTGATGGGCATGAACGGCAATGACGACCAGCCGCCGCTGAAATTCGGCGTCGCCATCGTCGACCTCTTCACCGGGCAGTATTCGGCCCAGGCCGTGCTCGCTGCGCTGATCCAGCGCGGGCGTACCGGCAAGGGTCGGCATATCGAGATGGCGCTGTTCGATTGCGGCCTCTCGGTCACCTCCTATTACGGTTTGGAAGCGCTGGCATTGGGCGAGAACCCGCCACGCTACGGCAACGCCCATCCCTCGATCGTGCCCTATGGCGTCTTCGACGCCGCCGACGGCCCGCTCGTCATCACCGTCGGCAACAACGCCCAGTATGAGCGCTTCTGCCGGATCGTGATCGAGCGGCCGGACCTGGCGGAGGATGCGCGCTTCGCCACCAACCTGCTGCGCACCCAGAACCGCCCGGAGTTGCTGCCGATGATCGAGGCGGAGCTGAGGGCAAGGCCGCGCGCGCTGTTGCTGCAACGGCTCGCTGCGGGCGGCATTCCCTGCGGCGAGGTGCTGGGCCTGAACCAGGCGCTGCGCTCGCCGCGCGCAACGCAGGCCGGCATGGTCAGCGACGACGCCGGCAATGCCGACACGCCAGCCGTGCTCGCCCCGCCCTACCGCCTCGACGGCAAGCGCGCGCCCCTGCGTCACCGTCCACCGGGATTGGGCCAGGATACGGACGCCGTGCTGGCCGATCTCGGCCTGAGCGCGGAGCGGATCGCCACGCTCAAGGGCAACGGCGTGATCGGGTGATCCAAGTCCGTTGGACCAGGCGCATCACAACCCGCACACCACCGGCAACACCGACTTGCCGACCTTCTCGACGACCCGGCCGGTGCTGAGCTCACCGCCGGCAACTGCTGCGGGAAGCGAGAGCCCCGCCTTCGCGATCACAGCCTGCAAGGCGGCCGCGTCCGCCACCGCATAGGCCCGCTGCGGCGCGACGCCGGCGATCAGGATCTTGTCGGAGGGGTTGGCCGTGACCAGCCCTGCCAGGCGGCCCTGCCTGTCGAAGACCGGGCTGCCGGCCTGGCCCGGCTGGAGCGGCGCGAACACGGCGGCGGTCGCCCCGATCCGGACGGCTTGTCCCGGCAAGGCGAGAGCGGCACGCTTGCCGGCATCATCGCCGAACGCCACCAGGACGAGGTTTTCGCGCTCGCCCAGCGCCTCGGAGCGGGACCCGAGCGCGGTCAGCGCCGGCCCACCATCGACATCGAGCAAGGCAAGCCCACTCGCATCATCCTTGGCGCGCAACCGCGCCGGACGCCCGCCGACCCGCAGCGAGCGGCAGCCGTCGATCGCGGAAGCCGCCGTGGCCACGACCTTGTCCGATATGACGAGGCCGACGCCATAGCGCTCTGTCGGGGCCGCGACCGGGCGAACGACCGGAGACGACGAGCCCGCGACGCTGGCGATAGCGCTCGCCGGGCTCGCCGGCGCGGGCCCGGTCGGAAAGGGCTCGAAACTCCCGGCGATAGCGATCACCAGCTTGTCGACGCTGGCCGACAGTGTTTTGTCGTAGCCGATTGAAAAACCGCGCAGGCCCTGCGGCCCCGACGCCAACCGGCGGTAGAACTTGCCCGTGGCGGTCTCGCCGGTGACCACGAAGAAATCCGGGCGCAGCAGCTTGTAGGTGATCTTGCGGCCGGGATTATTGGGATTGACCAGGGTCGCCTTCTCGAAGACCGAGTCCAGCGTCTCTCCCGGCGGGCTCGTGGTCGCATCGAGCGTGACCTTGCCGTCGGCGCTCTGCCAGCGGCTGCCGCCGGTCGGCGTCGCCTCGCGCTTGGGCAGCACCTTTTCAGGAATGCCGATCCGCATGCCGGTGCGCGCGTCATCGATCAGGCGAAACCCCGCCGCTTCGCGCGCGCCGCGGGCCGTTTGTGCAAGCGCCGCACGCTCGGCCGGCGAGAGCACGCCATTGGGCTCGCCACGCCCGGCTTTCAGCGCATTGATGGCGCGGAAGGTCAGCGGGCCATAGGAGCCGCTCACCGCCGCGTTGAACAGGCCGGCCCAGATCAGGTCAGTCTGAATCGCCTTGCGCTCGGCCTCGGGCAGCGCCTCGAAACTCGCCTGCGCCGCCGCAAGCTGGGGGTTGGGCGCCGGAGCGGGAGTCTGCGCCAGCGCCATCGACGGCAGGAACGCAAAAGCAGGAGCGGCCAGGGCCAACCGCAACCCCACGGCCCGCCCGAAACGGGTTCTGATCGCATTCGCCATTGCATGCCTCCGCCCCAGCAAGGAGGCCGCATTGAGCGTCAGATCGCGCGCGCCCGCAACTGCGATGACGAAGCGGAACAAGATCGGGTGCAAGATCAAGCAAGAGCCCGCCTCATCGGGCAGTCCGCACCTTTCGTATTGCGCCGGCAAGCGCTGATGCTAGCTTGCCCGCGGGCTCAGAGCTGTCATCGGGCGGACGCGGATCGCACCGAGATTGACGCGCAAGCTCGACCGAAGAGGACGTAAGACCATGACCCTGCTCGCCCGTCTCGCGTTGCTTTTCGGTCTGGCGCTCGCCGCGCAGCCCGCTCTTGCCCAGAAGGCCTATGTCCGCAACGACCTCGCCGCCGACGGGCAGCGGCTGGAGGAGCGCTTGAAGCGCGAGGTTTCGGTCAGCGGCAGACAGGCGAGCGAGGCCCTGCGGATCGGCGCCTCCGCACTCGCCCGCGGCGATGCCCGCTCCGCCTTGCCCCAGGCCAATGCCGCCGTCGTCGCCGAGCCCAACAACGCCGCCGCATGGCGCCTGATGGCGAATGCGGCCAATGCGATCGAGCCGCGCGACTATCGCGAGCGCTGGGAGTTGCGCGAACGCGCGATCTCGGCCGCCTATCTTGCCTATCAGCGCGCCAGCTCGCGCCCCGAGGAGGCCGCATCGCTCGGCGTGCTCGCCCGCACCTTCGAGAAGAACGAGCTCTGGCGGCCGGCGCTGACGACCTACCGGCTGAGCCTCGACCTCGCCGACAATGCCGGCCTGCGCACCTCCTATGAATCCCTGCGCGAGAAGCGCGGCTTCCGCATCCTCTCCAACAAGGTCGATGCCGACGCCGCCTCGCCGCGCGCCTGTTTCGAGTTCTCCGAGCCGCTGGCGCGCGGCCGCGTCGATTTCGCGCCTTATGTCGCGATCTCCGGTGGAAAGGGCGATTTCGCTGTTTCGGCCGAGGAGCGCCAGATCTGCGTCGATGGACTGCGCCATGGCGAGCGCTACGCCTTCGTCATCCGCCAGGGCGTGCCTTCGGCCATACCCGACGAGAAACTGCTGAAATCGGCCGATTACGAGGTCTATGTCCGCGACCGCACGCCTTCGGTGCGCTTCACCGGCAAGAACTACGTGCTGCCGCGCACCGGCCAGCAGGGCATTCCCGTCGTCTCCGTCAATGCCGACCGGCTTGACCTTGAGGTCATGCGGATCGGCGACCGCAACCTGATCAACTCGGTCCATTCCGACGATTTCCTTGGCCAGCTCGGTTCCTACGCCTCAAAGCAGATCGCCAGCGACAAGGGCCAGAGCGTCTGGACCGGCTCGATGGAGGTGAAGTCCGAACTGAACAAGGACGTGATCACAGCCTTCCCGGTGATCGAGGCGGTCGGGCGCCTGCAGCCCGGCGTCTATGTGATGTTCGCCAAGCCCACCGGCGGCAAGGTAGCAGCAGCGCAGACCGATTCCGACAGCGACTATGACGACGGCACGACGCGCGCGACGCAATGGTTCGTCGTCTCCGACCTCGGCCTGACCTCCTTCTCCGGGCCCGACGGCGTGCATGTGCTGGTGCGCTCGCTCGCCGACGCCGCCCCCGTCGCCAATGCCGAACTCAGGCTGCTCGCCCGCAACAACGAGGTGCTGGGGACGGTGCGCTCCGACGCCAATGGCTATGCCCGCTTCGATGCCGGGCTGGGCAAGGGCCAGGGCGGCAATGCGCCGGGCCTCGTCACGGCGCTGCTGGGCGAGGATTACGGCTTCCTTGATCTGAAGCAGACGGCGTTCGATCTCTCCGATCGCGGCGTCAAGGGCCGCGTCGCGCCTTCAGGCCTCGACGCTTATCTCTATACCGAGCGCGGCGTCTACCGCTCCGGCGAGACGGTTTATCTGACCAGCCTCCTGCGCGATGCCAAGGGCGCGGCCGTCACCGGCCTGCCATTGACCATCGTGGTCAAGCGGCCCGACGGCGTCGAATATCGCCGCCGCCAGGTCGAGGACCAGGGCGCCGGCGGCCGGGCCCATTCGATCCCGTTGCTCTCGGGCGCGCAGACTGGCACCTGGCGTGTCCAGGCCTATGCCGATCCGAAGGGCCCCGCGATCGGCGAGGCCTCCTTCCTGGTCGAGGATTATGTCCCCGAGCGCCTGGAACTGACGCTCACGCCCAAGACCCCGGTGCTGCAGGCGGGCGAGCCCGCCGAGATCGACGTCAATGCGCGCTATCTCTATGGCGCGCCGGGCTCCGAGCTCGACGTCAACGGTTCGATGACGATCCGCGCCGCCGCCCAAAGCGCGATCCCCGGCTTCGCCGGCTATCAGGTCGGCCTCACCGACGAGGAGTTCCAGCCGGTCCAGACCGATTTCGAGGAGAGCACCACGACCGACGCCTCAGGCAAGGTCACGGTCTCGAACCCGGTCGCCCAGCCCGAGACCAACCGCCCGCTCGAGGCCGAATTCACCATCCGCGTCGGCGAGCCCGGGGGGCGCGCCATTGCCCGCTCGGTGACGCTGCCGATCGTGCCCAAGGGCGCGGCGCTCGGCATCAAGCCGCTGTTCAAGGATGGCGAGCTCGGCAATGGCCAGACCGCCGGCTTCGAGGTCATCATGGCCAATGGCGATGGCCGCCGCCTCGCGCGGCCCGGCGTGAAATGGACCTTGTCCAAGGTCACCCGCAACTATCAATGGTTCTTCCAGGACGGGCGCTGGAATTTTGAGGGCGTGAAGCAGACCCGCCGCGTCGCCGATGGCGAGGTCGCGGTCAGCGCGAATGCCGCCGCCTCGATCTCGGCCGCGGTGCAATGGGGCAATTATCGCCTCGACGTCGCCGCCGACGGCCCCGATTCCACCGAGAGCTCGCTGTCCTTCACCGTCGGCTACGAGGCCGACAAGACCGCCGATACGCCCGATGTCCTCGACGTCGCGCTCGACAAGAACGCCTATGCCGATGGCGAGACCATGCAGGTACGCCTCGCGCCGCGCTTCGCCGGCAAGGCGACGCTCGCCGTGATCAGCGACCGCGTCAACGAGATCCGCACCATCGACGTCGCGGCCGGTGGCGCAACGGCCTCGATCCCCGTCAAGGCCGAATGGGGCGCGAGCGCCTATCTCGTCGTGCTGGCTCACCGCCCGATGGACACTGCCGCCCAGCGCCTGCCTGGCCGCGCCATCGGCCTGTCCTGGTTCGCGATCGGCAAGGAGAACCGCACGCTCGCCATCGATCTCGGCGCCCCGCCCCTGGTGCGCCCGCTGACGACGCTGTCCTTGCCGGTCAAGGTCACCGGCGCCAGGGCGGGCGAGGACGCTTTCGTCACGGTCGCCGCCGTCGATATCGGCATCCTCAACCTGACCCGCTTTGAATCGCCCGATCCGAGCAAGTTCTTCTTCGGTCAACGCCAGATCGGCCATGAACTGCGCGATCTCTACGGCTATCTGATCGACGGCATGCAGGGCGTACGCGGCGCGATCCGCACCGGCGGCGACGGCGCGCCCACGGCTCAGGGCGAGAAGCCGACGCAGGAACCGCTCGCGCGCTATTCCGGCGTGGTCAAGGTCGGCGCCGACGGCATGGCCAAGGTCGATTTCGACCTGCCGGCCTTCAACGGCTCGGTCCGCGTCATGGCGGTGGCATGGTCGGCCGGGCGCACCGGGCAGGCCAGCGCCGACGTGATCATCCGCGACCAGATCGTCGCGCAGGCGACGCTGCCGCGCTTCCTCGCCATCGGCGACCAGTCGCGCTTCCATCTCGCGATCAACAATGTCGAGGGCCCGGCCGGACCCTATGTCGTCGATCTCGATGTGCGGGGCCCCGTGCTGGTCGCCGCCGACGCGACGCGCAAAACGCTCCAGCTCGCGGCCGGCGCCAAGAGCGAGCTCACCATCCCGGTCACGGCGGCGGGTCTCGGCCGTGCCGAATTCGATGTCCGCATCACCGGGCCTGGAGGCATCGGCACGGTGCAGAACCTCGCCGTGCGCGTGCAGCCCTCGGCCAATACGATCGCGCGGCGCATCGTCCGGCCGATTCCCGGCAATGGCGGTTCGATCACCGTCTCCTCCGACCTGATGGCCGATCTCGTGCCGAACTCCGGGCAGGTCTCCGTCTCGGTCTCGCCACTCGCCTCACTCGACGTGCCGGCCCTGCTGAAGGCGCTCGACCGCTACCCCTATGGCTGCACCGAGCAGACGGTGAGCCGCGCCTTGCCGCTGCTCTCGGTCAACAAGCTCGCCACGCTCGAGAATCTCGCGCTCGACGCCAACGCCGATGAGCGCGTCAATGGCGCGATCGAGCGCGTGCTCGCCCGCCAGGGCGCCAACGGCTCCTTCGGGCTCTGGGGCGTCGGCGGCGAGGATCTCTGGCTCGACGCCTTCGTCGCGGATTTCCTGACGCGGGCCCGCGAGCGCCAGTTCCAGGTGCCGCAGATCGCCTTCAACCTCGCTCTCGACCGCCTGCGCAACCAGGTCGTCAACACCAGCGAGATCAACAAGGAGGAGGCCGCCGGCATCGCCTATGCGCTCTATGTGCTCGCCCGCAACGGCCGGCCGGTGATGGGCGATCTGCGCTATCTCGCCGACAACAAGCTCGCCGATTTCGCGACGCCGCTGGCGCGCGGGCAGATCGGCGCCGCGCTCTCGGCGCTGGGCGATCGCGGCCGCGGTCGTGCCGCCTTCACCAGCGCGCTCGGCCTGTTGCAGGATGCGCGCGACGACGGTCTCTCGCGGCCCGATTACGGCACGCGCCTGCGCGACGGGGCGGGCGTGCTCGCCCTGATCGCCGAAGCCAATGGCGAGCGCGCCGACATCACCCGCGCGGCTGCGATCGTCGACACGGCGCGCGGCGGCGCGCGCTACACCTCGACGCAGGAGCAGATGTGGATGGTCGTCGCCGCCCAGGCGCTGGCCAAGGACGCCGAGGGCATGACGCTCACGGTCGATGGCGCCGAGCGCAAGGGACCGCTTTACCGCACCATCTCCGCCGAAGCGCTGGAGGCCAAGCCGCTGACCGTCGCCAATCCAGGCGCCGCCTCGGCACAGGCCGTGATCACCGTCTCGGGCATTCCGACCGGCGCGGAGCCGGCGCTGAATCAGGGCTTCGGCCTGGAGCGGGTGATCTACACGATGAAGGGCGAGAAGGCCGATCCGGCGCGGCTGCGCCAGAACGAGCGCTATGTCGTGGCGCTGAACGTCACCGAACCCGCCTTGCGCTACGGCCGGGTGCTGCTGGTCGATCCCGTACCTGCCGGGCTCGAGATCGAGAACGCCAACCTGACCGAGGGCGCCTCCGTCGCCGGGCTCGACTGGCTGAAGCAGGAGGTGACGCCGGTGCACACGGAAGCCCGCGACGACCGCTATGTCGCGGCCTTCGATCGCGACGGCAGCTCGAGCCAGAAGCTCGCCTTTACCGTCGCCTATATCGTCCGGGCCGTCTCGCCCGGCCGCTATGTCGCGCCGGCGGGCGTAATCGAGGACATGTACAGGCCGGATCGTTTCGGGCGGACCGCGTTCGGAACGGTGGATATTTCGTCGGCGCGGTAGAGGCTTCGCCGTGAAGGCACAGGGCGACGAGACGAGCGCAACCGAGCCCCCTCTCCCACCCATCTCGGGCTTGCCCGAGATGGGCAGAGATGGATGCCAAAGTCGGGAACACCCGACTTTGGTGCGGGAGAGGGTTGGGGTGAGGGAAGGCAAGACATCTTCCGTCATGCTCGCCCTTGTGGCGAGCATCCACGTCTTGAACACCACCCTCGCCAAAGGAAAGACGTGGATGGTCGGGACAAGCCCGACCATGACGAAAAGCGCCACATTCCCTTCCCTCATCCGTCAGCGCTTCGCGCTGCCACCTTCTCCCGCAAGGGGAGAAGGGATAGGCACCCGCCGCTTTCGCAAGCTGAAGATCACCGCAGCCGCTCTTGGGCTCGTCGCAACGGCCGCCACCACCGCCCTCCTCGCCTACGCCTCGACCCTGCCACCGCTCGACCTCGCCGCCGCCTCGGATCGCTCGACCGTCGTGCTCGACCGCGAGGGCAAGCTGCTGCGGCCCTTCCTCACCGATGACGGGCGCTGGAAGCTCCCGGTCACCGTCGACGATGTCGATCCGCGCTATCTCGCCATGCTCAAGGCCTATGAGGACAAGCGCTTCGACAATCATTGGGGCATCGATCCGCTCGGGCTTGCCCGCGCGGCGGGCCAGATGCTGCTGAGCGGGCGCGTGATCTCCGGCGGCTCGACCCTGACCATGCAGGTCGCGCGCCTGCTGGAGCCGCGCGAGGAGCGCTCGCTATCCGCCAAGCTGCGCCAGGTCATCCGCGCGATCGAGCTCGAGCGCCGCTTCGACAAACCAGGCATTCTCGACCTTTATCTGACGCTCGCCCCCTTCGGCGGCAATCTCGAAGGCGTACGCGCCGCGAGCTTCGCCTATTTCGGCAAGGAGCCGAAGCGCCTCTCGACGGCGGAAGCGGCACTCCTCGTCGCCCTGCCGCAATCGCCCGAAACGCGTCGACCCGACCGCCTCAACGAGGCCGCCCGCAAAGCCCGCGAGCGGGTCTTGGCGCGTGTCGAGGCGGCGGGGCTGGCGACGGCCTCAGAAGTCGCAGCAGCCCGGGACGAGCCGATCCCGACGACGCGCAGGCCGTTCCCCAACCTTGCCCCCCATGTCGCCGAGCAGGTCGTGGCCGAGGCCCCGGACGCCCACGCCCACAGGCTCACCATCGACGGCCGCCTCCAGGCCAATCTGGAGAACCTCGCCCGCGAGCGCAGTACAGGGCTCGCAGCCCAGGTCTCGATCGCCATCCTCGTCGCCGACAATGAGACCGGCGAGATCCGCGCCTCGGTCGGCGGCGTCGATTATTTCGCCGCCGAGCGCGCCGGTTCGCTCGACCTGACGCGGGCCCTGCGTTCGCCCGGCTCGGCGCTGAAGCCCTTCATCTATGCGCTCGCCTTCGATAACGGCATCGCCCACCCCGAGACGATGCTGGAGGATAGGCCGGCGCGCTACGGCATCTATGTGCCGGAGAATTTCGACCTGAGCTTCCAGGGCATGGTCAGCGCGCGAAAAGCCCTGCAGCTCTCGCTCAACGTGCCCGCCGTCGAGCTGCTCTCCGCGCTCGGGCCGCAGCGCTTCCTGTCGCGATTGCGCGACGCCGGCGCGGCCATCGCCATGCCGAAGGAAGGCGGCGCACCAGGCCTGGCCGTCGGTCTGGGCGGCTTGGGGATCACGCTGCAGGATCTGACGCGGCTTTATGTCGGGCTCGCCCGCGGCGGCGAGATGATGCCGCTGCGGCTGAAGACAGAGAGCCAGGCGAGCGAGCCCGCGCCTCGCCTCGTCGACCCGGTCGCAGCCTGGTATGTCACCGATACGCTGCTCGGCGCGCCCGCGCCTCAGAACGCCCTGCCCGGTCGCATCGCCTACAAGACCGGCACATCCTATGGCTATCGCGACGCCTGGGCGGTCGGCTTCGACCGCAAGCACACCATCGGCGTCTGGGTCGGACGGGCCGACAACGGCGCGGTGCCGGGGCTAGTCGGACGCGTTGTCGCGGCGCCGATCCTGTTCGACGCCTTCGCCCGGGCCGGCATCGATCCCCGCCCCTTCCCGCAGCCGCCCAATGCCATCATCGCGACCGCCGCGCATCTGCCGCCGCCCTTGCGCCATCTGCGCCAGGACGTGCCCAAGACGATTGCCGCGATGACGACGCCGGTGCTGAAGCTCGCCTTCCCGCCGGAAGGTGCGCGCATCGATCTCGCGGCCTCGGCGCTTGACGGCCGCAGCCAGCTCAACCTCAAGGTCGCGGGTGGTGCGCCGCCCTATACCTGGCTGGTCGACGGCGCGCCTGTGCTGGAGCTGACCCGTCGCCGTGAAGCTGCCTGGCAGCCACCCGGAAGAGGATTCGTCCGAATCTCGGTGATCGACGGAACCGGCGCGAGCGAGAGCGTGTCGGTGCGGCTGCAGTAAGGTCTCACGGTCATGCTCGGGCTTGACCCGAGCATCTCATGTCACAGGCGTTCCATTCTGGGAGAGATCCCCGGGTCTTCTCTGGGAGAGATCCCCGGGTCTTCTCTGGGAGAGATCCCCGGGTCTTCGCGGAGTTTATCCTCGGGCCGATCGAAAATCGGACCCGAGGGCTCCGCCCGAGGATGACGATCCACGCGCAAGCGCGCGATCGTCACTCCGCCGGCGCCGGATGCGGCTCGTGCACGGCGTGGCCGTGCACCGAGCGCTTCGCCCGCGCCAGATAGGTATAGGCGACCGGCACCACATAGAGCGTCAAGAGCGTGCCGAAACTCATGCCACCGACGATGACCCAGCCGATCTGCGAGCGGCTTTCCGCGCCCGCGCCATGCGCCAAGGCCAGCGGCAGCGCGCCAAGCACCATCGCGCCCGTCGTCATCAGGATCGGCCGCAGGCGCAGCTCCGCCGCCTCGACCAGAGCATCGACCAACTCCTTGCCCTCTTCACGCAATTGGTTGGTGAATTCGAGAATCAGGATGCCGTGCTTGGTGATGAGGCCGACCAGCGTGATCAGCCCGATCTGACTGTAGACGTTCATCGTGCCGCCGGTGAAGTACAAGGCTGCGAGCGCGCCCGTCAGCGAGAGCGGCACCGAGACCATGATCACGACCGGATCAATGAAGCTCTCGAACTGCGCCGCCAGCACCAGATAGATGAAGCCCAGCGCCAGCAGGAAGACGATCGCGATCGACGAGCCCGACTGCTTGAACTCGCGGCTCTGGCCGGAATAGTCGATCTGCACCGTCTTGGGCAGCACCTTGGCCGAGGCCTGCTCCAGTACGCTGAGCGCATCGCCCAGCGAATAGCCCGGCCCCGGCACCGCCGTGATGGTGGCGGAGCGGAGCTGGTTGAAGCGGATCAGTTCCTTGGGAGCGACGTTCTCCTCGATCGAGACCAGGCTCGACAACTGCACCGTCACACCGTTGCGGCCCATCAGATAGATCGACTGCATCGCCTGGGGCGTGTTGCGATCCTGGCCCGCGACCTGAACGACGACGTCGTACTGCTCGCCATTCATGTTGAAGCGCGTCACCTGCCGGCCGCCCAGCAGCGTCTCCATGGTGCGCCCGATCACATCGACACCGACCCCGAGATCGGCGGCGCGCTGACGATCGATCGAGACCCTGAGCTGCGGCTTGTCGAGGATCAGGTTGGATTCGACGTTCGTCAGCACCGGCGAGCCCGCGACCTCCGCCAGAACCTGGTCGACATAGCCCTTGATCTGTTCGTAAGGCTCCGACGAGCGCAGCACGAACTCGACCGGCTTGCTGTTGGCGCCGCCCTGGCCGAGCGAGGGCGGGTTCGTCGCGAAGAGCCGGATGCCGGGGATCTGCGAGAGCCCCCTGTTGATCTCGGTGACGATGTCCTGCTGCTTGCGCGTGCGCTCCTCCCAGGGCTTCAGCCGGGCAAAGGCGATGGCGCGCGTCACATCGGGAAAACCGACGATGACCAGGTAGTTCTGCACCTCCGGCAGTTTGGAGAAGAATTCCTCGACGCGGCGCGCATAATCGGCGGTGAAGGCCAGCGTCGCACCTTCGGGCGCCACGCCGATCGCGGTAATCGTGCCGCGATCCTCGACCGGCGCGAGCTCCGAGCGCAGATGCGTGAAGAAGTAGTAGCTGCCGCCGGCCACGCAGAGCGCCAGCAGGACGATGACAGGGCGGATCGCGAGCGCCGCCCGCAGCGAGCGGCGATAGCCGCGCGACATCGCCTCGAAGGCGGCTTCGAGCAGGTTGTAGAGCCGCCCATGCGAGCTCTCATGCTTGAGCAGCTTGGCGCACATCATCGGCGTCAGTGTCAGCGCAACGAAGCCCGAGACCAGCACGGCGCCGGCAAGCGTCAAGGCGAATTCGACGAAGAGCTTGCCGGTGCGCCCGGTCGAGAACGCCATCGGCGCATAGACCGCAACCAGCGTCAGCGTCATCGCGATGACGGCGAAGGCGATCTCGTTGATGCCGCGCACCGCCGCCTTGTTGGCCTCCATGCCGTCCTCGATATGTCGGTGGACATTCTCCAGCACGACGATGGCGTCGTCGACGACGAGGCCGATGGCGAGCACCATCGAGAGCAGCGTCAGCGTGTTCACGGTGAAGCCGAAGGCATACATCAGCGCAAAGGAGCCGATCAGCGAAACCGGAATCGTGACCAGCGGGATCAGCGTCGCGCGTGCCGAGCGCAGGAACAGGAAGATGATCAGCACGACGAGCAGCACCGCCTCGCCGACTGTCCGATAGACGGCCTCGATCGAACGGTCGATGAAGATCGAGGTGTCGTAGGAGGTCTCGATCCCCATGCCATCCGGCAGATCGTCGATGATCTCGGGCAGCGCCGCGCGGATGCCGGCTGAGACGTCGAGCGGGTTCGCCGTTGCCTGCTTGACGATGCCGATCGTAACCGAGGGCTTGCCGGAGAACCAGGCGGCGTTGCGCTCGGCCAGCGCGCCGAGCTCGACCTTGGCGACATCGCGCAGCTTGACCGGGAAGCCGTTGGCGTCCTTGACGACGATCTGCTGGAACTGCTCGGGCGTTGTCAGGCTGGTCTGCGAGAGCACCGTGAATTCGCGATTGTTGCTCTCGATGCGGCCGGACGGGATCTCGACATTTTGCGCCCGCAGCGCCGCCTCGATCTCCTGCACGGTGATGGTGTAGGCCGCCATCCGGGCGCGATCGAGCCAGATCCGCATGGCGTAGCGGCGCTCGCCCTGGATGCGGACCTCGGCGACGCCGGTGATGTTCTGGACGCGGTCGGTGATGAAGCGGTCGGCGAAATCGGTCAGTTCGAGCGGGTTGTGGCGCGAGCTGATCAGCGAGAGATACATGATCGGCTGGGCGTCGGCCTCGACCTTGGCGATGATCGGCTCGTCGATCTCGGTGGGCATGCGGCCGCGCACGCGGCTGACGCGGTCGCGCACATCGGAGGCGGCGACATCGGGATCGACATCCGGGCGGAAGCGCACCGAGATGTTGCTGCTCTCCTGCCGGCTGGTCGAGGAGATGATCTCGATGCCCTCGATGCCGGCGATCGAGTTCTCCAGGATCTGCGTGACCTGCGTCTCGATGATCTCGGCCGAGGCGCCGGTATAGGTCGTGCGCACCGAGACGATGGGCTCGTCGATATTGGGATATTCGCGCACCGTCAGGCGCGTATAGGAGACGGCGCCGATCAGGATGACGAGCAGGCTCAGGACCGTCGAGAGGACAGGGCGGCGGACGAAGAGCTCGAACAGGCTCATCGCAGGGCGCTCGCTGGGGCGGTTTCGGCCGCGCTGGTCTGCAAGGCCGGTTGGGCGTTCTTGATCGCCACCGTCGCGCCGTCGCGCAGGCGCATCTGGCCGGCGCTGACGAGCTGCATCTGGGGGGTCAGCCCCTTCACGATCTCGACCTTGCCCGGCAGGCGCTTGCCGAGCTCGACCGAGACGCGCTTGGCCTTGCCGTTCTCGACGATGTAGACGATCTTGCCGACGCCATCGGGCACCACCGCGGTCTCGGGGATGATCAGGGCGTTCTCGCGCTGGTCGATGACGATGACGATGCGGGCAAAGAGGCCCGGCTTCAGCAAGAGATCGGCATTGGGGATCGTGGCGCGCAGGCGGATGGCGCGGCCATTGACGTCAACGACCGGGTCGATCGCGAAAATCTTGCCGGCAAAGTCCCGTCCCGGCACGGCGTCGAGCTTCACCTGAATGGTCTGTCCCACCTTGACCCGGGCGAGGAAGATCTCGGGCACACGGAAATCGACCTTGATCGGGTCGATATTGGTCAGGGTGATCAACTGCTTGCCGACCGAGACATAGTCGCCGACGCTGACCGAGCGCAGGCCGACGACGCCGTGGAACGGCGCTGTCAGGGTCGACTGCGCCAGCTTGGCCTGGGAGAGCTGGACGCGGGCCTCGTTGGAGGCGAGCTGGGCGGTCGCCTGTTCGAGCGCGACCTGCGTGCCGGCGCCGCGCTGCACCAGTGACTGGTTGCGCTGGAAAGTGTCGCGCGCCAGGCTCAGATCCGCCTGCAACTGCTTGAGTTCGGCGTCGAGGATGGCCGTGTCGAGCTTGACCAGCTCCTGGCCCTTCTGGACGCGCTCGCCCTCCTTGAAGCCGAGCGCGATGACGCGGCCCGCGATCTCGGGCGCGATCACCACCGATTCATCGGCGGCGAGCGTGCCCAGGGCCTCGACCTCCTCATAGACGGTCGTAACCTCGATCTTGCCGATCTCGACCGGCACGCCGGCCGGCGGCGGAGCAGCCGCACGGGCCTGCGTCGGCTGCAGGCTGGCCTGATAGCTGCGGTAGCCATAATAGCCGCCACCCGCCAGACCGGCGATCAGGATGAGTAGGACAAACCGCTTCATGACACTGGACGCTCCGGGATCGCGGCACTAACCTAGACTGGACGGTCCAGTCTGATAAGGGCCTTTATGGGCGGAAGCATGTCTGAGGCCAACTCTCTCCGGGCCACGTCGACGGATGCGCAGGATTATGTGCGCATGCCTGCCGAGCTATCGCGACCCGACAAGCACAGCGCCATCACCAAGGCTGCAGCCGAGATGTTCCTGGCCGAGGGCTTCGAGCGCTCCAGCCTCGACCAGATCGCCCATCGCGCCGGCGTCTCCAAGCAGACCATCTACAGCCACTTCACCGACAAGCAGGCGCTGTTCCGCGCGATCTGCGCCGAACTCACTGAAAAGCTGACGATTCCGCTGCGCAAGCCGCGCAAGGCCGGCGCCGATCTGGCGAGCATCCTGACCCGCCTCGGCGAGGATACGCTGGCGACGATGCTGCACCCCGCAGCGCTCGATCTTCACCGGCTGGTGCTCAGCGCTGCCGCGCGCTTTCCAGACCTCGGACGGACCGCCTATGAGGCCGGCGTCGAGCGCATGATCAGCGACCTCGCGGCCCTGCTGATGCAGCGATCACAACTGCGTGACGGGCTGGCGCAGCACATCTCCAATGCGCAGGCAAGGCGCATGGCCGAGCAGTTCATCGGCATGTTGCGCGGTTTCCATCAGCTTCGCGGACTGCTCGGCATGCCCGCCATCCCCGCCAGCGAGCGCAAAGCCTATGTCCGCTCCTGCGTCGAGATGCTCCTGCGCGGTGTTGCGCCAGCCTGAGCGGAACCCGCTTTCGAGGAGGTTGCGCGGGCTGCGGTTTCCACCTCTGATCGGCCCTTCACCGGAGGAGCCGAGATGTCGCAGCAACGCCCGCCCTTGCCGCCTTTCACGGCCGAGACCGCCGCCCAGAAGGCCCGCATGGCCGAGGACGCCTGGAACTCGCTCGATCCGCAGCGCGTCTCCCTCGCCTACACTCCCGACAGCCGCTGGCGGAACCGGGCCGAGTTCTTCTCGGGCCGCGAGGCGATCGTCGCCTTCCTCCAACGCAAATGGGCCAAGGAGATCGCATACCGGCTGATCAAGGAGGTCTGGGCTTTCCACAATGACCGCATCGCCGTGCGCTTTGCCTATGAGCATCATGACGATGCCGGAAACTGGTTCCGTTCGCATGGCAACGAGCAATGGGAGTTCGACGAGAACGGCCTGATGCGCCGGCGTGAGGCCAGCATCAACGACGTGCCTATCGAGGAGAGCGACCGCAAATTCCGCTGGGAGGGGCGGATCAGGCCGACGGATCATCCAGGGCTGACGGGATTGGGATTGTAGCAAACGGGGACAGCTCCTCCCCCTGTCACCGCCCTGTCATCTGCGCTGGCTAGCTGATCATCCCGTTCGAAAGCGCGACCCCGGACGGCCCTCGGCCGCTCCGGGCGATGTTGCGCTTGGCCGACGAACGGAATTCGGCATGCTTCGGATCGAAGGCCTGACCAAACGCTTCGGCGACAAGAACGCCGTCGACAACGTCACGTTGTCCATCCCCAAAGGCGAGATGGTCGGCGTCATCGGCCGCTCCGGCGCCGGCAAGTCGACGCTGCTGCGCATGCTCAACCGCCTGGCTGACGCGACCAGCGGCAGCATCGTCTGCGAGGAGCGCGACGTGACCGCGCTGAAGGGCGCCGCCTTGCGGGCCTGGCGCCGCGACACGGCGATGATCTTCCAGCAATTCAATCTCGTCGGCCGCCTCGACGTTCTCACCAATGTCCTGCTCGGCCGGCTGAACCATCGCTCGGCCGCCCTGACCCTGGTCAAGAGCTTCTCTCAGGACGACAAGATCCGCGCCATCGCCGCGCTCGAGCGGCTCGACATGGGCCATCTGCTCGCCCAGCGCGCCGAGACGCTGTCGGGCGGACAGCAGCAGCGCGTCGCCATCGCGCGTGCCTTGGTGCAGGAGCCCAAGGTCATCCTCGCCGACGAGCCGATCGCCTCGCTCGACCCGCGCAACACCCAGGTCGTGATGGATGCGTTGTTCCGCATCAATCGCGAGGACGGCATCACCGTCGTCTGCAACCTGCACCATCTCGATATCGCCTCGAAATATTGTGACCGCCTGATCGGCATGGCCGCCGGCAAGATCGTCTTCGACGGCCCGCCCCACGCTCTGACCACCGAGATCGCGGCCGAGCTCTACGGCATCGAGGCCAAGGATGCCGGCGCCGAGGCGCTCGATGCGCTCGATGCCATCGCGGCCTCCGAGGCCCAGCGCGCCAAGCAGAACGTCGCCTGACCGGGACAGCCCGCTCGGGAACGCCCGCCCAGAAAACTCAACGAACCCGCAACAGGAGCTCACCATGCTGACCCGTCGTCATACGCTCACCCTCGCGACCGCGGCCTTCGCCGCCTCGCTCGCCGCTCCCGCCTTCGCCCAGGACTGGAAGGCGAAATATCCCGAGATCATTTTCGCCATCATCCCGGCCGAGAACGCGTCCGGTGTCGTCGAGCGCTACACCCCCTTCGTCAACTATCTCGCCAAGGAGCTCGGCACCAAGGTCACGCTGCGCATCGCCAGCGACTATGCCGCCCTGATCGAGGGCCAGCGCGCCGGCAACATCCATATCGGCATGTACGGCCCCTCCTCCTTCGCCCGCGCCCTGATGACCGGCGCCAAGATCGACGCCTTCGCGATCGAGACCAATCTCGACGGCACCAAAGGCTATTACTCGGTCTTCTATGTGAAGAAGGATTCGCCCTATCAGAAGATCGAAGACCTCAAGGGCAAGAATCTCGGCCTCGTCGACCCGAACTCGACCTCGGGCAACAACGTCCCGCGCTTCGCGCTCGACGGCATGAAGATCGAGCCCGAGACCTATTTCTCCAAGGTCGTCTACACCGGCAGCCATGAGAACGCCGTGATCGCGCTCGGCCAGGGCACTGTCGACATCGCCGCCAACTGGTGGAACGACGAGCAGGAATCGAACCTCCTGCGCATGGCCCGCAAGAACATGGTCAAGGCCGAGGATTTCCGGATCATCTACAAGTCCGCGCAGATCGTGAACTCGCCGATGGCCTATCTCTCGGAGCTGCCGGAGCCGCTCAAGGCTTCGATCCGCGACGCGGTGCTGAACCTCGCCACCAAGGACAAGGTCGCCTTCGACAAGATCTATGAAGGCAAGCAGGGCCCGCTCGTCGCCGTCGACAACAAGGCCTACGACCCGATCATCGAACTGAACAAGTTCGTCGACGCGCTCCGCAAGAAGAAGTCCTCGTAGAACGCCCGTTCACTTTTCCCGTCATGGTCGGCCTTGTGCCGACCATCCACGTCTCCTGTCGTCGCATGCGGTGATCAAGACGTGGATGCTCGCCGCAAGGGCGAGCATGACGCGAGAGGCGCTCTGACGGTGACGACCTCCCCGCGACGGACCTTAAACACCATGACCCTCGCGATCGACCGCAACGACCCTGCGATCCATGCCCATGTCGAGAGCTATCGCCGCGCCATGTCGGCGAAGCGCCTGCAGACGCTGATCGGAGCAGTGATCTTCCTCGTCTGCGTCTGGCTCGCGGCGCTCGGCTCCGAGGTCGACCCCGGCAAGTTCGTCGAGAACGCCTGGCGCTTCCCGAAATACATCCTTGAGACCATGCCGACCTTGCGCCTCGCAACGTTCGGTGCCGACATGGCCGAATGGTTCTGGGGCATCAAGGGCTGGCTCAAGCTGCTCTGGCAAACGATCCTGATCGCCTATACCGGCACGATCCTGGGCACACTCGGCGGCTTCCTGCTCTGCTTCGTCGCGGCTGCCAATCTCGGCAGATCGCGTGTCTTGCGCTTCGCCACCCGCCGTTTCCTCGAATTCTCCCGCACCGTCCCCGAGATCGTCTTCGCGCTGATCTTCGTCATCGCCTTCGGTCTGGGACCGCTGCCCGGCGTGCTCGCCATCGCGATCCACACCATGGGCGCCATGGGCAAGCTGTTCTCCGAAGTGGTCGAGAACATCGACATGAAGCCGGTCGATGGCATGACCGCGACTGGTGCCGGCTGGTGGCAGATCATCCGCTTTGCCGTGGTGCCTCAAGTCCTCTCCAATTTCGCCAGCTATTCGCTGCTGCGCTTCGAGATCAATGTCCGCGGTGCCTCGATCATGGGCTTCGTCGGCGCCGGCGGCATCGGCCAGGACCTGATCGAGGCCATCCGCAAATTCTACTTCACCGACATCAGCGCCATCCTGCTGCTGATCATCGTCACCGTGATGCTGATCGACTACGGCACCGAGCGGCTGCGCCACGCCCTTCTCAGCCTGGAGCACGGCCGATGACGCTCGCTCTCTCCGCCAACGACCGCACCGCGCTCGTCGCCCGCCACAAGGCCGCGATCGATGGTTCGCTGAAGACGCGCCTGATCACGATCTCCGTCATCGTCGGTCTCACCGGCCTGTTCCTCTACGGGCTGACGACGCTCGAGGTCTCGATCTGGAAGATCATCCACGGCCTCAACAATCTCGGCATCTTCGTCGCCCTGATGCTGCCGCCCGACCCCGGCTCGCTGGCACGCGCCCTGCTCTTCGTGAAGGCGCTGTTCGAGACGATCGCAATCGCCTTCCTCGGCACGATCCTGGCCGCGATCTTCGCCTTTCCACTCGGCTTCATCGCCGCCAAGAATGTCGTCGCCAACCGCGTCGTGCATTTCCTGGCGCGGCGCTCGCTCGACACGGTGCGTGGGGTCGATGCGCTGATCTGGGCGCTGATCTGGGTCAATGTCGTGGGCCTTGGACCTTTCGCCGGCATGCTCGCGATCATGACCAGCGATCTCGGCGCCTTCGGCAAGCTCTACTCCGAGGCGATCGAATCGGCCGACCGCAAGCCGGTCGAGGGCGTGACCTCACTGGGCGGCAGCAAGCTCCACGAGATCCGCTTCGGGCTGATTCCGCAGGTGCTCCCCGTCATCGCGAGCCAGGTGCTCTACTACATCGAATCCAACACCCGCTCCTCGACCATCATCGGCATTGTCGGCGCCGGCGGCATCGGGCTTTACCTGGCCGAGACCATCCGCACGCTGGAATGGCAGCAGGTCTCCTTCCTGATCCTGCTGATCCTGGCCGCCGTGACCGCCATCGACTTCCTCTCCAGCAAACTGCGCTTCGCGATCATCGGGCAACGGGCGGTGTGAGGACGACGCGCCCCTTCCGTCATTCTCGGGCTTGACCCGAGAATCTCGCGACCAAAGGACGCTGGTTTCACAGATGCTCGGGTCAAGCCCGAGCATGACGGGCCGCAGCCCTCACTCCTTGAACGGCTCGACCACCATTTCCATGCGTTCGCCGACGAAGACGCTGTTGACCAGATGGATCGGCGTCAGGTCCGGCAAGGCGTCAATCGCCGCCGAGACCATCACGGCCGCACCCGGCGCGATCTCGAGCAGCAGCGCCTCGCGCTCGCTGGCGAGCCGCGCGGTCAAGCGTGTGGAGAGGCGGACATAGTCGTCGATACCGACGGCCTTGAACGCCGCCGTCATCGAGGCGCTCGCCTCACGGAAAACGCGGTCGAAATCCGGGAAGCGCTCGGCCGAGAGCCAATGCGTGCCTGTCCCCATCGGCGTACCGTCGGCACGGCTCAGGCCTTCAACCCGCCACAGCGGCGCGCCCGCCTCCAGGCCGAGTTGCGCGCAGGTCTCGGCATCGCCCGTCACCATCGCCGTCGACAGCGCCTCGCTTGAGCCGACGATGCCGAGCTTGCCGAAATTGCTGCGCATGCTGACACGCCGGCCGATCGGATAGGGCACGCGCCGCGCGCTGACCTGGGTGCCGCGGCCGCGCGCGACCGTGACCAGCCCCTGCTCGGCCAGATGGCGGAAGGCCTGGCGCACGGTGTGGCGATGCACGCCATAGCGCTCAGCCAGCACGACCGAGGCCGGCAGCGTATCCCCGACGGCGTAATCGCCACGGCCGATCGCGCTTTCGAGCTCACCCGCGATGCGACGCCAGGCCGTGCCGTGTTCCTCGACGGTCTCGTTCAGGTCCGGCGCAGCGCTCGTCATCAAAATTTCATCCAAAATGTATAGACTTTTCCCGGCAACCAGCCTATCATAGTCTAGACATTAGCGAGTGACCAGACAGCGCATGATGATGACCGAGACAGATCCGGACAAGACGAGCGCGCGGCAACGCTGGATGGCGATCCTCGCCCGCGCCTCGCGCAGTGAGATCGAGACGCTGGTTGGCGCCGCGCTGCCGGCCCATGAAATCCTCAAGGCGCCCGAGACCGGCACGGTGATGGTCGAGGGTCGCGCCGGAGGCGCCGGGCGGCGCTTCAACCTCGGCGAGGCGACGGTGACGCGCTGCGTCGTCAGGCTGGAGAATGGCGCAATGGGTTTCTCCTATGCGCTCGGCCGCGACGGCCGCAAGGCGCGCCTCGCCGCGATCCTCGACGCCAGATTGCAGAGCGAGGCTGCCGATGGCGCGCTTCTCGCCGGCGTGACGCAGCTCGCTGCGACGCAGGCCGCGGCGCGCGACCACGCCTCGCGCAAGGCGGCCGCGACCAAGGTCGATTTCTTCACTCTGGTCAGGGGCGCGTGATGCAGACCGAAAACCTGATCGCAGCCGGCTTCACGGATCCGGTCTTCCAGTCGCAAGCCGCCTTTCGCGCCGTGCTCGCGGCCTTGTCCGAGCCCGGCACCCTGCAGAGAGTGTCCGGAGCGATCCTGCCGCCGGACGGGCTTTGCGCCGCGACCGCGACCGCCTTGCTGACATTGGCCGATTACGAAACGCCGATCTTCCTGCCGCAACAGCTGCGCGATGGGCCGGCCGGCGCCTGGCTGCGCTTCCATTGCGGCGCGGCGATCCTCGACGCTCCCGCCGGGGCGGTCTTCGCGGTCATCGACGGCGCGAGTGCGACCCCGCCACTCGCCGCCTTCGACCACGGCCACGACCAGTTCCCCGACCGTTCCGCGACGGTGCTCGTGCAATGCGCCGCCCTCACCGGCGGCGGGAGCGTGACCCTGAGCGGTCCCGGCATCGCCGGCAGCCGCAGCATCGCCCCGCAGGGTTTGCGCCCCGGCTTCTGGGCCGAGGTCGCGGCCAATGCCGAGCTCTACCCGCTCGGCGTCGATCTCATTCTCAGCTGCGGCGACGCCCTGATCGGCCTGCCGCGCACCACGCAGATCGAGGAGATGGCTTAATGTATGTCGCGGTCAAAGGCGGCGAGGCCGCGATCCTCGCCACGCATGATCTTGTCGCCGAAGCGCGGCGCGGCGATGAGGCTGTGCTGGAGCTCACGGTTACGCAGATCCGCGAGCAGCAGGGCCTCGCTTGCGCCCGCGTCATGAACGAGGGTTCGCTCTACGACCTCGACCTTGCGGCACTGGCGCTGAAACAGGCGCAGGGCGACGCGATCGAGGCCGCCTTCCTGATGCGGGCCTATCGCACGACGCTGCCGCGTTTCGGCTCTTCCGAGCCGGTCGATACCGCTGAGATGGCGATCCGGCGGCGGATTTCGGCGACCTATAAGGACCTGCCGGGCGGACAGGTGCTCGGCCCGACCTATGACTACACGCACCGGCTGTTCGATTTCGCGCTGATGGATGAGGCCAATGGCTCGGCCGGCGAGGCCCACCCGGCCGCAACGGCCCTCGACACCCACATGCCGCGCGTGCCCGACATTCTCGGCGCGGAGGGGTTGATGGAGGCGGAGGCACCGCCCGAGGGCGATCCGCGCCCCTTCGACCTCACCCGCGAGCCGGTCTCCTTCCCCGCCGATCGCGATGTCCGGCTGCAGGCGATGGCGCGCGGCGATGAGGGCTTCCTGCTCGGGCTCGGCTACTCGGTGCAGCGCGGCTATGGCGGCAACCACCCCTTCGTCGGCGAGATCAGGGTCGGCGAGGTCTCGGTGGAATTCGTGCCGGAGGAACTCGGCTTTTCCGTCGATCTCGGCCAGATCACCCTGACCGAATGCCAGATGGTCAACCAGTTCCAGGGCTCGAAGGATGTCGCCCCGCAATTCACCCGCGGCTACGGGCTCTCCTTCGGCCATTCCGAGCGCAAGGCGATGTCGATGTCGCTGGTCGACCGGGCGCTGAAATGCCGCGAATTCGGCGAGGCCGCCAACTACCCGGCCCAGCAGGACGAGTTCGTGCTCTACCACTCCGATAATGTCGAGGCGGCGGGCTTCGTCGAGCATCTCAAGCTGCCGCATTACGTCGATTTCCAGGGCGAGCTCGAACTGATCCGCCGCATCACCCGCGAGCGCGAGCAGCGACTGGCGCGCGAGCAAGAGACCCTGCCGGAGGCAGCCGAATGAACGCCCATCAGACGCTTCCGGCCGACGATGCAAAGCCGGCTTATAATTATGCCTATCTCGACGAGCAGACCAAGCGGATGATCCGTCGCGCCTTGCTCAAGGCCGTCGCGGTGCCGGGCTACCAGGTGCCGTTCGGCTCACGCGAGATGCCATTGGCGCGCGGCTGGGGCACTGGCGGCATCCAGGTCACGGCCGCGATCATCGGGCCCGACGACACGCTGAAGGTGATCGACCAGGGCGCCGACGACACCACCAACGCCGTCTCGATCCGGCGCTTCTTCGAGCGCACGGCCGATGCCCGCACCACCGAGGCGACGGAGGAGGCGACGATCATCCAGACCCGCCACCGCATCCCGGAAGCGCCGCTCAAGGCCGGCCAGATCATGGTCTATCAGGTGCCGACGCCCGAGCCCCTGCGCAGGCTCGAGCCGCGCGAGGCCGAAACGCGCAAGATGCACGCCTGGGCCGAATACGGGCTGATGCAGGTCAAGCTCTACGAGAACATCGCTCGCTTCGGTGAGGTGACCACGACCTATGACTACCCGGTCATGGTCAATGGCCGCTATGTCATGGCGCCCTCGCCGATCCCGAAATTCGACAATCCCAAGATGCACATGTCGCCGGCTTTGCAGCTCTTCGGCGCCGGTCGCGAGAAGCGCATCTACGCCCTGCCGCCGCATACCAGCGTGAAGAGCCTCGATTTCGACGACCACCCCTTCCGTATCCAGAGCTGGAACGAGCCCTGCGGGCTTTGCGGCGCGACCGACAGCTATCTCGACGAGGTCGTCACCGACGACAAGGGCGGTCGCATGTTCGTCTGCTCCGACAGCCATCATTGCGAGACGCGGCGGGAGGCAGGCCATCGCGGCACGATGCTGGCCGACGCCTCGGCACTGCATCTGGTCGAGGAGGTGAAATCGTGAGTACCCACGCTGTTCCCACCCACTTCCGTCATGGTCGGGCTTGTCCCGACCATCCACGTCTTCTTCAAGCGAGAGCGGTGTTCAAGACGTGGATGCTCGCCACAAGGGCGAGCATGACGGCGGAGCGCTGCGCGCCGGGAGCTAACCCATGACCGTCCACATTTCTCCCCCCGAGGCGGCGCTCGATCCCGAGCCGCTGCTCTCCGTTGCCGGCGTCAGCCGCTTCTATGGCGAGCGTATCGGCTGCCAAGACGTCTCCTTCGACCTCTGGCCGGGCGAGGTGCTCGGCATCGTCGGCGAATCCGGCTCGGGCAAGTCGACCTTGCTGCGCTGCCTCGCCGGCATCGATCGGCCCGACGAGGGCGAGGTGCTGTTCCGGGGCTCGGGCCAGCCGCTCGACATCTATTCGGTGGCCGAGCAGGAGCGCCGCCGCCTGATGCGCACCGCCTGGGGCATCGTCCACCAGAACCCACGCGACGGACTGCGCATGGATGTCTCGGCCGGCGGCAATGTCGGCGAGCGCCTGATGGATCGCGGCGACCGGCATTACGGCAAGATCCGCGAGCGCGCGCTCGACTGGCTCCAGCGCGTCGAGATCGCCGAGAACCGCATCGACGACCGGCCGCGTCAGTTCTCGGGCGGCATGCAGCAGCGCCTGCAGATCGCCCGCGTGCTGGTCTCCGAACCGCGCCTCGTCTTCATGGACGAACCGACAGGCGGCCTCGACGTTTCCGTGCAGGCCCGCCTGCTCGATCTCCTGCGCGTGCTGGTGCGCGATCTCGGCCTCGCCGCCATCATCGTCACCCACGACCTCGCGGTCGCGCGGCTCCTCACCGACCGCTTGATGGTGATGAAGGACGGCCGCGTCGTCGAGCAGGGCCTGACCGACCAGGTGCTGGACGATCCGCACCACGCCTATACGCAGCTTCTGACTTCGGCGGTGCTGAGTGTGTGACGCCCACCCGTCACACCCTCGTCACTCCGCCCGCACAAGGCACTGACATCATGACCACGATGATTCACGTCGAGAACGTCGCCAAGCATTTCACCCTGCACAACCAGGGCGGCGTCCGCTTGCCGGTGTTCGACAACGTTAATTTCAGCGTCGCCGCCGGCGAGGCGCTGGTGCTGGCGGGCGCTTCGGGCGCGGGCAAATCCAGCCTGCTGCGCATCCTCTACGGCAATTACCGGCCAAGCGCGGGCATGATCGCCATCACCCATGCCGGGCGCCAGATCGACATCGTCTCGGCCGTGCCGCGCACCGTGCTCGACATCCGCCGCCGCACGCTTGGCTTCGTCTCGCAGTTCCTGCGCGTGATCCCGCGCGTTTCGGCGCTCGACATCGTGCGCGACCCGCTGCTCGCCCGTGGCGTCGACGCCGTGGAAGCCAGCGAGCGCGCCAAGGCCATGCTGGCGCGGCTCAACCTGCCCGAACGGCTCTGGGGGCTCGCGCCGGCGACCTTCTCCGGCGGCGAGCAGCAACGCGTCAACATCGCCCGCTCCTTCGTCGATCCCTCGCCGATCATGCTGATCGACGAACCGACCGCCTCGCTCGACGCCGCCAACCGCGACATCGTGGTCGCGCTGATCGCGGAAGCCCGTGCTAAGGGCTGCGCCATCGTCGGTATCTTCCATGACGAGGCGGTGCGCGAGGCCGTCGCCACGCGCTATCTCGACATCACCGATTTCAGAAAGGCCGCCTGATGCAAACCGTTCTCACCAATGCCAAACTGATCCTCGAGAACGATGTCGTCTCCGGCACGATCGCCTTCGACGAGACCGGCATCACATCGGTCGATCAGGGCAAGTCATCCCTGCCTGGCGCCATCGACGTGAACGGCGACTATGTCGCGCCGGGCCTCGTCGAGATGCACACCGACAATGTCGAGAAGCACTTCATGCCCCGGCCGAAGGTGTTCTGGCCGAACG
Source organism: Allobosea sp. LjRoot9 (assembly GCF_964252745.1). Classification (NCBI taxonomy): domain Bacteria; kingdom Pseudomonadati; phylum Pseudomonadota; class Alphaproteobacteria; order Hyphomicrobiales; family Alloboseaceae; genus Allobosea; species Allobosea sp. LjRoot9. The sequence continues at coordinate 297,531 of NZ_CAXUPC020000003.1, read as the reverse complement.
GGCTTGCGGCCGCGCTTGTCCATGACGCGCAGATGGCGGCGGCCGGCGTCACCACCGTCTATGACGCGATCTGCGCCGGCACGCCCTTCTCGGCCAAGGACTACCGCAAGGACATCTTCGCCGATGTGATGAAGGCGCTGGCCGAGGGTCGGCGCGAAAACGTCTTCCGCATCGACCACCGCATCCATATGCGCTGCGAACTGACGAGCCCGGACCTGCTGAAGGACATCGAGCCCTATCAGGAGGATGAGCTCGTCCAGCTCGTCTCATTGATGGACCACACGCCCGGCCAGCGGCAATGGCGCAACATCGAGCATCTCAAGACCTACGCCATGGGCAACGGCAAGACCGAGGCCGAGTTCGAGGCCGATGTCGTCGTCCGCCAGTCGGAGGGCGCGGCCAATGTCTCGCGCAACTGGAGCGCCGTCGTCGAGATGTTCGGCTCGCGCGGCATCCCGATCGCGACCCATGACGACACCACGCTCGAACATGTCGAGGCCGGCATCGCGTCGGGCGCCGTGATCTCGGAATTCCCGACCACGATCGAGGCCGCGGAAGCCGCCAAGCAGCGCGGCCTCGCCACGGTCGCGGGCGCACCCAATGTCGTGCGCGGCGGCTCGCATTCCGGCGGCGTCTCGGTCGCGGAGCTGGCCGAGAAGGGCCTGCTCGATGGGCTCTCCTCCGATTATGTCCCGGCAAGCTTGCTCCAGGCCGTGCTCAAGCTCCATGCCAGCCATGGCATCACCCTGCCGCAAGCCATGGGTATGGTGACCTGGAAAATCGCCGACATCCTCGGCCTGAAGGATCGCGGCCATCTCAAGCCCGGCCTGCGCGCCGACCTGGTGCGCTTCAAGGTGCTGGGCGCGACGCCGGTCATCGCCGCCGTCTGGTCGAAGGGCGAGCGGGCATTTTGACCGCGCCGCGCTACGCCCTCTACTACGCCCCCGCCGCCGACAGCGCACTCTGGCGCTTCGGCAGCGCGACGCTTGGCTATGACGCGATCACGGCTGCGGATGCGCCTTTCACGGTCCCGACCGGCTGCGATGCGGAAAGCTGGCCGACGCTCACCGCCGAGCCCCGGCGCTATGGCTTCCACGCGACGCTGAAAGCCCCGTTCGAACTGGCCGTCGGCCGCCAGGAAGGCCAGTTGCGCGCCTTCACGCATAATTTCGCCTCGGGGCTGGATGCGGTTCCGCTCAATGGTCTCAGCGTCACCGCGCTCGGCTCCTTCGTGGCACTGACGCCCTCAGCCGAGAGCCGGCCGCTGCAGAACCTCGCCTTCTCCGTCGTCCAGGCCTTCGAGCCCTTCCGCGCCCCATTGAGCCCGGCCGATCTGGCGCGCCGCCTCAAGAGCCCGCTGACGCCGGCGCACCGGGCCTATCTCGAGGCCTATGGCTACCCTTATGTCGGCGACGCCTTCCGCTTCCACATGACGCTGACCGGCTCGCTACCGGCCGAGCAGGTCTTAACCGTCAAACAGGCGCTGACGCAGGCCTATGCAGAACATGTCCCGCCGGCCCCGGTCGCGATCGACCGGATCGCGCTCTTCAAGCAGGACACGCGCGAGAGCCGCTTCCGCCTGCTCGACAGTTTCGTTCTGGGGTGATGGGCACGGTCGGGCGACCCACTTGCGTTGGCCACCCCCTCAGCCCTCATCCTGAGGAGCCATTCCGCCAGGAATGGCGTCTCGAAGGATGCTCCAGCCGACACCCGAGCCTCACTGGCCATCCTTCGAGACGCCGCTCTGCGGCTCCTCAGGATGAGGGCTCAGAGTGTTCCAGCTGCCATCAGCCCGCGCAGCATCGCGACGAACTCCGCCGCCGCCTCCGCCACAGTACGGTCGTTCTGGATCGTCACCAGTTCGGCGCTCTGCGTCCGCAAGGGCGCCTCGCGAGCGAGCCTGGCTGCAATGTCGGCCTCGCTCTCGCGCCCGCGCATGGCGAGCCGCTTCGCCAGCACCGCGTTAGGGGCGGTGATGTTGACGACGCTCGCCCGCCTGGCCAGCCGCTCGGCAACCGGAATGACGCCGCGCGAGATGTTGACGATCACGACCTGCCCGCGCGCGATGCCGGAAAGTTCGGTCGCGGGAATGCCATAGGTCAAGCCATGCGCGCCCCAATTCAGCGCCATCTCGCCGCGCGTGACGGCCGCCTCGAATTCGGCTTGGGAGCAGCTGTCGTGATCCTCGGCGCCCGCCATCGCCGGCCGCGTGATGAGGCGGCGGGCGAAGTGGAACCGGGCATCGCCGGCGAGCGCCGCACGGGCGGCGTCCATCAATGTGTCCTTGCCGGCTCCCGACGGGCCGACGACGAGGATGAGAGCTCCCGGCGCTGCGACCGGCAATCCTGAAGCGATCTGAGAAGGAAGCGACATCGTGGCCAAAAAACTGGGACTGGAACCTCTGATCGATCCGACCGCGCAGGTGCGGCAGGCGACGCTTGGACGCTACACCGAAATCGGCGCGCGCACGTCCTTCGTCGAGTCGTCGATGGACGACTACTCCTATGTCGTGAACGATTCCAATGTCATCTACACGACGATCGGGAAATTCTGCTCGATCGCGGCGATGACCCGGATCAACCCCGGCAACCACCCGATGCAGCGGGCAAGCCAGTCGCATTTCACCTATCGCGCTTCGGCCTATTTCGACGATGCGGAGGACGATGCCGCGTTCTTTGCCTGGCGGCGTTCGACGCCGGTGACCATCGGCCACGATGTCTGGATCGGCCATGGCGCGATCATCCTGCCCGGCCGCAGCATCGGCACCGGCGCAGTGGTCGCGGGCGGCGCGATCGTCACCAAGGATGTCGCGCCCTACACCATCGTCGGCGGCAACCCGGCCAGGCCGATCCGCCGGCGTTTCCCGGAGCCGATCGCCGAGCGCTTGCTGGCGCTGGCCTGGTGGGATTGGGAGCATGCGCGCCTGCGCACGGCGCTAGCGGATTTCCGCAGCCTGTCGGTCGAGGCCTTCCTGGAGAAGCATGGCGGGTGAGGAAAGCTTCGCATGGAACCAGCACCGTCATTCCGGGGCAGGCCGAAGGCCTGAGCCCGGAACCCACGACCGGGTGATACACCCTTGCCGTCGTGGGGTCTCACCCGGTCGTGGGTTCCGGGTTCGCCACGGAGTTTGCCCTTGGGCCGACCAAAGGTCGGACCCGAGGCGACGCCCCGAAATGACCCGGTGTGCTCGTCAGCCCCGTAGCCGCCAGACCGAGCTCTGCTTGATCTCGGCATCCTCGAGAGAGCGCGTCACCGGCACCTGATAGGTCGCCAGCGCCTCCAGCCTGTCGCGAGGCAGATAGCTGCGGCCGGGATCGCCGATCAGCACGGTCGCGCCACGCGCCTGCAATTGCGAGAGCCAGTCAATGATGCTCTCCGCCATCGCGCGCTCATAGCAGACATCGCCGGCGCAGATGACGTCCCAGCCCTCGTCGCGGCCGATCAGATCGTCGAGCAGAACCTCGACGTGAACGCCGTTGGCCTGCGCGTTGAGGCCGATCGCCTCGCCGGCGAAGGCGTCGATGTCGCAAGCTTCGACCCGCGCTGCACCGGCCTTGGCGGCGGCAATCGCCACGAGCCCCGAGCCGCTGGCGAAATCGAGCACGCGCTTGCCGGCCACGTTTCCCGGCTGATCGATGAGATAGCGCGCCAACGCCTGCCCGCCGGCCCAGGCAAAGGCCCAGAACGGCGGCGGCAGGCCGAGGGTGGCGAGCTCATCCTCGGTCTTCTGCCAGAGCTCCGTCGCCTCCTCGGCGACATGGAGCGAAATCTCCGGCGCATGCGGCACCGGCAGCAACCGCGTCTGCGCCAGGATGAAGCCGCGCCGGTCGAGCCCTATGGCTACGGCGCTCACGCCGCGACCTCAGTCGTCGGCTGGTCCAGCAGGCCGCGATAGAGCGCCTTGACCGCGTTCATCACATCGCGCTCGGTATAGCCGTCGATCAACCTTGCGCGCGCGCTCGTGCCCATGCGCTCGGCCAGCGCCGGCGCGCCGGCGAAGGTAATCAGCGCCTTGGCGAGCGCGGCGGCGTCGTCCGAGGGCACCACGATGCCGTCGCGCCCGTCGCGGACGAAGCTGCGGCAGCCCGGCACATCCGTGGTCAGGATCGCGCGGCCGCAGGCCGCCGCCTCCAGGATCGTGCGCGGCAAACCCTCGCCGCCGCGCGAGGGCAGGATGCAGAGATGGTGCTGGCGCCAGACGCCCTCGATATCGCGTGTCGGGCCGGCCCAATTGATGCCCGGCCGGGCCGCCCATCGCTTCAGCGTCGCCTCGGGAATCGCCTTGGGATTGGACGGGTCCGGCGCGCCATGCACCGTGAGCTCGACGCGCGCGCCCTCCGCCCGCGCCAATCGCACCGCCTCGACCGCGAGATCGACGCCCTTCGACCAGAGCATGCGCGCGACCAGCGCGACCTTGAGCGGTGGGGTCGCCGGCATTGGCTCCGGCATCAGGATCAAGGGATCGACGCCCGCGCCGCCAACGATCGCAACCTTGCTCGCATCCTGCGGATCGAAACCCAGCGAGACGGGATCGTCGGGGTTCTCGAACAGGAAGCGGGTTTGCGGCCCGTCGATCGCCGCACGCAGCCAGAACCGGACGGCCAGCCGCGCCGCGCCCGCGACCAGGCCCTGCTTGGCGCCGAGGAAGCCCAACCCAGTCAACGCATAGACGCGGCGCTCGACGCCCGCGAGCTTGCCGGCGAGGCCGGCGAGCACGATCGGCTTCAAGGCGATGCAATGCAGGATGTCGGGCCGCTCGGCCTCGATCAGGCGCTTCAGCGCCGCGATCTGGCGGTAAAGCGCGCGCGGATCGAGGCTGCGGCGCTCAGCCTCCAGCGCGATCAGACGGGCTCCCGTCGCTTCGATGACGCGGCGGTGATGACGCTCGCGGGCGATGACGACGACGTCGAAATCAAGCTCGCGCGCAGCCCGCGCCATCGGCAGGAAATGCGACGCGAAGAACCAGTCTTCCGTGGCGACGAAGAGGAGTTTGGGGCGACGCATGGCGCGACATCAGGCGCAAGCGGCGCGGAAGGTCAAGCGGGAGTGGGGTGTTGGGCGGAGTCGCCGGTAATCGAACCGCGTGATCCGGAGCCTGCCGCCAAGTGATCTGTCCGGCATCCAGAGCAATTCCTGATCTGCCGTATCACAGAAATCGAATAGTCAGCGGCAGCCCGGTCGGGTCTTGCTCGCAATACGCCCTGCCTTGAAAGACAACGTCGTGAACATAACCTGCCTGCACACGGCCGAAAGCAATGTCGCCGTTTTTGACGCCGCCGCTCACGCGCTTGGAATCCCCAAGGGGGTTCTGCGCCATGAGGTGCGGGCGGAGCTTCTCGCGGCGGCAGAAGCAGCTGGCCGCCTCACTCCGGAGATCGTCCAGGTGACGGGTTCGGCTCTGCTGGGTCTTTGTCATGATACCGACGCCGTCATTCTGACTTGCTCTACGCTGGGGCCCACTGTTTCCACCATCGCGGGGGCTGCAGGCGTGCCTGTCCTGAGAGTGGACGGCGCCTTGGCTGAGAGGGCGGCGAGTGTCGGCGGAAAGGTCATCGCTCTCTGCGCCGTCGAAACGACCGTGGCGCCGACGACAGAACTCTTTGCCGAAGCGGCCAGGCGATCGAGAGCCTCCGTTGAAGTCCGCCTCGTCGCCGGTGCATGGGCCTTGTTCAAGGCCGGAGACAGCGACGGATATCTCGCAGCCATCGCGAACGCTGCCGACGCGGCCTATGATGACGGCGCATCGATCGTCGCTTTGGCCCAGGCGTCGATGGCGGGCGCGGCCGGGTTCGTGAAGAAGGGCCCGAAGCCGATGAGCAGCCCGACCGCTGGCTTGGCCGCGGCAATGGAAAGAGTGCTGCAGCGGTCCTAATGTTTTGAGGCCACCGGAACATGTCTGAACCCAGCACGGTGACAGTCGGAAAGGTCATCCTCCTCAACGGCGCCTCCAGCAGCGGGAAATCCACCCTCGCCCGCGCTGTCCAGGCCAGGATCGGCGAGTCCTTCTGGCACATCTCGATCGACCATCTGCGGGATGCCGGCGTCCTTCCATCCGCTCGCATCAAGAGCGGCGAATTCAAATGGGCCGAGATCCGCGGCGTCTTCTTTGCTGGCTTTGAACGTTCGCTGACCGCCTATCTCGATTGCGGCAACAATCTCATCGTCGAATACATCATGGAGAATCGCGAGTGGCTGCAGCGAACCGCCCGGCTCCTGAAGGGATATGACGTGTTCTTCGTCGGCATCCATTGCTCATTGGAGGAGTTGGAACGCCGCGAGATCGCGAGAGCCGATCGACCGATCGGCGATGCCCGTCGGGACTATCACGCCATCCACGCCTATTGCGCCTACGACGCCGAGTTCGACAGCACCTTGCTGCCTGAGGAGAACGCCGAGCGCTTGATCGCACTCTGGCTGGAACGCCCGCGCCCCTCGGCCTTGGAGCAGTTTGCGGAGGCCTAAGCCTGGCTTCCTTCGCAAAACGCCGCCGGCTCCCTCGGCATTTCGCCCAGAGAGCCGATCGGACGATCCATCGTGAAGCGCGGGCTCAGTAGAGGCTGCAGACCTTGCGGTAGCCGACGACCTCGCCGAAGCGGTTGACGCGCTCGACCATCTCGCAGCGGCGCACCGGAGCATCCTCCTCATAGACGGGCTCGGCATAGGCGCGGTTGGCGGAGGCCGCGAGCAGGCCGCCGACGGCGAGCGCTCCGACGATGCCGGCGCCGACGCCCCAGCCATGGCCGCGATGGCGCGTATACGCTTCGGCGCTGCCTGCACCGGCGAGAATGGCGGTGGAGAGGGTGAGAGCGGCCAGAGCGGCGGTCGCGGTCTTCTTGAAGCTGGTCATGATGGTATCTCCCGAGGTCCAGTCGGGGGCGAACCATTCGCCCTCCATGAGCATTGGTCGCAGCGGACGAGCGGGAGGTTCAAAGGGAAGCGATTATTTTTCGTGGGCTTCCCGAAAGCACATCCTCGCCGTCATTCCGGGGCGGCCCGCAGGGCCGAGCCCGGAACCCATAACCGCAGGTGGAAAAGACAGCGTGCTCGACCGAGCCGCCTCGTTCGGCAATGACAGCGGTTATGGGTTCCGGGCTCTTCGCTACGCGAAGCCCCGGAATGACGGCCGTGGATGAAGGCAACTGAATGCCTCAGGGCCTCGCCGCCGAGACCGGCAGCGTCCGCGCCAGGGCGGCAGGCGCATCGACGCGGCCGGCGCCGAAGATCGGGTTGCGGCCCTTGCCGCCGAGATCGATGGCGCTCTCCATCAGGAGCTTGCGCACGCCTTCCAGCTCGAGATCCGGGCGCTTCTCCAGAAGCAGCGCTACCAGCCCCGAGACATGGGCGGCTGCGATCGAGGTGCCCGAGGAAAAGGCGTAGCGCCCTTCCGGCTCGGCCGCGAGCACATCGACGCCCGGCGCCGCGACCGCGATATAGCTGCCGCGATTGGCCTGCGCGAAGGGCTTGTCCTGCGCGTCGGTCGCGGTGACCGCGATGACGTTGGGATCGGCGCCGGGATAGAGCGGAGCGGCATTCGCGCCGCCATTGCCGGCGGCCGCGACCGCAACCATGCCCTTGGTCTTGGCTCCTGCGAGCGAACGCGACAGCAAGCGGTCCTGCGGCCCCGCAAAACTCAGATTGACCACCCGCGCCCCCTCACCCGCCGCCCAGTCGAGCGCCGAGAGGATGTGGTAGGTCGTGCCGTTGGCCGAGGCCGGCGCACTGTTGCCGGAAAAAGCGCGCGCCGCGAGCAGGCGCGCCGCCGGGGCGACGCCCTGCAACTGCGCCTGCGCCATGATCGCGCCCGCCATCGCGGTGCCATGGGCATGGGGCGCGGTATCGCCGCCAACCGCATCGAAACTGCCGGCGAGCACGCCCTGCAATTCGGGATGAGCCAGATCCGCACCGGAATCGATCACCGCGACTCGGATCTTCTCGCCGCGAGCCAGCTTGTGGATCGCATCGTAATGCAAGGTCTCGGCGACATATTGCGGCTGCAATTCGCGCTTGGGCGCGACGGAGACCAATGGCGCGACCGGCGGCAATTCGGGCGATGCGATGACGGGCGGCGCTGCCAGGACCGGCGCCGCATCCTCAGGTTTCGGCAGCGAGACGACAGGCTCGTTGGCAGCGCTTGCGGCTTCAGGCACGGCTTGCACGGCCTCGTCCTTGGGCGCTTCCGGCTTCTGCGCATCCTGCTGGAGCGTATAGAGGTAATTCGGCTGCGCGCTGGCGACGCGGGCATCGCCCGCCATCTGCGACAGCACCGTGCGGGCGCTGCGGCCATCGTTCAAACGCGCCCGGATGATGGTCACGCCAGCCAGATCGAAGCGACGGCTCGACATCAGGGTGGCGCGATGACGGCGCAGAACGGCATCGGCTTGAGCATTAGGCGCCAGCTCGACCAGGATCTCGTCGGCCACGAAACGGCGCTCGCTCGCGGCCGGGACGATGATGCGCGGCTGCCCGGGGGCGGGGCGCACCGTCTGTACCGGGGGCGGCGTCCGGCGCGCTGGCGCGGCGGCGCGCTCCGGAGCCGGCCGGCGCGGATGCCGCAGCACCGGCTCGTCGAGATCGTCACCATCGAGGATGATCGGCCGCCTCGGCCGACGCGGCAAAACCGGCTCGGGCTCATCAGGATCGTAGACCGGCCGCCGCGCCGCCTGGTCGAGGATGATGCCACCGATGATCCCGGCGCCGATGCCGACCGCGGCAGGACCCCAGCCACCACCTCGCCCTGGATAGCGCGGCGGGCGGCCAGGCCGCCCGGTTTCGACACGCCCAACCCGATCGGGATTGGCGCGGCCGGGCACGGCACTCTCACGGGATGTCGGAATCGCGGTTTGGCTGCGCAGCGCAGGCTGGGCGCGCGTGACGCCCTGCCGCGTCGCCGGATAGTCGAAGTCGCGCGCACCATAGGTCTGGGCGCGGAGCTCCCCGAGGGGGGCGATCAGGCCGAGCAGGAGCGCCAGCGCTGCGCCATGCCGAAGGCGCAGACCAGCGCGGATCATGACGAAGCGATCGACAAAGTGTGACATCACCTTCGTCCCTCTTCCGGGCTTATCATAGCACAAACGTCGTTTCGGCGGCGCATGACGCGGTGTCAGGGTGCAGGCGCAACGAAGCTGACGATGGCGCTCTCCGCCTTCATCCGTGCCGCGATGGCGTCGACTTGCGCCGGTGTCAGCTTCGCATCGCCGATGCGGACCTTGAAGAAGCCGTTGGCGCGCGGTCCGTCGACCACCGAAGCGTCATAGCGCTTGAAGAAAGCGGCGATGTCGCCGGCCTTGGCTTCGGCCGCGAAACTCAGGAGCACGTAGCGGTCAGAGGATTGCACGCCCGGCACCGAGGCTGTCTCGAAACCGCCGCCACCGCCCCGTACGGCAAGGCCGGTGATCGCCACGCCCTGGAGCGCGATCAACGCCAGCGCCGCGGCGCTGGCGTAAGCGAGCCGACGCGGCGGCTGGGCCGCGAGCCACTGCCCGAACCAGCCCAGGAGGCCACTCCTGGCGCGGGACAAGAGCGGCGCCTGCTTCGGCTCGGCTTCGATGCCGGCCATCAAACGATCGAGTGCCCGCGGTGACGGCGCGCCGAGCTGCTCGTTGAACAGGATGGTCTCGGCCATGTCGTCGCGGATGATGTCGAGCCGCAGGCGCAGTTCGGGATCAGCCGTGAGCGCCGTCTCGATGCGCAGCTTGTCGGCCGCCGAAATCCGGCCATTGGCATAGAAGGGCAGCAACTGCTCGAGTTCGACGCGCTTCGGGTCGGTCGCGATGTTGTCAGTCATGACAGACCTCCCTGCGAGATCGTGTGAGTGGAGAAACGCATCGGCATGTCATGGCCAGCCTCGGTCGATGCCTGCTGTTTTGAGCAGTTCGCCCAGCTTCTTGCGGGCGTGAAACAAGCGCGTCTTGACCGTGTTTTCGGGGATGCCGACGATGCGGGCGACCTCCTCGACCGAAGTCTCGTGATAATAGACCAGGTCGATGACCTCGCGATGCTCAAGGCTGAGCTTGCCGAGGCAGGCGCGGATCGCCAGGCCCTTGTCCTGCTTCTGCAGCACGATCTCTGGGTCGTCGGCCTCGTCCTCGATGCTTTCGGCGAAATCGTCGTCGAGCCCGGCCTCACGCCGCTTGCGCAGCAGCGAATAGGCCTTGTTGCGGGCAATCGCGAGCAGCCAGGTCGCGACCGAGGCGCGTGCCTCGAAACGATCGGCCTGTCGCCAGAGATCCATGAAGACGTCACTGATCACATCCTCCGCCATCGTCTCGTCGCGGACGAGCCGCAGCACGAAACGGTAGACCCGAATTTGGTGCCGCGAGAACAGCACCTGCATTGCGAGCCGGTCGCCCGAGGCGATCCGCTTGACGAGGTCGTCGTCCGATTCCGTATGCATCGCCCTCAAGGCCCGGCATTCCGGCTCGCAAGAGTTGGTCGCAGCGAGCGCGTGAAAGGTTCAATCGGAAACGAGATTAATCGGCCCCACGCATTGCGCCAGTGTTTCCGTGTGTTTCGGGACAGGTGGAGCGCGTAACAGTAAGAAGGCGTTGGCTCAGCGAGAGGCGGACCGTGATCAAGGCACTGATCGAAATGGCGTTCGCGGCGACGGCTCGATATCGGGAAACTGCCGACGAAGCGTTTCGCCCGAAGCTGCTGCCGCCCGAGCCGTTCAGCAAGGGTGTTCCAACGCTGCAAGCCGGCGTCTATCGGCCCGTCAGCCCCATGCTGAAGGAGCGCTTCGAGCGATGTGGCCGCTGGACGGTCGCCAGCCACGGAGACTGGCTCTCGGCTGCAGACATGGAGCGCCTTTGGTCGGAAGCCGATACGGCCGCCGACGCTCTGCTCTACGGGATAAAGCAGTCGCAGATCGCAGCGGCGGAAGGCTGGCCGAATGAAGCCTCCACCCTGTTCCGGCCAGAACGGCTCTCCCTCTTTGCCGGCAGCGAGTACAGCTATGAGAGGATCTACCTGCTCTGGATCGAGTTCGAGGACGAGCCGGAACTCTGGGTTTACGATGCCAATGGCGAGTCCCGCTATCGTGACCTGTCGACCTATCTGCAGGCCTACCTCGCGGAGGATGTCAGCGCGGCCTCGCAGTCCTGGCGCGCCTGACCATCGCTGGCCGAACTTCGAAGCCCCCCTCCCGAATCCTCGGCACGGAAACCGTGTTTGCCGATACCGCCATCCCGCGCGATGGCGGCCCAAATCACGCAGCCTCTTCGACACGCCCGGCGCAGCGAAAACGGCTGGCGAAGTGCCTGCGTGGCCGCCGCTGCGATGATCCTGCCGCGCAGCCCCTGATCAGGACAAGACGAGGTCGGGGGCGAGCGCCGCCAGGAAGTTCGCGGCGTCGAACAGCGCGCCCGGAGCGAAGACGCCGCCCTGTGCCGTCTCGATGCTCAGGATTCGCTCGACGGCCTCGACGACCAGAGGCGCGGTGATCGCATAGATGTCCCGTCCGCGGGCCGCCGCCCGGCGCACCGTGCTTCCCCGGCGGATTTCGACCTCCACGAGGAAGGTTTGCGCCGAGCGTCCCGAGGCGTCGGCCGCAACCGGCGCAGGGGTTGTCGTGTCTCGAAGATCGCGCAGCGGCGCCGTGTTCAGATAGGTGTGGAGTTCGGACAGTTGAAGATGGCGCCCGATCAGGACCGCCTCGGTGAAGGGCAGCTCGACCATCTCCTGTGCGCCGAAGGGTTCCGCAAACGACCAGACGGCATTCGGCGCCGGATCGGCCAGCGGCTGCAGCGCCCCTCCGGAGATCGTCACGCGACGGGCGGTGTTGCGCTGCCCTGTGATGCGCGTCCCCTCAGTCGGTTCCCAACTGTCCAGAGCGATCCCGATGCGCGCCTCATCGGCGCGGGTCCAGTCGCCCATGGCGGCGGTCGCCAGGAGGTCGCTCAGACCGCCATAGAAGCCCATAGCGGGGATGACGGCCACGCCGGCCGCTTCGGCGGCCGAGGCATAGCGCGCGAAGGTCACCTGGGCGCTGCCTTGCTCCGCCGTCACGTCGAGATAGTGGATGCGCGCCTGCAATGCCGCCGAGACCAGGGGCTCGGCCGTATCGAGGAACGGTCCGGCGCAGTTGATGATCGCAGCGGCCCCATCAAGGGCGCGGGCGAGCGAGGCGGGATCCTCAAGGCTGGCGACGACCTGTCTGACGCCCGTGGGGAAGTTGGCCGCCGCCAGCCTGGCTGCGTCGCGCCCGATCGCGATGGCCCTGAAGCCACGTCGCGACAGCTCCCGAACCACGAAGCGGCCGGTATGTCCGGAGGCCCCGTAGACCGCAACCACCGGCCGGGTGCTCTCTGCTCTCAAAAGCTGATCAGTCATGTTTTCCTCAGCGCTACAGACCTGTCTGTTCCTTTTAGTTACAGACAGGTCTGTAGCGCGTCAAGCGTGAAGCTGCTATCTCTGCCGATGCCAGAAGAACGGCACATGAGAACGACACATGAGAGCGGCACATGAAGACTGAGCAGGCGGGCGGCCAGCCCAGCGCGGAAACCGGCCAGGTCGACATGCGCGAGCGGATCCTCGCGATCGCCTCCGACCTTTTCTACCGTCGGGGCGTGCGGGCTGTCGGCGTCGATCTGGTCGTCGAGGCGGCAGGCATCGCGAAGACGAGCCTCTATCGTCACTTTCGCACGAAGGACGATCTCATCGCCGCATTTCTGCAGCGGGAGGACGAGGATTTCTGGGCGTGCTGGGATCGCGTGGCGGCGCCCCATGGACAGGACGGCGAAGCCGAGCTCGCGGCGCACATGGCCTGGATCGGAGAGCGGGTTGGCCGCCCCAATTATCGCGGCTGCCCCCAACTCAACGTCGCCGCCGAGTTCCCCGACGAGGATCACCCGGCCCGGATCGTCGCCCGAACGCACAAGCAGGAACTGCGTCGCCGTCTGCGCGGCATCGCCGAGCGACTGCGGGTCGACCGGCCCGACGAGCTTGCCGCCCAGTTGGCGGTGGTCATCAACGGGGCCTTTGTCAGCTCCCAGATTCTGGCCGACGACGACGCGACGGCGATCCTCCTCCAAATGGCGCGTGCCCTGATCGCGGCGGCCCGGACAGCTCATCGGGGAGCATCGCGGCCGTAACCACTGGCCAAAGGTTAACGGATCTCAACCTTGACCGCGGGAGTCCGAACCCTCATCACGCGATGGACATGGCAGCGGGAGAGGCTTGCATGAGCCGCTATTGGTCGGAGCTTGCCCGGGGTCTGTCGCCCTATGTGCCGGGCGAACAGCCCCGGATTCCAGGGTTGGTGAAGCTGAACACCAATGAGAGCCCGTTTGGGCCGTCCCCAATGGTGCTCGAAGCCATTCGGTCCGCCGCCACCGAGACGCTGCGCCTCTATCCGGACCCACAATCCACGCGGCTGCGGGAGGTGCTGGCCGAGCATCACGGCGTCGCGCCCGAACAGGTTTTTGCCGGAAACGGCTCAGACGAGGTGCTCGCCCATGCCTTCGCGGCGCTGCTGAAGCAGCCCGCGCCCCTGCTGTTTCCCGACGTCACCTACGGCTTCTATCCCGTCTACTGCCGGCTGTTCGGCATCGCGCATGAGACGGTCCCGCTCGACGGCGGGATGCGCGTCCGCATCGCCGATTATCTCGACCGGGGCGGCGCCATCATCATTCCCAACCCGAACGCGCCGACCGGGATCGCGCTGCCGCAGGCGGAGATCGAACGGCTCGTGAGCGCGCGGGCCGATGCGCCTGTGGTGATCGACGAGGCCTATGTCGATTTCGGCGCGGACAGCGCCATTCCCCTGATCCGCGACCATCCCAATCTGCTGGTGGTCCAGACCCTGTCGAAATCGCGCGCGCTCGCCGGCCTCCGCGTCGGTTACGCGATTGGCGACCAGGCGCTGATCGAAGCCCTGACGCGGGTGAAGGACAGCTTCAACTCCTATCCGCTCGGGCGCCCGGCTCAGGCGGGCGCCATCGCCGCTATCCAGGACGAAGCCTATTTCCAAGAGACGCGATCGGCCATCATCGCCAATCGCGAGAGCCTGACCGCGTCCTTGATCCGGCTTGGCTTCGATGTGCTGCCGTCCAGCGCCAACTTCGTCTTCGCCCGCCACCCCGGCCACACCGGCCAGGCCCTCTCAGTGGCGCTGCGCGAGCGCGCCGTGCTCGTCAGGCATTTCTCCGGTCCGCGCCTATCCGACTTCATCCGGATCACCATCGGGTCGAAGCCGGAACTCGACCGCCTGACGGAGGCGCTGGCAGAGTGTCTTGCGACGCCATCGAACGCATAGAAAAAGAAGCCGAGGGGGAGCGACGATATGAAAAAGACCGCAACGACCACGGGCGAATCCCCTTCAAGCGAATCCCCTGCGCGATTGATCGATGCGAAAATCGAGGAATTGGGCGACTGGAGGGGCAAGACACTCTCCCAAATCCGTGCGCTCATCCGGCAGGCGGACCCCGAAGTGGTCGAGGAGTGGAAATGGCGGGGCGTGCCGGTATGGTCTCACGCCGGAATCATCTGCACCGGCGAGACTTATAAGAGCGTCGTCAAGCTGACCTTCGCCAAAGGCGCTTCGCTCGAGGATCCGTCAGCCCTGTTCAACTCCAGCCTCGAAGGCAACACCAGACGCGCCATCGATCTCCATGAGGGCGATGACATCGATCAAGATGCCTTCAAGGCGCTCATTCGGGCGGCCATGGCCCTGAACGGAGCTTCGGCCCGATAAGCGCATACGGCGGCATGCGCACAAACGCCCAATAGAAAAGCCCGCCGGGCTCGGGGCCGGGCAGGCTTTTTCTTGAATCCGGGAAAACCCGCGTCCGCTCAGAGGCAAGACCGTGCGTCTGCCGGTCTAGACGCGCGCGGCGGCCTTCTTCGCTTTTTCGGCGGCCTTGGCTAGCTTTTCCGCCGCCTTGGCGATCTTGTCGGTGCTCGCCTTGGTCTTGGCGGCTTTCGCCGCGGCCTTGGCTTCGATCTGCTCGGCCTTGGCCTGTGCCTGCTCAGCCGCAACGATCGCCGCGGTCTCGGCTTCCACCGCTTCCTTGGCGAGGCGCTGCGCACGCAAGCGGGCCGTCTTCTGCATCACGGCGTCGCGTTCGGCCTGTTCGGCCTCCATCGCGCGCGATGCTTCCTGTTTGCGTGCGTCGGCCTTGTCGAAGGCCATTTGCGCCCGCCGCTTGATTTCGTCGGCGGAGAGTCCTCGCGTCGCCATGGCGGCTCGCTCCGATGCTGCGCTTGAGCCGAGAGGCGAATTCGCGTTTTGGACCGTGCGGCCCGAAACGACCCGTCTCTCTGAGAGGAGGCGTGTCACGCCGGCCGAGGCACAAGGGCCAAGGCCGGAATCGTCGACTGCCGAGCCTCCTGCCGCCGATCGGCCGCGAGCGAGAACCCCGTCAGCTAGAGCGTTTTCGAGCGAAGTGGATACCGGTTCGCGTGAAGAAAACGCTTTAATACAAAGAACCAGAGCGGTTGAACGATCCACTTGGATCGGAAACTGCTCTAGAGCATCGTCAGGCGAGGCAGCTCTCGCCGCTTCACCTAAAGATAATGCACTAAAAGTAAGAATCCAGGGCAACCGAGCGATCCAAGCGGACCGGATCGCCCTGGCAATCGTCTGATATCAGCGGCGGCCCTTGCCGGCGGCGCGGAGCTGGGCGTACTGCACGGCTTCCAGCAGCACCTTGCGCGGACGCTCGGCGTCGCGGCGGGCCTGCTCGGCCTTGCGGGCGGCTTCGCGAGCGATCTCGGCCAGGCGCTCTTCCTCGGCGAGGCGGGCGGCCTCGATGGCGGCCAGACGCTCGGCTTCAGCCCGGGCAGCGGCCTTCTCTGCATCGCGAACCGCGCGCGCATCGGCAATGGCCTGGCGCTCCGCGCGGCGCTGCTGCATGATCGGGTCATCCGGACCCGGCCTCGCCTTGAAACGCTCAAGGAGCGCCTGCTTGGCGGCCGCGGAATTGGCCTTGCGATCAGTGAAGCTGCGGTCGTTCGGGTTCTTCAAGGCTAGCCTTCTCTCGTGTTGTCACGGGCGCGATCTGTGCCCCGCGAGGGGCCAATAATCCAGATCGCGCCGAATTGGTATCCAAATCAACGCGCAGGCGCTGCGCCTCCAGCGCGGACCGGCTTCGGCTTGGGCTTCGGCGCGGCGATCAAGCCTTCGCGCTGCATCTGCTTGCGCGCAACCTTGCGGGCGCGGCGGATGGCGTCGGCCTTTTCGCGAACGCGCTTCTCGGACGGCTTCTCATAAGCCGAACGGCGCTTCATTTCGCGGAAGACGCCTTCGCGCTGCATCTTCTTCTTCAGGACCCGGAGGGCCTGGTCGACATTATTGTCGCGGACGAGAACCTGCATGCCTGTCTCCTGCGTTTATAGTGACGGAAAAAGGGCCGGGCTATGAACCCCGACCCCTCGTCGGACCGCATCGTCGTTGGACCGGAAGGTTCAGGCGCCAGTACATCCGTGGTCGCCAAACCCAAATTCCGATGCCGACAGATGCGGCTTAGCGGCTCACTCAGCGCGGAGCTGGTCGGCAGACATCTTGCCCGAGCGCTTGTCCTGAACCATCTCGTAGGAGATCTTCTGACCTTCCCGGAGATCGCGCATGCCAGCGCGCTCAACGGCGCTGATGTGGACGAACACGTCCTGCCCGCCATCATCCGGCTGAATGAAGCCGAAACCCTTGGTGGAATTGAACCATTTAACTGTGCCAGCGGCCATAACGAAACCTTTCGCTAAGTATGTGGGAGCGCGTGATCGCTCACGCGCAAATTTTCGATTTTTTGAGCGGTGAAGGTCGTCAGCAGGCGCACTCTCATGCGCGGGGCCACGTCGTTCGGCCTAAATATCGACAGGCCTCATATGGGCGCTTGAATCGCCCTTGTCAATGCAACCAGCGGATGAAACCGCTTTCGGCATGGCCGCGCCGCCACCGGCAGCGCTTTACAAGCGCGCCGTTTTCGCCAACAGCCAAAGCCGCAAGTCTTGAAAGTTCAACAAGTCCTGAAAGTTCAAACCGGTCGCAGCCGTGAAGACGCCGTCACTGAACCAGTTCCGCCGCATCGTCGTCAAGGTCGGCTCCAGCCTGCTCGTCGACCGGGCGCGCGGCCGTTTGCGCCAGGCCTGGCTCGCCGCGCTCGCCGAGGACCTCGCCGATCTGCACCAGCGCGGCGCCGATGTGCTCGTCGTCTCATCGGGCGCGATCGCGCTCGGACGGACCGTGCTTGGCCTGCCGTCGGGCCCATTGCGGCTGGAAGAAAGCCAGGCGGCAGCTGCCGTCGGCCAGATCGCGCTCGCCCGGACCTGGGCCGAGGCGCTCGGCCATCACGGCCTCACCGCCGGCCAGATTCTGCTGACGCTCGCCGACACCGAGGAGCGCCGGCGCTATCTCAATGCACGCGCGACGCTGGGCCGCCTGCTCGATCTGCGTGCGATCCCCGTGATCAACGAGAACGACACCGTCGCCACCGCCGAGATCCGCTATGGCGACAATGACCGGCTCGCCGCCCGCGTCGCGACCATGGCCGGCGCCGACCTGCTGGTGCTGTTCTCCGATATCGACGGTCTCTATACCGCCCCGCCCCTCAGCGATCCCGGCGCGCGCCATATCCCGCTGGTCGAGCGCATCACGCCGCAGATCGACGCCATGGCGGGTGGGGCCGCTTCCGAGCTCTCGCGCGGCGGCATGCGCACCAAGATCGAGGCCGGCAAGATTGCAGCCGCCGGCGGCACGCATATGCTGATCGCCGACGGGCGGGGCAAGAACCCGCTCAGTGCCATCGCCGAGGGCGCGCGCTGCACCTGGTTCCTGACCGCCTCCACGCCCGCGACCGCGCGGAAAACCTGGATCGCCGGCTCGCTCGAGCCGCGCGGCGCGCTCCATGTCGACGAGGGTGCGGCACGGGCCCTGCGCGGTGGGGCGAGCCTGCTGCCGGTCGGCGTCAGCCGGATCGAGGGCGATTTCGCGCGCGGCGACGCCGTGCTGATCCGCGATCCGCACGGTACGGTGCTCGGACGCGGGCTCGTCGCTTATGATGCAAACGAGGCGGCGCTGGTGCTCGGCAAGGCCTCGCGCGACATCGAGGCGGTGCTGGGCTATCCCGGCCGCGCTGAGATGATCCATCGGGACGACATGGCGCTGGGCGTCGGCTAAGGTCTGAAGGCATTAAAGGGTTTGGATAGGCCGGTCATGACGAGCGAGAGCGCCCTGCGCGTGGTCTCTTCCGACAAGGAGCGCGGCGATATCGCGGCGCTGATGGGCGATCTCGGCCGGCGCGCGCGCGCAGCCGCCCGTCTGGTCGCGCTTGCCCCGGCGGCAAAACGCGACGCCGCGCTCATCGCGATGGCAGACGTCCTGCGCGCAAGCGCGGCGGATATCCTCGCCGCCAACGCGCTCGATATCGCCGACGCCAAGGCCAATGGCCAGAACGCCGCCTTCATCGACCGGCTGCTGCTCGACCAGACCCGCCTCGACGGCGTGGCAGAGGCCGTCGCTTCCGTGGCCGCCCTGCCTGATCCGGTCGGCCGCGTGCTGGCGAGCTGGACGCAGCCCAATGGCTTGCGCTTCGAGCGTGTCGCGACACCGCTCGGCGTCATCGCCGTGATCTTCGAGAGCCGGCCCAATGTCACGGCGGATGCCGGTGCGCTCTGCCTGAAGAGCGGCAACGCTGCGATCCTGCGCGCCGGCTCCGACAGCTTCCGCACCTCGTCTGCGATCGCCGCCGCCCTGCGCCAGGGGCTGGAAGCGGCGGGTTTGCCGGCCGATGCGATCCAGCTCGTGCCGACCCGCGACCGCGCGGCAGTCGGCGAAATCCTCAAAGGCCTCGACGGCCATGTCGACGTCGTCGTGCCGCGCGGCGGAAAAAGCCTCGTCGCCCGCGTCCAGAGCGATGCCCGCGTGCCGGTCTTCGCCCATCTCGACGGCAACTGCCATGTCTATGTCCATGCCAGCGCCGATCTCGCCATGGCCCGCGAGATCACCCTCAACGCCAAGCTGCGCCGCACCGGCGTCTGCGGCGCGGCCGAGACCCTGCTGGTCGACGAGGCCTGTGCGGCAACGCATCTGAAACCGCTGGTGAGCGCCCTGCTCGACGCCGGCTGCGCCGTGCGCGGCGACGCCGCGACGCAAGAACTCGACGCCCGCGTCTCCCCCGCGACCGAGCAGGACTGGGCGACGGAATTCCTCGACCGCATCATCGCGGTGAAGCTCGTCGCAGGGCTCGACGCCGCGATCGACCATATCGAGCGCTACGGCTCGCATCATACCGAGGCTATCATCGCCAACGACGCCCAGACCGCCCGGCGCTTCCTCGCCGAGGTCGATTCGGCAATCGTGCTGCACAATGCCTCGACCCAGTTCGCCGATGGCGGCGAATTCGGCTTCGGCGCCGAGATCGGCATCGCGACGGGGCGCATGCATGCGCGCGGACCTGTCGGCGTCGAGCAGCTCTGCTCGTTCAAATACCGTGTCCATGGCGACGGCCAGATTCGTTCGTGACGCAGAATCTTGCCTTGAGCAGCGATCACCTGCGGCTGCCGCCCCATGCGCCGGGCCTGCGCATCGGCCTGTTCGGCGGCAGCTTCAACCCGGCCCATGACGGCCACCGCATGGCGAGCCTGACAGCGCTGCGCCGGCTCCAGCTCGACCGCGTCTGGTGGCTGGTGACGCCAGGCAACCCGCTCAAGGACAACGCCGCCCTGCCGCCTTTGGCTGAGCGCGTCGCCTTCGGGCGCAAGATCGCCGACCACGCCCACATCCATGTCACCGGGATCGAGGCGCGGCTGCGCACCCGCTACACCGCCGACACGCTGCGCGCGCTGAAGCTGCGTTGCCCCGGCGTCCACTTCGTCTGGCTGATGGGCTCGGACAATCTCGCCAGCTTCCACCGCTGGAACGAGTGGCGCGCGATCGCCCGGATGATGCCGATCGCGATCATCGACCGGCCGGGCTCGACCCACAGCTCGGTCGCCTCGCCCGCCGCCAACTGGCTCTCACGCTGGCGGATTTCGGAGAGCCAGGGCGCCGCGCTCGCCGGTGCGAAGCCGCCCGCCTGGATCTTCCTGCACGGCCGCCGCTCCGGTCTCTCCTCGACGCAATTACGCGAACAGGCCGAATCCGATTGAATTTTAGCCTCGCTGAGCGTAATTTGATCAGGTCGCGCTGTGAGCGCGTCGTGATCGAGAGGATACGGAACTGAACCGTTCAACCCTTGGTGAAGCCGAGCCCAAGCCGCTTCCCCAGGCCGCTGTGTCGGAAAACCCATCCGCCGACAGCGTAGCCCTCGCATTGCATGTTCTCGAAGAGATGAAGGCCGAAGACGTTACGGTCATCGACCTGGTCGGCAAGACCTCACTGGCTGATGCGATGATCATCGCGTCGGGCCGGGTGAACCGTCATGTCGCCTCCATCGCCGACAGCCTGGTCGAAGCCCTCAAGGCGTCGGGCCTGCCCACGCCCAAGGTCGAGGGCATGCCGGCCTGCGACTGGGTGCTGATCGACACGGGCGACATCATCGTCCACGTCTTCCGCCCGGAAGTGCGCCAGTTCTACAATCTCGAGAAGATGTGGGGCGCCGACAGGCCCAACGAGCGCCTCGTTAGTTAAGGCAGCGAGACGCGCGCCGTTGCGCCTCGCCATCATCGCCATAGGCCGGCTCAAGGACGGGCCGGAACGTGAGTTGTGCGAGCGCTATCGCGAGCGCGCGCTGGCGCTTGGCCGCGGGCTGGGCTTGTCCGGTCCCGAGATCGTCGAGCTCGCCGAGAGCCGCGGCCGCCGGCCCGATGAGCGCAAGCGCGACGAGGCCCAGGCCATCACCGCCAAACTCGCACCCGGGCTGCTGATCGCGCTCGACGAGCGCGGCCGCAGCCTGACCAGCGACGCCTTCGCGGCCAGGATCGAGACCGCGCGCGATGCCGGCACGGCGGCGGCCAGCCTCGTCATCGGCGGCGCGGACGGGCTCAGCGACGAGATCCGCGACCGGGCCGATCTGACGATCGCGTTCGGGGCTTTGACCATCCCGCACCAGATCGTGCGCGCGCTGGCGCTCGAACAGCTCTACAGAGCCATGACGATCATCGCCGGACACCCCTATCATCGCGCATGAGACCATTCCGGCCCCTGATTCGCGGATGGCGCAGCCCGGCCAGCTCACGGCATCGCGGCATGCCGGATAATGGCTTCCGCACGTCCTGCCGGCAGGCCGGCAAAGCCTTTGCAACTCTGTCATTGGCCCTTCTCATCGCCTCGCTCCCTGCCGCCGCTCAATCCCCCGACCCCGAGCAATTGACCCGCGAGGCACAGGCCAAGCAGGTCGAGAAACAGGCCCGCGAGGCCGAGCTCAAGGCGATCGAGCAGCGCCTGGCCGGCAATGCCGAAGCGCGCGGCAAGCTGGAGGCGGAGATCGCCGGCATCCGCGCCGACCGCGCCGCCCTCAACAAGGCCCTGCTCGAGGCGACCCAGCGCACCCAGGCCGTCGAGCGGCGCATCGGTGCGATCGAGGACAGGCTCGGCCTGCTGCAATCCAGCGAAGCGGCGATC
The DNA here is from genome assembly GCF_964252745.1 of Allobosea sp. LjRoot9. Taxonomy (NCBI): domain Bacteria; kingdom Pseudomonadati; phylum Pseudomonadota; class Alphaproteobacteria; order Hyphomicrobiales; family Alloboseaceae; genus Allobosea; species Allobosea sp. LjRoot9. The sequence goes on along the minus strand of NZ_CAXUPC020000003.1, from coordinate 276,038 downwards.
CGGCGCTCGCTCGAAGGCCGGCGCGGCTTGATCTCCGAAGTGCTGGCGGCGCTGCAGCGCATCGGCCGGCGTCCGCCGCCGGCGGTGCTGGTGCGCCCCGAGGATATTCTGGAAGCGGTGCGGGCCTCGATGCTGTTGGGCGCGGTCGTGCCCGATCTGCGCCAGGAAATCGAGATCCTGGGCTCGGATCTCGGCGAACTGGTGCGCTTGCGCGAGAACATCACCGGCGACCGCAAGGCCATCACCACCGAGCTGGAAGGCCTGGCGACGGAACGTCAGCGCCTGGCCTCGCTGATCGAGGCCAGGCGCGAGCGCGAAGCGGGCGCCGCTCGCGACGTCGAGGAGCAGCGCAGCGTGGGTGGCGAGCTCGCGGCGCAAGCGCGCTCCCTGCGCGATTTTGTCGAGCGCATGGAAAAAGAGATCTCGACGGCCAATCGCGCCGCCGAGACGGCGCGCCAGGCCCTCGAATCAGAAACCCGCGAGCAGCGCCAGCGCATGGCCGCGCTCGCCTTCAAGGACCCCGCACGGCTCGCGCCCAAGATCGCCTTCGCCGAGGCACGGGGCTTGCTTCCCCTGCCGGCTGCGGGATCACAATTGCGTGGTTTCGGCGAAAGTGACGGCGCAGGCGGCACGACGCGTGGAATATCTGTGAGTACGCGTCCCAATGCCCTAGTTTCGGCACCTTCGGACGCTTGGGTGGTTTATGCGGGTCCCTTCCGCTCCTTCGGGCAACTCTTGATCCTGAATGCCGGCGGAGGGTACTATTTGCTGCTGGCCGGAATGCAGCGCATCGACGTATCGCTGAATCAGTTCGTCCTCGCGGGAGAACCGGTTGCGGTGATGGGCGAAACGTCGGAAGCTGCCGCGACGATCGTAGGTTCTGGGACCGGACAACCGGTTCTTTATATTGAGTTCAGAAAAGACGGCGTTTCGGTCGATCCGACGCCGTGGTGGACGAAATCGCAAGGCGAAAAGGTTCGCGGATGATGCGCAAGGTTTCCCTCGTTTTCGCCGGTGCGGTCATGGGCGCCGGCCTGACCGGTCTGGTCACCCAGACAAAGCTGTTCACCTCGACCAGCGCGGTTGCGGCCTCCGCCGAGGTCTATCGCAGTCTCAATCTGTTCGGTGACATCTTCGAGAAGATCCGCACCGATTATGTCGAGAAGCCGGATGAACAGAAGCTGATCGAGGCCGCGATCAACGGCATGGTCTCTTCGCTCGATCCGCATTCGGGCTATCTCGACGCCAAGAGCTTCCGCGACATGGACACCGACATGCGCGGCCAGTTCGGCGGACTCGGCATCGAGGTCACGATGGAGGACGGCGTCCTCAAGGTCGCCAAGCCGATCCGTGACACGCCCGCCTCCAAGGCCGGCATCCTCTCCAACGACATCATCCGCCAGATCGATGGCGACGAGGTCAAGGGCCTGAGCCTGACCCAGGCCGTCGAGAAGATGCGCGGCATCATCAACACCCAGGTCAAGCTCAAGATCGAGCGCCCGGGCAAGACCGACCCGCTTGAATTCACCCTGACCCGCACCACCATCGTGGTGCCGGCTGTCGAGGAACGTGTCGAGAACGATGTCGGCTATATCCGCATCGGCACCTTCAGCGAACAGACCTATGAGGGCCTGCGCAAGGGCATCGAGAAGGTCAACACCGAGATCGGCAAGGACAAGATCAAGGGCTACGTCATCGACCTTCGCAACAATCGTGGCGGCCGTCTCGACCAGTCCGTGCTGGTCTCCAACGCCTTCCTCGAGCGCGGCAAGATCGTCTCGACGCGCGGGCGCAACGCCGAGGAGACGCAGGTCTTCAACGCCAAGCCCGGCGGCGACCTGACCAAGGGCAAGCCCGTCGTGGTGCTGATCAACGGCTCCTCCGCCTCGGCGGCCGAGATCGTCGCCGGCGCGCTGCAGGACCACAAGCGCGCGACCATCATGGGCACGCGCTCCTTCGGCAAGGGCTCGGTCCAGACCGTGATCCCGCTCGGCGCCAATGGCGGCCTGCGCCTGACCACGGCGCGCTACTACACCCCGTCCGGCAACTCGATCCAGGCCAAGGGCATCACGCCCGATGTCGAGGTCGCGCAGGAGATCCCGGCCGAGCTCAAGGACAAGCTCGGCGAGAGCAAGGGCGAGGCCTCGCTCAAGGGCCATCTCAAGACGGTCGACGGTAAGGAAGAGCAGTCCGGCTCGGCCTCCTACGTGCCCAACGATCCGTTGAAGGACACGCAGCTGATCGCGGCGCTCGACCTGCTGCGCGGCGTCAAGAAGGACGCCGCCGCGCCTGCGCCGACGCCCGCCCCCGAGGCGCCGAAGCCGAACTGAGCACGGGAGACGCGCCGCCCGGCACTCGACGCGCGGCTCGCCACACGACAAGACTAGACGCGCGGGCCGTTGATTCGGGCCGCGCGATCGTGCTGCCGGGAACCGGACCCGCTCTCGGGGACCAGCATGCTTGCTTCAGGTCTTTGCTCTCTTAGCTGAGGACGGCTGCCCTTGGCCGGAACGCCGCTCACCGAGCTCAATCGGCCGCTTGGCCAGAATCGCCCCGCGCCTCATGGCAAACCATGGGGCCTTTGGCTTGCCCTGGGCGCGAGCGGCGCTGTCGGCCTTGCGGTCGCCGCCCTCCTCTTCCTCGTCGCGACGCGCCGCGATCCCGATGGCGGCCAACCAATGGCGACGGCGCTGATCGAAAAACGTAGCCCCCAATCGCAAGCCACATCGCCAACGCCAACGCCGGCGGCCTCCACCCCGGAAGCCCGAACCCAGGCCAACGCCAGCCAGCTCGAAACCGAAGCCGGCGTGACCGTGGTGCGCCCGGGTGCGGGCGCGGAAGCGCCTGGCTCGATCGTCATCACCATTCCCGACAGCGCCGCGACGATAAAGCTCGCCTCCTCCCCCGACAGCCGGCTGGTCGAGCGCACGCGCCACGGCTTGCTGCCAAAGACCGGCCCCGACGGGACGACGCCCGCCCAGATCTATGCCCGCCCGCTCGGACCGCAGCCCGCGACCAAGCCGGCAGGGCGGATAGCCCTCCTCGTCGGCGGCCTCGGCATCAGCCAGAGTGGCACCGCGGACGCCATCGCAAAGCTGCCGGGAGCGGTGTCGCTGGCCTTCGCGCCCTATGGTCCGGAGCTGGAGCGCACCGTCCAGCGCGCACGCGGCGAGGGCCACGAGATCTTCCTCCAGGTGCCGATGGAGCCGTTCGACTATCCCGACAATGACCCTGGCCCGCAGACCCTGCTGACCGGCCCGAAGGCGGCTGAGAATATCGACCGGCTGCAATGGGTGCTCGGGCGCTTCACCGGCTATGTCGGCATCGTCAATTTCCTCGGCGGGCGCCTGACGGCGGACGACGCCGCGCTCTCGCCGATCCTGCGCGAGATCTCCGGGCGCGGGCTCATCGTCGTCGATGACGGCTCCTCCTCGCGCAGCCTGCTCGCGACCTCGGCCGCGCGCGCCCAGATCCCGGCGATGAAGGTCGATCGCGTCATCGACACGGTTGCCCGAGCCGATGCGATCGACAAGGAACTCGCCATGCTGGAAACGCTGGCGCGCGAGCAGGGCATCGTCATCGCCTCGGCGAGCGCCCTGCCCGTCTCGATCGAGCGGATCGCGCGTTGGGCCCAGTCGCTCGAGGCCAAGGGCATCCTCGTCGTGCCGGTCAGCGCGGCGCGCGGCTTCCGAAACCCGTCCTCGACAGGCTCTCTGCGATGATCGCTTACCCGCCCAAGGGCTATCGCCCCTGCGTCGGCCTCGCGCTGTTCAATGCGCAGGGCCTCGTCTTCATCGGCCGACGCGCCAATCGCAGCCTGCGCGAGCATGTCGCGGAAGGCCATGAATGGCAGATGCCGCAAGGCGGCATCGATGCGGGCGAGACGCCGCTCCAGGCGGCGAGGCGTGAGTTACAGGAGGAGACCAACGTCACCTCCGCGACCCTGCTCACTGAGGCGCCCGGCTGGCTCAGCTACGACCTGCCTGTCGATATCGGCAAGGAGGCCTGGAGGGGGCGCTGGCGCGGTCAGGCACAGAAATGGTTCGCCTTCCGCCTCGACGGCTCTGATGACGAGATCAACACGCTCACCCCCGCCGGCGGCCACAAGGCCGAGTTCGATGCCTGGCGCTGGGAGAAGCTGGAGCGGACGCCTGCCTTGATCATCCCCTTCAAGCGCGAGGTCTATCTCCAGGTCGCGACATTGTTTGCGCCTTTCGCCAAACCTTAGAGCATCGGCCTGAAAAGTGGAATCCGATTTTTAGAAGAAGTCGATGCAAATTCAAAGAGTTACAGCATCGGACCGATGCTGTAACCGCTGCGCTTCCAGCGCAATACCCGCCAATTCTCCTTCCCCTTGGGCATATCCGCGTTAAATTGAGCCGACGAATGATTCGCCTGTCGAGCCTATCCCGGCACGGCTGTCATGAAACCCACATGCGGCGGGGTGACGCTCTAGGAATGGTTGATTCGGTCAGCAGATTGCACGCCGCCGTCCTCGCAGCACGTTCGCGCGATCCCGCCTTTTCGCGCACCGCCAAGCTGCTCGGCGAAGGCATGCCGAAAATGGCCAAGAAGGTCGCCGAGGAGGCCGTCGAGGTCGGGCTCGAAGCCGTGCAGGGCGACCGCCGCCGCACCATCCTCGAAAGCGCTGACCTGATCTATAATCTGGTGGTGCTCTGGAGCGAGATCGGCATCGCGCCCGATGATGTCTGGCGCGAGATCGACCGCCGCGAGCAGCTCTACGGCATCGCCGAGAAGCTGCCGAAGGGCCGCCCGATCAAGCTCGCCCAGCCAATCGACGCGGGCTGACGGCCGATAGGCTGTCCCTTTTCCGTTATCCCGGACGCGCCAAAGCGGAGATCCGGAATCCATTCTGGAACGCCGGAGCCCTTCGATGGATTCCAGATCGGCGCCGCTGACGCGGCTTGTCCGGAATAACGCGAGGCTATTGCGTCAGAACGCCTTCCGTCAGCTCAGCATGCGCGTGTCGCCGCAGACGGAAATCTCCTGGCCCGAGATCGTCTTGCCGAAGGGCGAGGCCAGGAAGACGATCTGCTTGGCGATGTCGTTTGGATCGACGAAGCGCTTGATCGAGACGCCGGCAAAGAGCCGCGCCGCCATCTCCTCATGCGAGATGTTCATGCTGCGCGCCTTGTTTGCGATGACGCTCTGGATGCGCGCGCCGTCGACCAGCCCCGGGCAGATCGCGTTCGCCCTGATGCCGAACTCGCCGAGTTCGGCGGCCAGCGCCTTGGTGAAGCCGATCACCCCCCATTTCGCCGCCGCATAGGGCGAGCGCAAGGGAAAGCCGTGCTTCCCCGCCTGGCTCGACAGATTGACGATGCTGGCGTTGGCGGATTGCTTGAGATGCTCCACCGCAAGCCGCGTGCAGTTGAACTGGCCGGTCAGGTCGATGGCGACGCAAGCGTCCCAATCCGCCGGGTCGATCTCGTCGACGCGGCCCGTCGGCCCAGCGATGCCGGCATTGTTGACCAGGCAGTCGAGCCCGCCCAACGCCGCGAGCGCCTCCTCGAACAGCCCGCCCACGGCCTTGCGGTCGGAGACGTCGCAGACCGATTGCGTGATCGCCGGGTCACTCTGCGCCATCGCGGCCAGCGCTTCACGATCGACGTCGCAGATATGCACCTTCGCCCCCTCGGCTGCGAAGGCGCGCGCCGTCGCGCGCCCGATGCCGCCCGCGCCGGCGGTGACGAGCACGCGCAAGCCCTCGATCTGCAAATCCATGACGCTCTCTCCCTGTGCTGCGGGCTCGCTGGCGGAATCAATCCGATTCCCCGAGCTGCCCTGTCTGTTCGATATGTGCCGCCGCCGCGCCGATATCGGCTTCCAGCGCCGCTCGCGCCGCTGCGGCATCACCGCGCCGCAGGGCCACGAGCAGTTTCTCATGCTCCTGCATGGCGCGGCCGCCCTTGAGCCGGCGCGGCTCGTGGCGCATGTCGAGATTGAGGATCGGTCCGGCCTTGAGCCAGAGCCGCTCGATCATCTCGACCAGGCTCGGCATGCCGGCCGCCTCGTAAAGGGCGAAATGCAGGTCGCGATTGGCCGCGACAGCGCCGGCCGGGTCCGGCGCCTCGGCGCTCGCAGCCTGCCGGAAGGCGGCCTCATGCGCCGCGATCCGGGCGAGCTGATCCGGGGTCGCCTTGCGCGCCGCCTCCTCGGCGGCGAAGCCCTCGACGACCAGCCGCAGCCGCGTCAGCTCCCGGAACTGTGCCAGCGTCAGCACCGGCACGCGCACCGCCCGCCCCGGTAGCACCTCGAGCGCCCCGTCGGCGGCAAGCCGGCTGACCGCCTCGCGCACCGGCATCATCGAGACGCCGAGCGCCTCCGCGACGCGGCGCAGAGACAACTTCTCACCCGGCGCGAGCCGACCTGCGACCAAGAGCGCGCGCAATTCGGCGGTGACCCGCTCGCCCAGGGTCTCGCGCGCCAGCGCGCCGACCTCCTCCAGCGCCCAGGCATCGCGCGGCATCTCCGCTGCGCCGGGCGCATCCTCGGCTGCTGCAGCGACAGGAACGGGTGAGGGCTGGACATGGCCAATCATGTCTGCCAACCTAACTGTGATCACAGATCACGACAAGCGGCTCCAAGACCGCGACTTCAAAAAGACCACGGGTCGACAATCCAGCGCAAAGCGCGGAACCGTTCTGGGAGGAACGCCTATGACAGATCGACAGCCATCGAAAATCCGCGTCTCACGCCGCCAGGCGCTGGTCGGCATCAGTGCGGGCGCAGCCACCGGGCTGATCGCCAGCCCCTCGCTGATCCTGGCGCAGACGCCCGACGCCATCCGCTACGGGCATCTGACGCCGCGCACCGGCTTCCTCGGCCCGCTCGGAGAGTACGGCGTGATGGCCGTCGATCTCGCAGTCGAAGAGATCAACGCGGCCGGCGGCGTCAACGGGCGCAAGCTCGAGGCGCTGAAGGAGGATTCGGTCAATCCGCAGACCGCTTCGACCAAGGCCGAGCGCATGATCGAGCGCGACAAGGTCGCCTGCATCCTCGGCGAGATTTCCTCGGCCTCCTGCCTGACGATCTCGCAGGTCGCGTCCCGCAACAAGACGCTCTTCGTCAACACCGGCGGCAATTCCGACGCGCTGCGCGGCGAAAGCTGCAACCGCTACATGTTCCATGTCGAGCATCAGAACTCGATGTATGTGAAGAGCTGCGGCCGCTCGCTGATGGCCCAAGGGCTGGTCAAGGGCAAGAAGTGGTTCTCGCTGACCGCCGACTACGCCTTCGGCCATGACCTGCTCAAGGTCGCCAAGCGCTTCATGGAGGCCAATGGCGGCCAGTTCGCCGCCGACAAGCTGGTGCCGACCGACGCGACCGACTTCTCGGCGCTGCTGATCGAGATCCGCGCCGCCAAGCCCGATCTGGTGATCTCCAACCTCGCCGGCAACCAGATCACCAATTTCCTGAAGCAGTATTCCGAGTTCGGACTGACCTTCCCGGTCGCCGGCTTCGGCTTCGACACGGCGCTTGCCTGGGCCGCGGGCAAGGACAATTTCGGCGGCGTCTGGCCCTGCGTCTGGCATCACCTGATCGACACACCCGAGACCAAGAAATTCGTCGCGGCCTTCACCAAGAAATACGGCAAGCCGCCGGAGAACCAAGCCTGGGGCGACTACATGGCCGTGAAGATCATGGCCCAGTCGATGAACGAGCTGAAGAGCACGGACACCGCAAAGATCCTCGAATATTGGGAGAAGGGCGCGAAGTTCGACGTGATGAAGACGCGGCCCGGCTATTTCCGCGCCTCCGACCACCAGCTCATGAGCGAGATGTACACGATCACCGCTCTGCCGGCGGCGCAGGTGAAGAACCAGTGGGACCTCTTCACCTCATCGCCGCCGGTCCCCGGCCCGAGCGAGGATCTCGAAGTCATCGCCACCCAGGGCGACGAGGCCATCTGCAAGATGAGCTGAGAACGCTCCGTCTTTGCCAAATCCGCGCCGTCGTCCCGGACAAGCGGCGAAGCCGCGCCGATCCGGGACCCATGCCTGAACCGTTCCGGCATGGATCCCGGGTCTCCCTTCGGTCGCCCGGGATGACCGCGCGGTAGATTGATCGAAACTGCAAAGGCTCTCCCTTGCTCACCCTCTTCATCCAGCAGGTACTGAACGGGCTGCTCGACGGGGTCTATTACCTCCTGATCGCGCTTGGCCTGTCGCTGATCTTCTCGCTCGGCGGCATCGTCAATCTGGCCCACGGCGCCTTCTATGCCATCGGCGCCTATCTCACGATCGTGCTCGCGCCCCATATCGGCTTCGGCGGCGCGATCATCGCCTCGCCGCTGCTGGTGGCGCTGATCGGCATCGTCGTCGAGCGCGGCCTGTTCCAGCGCTTCTACCGATCGGACCCGATCCTCTCGCTGCTCCTGACCTTCGGCCTCGCCATGGTGGCCGAGCAGTCGCTGCGCATGATTTTTGGCGCGCCGCCGCTCTCCTTCTCGATTCCTACCGCATTGCGCGGCCAGATCTTCTTGGGCGAGTTTATCTATTCCCGCTACCGCGCCTTGCTCTTGCTGATTGCGGCAGCCTGCGTGCTCGGCCTCTGGTTCCTGCTCCAGCGCACCGCCTTTGGCCGCGTCGTGCGCGCCGGCGTGCAGAACCCCGACATGGTCGGCGCGCTCGGCATCTCGCTGCAGCCCTATATGGTCGCGGTCGCCGGCCTCGGCATCGGGCTGGCGGGGCTCGCCGGCGTCTTGCTGGCACCGATCTATTCGATCCACCCGGCCATGGGCCAGGAGATCATCACGCCTGCCTTCGTCGTCGTCGTCATCGGCGGCTTGGGTTCCTTCTGGGGCGTCGTGGTGGCCGCGCTGATGGTCGGCTTGGTCAAGGGCATCACCATCGGGCTCGGCTACACGCAATGGTCGACCGCCGTGATCTATCTGATGATGCTGCTCGTCCTGCTGTTCAGGCCCCGCGGCCTGTTCGGCGAACGCATCCAGCGCTTCGAGTGAGGGACGCCATGACACCCTCCCGGCACGACTATGCCCCGCTCCTGATCGCGGCAGCAGGCCTCCTCGCCTTGCCCTCCCTGATGCATGCGATCGGGCTCGGCACCACCTCGGCAACCGAGATCGTCGTCTTTGCCATCGCCTGCATGGCGCTGAACATCCTGGTCGGCACGACCGGGCTCGTCTCCTTCGGCCATGGCGCCTGGTTCGGGCTTGCCGCCTATGCCGCAGGATTGGTGCAGCGCAACTGGTTCCCCGGCCAGTTCGCCTTGCCGATCCTGCTCGCGGTCGCCTTTGTGGCGCTCATCGCCTTCGCCTTCGGGGCGCTGATCCTGCGTCGCAAGGGCGTGTATTTCTCGCTGCTGACGCTGGCGCTCGCCGCCATGACCTACTCCGTCGCCTTTCGCTGGACAGCGGTGACAGGCGGCGAGGATGGCCTGGGCGGTATCAAGCGCCCACTCTTCCTCGGCATCGATTTCGAGGCGGCCCTGCCCTTCTACATGCTCGTCGCCACCATCGGCATGGCGGTGGTCTTCGCGCTCTGGCGCTTCCAGCGCTCGCCGGTCGGCACCGTGCTTGTCGCGATCCGCGAGAACGAGCAGCGCGCCCGCTTCCTCGGCTATGCGACCGACCGCTACAAGCTTGCGGCCTTCACGCTCTCTGCCGGGCTGACCGGGCTTGCCGGCTCGCTCCTGCTGTTCAACAACCGCATGACCTCGGCCGACCCGATCTCGGTCGCCTTCTCCGGCGAATTGCTGGCCATGGTGGTCATCGGCGGCATGCGCTCCTTCCTCGGCCCGGCGCTGGGCGCGCTCTTCTTCGTCATCTTCCGCGACTATCTCTCGAGCGCGACCGAGAACTGGCTGTTCTGGTTCGGCCTGCTCTTCGTCGCCTTCATCGTCTTCTCCCCGACCGGTCTCGTTGGCGTCGGAGAGCGCCTGCTGCGCCCCTTCCGCAAGCAGCCCGATGGCGACGCGGCGATGTCGGCCCGCCAGGCCGGCGCGGTGACGCTGCCGGCCTTCATGAAACCCGTCGACAGCGTCGATGGGCCGATCCTGCGCGCGACCGGCCTCGCCAAGAGCTTTGGCGGCATCAAGGCCGTCGAGGGCGTCGATATCACCATGCAGGACCGCCGCCTGCATGCGCTGATCGGCCCCAACGGCGCCGGCAAGACCACGGCCTTCAACCTGATCTCGGGTCTGTTCAAGCCCGATCGCGGCGAGGTCCGACTGCGCGAGCGCCAGATCGCCGGGCTCTCGCCCGAAGCGATCACGCAGGCCGGCATCGGGCGCGCCTTCCAGATCACCAACCTGTTCCCGACGCTCACAGTCGCCGAGAATGTTCGATTGGCCGTGCAGGCGCGCTCAGGCGAGCGTTTCGCGCCCTGGCGCTCTGCCGCCTCGCTGGCGCAGGTCAATGACGAGACCAGCCAGGTCATCGACACCATGGGCCTACGCGGCATCGAGAGCGCGGAAGCGGGCTCGCTCAGCTATGGCGGCCAGCGCCTGCTCGACATGTCGCTGGCGCTGGCGACCAAGCCGCGCGTGCTGCTGCTCGACGAGCCCCTGGCCGGCCTTGCCGCCGCCGAACGCGAACGCGTCGGCAATCTGATCAAGTCGATCTCGACCGATTTGCCCGTGCTGCTGGTCGAGCACGATATCGACCGCGTCTTCGCCATTGCCGACCATGTCACGGTCATGAACGAGGGCTCGGTTCTGGTCGACGGCACCGTCGAGGATGCGCGTTCATCGCCGCGCGTGCAGGAGGTCTATATCGGCTCGGGCGCCCATGCGCTCGCCGAAAAGCCGCGCGAGAGCGCCGCGCGCGAAGCCGTGCTGCTCGGGCTCGACGGCGTCGACACCTATTACGGCAAGAGCCATATCCTGCGGCAGGTCGCGCTCGACGTGCATGAGAACGAGATCGTCGCCTTGCTCGGCCGCAACGGCGCCGGCAAATCGACCCTGCTCAAGACCATCACCGGCATTGCCCCGCCCGCGGCCGGCACGATCACGCTCGCAGGCTCCGATATCGCCAGGCAACCGCCAGCCGTGATCGCGCGCGCCGGCATCGCCTATGTGCCGCAAGGACGCGGGCTTTTTGCCGGCATGAGCGTCAAGGACAATATGGAACTCGGCCGGCTCAAACGCTTGACCGGCAATGGTTCGCATTGGGACGACGACAAGATCTTCGCTTTCTTCCCGCGCATCAAGCAGCGCTGGCATTCGCCTGCCGATTACCTCTCAGGCGGCGAACAGCAGATGGTGGCGGTAGCGCGCGCGCTCTCCGGCGACACCCGCGTGCTGCTGTTGGACGAGCCCTTCGAGGGCCTGGCGCCGGCCGTCGTCGAGGAATTGTTCGAGGCCTTCGACAAGCTGAGACAGGAGATCGCGATCGTAATCGTCGACCATCATCTCGATCTCGCTTTGGCGTTGTCCGACCGCACCGTCGTGCTGGAGCGCGGCGCGGTCGTCCACACCGGCCCCTCGCGCGCCCTCAGCCAGGACCTGGCGCTGCGCCGGCAGGTGTTGTGGCTGTGATGATGGCGGCCACTCTCCCCCGTCATTCCGGGGCTTCGCGCAGCGAAGAGCCCGGAACCCATAACAATTGCAGATCCCGAATGAATCGCGGCCGTCGTCGCGCCTTGCCAACAACCACCTGCGGTTATGGGTTCCGGGCTCACGCCTGCGGCGTGCCCCAGAATGACGTGGTGGCTTCCCTACTTCCAAGCCTGGGTGTTTTCGCATGACAAAGATCGCCATCATCGGCTCCGGCCTGATCGGACGCGCCTGGGCCACCGTCTTCGCCAGCCACGGTTTCGAGGTCGCGCTGCATGACGTCGCGCCGGGCGCGGCCGATCAGGCCCGCACCCATATCGCGGCCAATCTCGAGGAGCTCGCCAGCCACGGCCTCGTCGACGATCCCAAGGGCTCGGCTGCCCGCATTCGCGTCGCCACCGGTCTCACTGACGCGCTGGCCGGCGCCGAACTCGTCCAGGAGAACGGGCCGGAGACGGTTGAGGCCAAGCAGGCGCTTTTCGCCGAGATGGACGCGCTCGCAGCGCCCTCGACCATCCTTGCCTCCTCGACCTCCTTCATCATGGCGTCCGTCTTCAGCGAAAACCTCGCGGGCCGCGCCCGCTGCCTCGTCGCCCATCCCGTCAACCCGCCCCATCTCGTGCCGATCGTCGAGCTGGCACCCGCGCCCTGGACCGATCCTGCGATCGTCGCCCGCGCCAAGGCGCTCTATGAGCAGGCCGGCCAGGTGCCGATCACGCTGCGCAAGGAGAAGCCCGGCTTCGTGCTGAACCGCCTCCAAGCCGTGCTGCTGGCGGAAGCCTTCCGCCTCGTCGGCGAGGGGGTGGCGAGCGCCGAGGATGTCGACAAGACGATCCGCGACGGGCTCGGCCTGCGCTGGTCCTTCATGGGGCCGTTCGAGACGATCGAGCTCAACGCGCCCGGCGGCATTCCCGACTATTGCACCCGCTATGCCGAGTCCCTGAATCGCATGGTCAAATCGTCCGAAGGCCTCGGCAATCCCTTCGGGGAGGACATTGTCGCCGAGGTCATGCGCGAATGGCCTGGCACGCAATCGCCCGATCGCGTCAAGCACCTGAGCGATTGGCGCGACACCCGACTTGCAGCCCTGCAGGCGCATAAGCGTGCCTCCACGCGCAAACCCTCCTGAGATCAAACAAAGATCGCCCCCAAGCCCGAAAGGACGAATCGCCATGGCGAAGAACCGCAAAGTCATCATCACCTGCGCGGTCACCGGCGCGATCCACACCCCCTCCATGTCGCCCTATCTGCCGGTGACCGCCGATGAGATCATCGATGCGGCGGTCGGTGCGGCCGAGGCCGGCGCGGCGCTGGTCCATCTCCATGCCCGCAACCCGGTGACCGGCCAACCCGACCAGTCGCCCGCAGCTTTCGAGCCTTTCCTGAAGGTCATCAAGCAGCGCTCGAACGCCGTCATCAACATCACGACCGGTGGCTCGCCGACCATGGGCATCGAGGAGCGGCTCGGCCCTTGCGCTTACTTCAAGCCCGAGGTCGCCTCGCTCAACATGGGCTCGATGAATTTCGGCCTCTACCCGATGCTGAACCGCTTCAAGGACTTCAAGCATGATTGGGAGCGACCCTATCTCGAAGGCTCGAAGGACCGCATCTTCAAGAACACCTTCCAGGACATCGAGAACATCCTGACCACCTGCGCGGAGAACGGCACGCGTTTCGAGATCGAGTGCTACGATATCGGCCATCTCTACACGCTGGCGCATTTCGTCGACAAAGGCCTGGTCAAGCCGCCCTTCTTCGTCCAGTCGGTCTTCGGCATCCTCGGCGGCATCGGCCCGCATCCCGAGGATGTCATCCATATGAAACGCACCGCAGACCGGCTCTTCGGCGACCAGTATCACTGGTCGGTGCTCGGCGCCGGCCGCCATCAATTGCCGATCGCGGCGATGGCGGTTTCGATGGGTGGAAACCTGCGCGTCGGCCTGGAGGATTCACTCTGGCTCGGGCCGGGACAGCTGGCGAAATCCAACGCCGACCAAGTCCGCGCCGCCCGCATGATCATCGAAGGCCTCGGCCTCGAGGTCGCGACACCTGAGGATGCCCGCGAGGAGCTGCAGCTCAAGGGCGCCGACAAGGTCAATTTCTGACGCGCTCTGACAGCCCGGTTCCGTGTTTGCAGAGCCCAACGGCGCTGCAAGCGGCCCGACGCGAAGGTGCAAAATCAAACGTGGCTCTTATCGCGGCTGCTCGCTCACCGCTTCTACAAGCGGGCAAGCCGCTGTTTCCGCCGGCCATCCACATCAGCTTGGCCGGCGCATCATTTCAGGGTTGCCAAGACGAACGAGAGCGGCTATCTCCGCGCCATCGGGTCGGCACGCCTCGCGCTGATCGCTCCGATACGCGCCCGTAGCTCAGCTGGATAGAGCATCAGACTACGAATCTGAGGGTCAGAGGTTCGAATCCTTTCGGGCGCGCCATTCTTTTCAAGGACTTAGCATCAGTCCTGGGATATACAGCGACGGCGTTAGATCTCGCTGTCCACATGCTGTTCAACTTGCAAGGCTTCTGCGCCCCGTTCGGCTTGAGCAACGTCGCAATGCGACTGTGAACAAAGTCGTTCGCCCACTCGAAGCTCTGCGAAGGATCGGCAAACTCGATCTCGCGCACCCAGGATAGTCTGCCGGGAAGGGAATCGTGTGGGAGCCGGCAAAGGGCCAGCGTTCCCGCCTTCGCCGGCTGAAGCCCGTTTCCGACCCGCGCAGCATGCCCCTCCCCGCTGACCTCGGCTTGCAGCTCGCTTGACATTGAAGACGCATTTATCATTATCGATATTGATGAACGCACCCCTTCCCAGTCTGATCCGAAGGCCACGCGATGTGGTCTACGAGTCGCTGAAGCGACAGATCATGATCAATGAGCTGCGCCCCGAGAGCGCTTTGACCGAACTCGGCATGGCGCGCGAGCATGGCTGCAGCCAAGGCACGATCCGCGAAGCCCTCTTCCGCCTGCAGGAGGACGGGCTCGTCACCCGCTCCGGCCATCGCGGCACCATGGTAACCCGGCTCGACCCCGAGGAGGCGGAGGAAATCCTGGCGTTGCGTCGCCGCATCGAACTCCGCGGCGCATTGCGGGCGGTCCAGCATGTCGATAGCGCCAATCTGGAGCGTCTGCAGGCCATCCAGACCGATATGGACGCAGCCGCCGCGGCCGGCGACGAATATGCCCTGATCGCGCTGGACATGGCTTTCCACCTGACCATCTTCCGGCTCTCAGGGCTGGACGCGCTCGAGCAGATCCTGACGCGCTGCACGCTGCATTCGCATCGCTCGAAGCTCTGGGCGCCGGGCCATCGCCGCCCGCTGGTCGAGACAGCCGCTCGCCACCGGGAGCTGTTTGCATTGCTTGAGGCCCGCGACGGTGAGGGCTTGTCGCGGGCGATCGCGGAGCACATCGACACCATCGTCCTGCGCGACGGAGACGCCTGATGCAGCCCTGGATCGATCCACAGATGCAGGCGATTCTGGAGCGCATGCGCGCCGGTCCGGCCTTCGATTTCCGCGCCGCACCGATCGCCGAGGCGCGCGCGACCGTCGATGCCGCGTCACGACCTTGGAGCGAAGGCGCTCCAGCCATCCCGGCACGCGTTCTTGCCATCCCCGGCCCCGGCGGCACGATGCGCGCGAGGCTTTACCAACCCGAAGCCGCGCCGGTGTCCGCCGTCATCGTCTATGCCCATGGCGGCGGCTGGACCTTCGGCTCGATCGAGACCCACGACGGCACCATGCGCCATCTCGCAGTGGAAGCAGGCTGCGCTGTCCTCGGCGTCGATTACAGGCTCGCGCCCGAACACCCCTTCCCCGCGCCGCTCGACGATCTCATGGCCGCCATCGCCTTCGTGGAGCAAGGCGGCCTGGGCGAAGCCATTCCCGCCGGCGCAATCGCCGTGGCAGGCGATTCCGCCGGCGCCAATCTGGCGCTTGCGGCGCTGTTGCGCCGGCGCGACGAAGGCCTGCCGGCGCTCTCGGCCGCAGCGCTGTTCTATGGCTGCTACGAGCCCGATTTCTCGACACCGAGCCATGCGGCCTTTGGCGGCGGCGACTACCTGCTCACCAGCGCGAACATGCGCTGGTACTGGAGCAATTTTCTCGGCGGCGAACCCGATGGCACGGCGAGCCTCGCAGCGCCCGTCCGGTCGAATCTCGCGGGCCTGCCGCCGCTCTATCTCAGCGCCGCGGGGCTCGATCCGCTGCGCGACGACACGATCGTGCTGGCGCGGCGCCTCAGCGAAGCCGGGGTGCCCTTCCGTTTCGACCATGTTCCCGGCGTCGTGCATGGCTGCCTGCGCATGAGCCGGGAACTCACTGGGGCGGCCGCCATGCTCACGGCCGGCGGCCGATACCTTGCCGACCACCTCAACGATAAAAAAACCGGAGGAAACCAACCATGGAACGCAGGACTTTCATCAAGTTAGCGGGCGCAAGCGCACTGTCCATCCCGCTTACCGCCCCTCTCGCCCGCCCTGCCATCGCTCAAGGCGCGACGACCGTGCGCTGGTGGTATCATTTCGACAATCCGCAGCATTCGCCGGCTGAACTCGTCGCCAAGTTCGAAGCCGAGAATCCTGGCATCAAGGTTCAGGCGGAGAGCATTCCCTGGGGCGGCGGCAACGACTACCAGACCCGCCTCTTCGCTGCGCTCGTCGCAGGCAACGGTCCCGATTGCGCCATGGTCCGCCTGTCCTGGGCCGCGCGCTTCCAGCAGATGAAGGCGCTTGCCCCGATCGACGACCTGATCGCCGGCTGGGCTGGACGCAGCGACATCGCCGACAACATCTGGAGGCTCAACAAGGGCGCCGACGGCAAGCAATATTACCTGCCGCTGCAATATGTCGTGCTCTATCTCTACTACCGGCAGGATCTGTTCGAGCAGGCGGGCCTGAAACCGCCCGCGACCTTCGAGGATTTCCGTAGCGCGGCCAAGGCGCTGACCAAGGCCGACCTCTCTGGCTTCGGCCTGCGCGGCGGCGCCGGCGGGTTCGACCATTGGGGGCCGTTCGTGCTCGGCGGCGGCGCCAGCTTCGAAAAGGGCGGCATGCTCAGCGAGAAAGCGCTCACGGCCAATCGCTGGTTCGTCGATCTCACGCTCAAGGACAAGGTGGTGCCTGCCTCGGCGCCGACCGACAGCTTCCGCCAGATCGTCGATACCTTCAAAGCCGGCCGCACTGCCATGACCATCCACCATGTCGGCTCGGCGAACGAAATCGTCGGCGTGCTTGGCGACAAGGTCTCGGCCGTGCCGGTGCCGCGTGGCCCGGACGGCAAGGGCTGGACCTATTTCGGCGATGAATCCAACGCCGTCTTCGCGGCCAGCAAGGCGCGCGAGGCCGCCTTCAAATGGTGCGCCTTCCTCTCCACCGCGGAGAACAACGTGGTGCTCAACAAATTCACCGGACAGTTGCCGATCGCGTCCTCGGCGGCAAAGGACTGGACGCTGCACCCCAAACGTTTCGTCGAGGCGAGCGCCGCCTCGCTGCCGATCGCAGCCTCGCTGCCCGATTCGCCCAAGACGCCGGACTTCATCGCCAGGATCTGGCCGGCCAACATGCAAAGAGCGCTGCTCGGTCAGATCCAGCCCGACGAGATGATGCGCGCCATCGAGCAGCATTTCCATGGTTGACGGGACTGGCGGCGGCCGGACGGCCAGCCCCCGCCCCTTGCCCTCGTTTCGACAGGCTCGCATCGTGGCTTCGCTCACCACCATGGACAGACGCAGGCCGCCCCTTGGGCGCGGCTCGATGCCATTCTGGTTCCTGCTCCCGGCCATTCTGGTCACGGCAGGCGTCGTGCTCGTCCCCGTCGCGCAGACGGCCTGGCTCAGCCTGCAGGACTACCTGCTCTACGACCCCGACAATGCCCGCTTCATCGGGCTCGGCAATTTCGCCAAGATCGCCAGCGACGAGGTCTTCTGGATCTCGCTCGGCCAATCCTTCATCTGGATCATCGGCGTCGTCGGACTGCAATTCCTGCTTGGGCTCGCCGCGGCTTTACTGCTCAACCAGAGCTTCTGGTGGCGCGGGCTGGCGCGGTCGCTCGTCATCATCCCCTGGGCGCTGCCGAGCGTCATCATCGGGTTGATGTGGACCTGGATGTACGACTTCAACCTCGGCGTCATCAACGACATCGCGATGCGCCTTGGCCTGATCGCGGCGCCGATCGCCTGGTTGGCGAGGCCCGACACCGCGCTCTACGCCATCATGCTGGCCCTGATCTGGCAGGGCTTCCCCTTCTTCGCCGTGACCATCCTGGCTGGCTTGCAGACCGTGCCGGCCGAACTCTACGAAGCGGCCGAGATCGACGGCGCCACGGGGCCCCAACAACTCTTCCACGTGACCTTGCCCGCAATCGCCGACGTGATCGCCACCGCCCTGCTGCTGCGCACGATCTGGGTGGCGAATTCGCTCGACGTCATCCTGGTCATGACGGGTGGCGGGCCGGGCTACGCCACCCACACCCTGCCGCTCTACGCCTTCCTGCGCGCTTCGAGCAGCATGGAGTTCGGCTATGGCGCAGCGCTGGCGCTGATCCTCACCGCGATGCTGCTGGGCGTCGTCTTCCTCTATGTCCGGCAGGCCGCGAGGAGCATCGAGACATGATCGAGCGCCGCTCTCGCACCCGGCGCATTCTGGAGGTCGAGCTTCCCGTCCTCCTGATCGTCCTTTTCGCGCTTGGCCCCTATGGCTGGATGATCCTGACCTCGCTGAAGCCTCAGGCGGAGCTCTCGACCTGGCCCCTGACCTATTGGCCGCGCGAGCCGACGCTGCAGCATTACAGCGACCTGATCGCACGCACGAACTTCGCCGGCAGCCTGGGCAACAGCCTGATCATCGCGATCGGCGCCAGCCTGCTTGGCCTGGGAGTCAGCATCCCGGCGGCCTATGCCTTCTCGCGCTTCCGCTTTCGCGGCCGCCAGGGCCTGCTGACCGGCTTCCTCGTCATCAACATGTTCCCGGTCGTGCTGCTCATCATCCCGCTCTTCCTGATGATGCGTCGACTCGGGCTGATCGACAGCTTTCTTGGCGTCATTCTCGGCCATTCGACCTTTTCGATCCCCTTCGCGATCTGGATGCTGACCAGCTATTTCAACGCGATCCCCAGGGATCTCGACGAAGCGGCGATGATCGATGGCGCCAGCCGCCTCCAGACCATCCGCCTCATCATCCTGCCGCTGCTGATGCCCGGCGTCGTCACCGCGGGCATCTACATCTTCATCACCTCCTGGAACGAATATCTCTTCGCCATGATGCTCTCAGGCCAGGCGGTGCGCACCGTCACGGTCGCGCTGCAGCTCTTCATCGGCGAATTCACCATCCAATGGGGCCTTCTCACGGCCGGCGGCACGTTGATCGCGCTGCCGGTCACCTTCCTGTTTCTCCTGGTGCAAAGGCGGCTCGTGGGCGGACTCACGGCCGGAGCGGTGAAATCATGATGACGAATTCCATCGGGGTGATCTCGATGTTCTATGCGCGGCCCTTCGCGCGCGAGCATTTCGACTGCTTCCAGCGGATCAAACGGGCCGGAGCCGATGTCGTCGAGCTCCTGGTGCCTGAGCCGGGCGAGCTCGATCTCGTCGAGACCCGCGCAGCGATCAGGGACGCTGGCCTGTCCTGCGTGCTGGCCGCCCGGGTCAATCTCACCCGCGACCTCGCCAGCGCCGACATCGGCGCGCACAAGGCCGGCATCGCCTATCTGGAAGCTTGCATCGATATCGCCGCCGCCTTGGGAGCGACCATTGTCGGCGGCCCACTCTATGGCGCTCCGCTGGTCTTCGCTGGTCGAGCGCCCGCCCCCGTCGATGAAAGCGAACGCAAACGCCGCATCGACGCCATCGTCGCGGGGCTCGCGCAAGCCGGCCGGCGCGCCGCCGATTCCGGCATCCTGTTCGGCGTCGAACCGCTCAACCGCTTCGAGACCGATATCTGCAACACGACCCGCCACGCACTCGAAATCGTCGAGCGCGTCGGCAGCTCCGCCGTCGGCGTGATGCTCGACACCTTCCATATGAACATGGAGGAATTCGATCTCACTGATGCCATTCGCAGAGCCGGATCGCAGCTCGTGCATTTCCAGGCCAACGAGAACAACCGCGGCTTCGTCGGCTCCGGCCATATCGACTGGCCCGCGATCGCACGAGCCCTGCGCGACGTCACCTATCGCGGGCCGATCGTGCTCGAACCCTTCCGGCGCAGCGATGAGCGGGCCGGCACGCCGCTCGCCCAATGGCGCGCGCCAACAGAGAACGAGGACGAGCCGCTGGCTGCCAGCATCGCTTTCCTCAAGGCCGCGCTCGCCTTCGCCGGGAGGACGGCATGACCGGCCCCCGGACAAGCACGCTGCGCGTCGGCTGGATCGGCTGCGGCACCCACGCCAACGAAATGCTGCTGCCGCAACTGACACGGCATGATGTCGAAATCGTCGCGCTCTGCGATACGGATGAGGGGCGGCTGAACGCAACCAGCCGGCGCTATGGCGTCGCCGAGGCCAGCCGTCTGCGCGACTGGCGCGACCTGCTCGCGCGCGACGATCTCGACGCTGTCGGCCTCGCCGTCGGTCCCGGCCTGCATCACGAGATCGGGCTGGCGGCCATCGCGCGCGGCCTGCCGCTCTTCATCGAGAAGCCGCCAGCGCCAACGGCGCGACAGGCCGCCGAGCTGGCTGAAGCCGCGGCGCAGCGCAAGGTGCCGGTCGTGCTCGGCTTCATGAAGCGCTACTCGACGGCCAATCGCATCGCGGCGAATGTCATCGGCTCGACGGAGTTCGGGGAAACGGCGAGCTTCCTCGGGCAGTACATGACCGCGCCGACCTACTTCGCCAATAACCCGGACTATTCCGGCTTCTATCTGCATCATTGCGTGCATTATTTCGACCTGGTGCCGCATTTGATGGGGCAGGTCGCCTCGGTCGGCGCAAGGCGGCACGAGCTGGCGCCCGGAAAATTGCTGCTCCATGTCGATTTCCGCTTCGCCAATGGCGGCATCGGCACGCTCGTCATGGGTACGCACCAATCGCGCGGCACGCCGATGGAATGGTGGCAGGTCATGGGCGACCATGCCCGCGTCGAGGTGCGCAACCTCCACGAGGTCCGTTATTTCCGCAATCCGCCCTTCAAGGTCTCGAAACCCGAGGCAAGCCTGATCGACGGGCAGGATACGCTGGTCTGGGAGCCCAATTTTACGGCCGCCGCCAATGAGGATCACAAGGGCTATCACGCCCTGCTCGGCGACTTCGTTCGGGCTGCGCGGGGCGAAACGACGGCGGCGCCGAGCGCAGCGGATGGCGCCGCAGCCATGGCCCTGCTCGAACAGGTCATTGCGGCTTCCGAATAGGCGCCGCGTCAGTAGCGGACGTCGGCGTCTTGCCCGAAACGAGGCGTTCGCGTGCCAGGGAAAGGCGCCGAGGAAGCTGCTGTAGGCGGCCATGGTGCACATGAAAATATGCCCACCTCATCCCGAAGGACCGTCAATTCCTGGGCTTGCTCAGCGTCGAAGCGAGGAATCTGAAATCACCCGGCTCCGGCGAAGCCAAGCGAAACCGCTGTGTCGGATGGCACGCCGTGCCTGCTGTTTTCGCGGGCATGCATGGGAGGCCCGGCCAGAGCCCCCACCACGTGGCTTCGTTCAATCCGCGACATCTCCCTTCGCCAGCTCCGACTGCCCGGCCGTCGCGTCGCGCATGCCCTGCCGCAGAGTCTGGACCAGCTTGTTGAGTTCGATCATCCCGGGCACGTCGAAGCCGGAATGGCGCAGCAGCGCATCGGTCAGGCAGCCCGTCTTGGGATGCAGGCTCATGCCCTTCTGCGTGAGATGGACCTCGACCAGACGCTCGTCTTCGGTGCTGCGCCGACGGGTCAGAAACCCCGCTGCCTCGAGCCGCTTGACCGCCGGCGTGATCGTGCTGGGTTCCAGCGCCAGCCGCTCGCCGATCGCCCCGATCGTCAGCCCATCCTTCTCCCAGAGCGCGCCCAGCACGAGATACTGGGTGTAGGTCACGCCGAGCCCGTCGAGCATCGGCTTGTAGACGCGCTGGATCGCCAGCGAGGCGGAATAGATCGAAAAACAGAGCTGGCCGTCGAGCGGCAGGGTCGGGGCATCGGTCATCGGGGTCCTCGGGAATGGCGTCTTCGCGAAAAATAATATCGCGATAAAGAAATCGCTTTACAAGCCCTGGGTGGCTCGGTATGAGATTGATTATCGCGATAATGATTATCGCAGATACAGGAAAGGAACCGCTGTCATGACCAAGACCCTGATCTCCGCCGCCGCCCTTGCCCTCTCCGCCGTCGTCGCCGGCACCACTGTCCAGGCCGCCCCCGCTGTCAAGAACGTCGTCCTCGTCCATGGCGGCTTCGTCGACGGCTCCGGCTGGCAGGGCGTCTACAACCAGCTGAAGACAAAGGGCTACAACGTCACCATCGTCCAGAACCCGACCACCTCTCTCGCTGATGACGTCGCCTTCACCAAGCGGGCGATCGCCCAGCAGGATGGGCCGGTCGTCCTGGTCGGCCACTCCTATGGCGGTGTCGTCGTCAGCGAGGCCGGCACCGACGAGAAGGTCAAGGCGGTGGTCTATATCGCAGCCTTCGCTCCGGATAAGGGCGAGTCGGTCGCCTCGCTGATCGCCAACCCGCCTCCGGGCGCTTCCGTCCCGCCGATCCTGCCGCCGGTCGACGGCTTCCTGGCCCTCGACAAGGCCAAGTTCGCAGCCGCCTTCGCGGCGGATGTCGATGCCAGGACGGCCGCCTTCATGGCCGACTCGCAGGTGCCCTGGGCCGTGGCCGCGCTGACCGGCGCCGTCACCAACCCGGCCTGGAAGGCCAAGCCCAGCTTCTATCTCGTCGCCACCGACGACCACATGATCCCGCCGCCCGCCCAGCGCCAGATGGCCAAGCGCGCCGGATCGACCGTAGTCGAGACCAAGGGCAGCCATGCCGTCTACGTCTCGAAGCCCGGCGTCGTCGCCGAGATCATCGAAAAGGCCGCAAACGCCAAGTGAGCTGAGCTGAGACGACCCAGCGAATTCGTCGTCATCGACATGAAAGGGCGGGCCCAAAACGGGCCCGCCCTTTCTGCTCATCAAGCCATGCGGTGATTTGGGAGGGGAGCGCGGCATTCGCCTTCGCTCGGCTCAGCGGCAACGAAAGCGCCGCTTCAGCCGCGCCTCAAACGACCCGACTGGCCAGCAATAGCCGGAGACGCGACAAGCGGTGGCGACTTCGACTACGCCGCGACGCGTGCGCTCATCGTCAGCAACTCGTAGCGCGCGACGGTCTCGCCATCCTGGTTGAAGACCTCGGCATCCCAGCGCACCTCGCCATATTCCGGCTTCCGCGCCGCCTGCTTCTGCTTGACCGTGAGGCGGACGCGGATGGTGTCGCCCGGCGAGACCGGTTTGAGGAAGCGCAGGGTGTCGAGGCCGTAATTGGCCAGGAGCGGTCCCGGCGCCGGATCGACGAAAAGCCCTGCGGCAAAGGCGAGGATGAGATAGCCATGGGCGACGCGGCCCGGGAAGAACGGGTTCGCCTTGGCTGCCTCCTCGTCCATATGCGCATAGAAGGTGTCGCCGCTGAAATGGGCGAAATGCTCGATGTCGTCGAGCGTGATCGCGCGCGCACCGGTCTCCACCGTGTCGCCGACGGTAAGGGCGTCGAAGTCCAGCTTGAAGGGGTGGGTTGCCGCGACGGGCGCGGGAGCGCCCTTGATCCAGCTGCCCGTCAGCAGCGAGAGGCGCCCAGGCGAGCCCTGCAAGGCCGTGCGCTGCATATAGTGGAACACGCCGCGCAGGCCGCCGAGCTCCTCGCCGCCGCCGGCGCGACCGGGACCGCCATGGAGCAGGTATGGCAGCGGCGAGCCGTGGCCGGTCGATTCCTTGGCGCAGTCGCGGTCGATGACGAGCAGGCGGCCATGATAGGAGGCCATGCCAAAGATCAGCGCCTCGGCCACCCCCTGGTCGTAAGTGAAGACCGACGCCACCAGGCTGCCCTCGCCCATCGCCACCAACGCGACGGCCTCATTCAGGCTGTCATAGCCCATCAAGGTCGCAACCGGGCCGAAGGCTTCGGTCGTGTGCGCATGGCGGGCTTCGCGCGGTTTGGCGCAACGCAGCAGCACCGGCTGCATGAAGGCTCCCGTCGCGATATCGCCGCCGATCACCGCGCCGCCCGCCGGATCGCCGCACAGGATCTCA
This sequence comes from Allobosea sp. LjRoot9, assembly GCF_964252745.1. Taxonomy (NCBI): domain Bacteria; kingdom Pseudomonadati; phylum Pseudomonadota; class Alphaproteobacteria; order Hyphomicrobiales; family Alloboseaceae; genus Allobosea; species Allobosea sp. LjRoot9. Next base: position 252,303 of record NZ_CAXUPC020000003.1, on the reverse strand, counting down.
GCCTCGCCTGCGATCTGCGCCACTTTCGCGCGGACGTCTTGGCGCTGGGCCAGACTCACCAGCGGCCCCATGCGGACCTCCTCGAGACGCGGGTCGCCGAGCTTGATCGCGGCAAGCTGGACGGTCAGCGCCTCGCCGACGACTGTCTCCAGCTCGCGCGGAACGAAGATGCGGCGGATCGCCGTGCATTTCTGGCCTGCCTTCACCGTCATCTCGCGCACGACCTCCTTCACGAAGAGATCGAATTCAGGCGTGCCGGGACCTGCGTCCGGGCCGAGCACCGCAGCATTGAGGGAATCGCGCTCGGCGATGAAGCGTACGGCATTGCGCGAGACGGCCGGGTGGTTGCGCAGCTTCTCCGAGGTGCCGAGCGAGCCGGTGAAGGAGAGCACGTCCTGCCCCGCGAGATGGTCGAGCAGGTCGCCGGTCGCGCCGCAGACGAACTGCAAGGCGCCCGCCGGCAGAATGCCTGACTCGACGATCAGCCGGATGACGGCTTCGGTGACATAGGCCGTCGCCGTCGCAGGCTTGGTGATGACGGGGACGCCGGCGAGCAAGGCGGGCGCGAGCTTCTCCAGCATGCCCCAGCACGGGAAGTTGAAGGCGTTGATGTGGACGGCGACGCCCTGGAGCGGTGTCAGCACATGGAGGCCGACGAAGCTGCCGCCCTTGGATAACGCCTCGCTTGCGCCTTCCACCACGAAACGCTCGCTCGGCAGTTCCCGTCGCCCGCGCGAGGCATAAGCGAATAGCGTGCCGATGCCGCCGTCGATATCGATCAGGTTGTCGCGCTTCGTCGCACCGGTCTCGGCAGCCAGAGCGTAGAGCGGCTCCTTATGCGTGTTGAGGTAGGTAGCCAGCGCCTTGAGCAGATCGGCCCGCTGATGAAAATTCAGCGCCCGCAGCGCCGGCCCACCGACATCGCGTGCATGCGCAACCACCGCGGCGAAGTCGAGCCCGGTACTGGAAGCGCGCGCGACAACCCGGCCGTCGATCGCGCTCGCAATATCAACGAGACCGGAGGATGCCTCGAACCATTGGTCGAGCGCATAGCTTTGCAGGATCGCGGTCATGGCTTTGTGTCCTCCCGGTCAGCGGAGCCTTGCGTTCGCAGGTTGACAAGCGAGCTCCTTGCGTAAAAGATTAACCGATCGGCCGGTTAATTCAAGAGGCTCTCGAAGAGCCCGACCCCAGGGAGGATAGAGATGCAGCCGAAGACAGGCATGCCGACGACAGGCTTGGAGCCCGTGCTTCTCGTCGACCAGCGCGACGGCTGGACCAAGCTGACCTTGAATCGCCCGGAGCGATTGAATTCCTTCAACGAAGCCATGCACCAGGCATTGGCCGCGGCCCTCGACGAGGCCAGCGCCGACGAGCGCTGTCGCGCGGTTCTGCTCACCGGCACCGGTCGCGGCTTCTGCACCGGGCAGGATCTGAGCGACCGTCTCGGCGGCGATGGACCGCACGATCTCGGCGCGACGATCGAAGCCTTCTACAACCCGCTGGTGCGGCGGCTGCGCGCTTTGCGCAAGCCGGTGGTCTGCGCCGTCAACGGCGTCGCCGCCGGCGCTGGCGCCAATATCGCATTCGCCTGCGATATCGTGCTGGCCGCCCGCTCGGCAAAGTTCATCCAGTCCTTCGTCAAGGTCGGCCTTGTACCGGACTCGGGCGGAACCTTCTTCCTGCCTCGGCTGGTCGGTCCCGCGCGGGCGCGCGGGCTCGCCATGCTGGCGGAACCTCTCCCAGCCGAGACCGCCGAAGCCTGGGGCCTGATCTGGAAAACTGTCGAGGACGCGACCCTGCAAGAAGAGGCCGAACGGTTGACCGCGCATCTCGCGGCACAGCCGACGCAGGGGCTCAGCCTGATCAAGCAGGCGCTCGATGCCGCGCAAGAGAATAGCCTGGACGAGCAGCTCGACCTTGAACGCGATTTCCAGCGCAAGGCCGGCCGCACACCCGATTATCGCGAGGGGGTGAGCGCCTTCATGGAGAAGCGACCGCCGCGTTTTTCCGGGCGCGACTCGTGACCGCGCCTGTCGCCGCTCTCTCGCCGGAGGAGATCGCGCGTCGCGCCGCCCAGGTGATGTGGGCCAGCGACAAGGCGAGCCAGGCGCTGGGGATGGAGATCGTCTCGACCGGACCGGGCGAGGCCGTGCTGGCGATGTCGATCTCGCCCGACATGACCAACGGCCATGGCACCGCCCATGGCGGCTTCATCTTCGCGCTCGCCGACAGCGCCTTTGCCTTCGCCTGCAACTCCTATGGCGAGACCACCGTCGCCGCCCATTGCAGTATCTCCTATATCGCGCCGGGCAAGGCCGGAAACCGTCTGGTCGCCGCTGCCCGCGAAGTCTCGCGCAGCGGCCGCTCCGGGATCTACGATGTCCGCGTCAGCAGCGACGGCAAGACGATCGCCGAATTCCGCGGGCATTCCCGCACCATCGGCGGCTCGTTCATCGAGCCTGCCGCCAACGCGCCGCAGAGCGCGATCCGGTCATAAGCTTGAGGGAAGGAGACGGCGACCATGGCGCTTCGTGCAATGGCATTCGACGGTGCGGTGAAGGACGGGCTCGACGCGGCGGAGCGCGCCTCTCGCGACGAAATCATGGCGCTCCAGCGTGAACGCCTGGCCTGGTCGCTGCGGCATGCCTATGAAAACGTGCCGCATTATCGTCAGTCCTTCGATGCGGCTGGCGTCCACCCCTCCGATTTCCGCCAGCTCTCGGACCTCGCCAAGTTTCCCTTCACGGTGAAGCAGGACCTGCGCGACAATTATCCGTTCGGGCTTTTCGCAGTGCCGCGCGAGAAACTCGCGCGCATCCACGGCTCCTCGGGCACCACCGGCAGGCCGATCGTGGTCGGCTACACACTGGCCGATATCGATATGTGGGCCAATGTCATGGCGCGCTCGCTGCGCGCCGCCGGCGCGCGCCCGGGCATGATGGTGCATGTCGCTTATGGCTACGGCCTGTTCACCGGCGGGTTAGGGGCCCATTACGGCGCCGAGCGGCTCGGCTGCACCGTCGTGCCGATGTCGGGCGGCATGACCGAGCGCCAAGTCCAGCTCATCACGGATTTCAAGCCCGAGGTGATCATGGTGACGCCGAGCTACATGCTCGCCATCCTGGACGGCTTCGCCAAGGCGGGACTTGATCCGCGCGCGAGTTCGATGCGTTTCGGCGTCTTCGGCGCCGAGCCCTGGACCAATGCGATGCGCGAGGAGATCGAGCAGGCCTTCGCCATGGACGCCACCGACATCTATGGCCTGTCGGAGGTGATTGGGCCCGGCGTCGCCCAGGAATGCGTCGAGACCAAGGATGGCCTGCACGTCTGGGAGGATCACTTCCTGCCCGAGGTGATCGATCCCGAGACCGGCGCGGTGCTGCCCGACGGCGAACCGGGCGAACTGGTTTTCACCTCGCTCAGCAAGGAAGCCTTCCCGATCATCCGCTATCGCACCCGCGACCTGACCCGGCTTCTGCCGGGCACGGCCCGGCCCGGCATGCGGCGCATGGAGAAGGTGACCGGACGCTGCGACGACATGATGATCCTGCGCGGCGTCAACGTCTTCCCGACCCAGATCGAGGAGGCGCTGCTCGCCACCGACTGGTGCGCCGGCCATTTCCTGATCGAGCTGACGCGCGAAGGCCGCATGGACGAAATGACGGTGCTGGCCGAGGCTCGTGAGGGGATGTGGGATAGCGCCGGCCTGACCGTCCAGGCCGAGCGGCTGGTGACGCGGATCAAGGACACGATCGGCATCACCACACGGGTGATGATCCAGCCTCCCGGAACGCTGGAGCGCTCGGCCGGCAAGGCCAAGCGTGTGATCGACAAGCGCCCGAAGGGATAAGGCCAGCCGTTCCCGTCATTGCGAGCGCAGCGAAGCAGTCCAGACGAAGAGCTCTATGCCCCCTGGATTGCTTCGCGGAGCCTGTACTCGGGCTTGCCGAAGGCAAGACCCGGGTGCTCGCAATGACGCACAGGCGCGCTGCGATCAAACCTGATCGAAATCCACCACCACCCGCGCGCTGGTCGGATGAGCCTGGCAGGTCAGGATGAACCCGGCCTTGAGCTCCCACGGCTCCAGCGAGTAGTTCACCGTCATCTGCGCCTCGCCCTCGACGAGCTTGGCCCGGCAGGTCGAGCACATGCCGCCCTTGCAGGCGAAGGGCAGGTCCATGCCGGCACGCAAGGCCGCATCGAGGATGGCTTCGCCTGCGGCGATCGGGATTTCACGGCGCTTGCCATCGACGATCATCGCCCCGAGATGGGCGGGCGGAGCGCTCGACTCGACGATGATGGGTTTCGGCCGAGGCCGGCCACCGAGCGCCGAGACGAAACGCTCGACATGGATGGCGTCCCCGGCAATGCCGATCTCCTGCAGGGTCGCTTCCAGATCCTCGCTCATCGCGGCCGGACCGCAGATGAAGACATGATCGACCGTCACTGCGGGGACGATGCTGCGCAGCAGGAGCCGCGCCTTCTCGCCGTCGAGCCGCCCGTTCAAGATCGGCAGATCCTGCTCCTCGCGCGACAGCACGTGAAAGATCGCAAGCCGCCCGAGGAAGCGATCCTTCATCTCCTCCAGGCTCGCCCGGAAGAGAATGTCTTCGGTCGAGCGGTTGCCGTAGAACAGGAAGAAGCGGCTCGTCGGCTCGCGTTGCAGCACGCCACGGATGATCGACAGGATCGGCGTGATGCCCGAGCCGGCCGCGAAGCCGACATGGATGCGCCCATCGCCCGGATCGCGTTCGAGGCCGAAGCGGCCAGTCGGGGTCATCACATCAACCGCATCGCCGATGGCGATATTGCCATTGATCCAGGTCGAGAACAGGCCATTATCGACCTGCTTGACCGCGATCCTGAGTTCGCCATCCTGCGGACCCGAGCAGATCGAGTAGGAGCGGCGCGTGTCCTCGCCTTCGATCGTCGCGCGCAGGGTCAGATACTGACCGGGTGCGAAATGATAATCGGCGGCGAGGTCCTCGGGCACCGCGAAGGCGATCGAGACAGCGTCCTGCGTCTCACGCTTCACGTCGCGGACGGCCAGGCGATGGAAGCGGGGTGTGGCGGTGGACATGGCGCCCCTACTAATGGCAGCGGAAATAGTCGAAAGGCTCTCGGCAGGCATTGCAGCGCCAGAGTGCCTTGCATGAGGTCGAGCCGAATTCGGCGAGCCGGGATGTGTCGAGCGAGCCGCATTGCGGGCAGGCGACCTCTTCCGTACCGAACAATGCCCGTCGCCCGGCGCTCCTGGCAGGAGGCGCGACGCCGTATTCGGTCAGCTTGCGCCGGCCGTCTTCGCTCATCCAATCGGTGGTCCAGGCCGGCGACAGCACTGTCGTCACCATGGCGGGCCCGAGGCCGGCTTGCTCCAGCGCGAGCTCGATCTCCAGCGCGATCATCGTCATCGCCGGGCAGCCCGAATAGGTCGGCGTGATCAGGACCTCGATCCTGCCGTCATTGAGGCGCACCTCGCGCAGCACGCCGAGATCGGCGATCGATAGCACCGGAATTTCCGGATCGACGACGGCGCCGGCGATCCGCCGGACCTCGTCGAGTCGGGCCTCGTCCGGCACGGCCGCATCGCGATCGCGCGCGACGGCGTTCACCAGACGGCACCGGGGAAGGCGCGCTGCAGATATTGCAGCTCGCTCAAGAGATGGCCGAGATGCTCGGTATGATGGCCGTTGCGCCCGCCCTTCTGCATCCAGTCGTTTTGCGGCACGGCAAGCGTCGCCTGGGCCAGCACGCTGACGACGGTCTCGTACCAGCCGGCGCGCAGGCTCTCGGGATCGATCGCGACGCCTTCTGCGATCAGCCCCCGCTCGCTCGGATCGACCTCGAACATCTCTCCGGTGAAGGGCCAGAGCGCATCGAGCGCGGCTTGCGCCCGCCTATGGCTCTCTGGCGTGCCGTCGCCCAGCCGCACCACCCATTCCGAGGCGTGCCGCAGATGGTAGGCGGTCTCCTTCTCCGCCTTGGCGGCGATCGCAGCCAGCGTCGCATCGGTGCTGCCCATCATGGCCCGCCACCACGGATCGATGAAGGCCGCGTAGAGGAACTGGCGCAGCATGGTCTGGGCAAAATCGCCATTGGGCTGCTCGACCAGGAGGAGATTGCCATAGCCGCGCACGTCGCGCAGATAGGCATAGGCGTCCTCGTCGCGGCCGGCGGCTTCGACCTTGGCAGCGTAGGCGTAGAGCGAGCGGGCCTGACCGATCAGGTCGAGGCCCATATTGGCCAGCGCCATGTCCTCTTCCAACATCGGCGCATGGCCGCACCATTCCGAGAGCCGATGGCCCAGGATCAGGGCGTCGTCGGCGCGCCGCAGGGTGTAGCGCAGCAACGGCGTGTCGGAGACGGAGATCGATGCGACCGGCATGGCGATGTCCTCACATATGCCCGACATCATCAGGCACTTCGTAGAAGGTCGGATGCCGGTAGATCTTCGTCTCCGCCGGTTCGAACATCATGCCGGCATCGCCCGGGTCCGAGGCGATGATGGCGGTCGACGGCACGACCCAGATCGAGAGCCCCTCGCCGCGGCGCGTATAGACGTCGCGCGCCGCCTGGAGCGCCAGCGTCGCGTCGGCGGCATGAAGCGAGCCGACATGCTTGTGCGCGAGCCCGTTACGGCTGCGGATGAAGACCTCCCAGAGCGGCATCATCGGCCCGGCCATGCGTCATCTCCCTTGCCGCGCTGCCTTTGCCGGCGCGCTTTCTGTCGTGTTTGCTCAGTCCGCCGGCAGCGCTCGTCAGGCAGCAAGCGCCTTGCCGCGCTGCTTCTGCGCGTAAGCGAGCGCCGCCTCGCGCACCCACTCGCCTTCGTCATGGGCCTTGCGCCGCGCCGCCAGCCGTTCCCGGTTGCACGGGCCGTTGCCGGCGATCACCTGCTTGAACTCGTCCCAGTCGATCTCGCCATAGCGCCAGTGTCCGGTCTCCTCGTCCAAGCGAAGCTCCGGGTCCGGCAGCGAAAGTCCGAGAATCCGCGCCTGGGGCACGGTGGCGTCGACGAATTTCTGGCGCAGCTCGTCATTGGAGAAGCGCTTGATCTTCCACAGCGTCGAGGTGTCGGAGTGCAGGCTGGCGGCGTCGGGCGGTCCGAACATCATCAGGCAAGGCCACCACCAGCGGTTCAGCGCATCCTGCGCCATGTCCTTCTGCTCGGGCGTGCCGCGCGACAGCGTCAGCATGATCTCGTAGCCCTGGCGCTGGTGGAAGGATTCCTCCTTGCAGACCCGGATCATGGCGCGTGCGTAAGGGCCATAGGAGCAGCGGCAAAGCGGGATCTGGTTCATGATCGCCGCGCCGTCGACGAGCCAGCCGATCGCCCCGATATCGGCCCAGGTCAGCGTCGGATAGTTGAAGATCGAGGAGTATTTGGCCTTGCCGCTCAGAAGCTGGTCGACGAGCTCCTCGCGCGATGCGCCGAGCGTCTCGGCGGCGGCATAGAGATAGAGGCCGTGGCCGCACTCGTCCTGGACTTTCGCGAGCAGGGCGGCCTTGCGGCGCAGCGAGGGCGCCCGCGTCAGCCAATTGCCCTCCGGCAGCATGCCGACGATCTCGGAATGGGCGTGCTGCGAGATCTGCCGGGTCAAGGTCCGGCGATAGGCGGCCGGCATCCAGTCATTCGGCTCGATCCGCTCCTCGGCATCGACCCTGGCCTGGAACCGGGCCGCGAGGCCGGCATCCTCAAGCTGGCGTTCGCCGGAATCGGGGTTGGTGTTGAGGGCCTGCGTATACATGCGCTCCTCCTCTTATTCTCGTTGGTCCAATTTATATGTAACAGAAAAATTAAAGTCAATGATTTCTTGTAACATATCATGGTACGGCGAAGCGAGCGCGCATGCGCCGACGCCCGGGCCTCAGTTCGTGAACCGGCTCTCGATCTCGCTCGAACGCGGCAGCGGCTCGCCGCTCTCATTGCTGGCGTTCTGGTCGAGCCAGCGTTCCGAGCCGGGCAGCACCTGGCGATAGATTGCAGCGCACAGGCTGCGTGCCGACGCGCCTGGCCAATCCTCCGGCAGGATATCGGCGGGCAGGACGGGGTCGCGCAACACGACGCGGCGATATTCGTGAATCAGCAGGATGCGGGCGACGAGCGCGTCGAGATCGGACAGGCGAACGCCGCCCTCGAGGCCGGCCGCGAGCGGCTCGAACGCAGCCTGGAAGCGGCGATAGGCTTCGGCGATGCAATCGAGAGGCCAGCTCCTCGCTGCAAGCGCTCGATTGGTCGAGAGGTCGCCGCCCGCCTCGAAGCGCAGCGCGCCGTTTGCCAGTTCCGGCAGCGCGGCGCCGGCTGGCGCAAGCCAGAGAGCGGGCGAGGCGATCCCGAAACCCGCGCGCTCCATCACCGCCTTCGTGGCTTCGCGATCAGGGCCGCCGTCGAACAGCACCATGTCGAAACGCCCCGGCCAAGGCGGCGAATGCAGCGTGTAGATCTGCTCCGACGCGTGCCGGAAGGTGTCGCGCCCCTTATCGGCCAGTCGGTAGAAGCTGTTGCGGCCGACCTTGATGCGCTCCAGCCAGCCGTCGGAGGCCAGCCGGGACATGGCCGTACGGACAAGCCCGTCGGACAGCCCCATCGCCCGGAAGAAGGCGAGCAAGGTGCCGAGCCAGACGCAACCGCCGCGCGGCACGATCGCGTCGCCATAGATGGTGATGATGATCGACCAGGTCCGAGAAGGCTCGCCGCGAAGATGGTCGAGGATCGGGTCGAGTGTGGCGCGGGACATCGGCGATCAGTAGCGCCCGGCGCCGCAACCGCAAGCGGCAGGACAGATAAGCTGCATCACGCCCCACGCTTGGCGGATGCAGCTTGACGCCGAGGCGGCCGGGCGGTGGCAGGCGCCACAGCCTCTGCAGCGATGGCAGCTCCAGCGGTGATGAGCTGCGAGGCCATCAACGCATATTGCTGGCGCGACAGGCCCTTGCCCTCGCGGAACCAGAGATAGTGCCAGTTCAGCATGCCGAACAGGGACATGGTCAGCGGCTTGAGCAGGGGTCCGTGCCCCACCTCCGGCACCGTCTCGGCGATCGCCTCGGCGAAGATCGCCACGAGCTGGCGCTCCAGCGCGCGCAACGTCTCCTGCCGGTCGTCGCTCAGGAATTTGAGATTGGCTATCTGCACCTGATGCTGGGCGTCGGCGTCGCGATAAGCTTCCAACAGGGCGGCAGACAGGGCGTAGAGGCGCTCCTGGGGATCTTTCGCCGAACGACCCGCTTCCTCGACGACGGCCACCAGATCGTTGAGATGGTCGAACAGGATGTCGAACAGCACCGCGACCTTGTCGGGGTAATAGTGGTAGAGCAGCGCCTTGGAAGCCCCGCAAGCCTCCGCGATCATCGTGATCGAGGTTCCCGAATAGCCGTACTGGGCAAAGAGCTCAGCCGCGCGCTGCAGGATCGTTTGCCGCTTGGCGTCGTAGTCTTGTGCGCGGGTGCGAGCCATTGCGTGTCGTGTTCCTGTGTCGTCGCTGCCAGCGCAGCCCCGTTCGCCGGACTTGATACCGCGGGTCCCGCCTTGCGCTTTCCAGCTTGAATAATCGGTCCCGTCGCTTCTGGATATCAAAGACTGTCCGACTGGTCGATCAATGATACGCTCAAATCGTGCTTTTAAGATTGACCAATCGGCCGGTTAATTTTAGCTTGCTACCGTATCGGCATCAGCTACGATGTCGATGGGAATAAAACGGCGGGCCAACCGCCGCGCTTGATCCAGCTCAGGCCTTCTTGGAGGAACGCCCCATGACGAAATCCGCCTTCGGACGGCAATCCTTGCGCGCGTCCGCGCTGCAAGCCCTTGCTGTCACAACCTTGCTGTCGCTGCCGGCTCTTGCCGCCGACCCGATCAAGATCGGCGCCGTCCTTTCCGCAAGCGGCCCTGCGGCTTTCCTCGGCGACCCGGAGGCGAAGACCCTCAAGATCTATGTCGAGGAGTTGAACAAGAAGGGCGGCGTGCTCGGCCGGCAGATCGAGCTCGTGCTCTATGACGATGGCGGCGACGCCAACAAGGCGCGCACCTTCGCGACGCGGCTGATCGAGGACGACAAGGTCGTCGCCATGGTCGGCGGTTCCACGACGGGTACGACCATGGCGATGATCCCGGTCTTCGAGGACGCCAAGGTGCCGTTCGTTTCCGTCGCCGGCGCGATCGAGATCATCGAGCCCGTGCGCAGCTTCGTGTTCAAGACGCCGCATACCGACAAGACCGCCTGCGAAAAGATCTTCGAGGACATGAAGGCGCGCAACCTGACCAAGATCGGCATGATCTCGGGCACCGACGGCTTCGGCAAATCGATGCGCGCCCAGTGCCTGCGGGTCGTGAAGGATTACGGTGTCACGATCGTGGCCGATGAGAGCTATGGCGCGACCGATTCCGACATGACGCCGCAGCTCAACAAGATCAAGAACACCGCCGGGCTCCAGGCGGTGGTCAACCCCGGTTTCGGCCAGGGCCCGGCGATCGTGACGCGCAACTACGGCCAGCTCAGCATCGGGCTGCCGCTCTACCAGAGCCATGGCGTCGCCTCGAAGAGCTTCATCGATCTCGCCGGCCCCGCCGCTGAAGGCATAAGGCTGCCGGCCCCTGCCCTGCTCGTCGCCGACAAGCTCGCTGACGCCGACAAGCAGAAGGCGGTGGTGATCGCCTATAAGACATCCTACGAGAAGGCCGTCGGCCAGCCCGTCTCCACCTTCGGCGGCTATGCCTTCGACGGGATTCAACTCGTGGTCGAGGCGATCCAGAAGGCCAAGGGCACCGAGCCGCAGAAGATCCGCGACGCGCTCGAAGCCACCAAGGGCTATGTCGGCGTCACCGGAATCTACACGATGTCGGCGACCGACCATCTCGGGCTGGGCACCGAGTCCTTCCGGATGCTGGAAATCAGGAATGGCGGCTGGGTCGAGGTCGGCGCGCGCTAGGGCGCGCCGGGCCTGGCCACCCCTTTCCCCGGCCCGGGGCATAACCCCGGCCCTCAGCCCCGGCGCCAGGGCAATTTCCGATCCAACTGGATCGCTCAATAGCTCCAGCCCTTTGTTTTAACGCGTTTCTTCATGCGAGCCGGATTCCGCTTCGCTTGAAAACGCTCCAGATCATGTGCGAGACGCCATGGCCGAGTTCCTGCAACTGCTCTTCTCAGGCCTGACGGTCGGCGCGGTCTACGCCCTCGTCGCGCTCGGCTTTACCCTGATCTACAACGCCTCCGACGTGATCAATTTCGCCCAGGGCGACTTCGTCATGATCGGCGGCATGGGCACGGTGTTTCTGGCCGCGGCTGGCCTCTCCCTGCCGCTCGCCGCCTTCATCGCGATCCTGGCGGCGGTCGCCGTCGGATTGCTGCTGCATCGCCTGGCGATCGAACCGGCGCGCGGCGCCTCGCCAGTCGCGCTGATCATGGTCACGATCGGCGCCTCGATCTTCATCAAGGGCGTCGCCCAGATCGTCTTCGACAAGCAGTTCCACTCGCTGCCCGCCTTCACCGGCTCGGCCCCGATCGCTTTGGGCGGCGCGACCATCCTGCCGCAGAGCCTCTGGGTCATCGGTGGCGCGATCGTGCTGTTTGTCGCCCTCTATCTCTTCCTGGAACGGACCCTGCTCGGCAAGGCAGTGCTCGCCACTGCCGCCAACCGGCTGGCGGCGCGCCTGGTCGGGATCAATGTCAAGGTCATCCTCGCGCTCGCCTTCGGCGTCTCCGCCGCCATCGGCGCGATCGCCGGCGTCCTCGTCACGCCGATCACGCTGACGCGCTACGACATCGGCACCTTGTTTGCGCTGAAGGGCTTCGCCGCCGCGATGGTGGGTGGCATGGGCCATCCGCTCGGCGCCGTGGTCGGCGGCGTCCTGATCGGCCTGATGGAAGCCTTTGGAGCAGGCTATATCAGCTCGACCTATAAGGACGGCGTCGCCTTCCTCGCCATCCTTCTGGTGCTGTTCTTCATGCCGCGCGGCCTGTTCGGCGGCGGCAGCGTGGAGCGCGTCTGATGCTCAGGAGCGCATTGCAGTCGCGCTGGGCGACGCTCGCTGTCCTGGCGCTGATGATGGCGGTGGTGCCGCTGATCGCCCCGTCGGCCTTTTATCTGCGCGTGGCGGCGCTGGTCTGGATTTTCGCTCTGGCCGCGCTCGGGCTGACGATCCTGATGGGCTATGCCGGGCAGGTCAGCCTCGGTCATGCCGGCTTTCTCGGCATCGGCGCCTATGGCGTGGCGATCGGCCCAACCCATCTCGGCCTCTCGCCGCTGCTGTCGCTGGTTCTGGCTGCGGCACTATCGGGCGTCATTGCTTATGTCGTCGGACGGCCGATCCTGCGGCTGAAAGGCTATTACCTCGCCATCGCGACGCTCGGCTTCGGCCTCATCCTGGCGCTGATCTTCCAGAGCGAGAGCGCGGTCACGGGCGGACCCGACGGCATGGCGGTGGCGCGTCTCACGGTGTTCGGCTGGCGCATCGCCGGCGCGATGCAGTGGTACTGGGTCAGCGCTGCCGTGCTGCTCGTCGGAGCCTGGATTGCGCTCAACATCGCCGACAGCCCGTCCGGCCGGGCGCTGCGCGCCGTGCACGACAGCGAGGTCGCGGCAGCGGGCGCAGGCGTAGATGTCGCGGCCAAGAAGCTCGCCGCCTTCGTGACTGCTGCCGTCTATGCTGCCATAGCCGGTGGGCTGCTTGCCTGCATGAACGGCCTGATTACACCCGATGCGGCCAGCTTCATGCACTCGGTCGAGTTCGTCGCGATGGTGATCATCGGCGGTCTCGGTTCCGTTCTCGGCGCCGTCGTGGGTGCGGCGTTCCTGATCGTTCTGCCCCAGGCGCTGACCTCCTTGCAGGAGTACGAGCAGGCCGTTCTGGGCCTGCTGATCATGGTCTTCATGATCGTGCTGCCGACGGGGATCGTGCCGTCGCTGCGCGACTGGCTTGCGGAGCGCCTGTCATGAGCCTGCTCAGCGTCTCCGATCTCGGCATCAGCTTCGGCGGTGTCGTCGCCGTGGATGGCGTCGGCTTTTCGGTCTCGCCCGGCGAGGTGTTCTCCATCATCGGTCCCAACGGCGCCGGCAAGACCACCTTGTTCAACCTCGTCACGGGAATCTATCGCCCACAGAGGGGCGATGTGCGGCTCGATGGGCAGTCGATGATCGGACTATCCCCGCATCTCCTGGTGCGGCGTGGCATGGCGCGGACCTTCCAGAACCTGCAGATCTTTTTCCGGATGACGACGATCGAGAACGTCATGGTCGGTCGCCACCTCACCGAACGCTCGTCGTTCCTATCGGACCTTCTCGGCCTGCCCAATGTCGCCAGGCAGAACCGCCTGACGCGCGACGCCGCCTTCGCCTTGCTGGAACGTGTCGGCCTTGCCGCCCACGCCGACGCGAATGCCGGCTCGCTGCCCTATGGCGCGCTCAAGCGCCTGGAGATCGCGCGTGCGCTCGCCGCCGAACCGAAGGTGCTCCTGCTCGACGAGCCGGCCGCCGGCTGCAACGCCATCGAAACCGAGGCGATCGATGCGCTGATCGTCGAGATCGCCCGGTCGGGCGCGGCCGTCGTCCTGATCGAGCACGACATGAAGCTGGTCATGAAGATTTCCGATCGGATCCTGGTCCTGGCGCAGGGCCGCCCGCTCGCGGAAGGGACGCCGCGCATGATCCGCGACGATCCAGCGGTGATCGCGGCCTATCTCGGCGATCACGGCAGCAGGGAGGCCGATCGTGCTCACGGTTGAAGGATTGTCCTCGGCCTATGGCCGAATCGCGGTTTTGCACGAGGTCAGCCTGACCGTGGCGCAGGGCGAGATCGTCGCGCTGGTCGGCTCGAACGGCGCCGGCAAGACGACGCTGCTGCGGACGATTTCCGGCGTGCAGCCGCTGACGGGAGGGCGCATCCTGTTCGATGGGCGGCCGATCGAGCGCATGCCCGCCCACGCCCGTGTTGGACTCGGTATCGCGCAGTCGCCCGAGGGGCGGCAGGTCTTCGGCCCGCTCAGCGTCGAGGACAATCTGCGCCTGGGCGCCTTCCGCAGACAGGACGCCGGGTTCGCGGAGCGGCTGGCGCAAGCCTATGCGATGTTCCCGATCCTCAAGGATAAGCGCGCCATACCGGCGATGAGCCTGTCAGGCGGGCAGCAGCAGATGCTCGCGATCGCTCGCGCCCTGATGGCCGCGCCCAAGCTGCTTCTGCTCGATGAGCCATCGCTGGGCCTCGCGCCGCTGCTGGTCGACCAGATCCTGAATGCCGTCGTCTCGCTGCGGGATCAGGGGATGACGATCCTCCTCGTGGAGCAGAATGCCTCGGCTGCGCTGGCCATCGCCGATCGCGGCTATGTGCTGGAGACCGGCAAAATGGTTCATCAAGGCGCGGCCCAGTCATTGCTGGCCGATCCCAAGATGCGGGCTGCCTATCTCGGGCTTTGAACGAGGTTTCCTATACTGCCACGGGCTTGCGCCGCGGCCAGCCGGCCGGCCAGTTCAATGGCGGTCTGGAGCGCGCCCGGCGAGGCCACGCCCTTGCCGACGATATCGAAGGCCGTGCCATGGGCGGGCGTCGTGAAGATGATGTCGAGCCCGGCCGTCACCGTGACGCCGCGGTTGAAACCCTTCAGCTTCGTCGCGATCTGCCCCTGGTCGTGATACATCGCAACGACACTGTCGAACTCGCCGGCGAAGGCGCGGATATAGACGGTATCTGCGGGATAGGGGCCGGTGCAGGCGATGCCCGTCGCCGCGATCCGCTCCACCGTCGGGCGGATCAGCTCGATCTCGTCGCGGCCGAACAGGCCGTTCTCGCCGGCATGAGGATTGAGCGCGGCAACGGCGATGCGCGGCTTTGCGATGCCGGCGCTTTTCATCATCCGGTCCACCAGCTCCACCGCATCCGTGATCGCGCGCGCATCGATCAGGTCGAGCGCTTCGCGCAACGAGACATGGGAGGTCACGCGCGACATCCATTGGCCGTCGAGCACGTTCATCTCCGAAAAATAGCCCTGATGCTTCAGCAGATGCGCGAACAGCTTGTGCTCGTCGGGAAAGCGCCAGCCGCCCGCGAACATCGCCGCCTTGTTAAGCGGGGCAAACGTGATGGCGTCGAGCTTGCCCGCCTGCGCGAGGCCGATCGCATGGGCCAGCGTCTCACCGGTTATGCGACCGGATTCCGCTGACATCGCTCCCCGTCCAAGCGCGGCGGGATCGGCATTGCCGAGATCGATCAGCGGAACCTCGGGCGCGTTCCAATCGATCTCGCCGCCTTCGGTGACGCTGCTCCAGCGCAATTGAACCCCGGCATCGCGCGCGCCCTGCTCCAGCACGCGCCGGTCGCCGATCGCAACCAGCCGCACATGATCGCGCCAGCCGCCATCGGCCAGCACCTTGGCCGCGATCTCGGGGCCGATGCCGGTCGCGTCTCCAAGGAGGAAGCCGAGGCGAGGCTTGTCTTGCATGGCGGCCATGACGTTCCCCAGATTCAAGATGCTTATTGTCGACAATATGATATTCATCGCATGGGATCTGGCGAGGAGCAATGCCGATGATGCTGGAACGATCGGGCGGCGATACGAGCCGGCCACCTTTATTGCCGCATGGCCCCGTGCTGATGGCAGGGTTCGAGCGGCGCAGGTTGCGCACCCGCGGCGCCGAGATCGAGGTCGCCGTCGCCGGCAGTGGGCCGCCGCTGCTGCTCATCCACGGCAACCCGCTCAACCTGGCGAGCTGGCACAAGATCGCGCCCTCGCTGGCGCAGAGCTTCACGGTGGTGGCGACCGATCTGCGCGGCTATGGCGACAGCTCCAAGCCTGAGGGCGGCGGGGACCATTCCGAGTACAGCTTCCGCGCCATGGGCGAGGACAATTTCGACGTGATGGACGCGCTCGGCTTCGACAGCTTCGCGATTGCGGGGCACGACCGGGGCGCCCGCGTCGCCTTCCGCATGGCGCTCGACCAGCCGCATCGCGTCACGGCGCTGGCGGCGCTCGACATCGTGCCGACCCACCATGTCCTGACTCATGTCAGCCTGGGCTGGGGGCTGGAATCCTATCACTGGTTCTTCATGGCGCAGAAGGCGCCCTTCCCCGAGCGATTGATCTGCGCCGATCTCGATTATTACATCCGCTACAAGCTCAACAAGAAGGGCGTCGGGCTCGAGATCTTCACGCCCGAGGCGCTGGCCGACTATGCGCGCTGCACGACGCCGGAGCAGATCCACGCGGTCTGCGAGGACTACCGCGCCACGGTGACGCTCGACCTCGCCATGGACACGGCCGATTACGGCAAACGCAAGATCGACTGCCCGGTCCTCGTGCTCTGGGGTTCGAACAGCCATTGCGGCCGGCATTTCAGGCCGATCGAGGCCTGGAGCGAATGGGCGCATGACCTGCGCGGCTGGGCGATCCCGACCGGGCATTACCCGGCCGAGCACCGGCCCGACCTCGTCTACGCCACCTTCCACGAATTCTTCTCCGGCCGGGAACCCGCGCCCTACAGCGAAGCCGCCTGATGGCTGCGATCGATCCGCATGAGGCGAAACGGCGCCTGCATGCGCCCAGTGAGATCGCCTGCCTCGACCTGCGCGAACACGGCCAGTACGGCGAGGGTCATCCCTTCCTCGCTGTCCCCTGCCCCTATAGCCGGCTTGAGGTCATGGTCACGGCTCTCGTGCCGCGCCGCGACGTGCCGATCATCCTGGTCGACGAGGGCGACGGCGTGGCACGGCGCGCTGCGGCGCGTCTGGCCGCGCTTGGCTATGCGGAGATTGACTGGATCGACGGCGGCGCCCCCGCCTGGGCGGCCGCAGGCTACACCCTGTTCAAGGGCGTGAACCTGCCGAGCAAGACGCTGGGCGAGCTGGTCGAGGCGCAGTGGCACATTCCCGCTATAGGACCCGATGCTCTCGAGGCGTGGCGGAGCGAGCACCGGTCCTTTCAACTGTTCGACGGCCGCCCCGCCGTCGAATTCGCCAAGATGACCATTCCCGGGTCGCGCTCCATGCCCAATGGCGAGGCGGGTCATCGCTGGGAGGCGCTCGCCCTGGAAGCCGACCCGGTCGTGATCAATTGCGCGGGGCGCACACGCAGCATCATCGGGGCGGCAGGCCTCGCACTCGTGCAACCCGGATTGCCTGTGCTCGCCCTGGAGAACGGCACCCAGGGCTGGGCCTTGTCGGGCCGCGCGCTGGCGCATGGTCAGGCCGCCGCGCCGCTGCCAGCAGCGCAGACCGATGCGAGCCGGCAGCGCGCCGATGCCTTCATGGCGGCACACGGCCTCCCGCAGATCGATCGCGCCAAGGCCGAAAGACTTGCACGCGAGCCGGACCGGACGACCTATCTCCTCGATGTGCGCGATCCCGCCGAGCATTCGGCCGCACCGCACGCCGCCGCGCGATCCGCGCCGGGCGGCCAACTCGTCCAAGCCACGGATCAGTGGATCGGCGTGCGCCGCGCCCGCGTCATCCTTGCCGACGATACCGGCTTGCGGGCGGCGCTTGCCGCCTTCTGGCTGCGTCAGCTTGGCTACGAGACCTATGTGCTCGCCGGCATCGACGCCTGGCCCGCCGATTGGCGCTTGCCCGTCGAGCCCTTCCGGCGGCTGCATCTTGCCGCACTGCCTGAGGTCGCGGCAAGCGAAGCCGTCTCGCAAGCCCGGGATGGCGACCTCCTGCTCGATCTGCGCGGCTCGTTCGACTATCGCGCTGCCCATCTGCCCGGCGCCGCATGGTCGATCCGGCCTCGGCTGCCGGCGGTGGCCGGGCGCCGCGTCCTGCTGGCCGGGGAAGCGAATATCACCGCGCTGGCCGCCATCGAGCTGATCGAGGTCGGCGCTGTCTCGGTGCACAGGATCGCGGGCGATGCGCAAACCTGGCGCGATGCCGGACTTGCCCTGGAGACCTCACTGGGCGCCCCTGCCGACGTTGAGGCGATCGACTTCCTGTTCTTCGTGCACGACCGGCATGACGGCAATCTCGATGCAGCCCGGCGCTACCTCGCCTGGGAAATGGGCCTCCTCGGCCAGCTCGACGAAGCCGAGCGGAGCGAGTACCGGCTGGATGCAGTCGACCTCAGCCGATCACGCTGACGATCGCCTCGGTCATGGCCTGCGTACCGGCCGTGCCACGGATGTCGCGCGTGCGCGTCTGCGGTGAGGCCAGCGCCTTGTCGATCGCACCCTGCATCGTTTGCGCTGCGTCCAACGCCTGCGGGAGCATCCTGGCGCGGCCGAGATGCTCGATCAGCATCCGCGCCGATTCGATCATCGCATAGGGATTGGCGAGGTCCTTGCCGGCGATATCGGGGGCCGAGCCATGCGTCGCCTGCGCCATGGCCAGCCCGCCCTCCCCGATGCACAGGCCCGGCGCCATGCCGAGCCCGCCGACGAGCCCCGCAGCCTCGTCGGTCAGGATGTCGCCGAACATATTCGTCGTCACCACCGTGTCGAAACTCTGCGGATCACGGATCAGGCGCATGGCGAAAGTATCGACGATCACCTCGTCGACCGTGACGTCGGGATAGTCGCGCGCGACCTCGTAGCAGCTTTCCACGAACATGCCGCAGCCGAGCTTGAACACGGTGTTCTTGTGCACGAGCGTCAGGCGCTTCTTGCGCGAGCGGGCAATATCGAGGGCGGCGCGTGCGACCTTGCGACTGCCCTTGCGCGAGATGACGCGCACCGAGATGGTCAGGTCGTCATTGGGCCTGAACTCGCCGGAGCCCATCACCACGTTGCGGTCCGGCTGGAAGCCTTCGTTGTTCTCGCGCACGATGACGAGGTCGATATCGTCATAGATGCAGCCGATGCCGGGATAGGAGCGCGTCGGGCGTACATTGGCGAACAGGTCGAAATGCTTGCGCAGGATCGGATGTGGATTGATCGCGCCCGGCCCCTTCGGATAGGCTTGATGGCCGATCGGGCCGAGAATGAAGCCATCGAAGGTCGCAAGCGTCTCCAATGTGCCCTCGGGCATCGTCGTGCCGTGGCTGTCGAGCGCGGCACGGCCGATGGGCATCGGCCGCCAGTCGATCTCCAGCCCATGCCGGGCAGCGGCAGCTTTCACCACCGCTACCGCCGCCGGCACGATCTCGTGGCCGATATCGTCCCCGTCGAGGACGCCGATGACGAGCTGAGCCATGGTCACAGCCGCAAGGGCGCCATCAGGCGCTCGATCGAGGGCAGCGTCTCCAGATCGCGCACCAGGGCGATCACCTCTTCGATCCGCTCCGGCGCAAGCCTGGCGAAGCCGGCTGTCTCGCGGAACTTGTCGGAGACCTCCTCATAGCTCATCGGGTTGGTCGGGCTGCCCTTGCCGAAATCGGCCCGGCCCGAGATCGTCCGGCCGTCCCTCAGCGTGATGGCGATGAGGGTCGTCATCTTGTCGTAGCCGGCGGCCTCCGCCTCCTCGTCGACGACGAAGTCGACCCGCTCGATCATCGCCTTGATGTCGGGGCGGTTCACGACCTCGTCGGTGAACTCGGCAAGGCCGGCTTTGCCCTCGATCAGGAGGGCCGCCATGCAGAACTCCATCGAGAACTTGGCCTGGAGCTCGTTGCTCGGGCGGTGGTGGATCAGGGCATTGGGCATGTTGTGGTTGGTGCCGATGCGAACCCGCTTGACCTCGCCGGCCGTGATCTTGTTCTCGCGGATGAGGCGCAGCATCTCGGTCATGCCGGGATGGGTGAGCGAGCCCGACGGATGCGGCTTGATCGAGATACCCGGCGTCGCAAAGGTCCAGGGCGCGCCGAGCTGGTTCAGGATCGCAGCCTCGTCATAGCCGCCGCCGGCGGCGCGGAAGAAGCCGCGCGGCGCCTCCAGGATCTTGTCCGTGGCGCTCCAGCCATATTCGGCGAACTGCGCCGCCGCGACGCCGCTCTCCGACGAGCGCCCGGCATGGAAGGGTTTTGTCATCGTGCCGAAATTCTCGCGCAGGCCAGCCGACTGGCTGCCGGCGATGGAGAGCGCGCGCAGGGTCTGGTCGAGGTTGAGCCCCATCAGCTTGGCGCTGGCGGCCGCCGCCGCGAAGGTGCCGCAAGTGGCCGTGGCGTGAAAGCCGGTCTGGTAATGGCGCGGGTTGATCGCCTCGGCGATCTTGCACTCCACCTCGACGCCCAGATGATAGGCAAGCATCACCTCGCGCCCGCTGGCGCCCTTCGCCTCGCCCATCGCAAGCGCCGCCGGCAGCGCGGGCGCGGTCGGATGGGTGAGCAGGCCGTAAACCCGGTCCTTGGCCACCGCGAGCTGGGTGTCGTCATAATCGTCCGCATGAATGCCGACGCCATTGGCGAAGGCAGCGAAACGCGGCGCGACCTTCAATTTCGAGCCGATCACGGTGGCCGGCCCCTCCCCGAGATTCAGATCCATCAGATGCCGGCGGACATAGTCGCCGCTATGGGCGACCGAACCCGACAGCGCCAGCCCGAGCCCGTCGAGGATCGATTTCTTGCCGAGTGCGACGACATCGCCGGGCAGATCCGCCGGCGAAGCCTCGCAGATGAAGCTCGCGACATAGCGCGTCAGGCCGTTATCCGAAGGCGAAAGATTATCGGGCGTCTTCATGGCGTCCTCCAGGATCGGTCATCAGCGTCTAATTGTCTTTTGCCGATTGTCAACAGTTTAAGATTCGATGGCATCCGCCACTTGCGGCTGATAGATTGAGGCAACCGCACGGAACCCATTGCAGGAACCCCATGGCATGAGTCTCGATATCGATTCCGCCCTGCAGCTTCGCCGCAACCAGTCGCTGACCTCGATCATCCGCCGCGAGCTGGAGCAGATGATCGAGCGGGGCGAGCTGAGTGCCGGCGAGCGGCTCAACGAGAATGCGCTCGCCGCCAAGCTGGGGGTCAGCCGGGGGCCGATCCGCGAGGCTTGCCGCGGGCTGGAGCAGAGCGGGCTGGTGAATGTCGTCGTCAACCGCGGCGTGTTCATCCGCGCGCTCGACGGGCGCGAAGCGGCCGAGCTCTACGAGATCCGGGCGGCGCTCTATGGCCTGGCTGGCCGGTTGCTGGCGCCGATCGTCACCGACGAGCAGATCGCCATCCTCACCGGCTATGTCGAGGAGATGGACGCCGCCATGGCGGCAGGCGACCTGAACAGCTTCTATCCCGGCAATTTGCGCTTTCACGAGGCCATCGTCGAATTCGGCGGCAATGCGCGCCTGGCAGCCGAATGCGCCGCGATCCACCGCGAGATGCACCTGCTGCGCCGCCGCACTCTCGACATGCCGGGCCGGATGGCGACCTCCAATGACGAGCACCGCGCCATCCTCGAACGCATCGCTGCACGTGATCCCGCAGGGGCCGAAGCTGCACTGGAAGAGCATGTCCTGATCAGCCGTAGCGCGCTGTTTGGCCCACTCGGTCATTATCCTGACGCCTGATCAGCCACGGACCGGCCCGACTCTCACGCCCCCGAGAAGCGGCAGGCGATTGGCGAGGAACACGACGGCGAACGAGACCATCAGCAGCATGATCCCGAGCACGGAGATCGCGCCGAGATCACCGGATTCGTTCAGGTCGTAGATGATGACCGAGACGAGCTTGGTGTCCGCCGTCGTCAGCAGGATCGTGGCGGAGAGTTCGCGGATCGTGCCGATGAAGACGAAGCACCAGGCCGCCACGACATTGGAGCGCAGCAGTGGTGCGGTGATGGTGCGCAGCGTCGTCATCCGCGTCGCACCCAGAATGCGCCCCGCCTCCTCCAGTTCGACATGCACGCTTTTGAAGGCCGAGGAGAGCTGCTGATAGCCCGCCGGCATCTCGATGGTCAGGAAGGCGATCAGCAGGATCCAGAGCGTGCCGTAAAGCGGCAGGATCGGGCTGGAATAGCTGAGGAAGAGGCCGACACCGAGCACGATGCCGGGAATCGCGATCGGCGCGGTCGCGAGATAGCCGAGATAGGGCGCCGCCCGCGAGGTGCCGCGCGTGACGAGATAGGCCACGACGAGCGCGATCGCCGTGCCGATGGTCGCCGTGAGGAAGCCGAGCAGGAAGGTGTTGCGCAGCGCGAGCTGGGTCGCGGAGAACTCGAAGAACACGAACCAGATATGATGGAGCGTGAAGCTCTCGAAAGTCAGCGGTTCGGCCACGGTGCGGGTGAGCGCTGTCTTCACAAGCGCCGCATAGGGCATCAGCACTGTCAGCGAGAGGATGAGGAAGGTGAAGCCGAGCGCCAGCCATTTCCAGCGCCCGAGCACGGTGATGCGTACGCTCCCGCTCTTGCCGCCGAGCGTGGTGTAGCCGCGCCGGCCCAGGATACGCCGCTGCGTCCACAGCAACAGGATGGTGACGAGAAGCAGCGGCAGCGCGGCAGCAGCTGCAAGCCCAGGCTTGGGCGGATACTGGAACAGGCTCCAGATCTTGGTGGTGATGACATGGAAGTTCGCCGGCAGGGCCAGGATGGCCGGCGAGCCGAACATCGTCAGCGCCTGCAAGATCGCGATGAGCGAGCCGGCGAGCATGGCGGGCAGCACGAGCGGGATCGTCACCTTGCGCAAGGTCGGCCAAAGGCCGCCGCCGAGGATGGCGGAGGCCTCCTCCAGCTCGGTCGGCACACGTTCGAGCGCGTTCGTCACCAATGTGAAGACATAAGGAAACGTGTAGCAGGAGATGGCGAAGACCAGCCCCGAGAGCGTGTAGATGTCGACGAGGTATTCGTAAGGGTCCAGGCCGAACAGCCCGCGATAGACGGCATTGATGATGCCGCTATTGGGCGCGGCGAGAATCTCCCAGGCGATGGCGCCGAGGAAGGGCGGCGTCACGAAGGAGGCCATGACGAGCCCGCGTACCATGCTGCGGCCCGGCATGTCGGTGCGCGCCACGATCCAGGCAAGCGGGACCGCGATGACGCAGGACATCGCCCCGACGCTCAGCGACATGGTGATGGCGACGATGAAGGGCCGGCGCAGCGTCGCATCGGTGACCAGCGCCCTGAAATTGGCGAGGCTCAGGCTGCCCGTCTGGTCCGTCACCGCATAATAGCCGAGCCAGCCGAGCGGCAGCACCACCAGCACCGCCAGGATCACCGTGAGCAGTACGAAGATCGGCCGCGACCAGTCGAAGGTGATGCGGCGCGTGGGAATCCCGGCCTCGATCCCGGTTATCGCAGTCATGCGGATCTCCGTGCGCAGCCAGCACGCGACGCGAAGCCGCCGAGCGCTGATGTCGTCAAAAGGCGAAAGGACGGCGCGGAACGCCCGCGCCGCGGGAGGACGGCCGCGACCGGATCAGGTGCCGAAATACTCTTCGTATTTCTTCTTGATCATCTCGATATTAGGCTCGAGCTTGATCGGGTCGGAATAGAGCAGCTTGATCTTGGAGAGCGGCGTGCGCGTCTCCTTCTCCTTGACGCGCGGGTGGAAGGAGCGCAGCCCGCCGAAATCGCTGTTGAGCTGCTGCGTCTCCTGATCGAACAGGAAGGAGTAGAACAGCTTCGCGGCATTGGGATGCGGCGCGTTCTTGAGCAGGCCGCTATGGCCGATGGCGATCGGCGTGCCCTCCGTCGCATAGACGATCTCGACGGGAACGCCGCTCTCCTTCAGCATGAACATGTTGTATTCGTTGCCGTCAGCCTCGATGGAGCGCTCGCCCTGGGCCAGTTTCTTCGGCGGCTCGGTCGATGACTGCACCTGCATGATGCGCTGCTTGCCGAGCTTCTCGAAGAAATCCCAGCCGAGCGCCTGGCTCAGCACGTCGGTCCCGGTCATCACCGTGCCGGAATAGCCGGGATGGGCTTTTACGATGCGGCCGCGCCATTTCGGGTTGAGCAGGTCGGCGTGGCTCTTGGGCGCCTCCTCGGCCTTCACCTGTTTGGTGTTGTAGCCGATGACCGAGAGATGCGCGCGATAGGCGGCGTAGTAGCCGTCCGGATCCTTGGCCTCCTTCGGCCAGTCCTTGGCGACCTCGGCCGGCACGGCCTGAGTCAGCCAGCCATTGCGCTTGAACAGCACGAAGTGCACCGCATCCGAGGTTTCCACCACATCGGCGTTGTAGATCGAGCTGCCATATTCCTGGCTCAGGCGCTGGAACACGCGTTCCGCGCCCGAGCGCTCGACCTTGACCTTGATGCCGGGATATTTCGCCTCGAAGGCGCTGCCGACCCGCTCGGCAACCACGACATCGGTGGCGGTATAGAAGGTGACGATGCCCTCCTTCTTCGCCGCCTCGATGAGCCCCGGCGTGACGTCGTAGGGTGCGGGGGCCTGCGCAAGGGCGGGCAGGCCGCTAAGAGCCGTGGAGAGAAGAAGACCGGCCATCACGGAGCGTCTGTCGAACGTTGAACGTTTCATTCTTGTTCCTCCCGATTGTTATCGTTGGCTAAAACGGCCTTTGGCCCCTCGTTCAGCGAGCCAGGGCGCGGCAATACTCCTGCGGAAAGTGCAGCCAGACGGGCTGTCCGCGATCGATGGACAGATGAGGCTCGGCCACCGTGCGAATCTGCGCGCCGCCGGGAAGCTCGATCAGGTAGTCGCGATGCGAGCCGAGATAGACCTGACGCAGGACCGTGCCCTGCGTCCGGTTAGGGCCGTCGCCCTGGGGCTTGGAGTCCAGCACGATGTCGTGGTGGCGCACCGAGACGACGCCGTCCCCACCGGCGGAGAAATCGCCGGCGCCGCAACGCAGTTTCAGCGGACCGCATTCCACCGTGTCGGCATCGAGCCAGCGGCCCTTCAAGATATTGGTGCCGCCAAGGAAGCGCGCAACAAATTCCGACTGCGGCCGCTCGTAGATCTCCTCGGGACTCCCGGCCTGCTCGATGCGCCCCTGATTCATCACGACGATCAGATCGGCCGTGGTCATGGCCTCGGCCTGATCATGCGTCACATAGACCGTGGTGTAACGGAAGGCATCGTGCAGGCGGCGGATCTCGAAGCGCATCTCCTCGCGCAGATTGGCGTCGAGATTGGAAAGCGGCTCGTCCAGCAGCAGAATCTCGGGCTCGACGACAAGCGCACGGGCCAGTGAGACGCGTTGCTGCTGCCCGCCCGAAAGCTCTCCGGGATAGCGCTCGGCAAGCGCCTTCAATCGCGTGACATCGAGAATCTTGTCGACGAGCCGCGCGATCTCGGCGGCCGACATCTTCCTGAGCATCAGGCCATAGCCGATATTCTCGCGAACAGTCATGTGCGGCCAGAGTGCATAGCTCTGGAAGATCATCGACATGCCCCGCCGCTCCGGAGGCTCGCTCCACCCAGCGGACGAGATCGTGCGTCCGCCGACGTGAATCTCACCGCCCTTGGGTGTGATGAAACCGGCGATCAGTCGCAGCGTCGTCGTCTTGCCGCAGCCCGATGGCCCGAGCAGGCAGACGAGATCGCCCTTCTCGACTTTGAGGTCGACGCGATCAACCACGGTCAGCGCGCCATAGCGCATGGTGAGGTCGGCCAGCTCCAGAAACGCCAATGCATCCTCCCAGACGCCGTCTCGTTACGACACCAGCCCGGGCGTTGCTCGTCGCCCGACATCAAGCCGGGCCACGTCTGCCTCTGTGTGAGCTAGCGGCCGAAGGGTAGGAATCTCAAAGCCGATTGTCAACAATAAGCATTTCATTTTGCAGATTGTTGACATTCTTCAGACGACATTTTACCGACGATTCCCAAGGAAGGAAAGCCAATGCTCGCCCAAGCCATCGAGCTGCTGAGGGATCGCTCCCTGCCCATGCTGATCGAGCAGGAGATCGAGCGCGTGATCCTGGGCGGCGAATACGCACCCGGCGACAAGATCAACGAGCAGGCGCTGGCGCTGCGTTTCGGCATCAGCCGCGGCCCCATTCGCGAGGCCCTGCGCTCGCTCGACCGCACCGGCTTGATCGACACCATTCCCAACCGCGGCGTCTTCGTGCGACGGCTCACGGCCGCGCAAGCCGCCGAGATCTACGATGTGCGCGCCGCGCTTTTCGCCCTCGCCGGGCAATGTCTCGCCATCCGGGCCAGCGCAGCGGATGTCGAGCGCCTGCGAGGCCATGTCGCAGCCATGGACGAGGCCGTCGCACGCGATGATTTCGAGAGCTACATCACTGAGAATTTCGCCTTGCACGAAGCGATCGTCACCCGCGCCGGCAACGCCACGCTTGCCACGCATTACCTCGCGCTCGTCAAGCAATTGCGGCTCTACCGCACCCGCAACCTGATGCTGGCGGATTCCGTGCACGCCTCCAACGAAGAGCATCGCGAGATGGTGGAAGCCATCGCCGCGCGCGACCCCGCTCGCGCCTATGCCGCTCATTTCAACCATGTGGCTACGGCCAAGACACGCCTGATGGCGAACCATCTGACTTGAGAGGGACCTCCCGTGAGCGCAGCCGCCAGCGACATCACCCGCCAAGCTCTCCACTTCATCGAAACCACCAGCTATGCCGACCTCTCGCCTGAGGCTTTACGGATAGGACGACGCTGCATCGTCGATGCGCTCGGCCTCTATCTCGCGGGCAGTCGCGAGCATTCGGTCGAAATCCTCATCGCTGACGCCCTCGAACAGGGCGGGCGGGCCGATGCGCCACTGCCAGCGACCGGCGCTCGCCGCGTGCCGGCAGCCCTCGCTGCCCGTGTCTGGGGCACCGCCGGCCATGCGCATGACTGGGACGACACGCAGGTCTCGCACGATCCGGCCCATATCTACGGGCTGCTCACGCATCCGACCATTCCGCCGTTGACGGCGGCCCTGGTCATGGCGGAGCGGCTCGGCATCCGCGACGGCAAGGCGGTGATGCTGGCCTTCCAGCTCGGCTTCGAGGTCGAGTGCAAGATCTCGGAATGGATGACGCCACGGCACTACAGGCGCGGCCATCATACCAGCGGCACGGTCGGGACGTTCGGTGCCTGTGTCGCCGCCGCCCACCTTCTGGGCCTGTCGGGAGACCGGCTCGCCCATGCGCTCGGAATGGCGGCGAGCTTCGCCGCCGGCATCCGCTGCAATTTCGGCACGATGACCAAGCCGCTGCATGTCGGGCGAGCCTGCGAGAACGGCGTCACCGCCGCACTTCTCGCTGCGCGCGGCTTCGACGCCGACCCCACGGCGCTGGACGGGCCCTGGGGCTTTTTCTCGGTGATGGGGGAAGGCTTCGATGCGCAGAAGGTCAAGGAAGGCTTCGGTCGGCGGCTCACGATCGAGAACCCGGGAATCTCGATCAAGCCCTACCCGTCCGGCATCCTGACGCATCAATCCATGGATGCGATGCTGAAGCTCGTCCTCGATCACGACCTGAAACCGGAGCAGGTGGAGCGCGTGCGCTTCTTCGCCGGCAAGAACATCATCGAACCGATCCGCTATCCGATCGCCAGGAACCATCTGCAGGCCAAATTCTCCATGCCGGCGCTGCTGGCGATGATCGTGCTGTGCCGGCGCGCCAGCCATCACGAATTCGAGGACGCCTTCGTGGCCGGAGAGGCGATGCAGGACCTGCAGGCGCGCACCGATGTGATCAACGATCCCGAGATCGACGCCAAAGGCTACGACCTCATCCGCTCACGCATCGAGGTCCAGACAAGGGACGGGCGCACCCTCGTGCAATGGGCCGACGAGCGCTATCGCGGCGGCCCGCTGAATCCGATCAGCGACGCCGATCTCGACGGCAAGTTCCGGATGTGCGCCGAGGGCGTACTCGACAACGCGGCGCAGGACGAGATCCTGGCGCTGACTCGAAGCTTCGATACCGGCGCCGATCTGGCACGCCTGATGGCCCTGATGACCGGGACCGCGCAGCCCGTCTATTCTGCCGCCTGACGAGTCCCGCGCAGGATCCGTCCGGCTGCGTCGCACTCATTGCCGGCGCTCAGACAGTCATTGGCGGGGTAGAACCCGACCTGGATTCATCAGCTCATCCGGGTCGAGAAGGCCCTTGATCCGCTGCATCAGCAAAAGCTCGACCGGCGGCTTGTAGCGCGCCATCTCGCCGAGATGGATCGAGCCGATGCCGTGCTCGGCGCTGAAGGTGCCGCCGAGATCGGCGGCGATGTCGTAGAGCAGATGCCCGACCGCCCGGGTCGCGCCCGGCTTGTCTGCCATTGCGCCCCAATCGGCATGGCTGAACATCGCGATGTAATGCAGATTGCCATCGCCGAGATGGCCGACAACGATCGGCACCGCCTGCGGAAACGCAGAGGCGAGCGCGGTCTCCGCACGACGTACGAAGTGCGGAATGCGCGCGGGCGGCACGGCGATGTCGTGCGTCAGGCCCATGCCTTCCCTGACATTGGCCTCGGTGACATTGTGGCGCAGATGCCAGAGCTGCTGGCGCTGGCGCTCGCTGGTCGCGATGGTCGCATCCGTCACGGAGCCTGCGGCCATCGGTTCTTCCAGAAGCGCAGTCAGGCGGTCGCAGACCACCGCCTCGCTCTCCGCCCCCGCGATCTCGACGAGCACATACCAGGGCGCTTCGCTCGACAAGGGGTGTGCCGTGCCTGGGATATGCCGCACGACCAGTGCGAGTTCGCTCTCGGACATCAGTTCGACCGCAGAGACGGCGCCGGGAAACTCGGTCTGCAGCGCCTGCGCCAACGCCGCCGCCGTCTCGATCGAGCCGACTGCGATCAGGGCGGTGACACTGTGGCGCGGCAGCGGGAAAAGCTTCAGGGCCGCAGCCGTGACGATGCCGAGCGTACCTTCGGAACCGATGAAGAGGTTCTTGAGATCGTAGCCGCTGTTGTTCTTGCGCAGCGTGCGCAACCCGTTCCAGACCGTGCCGTCCGGCAGGACTGCCTCGATGCCGAGGACGAGGTCGCGCATGTTGCCGTAGCGGACGACCGCCGTGCCGCCGGCATTGGTCGCGATATTGCCTCCGATCTGGCACGAGCCCTCGGCGCCGAGGCTCATTGGGAACAGCCGCTCCGCTGCCAGTGCCGCCTCCTGCACATTCGCCAGGACGCAGCCGGCCTGCACCAGCATCGCATTATCCTGCGGGTCGACGGACAGGATGCGGTTCATCCGGCGGAGATTGACGACGATGCCACCCCCAGAAGTATCCGGCACCGAGCCACCGCAGACGCTGGTGTTGCCGCCTTGCGGATAGATCGAAATCCGATCGCGGCCGCAGAGGCTGACGATCGCGGCGACGGCCTCCGTCGATCCCGGCAGCGCGATGGCGAGGGCTTGTCCCTGATGGCGTTTGCGCCAGTCGATCAGATGCGGCTGCATCGCAACCGGCTCATCCAGGACAAGCGTGTCCGGAATGGCCTTGAGCGCGGCCAGAAAGCTCTCGGACATCAGGCTCACCCGTTCAGCACAATGACGTCGCCATCATCCCAGGCGACATGCAGCCGGTCGCCCGCCTTGACGCGCAATGCGGCGCGTTCGGAGATATTCTTCGCAACGAAGCTCGCTCCGTTCGCCGCGCGGATCGTCAAACGTGTCATGCCGCCGACGAAGGAGACATGATCGACCGCGCCCGAGAGCGTGTTGACGCCGTCGGGCGGCGTCTGCTCCGCCGCCACGATCCTGAGCTTCTCCGGCCGGACGAGGACCTTGGCCCCGGATTTCGTCGTGGCCGCCGGCCGGAACGTCGTACCGTCTGCAGCCCGCAGCAACCCGGTTCCGGCAGGCATGACGTCGAAGAGGTTGGACTCGCCGATGAATTGGGCCGCGAAGAGGTTGGCCGGCTCGAAATAGAGCTGCTCCGGCGTGCCGATCTGAGAGACACGGCCGCCCTCCATCAGACACACCGTGTCCGACAGGTTCAGCGCCTCTTCCTGATCATGTGTGACATAGATGATCGTGGTGCCGAGTTCGGTGTGGAGGCGCTTGATCTCCTCCTGCATCTGGTCGCGCATGTTCTTGTCAAGCGCACCGAGAGGCTCGTCCATCAGGATGATCTTGGGCGAGTAAACGATGCAGCGCGCGATGCCGACGCGCTGCTGCTGCCCACCGGAAAGCTGGCGCGGCTTGCGCGCCTCGAAACCGGTCAGGCCGACGCGGGCCAGCACGTCGCGCACCTTGCTCGCGATCTCGCTTTTGGGCAGTCCGCGGATCTTCAAGGGATAGGCGACATTGTCGAAGACGCTCATATGCGGCATCAGCGCATAGTTCTGGAACACCATGCCGATGCCGCGCTCACGTGCCGGCTGCTCGGTCACGTCCCGGCCATCGAGCAGGATGCGGCCGGAGCTCGCCGCCACGGCCCCGGAGATCAGGTTCAGGATGGTGCTCTTGCCCGAGCCGCTGGGCCCGAGCAGCGTCAGGAACTCGCCCCGGCGAACCGAGATCTCCGTCCTGTGCAGGGCGGTGAAATCGCCATAGGCCTTGCTGAGACCTTCGAGCCTGATGATCGGCTCGGCCTCCGGCGGAGGGACTGCGCTCATGGTCATGACAGGCGCCTCCATAACCTCGACCGCGCTCATGCCGGCACCGGGACGGTATAGGCGAGCGGCAATCTCCCGCCATCGGCATAGATGGTCTGGCCCGTCATGTAGCTCGACGCATCGCTCGCGAGGAAGACGGCGACCTTCGCGATCTCTTCCGGCTGCCCGAGACGCCCCATCGGGGTGCGGGCCAGGATGTTGCTCAGCGCATCGGGATTGGTGTTGACGATCTGGGCGAGCAGTTCGGTCTCGATGCTGCCCGGCCCGATGCCGTTGACGCGGATACCGTGCTTGGCGAGGCCGAGCGCCATCACGGCAGTGAGCTGGTTCAACCCGCCCTTGCTGACCGCATAGGGCACGATATGGGGGCTGCAGACCACGGCGTTGATCGAGCTCATATTGATGATGACGCCCCGGCGGCCCTGCGCGACCATCTTGCGCGCGCTCGCCTGGCCAATCAGGAAGCCACCCTTGAGGTTGACGCGCAGGACGCGATCGAAATCCGCTTCCGTGATCTCGAGGATCTCGGCGTTCTGGTTGATGCCGGCATTGCTGACGGCGATGTCGAGGCCGCCGAACCAGTCGCAGGTCGTCTCGATCAATCGGGCCACGTCCTCGGCCGAGCCGACATCGCAATGACTGTAGCGGCAGCGGTTGCCAAGCTCGCGGGCGAGCCCGGCGCCGCGCTCGTCCTGAAC
The DNA here is from genome assembly GCF_964252745.1 of Allobosea sp. LjRoot9. Taxonomy (NCBI): domain Bacteria; kingdom Pseudomonadati; phylum Pseudomonadota; class Alphaproteobacteria; order Hyphomicrobiales; family Alloboseaceae; genus Allobosea; species Allobosea sp. LjRoot9. The sequence continues at coordinate 221,343 of NZ_CAXUPC020000003.1, read as the reverse complement.
GTCGGCGATCACGACATTGGCGCCCTGCGCGACGAATTCGCGCGCGATCGCGGCGCCTATGCCCTGCGCGGCGCCGGTGACGATGGCTGTCTTGTTTTCAAGCTGCATGATGGTCTCGGATGGCCTCAGAGGTTCGCCGGCGCCCGCTCGCGGTCGAAGCAGCCATCGTCGACGGCTTTCGAGAGGAACTGCTTCTGGATGCGCTGGGTCGGCGTCTTCAGGAATTCGTCGACGAAGGCGACGAAACGGGGGATCTGGAAGCTGGCAAGCCGCGGCTGGCACCAGAGCAGGAGATCGGCGGCGCTGAGCTGCTGATCCGGCTTGAGCTTGACGAAGAGCTTGAGATCCTCGTCGGCGAGTTCGTTGGTCACGCCGATCAGGGCGCTTTCCTCGACGGCGGGGTGATCGTTGATCACCCGCTCGACCTCCCAGGCCGAGATGTTCTCGCCGCGGCGACGCAGGCTGTCCTTCTTGCGTCCGAGGAAGAAAATGAAGCCGTCCTCGTCGCGATAAGCGAGATCGCCGGTATAGAGCCAACCGTCGCGGATTGTTGTTGCGGTCGTCTCCGGGTCCTTGTGATAGCGGGCGACCATCACGCCGGGCTCGTTCTGGGCGACCCGGATCTCCCCGACCTCGCGCGGCTTCGCCACGGCGCCGCTGTCGTCGACGATCTCGACCTCGAAATAATCGACCGCCTTGCCGATCGAGCCCAGCTTGCCCTCGGTGTTGATGGTGCTGAAGCTCGAGGTCTCGGTCATGCCGTAGCCCTCGCGGATCTGCATCCCGAAGCGCTCTTCGAACTCCCGCCAGATGCCGACCGGGCAGCCGCCACCCCAGGCGATCATAGCCCCGTGACTGCGGTCATCCGGCGATGGCGGCTGCTTCAGCAGGAGCTGGAGCACGCCGCCGACGAAGTGCACATGGGTCGCACCGTATTCGCGCACCTCGCCCCAGAAACGCGAGGCGCTGAAGCGCGGCACCAGCGCAAGCGTGACCGGCACCATCAGCGACAGCACCAGCACCTCGCTGCCGAAGACGTGGTAGATCGGGTCCCAGAAATGCAGCACGCTGCCGGGGCGGATATCACCGATCCAGATCGAGCCGAGCGCCGATGCGCGCAGCATCCGGTCCGTCATCTCGACGCCCTTGGCGGGGCCCGTCGTGCCGGACGTGTAGAGGATGGTGCGCAAGTCGTCGTCGCGCAGGTCGATGCCTGGATTGCTCGCGTCGAGATCGGACAGGACATCGGCGAGCGGCGTGCCAACGCCCGCGCGCCCGCGCCAAAGCTGGGCGATGGCGGGCCGCTCCGCCAGGATGGGGTCGAGGCTCCCCGCGTATTCGGCATCCGCGATTATCAGCACTGGCGCGGCGTGATCGACGATATAGGCGAGGCCCGGTCCCTTGAGGTTGACGTTGATCGGAACCTGAACCGCGCCGAGCTTCATCAGGGCGAAGACAATCGTGATGTGGTCGAGATGATGCCCGAGCATCACCGCGATATGCGCGCCCTTGACCACGCCGAGAGCGGCAAGACCATGTGCCGCGCGGTTGATGCGGGCGTTGAGCCCGGCGCAGGTCACGACATCGTCACCCTGCCGGCAGAAGACATGCTCCGGCCGCGTCTCGGCGCAGCGCTCGAGCAGGAGCGGCACCGTCTCGGCCTCGGAGAACCAGGCTGTCTGCTTGCGCGTCATAGCCGCCTCACCAGAGCCAGCGCTCCTCGTCCGACAGCGTCCAGGTCTCGGTCTGGCTGCCGGCGTCGAAGTGCCTGCTGATCGCGACATGCCCGTTGCGCAAGCGCGTCATCATTGCGAAGAGGGCGAAAACCGCCTCGCGAAGGCCGTCATCGGCCTCATGCGCGAAGGGCAGGAAGCCACGGATGCGCAGCACGGCCCGGTCGGCCTGCGCCGCGTCGAGACTGCAGTCGTTGCGGAATGCACGCAGGATCGCGGCGAAGCTCGCGGCGATCGCGGCGGGCGAAGCGCCCTCCTCGCCGCTCGCCTTGGCAAGGTCGGGGCCGAACTGCACCGCCAGCAGCCTCATGCCGGTCGCAACCAGATCACGCGCCGCCGGCGCGCCGAAGAGTCGGTGCATGATCTCGATCGTGTGCTGCACATAATCGACGCCGTAGCTGTAGCTGCCCTTGAGCCAGCGCGCCTCCGGCCAGATCGCCGGATCGAGCTTGGGCGCCCTGTCCGGATCGAACTCCGGCGAGCGCTCGACATGCTCGACGCGGAAACGCTCTTCCGGGGCAAGGTCGTGGTCGTATTCCTGGAAATAGCCCTCATCATAGGGATGCCCTTCGGCGACGAACTTCGTCGCCACCCAGCCAAGCCGCGGGCAGCCCAGGAGCCCGCCATTGCGAGGGTGCCAGGTCGAGAGGATGGTCCGGCGCACCGAGGTCGGCACCGTCAGCGCCGCGATGCCGGGATAAGTGCCCCAGGGCGAGAGATAGCGGATCCAGACCTTCTTCGGCGTCTCCTCGATCAGCTGCATGTTCAGGCCGCCGATCGAGTTGCTGAAGTAGTGGTACTTGGCCGCGGCGAGCGCCGGAGGGTCGTTCTGGATGCCGAGCTTGACCAGCGCCGCCTGGAAGCGAACCTTCTGCTCAGAGGACAGGAGCGTCGACCAGATCTCGTTCAGAGCCTTCTCGCCGCGCTCGCGGTAGCAGATCGCCGTCAGCCCCGAGACCATGATCCAGGCGAATTTGTTGGCAAGCGCGATCCTGGCGCGCAGCGCCGCGATGTCCTCTTCGCCATAGGCAATTGTGTTCATGGCCTGTCGATCCTTGCGAGATTGGGGCGCTGGGCCGTCACTGCCCCGGCGTGCCCGAGCGCTGCAGAGCCGCGGTCAGCATGCAGACGACAAAGGAGAGCACGGTCAGCATCGTCGAGACCGCGGCGATGACCGGCGAGATCTCCCACTGGATGCTGGAATACATCTTCACCGGCAGCGTCGTGGTCGTGGCCGAGACGAGGAACCAGGAGATCACCACCTCGTCGAAGGAGATCAGGAAGGCGAAGAGCCCGCCGGCCAGGATCGAGGGCATGAGCTGCGGCAGCACCACCGTCGCGAACATGCGGTAGCGACCGGCGCCCATCAGCGTCGCGCCGAATTCGAGATTGGGATCGAGCTTCTGGACGCCGGCCGCGACCATGACGATGACGAAGGGCGTCACATAGATAGTGTGGCCGAGCACCAGCGCGAGCGTCGATCCGGTCAGGCGGATATAGGAGAAATACAGATAGAGCCCGAGCGCCATGACGATGGCGGGGATGACGAGCGGGCTCATCAGCAAGAGCGTGATCGCCTTCTTGCCGGGGAAGTCATGGCGGACGATGCCATAGGCGGCGGGCACGGCCGTCGCCAGCGCCAGGAGCGTGGTGAGGCAGGCAATCTTCAGGCTCTGCAGCAACGGACCCGTCCAGGCCGCCGAGGAGAAGAAGATCTGGTAGAGTTCGAATGAGAACTCCCGCGGGGGAAAGCGCACCTCGTGCTGCGTCCCGAACGAGACCGGGATCACGATCAGGCTCGGCACCAGCATGAAGGCATAGACCAGACAGGCGAGCGCCGTGCCGAACCGGCGATAGCGGCGCTTGAGCGGATCCTTCAGGTCGAATGCGTTGGACATCGCCTCAGGCCTTCCCGGCAAGCTGGTTGCGGCGCATCCACAGGGCCGGAGCGGAGAGCAGGACGACCATCGCGAGCAGCAGCACGCCGATCGCCGCCGCCATGTTCCAGTCGAGCGTCTCGCGCGTGTAGAAGTCGACGAGATTGGCGAGCATCACGTCCTGGCGCCCGCCGAGCAGCGCGGGGATGACGAAGAAGCCGAGCGACATCACCATCACGCTGGAGACGCCCGCCACGATGCCGGGAAGGCTGAGCGGCAGGGTGATGGTGAAGAAGATGCGCATCGGCCGCGCGCTCATGATGTCGGCGGCGCGATACAGCGCCGGGTCGATCGCGAGCAGGCTCGCCAGCACGGGGAAGACGATGAAGGGCGTCAGATAGTTGGTCATGCCGACCATGACGCCGAAGCGGTTGAGGATCATCGGCAGTGCAACCTGCGTGCCGAATACCCAGCTCAAGACCAGATTGATCACGCCCTCGCGGCCGAGGATCACGGTGAAGGCGTAGCTCTTGACCAGGATGCTGGTCCAGAATGGCAGCAGCACCAGCACCATATAGACGGCACGCCGGCGCGGCGGCTGGCGCGCCAGATGCAGCGCCACGACATAGCCGAGGAGAAGGCTGATCAGCGAGGCCGAGACGCTGATCTCCAGCGTCGTGTAGAGCGAGCGCCTGAACAGAGTGCTCGTCAACAGGTTCTCGAAGGCCTCGAGCGACAGCGCGGCGCCACCGAGGCTGGTGTAGAGAATGAACAGCAGCGGCACCGCCGCGATCGCCAGCGACACGATGGCCGCCGGCGAGACGAAAGCGGCAGCGGCCCGCGAACTCTCCGCGCCGGTCATGTTTGGCCAGTCATGTTTGGGGTCCGGTCACGTTGCGCGATATCGGGGGCTCAGCTGAGCACCCACTCCTTGAAGCGGCGGCTGAGCTTGTCGAAATTGGCCGACCACCACATTTCGTCCATGATCAGGTTCTGGTCCGACTCCATGTTCGGCAACCATTTGCGCGTCTCGGCCGACAACATCGGCAGGGCCTTCTTGCTGACCGGCGTATTGCCCAGGAGCTCCATGGTCGCCGCCTGCCGGGCTGGCTGCAGCGCATAGGAGACGAACTTCATGGCATTCTCCTTGTTCGGCGCGTTCTTCAGGACGGCGAGATACTCCAGCCCGTTCAGCGTCTGCGCAAAAGAGAAGGCCATCCCCGCCCCGGTCGCGCCGGTCGTCTTGACGCGCGAGGCGTAGGAGTAGCTGAAATCGACCTCGTTGGTCTGCAACAGCGTGATCGTCTGCGGGGTCGAATCGACCCATTTGGCGACGCTGGGCTTGATCCGGTCGAGCGCCTTGAAGGCGCGCTCGACATCGAGCGGATACAGCTTGGAGGGCGGCACGCCGTCGGCCAGCAACGCGGCCTCCAGCGTCTCGCTCGGCCGGTTACGGAAGGTACGCCGGCCGGGAAAGGTCTTGGTGTCGAAATATTCGGCGAAGTTCTTGGGATATTTGCCCTCGGGATGGCGCTTGGGATCATAGGCGATGCCGCCGGCGAAGGTGTAGAAGGGTACGAGATCCTTCGTCGCCGGGACCGACAGGTCCGACGCATCGAACAGCGAGGGGCTGAGCGGCTCCCAATAGCCTTCCTTAGAACCGCCGGTGCCCATCGCGCCCGGCGCGTCGAAGACGTCCCATTCGACATTGCCGGTCGTGACCTGCGCCTTCACCTTGGCAAGGTCGGGCGTGTCGATCACCGTGACGTTGATGCCCGTCTCCGCCATGAACGGCTTGATCAGCCCCTCCTCGACCGAGCTGCGATAGGTTCCGCCCCAGGTGACGAAGACGAGGTTCTTCGACTGCGCCTGCGCGCGGCCGTTTCGCAGCACGAAGGGTGCAGCGATGCCGAGAGCAGCGCCACCGGTCAGCAAGCGGCGGCGCGACGGGCGGATCAGGCCAGACTTGGTTTCATATTCCGACATGGTAGTCCCCTCTTTGTTGCGTTCGCCGTCGAGGACGAACGTCAGGCTGCGTCAGACTTCAAAGCTGCGAAGGCCCTCTCGCGCTCCAGCGTTGCCGGAATAGCGTCCGCAAGCAGGCCGCGTGTCTCGTCGCTGACCGGCAGGAGCGGTGGCAGCACCTCGCCGGCCGGAAAGCCGAACATCGTCAGCGCCGCCTTGATCGGCCCCGGATTATGCTCGCGATAGAGCGTGTTGATCGTCGGCATTATCTCGGCATGAAGCGTCTTGGCCTCGTCCATGCGCCCGCTCGACGCCAGCCGGTACAGCTGCGCCCAGATCCGCGGGAACAGGCAGGATGTCGCCAGGAGGCCGCCGCGCGCACCCATCGCGACATGCAGCGGAAAGACGTTTTCCTCGCCGGTCAGGATCGAGATCTCCGCGCCAGCGAGTTCCATGGCGCGGACTTGAACTGCAAGATCCTGGTTGCAGGCCTTCATCGCGACGATGCGCGTCTGCCGCGCCAGCGCATCGACCGTCTCCGGCTTCAGCGCGATGCCCGTCCGGTACGGGATTTCATAGAGCATCAGATCGGCGTCGACCGCGTCCGACAGCTTCTTGAAGTAGTCGACGATCCCGTCCTGGGTCGGCCGCGCATAATAGGGCGTCACCACGAGAAGCGCGTTGGCGCCGGCGGCCGCGAATTCGCGGCAGGTCGCGATCGTCTCGCCATAACCGGCCGAGAGCACGCCCGGGACGACCGGCACGCGGCCGCCCACCGCTTCGAGCGTGGCGTCGAGCATCTGGCGGCGCTGCCTGGGCGTTAGCGAGACATATTCGCCGGTGCCGCCGACAGGCGCGAGACCGTCAGTGCCCTCAGTGACGAGATGTTCGGCCAGCTTGCGTACGGCCGCGCCATCGACATCGCCGGAGGCAGTGAGCGGCGTCGGCGTCGCCGTGATGATGCCGTGATAAGCCTTGGCCGCCGCCTTCATGACGTGATCTCCATATCGGCGGACTGCCGCGAACCCGTCGCCGCGCTGTCCTGCTCCTGATGCTGCGTCCCATAATACCGCGCAACGAAAGCGGCTGAGCATTTGCCCGAGGCCACGTCCTCGGCGATTGCAGCCGCTGCGCGCTCCAACGGCAGGCCGTAGCCGCCCGCGCCCGGTGTCTCGACCGAAACGGAGGCGTCCGGCGCAAGCTTCATGCCCGTGAGCTTGCTGGCGAGCGGCGCCTCTGACCCATCGGCCCGATGCAAGCGGAACCGGCCTGGACGGCCCGGCTCGCCACCGAAGACGCCAGGAGGCGCGTGACGGAACCGCTCGCCAACGCCGGAGAATTCGCAGACATGCCCGACGGGGCGAACGACACGCCTGAGGCCGAGACCGCCGCGATGGGTCCCCGCGCCGCCGGAGTCGGGCACCAGCGCGTATTCCTCGACTCGCAGCGGGTACTCCATCTCGATCGCCTCGACCGGCAGGTTCGAGGTGTTGGTGATGTGGACCTGCACGCCGTCCTTGCCGTCGCGGTCATTGCGGCCGCCCATGCCGCCGCCCAGCGTTTCCAGATAGACATAGGGCTGGCCAGTCACCGGATCGGCGCCGGAGAAGACCATGCTGGTATTGGCGCCGTTGGCGCAGCCGATCGCGCGCTCCGGCAGCACGCCCGACAATGCGCCGAGCACGACATCGATGACGCGCTGGCAGGTGTTGGCGCGCAGCGCGACCGCGGCGGGCGCGACACAGTTCACGATTGTGCCGGCCGGCGCGACGATCTCGAAGGCCTGGATCACACCCTCATTATTGGGCATCGACGGATCGAGCAGCGCCTTCAGCGCATAACAGACCGAAGACCTCACCGCGTTCAGCGTCAGGTTGATATTGCCCGCGACCTGCGGCGAGGACCCCGTGAAATCGAACAGCGCATCGCCGCCGCGCTTGCGCAGGGTCAGGGCAATCAGCACGTCGGATTGGCCGGCGCCGTCATCGTCCATGACGTCGGACCACGACCAGTCACCATCTGGCAGCGCCGCGATCGCGGCGCGCATCCGGCCGCGGCTGCGCTCGATGATTTCGTCGAAGGTGCCGCGCACGAGCGCAACCCCATAGCGGCCGCAGAGGTCGCGCATGCGCTCGACACCAAGCCGGCAGGCCGCGATCTGCGCGTTCAGATCGCCCTTGCGCTCCGTCGGCAGGCGCATATTGAGCAGCAGCAGGTCGAGGACGTCGCGAACCGGTTCGCCTTCGCGATAGAGGCGCACGACCGGAATCCGCAAGCCTTCCTGGTAGATCTCGGTCAGGCCGCCGGACATCGAACCGCGCGCCGCCCCGCCGACATCGGCGTGATGGGCGATGTTGCAGACGAAGGCCAGAAGCTTGCCCTCGACGAAGACCGGAGCGGCGAGGTTGATGTCGGGCAGATGCGTGCCGCCGGCGACATGGGGATCGTTGCCGACGAAGATGTCGCCGGGATGGATATCCCCGGCGAAACGCTCCTGCAGGATCGCGACGAGCCCGCTCATCGAGGCGAGATGGATCGGCAGCGCGTTCTCGGCCTGGACGACGAGTCGACCGGAGGCATCGAGGACCGCGACGGAATGATCGTGGCGCTCCTTGATATTGGTCGAGAAGGCCGAGCGCTGGATCGTCAGGAAGCACTCATCCGTGGTCGAGCGCAGGCCGTTCCAGACGATCTCCAGGGTGATCGGGTCGAGCTTGGCGGCCGTCACGGCTGAAACTCCATGATGATGTTGTGGGCCTCGTCGACCTCGGCCGACCAGCGCGGCGGCACCACCGTGGTCGAGTCGAACTGCGTGATGATCGCCGGCCCCGCGAGGCGCGCGCCGGGTTCGAGCGTCGAGCGATCGACGACCACGGCCTCGATCGGGGCGGAGGCGTCGAACCAGGCGCTGACCGTTACCCGCTCCAGCGCGGTCCCCGCCGTCTTCAAATGAGGAGCGGCCCTGCCCTCCTCGATGAGACGCGCCTTCATCCGGACATTGACGATCTCGATGGCGGCGGCTGGATCGCAATGCCCGTATTTCGCCTGATGCGTCGCAAGGAAACGCTCGCGCAGTCGCGCGACCGGCGGCAGGCGATCGCTCTCGTCGAGCAGCACGGAGAGTTCGTAATTCTGGCCGACATAGCGCATGTCGAGCGTGGTGAAGAGAGACAGATGGCCTGCTGCGGCGCTCGCGGCGTTCCAAGCCCAGGCCTGCCCGTTCAAGCGCCCGACCGCCTCAGTCACGGAGGACAGCTCGCCGTCGAGCCCGACGCGGCAGGTCGCGACGAAGCTCTCCTGCACATCCGACATGGCGACGCCCTCGGCGCAAAGGATGCCCGGCGACAAGGGCACCAGGATCCTGCGGATTGAAAGCTCCTCCGCCACATCCGCCGCATGCAAGCCGCCGGCCCCACCAAAGGGCATCAGCGTGAAATCGCGCGGATCGTAGCCTCTTTCGACCGAGATCGCCCGGATCGCGCGCACCATGTTCGAGACGCAGATGCGCACGATGCCCAGCGCCGTCTCTTGCAGGCCGAGCCCCAGCGTCTCGGCGAGCGGCGCGATGACGCGCTCGGAAGCCTCCTTGTCGAGCGTCATGCCGCCGCCGACCAGCGTCTGCGGCAAACGCCCGAGCAGGGTATTGGCGTCGGAGACCGTCGGCAGCGTGCCGCCGCGGCCATAGCAGGCAGGGCCCGGCACGGCGCCTGCGCTAGCTGGCCCGACCTTGAGCAGGCCGTCAGGGCCGACATGGGCGATCGAGCCGCCACCGGCGCCAACCGTATTGATGTCGATCGAGGGCAGGCGCACCGGGAATTCCGCGATGTCACGGCCATAGGTCATGGCCGCCGCGCCATTCTCGATCAGGCAGACATCCGTGCTCGTCCCGCCGATGTCGAGCGTGATCAGATTGGCCTCACCGGAACGCGCCGCCACCGCCACCGCGCCAACGACGCCGGCGGCTGGGCCTGAGAGCGCGGTGCGGATGGGCAATTCGCCTGCCCGCTCGATCGCCATCAGCCCTCCGGCGGATTGGCTGATACCGATGGCGGCGTTACCGGCCCGGCTTTCGAGCGCCTCCGCGAGCCGCGCCATGTAGCGCGACACCTTGGGCTGGAGATAGGCGTTGAGCACCGTCGTCGAGAAGCGCTCATACTCACGGAACTCCGGCTGCACCTCGCAAGAGAGCGAAATGTGCAGATTCGGCATCCGAGCGCGCAGCGCCCGGCCGATCCTGCGCTCATGCTCGGGGTTCAGGAACGAGAACAACAGGCAGACGGCGCAGCAATCGGCGCCGGAGGCGGCAACCGCATCCACCACCGCCGCGATCTCAGCCTGATCGAGCACTGTTACGACCTCGCCGCGCGAGCCGATCCGCTCACGGACCTCAAAGCGCAATTGCCGCGGCACGACAGGCGCCGGCGCGTCAGCCTTGAGGTCATAGATCTTCGGCCGAACCTGCCGCCCGATCTCGATCAGGTCGCGGAAACCCGTCGTCGTGATCATCGCGACCTTGCCGCCGCTGCGCTCGATCAGGGCATTGGTCGCGACCGTGGTGCCATGGGCGAAGCGCGACACCTCTTCGGCGGCAAGCCCGCAGCGCTCCCCCAGTGCAGCGAGCCCCGCCAGAATGGCGCGAGAGGGATCGTCCGGCGTCGAGGGCAGCTTGTGGACGAAGACGTCGAGAGTCGACGCGTTCAGCAGATAGAAGTCGGTGAAAGTGCCCCCGACATCGACGCCGACCGTCCAACCCATTGCCGCCCTCCCATTTGGATACTGAAATTATCCAATTTGGACACATTGTCAATTCGAGCCGTGTCTGTTTATTCGACGGAGCGTGAGAAGCGGGAGACAGCGATGAGCTTGGCGGTTGGTTCCGAGACGGCCGTTCGCAACGGCGACCGCGTCTATGAGGATTTGCGACAGCGCATCCTGTCGCTCGAACTCGTGCCCGGAACGGTCTTCGACGAGGCGCGCATCGTCGGCGAGCTCGGAATTTCGCGCACACCAGTGCGCGAGGCGGTGATCCGCTTGGTCTCGGAGGGGCTGCTGCGCCGGGACGGCCGCCAGATCCGCGTCTCATCCTTCGAGGTCAGCCAGCTTCGCCCCTTCTTCGAGGCCAACAGGCTGTTGTCGCGCACGCTGCATCGCCTGGCAGCAATCCGCCGGACGCCGGCCCAGCTCGAACGGATCCGCGCGGAAATGCTCGCCTTCGAGGAAAGCCTCACGAGCGGCGGCGATGCCATCATGAACGAGGCCAATTACCGCTTCCACAAGGAGATCGCGGAGGCGGCCGATTCCTCCTTCCTGGAGCGGACCTATTCCGACATCCAGCTCGAGGCGATGCGCCTCTCCCGCCAATGCTTCGATATGGGCGACAACACGGCCGATCAGTTCCAGGCCCACATCACCCAGATCGTCACCGACCATCGCGAGATCTTCCGCGCCATCGAGCAGCGCAGCCCCGATGACGCCGACGCGCTCGCCTCGCGGCACTCCGACCTCTTCCGCGACCGCGTCGCCCGCCAGCTCCTCGGCCCTCCCAGCGAAGCGAGCCTGGTCAATCTCGCCGAGGTCTAGAGCTATTGAACGATCCAACGGAAACGGAAACCGCTCCAGCCTCGCCAAGGAGACACAGCATGCCGACAGAACCCCGTGAGCTGACCGCCGAGATCGCCGAACGCTTCGCCCGGATCGCGCTTGGCCATGTCGGGCGCGAATATCCCAACAAGCCCGACCATGTGCTCGCCGGACCGCAGGATGCGCGCACGCCGCGCGAGCTGCACCCCGTCTTCTACGGCAGCTTCGACTGGCACTCCTGCGTCCACAGCTACTGGCTGCTCGCCCGGGTGCTGCGACGCTTTCCGGACACAGCCGCGGCCATCGAGATCACGACGCTGTTCGACGCGCAGTTCACCGCGGAGAAGATCGCCGCCGAATGCGACTATCTCGCTCAGCCGACGGCGCGCGGCTTCAAGCGCCCCTATGGCTGGGCCTGGTTGCTGAAGCTCGCAGCCGAGCTCTCCGCGCTGCCGAACCGGGATTGGTCCGTCAGGCTCGCCCCGCTCGCCGAGGCCTTCGCCCAGCGCTTCCGCGACTTCCTGCCGCTCGCAACCTATCCGGTCCGGGTCGGCACGCATTTCAACACCGCCTTCGGCCTGAGGATGGCGGCCGATTATGCGCAGGCGACACAGGATGCCGCGCTCTCCGCGCTGCTGCGCGAGACCGGCCTGCGCTGGTATGGCGAGGACGTCGACTGCCCGGCCTGGGGCGAGCCGAGCGGCGACGATTTCCAGTCCTCGGCGCTGATCGAGGCCGAATGCATGCGCCGCCTGCTGGCGCCGGAGGCGTTCCTGCCCTGGCTCGCGCGTTTCCTGCCGCGCATCGAGACCCAGCAGCCCCGGACCTTGTTCGAGCCTGCCTCCGTAAGCGATCGCAGCGACGGCAAGATCGCCCATCTCGACGGTCTCAATCTCAGCCGGGCCTGGTGCTGGCGCTCGCTGGCGGCCAGCTTGCCTGCCGATGACCCGCGCCATCAGGTGGCATTGGAGGCGGCACAGCGCCATCTCGCGGCCGGGCTGCCGCATATCGCCGGTGACTATATGGGCGAGCACTGGCTCGCGACCTTCGCCTTGCTGGCGCTCGAGGCTGGCACACCGACGGCCAGTTGAGCCGGCGCAAGCAGGCTACGGCATCAGCTGGCCGCCATTGACCTCCAGCACCTGGCCGGTGACGTAGCCGCTGAGTTCCCCCGAGGCCAGAAAGAGAAAAGCGCCGACGCAGTCATCCGAGGTGCCGACGCGGCCCATCGGCACCGTTCGGCGCATCGCCTCGATCTGTTCGGCATTCGAATAGCGTTCGTGGAAGGGCGTATCGATCACGCCGGGCGCCACGGCGTTGACCCGGATCCTGGATGGCACGAGCTCGCGGGCCATGCCCTTGGTGAAGGCGCTGACGAAGCCCTTCGAGGCGCCGTACAGGATGGCGCCGCCGCCGCCGCCATTGCGGGCGGCGATCGAGGTCACGTTGATGATCGAGCTGCCACCATCGCCCGGCATCAATGGCGCAACCTCGCGGGTCATGGAGAAGACCGACCAGCAGTTGAGGCGCATCACTTTGTCGTAATGCTCATCGTCCATTTCGGTCGTCACGACCCGGCCGAGCATGCCGCCGGCATTGTTGATGAGAACGTCGATGCGGCCGAAATGCGCCATCGTCCGGGCGGCCAGCGCCTTGACGTCCTCCTGCTTCGTCACATCGCCTGGCACGGCCAGACCGTCGCCGCCCTCGCGCTTGATCTCGTCGAGCACGGCCATCGCCGCATCGCGGCTGGCATTGTAGTGCACGACGACCTTGGCGCCGTGCCGGGCAAAGCCCTTGGCGACCGCCGCGCCGATGCCGGTACTCGCGCCCGTGACGAGAACGACCTTGCCTTTCAGGTCGGAGATCATGCTGTGCTCCTCGATCGGTGGAAATGGCGGATATCGCGGACCGCGAGCGTCACGAGGTCAGCGCGCCCGCGGTCATGCCCTGCACCATGAAACGCTGCAGGAAGATGAAGGCGATGACGAGCGGCAGGCTCGCCAGGACCGAAAACGCCATCATCGTGTTCCACTCCGTGACGAACTCGGCCATCAGGCTGTAGATCGCCATGGTCAGCACCCGGTTTTCCCAGGATTCGATCAGCACGACCGCGAAGAGGAACTCGTTCCAGGCGAGCAGGAAGGTGTAAAGGCCAGCCCCGATGAAGGCCGGGTAGGACATCGGGATCAGCGTGCGGAAGATTGCCCCCAGCCGCGAGCAGCCATCGACCATGGCCGCCTCCTCGATGTCGCGGGGAATGTTGAGGAAGTAGCTGCGCAACATCAGGATGCAGAAGGGTAGCGTGAAGGTGAGATAGACGATCACCAGCGAGGTGCGCGTGTCGTACAGCCCCAGCGTGATGAAGATCCGGAAATAGGGGATGCAGAGCAGCACCAGCGGAAACATCTGCGTCGTGATCAGGAACATCAGCACGGCGCGCTGGCCGATGAACTTGAAGCGGGCGAGCGCATAGGCCGCCATGGCGCCGAGTACGAGCGACAGCCCCGTCACCATCAACGAGACCATCATGGTGTTGAGGAAGACGACGAGGAACTTCTTGTTGGAGAAGATCTTCTCATAGCCCTGCAGGGTGAAGACCTGCGGGATCCAGTCCGGCGGCATCTTCATCACCTCGATGTTCGGGCGCACCGACACCGTGACCATCCAGGCCAGCGGAAAGAAGATCACGATGATGGCGAGGATGAGCAGCCCATAGGCGAGCGCGTTGAGCAGCCGCTCGCGATTCCGCTGGCCAAGATGATAGGGCGAGATCGCTTGTGGCAGCGTTGCCGTGCGTGTGCGCATGTCAGCTCACATTTCTCATGGTCCGGCGCACATAGATCGCGCTGACGGTGAAAAGGACGACGAACATCACCACAGCCTCCGCCGAGGCGTAGCCGAAGCGCAGCTTCTGGAAGCCGTCGAAATAGATCGCGCTGGCGAGCACTTCCGACGCATGCGCCGGGCCGCCGCCGGTCATCACGAAGACCGGATCGAAGGCGCGGAAACTCCAGATCGAGTCGAGCAGGACGATCGTGGTGATCACCCCGCGCAGTTGCGGCAGTGTGATGTGCCAGAACTGGCGCGGCAATGACGCACCGTCGATCTCGGCGGCCTCATAGAGCTGTTTCGGCACCGCTTGCAGGCCAGCCAGCAGCATCACCATGAAGAAGGGAAAGGCGCGCCAGACATTCATCGCCGTGACCGAGCCCAGAGCGGTCGAGGGATCGCCGAGCCAGGAGACCGAGGCGTTGGCATCGATCAGGCCGACCGAGACGAGAAGCCCGTTGAAGACGCCGAAAGGCGCCAGCATCAAGACCCAGATCATGCCGGCGACCGTCGGCGCCAAGAGCCAGGGCACGATCAGCAATCCGCGCGCGAGCGTGCGGAAGGTGTCGTTGATCTGCATGTTGAGCAGCAGCGCCAGCGCCAGGCCGATGGCAAGATGAAGCACCACGCTGAACACCGTGAAGATCACGGTCTGGCCGAAGGACCTCCAGAACAGCGGGTCTTGCAGCAAGGCGGCATAGTTCCCGAAGCCGACCCAGGTCTCGCGCTGCAGGTTGCTGTCGTGGAAGCTCAATCGGATGACGTCGACGAGCGGGTAGATCAGCAGCGCGACCAGAATGAGCAAGGCCGGCCACAGGAACGAATAGGCCAGGATCTCCTCACGATATCGCCGCCTGAGCGAGAGCATCGTCCACCGACCGATGCCGGACCGGCCGCCTGTACGGGACAGGCTGGCCGGCTTGTGAGCTGTGACCAGGCGCGACGGCGGCGCGCCCGTGTGCAGGACTGTCACCTCGCACCTACTTGGCCGAGGCCAGGATCTTGGTCCACTCGGCCGCCGCGTCGTCGAGCGCCTGCTTGGCGGACTTCTTGCCCTGCACGACGTTCTGCACCTCCGTCGTCATGATCTTGTTCATCTGGACGGCGTTGGGCATGACGAGGAAGGGCGACTCGGCATTGGAGCGGCCCATCTGGGTGACGAAGGCCTGGAATTCCTTGCGCTCCTTGAACCAGTCCTGATTGGCGACATCGGTCCGGGCCGGGAAGGCGCCGGTGCCCTTGGCCCACATCTCGATGCCCCTGGGACCCGACATCCAGCTGATGAAGGCCCAGGCGGCCTCCTTGTCCTGCGCCTGGCTCGACAATGTGTTGAGCGAACCGCGGACCATGGTTCCGGCCGCCTTGCCCGTCGGTAGCGGCGCGATCTCATAGTTCAGCTTGGGGTTGAGCTGCTTCTGGATCGCGATGCCCCAGGGCCCCTCGAGCATCATCGCGACATTGCCCGAGGCGAAATTGGCGCGCTTCTCCTTCTCGCCATTGCTGAGCACGCCGGGGACAGAGATCTTGTCCTTGTTGATGCGCTCGACATACCACTCGACCGCAGCCACGCCTTCGGGACTGTTGAAGACGGCCTTGTTCGTGGTCGCGTCGATGAGCTTCGCGCCGGCCTGGAGCATGAGCGGGTAAATCTCATAGGTCATGTTCGTCGGCGGCTCACCCTGCAGCGTGCCGGTGATGGCGAACTGGCGCTTGTCGGGATTGGTCAGCTTGCGCGCCATCTCCGCGAACTCGTCCCAGGTCTTGGGAGGGCCCGAAAGACCGGCCGCCTTGAACAGATCGGTGTTCCAGAACAGCGCGACGGCGCCGCTCTCGACGGGCAGATAGAACTGCTTGCCGCGCCAGGCCTGGTGGAAGGTCTTCGGGATGTTATCCCAGAATTCCTTGGGCTCCTTCGCGATCCGCTCATCGAGCGCATCGATCATGCCGAGATCGGCGAACTCCGCCACCCAGTCGACCTGGACCATCAGCACGTCGGGCAGCTTCTTGGCCTGATGCTGGACGATGGCGCGGTCGTGGAAGCCGGTGAAGGGCGCATCGACCGGCACGAGCTTGATGCCGGGATTGTCCTTCTCGAAGGCGGCCTTGAGTTCGGACATGAACTTCTCGCCGACCTCGGTGCCCTTCCACTGCCCCCAGCGAACCTCCTTCTGCTGAGCCTGGGACGAGGTGGGCAAGGTGAGCAGGGAAGCGAGTGTCATTGCCGCGAGCGCCAGCAATGATGACCTACGGTGCAGGTACATAAGCGTCCTCCTCGTTTTTTGTTGGTCGTTTCCTCGGTGTTTTCTTTGAAGCTGGCGGCTTCGCTTTTTGCGGCCGCTCTTGTCGTCGTCGGTATCGCGCCGCCTTTTACTCCGCGGCGATCCTGTCGAGCGTGTCGGGCAAGGGCGGCGCGATCTTGGTCAGGCTGGCGTTGTCGAGGACGAGTTGCGAGGTGTCGCCGACATTCATCCAGGTGAACATGTTGCGGAACATGCCCTGCAGCGACGCCATGACCTCCTCGCCGATGGGCTCCGGCAAGGCCCAGAACCGGGCCTTCATCACCTTCCAGGCCTTCTTGCGCGTGTTGTAGAGGAATTGCAGGTCGTTCTCGCCCTGCTGCCGCTCATTGGCATGATGGGCAAAGGTGTAATCCCGGATCTCGCCGGCAATCGCCTTCGGCAGTTTCGGATGGTCGAAGATCAGGTTGGTGAAGCCCAGCGCGAGATGGATCTCGATGGCACCGGTACCTGGAAACTTCGCGAGCTGGTGGCCGGGCAGCGTCGAGGCGCCATGCTGAACGGCGCCGCCCATGCCGAATTCCGCACGGCAGATATCCGAGATCGTCTTCAGCAATTCGTAGTCGACATTGACATCGGCGAGCTTGCCGTCCGGCTGCATCTTGCCGCCGTGATAGGTGCCGGAGTTGATGCTGATCTTGCTGACGGGGGCCAGCGCCTTGCCCCGGGCCGCAAGCTCCTCGCGATAGACCGCCATGAACTCGTGCAGTTCCTCGGGCGTGGTGTTCTCGTGGCCGACCTCGCCGATCTCGGCGCCAAGCGAGATGGTGACTCCGTCGGGTTCGATGCCGCGCACGAATTGCGTGAAATGCGCGGTCAGCTCCGCGTTCAGGCGCTGCTGCTCGCGCACCGTCGGTAGCGAGAGATCAACGACGGTCGAGGCGTCGATATCGATGCTGTAGAAGCCGGCGGCGACCTGCTCGCGCATGATCCCTTCCAGCCTGCGGATTTCCGCCGCGCTATCCCTGAGATAGGCGCTGGCGTTGACCTGGTCATGGTCGGCCTGGAGGAAGACCGGGCCCTGATGGCCTTCACGCAGGGCTGCAGCCAGCACGCCTGCGGTATATTCGGCCGGCGGCTGGGCGGCGTAGATCGCCTCCCCCACCGCCTGCTCGAAGATGAACAGCTTGGCATCCATCTCCCGGGCGGCACGAAACACGGCGCGGCAGGTATGGTAGGTCCAGCCGCGAAGGTTCATGGCCGGAACGGTCTTGCCCTGCCATTTGCCCGCGGCACGCGCGAGATAGAGCTCCTGCACCGAAGCCGGCACGATGCCCGCCACCAGCGCCACCTGCCGTATCGCCCAGACCGCGAAGGCGCGCGCCTCGGGCTCGGCCAGCGCCGCCGTCTCCGCCCAGCGATCGATCATCTCCGCAGGCGGCCGCTGCGCTTTCGAAAAATCGGGCGAGGCGGCGGACAAATCGACCTTGAGGGTCCTGAGATCGTCGGCGAGTTCGGCGAGCGAAGAGCAGCCCATGAGTGACACCTTCTCGGATTATCTTCGAAATCGAAAATTCTGATGCGAAACCCCGTTGCAGTGACGCCTAGCCGAACAGGAGCACATGACCGCTCGATCAACCCGAATTATACTCGGAACGGCGAATGCCCTTCCGTTTCAGCTTCGTCGTGCCTTCGGCGCGCGATTCGGTGCTCGTCGTCGGCATAGAGCTGGCCACCTCCCGACATCACGCTCCTTTTGCTTTCGCGCGTCCATGATGCATTTCAATTTCGATATCGCAACTATTGTTTTCGTTTTCGACGATCATGCAGCCACCTCAGCCGCCATGAGGGAAGCAACGGCCGCTCGATCCGCCATGCCGTTCCAGCCGTGCGCGCGTTCGCCCTTCAAGGCCGCTGCGGCCGTCGCAAAGCGGGCGGCCTCGAGAGGGGGCATGCCCTCGCCGAGCCCGAGTGCATAGGCGCCATGGAAGACATCGCCGCATCCGGTCGTATCAGCGACGACGACTGAGAAGGACGGCACGCAGACGATCTCGCCGTCCAGCAGCCACAGGCTGCCGGCGGCGCCGCGCGTCACGGCAAAGACCTTGCCGGGCTCGCTTGCGCAGCGGCGCAACAATTCGTCGGGCGCGCCTTCGCCGGCGAAGTCCCGCAAGCCTTCGCTCGAGAACACGACATGGTCGGCCTTGGCGACGAGGCGCTCATTATCCGCCGGCGTGCCGCCATCCGCGTCGAGGACAGTCGGGATGCCGGCCGCTCGCGCGCGGTCGAGCGCGATCTCGGCGCCCGCCGGCCATCGGCTGTCGACCAGCACCACGGCGACATCATCGAGCGGATCGGCCGGCAATACGGCCGGATCGGGCGGCAGGCTGCGCCGATCCGAGACGATGCTGCGCTCGCCGCGGCCATCGACGAGAACGATGGCGCGCAGGGTGCGACAGTCCCGGATCATCGCCACGCCGGCGCAATCGACGCCGTGCCCGCTCATGATGTGGATGGCCGCCTCGCCCGCCGCATCGGCGCCGACCCGCCCCCAATAGGAGGCGACGCCGCCGAGATTGCAGATCGCGACGGCAGCAGTCGCCGCCGGGCCGCCGAAGCGCGATTGGTAGTCCAGGACGCCGGTCTTGATGCCCGAGGCGGGCAAGGCATCGACCTGGAAGACCTCGTCATGAACGAGATTGCCGACGCAGACGATCCTGCGCTTCATGGCAGGCTCGGCCGGCAGCGAACCACGAAACTTTGCGGGCCAATTGCCGCCACGCGCGGCGGCCGGCTGTTGCGCTGTATGCCAATACGGGCCGGCGCCGGAGCGGCCAGCTTGCACCGATCTTCAGGCATGTTTCTTCCCGTGGCGTTTTTTGTTGGCGGCTCTCAGCTTTCCGGCCCGGCCGCCTTGCAGTGTCGCTCCGGCATTTGCCTTTGCGGACGACAATGATGCACCAACACTTCTCTTTCGCAACGGCAATTTTCGGAAACGCGCATTGCGCCAATTGAAGGGCTGGCTATATGGCTAGCTCTGGAATGGACCAGCTCAGCAAGCGCCACAGCGAAATCCTCGATACGCTCGGTCGGCGCGGCTATCTCGCGATCGAGGAGCTGGTTGCTGCCTTCAACGTCACGCCGCAGACCTTGCGCCGCGATCTTCAGGACCTCGCCGACCGAGGGCTGCTCAGGCGCCATCACGGCGGCGCCAGCGCCAATGTCAGCACCGCCAATGCCGATTACGGGCTGCGCCATGTCGAGACCGCCGACGGCAAGGCCGCGATCGGCCGCGTCGCGGCCAAGCTGGTGACGCCCGGAAGCTCGCTGTTCCTGACACCGGGCACGACCGTGGACGCGCTCGCCAAGGCGATCGTGGAACTCGCACCGAGCGGTTTGCGCGTCGTCACCAACAGCATCGCCGCCGCCTCGATCCTCGAGCAATGCCCCGGGATTTCGATTCAGGTCACCGGCGGCATCTGGATGCGCCACAACCGGGCGCTGGGCGGGACGCCGGCGGTCGAGTTCGTCGAGAACTACCGCTGCGATCTCCACCTCACCAGCATCGGCGCCATCGACCTGGACGGAAACCTGCTGGAATACCGGGACGAGGAGGTGGTGGTGGCGCGGGCCATGTTCCGCAATGCGCGGCGCAAGGTGCTGCTGGCCGACCACACCAAATTCGGGCGCGTCGCCACATCCCGCCTCGCCCATCTCAGCGAGGTCAGCACCCTGATCACCGACCGCAAGCCGAATGAGCAGATCTCGGCGATGATCCGGCGCGCAGGCTGCGAACTCGTGGTGACCGGCTGAAGCGCCGGCCGGGCAGCGCAGGGCCCTTCTCCCCTGGCGGGAGAAGGTGGCTCGGCGAAGCCGAGACGGATGAGGGGGCGCTGTGAGCTCTCCGTCTGGCTGAGAACACGACGCCAACCGTAAAGGGCACGGCGCCCCCTCATCCGCCCCTGCCGGGGCACCTTCTCCCGCGAGGGGAGAAGAGAAGTGGGCGTCGTGACACAGCCTGCCTCTATACCCCCGCGCTGAGATCGATCTCGGACTGGCTCGCCATGTCCTTGCCGAACCACGCCCGGATCGAGGCCGCGCGCTTGCCGAGATAGCGCAGCTTGTCGTCATCGAGGATCATCGGCAGGTCGTGACCGGGCACGACCACGGTGCCGGGTCGCTCGCGCCAGCGCGACCAGATCATCTCGATCGTCGCTTTGCTCACAGCCGGGTCATAGGTCATGTCGGTGTCGCGCGAGATCAATTCGGCGCGGTTCTTGGCGGCGTCGCCGGTGAAGATCACGTCCCTGTCCGGCGTGCGCAGATGGTAGATCAGGCATCCCGGCGTGTGGCCGGGCGCGATATGGGCCGTCATGCCGGGGAAGACCTCTGCCCCATCCTGAACTGTCTCGCATGTCGGCCAGTCCGAGAGCGTGCGCACATAGAGCTCGGGCACCGGCGTCTCGCCCCAGGGCTCGTCCAGCGCCCATGCCAGTTCGACAGCCCCGACCACGATGCGGGCGCCCCGGAACAGCGTCCAGTTCACGGAATGGTCGTAGTGCGAATGCGTCAGCAGCAGGTCCGTGACATCAGACGGCTTCAGGCCCTGCCGGCCAAGCTGCTCGATCAGCAATTTGCGCATGCCGAAATTGCCCGCATCCACCAATGCGACGCGGCCGGCGGCCCTCAAAAGCACGACCGAGCTCCAGCCCAAGCCACCATGGCAGACCGACTTGCCGGGATAGCCGCAGACCAGGATGCGCAACGGCCCGTCGGCCAGCTCCGGAGGGGTCTCGAACATCGTCATGCCATCGCTCCTGTCAGAAGCCGTAAAGCGCCGCGGGGTTGTCGACGAGGATGGCATGACGCTGGGCCGGATCCGAAATCGCCTCCGTCAGGCACGACAATGCCTCGGCGTCGTCCATTGCCTCGAATGGCTCGATATCGGTCGGAGCCCGCCCCACGCCACGCCCGCCGCCCGTATGCGGCCAGTCGGAACCCCAGACCAGCGCCTCCGGGTTCTCGGCCGACAAGGCCCCCATGAAGGGGATGGCGCGAGCAAGATGCCCCCGCCCGGCAAGCCGCTGGATCGCAGAGATCTTGATGGTCGCCTTGCCCGAGCCCGCCAGACGGAGGACGCCTGAGAAGCCGGGCTGCTCCGGACCGAGCGCCAGATCGGGCAGTCCGAAATGGTCGATCACCACGCGCGCCTCCAGCTCCAGCAGGCGCGCCGCCAACACGTCGATGACGTCGAGGCGAGCCAGGATCTGGACATGCCAGCCAAGCCGGGCGACCTGTTGCGCCTGCCCCTGGATCAGGCGCCAGGCTTGCTCGGGATCATCCATTCCATGGGTCGCGATGTTGACGCGCACGCCCCGGACACCTTGCGCATGGAGACGATCGAGCTCGTCGCGCGCCGTGCCGAGGCCGATGACCGCCACGCCTCTCGCTGTGCTGCCGAGATGGTCGAGCCCGGCGAGCATCCGCCGATTGTCGGTTCCATAGGGACTTGGCTGCACCAGAACCACGCGGGAGATGCCGAGCCGCGCATGCAGCGCGCGGAGTTCGCCCTCATCGGCATCGCCCGGCGTATAGACCCGGTCCGGAGAAAACGGGTATCGCCCGGCCGGGCCGAAGAGATGGACATGGCAGTCGCAGCTGCCTTGCGGCAATGGCTCGATCGGCTTTGTCATGCGGCACCTTTGCGTGCGTCGTCCGTTTGGGCGAGCAGGTCTTGTTGGTCGAGCAAGCCGCTCAGCACATGCGGGATGATGCCGCCGGCCTTGAGCAGCTCGACTTCGAGCGACGTCTCGATGGCGGCCGTGAGCGCAAGCGTCTCGCTGCCGCCCTCCTCGCGCAGGATCGAAACCACGACCTCGCAGCGCGGCGAAAGCCTGTCGAAATCCCAGTCGAGATGAAAGCGATCGCCGCCGGCGATGCGAAGCGCGGACGGGTGAAGGCCGGCAGGCAGCAGCAGCGGCAGGATGCCCATGCCGATCAGGTTGGAGCGATGGATCCGCTCGATGCTCGCCGCAATGATCGCACGGACCCCGAGCAGGGCGACGGCCTTGGCCGCCCAGTCGCGCGAGGAGCCCATGCCATAGCGCTCACCCGCCACGATCACGAGCGGCACGGCCTCCAGCCGGTAGCGCTCGGCCGCCTCGGCCAGGCTGACGATCTCTCCCGACGGCATGTGACGCGTCAGCCCGGCCGGCGCTGCCGGCAGGAGCTGGTTCACCACTAGGCGGTTGCTGAAGGCGCCGCGCAGCATGACCTCGAAATTGCCCCGCCGCGAGGCGAAGACATTCAGGTTCCCCGGATCCCCACCTGCGGCGACGATATAGCGGCCGGCCGGACTGTCGCCGCGAATCTGGTTTGCCGGCGAAATATGATCGGTCGTGATGTCGTCGCCTAGGACGAGCAGCGGCCGCGCCGGCCCCCGGGGCGGTGATGCTCCCGAAGCGCGCACGAAGGGCGGGCGGCGCAGATAGGTCGAGCGCTCGTCCCAGGGGAAGCGCGGCCCCGCCGGCGCCTGCAGCTCGAGCCAGAGCGGCCGGACCGCCGCCTCGCCATAGGCGGCGTCATAGTCGCGCCGGTCAGCGCCCAAGGCGAGCGCCGCATCGATTTCCGCGCCGCTCGGCCAGAGTGCGGACAGGCGAATCTCCGCTCCCGCCAGTGTCACGCCGACAGGGTCTTGCATGATGTCGATATTGACCGTGCCCGCCAGCGCGAAGGCAACGACGAGCGGCGGCGAGGCCAGGAAGCCGTATTCCAGATCGGGATGCACGCGGCCGGGGAAGTTGCGATTGCCGGACAGGACCGCGACCGGGCGGAAATCCTTTCGGCTCAATGCCTGCTGGACCGAGGGAAGCAGCGCGCCGGAATTGCCGATGCAGGTCGTGCAGCCATAGCCGACGACGCCGAAGCCCATGGCCTCGAGATCGGTCATGAGACCGGCGCGTCGCAACATCCTCTCGGCGGTCGGCGAACCGGGCGCCAGCGAGGTCTTGACCCAGGCCGGCGGCTTCAGCCCCAGGGCCCTCGCCTTGCGGGCGAGCAGCCCCGCAGCAACGATCAGGCGCGGATCGGAGGTGTTGGTGCAACTCGTGATCGCGGCGATCACGACGGCCCCGTCAGGAAGCTGCGCCGTGGAGCCAGGTTCGAGCGGAGGGACAAACGCAGCCGCGGTCGCACCTGCGGGAAGACGGTCCTGCGGGCGCCGCGGCCCCGCGACGCTGGGTTCGATCCCGTCGAGCGCGATGTCGAGCCTGCGGGTGAAATCCGGCTCCGCATCAGGATCGAACCAGAGATCCGCCGCCGTCGCGAAGCTGCGGATCAGGTTCAGCTCGCCCTCGTCCCTGCCGACACCGCGAAGATAATCACAGCTTGCCTCGTCGATCGGGAAATAGCCGGTCGAGGCGCCATATTCCGGGGCCATGTTGGCGACGGCAGCCCGCTCGCCGACGGCAAGCGTCGAGACACCCGGACCGAAGAATTCGACGAAGGAGCCGGAGACTCCGAGCTTGCGCAGGCGTTCCGTCACCGTCAAAGCGAGATCGGTCGCGGTCACGCCCTCGCGCAATCGCCCGGTCAAGCGAACGCCCACGACCTCGGGGATCCTCAGGATCACCGGAACGCCGAAGAGTGCGCCTTCGGCCTCCAGCCCGCCGACGCCCCAGCCCAAGACGCCCAGCCCATTGACCATGGGCGTGTGGCTATCGGTGCCGAGCAGCGTATCGGGATAAGCCAATAGACCATCCGCCTCCCGCGCCGTCACGACCAGCTTCGAGAGCCGTTCGAGGTTGATCGTGTGCATGATGCCGGAGCCCGGAGGGTGCACATGGATCCCGGGCATTGCCCCTGAGGCCCATTTCATCAGGCGATAGCGCTCGGCGTTGCGCTCGAACTCCTTCTCCAGATTGAGCTGGAGCGCGTCGGGACGGGCGTGGAAATCGACGCCGGAGGAGTGGTCGGTCGAGACGTCCACCCCGATGCGCGGCATCAGCAGGTCGGGATCGCGGCCATGCTCGGCCAGAACATCCCGCATCGCGGCGATGTCGACCAGCGCCGGCCCGCAGGTCGTGTCGTGCATCATCAACCGGTTCGGCAGGAACGGGATCTCGGCCACGCTGCTGCGCGTCAACAGCCAGGCCTTGAAGGCGGGAACGACGCGTTGCGCCTCGCGAGCCGAATTTCTCAGCGCATTCTCAAACAGGATGCGCAGCACATGCGGCAGGCGCAGGACATCGTCACTGAGCGCATGCCGAAGGTCGATGCAGGCGCAGGAGCGCCCATCGACCTCGAAGCGGCGACGTCGGACGGCTCTCTGGGTGGATTGATCGACTTGCATCATCTCAGTCCGGCTTGAAGCCCGCCTTGTGGAGGATCGCGGCCCAGCGATCGACCTCGCTCGCCACCAGCGCCTGCATGGCGGGGCCGCCGCGTTCGTCAGGTCGCGGCGCCCGCGCGCCGATCGTGACGAGCCGCTTTGCAACCTCCGGATCGTCCAAGGCCTTTGCGACCGCGCCCTGCAGGATATCGAGCACGGGCTTCGGCGTCGCCTTCGGCACGAACAGCCCCGTCCAGGTCTCGGCCTGGAACTCCGGTAAGCCGGCCTCCTCGGAGGTCGGCACATCCGGCAGGGTCTCGGCCCGCGTCCTGGCCGCAACCGCAAAGGCCTTCACCGATTGTGACTGGACCTGGCCGCTGACGGAGGCAACGAGATCGCAGGAGCCGTCGATCTTGCCGCCGATGATGTCGTTGATCGTCTGGCCAAAGCCGCGATAGGGCACATAGGTCGGCTTCACCTCGATGAGCCCGAAAAACATCAGGCAGGTGATGTGGGAGGCAGCTCCATTGCCGGAATGCCCCATCATCAAGGCGCCCTGCTTCTGCTTCGCCAGGGCGATGAACTCCTTCAGATTCGCCGCCGGCAGATCATTGCGGAAGAAGACGATATTGGGTGTCGAGGCGACGAGGCCGAGATAGGCGAAGTCGGATTTCGGATCATAGGGCAGCTTCGGGTTGACGGTCACCGCCGCGGCAAGCGTGCCGGTATGGCCAAGGCCGATGGTGTAGCCGTCGGGCGCCGCGCTCTTGACCCGTGAGCCACCGATGGCTCCTCCCGCCCCGCCGATATTCTCGACCACCACGCTCTTGCCCAGCACGCGCCCCAAGGCTTCGGCGAGAATGCGCCCCGTCGTGTCGGCCGCGCCACCCGCGGCGAATGGAACGATCATGGTGACCGGCCGCTCCGGGAACGTCTGGGCCCGCGCGCCTGCCGACAGCAACACCGCGGCGCCAAGCATCGCAGCCAGCCCGAGGCAACTCCTCCCGAATAGCATCATCTGCGTTTCTCCCCTTCTTGGCCTTGGTTCGGCGCTCACGCCCCGACCATTTTTCGGACCTTGCGGACAGCAGCCTCCGGCGAGGACAGCACCGGCACGGACGCCGCCTCGCAGCAGGCCGCGAGCGCGCGCGATGTCGAGAAATGCGCCAGCATCAGCGCATCGACCTGCCCGAAGGCCTTGGCCTCCCGCGCCACCAGGGCGTTGTGGGTCTCGGCATCGCCTGCGCGCAGCGCCGCCATCGCATCAGCTGCCAGCCGCGTGGAAAGCCTGGCTCCGGACCTGACGCGCCTTGCCTCCTCGGCGAACTCGGCCTCCATCGTCGCGATGGAGGGGCCGAAGGTGGCGACCATGCCGAGCCTCTCGCCATGCCCGAGCGCCTCCTCGAACATCGCCTCGTTCGGCTTGAGAACCGGAACCGGAACCGCGCGTCCCGCCGCCTCGATCGCGGGGCCGAAGGCCGAGCAGGTGAACAGGATCGCCTTGGCGCCGAGCGAATGGCCATACTCGGCCAAGGCGACGATGCGCTGGTGGATGGCGGGTGTGATGTCGCTCGCCTTGGCCCTGTCCAGCGCGAGGGAATCGTCGAGGATGTTGACCGGCTCGGCCTCCGGCCAAAGCTCCTTGAAGGCTTGCAGGATGGGCTCGATCGCGACGGGCGTCGCATGGATCAAGGCGATGCGAGGACCGGTGCTCATCTCAATGCGCTCCGGTCACGGGTTGAACAGCCAGGTCGAAGCCGGCTGCACGGTACAATGCGCCACATGCGACGACAGCTCCGACGCCCCCTGTGCGCGCAACCGAACGCTGCCGCGCTTGAGGCGGTACTCCCATTTGTCGCCGAGATAGATGCAGCCTTCGACATCCAGCAGCTGGCTCGTCGCGGTCGGCTCGGATGAGACCATGATGGTTTCGACCCGGACCACGGCGCGGATATCGGAGGCATCGCGCGGCGGTTCCGCATCGCGCCAGATCCCGGGCAGGCTCCAGCCCTCGCAGCGAATGAGCGCACCGCCATCCGCTTGCGGCTCGAAGGCGCCCGACAGCACATTGTTGGTCCCCATGAAATCGGCTGCGTAGAAGCTTGTTGGCTGGCCGTAGATCTGGATTGGCGTGCCGTCCTGGACGATGCTGCCGCCCTTGAGCAGCAGGACATGGTCGGCGATCGCCAGCGCTTCGCCTTGGTCATGCGTGACCATGATGGCGCAGATCCCCAGTTCGAGGATCAGCTTGCGGATCCAGAAGCGCGCCTCCTCGCGCAGCTTGGCGTCGAGATTCGAGAGCGGCTCGTCCAGCAGCAGGACTTTTGGCTCGTAGACGAGTGCGCGGCAGATCGCGACGCGCTGCTGCTGGCCGCCCGAGAGCTGATCGGGATAGCGCGCCGCCAGATGCGCCAGGCCGAGCTTGTCGAGGATCGTCTCGACCCGCGTCTTGATCTCGGCCGCCGGCCGCTTGCGAAGCCGCAGCCCATAGGCGACGTTCTCGAACACCGTCCGGTGCGGCCAGAGCGCATAGGACTGGAAGACGAGACCGATCTCACGGGCCTCGGGTGGCAATGCGACGCCGGCCTCGCCGTCGAGAACGGTCTTCCCGCCGATGACGATCCTGCCGGTCTCAGGCTGCTCGAGACCGGCAATGCAGCGCAGCAATGTGGTCTTGCCGCTGCCGGACGCGCCGAGCAAGGCGACGATCCGGCCCTTCTCGGCGGTGAAGGAGGCGCCGGACAGGATCTTGAGGCCACCCAGCCATTTTTCGACGTTGTCTACGACGAGTTCAGTCATGTGATCGACTCAGTCATGTGATCGTTTCAGTCATGGAGTTTCGCTCCCAGCCGCAGGGCGAGTGTCAGGCCCACGGCCGTCAATGCGATGGAGATGAAGGACAGGGCGGCGATCTGGTCCATGGCGCCCGAGGTCAAGAGCGACACCATCAGCGAGCCGATGACCTCGGTGCCCGACGACATCAGATAGACGCCGGTGGCGTATTCGCGCAGGAACACGATCATGATCATCGCCCAGGCGCCGGCGAGGCCGGGCCTGACCAGCGGAATGACCACGTCGCGCCAGCTCCGGTAGACCGATGCGCCGGTGATGCGCGCCGATTCCTCGAGCTCGGGCGCGACCTGCAGCAGCGTCGACTGGATGATCCGCAGGCCATAGGACAGGCCGACGATGATATAGGCGATCAGGAGGCTGATCAGCGTCGCCCTGAGCGGGATCAGGAAGGGCACGAACAGGAACAGCCAGAAGAAGGTCAGGCCGACGATCAGGCCGGGCAGCGCGCGCGGGATCAGCACGGAATAGTCCAGCAGGGTTCCGCTTCTGCCGCGGTTGCGGTGCCCCGCGAGGCCGACCAACAGGTAGAAGGCGACCGCGATGGCGCCGCCGACCCCGGCGAGCAGGATCGTATTGAGGATGCCGCGCGACAGGCTCGGGATCTCGAAGACCGCCTTGAAATTGGCGAGCGTCAATTGCTCCGTCAGCCTGACGCCCTCGCCCCAGTTCTCGACGAAGGCACGCAGCACGATGCCGCCGACCGGAAAGAACACCGAAACCAGGAGCCACAATCCGATCAACCCCAGCGCGACCGCCTGGCCGGTGCTGCCCAGCCGGAGCAGATTGGTTCTCGCCCCCTTGCCGCCGACTGCCGCGAAGCGCCGGGCGTGGCGCAGCAAGCGGCGCTGGATGAAGACGAGCGGCAGGGTGATCAGGATCAGGAACACCGTGACCGCCGCCATGACCTGATAGGTCGGCGCGCCGAAGATGGTGTTGACCTTGTAGATATAGGTGGTCAGCACGAGGATGCCGTTGGGGTCACCCAGCACCAGCGGAATGCCGAAGGTCTCGAAGCCCAGGAGCAGGTTGAGCGCGGCGCTGAAGACCAGCGCCGGCAGGACCATCGGCAAGGTGACGTCGAGCGAGACCCGCCAGATTCCGGCCCCTCCGGTACGTGCCGCCTCCTCCAGATCGGATGGCAGGCGGCGCATCGCCGAGGCCACATAGAGATAGACCGTCGGCACGTGGCTCAGGCCACCGATCAGGATGATGCCCGGCAGCGTGTAGATGCTCCAGGGCGCCGCGCCGAAGAGGCTCTTGAAGGCGATGGTGACGAAGCCCGACGGCCCAACCGAAACGGTGTAGCCGAAGGCCAGGACGATCGACGACAGGAACATCGGCACGAGCACGAGCGGCTCAAGCCATGTCCGCCCCTTCAGATCCGTCCGCGTGATCAGGAAGGCGAGCAGCCCGCCGAGCGGAACCGCGACCACCACCATGCCGAAGGCGTAGAGCGTCGTCGTCCACAGCGCCCGATAGAACTCGGGATCGGTCAGGACGAAACGGAAGGCATCGAGGCTGAAGCGAACATTGTCGTCGAAGAAGGGCGCGTCGAGGACGCTCTGATAGATGACGAGCAGCGCAGGCGCCGCCACCATCACGAACAGGGCGAGAATGACTCCCGCCCTGAAACGCGGCGCGTCGTTGGCAAGCGACATGACGATGCTCTCAGTCGGACGCATCAACCGCGCAGCGCCTGCTTCCATTTCTGGAAGAACTCGGCGCGCGTTTTTGGATCAGATGCCTCCAGCAGCGCGGCCGAGACGGGGATCGGCTTCAGCTTGCCGCCGGCCATCTCATTGAGCTTGGCGATGTTGAGGCCTTCGCTGACATCGGTGCGGATCGACGGCGCACCACTGCCGGCCATCGCCGTCTGTCCGCGCTGAGACAGGAGGAAGTCGAGGAAGACGCGCGCCGCGGCGGGATGGGGCGCGCCCTTCGAGATATTGGCGACCCGCGAGAACGCCGCCGCATGGTCGGGCGGCAGGACGACGCCGAGATTGCTGTTCTTCTTGGCCCATTCGATCGCATAGGAGCCGATCAGGTTGAAGGCGATCCAGTGCTCGCCCGAGGCGATCTTCTCGCGCATCGCCCCCGAGCTGCCATAGACCTTGGGGTCCGTTCCGCCGAAAGCCTTCACGAGCTCCCAGGTGTCAGTGGTGGTGCGGGCGTCGTTGTTGAAGAACAGGAAACCGGAGCCGCTCTTTTCCGGATCGAACGAGGCGACCTTGCCCTTCAGCGCATCCTTGTTGGCTTGCAGGAAGGCAATGAGCTCGGCGCGCGTCTGCGGCGGCTTGAGCGCCCCCAGCATGCTCTTGTTGTACATGATCGCGACCGGCTCGACCGAGGTCGCGTAGAGCTGGTCGTTGAAATTGGCCCAGGCCGGCAGTTGGGCAGCCTCGGGCGATTTGTAGGTTTCCGCCTGCCCCTTCGAGACCAGCACCATCTGCAGGTCCATCGCCGAGGTCCAGACAATGTCCGAGCCGACCTGCTTGGCGGCGGCTTCCGAGATGACGCGGTTATAGGCGCCGTTCGTTCCAAGGTCGTTGTAGTCGACCCGGATGCCGGGGAACGCGGCCCGGAAGGCTTCGATCAGCGGCCGCCCCTGCACATCGTCCGTCGATGTGTAGATCGAGACCGCGCCCTCCTTCACCGCCTTGTCGACAAGCTCGCCGTAAACAGCGGGATAACCGGCCGGAACGCCCTGCGCGATGGCGGAGCGATTGCCGGCCATGGCTGCAGCAGCGAGCGCGCCAGCGCCCGCAACGAAATGCCTGCGTGTGATCATAGCGTCCTCCCAAGATCTTTTTCTTGCGAGGACGCTAGCTCAGAGTATTGGTTTTATCAATCCGTAAAACCAAATATACGCATACGCCCCGGACTGCGGCGCCCTAACCCCTTGGCACAGGCGCGAACTCGGCCTGAACGACCGGCGATTTGACCGCCAGGGCACCATTCAGATGCCGGCGCATCACATGCGCCGCCTCCAGATTGTCGCCGCGCTCGAGCAGATCCAGGATCTGAACATGCTCGATGCTTTGCGCGACGATCCGTTGGGGGTCGACCTTCAGCCGGTACTCGATGAGGCGCCGGAACTGGTTGGCGCGCTCCAGTGCGAACAGGAACATCGGATTCCCCGCCATTCTGATCAGCTCCTCATGGAAGCCCGCGCCGGCGCTTCGCATCGCCTCGGGCGTTAGCCCGCCAAGCTGCCCCCGCGCCAGCTTCTCCTGGACTCTCCGCAAGGGGGCGGCAGCGGCTCTATCGAAACGGAAGGTCGGCTCCATGATCGCCGCCGGCTCGATCACCGCCCGAAAGCGATAGATCTGCTCGAAGGCCTCTGATGTCTTGGCGACCGGCCGCAAGCGCCAGCCATATCCCGGCTTGGGCTCGGCCCAGCCCTCCTGGACCGCACGCACGAAGAGATCCTGGGCCTGGGAGCGTGTGAGCCTGTATCTGTCCCTCACGGCCTGCTCGGTGAGCTCGCCTTCGATCCGGTCGTTCAGCCAGTCCTCGGCGAAGGTGAAATAGGGGTCGGTATCGGCCGCCCTGGCCGCGAGCACTGGCTTGGCCAAGCCCGCCACATCGATATCGGAGCGAACATAGAAGCCGCGATTTGGCCGGCTCTCGATGACGCCGTCACCGGCCAGCACGCTCAACGCCTCGCGGACCGGCGAACGGGAGACCTGATACTGCTTGGCAAGCGCCTCGGTTGCCAGATGCGACCCCGCGGAGAGGTCGCCCGAATTGATGCGGGCGACGATATCGCCGGCGATGCGGAGCGCGAGGGGACTATTGGACATAGCTTGATCTCATGGAGTGGCGAAACGACGAGTGGCGAAACGACCTGCCGCGCGAACGCACCCAGCCGGCAGCAATGATTTCGGGCGGTCGCCCTTGACGCTAATTTGGATTTCATAGATGCAATAACCAAATCTACAAACTCGCCTCGTATCGCAGCGACGGAACGTGGCGCGCCGGAGAATCCTCATGAAGCTGCTCGTCCTGCCCTGCGATGGCATCGGTCCCGAGATCATCTCCGCCTCCATGCAGGTGCTGGAAGCCGCCAGCACGCGGTTCGGCCTCGACCTTGCCTTCGACTATGACGAGGTCGGCTTCACCAGCCTGGAGAAGCACGGCACCACGCTGCGTGACAGCATCCTGGAGAAGGCTCGGCACGATTATGATGGCGTGATCCTCGGAACCCAGTCGCATGCTGACTACCCAGCGCCGGAAAAGGGTGGACGCAACGTCTCCGCCGGTTTTCGGATCGGCCTCGATCTCTACGCCAATGTCCGCCCGGCGCGCACCCGGTCATTCATTCCATCCAATATGAAGCCGGGCAAGACGATGGACCTCGTCATCATGCGCGAGGCGACGGAGGGCTTCTATCCCGACCGCAACATGCATCTGGGCTGGGCCGAGCTGATGCCCTCGCCCGATATGGCGATCTCGCTGCGCAAGATCACCGCCCATTGCTCGAACCGCATCGCGCGCCGCGCCTTCGAGCTGGCGATGAAGCGCCGGAAGAAGGTCACCGCCGTCCATAAGGTCAACAGCTTCCACCAGACCGACGGGCTTTTCCTGCGTGAGGTCAGGAAGGTTGCCGCCGACTTTCCCGAAGTTGCCCTGGACGACCTGCTGATCGACGCCTCAACGGCGCATCTCGTGCGCAATCCCGAGCGCTTCGACGTGATCTGCGCGACGAATTTCTACGGCGACATCATCTCGGATCTGGCGAGCGAATTGTCGGGCAGCCTCGGCCTCGCCGGCTCGATGATGGCGAGCGACAGCCATTGCTGCGCTCAGGCCCAGCACGGCTCGGCGCCCGACATCCAGAACCAGGACAAGGCCAATCCGGTCTCGATGATGCTGTCCTGCGGCATGCTGCTGCAATGGCTCGGCGAGACGCGCGGCTTGCCGCAATTCGAGGCGGCCTTCCGTGCCATCGACGCAGCGATCGACACCGTCCTGACGGATCCGGCCTCCCGCACGCCGGACCTCGACGGCAAGGTCGGCACGAAGAAATTCGGCTCGCTGGTCGCCGAAGTGCTGGCTCGCCCCTAAGCGGGATCGCGGGGCGACGGCAGGGCGTGGCAGGCGTTCAGGCGAACTTTGCTGGCATTGCCGCGCGATCACTCAATAGCGCAGATGGCGGTTCAGGCGGTGCTCGAGGCGGCGACTGAACAGCGACATCCCGAAGCAGCATAGAAAGAACACGACCACCGCGAAGGCATAGCCCTCCCGCGCCATGCCAAGCCAGGCCTGGTCCTTCTGGGCCTGGGTGATCACGGCGAGAAGGTCGAACAGGCCGACGATGCTGACGAGCGTGGTGTCCTTGAACAGGTCGATCACCGTGTTGACGAGGCCGGGAATGACCAGCCTGAGCGCCTGCGGCATGACGATGAAGGACTGGATCGCCCAAGGCCGAAGGCCAAGCGCAGTCGCGGCCTCGGCCTGGCCGCGGGGGATCGCCTGCAAGCCGCCGCGCACGATTTCGGCCATATAGGCAGCCGTGAACAGCGTCAGCGCCAGCATCGCGCGCAGCAGATTGTCGATCGTCGCGCCATTGGGCATGAACAGCGGCACCAGCAGCATCGCCATGAAGAGCACGGTCAGCAACGGCACGCCGCGCCACAATTCGATGAACAGCATCGAGAACAGGCGGATGACCGGATATTTCGAGCGGCGGCCGAGCGCCAGGAAGACGCCGAGAATGAAGCCGCCACCGCCCGCCACCGCGGTGAGCAGGACGTTCAACATCAAGCCACCCCAGAGATTGGTGGCGATGTAGGCAAGTCCGAACACTCCGCCGACCAGCAGGATGCCGGCCACCGCGGGCACGAAGCCGAGCAGGATCAGCGCGAGCCAGCCCTGCCAGCGCGGCGGCGCGATAAGCGTTGCCGCCGTGGTGCCGACGACCAGAGCCAAGGCGAGATCGACCCGCCAGCGCTCGGGCGAGGGATAGCGGCCATAGAAGAACAGGTCGAACCTGACCTTGATGAAGGTCCAGCAAGCGCCGCCGGCATCGCAGGCGGCGCGCGTGGTGCCGGAGATCGTCGCGTCCGTCACCGCCCAGCTGAAGATCGCTTTGACGAGGAGAATGATCACACCAGCCAGAACCAGCGTCAGCAAGCCGCTGGAGAGCGATGGAAACAGGTTCCGTTTGACCCAGACATGTGTCGGCGCCATCGCGATCAGCGCTCCACGATCGCGACATGGGCGTTGTACCAGGCCATGAAACCGGAAATGACGAGGTTGATGCCGAGGAAGATGATCATCACCAGGAACATCGTTTCGAGCGCCCGCCCGGTCTGGTTGAGCACCGTGCCGGCATAGATCTGGACCAGTTCCGGATAGGCGATCGCTGCGCCGAGCGAAGTGCTCTTGGTCAGGTTGAGATACTGGTTCGTCAATTGCGGGATCATCACCCGCAAGGCCTGCGGCAGGATGACCAGGAACAGCGCCTGAGCCCCGGACAGGCCAAGCGAGGATGCCGCTTCGCGCTGGCCCCTAGCGATGCCCTGGAGCGAGGCACGCACGATCTCGGCGACGAAGGCCGACATGTAGAGCGACAGCCCGCCGACCAGTGCGATCAATTCGGGCGGCACCACGACGCCCCCGACATAGTTGAAGCCGCGCAGCGTCGGGTAATCGATATGATCGATCGACAGCAGGACGAGCATAAGCGCGACGGCAGGCAGGAGCGGCGCGGCCCAGCCAAAAGCCCGATGCCGGCGGCGCAGCCCCCTGAACACAGGGGCAAGGCACAGCGCAGCCACCAGCAGCAGGAACGGCCACAGGCCAGCAGTGCCCATCTCGATGCTGGGCATGTTCAGGCCGCGGACGCTGAGGATCATGCCTCCCGGCAGGGCCAGGCCGTTGCGCGGCGGCGGCAGC
Organism: Allobosea sp. LjRoot9; assembly: GCF_964252745.1. NCBI lineage: Bacteria > Pseudomonadati > Pseudomonadota > Alphaproteobacteria > Hyphomicrobiales > Alloboseaceae > Allobosea > Allobosea sp. LjRoot9. The sequence goes on along the minus strand of NZ_CAXUPC020000003.1, from coordinate 187,037 downwards.
GCCTGGATCATCACCACATACCAGAAGATGATCTGCAGCAATTGCGGGGTGTTGCGCACGATCTCGATGATCGCCAACGACAGGCTGCGCGCCAGCCAGTTTGCCGAGAGCCGCATCACGCCGAGCAGGAAACCCAGCAGCGAGCCCAGGACGATGCCGATCGCCGCGGCGAGCAGGGTGTTGAGCAGGCAGACCCACAAGGCCCGGCCATAGCTATCGGCCGTCGACCAGGGCACGACGTGGAAGGGAATGTCGAAGCCGGTCCGCTGGGACAGGAAAGCGAAGCCGAAATTCATGTTCCGCGCCGCCAGATTATCCGACGCGTTGGCGATGACGAACCATGCGAAGAGGGCGAGCGCGCACAGGAAGAGGCCTTGCCAGGCAAAAGCGCGGAAAGAACCGCGCCTTTGCTGTCTCGGGGCTGGCTGTCGCGCGATCAGGACCGCGGTGTCAGCCAAGGCCATCAGCGCAGCGGCAGGGCATATTGAAGCCCGCCCTTGGTCCAGAGATTATTGGTTCCGCGTGGCAGGCCGAGCGCCTTGGGGCCGAAATACTCGTCATAGATCTCGCCATAGTTCCCCACGGCCTTGATGATCCGGTAGGACCAGTCGCCATCGAGGCCCAGCGGCTTGCCGAAATCCTCGTCGATGCCGAGCAGGCGCTGCATGAAGGGATCGGCCGGCTTGCTGGCCTTGATCTGATCGGCATTGGCCTTGGTGACGCCCATCTCCTCGGCCGTCAGCAGGATCATATGCGTCCATTTCAGGATATCGCCCCATTTCTCGTCGCCTTCGCGCGCGAAGATGCCGAGCGGCTCCTTGGAGATGATCTCGGGCAGGATCATCCAGTCGTCGGGCGCCTTCATGGTCGAGCGCGCCGCGGCGACGCTGCCGGAATCGTCGGAATAGCCGTCGCAGCGCCCCGCCTCCGCCGCGGCAAAGGCCTCCTCCGGCTTGTCGAACAGCAAGGAATTGATCTTGATGCCATTGGCGGCACCGTAATCGGCGATGTTGAGCTCGAGCGTGGCGCCCGTGAGCATGCAGATGGTCGCGCCGTTCAGCTCCTTGGAGGAGGCGACCTTGAGGCTCTTCTTCACCATGAAGGCCTGGCCGGCGTAGAAATTCACCGCGATGGGCGAGAGGTTGAGCTGCGTGTCGCGCGTGAAGGTCAGCGTGCTGTCGCGGATCAGGACGTCGATCTCGCCCGATTGCAGCACGGTGAAGCGGACCTTGGTGGTCACCCCGACATATTTGACCTTCTCGGCATCACCCAGCACAGCCGCGGCGATGGCGCGGCAATAGGCGACGTCGAGCCCTTTCCATTTCCCGGTCGAATCCTGGAAGGCGAAGCCGGGAATGCCGGTATCAACGCCGCAATTCAGCTCGCCGCGCTTCTTGACCGCGTCCAGCGTCGCACTCTTGACCTGGGCTTCGGCGGGGAGGCCCGCCGCACCTAGTCCGCAAACGGCAAGCGCCGCCGCATAAGCCAGTTTCCGCAAGCTCGTCATGACCCGATCACTCCCTGCCTGAGACAAAAGACAAAATCGAAGGCGACGCGGGGCTCTCGCCCCGAAACGAGAGCAATGTCCAATCCAGCTGGATCGCTCAATTGCTCCAAATTCTTGTTTTAACACGCCTTCTTAACGCGAACCGGTATCCACTTCGCTCGAAAACGTTCTAGCCGGCGGCGCTGTAATCGATCGGTTCGGCATGCCAACCTTCATGCCGTTTCGCCCAATAAGCCTCGCGCAAGCGCTCCGAGATCGGGCCCGGACGGTCATTGCCGAGAATGCGCCCGTCGAGCCTGGTCACAGGAATAATGCCGCCCGCGGTACTCGTGGCGAAAATCTCGTCGGCCTGGCGAAACTCCTCGACCGGCACCGCCCTCGCCTCGCAGGGCAGCCCCAATTCCGCGCAAAGATCGATCGCGCACAGCCGGCTGATCCCGTGCAGCACGTTGCGGTCAGCGGTCGCGACCTTGCCGTCGGTGATGCAGAAGATGTTGTAGCCGGGGCCTTCGGTGACGTTGCCGTCGAGATCGAGCAGGATCGGGTTGTCGGCGCCCTTCTCCTCGGCCTCGAACATCGCCGCCGTCATATCCGCCCAATGGAAATTCTTGATGCGGGCGTCGAGGCAGACATCGGGAATGCGCGGCGTCGAGGCAATGATCATATGCGCGCCGCGCGCGATGACATCGGGCTTCATCTGCCAGACATAGGGAATGGCGAAGGCCGCGAGATAGCTGCGCGCATTGACCGGGTGATAGCGCTGCTCGGGGCTGGGCCTCCCGCGCATGCAGTCCATCGCCACATAGGCCTCGCGCAGGCCCGACAGCCGCACCAGCTCGTGCAGAATCGCGCGGATGTCCTCGTCGCTCTCTTTCGGGGTGAAGCGCATGGCTCCGATCGAGGCACGGAAACGGGCGAGGTGATCGTCGAGCCGAAAGAACGCGCCATCCCAGACGCTGACGACGTCATAGGTCACGTCCGAGCGACGATAGCCCCAATCGGTGATCGAGAGCTTGGCCTCGGAGACCGGCATATAAGCCCCGTCGAGATAGGCAGCGCCCTTCGACCAATCGACGTTCCCTACGGTCGCAGCTTCCATCGTCACTCTCCGTATCGCGATCTGCACCCCGCGCCCCGAAGGCAAGATATGTGATCACATCAGGCGAGATATCGCCATCAGCGTCAAGATCGAGTCGTTATCCGGCGCAGTCATTTTCAGCATTTTTCGCTGCAAAATTGAGCAATATGATCAACGTTGAAGCGCGCAAGCTTTTCGCTCCAATCTCTCGACAATCGACAGACGGCATGATGTGATCACACTATCAGCGGCAATCCAAGCTGCATCAATTCACCCATCGCGGATTATGCGCAAGCCGGCAGGAGAGCGACATGGCCTCGACCAAGCTGAACTACCGCAATGACACCCTGATGCTCGGTTTCAGCGACCTCAAGCGGCTGCGCTCGGAGCGGCCGCTGGTCCTGACGGGCGGGCGCGGCATCAGGGTCTTCGACGAGCGCGGGCGCGATTACATCGAGGCGGTCTCGTCCTTCTACTGCGTCGCACTGGGCTATAGCGACGAAGAGCTGATCGAAGCCGCCATCGCGCAAATGCGCGCCTTGCCGATCTATCCCTCGGCGATCGACCGCACGGTTCCCGCCGTCATGGAACTGGCCGAGAAACTCGCGGCCCTGTCGCCGATGCCGCAAACCCATGTCACGTTCGCCACCACCGGCTCCGAGGCGAATGATCATCTGATCAAGTTCATCTGGTACGCAAACGGCTTCTCCGGCGAGCCGAGGCGGCGCAAGATCATCAGCCGCTGGTCGAGCTATCACGGCAGCACGATCCAGTTGACGGCGCTCGGCGGCGGCTCCGACCTGCATCGCTCCTTCGCGGTGCCGACGGATGAATGCCTCTATGTCAGCCATCCCAATTGGCCAGGCGGCGCCGAGCCGGGCGAGAGCGAGGCGGCCTATGGCGATCGCCTTGCCGCCGAGCTCAGATCGGTCATCGAGCAGGCCGGCCCGGAAACGGTTGCCGCCTTCTTCGCCGAGCCGGTATCCGTATCCGCCGGCATGTATGTGCCGCCCGTCGGTTACTTCACCAAGATGAAGGCGGTGCTCGATGCCTACGGCATCCTGCTGGTCGCCGACGAGGTGGTGACCGGGTTCGGCCGGACCGGGCAGTTCTGGGGCACCCAGACGCTGGACATCAAACCCGACTGCATGACCTCGTCGAAGGCGCTGTCGAGCGCCTATCAGCCGATCTCCGCGATCCTGATGTCGGGCGATTTCTACGACCGGCTGGAGCGTGGCAGCACCGAGAAGGGCTGGTTTGCCCATGGCGGCACCTATCATGCCCACCCAGTCGCTGCCGCCGTGGCCCTGAAGACGATCGAGATCTATGAGCGGCGCAATCTCGTCGCCCATGTGCGCGCCATCATGCCCGCCTGGGCGCGCGGCCTTGCCGCGCTGAAGGATCATCCGCTCGTCGCCGAGACGCGCTGTTTCGGGCTCCTGGGCGCGGTGCAATTGAAGCAACCCGGCGATGGCGAGACGGTCCCGGCCTCGCTGCGGATCGGCGGATTGCCGGCGCAGGTCTATCAGGCCGGCCTCGAGGCCGGCATCATCGTCCGGCCATTGGCGAACTGCCTGGTGCTCTCGCCGCCTCTGATCATCACCGTCGCGGAAATCGACGAATTGTTCGAGCGGCTGACGCGGGCGCTGGATCAGGTGCTGAAGGACATGCCAGCCAGATAGCGGCAGCGCGCAAAGCAAGCCTGCAGCGCCATTCCGACGCTTGGATTGAAGCGTTTTCGAGCGAAGTGGACACCGGTTCCCCCGCGACAAACGCGAAGCGTTTGCGCGGAGAAAACGCGTCAAAACCCGGGTCTCTAGCCGGCGACCAGCGCGCGATGCGTGAGCCCGAGCCTCTGATACAGATCGCGCTGGAAGGTAAGGATGTCGGCGCGCCGCAGGTCGCGAGCCCTGACCGGGTCGCGGTCCCGAAAGGCCAGGACCATCTCGTGGTTGATATGAACCGTGAAATGCAGGAAGTCGGGATCCAGCGCGGCCGGCGCGGACATGGCCTCGGCGAGATGCGGCCCCAGGCGCAATCGCAATGTGAAGATCGCCGATTGCAGCACGCCTGACGATGACCCCTGCGCGATCCGCAAGCCCCAGGCCTGAATGGATGTCACGATCTTCACGACATCCGAGCTGTCATAGGCGAGGCGAAGATCCTCATTGATCCGCGACAGGATCGCGACGTCCTCCTCGGAGGCGCGTTCGGCAAAGCGCGCTGCCGCCTCCCCTTCCACCAGGACCCGGGCGGAGTGCAGATCGTCGAGCTCGGCACGGGTCAAAACCGGCACCAGGATGGAACGATTGGGGGTTGCGTGAAGCGCGCCGTCTGCCGCGAGCCGGACGACAGCCTCGCGAACCGGCTGGATGCTGGTGTTCAGGGATGTCGCCAGGCCACGCAAGGTGAGCTTCGTGCCGGGCAGCAGATGCCCGTTCAGGATGGTTTCCTGCAATTGCCCATAAACCTGTTGCCCAAGCGTCCTCTGCGGCACGGTGCGGCGGATGCTGTCGGCTGGGTTCTGGGCCAAGGATAACCTCTCGTTTTCGCCTGAAGAATCCCTGCCTTTTTTGGTCGCGGGGTCATCATCGAAGGACACTATAGTGTAGACCGCAATAACCCGGCCAACTCAACGAACATAGGAGTTGGCACCTGCATTCTCCGGTACGGAGAAAACGCTGGGTTCGGTTGTACGCCTGATACCGGAAGCGCGCCCTGCTGGGGTCGACGATGAGGAGCGTGCACCCGGCCCTGACGCCACAACCTCGGCTAGCGCACGAAGGTGCGCGACAGCCCGGCGCTGCGGTCGACGACCACGACCAGCGTCAGCATGATCGGCAGGGCCGAGACGCTCGCCACCAGCGGGTCGGCGCGCATCTTCAAGACCGCGCATCTGGTGATCACGGTCGGAGCGATCGATGCCGACGGGCTCCCTTGCCCAAGCCCTGTCGGCGGCGGGCATCGAGATCATCATCGCGGAATGAGCGCGTCTGCGGCGGCCTTCCGCCGCAGACGCGTCGGCTTCAGAAGCGCGTGCCGCCCGAGAAGCGGAAGGCCTGGAGCTTGTCGCCGCCATATCTGATGCCGGTCGTTGGGTCGCGCCAACCATCATCCTTCGTCAGCGCATAAGCGTAGTCGAAGCGGATGGGGCCGAGCGGCGACTGCCAGAGCAGGCTGACGCCTATCGATGAGCGAATGACGTTGTTGTCGCGGACGCAGGCGATGTTGGATTGATAGCTCGAGCTCGTCGAGACCTTGTACTGCCTGGCATCCGAGCCGCTGGGGCAGCCCGTATAGCTCGCGCTCGTGATCGTCTTCGAACCGCCGTCATAGTCGAACAGCGTACCGGCATCGGCGAAGATCGCCCCACGCAGGCCGACATCGCGCGGCAGGCCCGGCAACGGGAACTGCATTTCGAGCGTGCCGCCGAGATAGGTCGTGCCGCCGAGCGCGCTGCCTGTCAGCACATCACGCGGGCCGATGCCGGTGGAGGAGAAGCCACGCACCAGATTCGACCCCATGGAGTAATGGTCGATCATGCGCAGATCGCCGCTGGTCGCCTGGACATGGCCGCCCTGGAGCCGCACGAAGCCAACGACATCGTCGAAGAGCTCACGGTAATAGCGCGCATCCGCGGCGACGCGCAGGAATTTCGAATCGCCGCCGAGGCCGGCATATTCGGGCTTCAGTTCGGCGACGAAGCCGTTGCGCGGTTTCTGGATATTGTCGAGCGAGTTGTAGTTCAGGTTCAGGCCGATCAGCGAGGTGATGGTCGAGCCTTGCGCCTCCTTGACCGCGACCGATGCCTCGCCATTGGTGAGGCAGTTATAGGTCGAGCTTTCCGCAGTTGCGCCCGTTGTCCCCGGCGTCGTTCCCGTGATCGCGTTCGTACAGTCGTTGTAGGGATAGTCCGTCGAGTTCGGGACCTTGATCTCCGTCGTATAGAGCGAATAGCGCGGCGTGATCGAGAACTCCTCCGTGATCGGGAGGGTGAAGCGGAGCTGCCCGCCGGTCACGCGGCTCGAATAGCGGCTGGTGCTGTAATAATCATTGTACTTTGAGAACAGGTCGAACCCGGCTGCAACGCGATGGCCGAGAAAATAGGGCTCGGTAAAGGAGAAATCGACGCCCTGGGTGCGCTGGCCGAGCGTGCCGGCGATGCGCACGAACTGGCCGCGGCCGAGGAAATTCGCCTCCGACAGCGCGACCTCGCCGATGACGCCATCCGAGGTCGAATAACCGCCGCTGACCGAGAACGAGCCCGTCGCCTTGTCCTCGACATCGATATTGACGACGACGCGATCAGGCGTCGAACCCGGCTCGTTGGTGATGCGCACCTTGCTGAAGAAGCCGAGATTGTTGAGGCGCCGCTCGGCCCGGTCGACCAGCACCTTGTTGTAGGCGTCGCCCTCGCTGAGATCGAGCTCGCGACGCACGACATAGTCGCGGGTGCGGGTATTGCCGCGCACATTGATGCGCTCGACATAGACGCGCGGCCCCTCATCGACGACATAGGTGATCCCGATGAGATGGCCGGCGGCGTCGCGGTCCCCGCGCGGGCGGACCTGCGCGAAGGCATAGCCACGACGCGACACCTCCATCGTCAGCGCCAGCAACGACTTCTCGACCGCTTCGGCGTTGTAGGTATCGCCGGAAGAGGTCGCGACGATGCGCTGCAGGGCTGCGGGATCGACGTCGCGCAGGCTGGAATCGACCGCGACATTGCCGACACGGTATTTCGGCCCCTCCTCGACCGCGATGTCGATGATCCAGCCGCCTTGCGCCTCGTCGAAATGGGCCTTGTTCGAGACGATCTGGAAGTCGGCATAGCCGTTCTTCAGATAATAGCGGCGGATGATTTCGAGGTCGGAGGTGATCCGGTCCGCCTCATAGACGTCCGAGGTCTTGATGAAGCTGAGGAAGTTCGACTCGGTCGAGCTCATCAGATCGCGCAGGCGGCCCGACGAATAGACACTGTTTCCGCTGAAATTGATCGATTTGATGCCGGTCTTGCCCGCTTCCGAGATCGTGAAGACCACATCCGAGCGACCATTCGACAAGGTGTTGATGCGCCCGCTGACCGAAGCCAGGCCGTAGCCGGCGCGGCGATAGGCATCCTTCAGACGCTGAACGTCGGCATCGATCAGCGCCTGGCTCAGCGGGCCGTTGGCCTTGGACTGGATCTGCTGCAGCAGAACATCGCTCTTCAGGCGGCGATTGCCCTCGAAGGCGACGCGATTGACCGCCTCGTTCTCGCGCACGGCGATGACGATCTGCGAGCCGCGCCGGCTGACCTGGACGCTGGAGAACAGGCCGCTCGCGACCAGCTTCTGTCGAATCTGCTCAGGTGTCCCGGCCTCGGGGTCGCTGGCATAGCCCCGGATCGTCTCCGCATCGACGGTCCTGTTGCCCTGCACGACCACGGCCTGCGCGAACGCCGCCACGGCCTGCGCGAACGCCGCGCCGCTGCTGCAAACCAGCAAGAACATGGCCAGCCCGGCCGACACAGAGAGCCACGCCTTGAAAGCCCGGCTCGGGGAGGTCCACGTCATTCTATCGCCTATCGCATCACCGGTTACGCCGACGGCAGGCTAACCAGCGACTAAAGGCGAAGAATCGACGAGATTGATTCCAATTGCTTCCGACCATTTCGCGCGGTGTCTGAACGACTTCGCCGCGCCTTATTTTCGAGGAGCGGAAGCGGTTGATTTTAAGATCCGCACATAATTCTGGAACGAAATTCAAAAATTACTGCATCAAACCGAACATCCCAGCAGAGGATCTACCTTCTACAGATCATGCGCTTGCCATCGAGATGGCTTTTGGAAACACATCGAGAAGAGCGCACTGCAGCTGTCTCGAAGTCGCCCCCACGCCCCGGGAATGTCAGACCTTACCGGCCCGCTACTCCGGCTGCGCCGCCAGGGTGCAGATCATGCGCGCGACCTCGAACGACTTCTCGAAGGCCGGGACGGGCAGGAACTCGAAGCGTGAATGGAAATTATAGGCGCCGGTGAAGAAGTTCGGCGTCGGCAGCCCCTTGGCGGAGAGCGCCGCGCCATCCGTTCCGCCCCGCATCGGGATCAGCTTCGGCTCGATCTGCAGCGCCGCCAGCGCCGCAAAGAGCAGGTCGACCGAGCGACGGTCATCGCCCAGGCTGTCATGGATATTGCCGTAGGTATCGTTCACCTGGCAATCGACGCGGCCTTTCGGATATTGCGCAGCGATCAGCGCCGCGACCTCGCCAAGGCGCGCCTTGCGCCGCTCGAACGAGACCTTGTCGAAGTCGCGGATCATTACCCGCAACCGCGCTTCGCTGACATTGGCGACGATGTCATGGAACCAGATATAGCCTTCGCGGCCCTCGGTATGCTCGGGCGTCTGCGTGCGGTCGAACTGGCTGATGAAGTCGTGCGCCATCAGCAGAGGGTTCACCAGGACATTCTTCGCCGACATCGGGTGAGCGCTGACGCCGGTGAAGACAAGGTCGGCGGCCGCGGCGTTGAAGTTCTCGATCACGACCTCGCCGAGCTCGCAGCAATCGATCGTATAGGCGAAATCGCAGTCGAACCGTGCCAGGTCGAGGGCCTTGGCGCCGCGCAGGCCGATCTCCTCGTCCGGGACGAAGGCGACCAGGATGTCGCCATGCGCGTCCTCGGGGCGCAGATTGGCGAGCAGTGTCATGATCACCGCGATCGCCGCCTTGTTGTCGGCGCCGAGCACGCTCGTGCCGTCACTCGCGATGATATCCGCGCCGGCCCAGGGGCGGATCTCGGGATGCTCCGCCACACGCAGCCAGATATCCTCTTGGCGGTTCAGGCAGAGATCCTCGCCTTCGAAGCGCAGGATCTGCGGACGGATCACTGGCGAAAGCCCGGAATCGACCGTGTCGACATGCGCGATGAAACCGATCCTCGGCGCGCCCGGCCGCGTGCCCGGCTTCACCGCCGTGACGGTGGCGTGGTCGTCGATGACGATTGTCTCCAGCCCGAGCGCGCGCAACTCCTCCGCCAGCAAGACGGCCATACGCTGCTGGCCCGGCGTGCTCGGTAACACCGTGGATTTGGCGTCGCTCTGGCTCTCGACCGCCAGATAGCGGAAGAACCGCTCGATCAGCTGCGCGCGAATGCTCATCCTGCCTCCGTCCGGCCATTGAGGCGTTCTCCATCGCCTCCGTCGCAACGACCCTAGCGCAATGACGGGCGCGAGACAGCGCCGGAAAGGCGGGCCGCGCCCTCGCTGGCCGCATTCGATCCTCACTAACGAGCGAGAGCAGGATGCGAAAAACCGGTGTCCACTTTTTCGCATCCTGCTCTCGCGCGCCACCGCCCCTTGACCTGCGTCATCACGCCTCATAGAAGACTGTACCTTACATACAAGAGGGCGGTCACGCGATGCATGCGCTGAACCAACCCCGTCGCGCGGAGGATGCGCTTGAGGATCTGAAGGCCGGGCTCGGGGCGCATGCCGTCCTGATCGGGGCCGATGTCCCTGCGCGCAACTGCAACGATTGGAGCGCCCAGCTCCCTCGCCGGCCCCTGGCCGTCGTGCGACCGGTTGATGCAACAGGAGTTTCCCAGGCGGTCGCCGCATGCCGTGCGGCGGGCCTGCCTTTCGTGCCGCAAGGCGGCATGACCGGGCTCTGCGGCGGCGCCACGCCCGAGGCGGGCTGGGTCGCGATCTCGCTCGAGCGCATGACCGGCATCGAAGAGATCGATACCGCCAGCGCCACGATGACGGTGAAGGCCGGCACGCCGCTGGAGGTGGTCCAGAACGCTGCCGATGCCGCCGGCTTCCTCTTCCCGCTCGATCTCGGCTCGCGCGGCTCCTGCGCCATCGGCGGCAATCTCTCGACCAATGCCGGCGGTAACAGGGTCATCCGCTACGGCATGACGCGCGATCTCGTGCTCGGGCTCGAAGTCGTGCTCGCGGACGGCACGGTCGTCACCAATCTGAACAAGCTGCTCAAGAACAATGCCGGCTATGACCTGAAGCACCTCTTCATCGGGTCGGAGGGGACGCTCGGCATCATCACCCGCGTCGTGCTGCGGCTGTTCCCCAAGCCACGTTCGACCATGGCCGCGCTCTGCGCGCTCTCAGACTACGACGCGGTGGTGACGCTGCTGGGCGAAGCGCGCGACGGCCTCGGCTCGAACCTCTCGGCCTTCGAGGTGATGTGGCCGGATTATTGGCAGGTCGTCACCGAGCGCGTCGGCGTGCGCGCTCCGGTCGGCAGCGGCCATGGCTTCTATGTGCTGGTCGAGACGCATGGCTCGGACGAGGCGGCCGATGGCACGCGCTTCCAGGCCTGGCTCGAAGGCATGATGGAGCGCGGCATCCTCGCTGACGCCGCCGTCGCGCAATCGCATGCCCAGACGCAGGCCTTCTGGGCGGTCCGCGACGCCTGCGCCGAATTCGGCCAGGTGCTCGGCCCGCATGTCTCCTATGATATCGGCCTCGTGGTGGCGCGCATGGACGCCTTCGCGACGCGCTGCAAGGCAGCGCTGAGCGCCGGCATCCCCGGTTGCGAGAGCGTCTATTACGGCCATATCGGCGACGGAAACCTGCATCTCGTCGCCTGGGTGCCGGGGCTTGCCATCGAGCAGCAGCCGAAGGCGGCGATGGACGCGATCATTTACGGTCTCGTCCGCGAACTCGGCGGCAGCGTCTCGGCCGAGCACGGCATCGGCACCATGAAGAAGCCATGGCTCGGCCATGCCCGCAGCGAACCCGAGATCGCGCTGATGCGGACGCTGAAGACGGCGCTCGACCCCGACAATCTGCTCAATCCCGGCAAGGTGATCTGACCATGGCGCGTGGCTTCAAGCTCATCGAGGCGCTGCTGGCCGCGCTGCTGCTGGCCATGGTGGTGATGGTCTTCGGCAATGTCGTGCTGCGCTACGTCTTCAACTCCGGCATCGTCGTCTCCGAAGAGCTGTCGCGCTTCTGCTTCGTCTGGCTAACCTTCATCGGCGCGGTGCTGGCCATGCGCGACGGAAGCCATCTCGGCATGGACACCGTCGTGCGCGCCCTCTCGCGCCGCGGGCGGCTGATCTGCTTCACCCTGAGCCAGGCCCTGATCCTGATCTGCTGTGTCCTGCTGTTCCAGGGCACCTGGGTCCAGCACGAGGTGAACGCCACCACGGCAGCGCCGGTGACCGGGCTGCCGATGATCTGGGTCTATGGCGTGAGCTACGTCACCGCACTCGGCATCGGCCTGCATGCCGCGGTCAAGCTCTGGCGCGTCGCAACCGGAATGATCCGGGACGATGAATTGATCGACGTCAGCGAGAGCGAAGAAATGCCCCATCCGCCCATCGCCGGAGAACTGCGCCCGTGACCGTCGTCGTCTTCACGACCTCGCTGCTCGGCGCCATGGCGCTGGGCATGCCGATCGCCTTCGCGCTGCTGGTCTGCGCGGTCGCCCTCATGCTGATGCAGGGCAATATCGACACCGCGATCCTGTCGCAGAAGCTGATCGAGGGCGCCGACAGCTTCCCGCTGCTGGCGATCCCCTTCTTCATGCTCGCCGGCGAATTGATGAACGCCGGCGGCATCTCCAGGCGCATCGTGGTCTTCGCGCTGACCTTCGTCGGCCATCTGCGCGGCGGGCTCGGCTTCGTCGCGATCTTCGCCTCCGTCGTCATGGCCGCGATTTCCGGCAGCGCAGCGGCAGACGCTGCGGCGATCGGCGCCTTGCTGATCCCGATGATGCGGCAGGCCGGTTACAATGTGCCGCGCGCGGCCGGGCTGATCGCCGCCGGCGGCGTCATCGCCCCGGTGATCCCGCCATCGATCGGATTGATCGTCTTCGGCGTCATCGCCAATGTCTCGATCGGCAAGCTCTTCCTCGCCGGCATCGTGCCCGGCCTGATGATGGGCCTGTCCTTGACCATCGCCTGGTTGTGGGTTGCGCGGCGCGACAAGGTCACCGTGCTGCCGCGCCAGGATTGGGGTGCGCGAGCACGCGCCGGCATCGACGGCATCTGGGCCCTGATCATGCCCCTCGGCATCATCGGTGGGCTGAAATTCGGCGTCTTCACGCCGACCGAGGCCGGCGTCGCGGCCTGCGTCTACGCCTTCGTGATCGGCACCTTCGTCTATCGCGAATTGCCCCTGCGCCAGCTCTATCCGCTGCTGGTCGCCGCGGCCAAGAGCACCTCGGTCGTGGTCTTCCTGATCGCGGCCGCCTTGATTTCGGCCTGGCTGATCACCTTGTCGGAGCTGCCCGACCAGGTCGCGGCGATGCTCAGCCCGTTCATGGGCAACAAGATCCTGCTGATGTTCGTCATCATGGCGATCGTGGTCGTCGTCGGCACGGCACTGGATTTCGCGCCGACGCTGATGATCCTGACCCCCGTGCTGATGCCGGTGATCAAGCAGGCCGGAATCGATCCCGTCTATTTCGGCGTGCTCTTCATCATGAACAACGCCATCGGCCTGATCACGCCGCCGGTCGGCATCGTGCTGAACGTGATGTGCGGCGTCGCCAATATTTCGATGAGCGATCTGATGAAGGGGCTCTGGCCCTTCCTCTGGGCGGAACTGATCGTGCTGTTCCTGCTCGTGCTGTTTCCCGGGCTGGTGATGGTTCCACTGGCCTGGCTGTCGCGCTGATTTCAAAAAGGGAGGATCAAGAAAATGACGAAAACATCGCTGCTTGTGAGCTTGCCCGCCGCGTTTGCGGCCATTGCCCTGGCTTGCGTCGCCGGCCCCGCCGCGGCCCAGTTCAAGGAGCGCAACATCCGCGTCTCCAATGGCGTCAGCAAGGAACACCCCATGGGCAACGGCCTTTCCGCCATGGGCGCCTGCACGCTGGCAAAATCCGGCGGCAAGCTGAAGATCCAGCCCTATTGGGACGGGGCGCTCGGCAACGACCTCACCGCCACGCAGAGCGTGCGCACCGGCTCGCTCGACATGGTGCTGACCTCGACCGCGCCCCTGACCGGCATCGTGCCGGCGCTCGGCGTGTTCGACCTGCCCTTCCTCTTCAATGACGAGAAGGAGGCCGACCAGGTTCTCGACGGCAAGGCCGGAACCTGGTTCTCGGACAAGCTGCCGGCCGTCGGCGTCATCAATCTCGCTTGGTGGGAGAACGGCTTCCGCTACACCACGAATTCGCGCCGGCCGATCACCAAGGTCGAGGATTTCCAGGGCGTGAAGATGCGGGTGATGCAGAACACCATCTTCATCGACACCTTCAAGGAGCTCGGCAGCAATGCCGTGCCGCTGGCCTTCTCGGAGGTCTACTCCGCCCTTGAGACCAAGACGGTCGACGGGCAGGAGAACCCCTACAACAACATCGAGAACATGAAGTTCTACGAGGTCCAGAAATACCTCACGCTGACCAAGCACGCCTACAGCCCGACCTTGGTGCTGTTCTCGAAGAAGATCTGGGACACGCTCTCGCCGGCCGAGCAAGGCGTGCTGAAGGAATGCGCCATCGTCGGCCAGGCCGAGCAGCGCAAGGTCAACCGCGAGAAATCCGACCTCAGCCTCGCCAATCTCAAGGCCGCTGGCATGCAGGTCAATGAGATCTCGCCCGAGGAAACCGCAAGGCTGCGCGACAAGCTCAAGGTCATCTACGAGCGCAACGCCGCCTCGATTGGACAGGAAGCGCTCGACCTCGTCCTCGGAGATCTCAAGCGCATTCGCGGGAGCTGAGTTTCGACATCTGCGGAAGCTGGAGCAGTCAAGCTTGCCGGCAATCGCCCCCGTCCGTTCCCGCGCAAATCTGTTATGAGAATGCCCGAAGCCTCCCGGCTTCGGGCATTCCCGCACCGCTCCATGTCGCCGTCCTCACGAGGCGAAACCAACCTCGCCATGCTGTCATTGAAGCTCCAGCCCGCGAAATCATTGGCACAGAAGGCGGTCGCACGTCTCCGCCAGGCGATCATCGAAGGCGAACTCCCGCTCGGCGCCTTCATCGCCGAGGAGATGCTGGCGCAATCCTTCGGCGTCAGCCGGACGCCGGTGCGCGAGGCGCTCAACCAGTTGCAACTGCAGGGCCTGGTCGTGATCAAGCCGCAGGTCGGCAGTTTCGTCTTCAGCCCCGATGCCGAAGACATCGCTACGATCTGCCAGTTCCGGATCATCCTCGAACCCAAAGCGGCCGAACTCGCCTATCACCGGGACCGCAACAGTGTCGTGACCGAGATCTCGACGGCGATCCTCGGCATGGAACAAGCGCTGAGGGCCAAGGACAATGTCGCCTATGGCCGCGCCGACACCGCCCTGCACGAGGCCTTCTTCAACCATTGCGGCAATCGCTATCTGCAGGAATCCTACCGGCTCGTGGCCGGGCGCGTCGCGGCGCTGCGGACCAATCTGAGTTCACCCATCGACGTCCAGACGCCGCTCTCCTTCGAGGAGCACCGCGCCATCCTCGGCTTCTTCCAGGCCGGCGACTTCGCCGGCTTCACCAGCCTGATGACCGCACATATCGCCAATTCCGGCCAGACCTATGCGAAAGCGCTCCTTGGCTGACTGGTCTTGGGCTGACTGGTCTTGGGCTGACGTGTCTTGGGCTGAAGGGTCTTGGGCTGAAGGGCGAGCTTTCGCCTACCGCTCGATCGCTTATGCCTAGTGCAGCCAGCCCGCAGCGACGCCCGTCAGCAGCAGGATGCCCATGCAGCCGCGATAGAGGACGAAGGGCCAACTCGACATGCGCTCCAGAAAGCGCATCAGCCCCCAGACCGCGGCAAACGACGCCAGCGAACCGGCGACGAGGCCCACCAGCAGCAGCACAGCGGCATGGGCGTCGATGCCGGCCCTGGCGAGCTCGACCGCCTCCTTGAGGCCGGCCAACGCGATCGCCGGCAAACCGATCAGGAAGGACAGGCGCGCAGCCTCGGCGCGCTTGAAGCCCAGCCCCAGCGCCGCGGTCAAGGTCGATCCCGAGCGGGACACGCCGGGGATCAGCGCGCCGACCTGGGCGAGGCCGACCAGGAGGAAATCCCGAGGCTTGGATTGCTCGACGCTGCGGTCATGACGGGCCAGCCATTCGGCCAGGGCCAGGAGCAGCGCCATCGCGATCGAGCTCACGCCGATCACCCAGAGCGAGCGCAAGGGCGAGCCGCAGGCATTGAGCAGCTGGGCGAGCAGCACGCCCGCAATAACGATCGGAACCGTCGCCAGGACGATTCCAAGCGCCAGCCTGAAATACGGCCCGCCGGTCTCGCGACGCTTCAGGGCCAGCCATGCCCCCATCGCGATCTCACTGACGTCGCGCCGGAAATAGGTCACCACGGCAGCAAGCGCCGCCAGCTGCATCAGCGCCGAGAAGGCCGATCCCGGATCGGGCCAGCCCAGCACCGCCGGAACGACACGCATATGGGCCGTCGAGGAAATCGGCAGCAATTCGCTGACGCCCTGCACGAGGCCCAGCACGACCATCTGCCCGAAATCCAATGCGGCGAACCCGGTATCGATACCGGCCGAACATGCACTCGCCATCGAGAAGGCTCTCCATCCAGCTCGTCCGGCCTCCTATAGGCTCGTGACGGGAATGTCGCTCAATGCGGCGTTGTCCGAAGGCGCCGATGCTAGCCTTGCGTGTTTGGTCCGCATAAAGCTCGCATCGCCTGCCCAAGCTGGAAACGGCAGCGTTCCCAGCGTTTTGTCGCTGCCTGGCTGGCATAGCCGAATAACACGCATCTTGGGCCAAGAGCCATCAGGCTCCGGCGAAGCATCGCCCCAGCCCCATCGCCGCATATGTGGTCACATGCATCAGGCAAAGCCGTGCTATACCGGGCACTCCAGCAATAGTCTGTGGCGGCTCGCCGCCCAAAAGGAGACCATGCCTAGTTCCGATGGCAGTATGCCCGATCTGATCGGGATACTCGCCGTACTTGTTCTCGTTGCCGCGAACGGCTTTTTTGTCGCAGCGGAATTTTCCCTCGTCGCCGTCCGCCGCAGCCGCGTGACCGAACTGGTCAATGCCGGCAAGACCAATGCCGGCGCCCTGAAGCGGGCCGTCGACAATCTCGACGCCAATCTCGCGGCCACCCAGCTCGGCATCACGATTTCGTCCCTAGCCCTCGGCTGGATCGGCGAACCGGCCCTCGCCCATCTGATCATGCCCCTGCTTAACGCGCTGCCCGGATCCCTGGCGACGGCCAGCTCTCATGCGATCGCGGTCGCTATCTCCTTCATCATCATCACCACGCTGCATATCGTGCTCGGCGAACTTGCCCCCAAGAGCCTTGCCCTCCAGCGCAGCGAAGGCACTGCGCTCTGGGTCGTGCGCCCCCTCGGCTTGTTCCTGTTCCTGCTCCGGCCGGCGATCATCGCGCTCAACGGCCTCGGCAATCTCCTGCTACGGCTATGCGGCCTGCGGCCCGGTACAGGCGAGGATGCGCTGCATTCGCCCGAAGAGCTCAAGCTGCTCATCCAGGCCAGCCAGGAAGCCGGCATCCTCCAGCAGACGCAGCAGGAGGTCGTCGAACGCGTCCTCAATATCGGCGACCGCCGCATCGGCGACATCATGACGCCGCGCCGCGACATCGAGTGGATCGACGCCGATGACAGCCCGGCCGAGATGCTGCGCACCATCCGCGCCTGCCGCCACGAGCAGCTCCTGGTCGGGCGCGGCGATGTCGACGAGCCCCTGGGCATGATCCTGAAGAAGGACCTGCTCGACCAGGTGCTCGATGGCAAGACACTCGACCCGATGGCCGTCATCCGCGAACCCGTGATCGTTCACGAAGGCGTGCCGATCTTCCGCGTGCTCGACCAGTTCAAGAAGGCCCCGGTCCGCCTCGCCATCGTCATCGACGAATATGGCAGCCTGGAGGGGATCGTCACCCAGACCGACCTGCTCGAGGCCATCGCCGGCGACCTGTCGGATGCGGAAGGCGAAGAGCCGGATATCATCGAGCGCGAAGACGGCTCGCTGCTGCTCGGCGGCGCGATGCTGGCTCACGATGCCTTCGCCCGCCTCGGCTTCCGGTCGGGATCGGTGGAGGGCGATTTTCACACCATCGCCGGTTTCGCCCTGTTCCAGCTCGGACGGCTTCCGGAGGCCGGTGAGCATTTCGACTATGAAGGCTGGCGCTTCGAGATCGTCGACATGGACGGCAAGCGGATCGACAAGCTGCTCGCGCGGCGCAGCGCCTTGCCGGCCGCCTCCGCAGTCGCTTGAGACGCGACAGTGCCTCTCACTCTTTGATGAGAGCGGGCTCCGGAGCCCGAGCTTTACCGTCACATCGATAGGGCAGCTCAGGCGGGTGCTCCCCCCGGGCCCCGCGTTCAGACGGCCGCCCGGAGATCGCGAAGGCCACCGCGTCGAGATCGAACAACGGCATCACCGCGCAGCCGGCGCTCCGAACACGAAGCGCACAGCCAGATTGAGCGC
Organism: Allobosea sp. LjRoot9; assembly: GCF_964252745.1. NCBI lineage: Bacteria > Pseudomonadati > Pseudomonadota > Alphaproteobacteria > Hyphomicrobiales > Alloboseaceae > Allobosea > Allobosea sp. LjRoot9. Next base: position 169,094 of record NZ_CAXUPC020000003.1, on the reverse strand, counting down.
GGATGGCAGCACCGACATATGGGTCTCGCCGGGAAGGAACTGGAATTCCACATCAAGGCCCGGCGCATGCGAAAGCCGTTCCGCCATCGCCCGCGCGTTGTCGACGATGCGGCTCTCGGCAAAGCTCTTGATGCGCTTTTCCGCGTCAGTCGCGCCTCTCTGGAACGGCGCAAGCGCCTGCTCATACTCGCCCGCCTGCAGGAGCACGCGTCCTGGCCGGTCGATCTCGCCTTGCGCCAGGAAGCGCTCGGCCTCGGCGACGATGCCCGCTCCCTCCCACCAGATCGCCGGGCTCGCCGAGACCCAGGCTGAAAACGCGGCCGGGCGGCGAAACAACGCGTGCAGCACGAACAGCCCCCCGAAGGAATGACCGAAGATTGCCTGGCTCTGCCGGTCGACCGTGACGCGCCGGTCGATCTCGGGCTTCAACTCGTCCTCGATGAAGGCGAGGAATTCGTCGGCCCCGCCGGTGCGCACATCCGGGCCGCCGGGTGTGTGAGGCGGATAGACCTGGCCCGGCGGCGGCCCCATGTCCCAGGAGCGCCTGACGCTGTCATAGGCCCCCTCCGTCGGGTAGCCGATGCCGACCACGACGCCATCAGCGATGCCGGTCCCGAGCGGATAGGCCGCCTGCACCCGCAGGATATCGGCTGCTGTCGCGATCATCGCATTAGCGTCGAGCAGATAGAGCACCGGCCAGCCCTGCGGCGGGCGCGCGCCCGCGGGAACGCGCAGGAAGATCCGGTAAGGCTCACCGCCCGAACGCGGCGCCAGATCGAAATGGATCGTGTCGGGGATGAGCGCTTGCGCCGCCATCAGGAAGACTTTCGCGAGAGGAGCCACAACAGCACGGGACAGCCGATCATCGAAGCGGCGAGCCCGGCCGGAATCTGCCAGGGAAAGGCGATGCTGCGGCCGGCCCAATCGGCCGCGACCATGACGAGGCCGCCCGCGAAGGCGGCTCCCATGAACTCAGGCATGGCCCGCCGCAGGCCAAGTTGCCGCGCCAGATGCGGCGCCATCAGGCCCACGAAGGTCAGCGGACCGACGATCAGCGTCGCAATCGCCGTCAGGACGGCGCTCGATGCCAATATCATCGCCTGGCTGCGCCTGGGGTGAAGCCCCAGCGCCAGAGACGTCCCTGCCCCGAGCGGCACGATGTCGAGCCAGCGCGCGCCAAGCGGCAGGAGGACGAGCAATCCACCGGCTGTGGCAAGAGTGACGGTCGCACCCCATGCGTCGATCGCGTAGGTCGAGCCGGTCATCCAGTTCAGCAGCAGCACGGCCCTGGGGTCGCCGCCCGCCATCAGCGCCGTCACGACGGCGTCGAACAATGCGCCGAGCGCGATGCCGACGAGCAGGGTCGATCCCGACGCCCCGCCCCTCCCCCGGCCCAGCACGAGGATCGCCAGAAGCGCAACCAGCGCTCCTGCGGAGGCGGCGAGAAGCTGCATGCCCCGCCCGACCTCGGACAGCGTCAACAGCGCGACGGCGAAGCCGAAGGCAGCGCCGGCACTGACGCCCAGCACCTCCGGGCTCGCCATCGGGTTGGCGGTCAGGCGCTGCAGCATGCAGCCGGCGACCGCGAGCATCGCGCCCGCCGACAGGGCGGCGAGCGCGCGCGGCAGACGCAGAGGCAGCAGGAGATCGAGCTCGCCACCCAGGCTCAAATGCCAGCCGTCGAGACCTCGCCCGACCATGACGGAGAGTATGGTCGCAATCACGAGCAGCCCACCGAGACAGCCAAGCACCCGCCCCACATGGGCGCTGCGGCGAGGCGCCGGCCCGGCTGAGGAGGGCGGCGCGCCCTGCGGCTGGCGCAGGCGCGGCAGCAGCCACAGCAGCAACGGCGCGCCGAACAGCGCCGTGACCACGCCCGTCGGCAGCGTCGTGCCGTCAGCACCGGCCGCGAGCTGCACGCATTGGTCGGTCAGCCAAAGCAAAGCCGCACCCAGCAGCGCGGACCAGGCCAGGCGCTCCCCGACCCGCCTTGCCCCGGCGACATGCGCGAGCGCCGGGGCGGCGAGGCCGAGGAAGCCGATGATGCCGACCGCGCTGACGACGCAAGCCGTCAAGGCGACGGCGAGGATAAGCGCGGCGAGCCGGGCGGCCCCGATCGACAGGCCGAGATTGCGCGCATTGGCGTCGTCGAGGCTCAGCAAGGTCAAGGGGCGCACCAGGAAGGCACTCAATGCCGCCACAGCAACGAAGCGCGGCGTGAGGAAGATAGCGGCCGACCAGTCCTGCTGGCTGAGCGACCCGCTCCCCCACATGAACAGGCCGGCGAGGTAATGCGTCTTGAACAGGACCAGCGTCGCGACGACGGCGCTGCAGGTGAGGCCGATGACGAGCCCTGAGAGCACGACCGAGACCGGCGCCAGCCCCTTGCGCCAGGACAAGGCGAGCACGCCGGCGACAGCAAGCAGCCCGCCCGCCATTGCCGTCCATTCCCGGCCGAAGGCGAGCAGCCCGGGCGCCCAGAGCATGGCGACCGACAAGGCGAGATTGGCCCCCGCCTCGACCCCGAGCGTGGTCGGCGAGGCGATCGGATTGCGCAGCACCAATTGCAGCAGCGCCCCGGCCAGGCCCAGCGCCGCGCCGCACAGGATGCTGGTGACGAGCCGCGGCATGACGCTATAGGCCGCCAGCATCTGGCGCGCATCGGCAAGGTCCGGCCCGCGCAGGGCGTCGAACCACAGCTCCGGCGGCAGCAACTTCACCAGCGTCCATAGGCTCGCCGCGCCGGCCGCGGCCAGAAGGAGCGCGACGATGCCGGCCGGTCCCTTGCGATGGAGAGCCTCAGCCACTGGAACGCCCCGTCGCGGAAAGATGCTCGCCCAAAAGCGCGGCGAAGCGCATCGCCGAGGGCAGCATGCCGAACATCAGCGCCGCCGGCAGCCGCTGGATCCGCCCGGCGCGGACGAAGGCCAGGCTGTTCCAGAGCGGGCTGCCCGCGAGCTTCGTCAGGACATCGCCGGAGATCGGCTCCAGATAGACCAGCCGGCTCTCCGGCACGGCCGCCAGGGCCTCGATGCCGACCGTGGCGAAGCCCCAGTAATTGCTCGGTCCCCGCCAGCCATTCGCAAGGCCGCAGCGCTTCAGCGCACCGTCGAAGAGGCTGCCTGCGCCATAAACCCGGACATGATGCGCATCGAGAAAACTCACGATCAGCAGCGGGATATCGGCCCTATCGCGGAGCCTGGCGCGGATCTCCGCCATCCGCGCCTCGGCCCGCGCGATCAGGGCCTCGCCCTCCGTCGCGCGGCCGAGCAGACCAGCCAGTTCGCGCGTCGCCGCGACGCTCAACTCATAGGGCCGACCGCCCGGCGGAGCATAGATCGAGAAGGTCCGGGTCGGGGCGAAACGCTCCAGCACGGGGCGGATCGCGGCGAGATAGGGCGTCGTCACGATCAGATCCGGCCTGATCGCCGCCAGCAATTCGAGATTCGGCTCGCGATCGGCGCCGAGGTCGATCATGCCGGCCGGCAAGGCAGGTTCGACCACCCAATCCGCCCAAGCGCCGACCTGCACCATACCGACCGGCGCGACGCCGAGCGCGAGCAGCGTCTCGGTCAGGCCATAGTCGAGCGAGACGATGCGCGCCGGCGGTGAAGGCTCGCCGGCGCGAGCCGCACCGCCGTGCACAGCCATGCAGCAGGCGGCGGCGAGGAGGGTCCGACGATCCAGGCCGGCTGGGATACGCATGGCCGGACCAGCAGCCTCACCAGCGATAGCGCAGGCTCGCGATGACGCTGCTGCGGGTGCCCTTGTAGCAATAGCCGGCCTCGCAGGTCGTGTATTTGGTGTCGAACAGGTTCTGGGCGTTGACCTTCGCCGACCAGCCCTTCAGCGCGGGGTTCACCCGCCCGAGATCATAGTTCAGCGTGGCGTCGACGAGTGCGACCGCATCATTCTTGAAAGTGTTCTGGGCGTCGCCATAGCTGGAACCGGTGTAGCGGACACCCACGCCGAGCCCGAGCCCGGCGAGCGTCAACCCGTCCGGCACGGTATAGTCGGTCCAGGCCGCGAAGCTGTGGCGCGGCACCGCCGCGGGCACCTTGCCGACCGTCCCCGCGGTGCCGGTGATGGTCTCCAGATCGAGATAGGCATAGGAGCCCCTGACGCGGAAGCCCGCCCCGAGATTGGCGACCGCCTCCAGTTCGAGCCCCTGGCCGCGCACCTCTCCGCGCTGGACCTGCACATAGGGGTTGGCGTCGGAGGCGACGAGGCCGCCATCTTGCGTGATCCGGAAGAGCGAGGCGGTGAAGAAGCCGTCGAAGCCGGTCGGCGCGTACTTCACGCCGATCTCGGCCTGCTCGGCCGTGGTCGGCTTGAAGGGCACGCCCGTCGGATCGACGCCGAGATTGGGCGCGAAGGAGGTCGAATAGGTCGCATAGGGCGCGATGCCGTTGTCGAACTGATAGGTCAGACCGACGCGGCCGGTGAAAGCCTGGTCGTCAGCCTCCTGCCGGCTGGTGCTGACGCGGTCCACGGTCTTCGTACGCACCCAGTCCTGCCGTCCCGACAGCGTCAGCGTCCAGCGGCCGAACTTGGCCTGCTCCTGGACATAGGCGCCGATCTGGTCCTGGGTCTGCCTGCCGATCGTGCTGAAGGCCGGGTCCGTGAAGCGGCCGAGCGATTGCAGCGTCACTAGGCTCAAGCCCGGCGCCGTGCCATAGCCGATCCGGTCGCTGAGTCTGAGATGAGTGTAGTCGAGGCCCGCGAGCAGGCGGTGCTGGATCGGCCCGGTCCCGAAATCAGCCTGCACCTGATTGTCGACCGCGAATGAATTCAGCACGTCGTGCACATAGCCGGTGTAACGATTGAGGACCGTGCCGCTGGCGTCGACTCCCGAATTGCCGGTGAAGCGGTTCTTCGTGTCGACCTGGCCCCAGCGCAGATTCTGCCGGACCGTGAAGACCTCGTTGAACTTGTGCTCGAACTGGTAGCCGATGCGGTTCTGGGTCTGCTCCAGGCTGTTGTAGTCCGGGTCGCTCCGCAGGAAGCTCTGCGACCGCGCGCCGCTCCAGGCATAGTATGGAAGCGCGCCCGGATTCTTCGAATCCTGGAATTCGCCGAGGATGGTCAGCTTCGTCTGGTCGTTCGGGCGCCAGGTGAAGGCCGGGGCGAGGTTGAGCAGGTTGTCGTCGCCGCCCACCACATTGGCCGTATGGCTGTCGCGGACGGAGCCCGTCAGGCGGTAGAGCAGCGTTCCGTTGGGATCGAGCCGGCCGCCCACATCGAAATTGCTCTGGACGCGATTCTTGTTGCCCGCCTGCAATTCCACTTCGCCGAATGGCTGATCGACCGGGCGCTTGGAGGTGATGTCGACGAGCCCGCCCGGCGAACCGAGGCCATAGAGCGCCGAGCTCGGGCCGCGCAACACGGTGACGCTCTCCACGCCATAGGGCGCGACCTTGAACACCGCCATATTATTGCCGGGCAGGCGCAAGCCGTCGCGATAGACCCCGTTATAGGTCGCATTGAAGCCGCGGATGTAGAAGGCGTCGAAACGGGGATCGAAGCCGGACGATTCGGAGCGCACGCCCGGCGTATAGGCGACCGACTGGGTCAGCGTCTGCACATTGCGGTCGTCGAGCTCCTGCCGCGTGACGACGGAGACCGATTGCGGCGTCTCGATCAGGGGCGTGTTGGTCTTGGTGCCCGCCGCGCTGCGCGTCGCGACATAGCCAACGCTGCCGTCAGTCGATCCCTGCACGTCGATCGTATCGAGCACCACGGCGCCGTCTGCCGCAACGGAGCCGTTGCCCGCCGCACGCGTCGAGATCGCAACGGTGGTCGGGTTCGGGAAGGAGTAGACCAGCCCCGAGCCCTGGAGGATGCGCGCCAGCGCCTGCTCCCGCGTCACGGCGCCCGAGACGCCGGGCGAGGTCTTGCCGGAAGCGACGGAGGCCAGATAGGTGATCTGGAGGCCCGACTGGCGCCCGAAAGCGGTCAGGGCCTGGTTCAGCGGGCCGGCGGGGATGGAGTAACTCGTCCGCGCGGCCTGGGCGAAGGCGCTGGGCACTATCGCCGTGACGCTTGCTCCGACCGATGTCGTCGCCAGCAGCGCTGCAAGCAACGCTTTGCGTCCGGCTGTCCTGCGCGAACTGATCTCCGCCCCTCGCCCCATGGTGAAGCCGCTCCTGTCGATTGCATCGGGAGGGCGTGCCGACGTGAATGGCGCAACCCTTGAAGCTGATACAAACGGGGATCGGATTTTTTCTCCCTTCCGCCCGGTTTTTTTCAGAAGGACGAAATCACCGTCAGGAACGACGAGATCCGACGGACATGGCCGCCGGTCGGATGCACCACCGCCTCGAGCGCCCGCGCGGGATCGCGCAGGTCGAAGAGCCCGCTCACCTTTTGCGAGCCACCGAAGGACCCCGCGACGACGATGCGCCCGGGCAGCCAGCGGCCGATCCGGGCGATCAGCGCCGAGACCGGCTCCTGCTCGGCCACGATCAAGCGGTCGCGCCACGTCGCGACCTGGCCCGCCTCGCGCCTTCCGCGATCGAGGCTCTGCGAGGCCGCATCGAACGCCATCCAGTCTCCGGCGCCCAGTCGCTCGCCCGCGGCCAGCGCCGAATCCGGGGCCCGCGCCTCGACGAGCCCATGATCAACGGAAACCGTCACGATCCCCGCATCGCTGGAGACATCGAAGGCCGTTCCAAGGGCCGTCGCGGTGAGATGGCCCGCCTGGACCCGGAACGGGCGCGCCTTATCCGGCGCAACCTCGAAGAACGACATGCCCTGCAGCAGCGCGACGCGCCGCTCGTCCGGCCCATAGGCGAGCGCCAGCGCACTGTCGGGGCCGAGCGTCGCCATGCTGCCGTCGGGAAGCGCGACCTGGCGGATCTCGCCCTTGGCGGTGCGATGGTCGGCCCGCGGCTGGAGCCAAGCGTCCGACATCATCAGCGAGCCGGCGCCCACGGCACCCAGGCCGATCGCGCCAGCGATGACGAGGTTACGGCGGGTCAGCCCCAGCGCCGCGCGCTGCTCGGCCTTCCGGCGATCGGTCAGGACCTTGCCGGCCATCCCATGGGCGCTGGCGATGCGCGCCCAGCTCTGCTCATGCGCCGGGCTCCTCGCCCGCCATGCTCTGATCATCTCGATGGCAACGGGGTTGCCGGGATCGTTCTGCAAGCGAATGACGAGGTCGATCGCCTCGTCGAGCAAGCGATCGAGATCCGGCGCAGCCTCGGTCATTCCCGTCCTTCCGGCATGGGCCAGTCCTTCCGGCATGGGCATAGCCACCTGTTCGGCTTGCGTCTCCCACCCTCTATTACAACCGGCCGGCCGGGTTTTTCTCTCCCTGAGATATTTCCAATTACAAATTTTCAGTGCGCACGACGATATGGCGGTAGGCATCCCGGATCAAAGTCCAGGTCCGCGTCACCGACAGGTCGAGCTCGCGGGCGACCTCGGCGATGGTGCGGTCTCCCAGGCGATGCATCTCGAAAGCGGTGCGCGTGCGGGCGGGGAGCTCGGCCAGCGCGGCCTCCACCAGCTTCAGACGCTGACGGTCATGGACGATGGTTTCGGGAGACGGCAACGGCTCGGCAAGCTGCGCGAACGCCTCGTCGTCGAGCTCCACCCGCTCGACCAGGCGCTCGCGCCTGATCTGGTTGATGCTGAGATTGCGCGAGACCTGGTAGAGATAAGCCTTGGGATTGTGATGCGCCGCATCGTCCCTGGGCGGCGACGACAGCACGCGCAGGAAGGTGTCCTGCGTCAGGTCGGCCGCCATCTCGGCCGTCAGGCCGCGCCGCCGAAGCGATCGCGCGATATCCTTGGCGTGATGCCGGAACAGCTTTTGAATATCCCAGACCACCCGGTCCCGCCTCCATGCCGCCGGCGTCGGGGCGCAGCTGGATGTGATCCCGCTGCCGACCCTTGCCGCCATCCCAAGGCTTTCGGGTTCAAACCCGCCCCAGGTGCTGCAGCGCAGTAGCGTGAATCCAAATTTCCCCGCAAGTACAGATATTTAGATAGATTCTAAGCTATTCATCGCAGAAACAATTGCCATGCCGGCTGCCGGCCGGAAAAACCAAGTATTCTCCGGCAGATACCGGTATTCGGCTCGCTCAAGCCGGCTCCCGCCAGCAAAAAACGGCGCTTCGGACAGCGCAGGGAATTGCCGCAAACCGTTGCCCGGCTGCAACGGCCGACCTGATGAAACGGCAGACCGCGCGTCCGGCAGGCGATCAGGGGGTGACAGAGCCCCATACGGGGCTCCGGTCACCGGTCGCCGCGCGTTCAGGCTTCGTAGCCGAAGGGATCGTCCACGGAATGGGCCGGCGTCGTGAACCAATGGGCTCCGTCCTCGGCCATGTAGATGATGTCCTCGAGGCGTACGCCGAACTCGCCATAGATGCAGATCATCGGCTCGTCGGAGAAGCACATGCCGACCTGGAGCGGCGTCTTGTTGCCCTTCACCATGAAGGCCTCCTCATGCACGTCGAGGCCGAGCCCATGGCCGGTGCGATGCGGCAGGCCCGGCACCTTGTAGCCCGGGCCGAAGCCCGCTGCCTCGATGACGCCGCGCGCCGCCGCGTCCACCGCCTCGCAGGGTGCACCCAGGACAGCCGCATCGAACGCCGCCAGCTGCGCCCGCTTCTCCAGGTTCCAGATCTCGCGCTGGCGCTCGGTCGCTTCGCCGAAGACATAGGTGCGGGTGATGTCGGAGCGATAACCGCCGACCTTGGTGCCCATGTCGATCAGCACCATGTCGCCATCCTGCAGCGTCTGCTCATAGGGCACGCCATGGGGATAGGCCGTCGCCTCGCCGAACTGGGCCGCGCCGCTGGTCCAGTTCATGCCGAGCTTGCGATGCGCCTGGTCGAGGAACAGCTTGACCTGAGCGGTGGTGACGCCGACCTGCAGCGCCCGGGCCGCCGCCCGGTGGACCTCCATGGTGATGTCCATGGCGCGCTGGATCAGAGCGATCTCGGCGGCCGATTTCAACTGCCGGCAAGCCGCGGTGATCACGTTGCCGTGGCTGAAGGAGAAGCGGTTGCCGGCCTTGCGCAGCCCATCGACGATATAGAACGGCGTATGCGGATCGAGCGCGACCTGGCCGCTCTCATAGCCCAGGCTGCGGATGGTTTCGATCACCAGCTCCGTCGGGTCCTCATGCTCCTCCCAGCAGCGCACCTCCTCGCCGAAGCGCATCAATTCCCGCGTCTTCGGCTCCTCGAAGGTTGGGCTGAGATAGACGATCTCGCCCTCCGCCGGGATGACCGCGCCATGCAGGCGCTCGGACAAGGTGAGCTGGATGCCGGTGAAGTAGGCAAGGCTCGTGGAGGTATCGAGATAGAGCGCCTGGAGACCCTGCTCGCGCAGCAGCGCCTGCGCCTTGGCGATGCGAACCTTGAACTCAGTTACCGCGATCGGCTCGATGCCATCAGTCATCGGCTTCAATTTGGCGAGTTCCGCCTCGAAGCTCGATCCGCCCACTCCGATCGTCATAGGTCGTGTCCTCCGTCTGGTCGCAAAAGCATGGGGCCGATCAACCTCTAGAGACCGATCGGAGCGGCGAAAGGCCTGTTATGGACCGCATCCGCCGGAAACGGCACCTGCGCTGTCGGCTGCAAGCGCATGCGGATTTGCGGGTGGTGGATAGCCACCCAACGCGCGATGCTGCCTCTTCCAGAACGACGCGCGCTCAAGGCGACGATGCGCGACGGGACCAGGGAGACACAGATGCGCGGCATGATCGTAGCGGCCCAACCCGAGGCCGCCGAAGCCGGCGGTGACATTCTGCGCCGGGGCGGCAACGCCATCGATGCCGCCATCGCCTGCGCCTTCAGCCAGGGCGTAGTCGACCCCCAGATGTGCGGGATCGGCGGGTTCGGCGCGATGCAGATCAGCATGCCGAAACGCGGCGTACACACCGTGCTCGAATTCCTGGCGCTGGCGCCGCTCGCAGCCACGCCCGAGATGTGGGCCGACCGTTTCGTCGGCCAGACGCGCGACGGCTTCGTCTTCCTGCTCAGCGACCATGCCAATGAGCTCGGCCATCTCGCGGCCGGCACGCCAGGCAACGTCAAGGGTTACACCGAGGCCCTGTCGCGCTTCGGCACGATGGATCTCGGGGATGTCATGGCGCCGGCGATCCGGCAGGCGCGCGACGGTTTCACGATCCGCCCCTATGTCCACTACTACTGGACGATCGACCAGCGCAGCACCGGCCAGATCAACACCGAGAACAAACTCCGCCACAGCGAGACCGGGCGCAGAATCTATTTCCACCCCGACGGCACGCTGAGGCGCCCCGGCGATACCGTCACCAATCCCGACCTCGCCCGCACGCTGGAGCGCATCGCCGCAGCAGGCCCTGAGATCTTCTACACCGGCGCGATCGCCGAAGAGATCGCCGCCGACATGGCGGCGCAAGGCGGGCTCCTGACGAAGCGCGATCTCGCGGAGTACAGGGTGCGCGAGAAGCAGCCCGTCTGGGGCGCCTATCGCGGTCTGCGCATCGCCGGCAACCCGCCCGCCGCTGGCGGCGTCTCGCTGATCGAACTCATGCATATCCTGCAGGAATTCGAGATCGGCGCGCTCGAGCACAACAGCGCCGAGCACATCGCGATCCTCGCCGAGGCGATGAAGTGGATGACGATCGACCGCGACGCCCATATCGGCGATCCCGACTTCGTCGATGTGCCGATCGACAGGCTGCTCTCGCAGGCCCATGCCGCCGGCCACGCCGCCAGGATCCGGTCAGGCGAGAAGGCGCGCGTGGCGCGCTCGGAATTGTCCAGGGATCCGCCGGACACGACCGTCGTCTGCGTCATGGATGAAGAGGGCAATGCGGTGACGCTCACCCACACCCTCGGCCAGCCATCGGGCGCCATCACCCCCGGCCTGGGCTTCATGTATAATGGCTCGATGAGCGGTTTCGACCCCCGCCCCGGCCGCGCCGGTTCGATCGCTCCCGGCAAGGCGCGCAGCAGCGCGATGGCGCCGACGATCATGTTCAAGGACGAGACACCCGTCATCGCCATCGGCGCGCCAGGCGGTACCTTCATCGTGCCCGCCATTGCCCAGGCGCTGAGCAACGTCATCGATTTCGGGATGAGCATGGCGGAGGCGGTCGCCGCGCCGCGCATCGTCTGCCTGAGCGACACGATCGACGTCTCCAACCGCATCGAGCGCCGCGTCACCGCCGCATTGGAAGCCAAAGGCTACGCCGTAAACCGGTCCTACCAGTCCTTCGCCTTCGGCGCGCCGCATGGCATCCGCGCGGAGGGGGCGAACTGGTCGGGCGGCGCCGATCCGCAGCGCGACGGCATGGCCCTGAAGGTCTGAAGCCGGCGCGCCCGGCACGCGCTCCGCGCTTCAGCCGCGAGCGACGCCATTGACGAAGATGTCGATGCACATCCGCACATAGGCGCGGCGCTCCTCGCGCGAGCCCCACTCGCCATGGTGACGCCGGCGCGCGAACACGCCGAACACCATATCCATCAGCATCTGTGCGGCCTTTGAGGGATCGGCGAGCGCGATGAGACCGCGCTCCACCTGACGCATCAGCCATTCCGCGAGAAGGCGACGCGATGCCTCGGCGCCGTCGCGTAGGATCAAGAGCTCGATCTCGGGAAACCGGGTTGATTCCGTGATGACCAGACGAATGAACGCGATGCGCTCACGATCGGCCACCTCGTCGATGTCGATCTTGAAGATCGCTTCGAGGGCTTCGGCCACGGGCAGATCTTCATCGTCGGGACGCGGCAGATCCAGCATCGACTGCCGGTGCAGGATGACGACTGCCGTGAACAGATCGGTCTTGCCGGGGAAGAGGCGATAGAGCGTCCGCTTCGAGATGCGGCAACGTGCCGCGACGAGATCCATCGTCGTACCGGCATAGCCGACCTCGAGGAAGGCATCCCTGGCATGGGCCACGATCATCGCGCGCACAGCCTCATCGGCCATGATTTTCGGGCGCCCGCGCGCGGGCGTCACCCTGGTGGCCGCTGCCGCGTCCTCACACGTTATCGTCAGACCCTGCGCCATGTGTTTCCCCTTATTTCACCTCCATGCGATTGACAGCGCAAGATTGCAAGCCATAAAGGTACTCCTAAGTTTCCAAAATAGGGTGATGCCGTGCAGCGCTTGAGGATGCAAAACTGCGAGTCCAGCCTTGTGCACTGCGGCATGACCGTATTGCGTGGGCGAAGCGCGGTCGCAGCCATTGCGGCGGGGCTTCTGCTCTCGGCCTGCAACGAGAAGGCGGCCGGCCCCGCTCCGCCGACCGCGCAGATGCAGGTCAGCGTCGTCAGCCTGCGTCCGCAGCCCGTCGCGATCACCGCCGAACTGCCGGGCCGGGTTTCGGCGAGCCTCGTCGCGGAGGTGCGTCCGCAGGTCAACGGCATCATCAAGTCGCGCCTCTTCAAGGAAGGCGGCGAGGTCGCGGCCGGGACCGTGCTCTACGAGATCGACCCGGCGAGCTACCAGGCGGCCTATGACAGCTCCGCCGCAGCCTTGCAGAAAGCCGAGGCCACTGTGCCGAGCGCCCAGGCAAAGCTTGACCGCTACCGCGACCTGGTCCGCCAGAGCGCCGTCAGCAAGCAGGACCTCGACGACGCGATCTCGGCCCTGGCCCAGGCCAATGCCGATGTCGCCTCGGCCAAGGCGAGCCTCGCCACGGCTAAAATCAATCTCGACTACACCAAGGTCGTTGCCCCGATCGGCGGGCGGATCGACAAATCCTCCCTGACGCCCGGCGCCCTGGTGACGGCGAGCCAGACCGACGCGCTCACCACGATCCGCCAGCTCGACCCGATCAATGTCGACATCACCCAGTCGAGCACCAACCTGCTGAAGTTCCGCAGCGCGCTCGCCGAGGGCCGGTTGAAGCTCAGCGGCCCCAATGTCGCGGTCAAGCTCAGGCTCGATACCGGCACGCTCTACAATCAGGACGGACGCTTCGAATTCGCCGAGGCCAATGTCGACCAGACCACGGGCACCTTCACCCTGCGGGCGGAATTCCCCAATCCCGACCGGCTGCTGCTGCCCGGCATGTATGCGCGCGCCATCCTCCAGGAGGGCATCGCCGAGAATAATTACCTGGTGCCGCAGCGCGCCGTCGGCCGCAACACCAAGGGCGAAGCCACGGCCAAGTTCGTCAACAAGGACGGCAAGGTCGAGGAGCGCGTGCTCGTGACCCGTCGCACCATCGGCAACAACTGGCTGGTCGATACCGGCCTCAGCGACGGCGACAGGGTGATCGTCGAGGGCGGGCAGCTCGTGCGCGTCGGCCAGACGGTCACGGCCAACGAGGTCACGATCGACGAGGCGAGCGGGGAATTGCGCCCGGCGGCGCAGCGCGCGGCCGCAGAGACGGACAAGCCCGGCACGGTGAAGAACTGAACATGTCTCGCTTCTTCATCGACAGGCCGATCTTCGCCTGGGTCGTCGCCATCGTCATCATGCTCGCTGGCGTGCTGGCGCTGCAGTCCCTGCCGATCTCGCAATATCCGCAGATCGCGCCGACAACCGTGAACATCAGCGCGAGCTATGCCGGCGCCGACGCCCAGACGGTCGAAAACTCGGTGACGAAGGTCATCGAGCAGGGCATGACCGGCGTCGACAATCTGCAATACATGACCGCGACGTCAACCTCGTCGGGCAACGCTTCGCTGACGCTGACCTTCACCAACGCCGCCGATCCCGACGTCGCGCAGATGCAGGTGCAGAACAAGCTGCAGCTCGTCACCTCGCAATTGCCGCAGACGGTCCAGAACACCGGCATCACCGTATCGAAATCCTCGACCGGCTTCCTGATGGTCATCGCCTTCGTCTCGCGCGACGGCAAGATGTCCTCGACCGACCTCGCCGACTATGTCGACTCGACGCTGAACGACACGCTCAAGCGCGTCCCCGGCGTCGGCTCGAGCCAGCTCTTCGGCTCGGGCTATGCGATGCGCATCTGGCTCGACCCCGACAAGCTGCAGAAATACGCGCTGATGCCGAGCGACGTCTCCAACGCGATCACGGCGCAGAACACGCAAGTCTCGGCCGGCCAGCTCGGCGGCTTGCCGCAGAAGCCCGGTCAGCAGCTCAACGCGACGGTGACGGCGATGAGCCGCCTTCAGACCGTCCCGCAGTTCGAGAACATCATCCTGAAGAGCGGCAGCTCCGGCTCGATCGTACGGCTGAACGATGTCGCGACGGTCGAGCTCGGCGCCAAGGATTACCGCACGGCCGCCCGCTACAACGGCCAGCCGACGGCGGCGCTCGCGATCAGCCTGGCGACCGGCGCCAACGCCATCTCGACCGCCGAGGCGGTGCAGAAGGCGATCACGCGGCTGTCGCAGACCTTCCCGGAGGGTGTCGAGGTCGTCTACCCCTACGACACCACGCCCTTCGTCCGGCTCTCGATCGAGAAGGTGGTCGAGACCTTGATCGAGGCGATCGTGCTCGTCTTCGTGGTGATGTTCGTCTTCCTGCAGAATCTGCGCGCGACGATCATCCCGATGCTCGCCGTTCCGGTCGTGCTGCTCGGCACCTTCGGCGTGCTGGCGGTCGCCGGCTATTCGATCAACACCTTGACCATGTTCGCCATGGTGCTCGCCATCGGCCTGCTCGTCGACGACGCGATCGTCGTCGTCGAGAATGTCGAGCGCGTGATGCAGGAGGAGAAATTGTCGCCGAAGGAGGCGACGATCAAATCGATGGGCGAGATCACCGGCGCGCTGGTCGGCATCGCCACCGTGCTCTCGGCCGTGTTCGTGCCGATGGCCTTCTTCGGCGGCTCCGTCGGCGTGATCTACCGGCAGTTCTCGGTCACCATCGTCACCGCCATGATGCTGTCCGTGCTCGTCGCGCTCGTGCTGACGCCGGCGCTCTGCGCCACCATGCTGAAGCCGCCGACGGACCATGCCACCCAGAAGGGCCCCTTCGGCTGGTTCAACCGCAATTTCGACAAGGCGACCCACGGCTATCGCAGCGGCATCGCCGGCATGATCGCGCGGCCATTCCGGTTCCTCGCCGTCTTCCTGCTGATCGGCGTCGGCATGGCCGTGCTGTTCACGCGCCTGCCGAGCTCCTTCCTGCCGGAGGAGGACCAGGGCACGCTGTTCACCATCGTGCAGATGCCGGTCGGCGTAACGCAGGACCGCACGTTGCGCGTGCTCGACCAGATCCGCACCCATTATCTCGGCAAGGAGAAGGACCTGGTCGAGGGCGTGCTGACGGTCGCCGGCTTCGGCTTCGGCGGCGAGGGCCAGAATGTCGGTCTCGCCTTCGTCCGGCTGAAACCCTTCGCCGAACGCAAGGGCAAGCAGGCGACGGCGCAGGCCGTGGCGATGCGGGCCATGGGCGCGTTCCGCTCCATCAAGGACGGCATGGTCTTCGCGCTGGCGCCGCCCGCGATCCAGGGCTTCGGCAACACGGCGGGCTTCGACTTCTACCTGCAGGACATCGCCGGCGCCGGCCATGAGAAGCTGATCGAGGCGCGCAACCAGCTCCTCGGCCTCGCCGGCAAGAGCGCTGTCTTGTCCGGCACCCGGCCCAACGGCCAGGAGGACACGCCGCAATACTCCGTCGAGATCGACCAGGAGAAGGCGAGTGCGCTGACGCTCTCGCTCGCCGACATCAATGCGACGCTCTCGACCGCCTGGGGCAGTGCCTATGTCAACGACTTCATCGATCGCGGCCGGGTGAAATCGGTCTATGTCCAGTCCGGTTCGCCATTCCGGATGCAGCCGCAGGATGTCGACAAATGGTATGTCCGCAACTCCGGCGGCACGATGGTGCCGTTCTCGGCCTTCTCCTCGGGGCGCTGGACCTACGGCTCGCCCCGGCTCGAGCGCTATAACGGCTCGGCGGCGGTGGAGATCCAGGGTGCGGCCGCTGCCGGCGTCAGCTCGGGCGCGGCGATGGACGAGATCGATGCCCTGATGAAGCAGCTGCCGGCCGGCTACGCTCATGAATGGACCGGGCTGTCCTATCAGGAGCGGCTCTCCGGCAGTCAGGCGGCGGCGCTCTATGCGCTCGCCATGCTGGTCGTCTTCCTCTGCCTGGCCGCGCTCTATGAGAGCTGGTCGATTCCCTTCGCAGTCATGCTCTCCGTGCCAATCGGCATCTTCGGAGCGTTGCTGGCCGCGACCTGGTTCGGGCAGACCAACGACGTCTATTTCAAGGTCGGACTGCTGACGACGATCGGCCTTGCAGCCAAGAATGCGATCCTGATCGTCGAATTCGCGATCGAGCAGCAGCAGGCCGGCAAGGGGCTGGTCGAAGCGACATTGGAGGCCGCGCGCCAGCGCCTGCGGCCGATCCTGATGACCTCGCTCGCCTTCGTCCTCGGCGTGACGCCGCTGGCGGTCGCGACCGGCGCGGGCTCGGGCAGCCAGAACGCGATCGGCATCGGCGTGATGGGCGGCATGATCGCCGCCACCGCGCTCGGCGTGTTCTTCGTGCCGCTGCTCTTCGTCAGCGTGCGCCGCCTTGTCCAGGGCAAGGATGTGCAGGGCAAGGACTCGCAGGGCAAGCGCGCGGATGAGCCGGCGGCCGAGCCGGCAAAGGCAAGCTGAGATGGCCGCAATGATGACCGGAAGCCGCGCGACGATGAAACGCCTCAGCCTGGCCCTGCCGCTCTGCCTGACGCTGGGTGCCTGCGCGGTCGGGCCCGATTATGCCGGCCCCTCCCTGAGCCTGCCGGCGAAATGGGGCAACGCGCCGGCCTCGAAACGGCCGCTGGCCTCCAAGGCGCTGGATGAATGGTGGAAGCGTCTCGGCGACAAGACGCTGAATGGCATCGTCGAAGAGGCTGTTGCCGGCAATCTCGACGTCGCCTCGGCGAAGGCGCGTATCCGCGAGGCGCGGGCGACCAGGCGCCAGGCCGTCGGAGCGCTGTTTCCGTCGCTCGACGGCACCGGCTCGGCCACGCGGTCGCGGACCAGCGCTGCCACCTCCAGCACGGGTGGCAACGCCACCTCCAGCCTGTACCAGGCCGGCTTCGATGCGAGCTGGGAGCTCGACCTGTTCGGCGCGAATTACCGCGGCGTCGAGGCCGCGACCTATGGCACTGATGCCGCCGATGAGGACCTGCGCGCGACCCTGCTGACGCTGGTCGGCGACGTGACCTCGAACTATGTCGAGGCGCGCGGCTACCAGGCCCGTATCGCGCTGGCCAGGCGCACCGCGACATCGCAGCGCGAGACCGAAGGCCTGACACGGACCAAGTTCCAGGCGGGATCCGCCTCGGCCGTCGACGTCGCCAAGGCCGCCGCGCAGGTGAGCTCGACCGAGGCGGCGATTCCGAGCCTGGAGGCCGCCTATGCCCAGAGCCTGCATCAGCTCGGCATCCTGACAGGGCAAGCGCCCACCGCACTCTCCGGCCGGCTGGCGCGTGGCGGCCCGATCCCGGCCGCGCGCAGCACGCCGCCCGCTGGCCTGCCCGCCGACGTCCTGCGCAACCGCCCCGATGTCCGCAAGGCCGAGCGCCAGCTCGCCCAGTACACGGCCAAGATCGGCCAGGCGGAAGCCGCGCTCTATCCGTCGGTCAGCCTCACCGGCAACATCACGACATCGGCGTTGAAAACCGGCGACCTCGCGAAGAACTCCTCGATCGGCTGGTCCTTCGGGCCGACGCTGAGCGTGCCGATCTTCAATGGCGGCGAGCTCCGGGCCGCAGTCGAAGTCGCCCAGGCCCAGCGCGATCAATATGATTCCGCCTTCAAGCTCTCGGTGCTGACCGCGATGCAGGATGTCGAGAACGCACTGGTCTCGCTGGCGCAGGAACGCCTGCGCTCGGGCAAGCTGTCCTCCGCCGCAGCCTCCTACCGCGACGCGTCGCGGCTCTCCCGCACGCTCTACCAGTCCGGCTCGTCGAGCTTCCTCGACGTGCTCGACGCGGAGCGCTCGCTCTACAGCGCCGAGGACACGCTGCTGCAGAGCCGGGTCGCCGTCTCCACGGACTTCATCGCCCTCAACAAGGCGCTCGGCGGCAGCTGGACCAAGCCGGTCGAGGTCTCCTCGCCGGCGGTGGTCGACGTCAACACCGGGCCGCATCCGCGCACGGGCTACTGACGTCGGCTATCTGGGCAGGACAAGCTACTGGGCAAGACAACCTATCTGGGCAAGACAACGCCCCGCCCCTTCCGCCCTCAGACAAGAAGGCTCCTGCGGGCGTCGAGAATGCCGTCCAGCGCGTTCAGGAAAGCCGAAATCTCCTGGCCTCCGATCGGGAAGGACAGGGCGATCAGGCCGCGCGGCGCGAAATAGACACCGGCCTTCACGAGATCGAAGAACAGCAGGCTGCGTTTCGCGTTCGCCACCTGCGGTGCGCCCTGCGGGTGAATGTTCATCAATGAGCCGAGGCCGGACACGGTGATCGGCACATTCTTGGCGGCGAACAGCGCGTTCAGATCGGCGCGGAAGCGGTCGCCGCGCACGTTCAAGGCGTCGAGCGCCTCGGCCGTCAGGAGCTGCTCCACCGCCGCGAGCCCTGCCGCCATGGTCAAGGTGTTGTTGTTGTAGGTTCCGGCATGGCCGATCGAGGACGGCCGGCGCGGGTCGAAGACCTGCATGATCTCGCGCCGACCGCCGAAGCTGCCGAAGGCGAGGCCGCCACCGAAGAACTTGCCGATCGTCGTCATGTCCGGCGTGATGCCGAGCAGTTGCTGGCGCCCACCCAGCGAGAGCCGCGAGGTCTGAATCTCGTCGAAGATCAGCACGGCACCCGTCTCGTCGGCGAGCCGGCGCAGGCCGGCGAGGAATTCGGGAGCACCGGGAATGCAGCCCCCCGCACCCTGCATGGGCTCGACCAGGATCGCCGCCAATTCGCTGCGATGCGGCTTGACGAGATCCAGCGTCTTTTCGAGGTCGTTATAGGAGGCGACGACGAAGTCGTGGGGCACCGTGACGGGCGTGCCACCGGGCGGAAAGGTCAAGACGCCGCCATGATAGCCGCCCGCGAACACCAGGATCTTGCGCCGCTCGGTGAAGGTGAGCGCGGCGGCGAGCGCCATCAGATTGGCTTCCGTACCGGAATTGGTGAAGCGCAGCAGATCCATTGACGGAAAGCGTGCGCAGATGCGCTGGGCGAGCTTCCCTTCGATGGCGTTGTGCGAGGACAGGTTGATCCCGTCATCGAGCGCGGCGCGGATCGCCTGCTTCAGCACCTCCGGTGAATGGCCGAAAATGCCGGCGGTGAACTCGCCCAGGAAATCCAGATATTCGTGCCCGTCGGCATCGGTCAGGCGGCAGCCCTCGCCACGCAGCATGCAGAGCGGGAAGGGATCGTAGAAGAGCGAGGTCCGGGTGTTGCCGCCCGGCATCGACTCCGCAGCCGCCATGAAGCGCGCCCGGCTTTCGGGGTTGCGACGCACATAATCCTCGCGGGCCTCGGCGAGCGCGACATCAAGCGCCCCGGCTTCAGGCGAATTGGCGGCAGTCGAGGGCATGGTCGGCCTCTTGCGATGCGAGATGGCGGTGGCGGTTTCGATCGGCGATCAGGCTACTGCCCGCTTGATCTCGATCAGGCAAGAATTGGGCGCGGTCGCCTGCGCCAGGCGCGAGGTCGGCATGCTGGAGGTGAGGCTGTTGGGATTGCCGCCACGATCGAGCGGCAAGGCGCCGCCATCCCAAACCGGATCATACCATGCCCCGGTTGGCAGCACGGCGACGCCCGGCTCAACCTCACGCGTCGACCTGAGCGCCGCCAGGCAGCGGCCGCGATCGTTGAAGAGCTCCACGATGTCGCCGTCCCGGAGGCCGCGCTTGATCGCCTCGGCCGGGTGCATCAGCACGACCTCATAGCCGTCGCGCTTGGCCCCCTGGCTCGGCCCCGCCAATTCCAACTGGCTGTGCAGGCGATGCGCCGGCTGCGGCGAGAGCAGGTGCAGCGGGTAGCGCTGCGCCAAGGGCGAGCCGAGCCATTCCTCGGGCGCGAGCCAGGTCGGATGGCCGGGGCAGTCGTCATAGCCGAAGCCGGCGATCGTCGCGGAGGCGATCTCGATGCGGCCGGACGGCGTCTCCAACGGTTCCCCCTCGGGATCGGCGACGAAATCGGCCAAGGGCGTGACCGGGGCCGGCGCCACTTCGCCTTCGTCGAGGGCGGCATAGCCGCGCGCCCAGAACGCCTCGAAATCCGGCAATTCGGCATGGGCCGTGCGGTAGCCGTCATACATCCGGCGCAACCACTCCCGGGGCTCGCGCCCTTCGGTGAAGGCGGGCTCGAAGCCCATCTCGCGAGCAATGCGGGCCATGATCTGGTGGTCGGACAGGACTTCGCCCGGCGGCGCGCAGACCTGCCGGCTGGCGATGAGCCAGTTGTCGCGCGAGGAGGCGGCGATATCGTCGCGCTCGAACGGGAAGCTCGCCGGCAGCACGATGTCGGCATGGCGCGCGGTCGCGGTCCACATCGGCTCATTGACGATCACCGTCTCCGGCCGCCGCCAAGCCTCGGTCAGGCCGGCGAGATCCTGATGGTGGTGGAACGGATTGCCACCCGCCCACCAGACCAGGCGGATATCGGGCAGCGCCAGGCGTCGACCGTCATAGTCCAGCGTCGCGCCCGGCTGGGACAGGAGCTCGGTGATCCGCGCCACGGGGATGAAGCTTTCGACCGGATTGCGACCCTGATCGAAGGCCGGGCCCCGCAGCCGCCGGATCGGCTGGCCGACCGTGCTGACGGAGGTCAGGCCGAAGGCGATGCCACAGCCCGGCCGTCCGGCATGGCCGGCAATGGCCGCAAGCGCGATCGCCGCCCAATAGGGTTGCTCGCCGAAGCGCGCCCGCTGCAGCGACCAGGCCGCATTGACGAGCGCGGGCTCCGAGGCGAAGGCGCAAGCGAGATCCCGGATCGTCACCGCCGGCACGCCGCAGATTTCGGCCGCCCAATCGGCGTCCTTGACCACCCCGTCGCTTTCACCCGCGAGATAGGCCTCAAGAGTTGCAAGCCCCACCGTGCAGCGCGCGAGGAAGGCGCGGTCGGCCAAGCCCTCCGCCAGCAGCGTCTGCGCCATCGCCAGCAGCATCGCCGTGTCGGTGTTGGGGCGGATCGCGACGTAGTCGATCGTCCCGCCCGGAAGGTCGGGGACGTCAGTACGCACCGGGCTGACGACGACGATCCTCACGCCCGCCGCCGCAGCTGCCGCCAGCCCACGCTCGGAGCGGTGCTGGCCGGTACCGCCGGCCTCGACCTGCGCATTCGACAGGCGAAAGCCGCCAAAGGAGATCAGCAGCTTGGCATGGGCGGCGATCTGGTCCCAGCTCGGCGCGACATCGGTGGCGAATTTGAAGCGCGGGCCGATGACATGCGGCAGGATGACCGCGCCGGCGCCAAAACTGTAGGTGTTGACGGCAGAGGTGAAGCCGCCCGCGAGATTGAGGAAGCGCTTGAGCTGGCCCTGCGCATGGTGGAAGCGCCCGGCACTGGCCCAGCCATAGGATCCGCCGAAGATCGCGGCATTGCCGTGAACCGTGCGGACGCGCTCGACTTCGCCGGCGACGAGCGCCGCCGCCTCGTCCCAGTTGATGCGGATGAACTCATCACGGCCACGGTCTCGGCCGCGCCCCTCCGGGCTTTCCCCCGCCGCGAGCCAGCCCTTGCGCACCATCGGATGAAGGACACGCGCCGGATGGTCCTTGAGGTCGAGATAGGCTGCCCCTATGGGCGAGGGCTGCGGGTCGAGCCCGAAGCCCTGCAAGGTCGCCTGTCCGGAAGCGCCGCGGACGACCTCATAGGTGCCGAAATGCGTCCCGAACAGGTGCAAGGGTCGCCTCCTATTGAGCCGGCTTCATATCGAAGGAGCGAACCCAGTCGTCGCCGCGCGCCTGCCAGGTCACCCGCTTCGAGACGCCATAGGTGGTCGGCTGCGCATAGAGGAACAGCACCGGCGCCTCCTCGCACATGATCTTGGTCGCGTCCTTATAGGCTGCGAGGCGCTTGTCCTTGTCCATGGTCGAGCGCCCGGCCTCGAGTGCCTTGCCGAAGGCGGCATTATCCCAATAGGCGTACTGGTTGCCGGGCGCGAGCAGGGTCAGCTGACCGTCGGCGTCCAGGGTCGGCCAGCCATGGGTCAGGAGCGAGGTCTGCGCCAGGGTGCGCGACCGCAGATACTTGTTCATATAGGCGCCGAAATCCATCTCGTTCATCTTCACCTTCAGGCCGACGTCGCCGAGCATGGCGGCCACCGCCTGGGCGACCTCCTGCCCCTGGATGTAGGTCGCGACGGGGATGTCCATCTCGATCACCTGCTTGAGATCGATGCCGGATTCCTTCAGCAGGGCCTGCGCCTTCTTCACGTCGTGGGGATAGGGCTTGAGGTCCGGATTGAAGCCGAAATAGGACGGAGTCAGGATCTGGCAGGGCTCGATATAGGCCTGCCCGTCGAAGATCGAATCCCGGATCGCATCCTTGTCGATAGCGTAGTTCATCGCCTGGCGTACCAGCTTGTTGTCGAGCGGCGCCTTCTGGGTGTTGAACTTGATGAAGACGTTGCGCGTGCTCTGCACCGAGCCGGCAATGGCGTTCTTGCTCGCCTTCACCCGTGCAAGCTCCGAGGTCGGGATGCCGGTCACGAGATCGACCTCGCCGGCCAGCAGCGCGGCGATGCGGCTTGCCGGTTCGGGAATGGTCTTGAACACGACCGTGTCGAAATCGGGCTTGCCCTGCCAGCCGGCAGGATTGGCGGCGAGCGTGATGTGGTCGCCCGGCGCGTTCTCGGTCATGCGGTAGCGGCTGCCCGACATCGTCTCGGTTGCCGGATTGTGGCTCGCCGCCCATTGCGGCGGCAGCAGGAAGAACATCGAGAGCTGGTCGACGAAGGCCGGGAACGGCGCGCTGGTCTCGACCTCGACGGTCCTGGCGTCGATGACGCGAACCTCCTTGACCAGGTCGAACCAGGACTTGATCCGCGCATTGACCTTGGGATCGCGCACGCGGTCGAGGTTCCATTTGACCGTCGCGGCATCGAGCAGCTCATCATTGACGAATTTCGCGCCCTCGACGAGGTCGAAGCGCCATGTCGTGTCGTTCACCAGCGTCCAGGATTTCGCCAGCGCGGGCGCCAATTTGAGGTCGGCGCCGCGGATGACGAGCGAGGGATAGATATGGCTCAGCAGGCTCATATCGGAGCCGAAGGAGCCCGTCATATGCGGGTCGAAGGTGTTGACGTTGACCGAGAGCGCGATCGTCGCCGTGCGCCCCGTCTGGGCCAGCGCCGGCGAAGCAGACAGCGCGGCGGCCAATGCGGCAGCGCTGAGGGTCTTGATCCAGAACGATGTCATGTCACGGGCTCCAATGGCGGTGGCAAGGAATGGCAGCGAGCAAGCAATGAAGTCTCAAATCAGGACGAAATGACCGGGCGAAACCTCGGTCAGCACGGCATCGGGGGCTGGCTTCTGCGTCTCGTAGTCAAAGGCCAGCGGCCGCCTGGCGCGCTCGATCGCCGGGTTCGGGATCGGAATCGCCGAGAGCAGCGAGCGCGTATAGGGGTGGCGCGGATCGGAAAAGATCGCCTCCGTCGGGGCGATCTCGACCAGGCGCCCGCGCAGCATCACCGCGACGCGATGACAGAGATAGCGCACCATCGACAGGTCATGCGCAATGAAGAGATAGGCCATGCCCAGCTCCTGCTGCAGGTCCTGGAACAGGTTGATGATCTGGGCCTGGATCGACACGTCAAGCGCCGTGATCGGCTCGTCGGCGATGATCAGACGCGGGCGCATCGCGACGGCCCGCGCGATGTTGACGCGCTGGCGCTGGCCGCCGGAGAATTCGTGCGGATAGCGCGTCATGAAGCGCGGATCGAGCCCGACCTGCTTGAACAGGGCCGCGACGCGATCGGCTCGCTCCGAGCGGCTGGTGACAAGCCCATGCACGATCAACGGCTCGGCGACGAAATCCCCCACGGTCATGCGCGGGTTGAGCGCCGCGTAAGGGTCCTGGAAGACGACCTGCATCTGGCGGCGAAAGGCCTTCAGTTCGCGCGCCGGCAAGCTCGTGATGTCGTGGCCATCGAAGCGGATCTCGCCGCCGGTCGGCTCTTCCAGGCGCAGCACGACGCGCCCGGTCGTGCTCTTGCCTGAACCGGATTCTCCGACCAGCCCGACGATCTCGCGGGGCGCGATATCGAAGGAGATGTCGTCGATCGCCTTGACGAGATGCGACGCTCCGCCGAACCAGCCGCCGCCGCTGGTATAATGCTTCGCCAGGTTACGGACGCTGAGGAGCGGATGCGTCGGCGACGTGCTCATGCCACGGTCTCCCTGCGGGCCTTCAGCGCGGCAGGCAGATCATACCACGCGGCGACGAGATGGCCCGGCACGCTGCCCTCTACCTGACGCAAAGGCGGCATCTCCAGCAGGCAGCGCGGCGTCGCGAAGGCATTGCGCGGCGCGAAGGGGTCGCCCACCGCCGGCTTGTAGAGATCGGGCGGCGAGCCCGGGATCTGGTGGAGCCGCCCCTCGGTGCGGCGCTCCGCCGTGGGCAAGGATTGCAGCAGGCCCCAGCTATAGGCGCTGCGCGGATCGGCGAAGATCGCATCGACCGGGCCGCGCTCCATGATGCGCCCGCCATACATCACCTGGATGCTGTCGGCGATGCCGGCAACCACGCCCATGTCATGGGTGATCCAGATCACCGTGGTGCCGAACTCGCGCTTCAGATCCTTGACCATGTCGAGGATCTGCGCCTGCACGGTCACATCCAGCGCCGTCGTCGCCTCGTCCGCGATCAGGAGCTTGGGCCGGCAGGCGACGCCGATCGCGATCATCACGCGCTGGCGCATGCCGCCCGAGAACTGGTGCGGATACTGGCCGATGCGGCGCGCGGCATCGGGAATGCGCACGATCTCGAGCAGTTCGATCGCCCGCGCCCGCGCCGCCTTGGCGTCGAGCTTTGTGTGCCGGCGGATCAGTTCGACCAGCTGCCGCTCCACCGTCAGCACCGGGTTGAGCGAGGTCATCGGATCCTGGAAGACGAAGCCGATCTGCCCGCCGCGAATGTCGCGCAAGTCCCGCTCAGGCAGGCTCAGCAGATCGCGCCCCTGGAACAGCACCTGCCCGGAGACGATGCGGCCGGGCGGGCGCGGAATCAGCCCGCACATCGCCAGCACATGCACGCTCTTGCCAGAGCCGGATTCCCCGACGATGCCCAGCGTCTCGCCCTCGTTCAACGCATAGGAGACGTCGTTCACGGCATGGACCGCCCCGCCCGGCGTATCGAAGGCGACGGTCAGGTTCCTGACTTCGAGGAGCGGGGCCATGCCGGTTCGCCTCAGGCGTTCAACACGACGTCCGGCGCGCGCGTCAGGAACTCGCAACCGCCTTCCGTGATCAGGACGGTGTCGGAGAGCTGGGTCGCGGCGATGCCGGGAATACGCAGATTGGGTTCGAGTGTCAGGATCATGCCGGGTTCGAGCAGGATGCCGGTCTTGGCGTCGAGGGAAGGGTGCTCATGCGCACCGAGCCCTATGCCGTGGCCGATGCGGCCCGGCAGGTACTTGCCGTAGCCGCGCGCCTCGAGCCCGGCCTTGGTCGCGTCGAACAGCGCGCTGATCGGCGTGCCCGGCTTCAGCAAGCTCGCGACCTCGTTGCGGATCTCGATGATCGAATCGAGCGCCCGGCGACGCTCATCGTTCAGCGCGCCGACCGCGACCGTGCGCTCGTTCTCGGCATGGATGCCGTTGACGATCGTCCAGATCAGGATGCTGATCGCCTCTCCGGCTTCAGGCTTGCGGTTGGTCGGGTTGTCGCAGTTCATGAACATGCGGTCGCCGGCCAGCGCCCAGGCCCAGAGCCCGTTCTGCGCGCCGCCTTCGAGGCTGCCGAAATCGCAGACCTCCTTGTCGGGGAAGTTGTCGGCCCAGAAGCGGTTCATCGCCGCCATGGCCGCGAGCGACACATCACGCTCCGAGCCGCCCTGCCGGACGGCCTCGACTGCGGCGATCATGCCGGTATCGGCGATGCGGGCGGCGTCGCGGGCATTGGCGATCTCGTCGGCGTCCTTCACCAGACGGGTCGTCATGATCATCTCGGACGCGTCGCGGAAGGAGGCGCCGGGCAGAAGCTCGGCAAGCTGGCGCGCCCGCGTAACCGGCAGGAAGTCCTCCTCGACGCCGATAACGGCCTTGGCGAGGCCGGCCTCCTCCAGCATCGTCTTCAGCGCGTCGAGCCAGTTCGGCCCCATCGTGACCTTGGTCGACCAGGCACCGTAGAGGCGGATGTCCTCGATGAAGGTCGAGGCGCGGGCATGGTCGTCGCGCAAGGCATGGATCAGCATCGAGGGCTTGCCCTGCACAGGCAGAATCGCGATCACCGGATGGCTGTAGATGATCGGGTTGAAGCCGGTCAGGTAGAAGCTGCTCTCGGGCTTGAAGGCGAGGATCACATCGAGACCGGCGGCGTGCATCCTCTGGCGCAGGCGTTCCGTGCGGGGAGCGATAGTGGTCATGGTCACGTCCTCAATTTCGGGTCGAAATAGTCGCGCAGCCAGTCCCCGAGCAGGTTGACGCTCAGAACCGTCAGCAGGATGGCGAGGCCGGGAAAGGTGACGATCCACCAGGCCGTGGAGATGTAGACACGCCCCTCGGCCAGCATCCGGCCCCAGCTCGCATCGGGCGGCTGTACGCCGAGGCCCAGGAAGGACAGGGCCGCATCCATGATGATGACGCGCGCGAGTTCCAGCGTCGCGACGACGAGCGCCGGCGTCAGGACATTGGGCAGGATATGGCGCAGCATGATGCGCCAGGTGCTCGCGCCGATCGCCCGGGCCGATTGCACGAATTCGCGCGAGCGCAGCGCCAGCACCTGCCCACGGATGATGCGGGCGTAGCGGATCCAGCTGGTGACGGCCAAGACGATGACCAGATTGGTCAGGTTGGGGCCCAGCGCCGCGACCACGAGCAGCGCCAGCAGCATCAGCGGAATGGCGAGCTGGATATCGACGAGGCGCATCAGGATGCGGTCGACGACGCCGCCAAAATAGCCGGCGACGATGCCGAGGAAGACACCGACAATGCCTCCGAGCACCACGGCGCAGGTCGCGACCGAAAGCGTGATCTGGCTGCCATAGATGATGCGGCTGAGGATGTCGCGGCCGAGCTGGTCGGCGCCGAGCGGATGGGCGCCCGGGCTGAACAGGCCCGACCATGTCGGCGGCGCGAAGCGCCCGCGCAGATCCGAGCGGACCGGATCGGGCAGCCCCAGCAAGGGCGCCAGGATCGCCGCTCCGATGAACAATGTCAGCAGAACCGCACCGAGCAGGCCGGTCCGGCTGCGAAGCAAGGCGCGCAGGAAATCGGCCATCTCAGGCACTCCCCTTGATGCGGGGGTCGAGCAGCGCATAGAGCAGATCGACGATCAGGTTCGTCGCGACATAGATCGCCGCGATCAGCGCGACGCCGGCCTGGATCACGGGAAAATCCTTGGTCTCGATCGCCTGGACGATCAACCGGCCGACGCCCGGCCAGGCGAACACCGTCTCGGTGACGACCGAGCCACCGAGCAATTCGCCGGTCAGGATGCCGATCATCGTCACCACAGGGATCAGCGCGTTGCGGGCGACATGCCAGGTGAAGACGGTCGCCGGCATCAGCCCCTTGGCGCGGGCGGTACGGACATAATCCTCCTTCAGCACATCGAGCATGCTGGAGCGGAACAACCGCGCGATCGAAGCGGAGACGAAGACGGCAAGCGTCAAGGCCGGCAGGACCAGATTGGCCGGGCTGCCATAGCCGCCGGTCGGCAGCCAGCCGAGATCGACCGCAAACAGCAGGATCAGCATGATGCCGAGCCAGAACACCGGCGTCGCCTGCCCCAGCAAGGCCAGCGTCATCACCACGAATTCGGCGATCGAGCCACGCCGCATCGCGGCAATCGCCCCGGCCGTGCCGCCAATCAGGACACCGAGCGCAATCGCGGTCAAAGCGAGCTGGATCGTCGCCGGCATCCGCTCCAGCACGACGCCGATGGCCGGGCGTCCGAACTGGAAGGACTGGCCGAAATCACCGGTCAGGGCCTGGGCGAGAAAGGTGATGTATTGCCGCCAGATCGGCTGATCGAGCCCCAGCTCGGCCGTCAGTGCCTGCATCTGCTCGGGCGAAGCACCGACCGGCAGGAGCAGAGCGACCGGATCGCCCAGGAAGCGCGTGACGAAGAACACGATCGTCACCACGCCCCAGATCGCGACGAGGGCCTCGCCGAGCTTTCCGGCAAAGTAGCGCGTCACGGCGCCGTCCTTGCGAGGAAGTCTCTGACGGCCGACAGCACGCGCGCATTGGCCTCGATATGGACGGCGTGGTTGGCGCCCTCGATCTCCAGCAGCTCGGCGCCCGGAACCATCTCGGCGATCAGGCGCGACTGGCTCGGCGGGCAGATCCAGTCGGCCGCGCCGCAGATCGCCAGCGTCGGCACGTCGATGCCGGCGAGCCTGCCGCGC
This sequence comes from Allobosea sp. LjRoot9, assembly GCF_964252745.1. Taxonomy (NCBI): domain Bacteria; kingdom Pseudomonadati; phylum Pseudomonadota; class Alphaproteobacteria; order Hyphomicrobiales; family Alloboseaceae; genus Allobosea; species Allobosea sp. LjRoot9. The sequence continues at coordinate 140,701 of NZ_CAXUPC020000003.1, read as the reverse complement.
AGGTCGTAATCCTTGGTGGCGAAGAGCGCGTTATGGGTTTGCGCATGCAGATGCAGCGTGCGCGTCTTCTCCAGCGCGGAGTCCGGGTCGAAATTCTCGAAATAGAGCGGCTGCAAGGCGAGCCAGATCAGCCGCAGCTCGGTATCGTCGATGATCTTGTCGGAGAACAGCTTCTCGACCATGCCGATCGAAGCGCAGGGCGCCTTGTGGAGGCGCGCCTTGAAATGCTCGATCGCCTCCGCCTCATGGTGGTGGCTCGGCGCGGTTCCGCGCAGGATCAGGCGCGACAGGCTGGTGCTGCCATATTTGACCGCATGGGTCAGTGCGATCATGCCGCCGAAGGAACCGCCGATCAGCACGATCTTGCGGCCGCCGCAGAGCGCCTGCCGGAAGGCCTCCACATCGTCGGCGAATTGCTCGAACAGGAAAGGCGGCGTCAGCGAGCTGCGGCCGCAGCCGCGCTGGTCGAAGGCCAGCACGCGATAGCGGTCCGACAGCGCCTGATAGGCGCCGAACTCGCCGCGATGGTCGCCGATGCCGCGCCCGCCATGCAGCACGATGATGGTCTCGTCATGCTCCTCGCCGGCGACGTCGTAGCAGAATGTCGCGCCGTTGAGCTCGATCCAGCGCGGGGTTTCATTCGGCGGCATGGGAAGCGTCCTGAGAGGGGGCGTCGGCATCGGTCCATTCGTCGCCCTGGAGCTCGGGCGTGTCGAAGGCCTGGAGGGTAGCGAAATGCATCTCGCGATCGGCGACGAACAGGCTGCGGACGATGCCGCGTGCGAGGCGGTCCGCGCCCTCGCTGATCGCCGGGATGTCGCCGGAGAGCTTGCCATGGCTCAAGGTGGCGGGAAAATTGAAGCAGTGGATCGCCTTGAGCGCCGGGCAGGCGCCCGGCGTCTTCTCCAGGAACTCAAAGCTCTCGCCGAGATCGGGCGAGGTTTCGAGCTCCGCATTGGGCATGTCGGCGGGGACCGGGAAGCGATCGCGCCAGAGCCGAATATACGGCGCGAAATCAGCAAGTTCCGGGCGCGACATCAGCTCGACGCGGAAGCCTGTGCCGAAGATGATGAAATCAGTGTCGTAGCGCCCCTTCGGGGTCGTCAGGACGAGGTGACCGTCGCGCTCCTCGATGTCGAGGATCGGGCTGCCCAGATGGAAATGCCCGTTGGGATGTTGCGAGACCCGCAAGGTGCTCGGGCGCGGCGGCGGCGTCTGCGCGCGCAAGGTATGGTCGAGGAAGCGCCATTTCCATTCGTCGGGCAGGCCGGCGAAGCCATGGACGACGCCCTGGCTGCCAATGCCCGTGAACTTGTTGACGCGGGGTATGTCGGTGCGGCGGATAAACAGGTCGAGCCGCGCAGCGCCTGCCTCCAGCGCGACGGCGGCGTTGTCCATCGATGACGCGCCGGCGCCGATGACGGCAACGCGCTTGCCTTTCAGCTCCTCGAAATCGATGGCGTCGGCGGTATGGGCCCAGTAGCGGCGGTCGATCGTCTCCGTGATCGGCGGAACATAGGGCCCGCCAAGCCCGTCGCGCCCCGTGGCCAGCACGACATGGCGCGCATGGACGGTCTCGGCCACGCCCGCTTTGACGATCTGAAGCGCAAGGATGCCATCGGGTCGGGCATGGATCGCGGCGACCTCGGTCTCGTTCTCGACGGGCAGGTCGAGCATTTTGCGGTACCAGATCAGGTAATCCATCCAGAGCGCGCGCGGCGCCCTGTCGAGCGCGTCCCAGGCGGCCCGCCCGAACTGGGCCTCGTAGAAGGCGCGGAAGGTCAGCGCCGGCAAGCCCATCGCCGGCCCCGTCAATTGCTTCGGCGAGCGCAAGGTGCGCATCCGCGCGAATGTCACCCATGGTCCTTCCAGGCCCGCGGGCGCGCGGTCGTAGAGCACGTGATTGTCGACGCCGAGGCGTTTCAGCATGCCCGACGCGACCAATCCCGCCATGCCGGCGCCGATGATGACGACGTCGCGCACGCGCCGCCCATCGATCTCGCGCGGCGGCACCCAGGATTTTGCCGGAAGCTCCAGCCATTCCAGATCCTGACGCAGGCGGGCTTCCAGCGCCGCCAGCCCCATCGGGGTCGCGGATGACACGGTCATGAGCGCGCCTCCTGATTGTCTGCCGCGCCATAGACGGCATCGGCCAGCATCTCGGTGCCAGCCGCGTCACGCAGCACGAAGCCTGGGATGAGCGCAGCGGCGGATTTCAGCAGCGCCTCGTTCAGCGCCGCGATGCTGGGCGTGAGCGGGCGCGCGACAGGCGAGATCGCCCCGAACAGGAACGGGATCGTCACGTCGAGCGGGCGCAGCACGACGCCCTTGACGGGCAGGCCACAGGCCGCCGCCGGCTCGATGATGGCGATGCCCAAACCGCGACGCGCCAAGGCGAGCGCCGTGAGCGATGCATTGGCGTCGATCAGTTCGCGCGGCGCGATGCCGGCTGCCGCAAAAGCCTCGTCCACCCGCCGGCGCAGCCGGTAGGGGTTTGCCATGGTGATGACGCGCCGCGCGGCGAGATCAGAGAGCGCGACGACGTCATGGCGCGCCAGCGGATCGCTTTCCGCCATCGCGGCGAGGCAAGGCGCCTCGCCGATCCAGTGCACATCGAGGCCGGGATGCTCGATCGGCAGGCTCGCCAGGCCGAAATCGGCCGATTGCGACAGCACCTGCTGCACCACGCCCTCGGCCGCGAGCGCCTCGATATGGATCTGCCGCGGCAGGAGAGCGGGGTCCATCGCGGCCAGCGCATCCGGCACGATGCCCGCAGCCAGAGCAGGGGTCGCAGCGAGCTCGATCGCGGGCAGTGCCCCGGCTCCGATCGCCGCCGCGCGCTCGCGGATATGCTTGAGGCCGAAGAACAGGCGCTCGACCTGCACATGGAACAGCACACCGCGCGGCGTCGGACTGATGCGCGGACCGCTGCGATGCAAAAGCTCGTAGCCGATCTCCGCTTCGAGATCCCGGATCTGCCGGGTCACGGCGGGCTGGGAGCGGTCCAGCAGCCGCGCCGCGCCGGTGATGCTGCCAGCCGACATCACCGCCACGAAGGCTTCAAGCTGCCGGATGTCGAGCGCGTCATTATTCATATCCGACATGCTAGGTCCGCATTGATACAGATCAAACATAAAACGCTGATCAATAGCCGGCGATCCGCACATTTTTGAATGATTGGAAGATATTGATACTGAATTCGCATAATGAGAGACTGATCGCCCCCGATCGGAACCCGGCACAGCATGCAAATCTCCAGCTCTCCGCGCAGTTCTGACGATTGCCCTCGCGCCTGGGTTGGCAACGCCATCGCCGTGCTCGAAGCCGACCAGCATCGCTCGGCCGATACGCATCTCTTCAAGCTCGGCTGCGCCGGCCTGAGTGGGATCGACATCTATCTGAAGGACGAGTCGACCCATCCTACGGGCAGCCTGAAGCACCGGCTGGCACGGTCGCTCTTCCTCTACGCACTCTGCAACGGGCATATCCGCGAGAACACGCCGGTGGTGGAGGCCTCCTCAGGCTCGACAGCTGTCTCGGAAGCCTATTTCGCTGAGATGATCGGCGTGCCGTTCTATGCAGTGATGCCGCGCTCGACCTCGGCGGAGAAGGTGGCGGCAATCGAGCATTACGGCGGAACCTGCCATTTCATCGATGACGGCCGACTGCTCTACAGCGAGGCCGCCGAGCGCGCCACCGACTGGCGCGGCAACAACAACATCGCCGAATCCATCTTCGAGCAGATGCGGCGCGAGCGTCACCCCATCCCGCGCTGGATGGTGATGGGCGCGGGCACCGGCGGCACCTCGGCAACGCTCGGGCGCTATCTGCGCTACAAGCACCATGCGACCAAGCTCTGCGTCGCCGATGTCGAGCATTCCGCCTTCTTCGAGGGTTACCGGACGCGCGACGCCGCCTGCTGCTGCGAGCACGCCTCGCTGATCGAGGGCGTCGGGCGGCCACGCGTCGAGCCCTCCTTCATACCCGGCGTCGTCGACCGCATGGTCAAGATTCCCGATGCTGCCTCGATCGCGGGGATGAACGTCCTGTCGCGCCGGCTCGGCCGCCGCGTCGGCGGCTCGACGGGCACGAATTTCTTCGCGCTGTGCTGGCTCGCCAATGAGATGAAGGCGAACGGCGTCGAGGGCTCGCTCGTCACCTTGATCTGCGATTCCGGCGAGCGCTATCTGAAGACCTATTACGAGCCCGAATGGGTCGTCTCGAAAGGTCTCGACCCCGCGCCCTATGAGGTCAGGATCGAGACCCTGCTGGCCGGCGGCGCGTTCGACTGCCATCTCGAAGAGGCCTGAGCCTCCACCCGATCGCAAGAGGCAAGAGGGACGCAAGAGGAACGCATGTCTTCCACCACTCTCATCGAGCAGCTCGCGGGCATCGAGCCCGGCTCCGCGCTCGCACGAGCACTCTCGACCCGCGCCGAGGTGATGCGCCTGAGCCAGGCGAGCCATGACGCCGTGATCGTTCCGCGCGAACCGGGTGGCCTGAGCCATGGCCTGCGTGCCGCGCTCGCTACCCGCATGGCGCGGCAGAACGCCGACCCTGCCCTGACGGCGCATTACGAGACCTGCCTCGCCCGCACCGGCGAAGTGGAGGCCGTGCCCCTCTCCGACCCAGAACGGCGACGCATCGCCGCGATCCTTCGCCATGCCGACATGCTGACCTTGTCCCCGCGCGACGCGACACGGGCGGATATCGAGGCGCTGAAGGCGGCCGGCGTCGAGGAGCCCGACATCGTCCGCCTCGCCGAACTCGCCGCCTTCGTGAACTATCAGGTCCGCGTCCTGGCCGGCCTCAAGGTCTTGAGGGGATCCCGATGAGCAACGTCGTCCACGCCTTCACCAGCACGGTCCCGGTCTGGTCGCCCTATGTCACGCCGGTCGACCTCGCCTCGGCGACGCCCGAGCAGATGGCGGCGATGCAGGTGACGCCCTCCAACAAGGGCGTCTCGAAATACGTCCTCACTTTGGCGCATGATCCGGAATCGCTGGCGGTGCGCTCGCCGCTGTTCAACCTGATCATGTATGGCAAGGACGGCCTGTCCTCCGCCGAACGCGAGCTCGGGGCAGTCGGCGCCTCCGTCGTCAACCGCTGCATCTACTGCGCGGCAGTCCACGCCTCGCGCTTCAACGGCCTGGCCAAGCGCCCCGAAATCATCGAGGCAATTTTCAAGGACGAGCTCGACGCCAAGATCGCACCGCGCGAGCAGGCGATCTTCGATTTTTCGGCGCGGCTCTCGACGACGCCATCACAGCTCGCGCAAGGCGACGCAGACGCCCTGCGCAAGGCAGGGCTCGACGAACTTGAAATGCTCGACCTCGTTCTCTCCGCCGCCATCTTCGGCTGGGCGAACCGGCTGATGCATACGCTGGGCGAGCCGCTGGAACCCTGAGAGCCGGCGCCGCCTGTCCGCCGGGCGGATCATTGTTCCACCACAAGGCATCGAGACAGGACAAATCCACTTGCCGCACCCACATGGCGAGCCCGAATATCGCTTTGCTCGGCCTCTCCTAAAAAACGGAATGCCCCTGTCTTAAATGTTGAGGCGCTCGAGACCCTCACGACAGGCCGCTCCATGCCCGCTCCCCGCCAGCTTCATCTCGGCGCCTTCATGCGCCCGGTCAGCATCCATACCGGCGCCTGGCGCTATCCCGGCGCCTACCCGGATGCCAATTTCAACTTCGGACACTTGAAGCGCTTCGCGCAGAAGCTCGAGGCCGGCAAGTTCGACGCCTTCTTCATGGCCGATCATCTCGCCGTGCTGAACATGCCGGTCGAGGCGCTGAAGCGCAGCCACACCGTGACCTCCTTCGAGCCCTTCACCCTGCTCTCGGCGCTCGCCAGCGTTACCGAGCATATCGGGCTCGTCGCCACCGCCTCGACGACTTTTGATGCCGCCTATCATATCGCCCGGCGCTTCGCCTCGCTCGACCATATCAGCGGCGGCCGGGCGGGCTGGAACATCGTCACCACCTCGAACCCCGACGCCGCGCTGAATTTCGGGCTCGACGCGCATATGGACAATGGCGAGCGCTATGACCGGGCGCGCGAGTTCTACGACGTCGTCACCGGGCTCTGGGATTCATTCGCCGACGACGCCTTCATCCGCGACCGCGAGAGTGGGCTCTTCTTCGACCCGGAAAAGATGCATGTATTGGCGCATAAGGGCGAGCACCTCTCGGTGCGCGGCCCGCTCAACATCGCCCGGACGCCGCAGGGCTGGCCGGTGATCGTTCAGGCCGGCGCCTCCGAGCCCGGACGTCAGCTTGCAGCCGAGACGGCCGAGGTCGTCTTCGCCGCCCACCGGACGCTCGACGCCGGCCAGGCCTTCTATGCCGATGTGAAGGGCCGGATGGAGGCAATCGGCCGCGATCCCGACCACCTCAAGATCCTGCCCGGCGTCCTTACCGTGGTCGGCGACACGGTCGAGCAGGCGCAGGAGAAGCGCGCCTTGCTCGACAGCTTCGTGCATTACGACAGCGCCATCGCCTCGCTCTCGATCGCGCTCGGCCATGACGCATCGGGTTTCGACCCCGACGGGCCGCTGCCCGACATCCCTGAGACCAATCAAAGCAAGAGCGGCCGCGAGCGCACCATCGAACTGGCGCGGCGCGAGAATCTGACCGTGCGCCAATTGGCGCAGCGGCTGGGCGGCTATGGCGGGCTCGCCTTCGTCGGCACGCCCGAGACCATCGCGGATTCGATGGAGGAATGGCTGACGACGCGCGGCAGCGACGGCTTCAACGTGATGTTCCCCTATCTGCCGGAAGGGCTCGACGATTTCGTCGACAAGGTCGTGCCGGTGCTGCAGCGGCGCGGCCTGTTCCGGACGGAGTATGCCGGCAAGACCTTGCGCGAGAATCTCGGCCTGCCCCGCCCGGCGAACCGGTTCTTCGCCTGACAGCAAGCGGGAGGCCGCATCCGCGGCTGACCGGATAAGCGGCACTGAGCGAAAGGCTATCGCGGAGCGCCGTCTGGAGAGTTCGACATCCCACCCGGACAGCGATCTTTGAAAGGACGTTTCATTGACCGGACCCGATCGATCGAGAAATACTCAAGTATCGAAACGATGTCGTCCGGATCGATCGCGGGATTTGCTGGAGCAGCTTGCGCCGCGTCACCAACGCTAAAAGCACCACGATGAATTCGTGGGCTCCCAATCGATGGAGACACGGTCATGATCTATCTCACCCACTTCGTGATACGAGGCTTGCTGCGCGTTTCGGCCTTCCTGCGTTCCACGCGATGTTGACAGTGCGCCCATTGCGCGCTCGACCCGGCTGACCGCCGAGGATTCACACAATCATCGCAGACGAAAAGGCGCCGATCCCGCTCGGCGAAGGCCAAGCCATGTCCAAAGCCATCATGTCTCAAGCCATCATCATCGAAATCTCCGGCACGACGGCCGGCATCGTCGTCGGCTCCCCCGGAAATTTCCGCTTCTTCTCCTCCGAGCCGGCCTTCGACAGGCTCGACGGCCGGACCTTTCATTCAGCCGAGCAGGCGCGCCGCACCGCCGCCGTGCATCGCACCGCCCAGGACCACCGCAAAGACGACCGCAAGGCCGCCTGAACCCTTTCGCCCCTCGATCCAGACAAGGGCCCTCACGCCATGGACCGTAGAGATTTCATCGCCAGCCTAGCCGGCTCGTCACTCGCCCTCGCCTCGGGGGCCGCCACCGCCCAATCCAGCCTCTCGCCCAAGGAGCTGCGCATCGGCTTCCAGAAGAACGGCGTCCTGCTCATCGCCAAGCAGCAGGGCGTGCTGGAGAAGCGTTTCAAGCCGCAAGGCATCGAGATCAAATGGGTCGAATTCCAGTTCGGCCCGCCGCTGCTGGAGGCGCTGAACGTCGGCTCGATCGATTACGGCCCGACCGGCGACGCTCCTCCGATCTTCGCCCAGGCCGCCAAGGCGAACCTGCTCTATGTCGCGACGCAGGAGGCCGCCGGCTCCGGCGCCGCAATCCTGCTGCCGCCGAAATCGCCGATCCAGACGCTCGCCGAGCTCAAGGGCAAGAAGATCGCCTTCGCCAAGGCATCGAGCTCGCACAACCTCACCATCGCCGCGATCGAAAAGGCCGGGCTCGGCTATGACGAGTTCACGCCGGTCTATCTGCCGCCGGCCGATGCGCGAGCCGCCTTCGAGCGCGGTTCGGTCGATGCCTGGACGATCTGGGATCCCTTCTTCGCTATCGCCGAGGCCATTCCCGGCGTGCGCATCCTGTCGCTGTCGAAGGGCATCGTCTCGCAGAACTCGTTCTACCTGGCCAATCGCGACTTCACGACGAAGAACCCCGAGATCGTCGCGGCGATCAATGACGAGCTCGCCAAGGTCGCGCGCTGGGCCGACGGCCATCGCAGCGAGGTCGCCAGCGTCCAGGCAGCCGCGACCGGCCTGCCGATCGAACCCTGGAAGCGCTCGGTTGAGCGCTCCGATTTCGTCATCGCGCCGCTCAATCCGCGCGTGCTCGACGAGCAGCAGCGCGTCGCCGACCGCTTCCACCGGCTCGGCCTGATCCCCAAGCCGATCAATGTTCGCGACATCGTCTGGGACTGGAAACCGACCGCCTGAACGATCGGCCTCCTCCATCCCCCCGAGAAAGATACCCCATCCGATGATTTCGAAGAGATCCTTCCTGACCCTCTCGGCCACGAGCCTGGCTCTCGGCCTGTCTGCGACCAGCGCCTCCGCGCAGGAGAAGACGCTGCGCGTCGGCTTCCAGAAATACGGCAAGATCGTCCTACTCAAGGGCAAGGGCACGCTGGAGAAGGCGCTGGAGCCGCTCGGCTACAAGGTCACATGGACCGAGTTCCCGGCCGGCCCGCAATTGCTGGAAGCGGTCAATGTCGGGGCGATCGACATCGGCAATACCGGAGAAGCGCCGCCGATCTTCGCCCAGGCCGCGGGCGCGCCGCTGGTCTATGTCGCCTATGAACCGCCGGCGCCGAAGGGCGAGGCCATCCTGGTGCCCAAAGGCAGCCCGATCCAGTCGGTCGCCGAGCTCAAGGGCAAGAAGGTCGCGCTGAACAAGGGCTCCAACGTCCATTACCTGCTGGTCAAGGCCCTGGAGAAGGCGGGGGTCGCCTATGCTGACATCACACCGGTGTTCCTGACCCCGGCCGATGCGCGCGCCGCCTTCGAGCGCGGCGCGGTCGATGCCTGGGCGATCTGGGATCCCTTCCAGGCTGCAGCCGAGACGACGATCGGGGCGCGCACGCTCACCGATGGCACCGGCATCGTCGCCAACCACCAGTTCTATCTCGCCAGCGAGAAGCTCGTCGCCAATCACGACGCGGCCTTGAAGGTCTTCCTCAAGCAGCTGAGCGAGGTCGATGACTGGGCCAAGGCCGACATCGCCGCCGTCGCCGAAGCGCTGAGCCCGTCGACCGGCATTCCAGCCCCGATCCTGCAGCTGGCGCTGGCGCGCCAGAGCTACGGGATCAGGCCGCTCGACGAGGCCACGATCGCCGAGCAGCAGCGCATCGCCGACACCTTCCATGCGCTCGGCCTGCTGCCCAAGCCCGTCACCATCGCCAGCGCAGTGAAGAGGATCGGCTCATGAGCGTCGCGCCCGCACAAAGCGCCAATGTCCTCTGGTTCCTGCCGACCCATGGCGACGGCCGTTATCTCGGCACGGCCACGGGCGGCCGCCAGACCGATTTCGCCTATCTGCGGCAGATCGCACAGGCCGCCGACACGCTCGGCTATTACGGCGTCCTGCTGCCGACCGGCCGGAGCTGCGAGGATTCCTGGATCGTCGCCTCAGCGGTCGCGCCATTGACGCAGAACCTGCGTTATCTCGTGGCGGTCCGGCCCGGGCTGCAATCGCCGACATTGGCGGCGCGCATGACCGCAACGCTCGACCGCATCTCGAACGGGCGGCTTCTGGTCAATGTCGTCACCGGCGGAGACCCGGTCGAGAACGCCGGCGACGGCATCTTCCTGTCGCATGACGAGCGCTACGAGGTGACCCGCGAGTTCCTCTCGGTCTATTCCGCCCTGCTGCGCGGCGAGACCGTGCGGCATGAGGGCAAGCATATCCGCATCGAGGATGGGCAATTGCTCTACCCCTCGACGCAGGCTGGCGGGCCGCCGCTCTATTTCGGCGGTTCCTCGCCCGCCGCCATCGATGTCGCGGCTGAGACCATCGACAAATACCTGACCTGGGGCGAGCCGCCGGCAGCAGTGGCCGAGAAGATCGCCACCGTCTCCGCCGCGGCCAAGGCTGCTGGACGGAAACTCTCCTTCGGCATTCGCCTGCACGTCATCGTCCGCGAGACCGAGGCTGAGGCCTGGGCGGCGGCCGACAAGCTGATCAGCCATCTCGACGACGCCACCATCGCCAAATCGCAACAGATCTTCGCCCGCATGGATTCCGAGGGACAGCGGCGGATGTCGGCGCTGCATGGCGGCAACCGCGGCAAGCTCGAGATCTCGCCCAATCTCTGGGCCGGCGTCGGGCTGGTGCGCGGCGGGGCCGGCACGGCCCTGGTCGGCAGCCCCGAGCAGGTGGCGGATCGGATCAAGGAATACATGGCGCTCGGCATCGACAGCTTCATCCTGTCGGGCTACCCGCATCTGGAGGAGGCCTATCGCTTCGCCGAATTGGTCTTCCCGCTGCTGCCGCTCAACCACGGCAAGCCCGCGATCAACGGCATCGTCAATAACGGCCCCTTCGGCGAGACCATCGCCAATGACGCCAAGCCCGAGCAGAAGCGGGCCGCAAGCTCATGACCGACCGCGCAGAACCGATCTCGCGCCGGCAACGCGCCAGCCTGCGCCTGCCCGACCTCAAGTCGCTGCAGCCCAAATCACTGCAGCCATGGCTCGCGCGCCTGACGCCCTGGCTGTTGCCGCTCGCCATCCTCGTGGTCTGGCAAGCGGCCTCGCGGCTGGGCTTCATCGCCGCCAATGTCCTGCCGGCGCCAAGCGACGTGCTCGCCGCCGGCTGGCGGCTGACGCTGAATGGACAGCTCGCCGAGAACATCGCGGTCAGCTTCAAGCGCGCCATCTCCGGCTTCCTGCTCGGCGGCTCGCTCGCCTTCGCGCTTGGCCTGTTCAACGGCCTGTCTAAGACCTCCGAGCGTGTCACCGACACCACCATCCAGATGGTGCGCAACATCCCGAACCTGGCGCTGATCCCGCTGGTCATCCTCTGGTTCGGCATCGAGGAGGAGGCGAAGCTGTTCCTGACCTCGCTCGGCGTCTTCTTCCCGATCTACATCAACACCTTCCACGGTGTGCGTACCGTCGACAGCCAGCTCGTCGAGATGGGACGCTCCTATGGCATGAGCAATTTCGAGCTGTTTCGGCGCGTCATCCTGCCCGGTGCCCTGCCCTCGATCTTCGTCGGTGTGCGCTATGCGCTCGGCATCATGTGGCTGACGCTGATCGTGGCGGAGACGATCGCGGCCAATTCCGGCATCGGCTACATGGCGATGAATGCGCGCGAGTTCATGCTGGTCGACGTCGTCGTGCTGGCGATCGTGATCTACGCGGCGCTGGGCAAGCTCGCGGACTCCGTGGTGCGGCTGCTGGAGCGGCTCTGCCTGTCCTGGCATCCCGCCTTCCAGAAGCACTGAGGAGCCGGCCATGACGACAGCGACATTGGCTCCCGGCGCCCGGCTTTTCGAGGCCCTGTTCGAGGACCAGTCGGCGAAGGCCCGGGCCGCGCGCGGCCAGCCGATCGCGATACGGGGCCTGAACAAGCGGTTCGGCGAGCTCAAGGTTCTGCGCGGGATCGATCTCGACGTGCCCGCTGGGCAGTTCCTCGCCATCGTCGGGCGCAGCGGCTGCGGCAAGAGCACGCTGCTGCGCATCCTCGCCGGGCTCGATACGCCAAGCGAAGGCACGCTCGGTTTCGGCCAGGCAGGCGCCGTGGCCGCGACCCCGCGTATCATGTTCCAGGAGCCGCGCCTGTTGCCCTGGGCGCGCGTGCTCTCCAATGTCGAGGTCGGGCTGGGCGCCGAGCGCAAGCTGCCCGAAGCCGAGGAGCGCGCCTTCCAGACGCTGCGCGCCGTAGGCCTCGAAGCGAAGGCGCAGCAATGGCCGGCCTTGCTCTCCGGTGGCCAGCGCCAGCGCGTCGCGCTCGCCCGCGCCCTGGTCAGCCGGCCGCGCGTGCTGGCGCTGGACGAGCCACTCGGCGCGCTCGACGCGCTGACGCGCATCGAGATGCAGGGCCTGCTGGAACGGGTCTGGCTCGCCCAGGGCTTCACCGCGATCCTGGTGACGCATGACGTCTCCGAGGCGCTGACGCTCGCCGACCGCGTCGTGATGATCGACGAGGGCCGCATCACGCTCGACATCGCCGTCGACCTGCCGCGCCCGCGCCGGCGAGGCTCGGTCGATCTCGCCTTGCTCGAAGAGCGCATCCTCAAGGATCTGATCCGCGAGGATGCCAACCCGCCGGAATACGCGATCTGAAGGAGATGAATGCGATGGCCGTCATCACCCTGCTGCCCAAGGCGATCCGCCCGGTCCGCGACGACGCAGCCAGCTTCCGCGCCGCCTTCCGCCATCTCGCCGGCGGCGTCAGCGTGATCACGACAGGGCACGGCGAAGACCGCACCGGCCTGACCGCAACCTCGGTCTCTTCGCTCTCGGCCGAGCCGCCGACCATCTTCTTCGGCCTCAATCTGAGCTCGTCGAGCTATCCCGTACTCCAGCGTCACCGCAGCTTCGGCGTGAATTTCCTGAGCGCGTCTCAGAAGCAGGTCGCCGATCGCTTCGCCGGCCGGGGCGGCGAGAAGGGCGCCGCGCGCTACGCCGATGCGGACTGGACAAGCGGGGTATCCGGCGCACCGCTCCTGCACGGCGCGCTGGCCAGCCTCGATTGCGAGGTCGAGGAGATCATCGAGCGCCACTCCCACGCCATCATCATCGGCCGGGTCCGCGAGGTCAGGCTCGGCCGCGACGACGCCGCCCTGGTCTACTGGCGCGGCGAGTATGAACGGCTCGGCTGGATGATCGAGGAAGCCACGACCGCACTAGGTTTGCGTGCTTATTAGAGCATAGCTCTCAGCGCTCCCTGACGATCTCCAGCCTCGCGCCATGGGTGAGGCTGGTGTCGAGCACCTGGTCCTTCCCGCCGAAGAACGAGATCGCATAGGCGCCCTGGCCACGCTGTTCGAGATGGCGCGTCAGCCCTTCGCAGGCTTCGGCCCGCCCCTCGACCAGCGACAATACCTGGCGGCCGAGCTGGAACTGCACGAGCCCCAAGCCGAGCCCCGGCACGCCGCCGCTGGCGGCAGGCGCCATGCCGAGCAGGGTGCGATAGCGCGCTGCCGACACGTCAAGATCGCGGACCGCCACGGTCACGCCGGCGACGCCGGTGACCCCGTTCGCATGTTTGCGGGCAGCGCCCTCCGGCACGCGCAGCGCCCGCGCCGTGACATCCTCGCACAGGAAGGGGATGTCGCTTTCGGGCGGGCGCGCCGAACGCCAGGCGAGACGCGTGCCATCAGGCTGCAAGCGCGCGCCATCGATCGGGCCATCCATCTCGATTCCGTTGGCGCGGGCACGCGCCAGATCGACGTCGAGCGAAACCGGCAGCAGGGCGTAGTCGACCAGCCCGCTGCCGGCCTCGCCCAGGACGCGCCACCAGCGGAAATCCGGCACCGGCCGGGAAAAGGCGATGATTTCGAGATAAGCGCCGTCCGCAAGCACCACGAGCGCATTGCGCGAGCCGCGCGGATGCTCACCGCCGGGCAGCACCGTGAAGCCCAGCGCCTCATAATCGCAAACGGCCTGATCGAGATCGGTGACGGCGATGACGATATGGTCGATCGAAAGCGGCATCGCGGGGTGTCCTTGTGAACGGGAGCGTTTTCGAGCGAAGTGGATACCGGTTCGCGTGAAGAAAACGCGTTGAGACAAAGAGCAGGAGCTGTTGAACGATCCAATTGGATCAGAAACGACTCCAGCGGGAGTACGAAGCCGCCGCCAGATCGACAAGATCTGGCGGCGGGTGAACGGCCTGGTCTTGGCTCACAGCGCTCGACCAGTCGCTGCGGTTCTCAGCGCAGCGGCGAAAAAGCCGTGGGGCGCAGAATGCGGCTGCGCATCTCGAGCACATAGGGTGCGGCCTTGGCGCGGAACTCCTGCCAGCGCGGATCGGCCTCCATCGCCGCGCGCCGGCGCTCGCGATCACCAGCATCCTCGAAGCGCCACATATGGACGACTTCGTTGACGACGCCCGTATCGGTGGTGAACCAGCCGATCAGCTGGCCGAGATGCGAGACCTGCAGCTCCATGCCCTCGCGGACATAGAGGTCGAGATAGTCGCGCACATGGGCCGGCTTGATCGCGTAGGTGCGTTCATCGAGGATCATGATGTCGTCAGCCTGCCGGGAAGGCGCCTTCGAAGACGCTGGCCGAGAGCGGGTTGCGCTGGCTCGGGGTTTCGCGCGCCTGCAGCGCCTCCGGCAATTGCGTCTTGTCGCCCGGCTTGCCGATCGCGATCGCAGCCTCGACGCGGTAGCCGGCCGGCACGTTCAGTTCGGTCGCTGCGCGCGCATGATCGAAGCCGACCATGCCATGGGCCTGCCAGCCCGACCGTGTCGCCTGCAAGGCGAGCTGGGCCCAGGCCGCCCCGGCATCGAAGGAGTGGCTGTAGGACGGGATCTCTTCCGTCTTGCCGGGAACGGCCATGGCCTGCTTCGAGACCACGATGACCAGCGCAGCGGCGTGTTTCGCCCAGGAGGCGTTGAACTCGTTCAGCAGGCCGAGCAGCTTGTCCCAATGCGCCGTACCCCGCCGCGCATAGACGAACCGCCAAGGCTGCGAATTATAGGAGGACGGGGCCCAGCGCGCCGCCTCGAACAAGGACAAGAGTTCGGCCTCGGAGATGCCATCGACGGTGAAGGCGCGCGGCGACCAACGCTCGAGAAAAAGCGGGTCGATCGCATGCTCGGCGACGCGATGATTGATGCTCGTCATGGAAACATATCCTGCTGAATGCGGAACAGTGGTGGATTGAGCCGCGTCACGATCGGCAAGATAGTCCGGATCAGTGCATCGACGCCGCGCCTCTTCCACTAGCAAGATGCGCGTCCACGGCATATCGCCATATGCCGCATTTTCGGAGAGCGAGGCCTGCAATAACGCCTATGTGAACCATGGCTTCAGAGGGCATGGCCGCTTATCGCGAACCGTCCAGGCTGCACGTCAGACAGTCTTGCCCGGCAATCCTTCTCGGCATTCGTATTTGAGCTGCCCGGGCCGGCCTTGAAACCCAGAACCGGGCTTCGCAACGAATAGTTTCGCAACGGAACGCGATCCGACAGCGGCGGTTGCGCTGGTTGCTCCAACTCCTCCAAGTGGTCTCCGCGCGGCCGCCCCTATCCGGCGGCCGCGCGAACCGGCAACCTCGCTCAGAAGGTCGGCATCGGCGGCAGCGCCGACAGCGGAATGCCGAACCAGCGCTTGTTGATCTCGCTGAGCTGGCCATTGGCGGCGATCTCGGCAATGAACTTGTTCGACCACTCCGCCAGCGCAGTATCGGCCTTGCGGAAGGCCATGCCGTTGGCCTGCTCCTTCAAGGTGATCTTCGGCTCGATGTTGAGCTGGGGATAGTCCTTGTTCAACTGCGCCAGGATGGTGTTGCTCGCGCCGATCGCCTGGATCTGGCCAGAAATGATCGCCTGCAGGGCGGTCGCATCGTCGTCATAGCGCTTGAGCTGGGTGCCGGGAGGCGCGATCGCGCTGATCGCGGTGTCCTGCGTGCTGGCGCGCGCCGTGCCGATCGACACGTTCTTCAGGTCTTCGGGCTTCTGGATGACGACGTTCTTGGGCGCCAGCACATAGATCGTCAGGGCGCTGTAGGGGTTGGAGAACAGCACCTGCTTCTGGCGCTCGGCGGTGATGCCGAAGGTGGCGATCAGGACGTCGATCTTGTTGGTCAGGAGATAGGGGATGCGGTTGGGGCCGGTCACCGGGACGAGCTCGAGCGGCACGCCGAGCGACTTCGCCATCAGCACGGCGACATCGGCATCGTAGCCGGCCGGCTTCTGGTTGGCGTCGGTGCCGCCGAACGGCGGATAGTCGGTCAGCACGCCGACGAGAAACTTGCCGCGCGCCTTGATCTCCTCTGGCGTCGCAGCCGAGGCGGCGTTGCGGCTGAACGGCAGCAACGCCGCTGCGAGACCGAGCGCCAGCGTCAGGCTCAAGGCCCTGCGGGATATCGTCTTCATGGTCATGGTCGTTTCTCCTGTGGTTTCGATGGTGTTTTTCTAATTATTACCGCTCACCGGCTTGCGACGGTCAGTCTGCGTTCCATGATCTTGCTATAGGCCGAGAGCGGCCAGCAGATCAGGAAATAGACGAGCGCGACGAGCGCGAAGATCGTGAAGGGGCGGAACGTCGCGTTGTTGATGATCTGCGCCGCGCGCGTGATCTCGACGAAGCCGATGATCGAGGCGAGCGAGGTGCCCTTGATCAACTGCACCAGGAACCCGATCGTCGGCGGAATCGCGATGCGGAAGGCTTGCGGGATGATGATCAGGAACATGCGCGGCACATAGGTCAGGCCGAGCGCGCGCGCGGCCTCGGATTGGCCGCGCGGCACGACCTCGATCGAGCCGCGCCAGATCTCGCCGAGAAAGGCGCTGGCGTGCAGCGAGAGGCCAACCGCCGCGGCGCCCCAGGGATCGATGTCGATGCCGAAGATGCCCGGCACGAAGAAGGCCAGGAAGAGCTGCATCAGGAGCGGCGTGCCCTGGAAGATCTTGATGTAGCCGAGCGCCAGGAAGCGCAGCCATTTGAACTCAGCCGTGCGCGCCAGCGCCACGACGAGCCCTCCGATGCCGCCGCCGATAAAGGCGACCAGGGAGAGCAGCAGCGTCCAGCGGACGGCCGTCACGATGAAGAGGATGTCGCCTTCGCTGAGGACGCGCATTGTCGGCTCTCCTAGCGCAGGCTGGGTTTGCGCAGCCAGATGCGCTCGATGGCGGCGAAAGCGCCCCAGAACAGCACCGACATGGCGAAATACATGCAGGTCACGATGAAATAGACCTCGAAGCTGCGGAAGGTGCGCGACTGGATATCGCCGGCAGCCGCCGTCAGCTCGCTCGCCGCGATCGCCGAGCAGACGCTCGAATTCAGCATCAGCAGGATGAACTGGCTGGTCAGCGACGGGTAGATCGCCTGGATCGCCGGCTTCAGGATGATGAAGCGGAAGATCTGCAGGGGCCGCAGGCCCAGCGACTTGCCCGCCTCGATCTGGCCCTTGGAAATGCTCTCGATGCCGGCGCGGATGATCTCGATGCCATAGGCGCCGACATTGACCACGAGCGCGAGCAGAGCAGCCGTGTCGGAGGACAATCGGATGCCGGCCGCCGGCAAGCCGAAATAGATCATGAAGATCTGGATCAGGAAGGGCGTGTTGCGGATCGCCTCGATATACCCGTCGAGGAACCATTGCAGCCAGCGCGGGCCCGATGTCTTGCCGAGCGCGCCAAGTACCGCCACGACCATGCCAATCGCCATGGCCAACCCCGACAGCACCAGCGTGTGGAGCGCGCCCGCAAGCAGATCCGGCCAATAGGCGAAGACATCCGCGAATTCGAATTGATAGCCCATGTCAGCGCCGCATCCGGGCAGGGCAGCGGGAACAAGCGGGCGGCGCAGGCTCGGTCAAGACCAGGTTTCCTTATTCCCAGATAGTCTGGAGTCGGTTGAACCCGGCCACCGTGTTTTAAAGTCGCTCGAACCACATCGCTCCGGCAAGCGCGCGGCCCATCAACTCGTTCCTTAGAGCATGACGCGCCAAAGGAGGAACCGACTTTCGAACGAGGGCCGCCTTGTATCCCGCGCACAAGGCAAGCCTCCCCTGGCTCTGAAGACGAGGCGGCAGCACCTCGCCAATAGGGGTATTTCCCGAACAATCGCCCTCGTTCCGACGCCCACCTGGCCACCTCGCTCCTCTCACCCCGAAAGCTCGACCGCCGCCATGACAATCGACAGCGCCATCTACGACCAGATCCGCGACACCACGCGCCGTTTCGCAGACGACGTCATCCGTCCCGTGGCAGTGGAACTCGACCGCAGCGAGGCCTTTCCAACCGAGATCTATCGACAGATGGCCGAGCTCGGCCTGTTCGGCATCACCGTCCCCGAAGCGCTCGGCGGGGCGGGGCTCGACACGCTGGCCTATACGATCGTCATGGAGGAGTTGTCCCGCGGCTACGCCTCGATCGCCGACCAATGCGGCCTGGTCGAGCTGATCGGGACGCTGCTCACGCGCTACGGCACAGCCGCGCAACAGGCGCGCCATCTGCCCGATATCCTCAAGGCTCGCACCCGCGTCGCCTATTGCCTCACCGAGGCGGAGGCCGGCTCGGATCTGTCCAATGTCAGGACGACCGCGAAGCCCACCGCCGGGGGCTGGGTGCTGAACGGCGGCAAGCTCTGGATCCACAACGCGCCGGTCGCCGATCTCGGCTTCGTGCTCGCTTCGACCGACCCGCAGGCCAGGCATCGCGGCATGAGCATCTTCATCGTCGATCTGCACGCCAAGGGCGTCTCGCGCGGCCAGAAGGAGCACAAGATGGGCCAGCGCGCGAGCCAGGTCGGCGGCCTGAGCTTCGACAATGTCCTGCTGCCCAGCGACGCCTTGCTCGGCGAGATCAATCGCGGCTTCCACATCATGATGAGCGTGCTGGAGAAAGGGCGCGTCGGCATCGGCGCGCTGGCGGTCGGCATCGCCCAGGCCGGGCTGCAGGCCGCGCTCGGCTACGCCCGGGAGCGCCGCCAGTTCGGCAAGCCGATCCTCGAGAACCAGGGCCTGCAATGGATGCTGGCTGATATGGCCAAGGACATCGCCGCCGGCCGCGCTTTGGTCGAACGGGCTGCCGGCCTGATCGACGCTGGAGCCTCGGCGACCTCGGCCGCCTCAATCGCCAAATGTTTTGCCAGCGATATGGCCGTCGCCCAGACCGCCAACGCCGTGCAGATTTTTGGCGGCGCCGGCTACATCCAGGGTTTCGAGGTCGAACGCCTCTACCGCGACGCCAAGATCACGCAGATCTATGAAGGCACGAACCAGATTCAGCGCACGATCATCGCCAGAGAGTTGATGAAGAACGGCGCCTGAACCGACCAACCCCGATCCCGCCATTCGGCAAACGACCCGGGGGACTGCGGCAGGCGCCGCTCGCGCCGGCTTGATTTCTCCCGGGCTTGTCCCTCACATGCGGCGCTGGAGAGGGGCCGCATTGTGATCGATCGTCAGGACATCGTCGGCAGCCTGAAGCACTCTCTCCCGCCGACAGGCGACGATCATCGAGAGCGGCACTAACGTGATCCGCCACCTCATCGACCACTTCATCATTCGGCGCCGAGCTCCGGGCGTCGCGCCATGAGCGTCGTCCTCGCCTGCGATCTCGGCGGCACCAGCTTCCGCGCCGCACTCGTCGACGCCCAGGGCGCGACGCTGGCCGAGAGCATGATCCTGGGGCCGGCAAGCCTCGACCGGATGGGTCGGTCGGAGATCGACCCGACCGCATGGTGGCAGATCCTGGTCGAAGCCTGCTCCGCAATCGCGAAGGCGCAGCCGGCACTGTTCTCTCATGTCCAGGCCGTGGCGATCTGCGGCGTCACGCGCACGCAAGTTTTCCTCGGACGCGACGGCAAGCCGTTGCGCCCCGCCATGACCTGGAAGGACACCCGCTCGGACGCCGCTGCTACCCGCCTGCGCGAGCGGCTCGGCGACGCACATCCCGAAAGCGCGCGGATCAACGCCTTCCATCCCCTGGCGCGCCTCGCCTGGCTGCACGAGGAGGAGGAAGCGACACTCCCGAGCCTCGGCTCGGTGCTGGAGCCGAAGGACTATCTGAATTTCAGGCTGACCGGCCGCCAGGCCGGCGACCCGGTCTCGATGGCGCGCCTGCTCGCCTCCGCCGAGATCGTCGCAGGCGCAGACCCGCTCGCCGCGGTCGGCCTCTCCTCGGCGATCCTGCCCGAGCTGCTGGAGCCTTGCCAGGCCGTCGGACCGGTCCTGGCCGGTTTGCCCGCGCCGTTCGATGCGATCGCGGGCGTGCCGGTGTTCTGCTCCTCCAACGACACCTGGGCCGCCGTCACCGGGCTCGGCGCCATGCGGCCGGGCTATGCCTACAACATCTCCGGCACGACCGAAGTGCTCGGCGTCGTCAGCGAGCACGCGGCAGAAGCCGAGGGGCTGATGACCGTCGACTGGCGCGGCGTGTCGCAGCTTGGCGGCCCCAGCCAGAACGGCGCCGATACGGTGTCCTGGCTGCTGTCGCTGCTGGCGCGCGGTGAAGGCGACCGCGCCGCCATCGGACGCGATATCGACGCCCTGCTCACTGGGCCTCGCCACGCCCAGCCGCTGCTCTTCCTGCCCTATCTGCAGGGCGAACGCGTACCTTACTGGAACCCGTCGCTGCGTGGCGCCTTCATCGGTCTCAACCGCCAGCATGGCGCGACCGACCTCGCCTGGGTGGTGCTGGAAGGCGTCGCCTTCCTCAACCGGATCGTGCTGGAGCGGGCGGAAGCCGCGCTCGGTGCGCCGGTCTCGGAAATCCGCTTCGGCGGCGGCGCTGCCAACAACCGGCTCTGGTGCCAGATCAAAGCCGATATCTGCCAGCGTCCCGTCGTGGTCGGCCATGCGAAGGAGCCCGGCATTCTGGGCGCGGCGATCATCGCCTGGACGGGGTTCGGCCGCTTCGCCACGCTCGCCGAGGCGCAGGCCGCGCTGGTCGGCGTTGCCGCGCGCTTCGAGCCCGACCCGGCGCGCGCCGCGCTCTACGACAGCCTGTTTTCGCTCTACCGCCGCAGCGAAGCAGCGCTCGCGCCGATCTCGGCCGAGCTTGCGGCCCTGTCGCACGGCACCGACGCCCTGACCGCAAGGAGGCCCGCGCCATGAGCGCTCCCGTCACGCTCGTCACCGGCGCATCAGGCGGCATCGGCGGCGCACTTGCCGCAATGCTGTCGGCTGCCGGCCATCGGCTCGTCCTCTCCGGGCTCGACGCCGCACCGCTTGAGGAGATGGCCGAAGGGATCGCCCGCTCAGGCGGTGAGGTCGCGACGCTCGCCGGAAATGTCCGGGAACACGATTTGCCGCAGGACCTCGTCGATCTCGCCATCGCCCGCTTTGGCCGGCTCGACAATCTCGTCACGGCAGCGGGAGCCACGCGGCCCGTCAAGCTCGTCGAGATGGAGGACGATGAGTGGGACAGGCTCGTCGACATCAACCTGTCGGCGGTCTTCCGCATCTCCAAGGCCGTGACGAAGCAATTGATCGCCCAGGGCGAGGGCGGCGCCATCGTCCACATCTCTTCGATCGCCCATGCCAATGGCGGTGCAAATCTCGCTTACGGTTCGGCCAAAGGTGGCGTCGCCACCTTGACCTATGGCATGGCCCAGCAGCTCGGCCCGCATGGGATCCGGGTCAATGCAGTCGCGCCCGGCATCATCGACACGCCGATGGTGCGTGGCGGCTTCGCGCAGCAGTTCAACGCCCTGGTCGCAAGCGCGGCGGTCCGCACACCGCTCGGCCGGCTGGGCAAGCCTGAGGATGTCGCAGCCGTGATCGCCTTCCTGCTCTCGCCTGGAGCCGCCTTCGTCACCGGCGCGCTGATCCCGATCACCGGCGGCATCGAGATCCTGCCGTCGATCTCGACCATCGCCAAGGGAGCTTGAGGCCGTGCTCGGGCTCAATTGGCGTGACGTGGTCGGACATTACGGCACGGCGATCGCCGGGCTCGCGCTGATCGTCTTCTTCCTGGTTTTCGCGCCGAATTTCGCCAGCCCGACCAATATCGTCAATGTGCTGAAGGATACGAGCTGCCTCGCCATCCTGGCGCTCGGCTTCGCACTCGCCCTCACCGTCGCCGAGCTCGATCTCTCGATCGCCGAGACGGCGAGCCTGGCAGCCGTCGTCTGTGGCTGGCTGATCCAGTCGCAATATCCACCCATCGTCGCCGTCGCGGCTGCGATCGGCGTCGGCGGCGCGCTCGGCCTGTTCAACGGCTTCGGCGTCACCGTGCTGCGCATCCCCTCGCTGATCATGACTTTAGGCACGGCGGCGATCGCCAAGGGCCTGGCCTTCATGATCACGCAGGGCATCGCCTTCGTCGGGCGCTGGCCGGTCGGCTTCACCGGGCTGGCGCGCGGCACCTCCTTCGGCATTCCCAATCTCGTCCTCTGGATGACGGCGGTCACGCTCTTCGCCTATGGCCTGGTCAAATGGACCCGCACCGGCGCGCATATGGTGGCGACCGGCGAGGCCGATGAAGCCGCGCGGCTCGCCGGCATCGCAACGGGCAGGATGAAGCGGATCGGCCTGCTGCTGACCGGTCTCTTCGCCGGCATCACGGCCATGCTGCTGGCGGCGAGCCTATCCTCTGCCGCGCCCAATATGGCAGGCGATTATCTGCTCTATGCGATCGCCGCCGTGCTGCTCGGCATGACCATGTTCGAGCCCGGAAAACCCAATGTGCCGGGCACGGTCTTCGCCGCGCTGGTGCTGAAGGTTCTCGGCAACGGCTTGGTCATGATGGGCGCACCCTATTACGCTCAGGATATCGTTCTCGGCGTCATCATCATCGGCTCGGTCGCCTTCTCGGCCAGCGCGATGAAGAAGGCGGCGTTCAAGGTCTAGAAGACAGGGGGAGAGTTCATCATGTCAGGGTTTCGCAAATTCCTGGTCGCGACTGCGACGCTGATCGCGCTTTGCCAATCGGCTGGGGCTTTCGAGGTTGGCGTCATCGGCTTCCAGTTCTCCTCGGAGACGCATGCGCGCGTCGCCAATGCCGCCGCCGCTGCCGCCAAGGCCAAGGGCTGGGGCGTGACGCTTTTGAACTCGGAGGGCTCGCTGCCCAAGCATGCCGAGCAGTTCGACGCGCTGATCGCCAAGAAGGTCGACGCGATCATCATCGCCATGGGCAAGCCGGTCGAGGCCGACGCCCAGTTCAAGGCGGCCAAGGACGCCAAGATCCCGGTGATCACCGTGCAGTCGGGCGCGAGCCCGCATGCGCTCTTCGACATCCAGAGCAATGAATACAAGATCGGCGCCGATGCCGCGCTCTATCTGCTCGGCCAGCTCGGCTATCAGGGCAGCATCGTCACCGCCCGCTTCGACCTCAATGTCGCCTCGCGCATCCGCGGCAAGGTGCTGGACAATGTGCTGGCCGAAAACCAGGGCGTGAAGGAGATCGGCAAGTTCTCGATGGCCCGCACCCAGAGCTGGAGGGATGATGTCCGCGCCGGCATGCAGGCGCTGCTGCTGCAGAACCAGGGCAAGATCAACGGCATCTGGGCCTCCTTCGACGGCCAAGCCTACATCATCGACGACCTGCTGCAGGCTCAAGGGATCAAGAAGGGCCAGATCCCGCTGGTCTCGGTCGATGGTGGCAAGGAAACCTATGCCCGCATCGCCGACCCGGCCTCGACCTTCACGGCGACGGTCTCGATCCCCTTCGAGGAGATGGGCAAGCAGGCGGTCGACGCGATCCAGATCATCGCCGTCGACAAGAAGCCGAAGGAGACGGTAACCAGCGGTCCCTATCTCTTCACCGAGGCTGTGCTGGTCGACAAGACCAATGTCGACAAGTTCCTGAAGTGAAGCCTTGAAGGGGTCCGTGCGCTCCCTCACCCGTCATGGTCGGGCTCGTCCCGACCATCCACGTCTTCGCTGGTCGAGGGTCGTGTTCAAGACGTGGATGCTCGCCACAAGGGCGAGCATGACGGGAAGGGCGCCACGCCTTTTGCGAACCGGTTCCGACATATGACTGAAGCAACTCCCCTCCTCTCGCTGCGCGGCGTCAGCAAGAGCTATGGCGCCGTCGCTGCCGTGCGCGAGGTCGATCTCGACATCTTCCCCGGCGAGGTCGTGGCGATCTGCGGCGACAATGGCGCGGGCAAGTCGAGCCTGATCAAGGTCATCTCCGGCGCGGAGGAACCGACGGCCGGCGCGCTCGCCATGCGCGGCAAGCCAGTCGCTTTCGCCTCGCCGCAGGAGGCCCTCAAGCACGGCGTCGCAACGATCTACCAGGATCTCGCGCTTGCCCCGCGCCTCTCCATCGCCCAGAACGTCTTCATGGGCTCGGAGCTGACGAGGCCGGTCTTGCTGCCCTTCCTGCGCGTGCTCGATAAGGCGCAGATGCGCGAGCAGGCGCGCGGCTTCCTCGCGCAGCTCTCGGTCACTGTCGCCGACATGGACCGCCCAGTGGAGCG
Organism: Allobosea sp. LjRoot9; assembly: GCF_964252745.1. Taxonomy (NCBI): domain Bacteria; kingdom Pseudomonadati; phylum Pseudomonadota; class Alphaproteobacteria; order Hyphomicrobiales; family Alloboseaceae; genus Allobosea; species Allobosea sp. LjRoot9. The sequence continues at coordinate 116,497 of NZ_CAXUPC020000003.1, read as the reverse complement.
GCTCTCCGGCGGCCAGCGCCAGGCGGTCGCGATCTCGCGTGCCCTGCGCTGGAACGCCGAGATCATCATCATGGACGAGCCGACGGCGGCGCTCGGCGTCAAGGAGACGGCGCTGGTGCTCGACCTGATCCGCAAGCTCAAGGCGGACGGGCGCACCGTGATCCTGATCAGCCACAATATGCGCGATGTCGTGGCGCTGGCCGACCGGGTCGTGATCATGGGAGCGGGCCGCAAATATGTCGACCGACCGATCGGCGATCTCAGCGCCGACGACATCGCCCATATGATCATGAGCGGCAACGCCAAGGCGGCCTGAAGCGATGCGTGAGACGATCATCATCGACACTGATCCGGGCCAGGACGACGCGGTTGCCCTGCTGCTCGCTTTCGCCAGCACCCAGCAGCTCGATCTGCGCGCCATCACGACGGTCGCCGGCAATGTCCCCGTCGCCCAGACGACGGCGAATGCGCTGCGCATCCGTGAGCTTGCCGGCGCCGAGACACCCGTCCATCGTGGTGCGGAAAACCCCCTGCTCGTCCCGCTCGAAACCGCCGAATTCGTCAGCGGGCCGGACGGGTTGGCCGGCGCCGATCTGCCGCCGCCCCAAAGCGAGCCCGCGCCCGGCCATGCCGTCGAGGCGATCATCGCACTCTGCCGCGCTGCGCCCGATGACAGTGTCACGCTCTGCCCGCTCGGGCCGCTGACCAATCTCGCGCTCGCCTTCCGCCTCGCGCCCGACATTCTGCCGAAGGTGAAGCGCATCGTCTCGATGGGCGGCGCGCTCGGGCTCGGCAACATGACGCCGGCAGCCGAGTTCAACATCTATGTCGACCCCCATGCCGCCGCGATCGTCTATGCTTCAGGCCGACCGATCGTGATGATGGGCCTGGGCGTGACGCATCAGGCGATCGCGAGCCATCAGCAGGTCGCAAGCCTCGGCGCGCTCGGCACCGCGACCGGCAAAGCGATCCATGGCATGCTGACACGGCCGCGGCCCGGCGGCCTCGGCACGGCCGGCCACCCGATGCACGACCCTTGCGTCATCGCCTTCCTGCTCTGGCCCGAACTGTTCGAGGGACGCGATTGCTTCGTCGCAGTCGAGACCTCGGACGGCTCCCAGCGCGGCCGCACGACGATCGACTGGAACGGCCGGCTGAAGCGCCCGGCCAATGCCCATGTCGTCGCGGGCGTGCAAGCCCATGAACTGTTCGAGCGCATGACCCAGCGCCTCGCCACCCTCCCCTGACCGGAAGCCGTCGGTGCGCCCTCAAGGAAACCCGCATGCCCCATTTCGTCGAAGAGCTTCAGCAGGAAGCGGCCGGCGCCATCGCACGCATGAAGCAAGCCGCACTCGCCGCCCGCCATATCCACGCCCGCGCCGAATTGATGCGTCACATGCTGACGACCGCGCGCAAGGTCGCCGACAAGCCGAAGGCCGAGGCTGTGGAGACCGTCGTGAGCGAGTGGATGCAGGCCTGGAATCTCGAACGCACGCAATGGCCCCATATCGCCCGCGAGATGGAGGCTTTTACCGAGGCCTTCCACGACTACGCCAACACCCCCTCGGACGCGCATGACGCCATTCTGCGCCAGAGCTGCGAGGCTCTGGACGCAGTGCTCGCGCGCGAGGGCACCTCGATCTCCGACCAGATGGCCTGGCGCTCGCAATGCGCCCATGGCTGGTGGGACCAGGTCAGCCCGACGCCGGCCGACCTGCCGGGTAGCAAGCCGCGCCCGTCGATTCCGCAGCCGGCAGCCAACACGCCGTTCTGGGACCAGGCTTGCGCCGATTTCTGTCGCTGAGACGACCGTCAAGACGATCCTGTACCATGCATCTGAGCCATTTGGATAAGACGCCCCGCCTTGCAACCCCAGCAAATCCGCTACCCAGCTTGCTCGCATTCCAATAAGCTCCGCCCCAATCGGGACCAAATTCCGGCCGGGCCGAGGCTCGCGCCATGGTCCCATGAAAAGATCGGACGGAGTTGGGCATGAACGACCCTGATCCGCGCGATCACACACTGGGGAAGCTGATCATGAAGAAGATTTTGCTGGCCACGCTCTCGGCGTCGGCCTTGATGGCGGCGCAGCCGCTGATGGCCAAGACCCTGGTCTATTGCTCCGAAGGCAGCCCCGAGAATTTCGCGCCGAGTATCAACACGACCGGCACCTCCTTCGACGCCAACACCCAGATCTACGACACCATCGTGCAGTTCGAGCGCGGCGGCACCAAGGTCGAGCCGGCTCTCGCCCAGAAATGGGATATCTCGGCGGACGGGCTGACCTACACTTTCAGCCTGCGCAAGGGCGTGAAGTGGCACAACACCCGCGCCTTCAAGCCGACGCGCGACTTCAACGCCGACGACTTCATCTTCATGCTCGACCGGCAGTGGAAGGAGAGCGACCCCTATTTCAAGGTCACCAGCTCGAACCACTCCTATTTCAACGACATGGGCATGCCCAAGCTGCTGAAATCAGTCGAGAAGATCGACGACTACACCGTCAAGATCACGCTCAACCAACCCGAAGCGCCGTTCCTCTCCGACCTCGCGATGCAGTACGCCAGCGTGCAGTCGAAGGAATATGCCGACGCCATGCTCAAGGCCGGCACACCTGAAAAGATCGACCAGGATCCGATCGGCACCGGCCCGTTCTCGCTGGTGCAGTACCAGAAGGACGCGATTATCCGCTACAAGGCGCATCCCGATTACTGGGCCGGCAAGGCCAAGATCGACGACCTGATCTTCGCGATCACGCCTGACGCCTCCGTCCGCTGGGCCAAGCTCCAGAAGGGCGAATGCCATGTCATGCCCTATCCGAATCCGGCCGATCTCGAAGCGATGAAGAAGGACGCCAATGTCCAGATCCTGGAGCAGCCGGGCCTGAACATCGGTTATCTCGCCTACAACACCACCAAGAAGCCCTTCGACAACGTCAAGGTCCGCCACGCAGTCAATATGGCGATCAACAAGAAGGCGATCATCGACGCGGTCTATCTGTCGAGCGGCATCGCCGCGACCAACCCGATCCCGCCCTCGATGTGGTCCTATAACGAGACGATCAAGGACGACCCCTTCGATCCGGAAGCCGCCAAGAAGGCGCTGGCCGAGGCGGGTTACCCCAATGGCATGGAGATCGACCTCTGGGCGATGCCGGTGCAGCGTCCGTATAATCCCAACGCCAAGCGCATCGCCGAATTGATGCAGGCCGACCTCGCCAAGGTCGGCGTCAAGGCCGAGATCAAGAGCTTTGAGTGGGGCGAGTACCGCAAGCGCATGCAGAATGGCGAACACCAGACCGGCATGCTCGGCTGGACCGGCGACAATGGCGATCCCGACAACTTCCTGCACACCCTGCTCGGCTGCGATTCCGCCAAGACCAACGGCTCCAACGTCGCCAAGTTCTGCTTCCCGGCCTTCGAGGAGCTGGTGCAGAAGGCCAAGACGGTCTCCGACCCGGCGCAGCGCACCGAGCTCTATCGCCAGGCTCAGGTGATCTTCAAGGAGCAGTCGCCCTGGTTCACCATTGCGCACGCAGTGCAGTTGAAGCCGATCCGCAAGGAGGTGAAGGACTTCAAGCTTTCGCCCTTCAGCCGCCATGTCTTCTACGGCGTCGACATCGCCAATTGAGGCCTTGGCCCGCCTGATGCATTGACGGCTGGGCGCGGCTTTCGAGCCGCGCCCGTTTTGCTAGAGCAGGTTTTGTCAAAGGCGGAAACCGGTTCTCGAGTCCAGCTCTGCCTTTGATAGGCTTCGGAGAGACCACGATGTCCGTTCGCATGTTCGCCGCCGCGGCGGCCCTTGGCTTGAGCGCCCTTCTGCAGCCAAGTACGGCTGGCGCGCAGGCGCTCGTCGTTTGCTCCGAGGCCAGCCCCGATTTCCTCAACCCACAATTCTCGTCGCAGAACACCGCTTATGATGTCGCAGCCCAGATCTACGACAAGCTGGTCACGACCGAGCGCGGCGGCTCGCAGATCATTCCCAGCCTCGCCGAATCCTGGACGATCTCGGATGACGGCCTGACCTACACCTTCAAGCTGCGCCGCGGCGTGAAGTGGCACTCCAGCAAGATCTTCACGCCGACGCGCGACTTCAACGCTGACGACGTGATCTTCACGATCACGCGGATGTTCGACGAGAACCACCCCTATTACAAAGTCGGCGGCTCGAATTACCAGTTCTTCGGCGAGATCGTAAAGCCGAGCCTGAAGGCGGTCGAGAAGCTCGACGACTACACCCTCAAGGTCACGCTAACCAAGCCCTACGCACCGCTCCTGAGCGCGCTCTCGGTCGAGCCGATGTCGATCCTCTCGGCCGAATATGCCGATGCGATGATGAAGGCAGGCACGCCGGAGCAGGTCAATCAGGCGCCGATCGGCACCGGCCCCTTCTCCCTCGTCGTCTATCAGAAGGATGCGACGATCCGCTTCAAGGCGGTGCCGGATCATTGGACCAAGGCCGTCGGCAATCGCGATCGCATGGCGCTGGTCAACGACCTGATCTTCGTGATCACGCCCGACGCCTCGGTGCGCTACGCCAAGGTCAAGTCCGGCGAGTGCCAGATCGCACGCTATCCCAATCCCGGCGACCTGCCGGCGATGCGGGCCGACTCCAACCTGACCATGCTCTCGGGCAGCATTGCCGATCAGAGTTTCCTTGCCTTCAACCAGCAGAAGAAGCCCTTCGACGACAAGCGCGTGCGCGAGGCGCTGGTCTACGCCACCAATATCCCCGCCATCATCGATGCGGTCTATCAGGGCACCGGCAAACAGGCGGCGGCGCTGGTGCCACCCTCGCTCTGGTCGCATGACGACGCCTTGAAGCCGCGCCCTTACGACCCCGAGAAGGCCAAGGCGCTGCTCGCCGAGGCCGGCTACCCCAACGGTTTCAAGACCGTGCTCTGGGCCATTCCGGTGGTGCGCGCCTATATGCCCAATGGCCGGCGCGCCGCCGAATTGATCCAGGCCGACTGGGCCAAGATCGGCGTCCAGGCCGAGATCCAGAGCTATGAATGGGGCGAATATCTCAAGCGCGGCCGTGCCGGCGACCATGAGGTCGGCATGTTCGGCTACACCTGGGATTATCCCGATCCGAGCCAGATCCTGCTCTCTGGCTGGCATTGCGACGGCGTCAAATCCGGCGCCAACCGGGCGCGTTGGTGCAACAAGGAGTTCTCCGACCTCCTGACCAAGGCCAACACCATCACCGACCAGGCCGAGCGCACCAAGATGTTCGTACGCATGCAGGAGATCTTCCAGGAGGATGTCGGCGGACTGCTCTTCGCCAATGCGCAGGCTTTCACGCCGGTGCGCAAGGACGTCAAAGACTACAAGATCCACTTCTTCGGCGGTCAGCCCTTCGTCGGCGTCTCGCTGGCGAAATGACCTGAAAAACCAGGCGCGGACCTCTCAAAGCCGCGCCCGGATTGCCTAATCCACAGGCAGGATTTGCAGGCGCGCTCGACCTCGTTGTAACAGGACCAAATAAAATCTGTCGCGACGATCGGTTCACGCGGCGAACAGGCCGACAAGACTGGGGCTCCGATGCTTCGCTTCATCCTCACACGCGTCAGTCTCGTGATCCCGACCTTCATCGGCATCACGATGCTGGCCTTCTTCCTGATCCGGCTCGTGCCTGGCGATCCGATCGAGACCATGGCCGGCGAGCGCGGCATCGACGCGACGCGCCATGAGATGCTGCGCAAGGAGCTCGGCCTCGACCAGCCCCTGCTGGTCCAGTACGGCATCTATATCGGCCGCGTGCTGCATGGCGATCTCGGCAAGTCGATCGTCACCCGCGAGAGCGTGATCTCGGAATTCAACGCGCTCTTCCCGGCGACGATCGAGCTCGCGCTCTGCGCTATCTTCATCGCGCTCGCGATCGGACTGCCCGCCGGCATCATCGCCGCGGTCAAGCGAAACTCCATCTTCGACCACGGCGTGATGGGCCTGTCGCTGACCGGCTATTCGATGCCGATCTTCTGGTGGGGCCTGCTGCTGATCCTGCTGTTCTCGGTCCAGCTCGGCATCACGCCGGTCTCGGGCCGCATCGCGGTTCAATACTACATCGAGCCCGTCACCGGTTTCCTCACTGTCGACAGCCTGCTGGCGGGCGATTGGGACGCCTTCAAATCGGCGCTGTCGCACCTCGTCCTGCCCTCGATCGTGCTCGGCACCGTGCCGCTCGCCGTGATCGCGCGCATGACGCGTTCGGCCATGCTGGAGGTGCTGGGCGAGGACTATATCCGCACCGCGCGCGCCAAGGGCATGGCGCCTTTGCGCGTCGTCGCGCTGCACGCCCTGCGCAACGCTTTGATCCCGGTGATCACGGTCATCGGCCTGCAGGTCGGCGTGCTGTTCACCGGCGCGATCCTGACCGAGACGATCTTCTCCTGGCCGGGCATCGGCAAATGGCTGATCGAGGCGATCAGCCGGCGCGACTACCCGATCCTGCAAGGCGGCACGCTCTTGATCGGCGTCGTGGTGATGAGCGTCAATCTGTTCGTCGATCTGCTTTACGGTCTGATCAACCCCCGCATCCGCCATGCACGTTGAGGGGCGCTGAACCATGACCGCTGAAACCTTGGAAGCTCCGAGCGCGACCGTCCCGGCTGGCGCCCCGCCGCATCCCCTGCGCGAGTTCTGGAGCTATTTCAGCGCCAATCGCGGCGCGGTTGCCGGCCTCATCGTCATCGTCCTCGTGCTGCTGGCGGCCGTCTTCGCCGAGGTGCTGGCGCCGCACTCGCCCTATCTGACCAACAACGCCGTCTTCCTGAAGCCGCCGGCCTGGCAGGAAGGCGGCTCGTGGAGCTATCCGCTCGGCACCGACGCGATTGGCCGCGATATCCTCTCGCGCCTGCTCTATGGCGCGCGCCTCTCGCTGGTCATCGGCATCGCCGTGGTGGCGCTCGCCATGGTGCTGGGCATCGTGCTCGGCCTGGTCGCGGGCTTCTTCAAGGGCATCACCGAAATCGTCATCATGCGTTTGATGGACATCGTGCTGACGATGCCGAGCCTGCTGCTCGCCATCGTCATCGTCGCGATCCTGGGGCCCGGCTTGATGAACGCGATGCTGGCCGTCGCGATCGTGGTTCTGCCGCACTATGTCCGGATCACACGCGCCGCCGTCATCGCCGAGACCTCGAAGGACTATGTCGTCGCCGCCAAGGTCAGCGGCGCGGGCACCCTGCGATTGATGTTCAGCGAAGTGCTGCCCAACTGCACCGCCCCCTTGATCGTGCAGGCGACGCTCGGCGTCTCCACAGCGATCCTGGACGCCGCAGCGCTGGGCTTCCTCGGCCTGGGCGCGCAACCGCCAACGCCTGAATGGGGCACGATGCTGGCCGATGCGCGTGAGTTCGTGCTGCGCGCCTGGTGGGTGGTGACGCTGCCGGGCTTGGCGATCCTGATCACCGTGCTCGCTTTCAACCTGCTCGGGGACGGCTTGCGCGACGCCCTCGACCCCAAACTGAAACGCTAGAACCATGCCGCTGCTCGAAATCGAGAATCTGTGCGTCGAATTCCCGACCTCCGCCGGCACGCTGAAGGCCGTCGACCGCATCAGCCTGACGCTCGACGAGGGTGAGATCCTCGGCGTTGTCGGCGAATCCGGCTCCGGCAAGAGCGTCACCATGCTCGCGCTGATGGGCCTCGTCGCCTATCCCGGCAAGATCACCGCCGACCGCCTGATGTTCGGTGGACGCGACCTGCTCGCCATGTCCGACCGGGAGCGCCGCAAGCTCACCGGCAAGGATGTCGCGATGATCTTCCAGGAGCCGAGCACCAGCCTCAATCCCTGCTTCACCATCGGCTTCCAGATCGCCGAGACGCTCAGGAAGCATGAGGGCATGGACGGCAAGGCGGCGCGCCGGCGCGCGATCGAACTGCTCGAGCAGGTCGGCATTCCCGCTCCCGAGAGCCGGATGAAGGCCTATCCGCACCAATTGTCGGGCGGCATGAACCAGCGCGTGATGATCGCGATGGCGATCGCCTGCAATCCGCGCCTGCTGATCGCCGACGAGCCGACCACCGCGCTCGACGTCACCATTCAGGCGCAGATCCTCGATCTCCTGATCTCGCTGCAGCGCGAGCGCGACATGGCGCTGGTCCTGATCACCCATAATATGGGCGTGGTCGCCGAGACGGCGCAGCGCATCATGGTGATGTATGCCGGCCAGATCATGGAGGAGCGCAACGTCGCCTCGCTCTTCGCTGCCCCGCAGCACCCCTATTCCGCAGCGCTCCTGGCCGCCCTGCCCGAGCGCAGCGAAGGCGAGCATCGGCTCGCCACCATTCCCGGCATGGTGCCGGGCCTGCATGACCGGCCCAAGGGCTGCCTGTTCAGCCCGCGCTGCGCCTATGCCACCGACCATTCCCGCCTGGTCCAGCCGGAGCTGCGGCCCTGGCAGGACGGGCAGATCCGCTGCCATTACCCGCTCGGCGATCCGCAGCGCGACGCGCTGCGCGCGGCCGGCGGCAATCAGCTCGCGGCCCCGGAGACGACGCCGTGACAACACCGGTCATCGATGCGCGCGAACTGACGCAAACCTACCCCGTCAAGCGCGGCCTGTTCCGCGCGCCGGCGAGCCTGCAGGCCGTCAGCCGCGTCTCCTTCACGGTCGAACCCGGCAAGACACTCGCCGTCGTCGGTGAATCCGGCTGCGGGAAATCGACGCTCGCCCGGATGGCCACCCTGATCGAGACCCCGACATCGGGCACGCTGACGCTCGACGGCCTCGACGCGATCCACCCGCCTTCCTCGGAGAAGACGAGGCTGCGCCGCACGGTGCAGATGGTCTTCCAGAACCCTTACGGCTCGCTCAATCCGCGCAAGCGCATCGGCGCGATCCTCGAAGAGCCGCTGCTGATCAACACCAAGCTGAGCAAGGCCGAGCGCACCGAGAAGGCGCGCGCCATCATGGCCAAGGTCGGCTTGCGCCCCGAGCATTACAGCCGCTACCCGCATATGTTCTCGGGCGGCCAGCGCCAGCGCATCGCGATCGCCCGCTCGCTAATCCTGTCGCCGAAACTGCTGGTCGCCGACGAGCCGGTCTCGGCGCTCGACGTCTCGATCCAGGCCCAGGTGCTGAACCTGCTCGCCGATATCCAGGACGAGTTCGGGCTGGCCTATCTCTTCATCTCGCATGATCTCGGCGTCGTCCGGCACATCGCCCATGACGTGATGGTGATGTATCTCGGCCATGCCATCGAACATGGCCCCAAGCAGGCGATCTTCGCTCGCCCGCTGCACCCCTATACCCAGGCTCTGCTCGCCTCGACGCCGCGCGTCACCACGGAAAAGCGCGAGCGCATCGTGCTGAAGGGCGAATTGCCCTCGCCGCTAAACCCGCCCAAGGGCTGCGTCTTCTCGACCCGCTGCCCGCATGTGACGGATCTCTGCCGCAGCGAGCGCCCGCCAGCCCGGGAGCTCGACCAACGCCTGGTCGCCTGCCACTACGCCGAACGGTTCCTCGCGCAAGCCGCCTGAACCGAGAGACCGAGCCCATACGAAAAAGGCGGCGCGGATGAACCGCGCCGCCTTTTCGTTTCAGGCCAGAGCTAGAGCATTTTCGAGCGAAGTGGACACCGGCTCGCGTGAAGAAAATGCGATAAAACAAGGAGCTAGAGCATTTCCGCGATTCGGAGAAACGCGGAAATGCTCTAGTCGGCGGAAGAGTTATTTCCGCTTGGTGCCGACTTCTTCGTCCCAACGGCGGAAGGCCACGACCATCTTGTCGGGCGTCAGCGGCGTCTCGATCGGATTATTGGCGATCAGGTCGGCATATTCGGGCCGGCCATATTCAGCGATCGCCTTCTGGCTGCTTTCGGGCGCCATCGAGAGCGGCACGTCCTTCACCGCCGGACCCGGATAGAAATAGCCCTCGTCATAGGTGAAGGCTTGCTGCGCCGGCGTCATCGTGTGGCTGATCAGGTCGAGGATGACGGCGAGCTTCTCTTTGGAGACACCCTTGGGCACGAACATGTACTGGGCGTCGGAGACCCAGTGGAAACCCTTCAGCGTCTGGATCTTGGCTTCCTTCGGCACGATGCCGAGCGCACGCGGATTGATGTCCCAGCCGGTGGTCGAGACGATCATGTCGCGCGAGCCGTCGCCGAGCTCCTTCATCGTCGCGCCAGTGCCCGTCGGGTAGTATTCGACGTTCTGTCCGAGCTCCTTGAGATAGGCCCAGGTCTTGTCCCAGCCATTGACCGGGTCCTTGGGATCCTTGTCACCGAGCAGATAAGGCAACCCCATGATGAAGGTGCGGCCCGGGCCGGAATTGGCCGGCCGAGCATAGAGGAAGCGGTTGGGGTTCTGCTTGGTCCAGGTCAGCAGTTCCTCGGCCGTGGTCGGCGGCGTCTTGACCTTGGCCGGCATGTATTCGAGCAGCGGTCCGGAGGGATAATAGACCACGCACATGCCCTGGCCACCGCCGAGATTGTGCATGTCGAGCGCGGCCTTCAGCAGGATCTTGGTCGGATCGGGCAGCGATGCGGCGTGAGCCGGCAGGAGCGGTTCCCAGAGATTCTGCTCGATACCGGCGGAGAGCGCATCCAGGCCGCCGATGATGAGGTCGATATCGACCCGGCCGGCCTCCTGCATCGCCTTGATCTTGCCTGGCAGCTCCGGCGCCGGCGCCTTGGTGAAGGTCATGCGCGAGACCAGGTTCTTCTTGGCGTCGCGATAATTCTCGAGCGGCTTCTGCAGCAAAGCGAGCGCACCGCCGACATCGATCACGCTGATCGCGACCGGCGATTTTGGCAGCGCCAGCGCCTGCGCGAAGGCGCCCGTCGCACCCAGCGCCGGCAGGGTCGCCAGCACGGCTGCGCCACCTTCGACGAATTGCCGGCGCGAAGCGCCCGGCTTTCTTGTCCTCTGATCGTCTGTCATCATTTATCTCCCTTGCTTGGTTGCTTCATCAGGCTGAAACTCCGTCGAGTCAGGCCTGACGTCCTTGGCCGCAGCGCCGAGGCGGATGCGGAAATGAGATGGCGCGCGGCCGCACCGCGCACTTGTCGAAAGTCGCGGCGTCCCGATACATCGCCTTCGGGATCTCCCGCCGCCGGGGCCTGCAAAGGACGACGCCATGCTTGCCGACACCGCCGACACGCTTTCCGGCTGGCTGAGGGAAACGCTGCTGCCGGGCTGGCTCGCGCGCGTCTACGACCCCACGCGGCCGGGCTTCGTCGAGATGCTCGAGCCCGGCGGCGCGGCCTCCGGCAGCGACATCCGCAGCACGCTGGTGACGGCGCGCCTGACCTATGTCTTCAGCCACGCGCATCTGCTCGGCGTGCCCGGTGCGCTGGACGCCGCACGCCACGGCATGACCTTCCTCTGGGAGACCTGCCGGCGCCCCGATGGCCGCTTCTGCTATCGCTGCAGGGCGAGCGGAGAGGTCGTCGATACCAGGTCGGATTTCTACGACCTCGCTTTCGTGCTGTTCTCGCTCGGCTGGTTCGCCAGGGCGAGCGGTGATGGCTTGGCCTTGGCGCGGGCCGAAGAGGTGATGGGCTTCATCGAGACGCAGCTCGCCCATCCCGACGGCGGCTTCAGGGAGGACACACTGGGCACCCTGCCGCGCCGGCAGAACCCGCATATGCACCTGCTCGAAGCCTGCCACGCTCTGGCCGAGGCCAGCGGCGACAGGCGCTGGCTCGCCCGCGCGGACACCATCGTCGCGCTGATGCGCAGGCGCATGCTCGATGAGGCGACGGATTCGCTCGGGGAGTTCTTCGGCGAGGATTGGAGCGCCTGGCCGGAACCGCGCGGCCTCGTCCGCGAGCCTGGCCACCATTACGAGTGGACCTGGCTGCTCTATCACCATGAGCGGCTGACGCATTCCGCCAGCGCCCGCATCGACGCACGCCGGCTCTATGGCTTCGCCGAGCGGCACCGCGATCAAGGCAAGACGCATCCCGTCATCAACGAGATCGACCCCAACGGAGCGGTTCTGAACGGCGCGGCGCTGCTCTGGCCCCAGACCGAATATCTCAAGGCGCTTGTCGCACGGATCGAGTTCGAGGGCGACGAGATCGCCACCACTCGGCTCGACGGCCATCTGCGCCTGATGTTCGACCGCTTCGTCGATCGCAAGACCGGGCTTTGGATCAACCAGATCGACAGCGCCGGGCAGGCCATCATCGAGCCCGTTCCGGTGCGCGTGCTCTACCATCTGCTGCTCGCCTGCGCCGAGATCGTGCGGCTGCGGCCGGAGACCCGCCTGCCGTAGAACGCTTGAGCGGCGCGAGCCTGGCCTCATGGCGCGGCTCCCTCGCCAGCCTTCCAGCCTGCCGCCGCGAGGATATCGTCGACGAGAAGCTGAGAGGCCAGCGCCTCCTCACCGGTCACGACCGGATCGCGGCCCTGCCTGATCGCATCCAGGAAATCCGCGATCACGGCGCGATGGGCGTCATGCGGGAAATCCATGATGTTGGCGCCGCTGCCGGTCGAACCCTCCGCCTCGACGATCTCGGAGCGGCCGTCGAGGAACGACAATTCCAGCCGGCCGCCGACCAATGCGGCAAATCCCTTGCTGCCGATGATCTCGATGCGCTCGGGATGGCCGGGATAGGCGGCCGTGGTTGCGACCAATGTCGCGGGCGCACCGCTGCCGGTTTCGAGCAGGGCCGAGACGTAGTCCTCCGTCTCCATGCGGTGCAACGCCGTGATGCGGGCCTGCGCCGCCACGACCTTGGAAACGCCGACCAGCGAACGGAACAGGTCGAGCGAATGGATCGCCTGCGTCAGCAAGACGCCGCCGCCATCCCGCGCCAGCGTGCCGCGCCCCGGCTCGTCGTAATAGGATTGCGGCCGCCACCACGGCACCCGCAGGAAGGCGGCCTCGATGCTGCCGAGCTCGCCGTCGTCCAGCGCCGCCTTGAGGCGAAGGCTCGCCGGCCTGAAGCGATGCTGCAGCACGACGCCGAAGACCTTGCCGGCCTTTCGCGCAGCCGCGACGAGGCGGGCGCCGCGCGCGCTCGTCAGTTCCAGCGGCTTCTCGACCAGGACATGCTTGCCGGCCTCAAAGCAGCGTGCCGACGCATCGAGATGGCTGCTCGGCGGCGTCAGAACAATCGCTGCATCGACGGCGGGGTCCGCCAGCACGGCGTCGAGATCGGTCGTCACCGGGAAGGGAAACTGCCCGGCAAAGGCCTCAGCGCGCGCCTGCGAGCGGCTGACCGCCCAGCGCACCTGGCTGCGATCCGCGAGATCGAGCAGGCTCTTGGAATGCGGCAGCGAAGCCGGTCCAAGCCCGATGATGGCGATGCCGATCTTGCCCGTCACGCAACCAGACTCCTTGGCGTTTTCCCCTGCAACCCAACAGCCTTGGCCTGCGCCTCCAGCGCCAGCCGGCAGACCGTGAAGACATGGGCCTGCGCCATGGCCGTCTCCGTCCGCGCGCCGATATCGGCGACGAGATTGCGGAAGTAGGTCAATGGCTCCTGCGAGGCGTCGATATGGCGCGTGCCGACCTTGTCGACGAGGAAGACATGGTCGGTCCCCGGTCGGCCTGCGACATCGACATACTTGCGCAGCTCGATCGTGCCCTCGGTCCCCAGGATGGTGAGCCGTCCGTCTCCCCAGGTCGGCAGGCCATCGGCGGTGAACCAGTCGACGCGGATGTAGCCGCCGGCCTGCGGGCTGCGCAGCAGGATTTCGCCGAAATCCTCGAAATCGGGCAGATCGTTCGCGCCGAAATGGCCGGTGGCGGAGGCCACGATCTCGGCCTCGCGCGAACCGGTGAAGTGCAGGAACTGGTCGATCTGATGCGAGGCGATATCGGTCAGGATGCCGCCGAACCTGGCCTTGTCGAAGAACCAGCCGGGCCGGATCGCGCGATTGAGCCGATGCGGGCCGAGCCCGATCGTCTGCACGACGCGCCCGATCGCTCCGTCCGCGACCAATTTGCCGGCGATGATGGTCGCGGGAACGATGAAGCGCTCGGAGAAGCAGACCGAGAAGATGCGCCCGGTCTCCGCCACAACCGCCTCGACTTCGGCCAGTTGCGCCGGCGTGGTGACGCCGGGCTTGTCGACCATGACATCCTTGCCCGCCCGCATCGCACGGATCGCGAGCGCGGCGCGCTCATCGGGAATGCCGGCGCAGACGATCAGCTCGATCGAGGGGTCGTCGAGCAGTTCGTCCGTGCTGCGCGGCGCGAGAGCGGGAAAGCGCTCGCGGAAGCCTGACAGCACGCGCTCGTCGCTGGTCCGCGGATCGAAGCCGACGCATTGCGCGCCAGCCTCGATGAGTCCGCCCACCATGTGGAAGATATGGCGGTGGTCCAGCCCTGTGGCGGCGAAGCGCATCCTATTTCGGTGCTCCGTGCCCGACGCCGATCTCCTGGTCCCAGCGCCGGAAGGCGGCGACGAGACGCTCCGGCGTCAAGGGCGGCCTGGTCGGCAGCTTGGCGATGAGATCGTCATATTCCGGGCGGCCATATTCATTGAGGACGTCGCGGCTTTCCTGCGGCGCCATGGCGAGCGTCACGCCCTTCACCGCCGGCCCCGGGTAGAAATAGCCCTTGTCATAGGTCGCGGCCTGCGCCTCGGGCTTCAGCATATGCGACATCAGCGCCAGCAGCACGGCGATCTTGTCGGCCGGCACGCCCTTGGGGATGCACATGAACTGGGTGTCGGGAATCCAGTGCGTGTTGGCGAGCACGAAGACCTTGGCCTCCTTCGGCACGATGCCGAGCGCGCGCGGATTGATGTCCCAGCCCAGCGTCGAGACGATGACGTCGCGCGTACCCTCGCCGAGTTCCTTCATCGTCGGCGTGGTGCCGCCGGGATAGTAGTCGATGCCGGTACCGAGCTCCTTGAGATAGGCCCAGCTCTTGTCCCAGCCCTTCATCGGGTCGGACGGATCGGCATCACCGAGGATGTAAGGCAGGCCCTGCAGGAAGGTCCAGCCGGGGCCGGAATTGACCGGCCGGGCATAGGTGAAGCGCTTCGGGTTCTGCTTGACGTAAGTCAGGAACTCCTCGGCCGTCTTGGGCACGACCTTGAGGCGTTCGGGCGCATATTCGAAGAGCGGGCCCGACGGCGAATAGACGACGGCGACGCCTTCGTTCTGGCCGAAATTGCGCTGCATCATCAGCGCCTGCTCGTGATAGACCTCCTCGGCCTTGGGCAGTTTCGCCGTATGCGATTTCCAGACATCGACCCACAGGCCCTGCTGGATGCCGTCCGACATCGCGCCCGGCCCGGTCAGGACGAGGTCGATATCGACGCGGTTGGCCTCCTGCTGCGCCTTGAGCTTCGCCGGCAGTTCCGGCGAGGGCGCTCGCGAAAAATTCAATCGCGAGATCAGCTTGGGATTGTCTTTGCCGAAGCGCTCGATCGCGGCCTGCGTCAATTGCAGATTGCCCGCGACATCGATGATGTTGAGCGCCACCGGCGCGGCCTGGGCGCGGGCCCCCGTCGTTGCCAGCGCGGCAAGTCCCGCCGCGCCGGCCACGACGCGTCTGCGTGTCGGATATGTCGAATCTGTCATGGCTCTCTCCCTGAAGGTTCGACCCTCTATCCGCCCCCTTTTGACAGGGCGCGCCGGGGCCTTGAATTCATCCCTCCGCAGCCGGCTTTAAGCCGGCTGCGCTAGATCACGTCAGCGCCGCCCTCCCCGCCCGACGATCTGCGTCGGGTTGACGAAGCGCAGTGCGATCACGAGCCAGATCAACGTCGTGACCATGTAGACCACCGCCATCGCGTCGATCGATTGCACGGCGCGCACGCCGGCCGCGAAGACGGCGTAGTAGAGCGCCACCACCAGGGTCTGGCTGGTCGGCCCCGCGGTGAGGAAGGTCAATTCGAACATCGCGATGGTGCGCACCAGCACGAGCAGGAGCGAGGCGAGAATGCCCGGCATCAGCAAGGGCAGGAGCACATGCACGAAGAGCTTGAAGGTGTTGGCGCCGAAGACGCGCGCCGCCGCCTCGATCTTGGTGTCGATCTGCTCGATGAAGGGGATCATCACCAGGATGACGAAGGGCACGGTCGGCACCAGATTGGCGAGCACGACGCCCGACATCTGCCCGGCGAGGCCGAGCCGGTAGAGCACCGTCGCCAGCGGAATGCCGAAAGTGATCGGCGGCACCAGGAGCGGCAGCAGGAACAGCAGCATGACGAGCCGCTTTCCGGGGAATTCGCGCCGCGCCAGCGCATAGGCAGCGGGCACGCCGATCAATCCCGACAGGAGGACCACCAGGAACACGATCTGGAAGGTGACGCTCAGCACCTCGTCGAGCTGGAATTCAGCCCAGGCGGCCGAGTACCAGCGTATGGTCCAGCCGGCCGGGAACCAGGTGCCGAGCCAGCGCGTGGCGAAGGAGCTCGTCACCACGGTGGCGATCATCGCCAGCAGGTTGAGCAGGAAGAAGCCGATGACAGCCCAGTTGGCGGCGGCCCAGAGCTTCGTCGAGAGGCGGGTATCTGCAACCATGATCGTCAGCCCTTCCCGCCGCCGGCCGGGCCGCGATAAAGCAGGCCACGTGCGCTCAGGACCAGAACGACGATCCCGAGCTGAACCACGCCCATGATCATCGCCACCGCCGAGGCCATCGAATAATCATACTCCTCGAAGGCGGCCTGATAGGCCGCAATCGAGATCACCCGCGTCGGCCCCGCCGGCGCGCCCAGCAGCACGGCCGAGGGAAACACCGAGAAGGCCTGCACGAAGCTGAGGCAGAAGGTGATCGCCAGCCCCGGCAGCAGCAGCGGGAACATGATCGTCTTGAAGCGCTGCCAGGGGCCCGCCCCCAGCGTCGCCGCCGCTCGCTCCAGCGCCGGATCGATGCCCGAGAGATAGGACAGCGTCAGCAGGAAGGTGAAGGGGAAGCCGGTGATCACCAGCGAGATCACGACGCCCCAGTAATTGTGCAGGAGCTTGATCGGGGTCGAGATCAGGCCGAGAGTCAGCAGGGTCCGGTTGAACCAGCCCTGTGGGCCGAGATAGTTCAGCAGCCCCTGCGCGACCAGCACGGTGCCGAGCGTGATCGGGATCACCAATAGCGTCGTCAGCAGGCGCTGATGCTGCAGCAGCCTGACGCGGAAGGCGATCGGAACCGCAAAAAGCAAGGTCAGGAACGTCACCGGCAGAGCGAGCCAGAGCGTCGTCGCAATCGTGCCGTACAGGAACGAGTCGGAGAAGAACTTGATGTAGTTCGCCAGCGCGCCGCCGCTCTTGGGATTGAAGGACAACACCAACCCGTAAAGGAACGGGTAGACGAACAGCGCCAGCAGGAACAGCACCGCCGGCAGGACCAGCAGGGTCAAACCATCGACGCCGCGAGCCGCAAGCCGCTGCTTCAGCGGGATCGTGTCGGGAACAGCGCTCATGCCGCCCCCCCGCCGAAGACGAGCACGCGCTCGGGATCGGCTCCCAGCGTGACATTCGTGCCGGGTTCCAGCTTGGTGTGAGCCAGGAAGGACAGGTCGGTGCCGTCCTCCATGCGCGCGAAGCCGACGAATTCGCGGCCGCGGAATTCGGTCGAGATGATCGTCGCCTTGAGCCCGCCTTCGGTGCTCGGATTCAGGTCTTCCGGCCGGATCGCGACATGGCAGGCCGCACCCGCAGTGACGGCGCCGCGCACGCGCCCGGTCACGCTGGCAGAGCCGACCGCGACTTGCGCGACGCCGCCATCGACGGAGGTGACGCGCCCGGCCACGACGTTGCGGAAACCCATGAACTCGGCGACGTCGAGATGATCGGGCCGCGAGAACAGATCCTCCGGCACCCCGACCTGGCGGACCTCGCCGTCGCGCATCACCACGATGCGATCGGCGAGCGACAGGGCCTCCTCCTGGTCATGCGTGACGTAGATCGTGGTCGCGCCCAGCGTGTTGTGGATGCGGCGGATTTCGGCACGCATCTCGAGGCGCAGCTTGGCGTCGAGATTGGACAAGGGCTCGTCCATCAGCACCAGCGGCGGCTCGACCACGATGGCGCGGGCGATCGCAACGCGCTGCTGCTGGCCGCCTGAAAGCTGGCCGGGGAGCTTGTCGACCTGGCTTTGCAGGCGCACCAGCGCAGCCGCCTCGTCGACGCGCTTGTCGATCTCGGCCTTGGGCAGGCCGCGCATCTTGAGCCCGAAGCCGATATTGCGGCGGACATTCATATGCGGAAACAGCGCGTAGTTCTGGAACACCATGCCGAAGCCGCGCTCTTCGGGCCGCAGCGGGTCGATGCGCTTGTCGTCGAGCCAGATGCCGCCGCCCGTGGCGGGCAGGAGGCCGGCGATCAGGTTCAGCGTCGTCGACTTGCCGCAGCCCGACGGGCCGAGAAGCGCGATGAACTCGCCCTTCTTGATCGTCAGGGAGACGTCCTTCAGCGCGTTGTGCGTGCCGAAATCGCGACTGAGTCGATCGAGCCTGAGCTCGTGGAAATTCGCTGCGTGTATTGTCATGGAAGCCACGGGATTGAGGGCAGGCGCAGGCCGCCTGGAGCAGGCGGGAGCGAAGCGTTGAACAAGGGCCAAGCGTTGAACAAGGGCAAGGCGTCGACCAAGAGAATGGGGCCGAGCGAAAACACGGGCAAGATCATGCGCTGAGAGGCGAGACGGCAAGCGCTGCTGGGAGAGCGCACTCGAGGCGAGATGCGTCCGCGCTGGTCCTGTCCCGTGCCATGGCCTCTTCCCCGACAATGTCCACCGCTGTGTTGTTTCCTTCGGAGATCGCGCCGGGTCTCCCCTTTGCAACTCCGTGACGCCTTCCGCCCGAGGACGGTTGACGCTCTGATCGCGGCATTGGTATGCTAGTATACTAGCGAGTGAGAATGCAATGACCTTCTCCACGGCGGGACAAAGCGCCGATCAGATTTACCGTGCGCTTCGGGCCAATATCCTCGACGCCGCGATCTTGCCGGGCAAGGCGATGTCGGAGGCGCGCATGGCGGCGCAGTTCGGGGTCAGCCGCACGCCGGTGCGAGAAGCCTTCAAGCGATTGGTCGATGAGGGCTTCCTCCTCGTGCGGCCGCAAGCCGGCACCTTCGTCGCGCCGATCGACCTTGCAGCCGTCCATGACAGCCAGTTCGTGCGCGAAACGCTGGAATGCCGCACCGTCGTCCTGGCGGCCGAGCGCATCGACGCCGCCGGCAAGGCGCGGCTCGACGCTCTCGTCGCGCAGCAGGGCCAGGCCATGGCGGCAGGCGACCGCAAGAGCTTCTTTCGCCTGGATGAGAGCTTCCATGCCGAATTGTCGCGCCTTGCCGGCTACCCTTCGGTCTGGAGCATGATCGAAGCGGTCAAGGCGCAGCTCGACCGGGTGCGCTGCCTCTCGCTGGAGACGCCGTCCTGGTCGGACATGATCCTCAGGGAACACCAGGAGATCGCCGCTTGCGTCGGCCGCGGCGATGCGAGCGGCGCGGAAGCTGCGATGCGCGCCCATCTGCGCACCGTTTTCGACGCGATCGAGGCGATCGCACAAGCGCATGTCGACGCCTTCGACAAGAGCAGACTCGGCCCGCCACGGGACTGAGACGAGACATTGCAAGACACTGGCAGCGCAGCAAGCGCCCGCAGGGAGAGACGTTATGGAAGAAACTTGGCGCTGGTTCGGCCCGAAGGACGCGGTCGGGCTGTCGCAGATCAGGCAGACGGGCGCGCGCGGGATCGTCACCTCCCTGCACGACATCCCCTATGGCGAGGTCTGGAGCATTGCCGCGATCGAGGAGCGCAAGGCGCTGATCGCCGCCGACCCGTCGCTCGGCCTGCGCTGGAGCGTGGTCGAGAGCCTGCCAATCCATGAGCGGATCAAGCTGAACGAAGGCGACCTCGCCCCGCTCTTCGAGAATTATCGCGCCTCGATGCGCAACCTCGCGGCCTGCGGCGTCAAGACGATCTGCTACAACTTCATGCCGGTGCTGGACTGGACGCGCACCGAGCTCGCCCATCCCCTGCCCGGCGGCGGCCGCGCCTTGCGCTTCGGCATCATCGAATTCGCCGCCTTCGACTGCTACATGCTGGAGCGGCCGGGCGCGGAAGCCGAATTCACCCCCGCCACTCTGGAAGCCGCGCGGCACTGGGCCAAGACCGCCTCCGAAAGCACCAAGGCGCAGCTGCTGGCGACGATCATGGCCGGGCTACCCGGCGCCTTCGATCGCTACGACATTCCCGGCCTCCGGCGCATGCTGGACCGCTATCGCGGCATCACGCCGGCGATCCTGCGCGAGAACCTGGCGCGCTTCCTGCGCGAGATCATCCCGACCTCCGAAGAGCTCGGCATGCGCTTCGCCATCCATCCCGACGATCCGCCGCGCTCGCTGATGGGCCTGCCGCGCATCGTCTCGGGCGGCGACGACATCGCCTTCGTGCTCGGCGCAGTGGACAGCATCGCCAACGGGCTGACCCTGTGCTCGGGCTCGCTCGGCGCCGGCCCGCACAACGACGTACCCGCCATCGCCAAGCGCTTCGCCAGCCGCATCCATTTCGCCCATCTGCGCAATGTCGCCAAGGAGCCGGACGGCTCCTTCATGGAAGCCGACCATCTCGACGGCGACACCGACATGGTCGCGCTGGTCTCGGTGCTGCTGGAGGAGCAGGAACGCCGCCGCCTCGCGGGCGACGAAAACTGGCGTATCCCGATGCGGCCCGACCATGGCCATGAATTGCTCGACGACATCGGCAGGCCGACTCATCCCGGCTACCCGATCATCGGCAGGCTGAAAGGTCTGGCGGAGTTGCGCGGCGTGATGCGGGCCGTATCCTCGCCCAAGGGCTGGCCGCTGTCCTGAGCTTGGAGCGGCCTTGTCACGGCCCTTTCAGGAGCGCCTCGGTGGCGCGGCGGAGCAACGGCGCCGCCGCGCCCTGGATCTCGTGATCCTGACTCGCGCGCACGCTGGTCAGTTGCGGCACGGCGAGCCCTTCCATCGCGCCCTCGGCCCGGAACAGCGCATCGAAATGTGCCCAGAGCCGGGCATTGGCGACCAGCGGGCCGCTGACGATGATGCGCTGAGGAAAGAGCAGGCGGCAGGCATTGGCCAGCGCCCGCGCCAGGATGCGCGCGGCCGCGTCGATCTCGGGCACGTTCAACGGGTCACGGCTGGAGAACTGCTCGCCAAGGTCAGCCTCATCCTCGTCAAGCTCGGGCCAATGGCTGCGCAGGATCGGCAGCAGCGCCCACAGCGCCGCGCCGGTCTCCAGGCAAGCCGTATTGCCGCAACCGCAGCGCCGCTCGCCGAGCACCGAGAAACGCCAATGGCCGATCTCGCCGAACGGGCCGCCGGCCGGCGCCAGGGGCTCGCCATCGACCGCATGGGCGAGGCCGATGCCCCAGCCCCAATGCAGCAGCAGCGTACCGCCCGAGAAGCGCCCGGGATCGCGCGCGACGCGGGCCCGCAATTCCGCGTCGAGATTGCGGCAGATCTCGACCGGGCCGGCGACGGGATCGAGCAGGGCCTGGATGTCGAGATTGCGCATACGCGGCCAGCGCGACGCCATCAGCCAGCGCTTCTCCCGCAGATCGAGCAGGCCCGATAGCGAAACCACCGTGCCGGCATGGGCCATGCCGAGCGGCGTCGCCTCCTTCAGCTCAGCCGCCAGGCCGCACATCGCGCGCGACATCGCCTCATTATCGGCCTCGGGCGAGATCGCGACCCCGCGCTCGGCGATGATCTGGCCGTTGAGGTCGACCAAGGCACCCATCAACGACTGGCTGACGACATGGATCACGCTGCCGCCGATGCGCCGCGCATTGGCGATCAGCACGCCCGCCGGCCGGCCTCGCCCCGCTGTTTCCCCAATGCTTTCGACCACGAGGCGGCGCGCCGCCAGATCGGCGACGACACGCGAGACGGTGGTGGAGCGCAAACCCGAAAGCCGCCCGGCCTCGGCGCGCGACTGGGCCAGCCCCGTTGCGACCAGCCCGTAGATTCGGGCGCGGTCGCGCTCATGGGCATTGGAGAAGACGCTCTCGTCGAGGCTCGCAAGCGCCATCACACTTCCTTTTAGAACCATATCGTTCAAAAATATCGGTTGCCTTTATCGCGCGCTTTTCTAAACTCGAACGACAGGTTTTCAAACAAAAACAAGCACAAACGGTTCAAAAATACCATGCTCGATATCCGCATCGTTCCCGACAAGGCGACCCTTGGCGCCCAGGCTGCCGCGCTCGGCGCGGATGCGATCCGCGAGGCGCTGGCGCGCCATGGCGAGGCAACGATCATCGTCGCCACCGGCGCGAGCCAGTTCGAGGTGCTGCAGCATCTCGTTGCGGCCGAGGGCATCGACTGGTCGAAGGTCACGGCATTCCATCTCGACGAATATGTCGGCCTGAGCGAGGCCCATCCGGCGAGCTTCCGGCGCTATCTGCGTGAGCGTTTCGTTGCGCCCCTGGGCGGAGCGGTCACATTCATCCCCGTCGATGGCGAAAACGACCCGCAGGCCGAGACGCAGCGGCTGAACGCGCTGATCGCCGGCCGCCGCATCGATGTCTGCTTCGCCGGCATCGGCGAGAATTGCCACCTCGCCTTCAACGATCCGCCGGCCGATTTCGAGACGACCGAGCCCTATATCGTGGTGACGCTGGACGAAGCCTGCCGCCGCCAGCAATTCGGCGAAGGCTGGTTCGAGAGCTTTGAGGCCGTGCCGCAGCGCGCGATCTCGATGAGCGTGCGGCAGATCATGACGAGCAAGCTGATCGTCCTGTCCGTGCCCGACGAGCGCAAGGCCAAGGCGACCCGCGACGCCGTCGAAGGCCCGGTAAGCCCGCTGCACCCGGCCTCGATCCTGCAGACCCACCCCAACACCGTGCTGTTCCTCGACCCGCCGGCGGCGTCGCTGCTGGCCAAGGCCTGAGGCGGCGCGATGCGGATCTCGGCCGGTCTCGTCGATCTCCAGGTCAACGGCTTCGCCGGCGTCGACTTCAACTCCGGCGCGATCACCGCCGCCGAATTGGACCAGGCGCTGGAAGCGATGCTCGCAACCGGCGTCACGACCTGCCTGCCGACGATCATCACCGCCCATCCCGATGAATTGGAAGCGCGCTTCAAGGCGCTCGACGCCGCAATCGCCGCCAGCCGGCTGGGGCCGGCGATGTGCCCCGGCTACCATCTCGAAGGCCCCTTCCTGAATCCCGCCGCCGGCTATGCCGGCTGCCACCCGCCCGATGCGATGACGGCAGCCGATTCCGGACTCGTCGAGCGCCTGCAGAAGGGGCTCAAGCGGCCGATCCTGATGGTGACGGTCGCGCCGGAAATCGCGGGCGCCGCAGCGCTGATTCAGGCCATGGCCCGGCAAGGACGCATCGTCGCGCTCGGCCACACCGCCGCCGATTTCGATCAGGTCGCGGCGGCGGCCGAAGCCGGCGCGACGCTCTCGACCCATCTCGGAAACGGCATGCCGCAGACCGCCCACAAGCTCGCCAACCCGATCTTCGCCCAGCTCGCCGAGGACCGGATGTGGGCGAGCTTCATCGCCGACGGCATCCACATCCATCCCAAGGCCCTGCAATCGCTGATCCGGGCCAAGGGATTTGCGCGCTCGATCCTCGTTACCGACGCGGTGGTCGGCGCGGCAGCCAAACCGGGCCGCTACGATTTCGCCGGCATGAGCGTCGAGCGCCTCGCCGACGGCTCGGTCCGGCAGACTGGCACCGCCCTGCTCGCGGGCTCGGCGCTGTGCCTCGATGCGGCAATCCGCAACGTCGTCGCCTGGGGGCTCGCAATCCCGGATGAAGCGATCGCGATGGCCTCGCGCCACCCGCTCGCCGTGCTTGCGCCGGCCTTGGCCGCTCACGGCATCGCGCTCGCGGACAGCGAGGTCGAATGGTCCGACGATCTCAAGGTCCGGCGCGTGCGGATCGACAGAATCGAACGCCGTTTCGGCACGATCGAGACGGTGCATTAGAGCGTTTTCGAGCGAAGTGGATACCGGTTCGCGTGAAGAAAACGCGTTGGAACTAGCCAGTCACAACAACAGGGGAGAGACCGGATGAAACAGGATCTTACGAGCATCAATCGCCGCACCGTGCTGGGCGGCCTGGGCGCAATCGCAGCGGGTGCGCCGGGCGCTTTCGCGGCGTCGCCGGCGCTGCCGAGCGCGCCGGTCACGATCAGCATCATCGATGTCGGCGGTGCGCTCGCCCTGATGCAGAAAGCCTTCGAGGATTACCGCACGGCCAACCCCAAGCTGGTCTCGCGCATCGCCTTCGTGAAGGCGCCCGCACCTGAGCTCGCCAGCAAGATCAAGGCGCAGCAGGATGCCGGCCGCGCCGACCTTGACCTCGTCCTCACCGGCAGCGACGGCCTGGCGGCCGGGCTCGACCAGAAGCTCTGGCTGAAAATCCTGCCCGATTTCGCCGACAAGTTCCCAAAGATCGAAGAGAACTACGAGCCGGCGGCGCTCAACCTGCACAAGGTCCAGGGCGACGGCTTCGGCGTCGTGGTCAATTACTACCCGTCAGGCCCGCTGCTCGAATACGCCCCCGAGCGGGTGAAGGCCGTGCCGACGACGGCCGAAGAGCTGCTCGCCTGGGCCAAGGCCAATCCGGGCCGCTTCATGTATGCCCGCCCGACCAATTCGGGACCGGGCCGCACCTTCATGATGGGCCTGCCCTATATCCTCGGCGACAAGGACCCGCAGGACCCGGTCGGCGGCTGGGACAAGACCTGGGCCTATCTCCAGGAACTCGGCCAATACGTCGAATACTACCCGACCGGCACCGGCGCGACGATGAAGGAGTTCGGCGACGGCTCGCGTGATATCATCATCTCGACCACCGGCTGGGACATCAATCCGCGCGCGCTCGGCATCGTCCCGAAAGAGGCGAAGATCCAGACGCTGAAAGGCTTCCACTGGGTCTCGGACGCCTTCTTCATGTGCGTGCCCAAGGGCGTCCCCAACGACCGCCTCGCCGTGGTGCTCGACATGATGGCCTATGTGCTCACGCCCAAGGCGCAGGCCTATGCCTATGACGAGGGCTATCTCTATCCGGGCCCGGCGGTGAAGAACGTGCCGCTCTCGCTCGCCCCGGAAAGCAGCCAGAAGGTCATCGCCGAATTCGGCCGGCCGGAATATGCCGACCTCATCGCCAATAATCCGATCGAGCTGCCGCTGAAGCCCGAGAAGATGGTCGTGGCCTTCCGCAAATGGGACGAGCTGGTCGGCGCGAAACGCGCACGATAGAGCTTTCCGTCTTCACTCAAACCCTCGCCGCCATCCCGGGCAATCGGGCTGGCGGCGTGGGTGCGAGCGTAAACAGCCGCCCCGTCAGGCCGCGGCCAGCGGCATGACATCGCTCTGGTCGAAGCCGACCGCCACGCTCTGGCCGGGCCTCAGCGCGGCGATCTCGTCGCTGCCCTCGGCCAGCGCCATGATCTCGCGCCCACCGGCATCAAGCAGGATGCGGTAGCCCCGGCCGATGAAGATCACCGACATGATCTCGGCCTGGATCGTCCGGTCGCAGACCCTCGCCTGCTCGCCGAGGCGCGTCTTCTCCGGCCTCACCGCGACCTCGCCCGTCTCCATCGCGATGAAATTGCACTCGCCGAGGAAGCTTGCGACGAAACGGTTCGCCGGCTTCGCATAAAGCTCCTGCGGGCTCGCCGTCTGCACGATGCGGCCCTTGTCCATCAGCGCGATCCTGTCGGAAAGGAAGAGCGCCTCCTCCTGATCATGCGTGACATAGACGACAGTCGCGCCGACCGCCGCATGCAGCCGCTTGAGTTCGAGCTGGATCGACTGGCGCAGATTCTTGTCGAGCGCGCCGAGCGGCTCGTCCATCAGCAGGATGTCGGGGCGGATGACGAGCGCGCGCGCCAGCGCGACACGCTGCTGCTGCCCGCCCGAAAGCTGGCGCGGCTGCCGTTCGGCCAGCCCCGTGAGATCGACCAGCGCCAGCGCCTCCTCGACGCGGGCCTCGACCTCCCGCTTCGCGAGGCGCCGCATCTCCAGGCCGAAGGCGACGTTGCGGCGCACGCTCATATGCGGGAACAGCGCGTAATTTTGGAAGACCATGCCGATATTGCGCTTCGACACCGGCACGGGGCCGATATCGTCGCCGCCGACCAGGATCGCGCCGGCATCATAGCTCTCGAAGCCGGCGATGGTCTTGAGCAGGGTCGTCTTGCCCGAGCCGGATGCGCCGAGCAGCGTGCAGAACTCGCCGGCCGCGATCTCCAGCGAGACGCCGTCCAGCGCTTTGGTGCGGCCGTAATGCTTGTCGAGCCTGCGGATCGAGACGGCCTTGCCGAGAGCGGGAATGGTCATGTCATGTGCGCTTCGAGACGAGGAGGTTGGCGCCGAGGACCAGGATCGTGACCAGGACGATGAGGCAGGAGGCGGCGATGATGGTCGGGTCGATCTCGTGCGCGACGCCCTCATACATCAGCTTCGGCAAGGTCCGGCTGCGGATATTGGTCAGGAACAGCGCGATCACGACATCGTCGAAGGAGGTGATGAAGGCGAAGATGGCGCCGGCCGCGATGCCAGGCGCGATGCCCGGCAGCATGACGCGGCGAAACATCGTCGGCCATGAGGCGCCCAGGCCCAGCGCGGCGAGTTCGAGGTTGCCGTCGAAGGATTTCAATGCCGCCCGCACGGTGATGAAGACATAGGGCGTCGCCAGCACGACATGGCCGAGCGTCACGCCCCAGATCGAGCCGACGAGGCCGGTCGGCGCGAGCAGGTAATAGAGCCCGACCGCCAGGATGATCACCGGCACGATCATCGGCAGGATGAACAGCGTCTCGACCAAGGCGCGCCAGCGCGGCCGCATCCGCGAGACCCCGAGCGCGGCGAGCGTACCGAGCCCGACCGAGATCACCACCACCAGCGCCGCGATCTGCAGCGAGCGCGTCAGCGCCGCCATCCATTTGCTGGTGGTGAAGAAGTTCTCGTACCAGACCAGGCTGTAGCTGTCGGGCGGGAAGCTCAGGAAGGGCGAGGAGCCCAGGCTCATCGGGAAGACGATGACGATCGGCGCGATCAGGAAGGCTGCGACCAGCACCGCCGCCGCGACCGTCGCCCAGCCGCCCCATGAACGCCCGCGCGAGGTCACGGTGAAGGGCTCGCCCGCCTTGCCGCCGCCGCCCTCGATCAGGCGATCGAGGCCGAAGCGGCGCTGGAACAGCCCCAGCAGCGAGACCGTCGCAACCAGCAGGACGCTCGCCAGCGCCGCGGCGAAAGGCCAGTCGAGTTCCTTGTTGATGTTGGAGGCGATCATCTGGGCGATCATCGTCTGCCCCGGCCCGCCCATCAGCGCCGGCGTCAGATAGAAACCGATCGCGTTCATGAAGACGATCATCGCGCCCGCAACCACGCCCGGCGCCGTCAGCGGCAGGATGATGCGGCTGAAGATGGTGAGCGGCCCGGCGCCCAGGCCCTCGGCCGCCTGGACCGTCGAGAGTTCGAGGCTGCGGAAGGCGGCATAGAGCGGCAGCACGACGAAGGGCATCAGCACATGCGTCATGCCGATCAGCACGCCCGAGAGATTATAGACGAAGGCGATCGGCGACGCGGTCAAACCGCCCGCCATCAGGAGCTGGTTCACCACGCCATTGCTCTGCAGCAGGATGATCCAAGCGGTGGTACGCACCAGCGCGCTCGTCCAGAACGGCAACAGGACGAGGATCAAGAGCAGGTTGCGCGTGCGCGGCCCGACCGTCGCCATGACATAGGCAAGCGGGTAGCTCGCCAGAACGGAGAGCCCGGTGACCAGGCCCGCAATGCCGAAGGTCGTGCCCAGCACCGAGCGATAGACCGGCACGTCGATCAAGCGCTGGAATTGCGCGAGCGTGAAGGCGCCCTCGCCGAAGGCGAGCCGCAGCAGGGACAGGACCGGCGCGGCAAACAGAACGGCGAGCACGAGCGCGAAGGGCGCGAGGCCGAGCCAGACCGGGAAACCCCGCCCGACCGCGCTGCGTCCGCGCCCTTCGCTGGTGGCGATCACGGTCACGCGGCCAGCCTCACGACACGAACAAGCGGCGCGGGAAGTTCGTCAGTCGCTCGCAGCCATGATCCGTCACGGCGATGGTCTCGGACATGCCGAACCCCTTCGCCAGCACATAGGTGTGGAAGGTCATGCCCGGCACGAAGGACCAGCTCGCCTTGGGCTCGGCTTCCAGCGGCTCCCCGCCATTGGGCTGCAGCATCAGCCCGACCGAGTAGAAGGTCTTGTTGGTGTAGGTCTCGCGCAGGCCGGCCGCGAGCACGCCCTCGCGATAGATCGCATCCGGCACGGTCGCCGCCACGCCCGGTCTCACCGCAGCGATCGCCGCGTCCTGGATGGCGATCAACTGCTCGACGATGGCGTGCTCGGCATCGGTCGCCTCCGCCACCTTGATCGGCCGCATGAAGCGGGCGTGGTAGTGCCGGACATTGGGTGTCGTCTCCAACTGGACGATATCACCCCGCTCGAGCACGCGATCGGAATAGCCGCCATGCAGGTGATAGGCGCGCTCGCCCGAGGAGAGCACGCCCGGCCCCGGCAGGTCGCTGCCGGCGCGGATCATCGCGGCGCAGATCTCGGCCGCCATCTCACGCTCGGTCGCCCCGGCCTTGGCCGAGGCGATGCCGGCCGCCATGCCGGCTTCCGCAGCTTTGCCGGCGGAGCGCTGATAGGCGATCTCGGCGCGCGATTTGATGAAGCGCATTTCGGTGGCGAAGCGCGAGGCGTCGCTCCATTGCGCCTCCGGCAAGGCCGCGCGCAAGGCGTCATAACGCGACACGCTCAGCGGCCAGGCCTGCATCTCGACGGCGAGCCGCGCCTTGACGCCGACGGCTTCGCCGATAGCGCGGGCCGCAACCGCATGGCGATCGTCGGAATCGGTCCACATCACCCGCTTGGGGAAGACGCAGGTCGCGTCGAGGTAATATTCCTCGACATCGCGGCAGAACAGCACCGGCTCGCCATCGGCCGGGATGATCGCGAACTGGAAGCTCGTATAGCCGCGCGTGAAGAAGCCGGTGAGATAGGTCACCGTCTCCGGCAGGAAGGCGATGAACGCATCCTGCCCTGTGCGCACGAGCTCGGCCCGGATCTTGTCGACCCGCGCGAGATAATCCTCGCGCGGGAACCAGTAGCTGGGGGTCGCCATCGTCATTCCTTGAGCATCGCCTTGTAGGCTTCCGTCACCTTCGCGCCATTCTCGGCCCACCATTCGATGTCGAGGAAAAGCGCATTCTTGAGGCGTTCGGGGGTGGAAGGCAGGTTGGCGGCGCGGGCTGCGTCGATCGAAGCCCAGGCCTGCTCGGTCACCGGGCCATAGGCGACGTATTCGCTCAGCCGGGCGTTGTTCTCGGGCTTGACCATGTAGTTCAGGAAGGCGACGGCCTCGGCCTTGTTGGGCGCGCCCTTGGGGATCATGAAGAAGCCGACCTGCGGGATCTGCTGGTCCCAGGCCATCGCGATCGGCAGCTTCGAGTCGATACCGGCCTGGAAGCGGCCATTCCAGCCGAGCGCCATGACGACGTCGCCGGAGCCCAGCGCCTGGACGGGCTGCGCCCCGCTCGACCACCAGACCGCGACCTGCGGCTTCACGGCGCGGACCTTGTCGAGCGCACGCTTGAGGCCGGCTTCGCTCGAAAGCGTCTGGTAGACATCGGCCATCGGCACGCCATCGGCGAGCAGTGCCGCCTCGACCACCGTCTCCGGCGCATCGGGCAGCGTGCGCTTGCCCGGGAACTTCGCGGTGTCCCAGAAGTCGGCGAAGCTCTTGGGCTGCGCGCCCGTGGCCGGGAAGGCCTTGGTCGAATAGCCGATCAGGGTCGAGAAGATCTCGGAGGGAATGGCGTAGTCATTGCGCGCGCCGGGCAGGACATGGTCGGTCTTGACCATGTCGGGTGTGATCTTCTCGAACAGGCCGAGCTTGACGCCGCGCATCAGCCCGCCGCCGCCGCCCGTCACCACGTCCCAGGTCACCGATTTGGTGTCGACCATCGCCTTGATCTTGGCGGTATCGGGACCGGTGTCCTCCTCGACCTTGATGCCGCTCTCCTTCGAGAACGGGGTGATCCAGGCCTTGCGGATCGCCTCCTGATAGGCCCCGCCCCATGAGGCGAAGGTCATCTCCTTGGCGGATGCCGCGACCGGAGCGAGCAAGGCCGCCACGGCCGCTGCGATGAGCAGCTTCTTCATCACGCTTCTCCTCATATTGGACGCGGGCTACGCGACCGTGGCGCCGCACAGGGCGGCGAATTTGCTGAGCATGGTCTTGGCGGGCAGCGCCTCGTCGGCGCTCGCCTTGAGCTCGTCGATATCGGCACCGTCGCGCTCCATCGTGACCCGGTTCTGTTCGAACCAGACCCGCGCCTGCGCCTGCGTCACCTCGGGATGGCCCTGGATGCCCCAGACTTTCCTGTCGCGATAACGCCAGATCTGGTTGGGGCAGAGATCGCTGGAAGCCAGGATCGTCATGTCCGGGTGGTCGGCGCGCACCTCGTCATTGTGCCAGACGAACATGTAGACGCGCTCGCCGATCTCATCGGCGATCAGGTCCGTCCGGGCCGCCGGCGCGACATCGAGCCATTTATTGCCGACCTCGCAGAAGGAGCGGCGAAAAACCTGGTCGCGCCCGCACAGCGCCGAGCCCAGGATCTGGCTGCCAAAACAGACGCCGAGCATCGGGATGTCGAGGCTCTCGGCCTCGCGGATCAATTCATGCTCGCGGTGGATGAAGGGCACGTCCTCATAGGCGCCATGCGGGCTGCCGGAGAGAAAGATGCCGGCATAGCCGTCGAGCCGCTCGGGGAAGTCGCCGTCATAGGCCCAGCGCACATCGACATCGAGGCCCCAGGAGGCAAAGCGCTCGGGCAGTTGCGCGACCGAGTCCCGGTTGGGCCCATTCTGCAGGAAGAGCAATCGTCCGCTCATCTCGTCGTCCCTTCTCGGCTTGCGCGCCGTGACCTGATGCTAAGCCGCTTCACCGCGCATCCCTCGCCAGCGTTCCCGCCAGCAGGTCGAGGATGCCCTGGCGGGCATTGTCGATATGGCTTTGCATGGCCCGCGCGGCGGCCTCCGCATCGCCAGCCTCGATCGCGGCCAGAATGGCGAGATGCTCGCCCTTGCCCGGATCGAAGCGGCGCGGAATCCGGGCGAGGCCGAACATCCGGGTCCGCTCGCGCAAATCCTTGACCATGCGCGCCATCAGCCCGTTGCCGCCGGCCTCGGCGATGGAGAGATGCACCAGATCGTCCACCGACCAGTGCTTGTCATGCGAGACGGCAGCCGCGCTGACCATGCCCTCGACGGCGGCGCGGATCTCGGCGATGCGCGCCGGCGCGAGCCGGCCGGTCGCCAGCCGCGCCGTCTCGCCTTCGAGGACGCGACGGGTCGCCAGGATTTCCATGACGTCCTCGATCGAGACCGAATGAACGGTGAGGATCCGTCGGTCGCGGCGCAGATAGCCCTCGCCCGCCAGTCGGCCGAGCGCCTCGCGAACCGGCGTCCGCGACAGGCCGAGCTTCTCGGCCAGGCGGCGATCCTGGACGACCGCGCCGCCGGGCAATTCCCCGGCGAGGATCATCTGCCGGATCTGCTGCTTGGCGCGCTCGGCGAGCGACTCGTCGCTGTCGTCGGCAAGGCTTGCGGTGAGGCTTGATGACGTGGTCAAAGGCGTTGGCTCCTTGTGGGATATTTTTGGTATACCAATGGGACACGTCAAGAGATTATTGGCGCGCAAGCGCTCAATCCGTGAGCGGGCTCAGCAAAAATTTGAGGCAGGAGATGCGAGCGCAGGCCCGCAGGACCGGCGTCGGGAATGAGCGACGCATGAGGTGACAGAGGTCACGCCCGTCAGAAACGGAACAGGAAGCGTCGCGATTTCAATATGATATAGTTGGAAATCAAACGCGCGGTCATCCTGGGCGGAGCGCGATTGTTTCAGGCTCCTCAGAGCCTGGCCCGAAATGAAGCCAATGATTTTAGAGGCTCTGTCCAGACCACCTACGCGCCGTCATTCCGGGCGTAGCGAAGCGGAGCCCCGGAATCCATCGTAGAGTACGTCGCCCTTCGATGGATTCCGGATCAGCGCCGCTTGCGCGGCTTGTCCGGAATGACGGCGCGGGGATGGCAAGCGATCGCAATTCCCTGAGATCGCTCGGTTCATTTCAGGCCCGCCCCTCACGTGATGCGGCGCACGCTCTCGGCGATCTCCTCCGGCTCGAAAAGCCGTTTCCAGTCCGGCTTGAGGATCGTGTCCTTGCCGAAGACGATCGCCTTGTTGCAGGCATCGGAGAACACGCCCTGGACCTGCTCGAAGGTCACGGCGGCGAGGATGTTCATATGGCCGAGCAGGAAATCGCGCGCCGCCTCGCGCGGCACGCCGCGCGCGATCGCCTCTTCCATCGCCTCGCGCATCGCATCCAGCAGCGTGGCGCAGACGGTCTCCGACAGGCCCGGCTCCAGGATCGCCATCTGCTCGACCGTGACCCGGTGCGAGCGCATCACCGGCGCCCAGATCGCACGCGCGACCTCCTCGCCGAGCGCATAATGCGCGTCAGGCCCCTGCATCAATGCGTTGACGATATGCTGCTTGGCGGCGATGCCGCCGAAATGGTCCGCCTTCGCCGCCGGATCGGTCTCGTCGTTGAAGATCGGCGGATGGCAGGGATGGGTGACGAAATAGGTGATGTCGGCGCGCTCAGGCAGATGGCCGGCATGCGGGGCGGCGGCATCGAGGATGACGACCATGGTGCCGGGAGCGAGTTTCGGCACGAGGTAATGCGCGACCGCGCCGACAGCGGTATCGGGCACCGCCAGCACCACGACATCGGCGCCGATAATAGCCTCGCCCGCGTCGATGCAGTCCACGCCATAGGCCTGCTTCACGCGCTCGCGGCCGGCCGGACTGACCTCGACATGGCGTGTCTGGAAGCGCGACCCGGCCAGGTTGCGCCCAAGCCGCATCCCCATCTTTCCGCCAGCGCCGAACAATGCAACGACCGTCATGCTTCTCTCCCGATAGCCGCCTGCTTGAGCAGGCTGTTTGATATGCAAGCTGATTGGTATGATTGAATCCGCCGCGTCGTGAGAGACGGCCTCCCGGGATCAAAGCCGCTGCGCCCGCCCCTGGCAAGCCATGGAGCGCCGGACACCGGCGGCTAGCGCTCGATCCGCGTCGAGAGGATGATCGAGGACATCGTCCGCTCGACGCCTTCAAGTCCACCGATCCGGTCGATGAGCTGGTCGAGCTCGCCGATCGAGGGCGCCACCACGATCGCGATCATGTCGAAATGCCCGCTGACGGAGTGCAGCGTCCGGACCTCCGGAATCCGGCGCAGCTCCGCCTCGACCTTGGGCGCGAGCTTCGGCATCGCCGTGATCAGCACATGCGCCTTGACCAGCCCCTTCTCATGATCGTCGGAGAGGCGCGCGGTATAGCCGGCGATGACGCCGCGCCGCTCCAGCCGCTCGATCCGGCTTTGCACCGTGGTGCGCGACAAGCCGAGCTTGCGGCCGAGCTCGGCGACCGGCGCGCGGGCGTTCTCGGTCAGGAACACGAGCAGGAGGCGGTCAGTCTGATCGATCGTCATCTTGCACAATGCTTACGGCGATATGCCGAAAAATACCATATGAATCGTCGCGTTCGCGGCTTCTATCCGATGAAGCCGCGAGCGACCATCGCTTTCAAGAACAGTGGCTGAGGGCGAAGACGATGCGCGACGTGGTGGTGGTTGGCGCGGGCAAGATCGGGGCGACGATCGCCGATCTGCTCGGTGGAAGCGGCGATTACCGCGTCGTCTTGGCGGATCGTTCCGACGTTCAGCTCGCCGGCATCCGCAAGAGCGCGACCGTCTCGACCCAGACGATCGACATCGCCGATGCCGCGGCCCTGAACCGCCTGCTCGCCGGCCGCTTCGCCGTGCTGAGCGCCGCGCCCTACGATCTGACGACGCGGATCGCAGAGGCCGCCGCCCCGCTCGGCGTGCATTATCTCGACCTGACCGAGGATGTCGCGAGCACGAAGCGCGTCAAGGAACTGGCTGTCGACGCCAAGGCCGCGCTGATCCCGCAATGCGGTCTCGCGCCCGGTTTCATCTCGATCGTGGCCGCCGATCTGGCACACGATTTCGACACGCTGGACTCGCTCAAGCTCCGGGTCGGCGCTCTGCCGCAATATCCCTCCAACGCACTCGGCTACAACCTGACCTGGAGCACGGACGGGATCATCAACGAATATTGCGAGCCCTGCGAGGCGATCGCCAATGGCGAGCATGTCCTCGTCCCGGCGCTGGAGGAGCGCGAGGAGTTTTCGCTCGACGGCGTCACCTACGAGGCCTTCAACACCTCGGGCGGTCTCGGCACGCTCTGCGAGACGCTGGCCGGCAAGGTCCGCACGCTGAACTACCGCACCATCCGCTATCCCGGCCATTGCGCGCTCATGAAGGTGCTGCTGCAGGACCTGCGCCTGGCCGATCGTCGCGACGTGCTGAAGGACATCTTCGAGAACGCGCTGCCGAGCACCTTGCAGGACGTCGTCATCGTCTTCGTCACGGTGAGCGGACGCAAAGGCGGCCGCCTCGTGCAGGAGACCTACGCTCACAAGATCTATAGCGGCCTGGTCGACGGCGTGACGCGCAGCGCCATCCAGATCACCACCGCAGCCGGCATCTGCACGGTGCTCGATCTGCTTGCGGACGGAACCCTCCCGCAAAGCGGCTTCGTCCGGCAGGAGGACATCACGCTTCAGGCCTTCCTCGCCAACCGCTTCGGCAAGGTCTACGCCCGCGCGCAAGACCATGGCGACATGCCGGCGAGTGAGACCAGCCGCGCCGCCTGACAAGGCGGCGAGCATATCCGCCCGGGCTCGGCAAGCGCCCGGATGCAGGGAGCACATGCACGCAAGGGAATTGGCAGCACCCCGAACGACCGGCCACAAGAGTCGAAAAGGGTATTGGGACAGGAAACGACCAGAGCAGGATGCGAGAAGGCCGGCACCGGCTTTCGCGTGAAACCTGCTCTTCATCCGGCTCTGGGAGGGCGGAGAGGCGATGGGGCGGCGCGTACTGATCGCGGAATTCATGCATGAGACGAACACCTTCAGTGTTCAGCTCACCGGCCAGGACGCCTTCGAGGCGCATGGCGTCTATCTCGGCAACGCGATTCCGCAAGCCTTTCGTGGCACGCGAACCGCGATGGGCGCAGCCTTCGAAGCCGCCGAGAATTTCGGCTGGAACCTCGTTCACCCGCTCGTGACGGGCGCCAACCCGTCCGGCCGCGTCTTGGATGCGGCTTTCGAGCTCTTCGCCGGCCATATCCTCGACGCCAGCGCCGGCACCGACGGCGTGCTGCTGCATCTCCACGGCGCGATGGCGACAGAAAGCTCCGATGATGGCGAGGGCGAGTTACTCGCCCGGCTGCGCAAGCGGCTGGGCCCCGACATCCCGATCGTCGCCGTGCTCGACCTCCACGCCACCCTGACGCAGCTCATGGCCGACAGCGCCAATGCGCTGATCTCCTACCGCACCTATCCCCATATCGATCAGTACGAGCGGAGCTGGCAGGGCGCGCGCTTGCTCGAACGAGCCATGGCCGGCGAAATCAGGCCGCAGGTCACGGTCGCCCGCCGCCCGATCCTCTACGCACTCGATGGCGGCCGCACGACCTCCCCGCCCTTCAAGGAATTGCTGCGCCGGGGCGACGCCCTGGAGGCCTCCGGCGAGGCGCTGGTCGTCAGCGTGCAGGCCGGCTTCTCCTCCGCCGATGTCCACGATATCGGCCCCTCCGTCGCCGTCACCGCCAATGATCGCGGCCAGGCCCAGGCCATTGCCGAGGAGCTGATGGACTATGCCTGGGAGCAGCGGCATTTCTCCTCGATCAGCTTCACGCCGCTGGCAGAAGCGATGGCCCGCGCCAAGGCTGGCGAAGGGCGGCATGACAAGCCGCTATTGATCTCGGACTACTCCGACAATCCGGGCTCCGGCGCCTATGGCGACGCCACCAATCTGCTGCGCGCCGTGCTCGATGCCGGGCTCAGCAACGTCGGCTTCCATGCCATCCGCGATCCGCAGGCCGCTCTTGCAGCCCAGGCGGCCGGTGTCGGCAACCGGTTCAAGCTCAAGCTCGGCGGCAAGGTCGATCCATCGACGGGCGGCAGGCCGCTCGATCTCGACGCCCATGTCGTGGCGCTGACCGACGGCCACTTCATCGCCTATGGCCCGATGGGCGGCGGCGTCTGGCGCAATTACGGACTGTCCGCCCTGCTGCGCGTCGACGATGTCGAGATCATCGTGATCAGCCATAACGGCCAGGCGACCGATCTCGCCCAGTTCACCTCGCTCGGCGTCGATCCGGCCCGCAAATCGACCCTGATCGTCAAGTCGATGCAGCATTTCCGCGCCGCCTTCGAGCCCGTCGCGCGCGAGGTGCTGGAGGTCGATACCGGCGCGCTCTCGACCCGCAACTTCAAGACCCGGCCCTACCGCAAGGTGCGCCGGCCGATCTTCCCGCTCGACGATATCTGACGACGACCGGCCCTGAAGCGCCGGCAACCACAAGGCAACCGGAGGACAGCGATGACCAAGGCGAGCGACGTGGCAACGAGGTCCCGCCCATGAGCGTGCAGGCCGATATCGTATTGCGGAACGGCCCGATCTGGTGTGGCCGCGAGGATGGGGTCAAGCAGGCGCTGGCGCTCTGGCAGGGCAAGGTGCTCGCTGCGGGCCAGGACAGCGAGATCGCGCCGCTGATCGGCCCCGGGACACGGGTCATCGATCTGAAGGGGCGGCTGGCGACGCCGGGCCTGAACGATTCCCATCTCCATCTGGTCTCGCTCGGGCTGACCATGGACTGGGTCGATTCAAAGCCCGCCGCCGCGCCGACGCTGGAGGCATTGCTCAGCGCCATCGCAGCCCGCGCCGCCAAGGCCAAGCCCGGCGAATGGATCCTCTCGCGCGGCTACGACCAGACCAAGCTCGACACCGGCCGCCATCCCTTCCGTGAGGAACTCGACCGCGCCGCCCCTGACAATCCGGTCATGCTGGTGCGGACCTGCGGCCATATCGCGATCTGCAACTCGGCCGCGCTCGCGCTCGGCGGTATCGACGAAGCCTCGCCGGCGCCGCAAGGTGGCCTGATCGAGCAACAGAACGGCCGACTCACCGGCCTGCTCGCCGAGAACGCCCGTGCCCCGATCCAGGCAGTGATCCCGCTGCCGAGCGAGGCCGAGATCGTCGCAGCGATCGAGCGCGCCGGGCACTACCTGCTCTCGCTCGGCATCACCAGTTGCATGGACGCCGCCGTCGGCCAGAAGGCGGGCTTCGCCGAGATCGCCGCCTACCATCGCGCCAAGCGCGACGGCCGCCTGCCGGTGCGCACCTGGCTGACCCTGCTCGGCGACGAGGGCCGCTCGATCGTGCCGCAATGCCATGCCGCCGGGCTGATCTCGGGCACCGGCGACGACATGCTGATGATCGGCGCGGTCAAGCTCTTCCTCGACGGCTCGGCCGGCGGCCGCACCGCCTGGATGAGCCAGCCCTATCTCGGCGAGGACAAGACCACCGGCGTCTGGATGCTGGACGATGCTGAACTCGAGCGCATGGTCATGGATATCCATGCCAAGGGCTACCAGCTCGCCTGCCACGCCATCGGCGACGCCGCGATCGAACAATTGATCACGGCCTATGAGAAGGCGCTCAAAGCCCATCCCGACCCGGACCGGCGCCATCGCGTCGAACATTGCGGTTTTTCGACACCCAGGCAGCATGAACGCATGGTCGCGGCCGGCATATACCCCTGCCCGCAGCAGGTCTTCATCCACGATTTCGGCGATGCCTATGTCAAGGTTCTGGGGCCAGAGCGGGCTCTGCCGAGCTATCCATTCAGGACCTGGTTCGATCTCGGCCTGAAGCCTGCGACCGGCAGCGATGCGCCGGTCTGCGACCCCGATCCCTTCCCGAACTTCCACGCCATGCTGACCCGCCAGACCTGGCGCGGCACGGTGATGGACGAGGCCCAGCGCGTCTCGATCGAAGAGGCGCTGCAGGCCTATACCGAGTTCGGCGCCTTCTCGCAGAAGCAGGAGGCCGTGAAGGGCCGGCTCGCCCCTGGTTTCCTGGCCGATGTCGCCGTGTTCTCGCGCGACCTGCTGACGGCGGCGCCCGACGAGATCTTGAAGGACACATGCTGCGACCTGACCATCCTGAACGGGCAGATCGTCCATGATCGCCTCGGTCTCGCCTGAAACCATCTCCGAGAGGGAGGACGCGCGCCTGAACTCCGTTATAGTTCCAAATGGAAGCAATCGATTCCGGCAAGAACGCCGGAACGGAATTTAAAAAAACTGGGAGGAACTACCGTGCTCAAGAAATTAGTCTTCACGACCGCGCTGACGCTGGCAGCGTTCAGCGTGCAAAACGTCGGTGCCCAGGCACAGGAACCGCGCAAGGGCGGCACCATCCGCTTCACCGCGCCTTATGCGGCCTCCTTCGTCAGCAATGACAGCCACGTCTCCAATCAGATCCAGGACGACATCTACGGCAAGGCGCTGCACCGCTCGCTCTACAATTGGGATTCGGCCAACAACAAGCCGGTGCTGGAGCTCGCCAAGAGCGTCGAGGTCTCGGCCGACGGCCTCGTCCACACCTTCAAGCTCAGGGATGACGCGCTCTTCCATAACGGTCGCAAGATGGTCGCCGACGACATCATCTGGACCTTCACGCGCCTGATGGACGGCTCGAAGAGCTATCCCGCCGCACGCTATGTCCGCCTGCTCAAGGGTGCGATCGATGTCGAGAAGGGCCAGGCCAAGGAGATTTCCGGCCTGAAGAAGATCGACGATTTCACGCTCGAGATGACCTTCACCGAGCGCACCGAGCCCGGCTTCCTCTTCAACGCCGCGACGACCTCGATCTACCCCGCCAAGGAGGCCCAGGCCCCCGACTTCTTCAACAAGCCGATCGGACTCGGCCCGTTCAAATTCGTCGAGCATGTTCCCGGCTCGCGCATGGTCTTCGAGCGCTGGGAGAAGTTCTATAAGCCCGGCAAGCCCTATGCCGACAAGCTGGTAATCTCGCCGATGGGCGAGGCTGCCGCCCGCGACGTCGCCTTCCGCAACAAGGAGATCGACGTCTCGATCCTGGGGCCGACGCAATATGTCGCCTACAAGGCCGACCCCAATCTGTCGAAGGGCATCCTCGAGGTCGCCGAGGTCTTCACCCGCAATATGGGCATGAATCCGGGCTTCAAGCCCTTTGCCGATAAGCGCGTGCGCCAGGCGATCAACCACGCTATCGACAGCGAATTGATCATCAAGCGCCTCGTCCGCGACAAGGCCTATCGCGCCACCGGCTGGCTGCCGCTCTCCTCGCCAGCCTATGACAAGGCGATGCAGCCTTATGACTTCAATCCCGAGAAGGCCAAGAAGCTCCTGACCGAGGCCGGTTATCCCGACGGCTTCGAATTCGAATGGACGGCGACGCCCAATGAGAGCTGGGGCATGCCGATCGTCGAGGCGACGATCCCGATGCTGGCCAAGGTCGGCATCAAGGTGAAGGTCAAGCCGGTCGAGGGCTCGGCGCTGGGCGGCATCGTCGCGAAGGGCGATTTCCAGGCCTATATCTGGTCGAACACCTCGGGGCCCGACCCGCTGACGGCGATGAAGTGCTTCCATTCGGCGACGCCGCAGAGCGCCTGCAACTACACCACCTACAAGAACCCCGCGGTCGACAAATTGCTCGATGAGGCCGGCACCACCGGCGACGCCGCCAAGCGCCTCGACCTCGTCAAACAGGCCAATGCGATCGTCTATGCCGACGCGCCGGTCTGGTTCTTCAACTACAACAAGGCGGTGCTGGCCTATCAGCCCTGGCTGCACGGCCTGCAGCCGAACGCGACGGAGCTTGCCCTGCAATATTTCGAGGATCTCTGGATCGACGCCTCCTCGCCGGCGGCGAAGTAACCCTCCCGCGCCAAGTCCCTACGCCCGGCGGCTCGTTCCGCCGGGCGGTTCATGGCCAGGAGCTCCCCATGCTGCCCTATGTCTTCAAGCGACTGCTGCAGGCCGTGCCGATCCTGCTCGCCGTCGCGGCGCTGGTCTTCGTGATGTTCAGCGTGATCCCCGGCGACTTCGCATCCACACAGAGCTCCGATGGCCGCTCGGTCATCGATGCGGAGGCGGTGGCGCGGATGAATACGCAGTTCGGTCTCGACGAACCCGTGCATGTGCGCTTTGGCAAATACGCCGCGAAACTGCTGACGTTGGACCTCGGGACATCCTTCAGGACACGTCAGCCCGTGGTCAACTCGCTGTCGGAGCGGATCTGGCCTAGCTTGCAGCTTGCCATGGCCGCGATGCTGTTTGCGATCGCCTTCGGCGTCCCGCTTGGCTTTCTTGCCGCTCTCAAGCCCGGCGGATGGGTCGACATGCAGTCAATGGTCGTCGCCGTCTCCGGCCTGTCTCTGCCGCAGTTCTGGCTCGGCCTGATGCTGATGTACACCTTCGCCCTGTTGCTCGGCTGGTTCCCCAGTTTCGGCTATGGCGACGGCAATCCGCGCTATCTCGTGCTGCCGGCTGTCGCGCTCGGCGTGGCGCCGCTGGCCCTGCTGGCACGAACCACACGGGCTGCCGTGCTCGAAGTGATGAACGCAGACTTCGTCCGCACCGCGCGCGCCAAGGGCAACAGCGAAGCCCGGGTGATGCGCTGGCATGTGGCACGCAACGCGGCCGTCATCGTGCTGACGACGCTCGGCCTGCAGTTCGGCTCGATCATGGGCGGCGCCGTCGTGATCGAGAAGCTGTTCGCCTGGCCGGGAATCGGGTCGCTGCTGGTCGATAGCGTCTCGTTGCGCGACATACCCGTCGTCCAGGCCTGCATCCTGTTGCTCGTGCTGTTCTTTCTCATCGTCAATATCGTCGTGGACGTGCTCTGCGCGTTGATCGATCCACGCATCAAATACAGCTAGGGCATTTTCGAGCGAAGTGGACACCGGTTCGCGTGAAGAAAATGCGATAAAACAAGGGGGTAGAGCATTTCCGCGGGGAGAAACGCGGAAAATGCTCTAGGGTCGAGCGAGCTTATGAAATTTAGAGCTAATCTCTGGATCGGCGGCGTGCTTTTCGCAGCTGTGATCGTTGGTGGCACTCTGGCGCCCTGGCTGGCGCATACAGATCCGGTCATGGACGCCAACCTGATGAATGCCGAGGTGCCGCCCGGCGCCGAGTTCTGGTTCGGCACCGACGCGCAGGGGCGAGACATCTACAGCCGCGTGCTCTACGGCGCGCGCATCTCGTTGACCGTCGGCATCGTCTCGCAGTTGATCAACACCCTGATCGGGGTCGCACTGGGAATGTCGGCGGGCTATTGGGGCGGCTGGTGGGATGATTTCGTCAACGGCCTGACCAATCTGATGCTCTCGATCCCTTCGCTGATCTTCGCGCTCGCCATCATGGCGATCCTGCAGCCCGGCCTGACCAGCCTCCTGATCGCGCTCGGCCTGACCAACTGGTCCTATACCTGCCGACTTTCGCGGGCGGCGACGCTTTCGATCAAGCAGCAGGGCTATGTCGAGGCGGCGCGCTCCTTCGGCAGCGGCAATACCCGGATCATGCTCAAACAAATCCTGCCCAATATCGCCGGCCCGATCATCGTCATCGGCACGCTGGGCATGGGCGGGGCGGTGTTGGCGGAGGCTGCCCTGTCCTTCCTCGGCTTGGGCATCCGCCCGCCTTTCCCGAGCTGGGGCTCGATGCTCTCGGATGCGCGCGACCAGATCACCACCGCGCCCTGGATCTCGGTCTTTCCAGGGCTTGCCATCTTCATGACCGTGCTCGGCCTCAACTTGCTGGGTGACGGCCTGCGCGACATCCTCGACCCCCACTCGCAAACGCGCCGCGCCTGAGCGGCCATCGACTCCCGGAACCGAGACCGACGATGACGACCAAGCCCAGCCCCAACGCCGCAATCGATCTCGCGCCGCTGGAAAGCGTGCGCTTCCACGGTCTCAAGGCCGGCCCGAGGCTGATCGTGCTCGGCGCAGTCCATGGCAACGAGATCTGCGGCCCCAACGCCATTGCCCGCGCCATTGCTGATTGCCGCGAGCGCCGGCTGACGGTCCTGCGCGGCGAGGTCACTTTCGTGCCCGTCGCCAATCCCAAGGCCTATCGGCAGAACACCCGCGAGGGCGACCGCAACCTCAACCGCGACCTGCGCGAGAAGCCCCTGCCCGCCGATAATGAGGACCGTATCGGCAACCGCCTCTGCGCCCTGCTGCGCCAGCACGATGTCCTGCTCGACATCCACTCCTTCAAGGGCGAGGGCGAGCCCTTCGTCTTCTTCGGCCCCGAGAACAACACCGGCGAGCTCGAAGCCTTCCGCCATGCCACGGAGGAAGCGGCCTTTGCCGCCTGCCTCGGCCCCGACATCCTGACCCATGGCTGGCTTCCCATCTATGCCCGCCAGATCGCGGCGCGCGAACGGTTGAACCTGCCGCCGCTCTCGGTCACCGAGGGCTTTGGCACCACGGAATATATGCGCTTCACCGGGGGCTACGGCGTCACGCTGGAATGCGGCCGGCATGACGACCCCGACTCGGCGAATGTCGGCCATGCCGCGATCCACAACGCGCTCATCCATCTCGGGCTGGTCGATGCGCCGCCGCTCGCGCCATTGCGACGCACAGTGATCGACATGGTCGATCAGGTGCTCTGCGAGGCAGAGGGCGACCGTCTCGAAGGGGTCTGGAAAACCGGCGACCGCATCGCGGCCGGCCAGGTGATCGCGCGGCGCGCCAATGGCGATCCGGTCGCGGCAGCCCGCGACGGCTT
The DNA here is from genome assembly GCF_964252745.1 of Allobosea sp. LjRoot9. Classification (NCBI taxonomy): domain Bacteria; kingdom Pseudomonadati; phylum Pseudomonadota; class Alphaproteobacteria; order Hyphomicrobiales; family Alloboseaceae; genus Allobosea; species Allobosea sp. LjRoot9. The sequence continues at coordinate 73,804 of NZ_CAXUPC020000003.1, read as the reverse complement.
CACCATCTTTCCCAACGCCACCGCCAAGCTCGGCGAAGGCATCTGCTGTCTCGGCGTGGCGAGCGCGCGGCGCCCCTAGAGCATTTTCGAGCGAAGTGGACACCGGTTCGCGTGAAGAAAATGCGATAAAACAGGGAGCTAGATCTAGACGATCTCGGAGACCAGCTTCGCGATCAGGCTGTTGGACAGGATGACCGGCAAACCGGAAGCCTCCGCCGCCTCGCGGCGATGGCTCTCGACGAAGCCCATGCAGTCCATCAGCAGGATCTGCGCGCCGCGCCGCGCAAGGTCGCGCGCGGCCTCCGCCAGCGCCGGGCTGGGCTCCGCATAGGGAGAGGCCGCGCCATAGAGCGGCTCCTGGCCGAGCCCCGCCCATTTGCCGGCTTCGCTGGCGATCTGCTCCGGAATCGGCACGATGATGCCGAGCCGCGCCCCCTGCGTCAGGGCAGCGACGGTCGGCGGCAGGATGCGGTCGGGCTCGATCAGGCGCGCATGATCACAGGTCAGCGTCTCGAAATGGCCGGTGCAGAGCATCAGGATCGTGCTGCAGCCCTCAGTCTCCAGCATGGCGAGCTTGGCCCGCGCCGCCGCTTCCGTCTTGCTCCTGTCGATGATCACGGAGGAGCCGTCGAGCAGTTTGGTGATCAGCATCGCCTCACCCGGACGGGCTGCAAAATCACGCTCGATCTCGGCTCGGCTCAAACCGTCGAGCACGCCGGCATGCCGGCGCGGCGTCCCCGCATCGATGACGGCGTCGAGAATGGGCGTGATATCGGCGCGCGGCGCCTGGCCGATGGTGAGCGTGCCGAGTTTGCGGACCGTCATCGTCATGGTGGGATCTCGTCGTTATGGGGGACGCCTGCGTGCCGGGAGGAGCCCCGGCACGCAGGCTCAGGCGCTAGAGCCGAATGATTTCAGATCGGGTCACCAAGTGATCCGATCTGAAATCTGAATCCGTCTCTCATCAAAGAGTTAGAGCAGGATCGATGCGAAAAACCGGTTCCCACTTTTTCGCATCCTGCTCTAGCGCTTGAAGCCCTTCAACACGGAGTCGAAGAAGCTGAAGATCGCATCGCCCGCGATAACGCCGGCGGCAAAGACCTCCATGTCACCTTCACCGCTCGCGCCGCGCAGCTTCTCCCAGATCAACCGGCAGACGATGCCGGTCAGCACGGCCCAGCCCGCCATCGGGAAGTTGATCAACAGGCCGGTCGCGAAGAGCACGCCGATCTGGCGCTTCGGTCCGCCGATGAACTGCAGGATCGCGCCTGGAATCGCCCACATGAACAGCGACCAGGCGACGCCCGGCGCGACGCCGGCCTTGATCGTCGCGGCATAGACCTTGTCGACTGGAGCGACGAGGTTCTGGGCGAAATAGCTCTGATAGGAGACCAGGACCACGATGCCGGCGATGACGAAGGCGAACATCGCCGCAAAGAGCTGCTGGCGGCGACCGTCGAGCTCGAAGGCGGGATCGACGCCATTGCCGCGCAGGATATAGCCAGCCTTGAGGTCGTAGCCCATATCGGCAAAGGCCGGCCCCGTCGCGGCGGAGAAGCCGACGAGCAAGGCCAGAGCCGGGATGGGGAAGCCGATCAGCATGCCGATGATCAGCGTGATCAGCGCCACCGCAAAGGCCGGGAACCAGCCGGAATGCATCGCCGCCAGGCCGACGATCAATTCATGCACATAGGCCGCAAAGGCCGCATAGAGCACGAACAGGATCAGCATGCCGATCGACATGTCGCTCATCAGCCCGCCAGCGAGCGCGATGAACACGGCAATCACGAGATAGCCGATGGTGCCCAGCCCGAGCGCACGGCGCACCGCGGCGTCCGACGTGCCCGCGGCAGCCTCGGCCTTCCGGGCGGCTTCGTTGCGCTGCATCAGCAGCTGCACCACCTGGAACAGCGCGACGATGCCCGCACCGATCATGAAGCCGTGCGGGATATAGGCCGCCATCAGATCGCCCTTGGGGATCAGCGTGGCGAAGGTCTCGTTGTTGAAGAGCTGGCCGGAATAGCCGCGCAGCAACAGGCCGATGCCGAACATGGTCAGCGCCCAGATATTGCCAATGAAGGCGACGCCGAAAGCCGACATCGGAATGCCCGAGACGGCAGTCGAGCCGACGAAGCCGATCGCCGCCAGCGGGATCTTGATGAAGGACACGGCGATGCCGGTGACGAAACCGACCCCCATCAGCACGGCCTTGCGGCCACCCTCGTCACCGGCCTTTATCGCCTCGGCGGCAGCGACGCCCGGAGGCCAGGCCCCGGTCGCCGGGAAGACGCGCGAGTCGAACATCCGGTAGAGCAGATAGGCGTCGAGCAGCATCGCCATGAAGGCGCCGGCGAACATCGGCAGGACCAGGTCGGGACGACCGAGCAGGAAGGGAATGCCGATCGGCAGGAGCAGGCTGTTGGCCGCGCCGAAGGTCGCCGACGAGATCGCGCTCTGCGCCAGGTTCTGCACATGGATCGAGCGGTAGCGCAGGAACAGTCCGAGCGGCAGGCGCGCCAGCGCCATCGCCGCCATCGCGCCGATCAGCGAGGTGTTGGCGGTAACGCCGAGAGACACCAGCAATTGCATGCCGATGATGGCGCCGAAGACGCTGAGGATGCCGATCAGCACCAGCGTCGCCGGCTCGAACAGGCTCGGGTGCTTCTGCGGCCTCGCCCCGGTAGGTTCAGTCATAGGTAGTCCCCCTCTTTGCCCCTTTCGGGCTTGAACGCCGATTGGCGATGATCTCAGCCGGCGGCAAACGCGCCGGGCTTGGTCTCCTGCTCGTCCTGCAGCGCCTCTCCGCTCGCGACGCCGTAGTCACGCCTGGCGGCCTCCGGCGAGACGAAGCCGAGGGCGATATCGCGGGCGATGGCATCGGGTGAGCGTTCGGAAGCCGCGCCATAGCCGGCGCCGCCGGCCAGGACGAGCTCGACGATCTCATCGGGATGCATGACCTGGACCAGCTGGCCGGTGCCGACATCCTTGAGCACTTCGCCGGCCTCATTGAGCACCCGGCCCGAAGCGCCGCCGCCCGGCTGGCCGCCGAACAGGCCGGGGATCGGGTTGTTGACGCCCTCCGGATAGAGCGAGACCAAGGTCGGCAGGCCGTCGGCCGCGAGCTTGCGCAGCTTGACGCGCTGGCCGAGGCCGCCGCGCTGCTGGCCGGCACCGCCGGAATCCTGGAGATAGGTCTTCTCGACAACCAGCACGGGAACGCGCGCCTCGAAGGTCTCGATCGAGGTGTTGGCCGCCGAGGTCGGGTAGAGCAGGCCCGATTTGCCGTCGCCATGGGCGGAACCGCCCTGGCCCCCGCCGACGAAGAGCATGTCGGAATAGGTGCTGCCGGCCTCGTCCCGGCCATAGACATTGGCCGCCACGGGCAGGCCGGTGAAGGCCTGGACCTGTTTCGGCGCGGCCTGCGACAGCGCCCGGAAGATGTTGGGCGCGATGTACCAGCCGGTGCGGGTGCGCAGATTGACCGCCAGCGGCTTGTCGCAGTTCAGGATCGAGCCCTTGGGCACATCGAGCGTGAAGGCCCGGTAGCAGCCGGCATTGCCGCGCACATTCGGCGTCAGCATGCATTTCAGCGGGTAGGTCGCATGCGCGCTGGTGTAGTTCAGCGTGCAGTTCAGCCCACCCTGCGCCAGCTGCGGCGGTGCGCCGGCGAAGTCGAGATGGATCGTGTCGCCCTTGACCGTCAGCGCCAGCGGATAGGTCATCGGCGTGCCCAGCGGGTTGTTCGAGACGGTGCCGTGATAGGTTCCGTCCGGCAGCGCCGAGATCGCCTCGCGCATCGCCTTTTCCGAGCGGTTCTGCACGACGAAGGCGAGCGCGCGCAGATCCTGCATGCCGTAATCGGCCATGAAGGACTGCAGGCGCTCGGCGCCGATGGCGTTGGCCGCCACGAAGGAGTGCAGGTCGCCGAGCACCTGCTCGGAATTGCGGACGTTCTCGCCGAGCAGCCTGACCAGCGTCTCGTTGATCCGGCCGGCCTCGTAGAGCTTCATCGGCGGGATCTGGAAGCCTTCCTCATAGATCTCGCGGGCCCGCAGCGAGTCCTTGGTGCCGCCGATGTCGGAGACATGGCCGACGGTTCCCATCAGCCCAACGACACGCTCGCCCAGGAAGACCGGCGTGACGATGGCGATGTCGAAGAGATGGCCGGCGCAGAGCCAGGGATCGTTGGTGATCAGCACGTCGCCGGGCTTCAGCGTCTCGGCCGGGTAGCGTTCCAGCAGCGCCTTGACCGCGCGCGGCAGCGTCAGGTTGAACACCGGCATGGCGCGCGGGCTATGCGCCAGCGTCTCCCCTTCCGGATCGAGCAATTCGCAGGCGAAGTCCTGCGATTCCGAGATCACCAGCGAGAAGGCGGTGCGGCAGACGGTCAGCCACATCTCCTCGACGACGTTGACGAGGCGGCTCCACATGATCTCGAGCGAGATCGGATCGGCCTCGATGCGGCGCGCCGCTTCCGCCATCGGCATGTCGGCGGTGATGGTGACCTCGGCCGCGCTGGTGTTGGCGACGCTGATCAGCAGGTTCAGGACCTCGTCGATCGCCACCGTGTCGCCCGGCGGCACGATCGTCGTTGCCTCGCGCTCCTCGATGATGGCCGGTCCGCTGATGCTGTCGCCGGGGCGCAGCGCATAGCGGTCATAGACCGTGGCCTCGCTCCAGCCGGTCTCGAACCAGGCCTGGCGGCTGCCCTTGATCTTGGCGCTGGCCTCGCCCCCCCCGGCGGCGCCGGAGAGCGAGAGCGTCGGCGAGGGACCGACACAGCGGACGCGGAAATTGATCGCCTCCAGCCGCGCGCCCTCATAGACCGAGGTGTAGCGGGCCGAATAGGCCTTGGCGAAGGCGATGCGGATTGCCTCCAGGCTCGACGCGTCGATCGTCCCGGCCGGAAGGTCGACCGCGATATCGTGCATCTGGCCGACGAGGCGCATATCGGCCGAGCGCTCGACGGCAATGTCGGCCGGCTTCACGCCGGCTTCGAGAAGGTGCTTGCGCCCTTCCGCCTCCAGCTCGGCCAGCATGGCGTTGACCGAAGCAGCGTCGAAGCCCTCGGCGAATTCGACCGGCAGCGAACGGACGAGATCGAAGGACAGCGGCGCGGCCAGGAAGCCGAGCGCGGAAGCCGCGCCCGAGGCCGGCGGGATGATGACCTGGCTGACGCCGAGCACGCGCGCGACATCGACGGCATGCGCCGGACCGGCGCCGCCAAAGCCGACCATGGCGTAGCGGCGGGGGTCCTTGCCCTTCTCGACGAGATGGACGCGGGCGGCAGCGCCCATGCTCTCGGTCACGACCTTATGGATGCCCCAGGCGGCCTCCTCGACGGAGAGACCGAGCGGGGTCGCGATCGAGGCGACGGCCTTGCGCGCCGCTTCCAGATCGAGCGCCATGCGCCCGCCGAGGAAGAAGCCTGGATCATAATAGCCGAGCACGAGATTGGCGTCGGTGACCGTCGGCTTGGTGCCGCCCATGCCGTAGCAGGCCGGGCCCGGATCGGAGCCCGCCGAATGCGGGCCGACCTTGAGCAGGCCGACCTCGTCGATCGCCGCGATCGAGCCGCCGCCGGCGCCGATCTCGATCATGTCGATGACGGGCGCCTTGATCGGCAGGCCGGAGCCCTTGGCGAAGCGGTTGACGCGGCCGGCTTCCAGCATCGGCGCGATCTCGGCGCGGCCGTCCTCGATCATGCAGGCCTTGGCGGTGGTGCCGCCCATATCGAAGGAGATCACATCCTTATGGCCGGCAAGCTCGCCGAACAGGGCCGTCGCCAGCCCGCCTCCCGCGGGACCGCTTTCCAGCAGGCGGATCGGGAAGGCGCGCGCCGTCTCAGGCGAGACCAGGCCGCCGGCCGAATGCATCAGGCGCAGTGCGCCGGCAAATGAACGCGCTGCGAGTTCGCGCTGCAGCCGCTCGAGATAGCGCCCCATCAAGGGCTGGACATAGGCGTTGGCGGCCGTGGTGACGAAGCGCTGATATTCCCAGATCTCGGCGACGACCTCGCTGGAGATCGAGACGGTCAGCTCCGGGAAGGCCTCGCGGACGATGCGGCCGGCCTCGCGCTCATGGGCGGTGTTGCGATAGCTGTTCAGGAAGCAGATCGCGATCGCCTCGCAGCCGGCGGCGGCGAGTTCGCCGGCAGCCTTGCGCACGGCATTCGCGTCGAGGGCCGTGACGACCTTGCCGTCGCGGTCGATGCGCTCGGCCACTTCGAGCCGATGCTCGCGCGAGACCAGCGGCTCCGGGAAGGTCAGGAACAGATCGTAGATGTCGTAGCGCTGCTCGGTTCCCATCTCCAGGATGTCGCGGAAGCCCTGGGTGGTGATCAGGCCGAGCTTGGCACCCTTGCGCTCGATCACAGCATTGGTCACCAGCGTCGTGCCGTGGACGATATCGCCGATCTCGGCCAGCGTGATGCCGGCCATGGCGACCAGTTCCTCAAGACCGATCAGAGCCGCCTCGGACGGGTCGTGCGGCGTGGTCAGGCGCTTGTGCAGCCGGACCGAACGCTCCTGCGCGTCATAGAGGATGAAATCGGTGAAGGTGCCGCCGATGTCGAAGCCGATGCGCCAACGCGTGCTCATGGAGCTCACTCCGCGATAGAGGATGAGAGGGGGATGAAGCGGGGATCCTTGGTGATGGCGGCGATCGCGGCCGCTCCTTGACCAAGGGAGGTGATGATGGCGGCCCGCTCGGCCGCACTGGCCATCGCCGCCGGAAAGGAAATGCAGAGCGCGACCTCGTCGCCGCTGACGGGATCGCCGACCGCAACCGAAATCGCGCCGACGCCGCGGACGGCCTCATCCTCGGATTCGGCATAGCCGCGGGCGCGCTCGGTCGCGAGGCGGGCGAACAATTCGTCGAAACTCTGCGGCGCCGTGGCCGATGGCGGCGCGAAGCCGCCGGCATAGAGGCGGCGGATCTCGTCATCTGGCAGCCGCGCCAGCAAAGCCCGGCCGGTGCTGGAGGCGAAAGCCGCGATCCTGTCGCCGATCGCTGTGACCACCCGCAGCGCATGGCGACCGGGATGAGCGGTAACGCCGATGATGTCGGTGCCCTGGCGTACGCTGATATAGCCGGTATGGCCGATCTCGGCCGAGACCCGCGCAACGACCGCGTCAGCGCGATCGATCAGGGAAGCCGAGAAGCGGTAGACCTGCCCAGCCTGATGCAAAAGCACGCTGGGCCGGTAGCGCTTGCTGTCGCCGACCGTCTCCAGAAGCCCGGCATCGCGCATCGTCCGCAGCAGGCGCGACGCGTTGCTTTTCGGCATGTCGAGCAAAGCAACCAGATCCGTCACCGTCACATCGTGACGCGTGCTGGAGAAGCAACGAAGCACATCAGCGGCTGCGAGCAGGATGGACAATCGAGCGCATCTCAAAAAGTTCCATTAAATGGAACTTAAGTTGCAATAACAGGAACATACACGCCGCTACGATCGGGAGTCAATCGAGCCATGACGGCCCGACATGTCCCGCTCGCCCGCGGCAGTGCTTCACACGGCCAGCCATATGCAAAAGCCGCGCGAGGAGGCGCGCGGCTCTGTAAAAATTGTCGTGGGAACAGCGCCCCAAGCGGCGGGGCTGCGTGGCTAGCGTCAGGCCTATCGCGTCAGGCCGACACCTGCGCAAAAGCCAGCGCCGTGCCGCGGATCTGCTCGCGCGTCATGCCGGGCTTGTAGAGCGCCGAGCCGAGGCCGAAGCCGCCGGCGCCGGCCTTGCGGTAGGCCTCGACCTTGTCGGGGCTGATCCCGCCGACCGGGACGAGCAGCGTCCCCGCCGGCAGCACGGCGCGCCAGGCGCCGACCACGGCAGGCGGCATCTGCTCGGCCGGGAACATCTTCAGCGCATCGGCCCCGTTGGCGAGCGCGGCGAACGCCTCCGTCGGCGTCGCGACGCCGGGCACGCAGGTCAAGGCGCGCTCCTTGGCGGCGCGCACGACCGCCCCGTCGCTATGCGGCATCAGGATCAGGCGCCCGCCCGCCCGCTCGACCGAGGCCACGGCGTCGGGGCTCATCACCGTGCCCGCGCCGATCAGGATGTCGGGAAAGGCGCGCGCCAGCGCCTCGATGCTGCGCAGCGGCTCGGGCGAGTTCAACGGCACCTCGACGGTGCGAAAACCCGCCGCGATCAATTCCTCGGTGAGGCCGACGACCTCGTCGGGCTTGACGCCGCGCAGGATGGCGATGAACGGAAAGGCGCGGAGCGCGTCGTGAAAGCTCATGCTGGACCTCAGGCGATCAAGGCGTTGCGGCGGGCGATATCGAACAGGCCGAGAAAGGCTGCATCGTCGATCCAGGTGCTATCGATCCCGGCGGCCTGGAGGCAGAGCCGGTAGGAGCGCGCCAGATCCTCGCGGCAGATAAGCTGGACAGAACTCAGCGCGTGATCGCCGATCAGCGCCTTTGCCTCGCGCACCTCCTCCCCGATCAGCAGGCCGGAGAGATAGCTCGGCAACTCTTCGCTTGTGAATCGGTGGAACAGCCCGGTCGTCCTGACCGAGAATAGCCTGTGCAGCAGCGCGCCCGCTTCGTCGGAGAGCGCGAGCTTGCAGCCGGCCCCGAAGGCGGCGGGAGCGAAAGCCGGCTCGCTGTCCTCCGGCATCAGCTTGCCCAGGATCGAATGCCGCTTGAGCAAACCGTAGAGCTCGCCGGTCATGAAGGTGTGGAAGCGCGCAATCCTCCCCTCCTCGACCACGACCCATTTGCTGTGCGTGCCCGGCAGCACGAAGACGCCGCTGGCTTGCCCGTTGAGGCGCAGGCCGCCGAAAACCTGGACCTCCTCGCCCCGGATGACGTCCGGCGCCTGCCCGGCCTCATCGCTGACGAGACCCGGCACGAGGCCGATCCGGCCGCGCCCCTCCACCTCGATATAGGCGATACCGCGCGCCAGATCCTCAAAACTGGCGGGGCAGGCGACATAGGGCGCCTCGCGCCAGCCCTGGCGACTGCCGACCATGCCCGATGCCAGGACGGTCGCGGCGGGATGGCGGTCGAGCCAGGGGCCGAACAGGCTCTCGAAGCGCTCGGCATAGTCGCGCCCCAGCATCGCCATGACGCCATCGCCCGATTGCAGCCGGTCGAGGATGGCGCCGTCGCGGTCCATCAGCGCCGCCCGCAGCGACGAGGTGCCCCAGTCGATGGCGATCAGATGCGAGGCTGGGCTCATGGGCGTAAAGGTCCGGCGCAAATTCAGGCGGCGGAGTTATGCAGCCTGCGGGCGAAGCCGCAAGCGCGATCGTCAGGGCCGGCCATCGATCCAGGTCGCGAGCACGCTTGTCGCGTCAAAGGCGACGAGGTCGGCCCGGTAGCCAGGCACGATCCGCCCAAGCTCCTTGTCCAGCCCGAGAAAATGCGCCGGCGTCCGCGAGGCCATGATGAGCGCATCCTCGATCGTCACGCCCATCAGCCTGACCGCATTGCGCACGGCCTCGATCATGCCGAGATGCGCGCCTGCGAGCGTGCCTTGCGCGTCGGTCAGGCGCCCGTCTTTCAGGGTGATAGCGCGGCCATGCAGCAGGAACGATGCCTTGTCGGAGCCGACAAGCGACATCGCATCGGTGACCAGCATCAGCCTGTCGCGCCCCATGGCACGGAAGGCAGCGCGCAGATTGACCGGATCGGCATGCAGACCGTCGCAGATGATCCCGGCGAAGAGGCGCTCATCCGCCAGCGTTGCGCCGACGACGCCCGGCGCGCGCGGTGTCATCTGCGACATCGCATTGAAGAGATGCGTCACGCCCGTCGCGCCATCACCCACGGCCGCCGCGACCTCGGCCGCGGTTGCATCGCTATGGCCGATCGCGATGCGCAGGCCCGCAGCAGCGAGCCGCTTCAGGACAGCCCCGTCGACCTGTTCCGGCGCGAGCGTCAAGAACGAACGGCCCATCATGCCGAACCGCATCAACAGCGCGATCTCCGCCTCGCCCGGCAAGCGGATATGCTGCGGCGGATGGATGCCCTTGCGCGCCGGATTCAGAAAGGGGCCTTCGAGATGAAAGCCCAGCACGCCCGGGACCGCCAGCGCCTCGCTGGCGATCCCGGCGAGCGCGGTCAAGCGGTCCGGTGCGTCGGTGATCAATGTCGGCAGCAGCCCGGTCGTGCCGAAACGGCGATGCGCGGCAGCCATCGTGCGGACCGTCTCCACGGACGGATCGTCATTGAGCAGGACGCCCCCGCCGCCATTGACCTGGACATCGATGAAGCCCGGTGCGAGCAGGCTGCCGGCGGGCAGTTGCCTTGCAGGCAGCCCCGCAGGCGCCTCGCCCGGCTCATGCAGCGCGACAATGACGCCACCGGCTATCTCGACCGAGCGCGGTCCCAGCATCCGTTCGCCGTCGAAAAGCTGCGACGCCGCGATCAGATGGGGGCCTTGCCAAGAAGGAGAGGGATCGCGATGCAAGGGCTGAGGACCGTTCGCGCGGCGCGACGCCGCCTTGTTGTGGTCTTGTCTTGACAAGACCAGTATAACACCATTCAGCTCGTCACAAGAGGAAGCTCATGGATCGGCTCAGGATCGTCGGCGGCAAGCGGTTGGAAGGCGCGGTGACCATCGCCGGCGCCAAGAATGCGAGTCTGCCCCAGATCGCGGCAGCCCTTTTGAGCGACCAGCCGCTGACGCTCACCAACCTCCCCGCCGTGAGCGATATCGACAACATGCTGGCGGTCGTCCACGCTCACGGCGCGACGGTCACGCGCCATGATCCTCATTCCGCCACGATCGACGCCGGCGCGGCCAATGGCGGCGAAACGCCCTACGACACCGTCCGGCGCATGCGCGCGACCGTGCTCGTGCTCGGCCCCCTGCTCGCCCGCTTCGGGACGACGCGGGTCTCGCTGCCCGGCGGCTGCGCCATCGGCGCGCGCCCGGTCGACCTCCACGTCAAGGCATTGATGGCGCTGGGCGCCAGGATCGAGATCGAAGGCGGCACGATCGTCGCCGAGGCGAAGGCGGGGCTGAAGGGCGCACGCATCGTGCTCGGCTCGCCCTCGGTCGGCGCGACCGAGACCGCGATGATGGCGGCGACCCGCGCCAAGGGCGAGACCGAAATCGTCAACGCGGCGCGCGAGCCGGAGGTCGCCGACCTCGCCGATTGCCTGATCGCCATGGGCGCGCGCATCGAAGGCGCCGGTACGCACCGCATCCTGATTGCCGGCGACACCGATTTCCGCGCAACGCAACACCAGATCATCCCCGACCGCATCGAGGCCGGAACCTATGCCATCGCCGCCGCCATCACCGGCGGCCAGCTCGAACTGACCCATGCCAGGCTCGAACAGATGGCCTCGGTCGCGCAGGTGCTGGAGGCAGCCGGCGTCAGGATCTGGCCGGGCGATCGCGGCCTGATCGTCTCCGGCGATGGCGCCCTCACCGGCGTCGACATCAGCACCGAGCCCTATCCGGGGTTCCCGACGGATCTGCAGGCGCAGTTCATGGCCCTGATGACGCAGGCCGCCGGCGCGGCGATGATCCGCGAGACCGTGTTCGAGAACCGGTTCATGCATGTGCCCGAACTCCAGAGGCTCGGCGCCAACATCACGCTGCAGGCGACGACCGCGCTGGTGCGCGGCGGCTCGCCCCTCAGGGGCGCGCAGGTGATGGCGACCGATCTGCGCGCCTCGGTCTGCCTCGTTCTCGCGGCGCTGGTCGCCGAGGGCGAGACCATCATCAACCGCGTCTACCATCTCGACCGCGGCTATGAGCAGCTCGACGTCAAGCTCCGCCGCTGCGGTGCCGACATCACCCGATTGAAGGATTGAGCGCTGTGTCGGGGCAAGCGCGTCATTATCTGGGCGTCGATGGCGGCGGCACGGGCTGCCGCGCGCGGCTTGAGACAGACACGGGCGAGGTGCTCGGCCAGGGCCTGTCGGGACCGGCGGCGACGCGGTTCGGCATCGACAAGGCCTGGGCCTCGATCATGACGGCGGTCGAGGGCGCCCTGCAGGAGGCCGGTATTGCCGGTGAGGCGCGTGGCTCCATCTGCGCCGGCATCGGGCTTGCGGGGCTCGGCCGCAAGGGCGCGCTGGAGGCTCTGCAGGCCCTGCCCCACCCCTTCGCCGACATCGCCTTCACCAGCGACGGCTTCGCCGCCTGCCTCGGCGCGCATTCCGGCCAGGACGGCGCGATCGTGATCGCCGGCACGGGCTCGATGGGGATCGGCCGCGTCGAAGGGCGCGAGCTGCGTGTCGGCGGCTATGGCTTCCCGATCTCGGACGAAGGCAGCGGCGCCGATCTCGGCCTGCAAGCTGTCAGGCTCGCCTTGCGGGCTCATGACGGCCGCCATGAACGCACCGCTTTGCTCGGCGAGGTGATGCAGCGCTTCCAGAACGAGCCGGCGGAGGCTGTCGCCTGGATGGACCGCGCCACGGCGACCGATTACGCGACCTTCGCTCCTCTGGTGATGCGCCATGCCAATCAGGGCGACGCAGCCGGCCGGCGCATCGTCCAGGGCGCAGCCGAGCAGATCGACGGGCTCGTGCGCGCCTTGTTCGACCAGGGCGCGCCGCGCGTCACGCTGCTCGGCGGCCTGTCGAGCGCGATCGAACCCTGGCTCTCGCCCGATGTCCGCCATCGCCTCAAGCCCGCCGACGGCGATGCCGTCTCGGGCGCGATCATCCTGGCGCGGACGATGGCGGCCTAGAGATTGTTATGGACTCTGGGGACGCCTTCGCCAGCGTGTCCATGCCAGTCAGCAGCGCCATGCCGAGGCAGGCGGCGACGAAGGGAAACCGGGCGATCAGGCTGTCCCTGGCGATGCATCACACCCGGCTCGAGCGGATTGGCGATTGCGATAGCCTGGACTAATTGGTATCTCTGAATTCGTAAAAGGCATTTAACTGGTATCTTGAGAGCGTGCCGCAAAATGGCGACCGAAGACGTCGATCCCCGTTTCACCGATCTCGACGCCTGGCCCTTCGCCAGCGCCATGGAAGCGATGTGGGACGGCCAGATGGCCGCTGTCGCCGCCGTCCGCAGCGCCCTGCCCGCGCTGACCGCAGCAGCCGCTGCGGCAGCCGAAGTTCTCGGCGAGAGCGGGCGGCTGGTCTATGTCGGAGCGGGCACTTCGGGCCGCGTCGCGGTGCAGGACGGCGCCGAATTGCCGCCGACCTTCGACTGGCCGCTCGAACGCATCGTCTTCGCCATGGCCGGCGGCCAGGACGCATTGATCTCCAGCGTCGAAGGCGCTGAGGACGACACCGCCGATGGCATCCGGCGCATGGAAGAAGCGCGGATCGGCCCTGCCGATGTGGTGATCGGCGTAGCGGCCAGCGGCACGACGCCCTTTACCGTCGCGGCGGTCCAGCGCGCGACGGAGCGCGGTGCGGTCACGATCAGCATCGCCAACAATGCCGGCGCGCCATTGCTGGCGGCGGCGCGGTTTCCGGTGCTGGTCGAGACCGGCAGCGAATTGATCGCGGGCTCGACCCGGATGAAGGCCGGCACCGCCCAGAAGGTCGTGCTCAATCTGATCTCGACCGGCATCATGCTCCGGCTCGGCCGCGTCTATCGCGGCATGATGGTCAATATGCGCACCGCCAATGCCAAGCTGAAGCTGCGGGCGCAGCAGATGGTCGCGCGCATCGCCGGCTGCGATGTCGAGGAGGCGGCTGCTGCGCTGCAGATCACGCATGGCGACATCAAGCTCGCGACGTTGGTCGTGCTCGGCTATGCGCCCGAGGCGGCGGCCGGCATTCTCGCGCGCAGCGGCGGCAATCTGCGTGTCGCGCTCTCCGATATCGCCGACGGGGCGATCTGATGCTGCGCATCACCAAGGGCCAACTCGTCGAGGCGAGCCCGACGCCGCTCTATCTGCAACTGGCCGAATTGATCCGCGCCCAGGTCCGCGACGGCGCGATCAAGACTGGCGACGCGCTGCCCTCGGAGCGCGAATTATCGGACGCGATCGGGATTTCGCGTGTCACCGTGCGCAAATCGCTGGATGTGCTGCTGCGGGAGGGTCTGCTCTCGCGCAAGCATGGTTCGGGCACCTATATCGCGCCGCGCATCGAACAGCCGGCGGCGCTGCTGGCCGGGTTCTCGGCCGACATGGCGATCCGCGGCCATGCTGCGGGCTCGATCTGGGTCGAAAAGGCGACCGGCCTGCCCACGCCCGACGAGGCCATGGCGCTGGCGCTCTCGCTCGACCAACCCGTGCACCGCCTGACGCGCGTGCGCACCGCTGATGACGAGCCCCTCGCGATCGAGCGCGCCGTCGTCCCCGCGCGTCATCTGCCCTCGCTCGACGAGGTCGGCATCTCGCTCTACGCCGCGCTGGAGGCGCGCGGCGCCAAGCCCGTGCGCGGCCTGCAGCGCCTGCAAGCCTCGCTCGCGACCGCGCCCGAGGCGAAACTGCTATCCGTGCCGGTGGGCGCTGCCATCCTGCGGATCGAGCGCCGCGGCTTCCTGCCCAACGGCACGCCGGTCGAGTTCACCCGCTCGGCCTATCGCGGCGACCGCTACGATTTCGTCGTCGAGGTCCGCGAATTGCGCAGCGAGGGCGGCAAAATCGAAACCGGCAAGGTCGAGAGCGGGACCTGACAGCGGTCAGGACCGCTCGTAGCGAACGAAATCGCACTCCACCCCGGCGAAAGACCGGGAATAGCGCGCGACGACGCGCCAGCCGGCGCGCTCATAAAAACGCCGTGCGGCCAGGTTGACCGCGAAGGTTTCGAGCGAGCATGCCCCGCGCTCCTGCGCGTCGCCAAGCAATCTCGCCCCGACGCCCCTGCCCTGCGCACTGCGATCGACGAAGAACATGTCGATATGCCCATCCGTGACCAGCGCGAAGCCAAGCGGAACGGCATCCGCAACGATCCTGACGCGCGGCCAGGCCTCGCTGAAGCGCAACTGGAAATGCGCTTGGTCGAAGGGCGCCCAGTCGCAATCCGGCAAGAGCGGCGCGAAGACCGCGCGATAATTGTCGAGCGCCACCGCGGTCAGCCATGCGAGATCACTGTGGGTAGCGTCGCGGCAGATCACTGCTCGCCTCTCAGGCGCGGATCGAGCGTGTCGCGCAGCACATCGCCGAGCAGGTTGAGCGCGAAGGCCAGGATCAGGATCGCTACCCCTGAGAACACCGCGCTCCAGGGCGAGAGCAGCAGCACATTGCGCCCCTCCGACAGCATGGTTCCCAGCGACGGCGCCGGTGGCTGCGTACCGAGCCCGAGGAAGGAAAGCGAGGCCTCGACCAGGATCGCAGCCGAGAGCAACAGGCTCGTCTGCACCAGCAGCACGCTCGCCAGATTGGGCAGCATATGGACGAAGATGATGCGCGCATCGGAGGCCCCGATCGCGCGCGCATTCATCACGAAATCGCTCTCGGCCACGACCAGCGCCGGCCCGCGCAGCAAGCGCGCGAAGATCGGCGTGTAGACGACGGCGATCGCGATCGCGGTCGGGCCCGAGCCCGGACCCAGCATCGCGATGACCCCGATGGCGAGCAGAATCACCGGGAAGGCGAAGAGCACATCCATGCAGCGCATGACGATGCGCTCGGTCCAGCCGCGATAATAGGCCGCGACAAGGCCAAGCGTGCCACCGATCAGGAGCGCGACGATCACCGCCGCAGCCGAGATGCCGAGCGAAGCGCGCAGGCCATGGATCAGGCGCGACAACAGATCGCGGCCGAACTGGTCGGCGCCGAGCCAATGCGCCGCGCTCGGGCCCTTCAACCGGGCCAGGATGTCCTGCGCCAGCGGATCATAGGGCGAGATCCAGGGTGCCAGCACCGCGACGAGGATGAGAACGATCACGGCGCTCGCAGCGACGATCAGCAGCTTTGGCGTCTTCCCGGCCATGGCAGCGCTCACAGCCGCACGCGCGGATCGATCAGCACATACAGCAGATCGACCACGAAATTGACGAGCACGAAGGCGAAGGTGACGACGAGGATGGTCGCCTGCACCAGCGGGTAATTGCGTTCGGCGATGGCCCCCAGGATCAATCGCCCGAGGCCCGGAATGGCAAAAACCTGCTCCACCACGATGGCGCCGCCGAGCAGATAGCCGGTCATGATGCCGGCGCTCGTCACGAACGGGATCAGCGCATTGCGCAGCGCGTGCCGGTACAGGATGCGCCTCTCCGACAGGCCCTTGGCGCGGGCGGTGCGGACATAGTCCTGCTGTAGCGCGTCGAGCATGGCCGAGCGCACCAGGCGAGAGAGATTGGCCAGGATCGGCAGGGCCAGCGCCACCGCCGGCAGCAGCAGCTTTGCGACATTGCCGAGCGGGTCCTCGCTGAACGGGACATAGCCGAGCAGCTGCCAGTCCGGCGCCAGCGTCGTCAGCGCCAGGATCATCATGATGCCGAGCCAGAAGGAGGGGATGGTCAGCCCCGCCACCGAGCCGACCCGCAAGGCGGTGTCCCAGGCCTTGCCGCGCAAGCGCGCCATCAGCACGCCCAGCGGCAGCGACAGGCCCGCTCCGACGATCAGCGCCAGCACGGTGAGCTGGATCGTTGGCCACATATGCCCCGTGATCTCCTGCGAGACCGGCCGCCGGGTCCACAACGACACGCCGAGATCGCCTGTCAGCACGCCGCCGAGCCAATTAAAATACTGCAGCACCACCGGCTGATCGAGCCCGATCCGGCTGCGCAGCGCAGCGACCCGATCGGGCGTCACCTCGGTGTTGGCGCCCAGCATGATCGCAACCGCATCGCCGGGGATCAGCCGGATCATCAGGAAGGTCAGCACCGACACGCCAAACAAAACGACGGCGAGATCGATCGCACGGTTGGCAAGGAAAGAGCTGCGCATGAGGCGGTTTGACTGACCTGGTTTCGACTGCAGGCGCGGGCGGAGACTGCCCGTGCATCGGGCGGACGATACCAGCGTCCATCTGGTTCTGAACTGGTAATCATCGATAATACCAATTGCAAGCCACTTACGTCGATACCCGCCCGCAGCGCCGAAATTTTCAGGGGCGGTCGGTAGGAAATAGCAGGCCCACAATCGCATCGCCCGGCGTCAACGACAGCCCATGCCGCCTATCGATCCATGGCCAGCAGTACGTGCCGCCGCCATAGACGCAAAGAGAGCGCTTCGCGGGCCGGGAGTGGAATTAGCTCTGCCGCGCCGATCGTTCAATGCTTCCATCGCGGATTGGGCTGCCCTTAACGATGATCCGATCCATCCTTGACTATCTACCCCAAGTTGCGACTATCTGGTTTCATATTGGTATTGCCGCAGGCAGTCGCGTCATTGATTTCGCCCTGCCTCGCCGCAGGTATTCGCGAGCGGCCGCTGTGCCGCACGCATGCGCTCGAACCCAAAGTTTGAACCCAAGGCTTTTTTGAACCCAAGGCTTTGCAGCGTCCCCAGGAGGCAAGCGATGAGCAGCACGACAGACCCTGCCGGTAATCAGACGACCTCCAGCGCCGTCGTCATCTTCGTCAATCGCAGGCGGTTCGAGGTCAAGCCGGGGGTGACAGGCGCAGGCATCGCCGCCCTGCTCGGAGTGCCGGCGGAGAACGCCGTGGTCGAGATCGAGCCGGGCGATGGCGAACCCACCGAGTTGGTGCTGGATGCGCCCGTCGCGCTCGCGCCTGGCCAGCAATTCCTGGTCACGCGCCAATATGTGATGGGCGGATCGCCGGCCGGAGACGGCGCGTGAACGCCCTCCATCGCATGGCGGAGCCGACGGCGCTGTTGCGCTTCGCCTCGCCGGAGTTCGACCTCCTCGAGCGCCTCGTCTTCCGGCGCTATCCGCGCAAGGAATGGGCGAGTTTCGCGCGCTTCGGCTGGCGCGAGACGCCGGAGGGGCTCGTGGTGACCCTGGCTGCGCTCGACGAGCCGGTCGAGGGCGATCTCGACGACAGCGTCGCGGATGTGAAGATCACGGCCAGCTATTCGCGGCGGATCGCGCTCGCAGCGGAGCGGCATGCGCTTGGCGTCGGCATCATCCACTCGCATCCCGAAGGCGCTCCGCCCCGGCCAAGCTCCATCGACGACGAGATGGATCGCTATTACGCGGAGTATTTTGCCGATTTCGCGCCGGGCCGCCCCTATGTCAGCATCATCATGTCAGAGCTCGCAGGCGACACCGGCAAGGAGATCGCGGTCTCGGGCCGGATCTTCCACGGCGGCGGCTGGCGGCAGGCGACACGCGTGGCGGCGGCACGCCGGCCCGACGTTGTCGCCTGGCCGCGCGGCGAGCGCCCACCTGCCCCTCCGATTCCGCCCGAGCGCGTGGCCCGGCTTACCAGCGCATTCGGCAAGGAGGCCTATCAGCGGCTCCAGCGCGCGACCGTGGCGCTGATCGGTGCCGGGGGCACCGGCTCGGCCGCGATCCCGATCCTGGCGCGCGCCGGGGTGGGACGCCTGATCGTGATCGATTCCGACCATGCCAGCGAATCGAATCTGGAAAGACTGCATGGCAGCGTGCCGCAGGACGCGGCGGATGCGGTGCCCAAGGTCACGATCGCGCGTCGCCATGTCGCCGGCATGTCGCCCGACGTGATAGTCGAGACCTGGATCGGCCGGCTGCCCCAACCCGAGATCATCGACGCCGTGATCCAGGCCGATGTCCTGATGGGCTGTACCGACCAGCATACGAGCCGGCTCGCGGTTTCCGACATCGCGCGGCGCTACGCCATGCCGGCGCTCGACATCGGCGGGTTGATCGAGGGCGCGAACGGGGTGGTCACGGGACAGATCGTCCAACTCGTCCGCTTCCTCCCGGAGGATCCCTGTCCGCAGTGCAGGGGCATGATAAACCCGACCCGTTTCCGACAGGAGATGATGTCGGCCGACGAGCGCGAGGCCGCCAAGGCCGAGGCCGAGGCTGCCGTCGCGCGCGGTGAGCGGCCAGACCCGATCGCCAGTGCGATCCCGCAGATCGATACGGTGGGCTACATCACCACGACGGCGGGAACGCTGGCGGCGGGCTTCGTCATCGGCTGGCTGACCGGGCGCTTCGATCCCAAATTCGAGCGCCTCCAGCTCGATCTCGTGGCCGAATGCCTCGGCGCCGTCGACCGTCCGCAGCGCCGCAAGGGCGATTGCGTCTGCGGCCGGGTGCGCGGCTTCGCCGATCAGGCTGCAGACACGGCTCCCTTCCAGCCGCCGGTCCATTGGGAGCCGGCCCGAAAGATCGTGGCGGAAAACGTCTAGAGCAGGATACGAAAAACCGGTGCCCAGTTTTTCGCATCCTGCTCTCGGGTAAGCTGGTTCTGCGCGAAGGTTGCGTCAGCCCCCCTCGCCCTCGCCATTGGCCTCGTTCGGGCTGGAACGCAGCGTCGCGACGAAATCATAGCGGTCGCCGCGATAGGCAGAGATGGTGAACTCGATGGGGCGGCCATTGGCGAGGAAGGCTCGGCGCTCGATCCGCAGCACCGCGCTGCCGGGCGGGATCATCAGCAGCTTGGCTTCCTGCGTGGTGGCGAGCGAAGCATGCAGGCGCTGCACGCCCCGCGCCGGCCGGCAACCGGCGGTCGCGAGCGCCGCATAGAGGGAATCCCCCACCAGATCCGGCGAGGACAGCAAAGCGGCGGGCACGGCCGCGATCTCGATGGCCAGCGGTTCGTTCTCGGCAGTGCGGACCCGGGAGAGGCGCAGCACGGACTCGCCGGGATCCAGGCCCAGCGCCAGCGCCTCGCTGGAGGAGACCCGCGCGATCTCTTTGGAGAGCCAGGTCGAGCCGGCCCGGCGCCCGCGCGAGGACATCTCCTCGGTGAAGCTCGCCAGCACGGAGAGAGGCTGCTCGATGCGGCGCGTGACATAGGTGCCCGAGCCTTGCCGCCGTGTCAGGATGCCCTCCCGCAGCAGCACCTCGATCGCGCGGCGCACCGTGATGCGCGCGAAATTGGTCCAGGCCGCCAGGTCGCGTTCCGATGCCAACGCCTCGTCGGCGCGAAAGACGTCGCGCTGGATCAGGTAGCGGAGGGCCGAGGCGAGCTGCAGATAGCGCGGCGTTGCGCTTGCCGGGTTGAGTGCCGCGAGGAGCTCCGTCCGCACATTGCGCCGGACGGCATCGCCCGCTTCAGATGCTTGTTCGGCGACCGTCGACCGGGCGCGATTCGACGGCTGTTTCGTCATCATCCGTTCGTCTGTTAGGTCCGCGCTACGCGAAGCGCACCGGAACTCGGCCGCAGCGTCTCGCGACGGGTGCTACTGCGCCGGGAGCCGACACGCTCCACCCCGCCGGTACTTGAAAAGCCTCAGGGGCCGCAGACCGAGATTATGCCAGACGGAACTACTTTAATATCGATTCATTCCGCGAATACGCCCTTATCCAAAGGCTAGAGGAGTGGGCGGAGCCTCGGCGCGTGACACACCGAGCCTGGCGGAAATCCGCCCCCCCGGACAGCCGGACGCCACATCTGCGCGATGTCCCCGTGATCCCGCTTCATGCGAGTGCCCGGCACCAAGGGCTTCAGACCGCCGGAGCCTGGTCGAACAGCGCCGCGAGCCGTTCGAGCGAGCGGAGCTGGGCACCGTTGTCTATATGCGTTTCGCCGGCTCCCGGCTCGACCTCCAGGACAAGCGTCGGCTTCCCCTGTCCCAGCCGGCCCGGCAGCAGCGCGAAAGGCAAATTGCCCGTACCGATTTCCAGCCCCTCGCTGACGATGCCCTCGACCAGGCGCGCTTCGGGCAGGTTCGGCTCCGCAAGTTCGGCCGCGGCAAGCAGGCAGGCGTCCGAGACATGGAGGTAGCTCATAGCGGGATCGACGAAATCGAAGGGCGCCAGCCATTCCGCCTGATCGAGATCGTTCGGCGTGATCCAGGCGAAGCGCGGATCGTCCGCCGTCTCAGTGAAGCGCCGCTTGCGGCGGTTGAACAGATTGGCCGAGAGCGTGGCGTGCGCCACGTCGACGAAGGGCTCGACATTGTTCAGCCCTTCCTGCGCGCAGAAGCGGCGGAAGGCGCTGATCTCCCAGGGGAAGAAATGGTCGAGCGGTCCGTTGAGGTAATTCCGGCCATCGCGCGGCAGCAGCGAGTAGTGCCCGATATTCTCGACCAGCAGCCTGATTTCGGGCGCGAGACGGGCAAGGTCACGGATGATGGCATTAAAACGCCGAACCGCCTCCGGCTTCGAGAATGCGCGGGGCGGCGCATCCCCTAAAACCAGTTCGAAATAGCGATGGATCACCACCGCCTCGGCACCGATCTCCGCCGCGAAGGCGATCGCCCTCTGACATTGGCCGGCGTCGAAATCGATCTGCGTCACCACAGGCACCTGCTGCACGGGCACATGCACGATCAGGCGCTCGACCGCATGGTGTTCCCTGAGCCGGGCGACCGTCGCGCGAGAGGCGGCGAGGCCCGCAGTCGTATCGATGTCGCGCGCGCCGAAGGTATGCAGCTCCAGCACGATGGGTCGGCCGGCGCGGGCAAGCCATGCGGCGCGCGCCTCAAGTTGAGCGGGATCGGCCAGCGCGGCCTTCAGGGCGAAAACGGCATTCGTCATCGACTCTCCCGGAGCGGCTTCTAGGCGGTCGCGCAGGCGCCGCCTGTGCCCGACGCGATCACCGAGTCCATGCCTGCAGCAGCGCCGCTCCGGTTCAGGATGGCGTTCTCTTTCCCGCCACGCAATAGACAGATTGGTACGGGATAGGTATTGCTCTTGAGAGGGTTCTCGCCGACATCTATGACGGCTTTCTGCCGCTGGATGTCCGCCGGGAATTCAGCGTAAGATCTCAAATGTTCCCATTTTGGTCACATCCGAAGCTGAATAGTCCAATTCTACTGATATTATTCGATATTTTATCCATCGTTAGACGGCCCCGCCGTTTGCCAGCGCGTCGCAGGTGAACGCGAAGAGAATTCGAATTGGTCCTATCTCAGGGAGTGTGACCATGCAGAATGCTAGCGTATTTCGATCATTCTCCGCCCCGCCCGGTGCCGCGACGGAGGAGTCTCGTGCTGCAGCGCTGATGCGGGCCCGGACGCTGATCCCCCTGCTGCGCAGCAAGGCTGCGGATGGTGATCGCGATGCACGGCTCTCGCCGATCGTCATGGACGCGATGCGTTCGGCCGGGCTGTTCCGGTTGCTGCAGCCGCAGCGTTATGGCGGGCCGGAACTCGAGCCGGAGAGCTTCTTCATCATCCAGGCAGCGCTCGCCGAAGGCGACATGTCGGCCGGCTGGCTGCAGGGCGTGATGGGGGTGCTCGCCTTCCATCTCGCATTGTTCGACCAACGCGCGCAGGACGATGTCTGGGGCGAGGATCCCGACGCTCTCCTCGCCTGCAGCTACATGCCGACAGGCAAGGCAACGCCGGTCGGCGGCGGCTTCCGGCTCAGCGGGCGCTGGGGCTTCGCCAGCGGTTCCGACTATTGCGACTGGCTGATACTCGCCGGCAGTGTCAGCGCCGAGACGGCCGGACAGGAAGTGGGGGCACCAGGCGCGCCGCCGGATTTGCGCGTCTTCCTCGTGCCCCGCGCCGACGCCCTCGTGCATGACAACTGGGACACGACGGGGCTGCGCGGCACCGGCAGCCAGGATGTCACGGTGGAGGGCATCTTCGTTCCCGAGCATCGCACGCACCGGCATGTCGACCGCTTCCTCGGCACCAGCCCAGGGCTCGCGATCAACACGGCCCCGCTCTACCGGCTGCCGCTGCCGCAACTGCTGTTCCGCACCATCACCATGCCGGCTGTGGGAGCATTGCGGGGATTCCTCGACGCCTTCCTCGATCATAGCCGCGCCCGCGTCGCCGTCACTGGCCAGGCCGTGGCGCGCGATCCGGTGGCCCAGCTCATCGTCGCCGAGGTCGAGGCTTCGCTCGACGAGATCACCGCCATGATGGGGCGCAACTTCGCACGGCTGACGGACTATGCCCGTCGCGGCGAGCAGGCGCCGATCCCGCAGCGCATGGTCTACCGCCTGCAGGCGACGATGGCGGCCGAACGCTGCACCTTGCTTGCCGCGCGGCTGTTCAAGGCCTGCGGCGCCTCCGGGCTGGCGAAGAGCCATCCTTTCGGGCGGTATCTCGCCGATATCGCCGCCGCACGCCAGCATGCGGCCAATCAAAGCGAAGCTCAGGGTCGCGCGCTCGGCGCATTGATGCTTGGCGTCGGCGCAGACGATACAGTATTATAGCCTATTTTATGGAATAGTATCCATAAAATTACTATAATAACCTGATTGACTACTACCATAGATTCGTATTCTCTCCAGATTGCAACTGTAGAAACTTGGTGAATTCGAGAATCTGACGCTTTCAAGCGTCATCGATCAACACCGGAGCGCACAGCCCATGTCCGTCACCACGCCGCCGCCAATGCCCTTCACCGTCGGCTTCGACGACCGCGACGAGGACGAGGTGATGGCGCGCTGGCGCAAGGTGCTGCGCTCGCAGCGCTGGAGCCATGGCGAACAGATCGAGGAGTTCGAAGCGCTATGGCGGGACTGGAACGGCCTCGCCTCCGTCGCTTTCGACAACTGGGCCGGGGCCGCGTTGGCCGCGCTGGATTTCGTCGGCGTCACCGGCGAGACGGTGCTGTGCCCGTCGAACACCTTCCTGGCGACGCCGCGCGCCTCCCAGCTCGCCGGCGCCGAAATCGTGTTCTACGACTGCAACCGCGAGGATCTGTGCGGCTCCTATGACGATTTCGTCGCCAAGGCCGAGATGGTGAAGCCCAAACTCGCCTGGATCGTTCATATCGGCGGGCACATCGCTTTCGACATCGAGCGCATCGCCACCTATTGCCGCGAGAAAGGCATCGTCCTGTTCGAGGACTGCGCCCATGCTGCGGGCGCGGACTGGAACGGCCGCAAGCCCGGGAGCTGGGGCGAGGTTGGCCTCTACTCCTTCTATGCCACCAAGACGATCTCCACGGCCGAGGGCGGCATCGCCGTCAGCGCCAATGACGAAATGGTGCGGCATCTGCGCAGCTACCGCGATTACGGGCGCGGCTCGCGCTACAAGGTGCGCAGCCTCAATCACCGCCTGGATGAGTTCCGGGCCGCGCTGGGCGTGGTGCAGACCCGGCGCCTCGGCGAGATCGTGGCCTGGAAGCAGGCCTATGCCCGCGACGTGCTAGACCCGCTCCACCCGAACCGCGTGCGCCTGCCCGCCGGCATGTCGAGCGGCTTCTACAAATACATCGTCTTCGATGAGATCCCGGTCTCGACCGGCAAGGTCTACGAACTGCCGTGCCATCGGATTTTCGGTCAGGACGTCTCGCTGCCGAATACGGAATGGGCCGCCGCGAACCATTGGTGCGTGCCGATCTATTACCCGCGCGAGGCTGGTGTTCCGGCACAGGACGAGACGAAATTTCTCCGGACGCCGGCTCCGGCGTGAGCCTCCGGCACGGTGGATCGTTTGACGCAGTGGTCTTATTTTGATACTAAAGTGGTCCTATTAGAATACGCGAAAAACAATCTCCCAGGCTGTCGAGGCGGCGTCCCCGTGACGCGTCGCGAGGCCATGATCAAGCACGGAATGGAGGTCGACCGGCGCAGCGAGCGCCGTGGTGGGGCGTTTCGAGGTTGCACAGGGTTGGCCGCTGCAGGGCGGCGCGTATTTCTGCCGTCAAGGCGGGCCCGGCGCGTGCGCCAGGCGGAAGGCAGGTCGGCCATGGCAACCGTGCAAAGGCAATTCAACCCGGAGGCCAAGCCTATGCTGCATGCAAACACCGCCCAGGGGGCCGCTCCGTCGCCCGTCTGGCTCTGGCTCGATCCGACGACACGCTGCAATCTCGCGTGTCGCCTTTGCTACACCAAGGAAAGTCACGGCAAGCTCGACCTCGATCCGGCCGATCTGGAGCAGGCGCTGATCAAGCTCAAGGATTCGCCAGCGCTCGAGGTGAAGACCATTCACCTGAACTGGCGCGGCGAGCCGTTGATGAACAACCGTTTCCACGAGCTGCTGGCGGTCACGCGCGACATCATGCCGGACACCCAGCTGCAATGGCACACCAACGGCACGATGCTGACCAGGAAGCGGGCGCGGCAGCTGCTCGAGGTCAAGCACCGGCACAAGATTTTCGTCTCGATCGACGGCGGCAACGCACTGTCTCACGATCTCAACCGCGGCGAGGGCACCTTCCTGCGCACGCTGCGTGGGCTCGAGATCTTGCTCGAGGAGGCGGCCGGTGACGAGCACGTCAAGGTCGGGGTCTACCAGATCGATCTCGGCGAGCCGATCGAGAGCTATGATCCGGCTTTCCTGCGCCTGCTCGAACGCGTCGACGACCACGTCAAGGTCACGCCGCTGCTGCCCGGCGGCGCGCATCACGACGTCGCCTCCCTGTCGGATCTCGAAAGCGACGAGAAGCTGCACCAGCGCATGATGCAGGACGTCAACCCCAAATTGCCCGTGCCAAGCGGCGCCTGCTTCTGGGCCGGTCATGTCATGTGCCTGGCGCCGGACGGCAAGGTCTCGATCTGTATCATCAGCCACGGCCAGCACGGCGTGATCGGCAATCTCTTCGAGGAGAGCGCCGAGCAGGTGCTGGAGCGCGGCCTGGCCTTCCGCGACCGCATGGAAACGCTGGGCCGCTGCAGCGTCGGCCATTGCAAGAGCTGCCGGAAGCCGGAGGGTCAGGTCTACGCCAAGCACCGCCTGGCCGCCTGAAGCGATGAACCGTAATGCGCGCCGCGCCGAATTGACTATGAATCACCAGGATCTGGGAACGGAAAGGGAGTGCGACGCATGAAGCCGGTTTGGGCTATCGGGTTAATGACCGGGACGGTTCTCGACGGGATGATCGACGTGGCGTCGATCCGCACCGATGGAGAGAATGTGGCGGAGTTCGGCCACTGGAAGCTCGCTCCGTACAAGACCGACATCCGGGCCCTGCTCGCGGCCGCAGTCGAGGCGGCGCTGGCCTGGCGCTTCGAAGGGCCGGAGCCCGCCATCTTCGCCGAAGCCGAGGCGGCGTTGACCCGGGCGCAGTCCGAGGCGGTGGCTGATTTCATGGCAGAGGCGGGTCTGACGCCGTCCGACGTCGCGGCTGTCGGCTTCCACGGGCAGACGGTGCTGCACCGCGCGCCCGAGCCCGGCCGGCATGGCGACACACGCCAGCTCGGCGACGGGCGCCTGATGGCCGATAGGCTCGGCGTCGATGTCGTCTACGACTTCCGCACCGCCGACATGCGCGCCGGCGGCCATGGCGCGCCGCTCTCGGCGAGCTATCACGTCGCGCTGCTGCGCGGCATCAATGCGGGGCCCGAGACCGCTGCGCTGAACCTCGGCGGGGTCGGCAACATCACCTGGTGGGCGGGTGGCGAGGAGTTCCACGCCTTCGACACCGGGCCGGCCAACGGACCGATCAACGACTGGATCATGCGCCACGGCAGGGGCGAGATGGATGTCGACGGAGCCCTGGCGCTCAGCGGCACGGTCGATGAGGAGCGGCTCGCCCGCTTGCTCGACCACCCTTACCTGACCGCGCCCTATCCGAAATCGCTCGACCGCTACGATTTCACCGCCGACATGGCCGAGGGGCTTTCGCTGGCAGACGGGGCAGCGACGCTGACCGCCTTCACCGCCGGCACGGTCGGGCGCTCACTCGACCAGTTGCCGCAGCGGCCGACGAAGCTCATCGTCTGCGGCGGCGGGCGCAAGAACCCCGCGATCATGGCGGCGCTGCAAAAGCGCGCCGGGGTCGAGGTCGTTCCAGCCGAAGCGGTAGGCTTCCGCGGCGACGCGGTCGAGGCCGAGTGCTTCGCCTTTCTCGCGGTCCGCGCTTTGCGCGGCATGCCGTTGAGCTTCCCCCTCACCACCGGCGTCGCCGGGCCGATGACCGGAGGGCAGATCGCGACCCGCCCGGCCACGGCCAGGCGGGCGTGAACCGGCCTGGAACAAGCTCTCTGCACGACCAACGTCATCAAGCCGGAGTCGGCCATGACCATGCTCGACAGCCCGATCGAGGAGCCCATCGCCGAAGTCGCGGCGCAACTCGAAGCCGAGTTCGCCGCCTTCGCGGATTTCACCGAACGGGTCGGGCATGTGCTCAGCCTCGGCCGGCGCCTGCCGCGTCTGGCGCCGGAGGATTGCTGCGAGGATAACCGCGTCAAGGGCTGCCAGTCTCAGGTCTGGGTGGTGGCCGAGCATGACGCCGACCAGGACCGCATGCGGCTCGCGCTGGATTCCGACGCGATGCTGATGCGCGGCCTGCTCGCCATGCTGCTCAGGCTCTATGGCGATCGGCGGCCGGACGAGATCCTGGCCTACTCGCCCGAGGTGGTCGAGCGGCTGCTCGTCGGCCGCAGCCTCGCGCCAAGTCGCGCCAACGGGCTCTATCTGGTGGTCAAGCGCATCAGGGCGGCCGCAGCAGCCGCGTCGGACGGACGTCAGATCGCCCAGGAAGCATGAGCGTCAGCCCGCCAGGATTGCACGCAAGGAGGAGCGCCGGAATGCCGATGCCCCAGACGCTGAGTCCCGAGGAGCTGCAATGGTATCGGCGGCAGACCGTGCTGCCGGAGATCGGCGTCTCCGGCCAGGAGAAGCTCAAGGCGGCCCGGGTCCTGGTGATCGGCGCCGGTGGGCTGGGCTCGCCGCTGCTGCTATACCTCGCCGCGGCCGGCATCGGCACGCTGGGCATCGTCGATTTCGACTATGTCGAGATCTCCAACCTGCACCGGCAGATCCTACATTCGGTCGAGCGGCTCGACATGCCCAAGACCGAGAGTGCCGAGAGGTCGCTGCGCGCGCTCAACCCGCATGTCGCGATCATCCGTCACGACATGCCCATCAGCGCGGAGAACGCGGCAGAGCTGGTGCGCGACTACGACATCGTCGCAGACGGCAGCGACAATTTCGCCACCCGGGACGCCGTGCATTCAGCCTGCCTTGCGGCACAGATCCCGCTGGTCAGCGCCGCAGTGCAGCTCACCGACGGGCTGATCACCACCTTCAAGGCCTATCTCGGCCCGCCGCACCCTTGCTACCGTTGCCTGTTCCCGGATGCACCGCCGGCGGCGGTGACGCCGTCCTGTTCCGAAATCGGCGTGCTTGGCCCGGCGGTCGGCGCGCTCGGCTCGATGCAGGCCATCGAGGTGATCAAGGAGATCCTGGGCACGGGGCCGAGCCTCTCGGGCACCCTGATGATGTACGACGCCTGGCGCTGCGCGCTCGACGCCATCGCCCTGCCGCGCCGGGTGGGTTGCCTCACCTGCGAAGCGATGGTTCAGCCGCCCGTCACCGGCGGGAACAGCCCCACCTCGTCATCGGAGGCAAGCTCGTGCGAATTCTCGACGTAACGGCGATTGACGGTGAAGCGCATGCTGCCGCGCGCGTCGGCGATCTCGGCCAGGGCCGGATAGCGCGCCGCAAGATGCCGCACGAGGTCGTCAACCGTCCTGCATTGCACCGGCAAGGCGATCTCCTCATTGGGGATCCCGGTCTTGGTGCGGAGCCAGGAGAAATAGGAAATTTTCATATGGATCTCCATTTCCAAGCGTAATAAATTCTGACATCGACACTTTTGTCAATAAAAATTTCCCTCTTTAAAATAAGACCTACAGTATTCCTGCAGAACCATGTCAATAACTGAAGGGTGAATTCATGTCGGCGTCGCTTGATGGGGTAAAGGTAATCGACCTCTCGCGCTATATTGCCGGGCCGTTCTGCGGTCAGCTTCTGGGCGATCTCGGTGCCGATGTGGTGAAGGTCGAACGCATCGACGGCGGCGAGGAGGGCCGGCGCGTCGGCGAGACGGTGGAGGGAGACACGCTGTTCTTTCTCTCGGCCAACCGCAACAAGCGCGGCTTTGCCATCGATTTCCGCGACAAGGAGGGCCAGGCGCTGCTCCGGCAGCTCGCCGCTACGGCCGACATCCTGATCGAGAACTTCCGGCCCGGCACGATGGAGGCCATGGGGCTCGGCTGGGACGTGCTGAGCGCGCTGAATCCGCGCCTGATCATGGTGCGCATCTCCGGCTTCGGGCAGGAGGGGCCGCTCGCCCAACACCCCTGCTTCGATGGCGCCGCGCAGGCTCAGTCCGGCGTCATGGCGATGACCGGACCGGCAGGCGGCGCGCCGACCATGGCGGGCGTCTTCGTCTGCGATTATTCGACCGCGCTCTACGGCGTCATCGGCACCCTCGCGGCGCTGCATGCGCGCGAGACCAGCGGCCGCGGCCAGGTCGTCGAGGCGACCCTGATGGACAGCGGCATGGCGCTGATGACCACCGCGATCCCGGAGCGCATCCTCTTCGGCCGCGAGCCGGAGCGCCTTGGCAATCGCGACCGCTACCTCTCGCCCTCGCATTGCTTCCGCAGCCGGGACGGCATCTGGATCTATATCGTCGCCGGCAACGACGTGCATTTCCCGCGGCTCGCCGCCGCGATGGGCCGGCCGGAGCTGGCGCAGGATGCACGCTTCGCCACCTTCGTCGCCCGCAATGCCAATGTCGCCGAGCTGGAGGCGATCATCGATGCCTGGGCGGCCGGGCTCGATGGCGAAGCCGTTCTCGAGATCATCCACGCAGCCGACATACCCTGCGAGCGCGTCGCCACCATCGCCGACGTCATCGCCAATCCGCAGGTCGTGCATCGCAAGCAGATCGTCGACGTGCCTCACCCGGTGATGGGTTCGGTGCCGTTCCAGGCGCCTGCGGTGCGGCTGCATGGCACGCCCACCGTCATTCGCCGCGGCGCGCCCGGCCTCGGCGAGCACGGCGCCGAGATCCTGTCGGACTGGCTCGGCATGAGCGCCCCCGAGATCGAACGGTTGCAGGCGGCGGGTACGATCTAAGAGACCGAGAAACGCTGGAGCTGAGTATGGGCTCCGGCCAACCAGCGGCAGCGATTTTACCCGACAGCGCATCGATTGGTATTGCTGGAACGACGAAAGGCATTAAAGTGGTTCTATAGCCACCAGGGAATCTCGCCATGCCGACGGAACGCATCAGTCAACGTTTCGTCGATTCCGGCTGGATGACCGGCGAGGTGCTGGTCGAATTGCGCCCCGGTCAAGCAATGGCCAACGACCTATGACGGCTCCCACGGACCTCGGACGCGGCTCCGCGATGGCGCAGGAAACCGCCGAAGCGCCGGATGTGGTCGCCCGCATCATGGCTTCGCGCAGCGACCTCGCAACGCTGGCCGCGCGCTTGCAGCGGATGGATTTCGATGTCGCCGTGATCTGCGGGCGCGGCAGCTCCGGCCATGCCGGCGTCCATCTGCGCTATCTCCTGGAGACGCGCATCGGCATACCCGTTTCCGCGACCGCGCCGTCGGTGATTACCAGCCTGAAACGGCCGGTGGCGTTGCGCCGCGCGCTGTTCATCGTCATCTCGCAATCGGGCCGCAGCCCGGACCTCGTGGCGGCCACGATGGCCGCCCGGCGCGAGGGCGCCGCCACGGTCGCGATCCTCAACGACACCGCCTCGCCCGTGGCTCGCGCGGCCCAATGGGTGCTACCGCTGGAGGCGGGGCTCGAGCGCTCGGTCGCCGCCACCAAGAGTGTGATCGGGTCGATGGCACTGGGCGCGCTGCTGGTCGCTCTTCTTGCCGATGATCACGAGCTCGTGGCGGCGCTGGAGCGCCTGCCGGGGCGGCTGTCGCAGGCGTTGCAGCTCGACTGGGACGTGGTCGGCCGGAGCCTGCCGATGGCGCGCGCCGCCTTCATCGCAGGGCGCGGCTACGGCCTGGGTCCGGCGCGCGAAATCGCGCTCAAGATGGCCGAGACCCTGCGCCTGCCGGCGCTCGCCTATTCCGCGGCCGAATTGCTGCACGGGCCGCGCGCGGCCGTCACCGACCAGACCCCGGTGCTGGCGCTGCGGGTCGGGGACGAGACCGCCGAGGCGGTCGACGCGCTGGTCGCCAATCTCGACGCCTCGCATCTCGCGGCGCACCTGGCCGGCGGGCCGGCCTCGCGCCTGCCCTGGATCGGCGACGATCATCCGGTCACGGACGCCATCGCCATGCTCGCCCCAGCCTATCGCATGATCGAGCGCACGGCGCTCGCGATGGGTTACGACCCCGACAATCCACCGCATCTGAAGAAGGTCACGGAGACGCTGTGACGATCAGAGCCCCACGGATTCCGGCTAAATCGCTGGGGTAGCGTCGCGGCAGATCACTGCTCGCCCCTCAGGCGCGGGTCGAGCGTGTCGCGCAGCACATCGCCGAGCAGGTTGAGTGCGAAGGCCAGGATCAGGATCGCAACCCCTGAGAACACCGCGCTCCAGGGCGAGAGCAGCAGCACATTGCGCCCCTCCGACAGCATGGTGCCCAGCGACGGCGCCGGTGGCTGCGTGCCCAGCCCGAGAAAGGACAAGGACGCTTCGACCAGGATCGCGGCCGAGAGCAACAGGCTCGTCTGCACCAGCAGCACGCTCGCCAGATTGGGCAGCATATGGACGAAGATGATGCGCGCATCGGAGGCCCCGATCGCGCGCGCATTCATCACGAAATCGCTCTCGGCCACGACCAGTGCCGGCCCGCGCAGCAGGCGCGCGAAGATCGGCGTGTAGACCACCGCGATCGCGATCGCCGTCGGGCCGGAACCCGGACCCAGCATCGCGATGACGCCGATGGCGAGCAGGATCACCGGGAAGGCGAAGAGCACATCCATGCAGCGCATGACGATGCGCTCGGTCCAGCCGCGATAATAGGCCGCGACGAGGCCAAGCGTGCCGCCGATCAGGAGCGCGACGATCACCGCCGCAGCCGAGATGCCGAGCGAAGCGCGCAGGCCATGGATCAGGCGCGACAACAGATCGCGGCCGAACTGGTCGGCGCCGAGCCAATGCGCCGCGCTCGGGCCCTTCAACCGGGCCAGGATGTCCTGCGCCAGCGGATCGTAAGGCGAGATCCAGGGTGCCAGCACCGCGACGAGGATGAGAACGATCACGGCGCTCGCAGCGACGATCAGCAGCTTTGGCGTCTTGCCTGTCTTTGGTGTCTTGCCTGTCTTTGGCGTCTTCCCGGCCATGGCAGCGCTCACAGCCGCACGCGCGGGTCGATCAGCACATACAGCAGATCGACCGCGAAATTGACGAGCACGAAGGCGAAGGTGACGACGAGGATGGTCGCCTGCACCAGCGGGTAATTGCGTTCGGCGATGGCCCCCAGGATCAATCGCCCGAGGCCCGGAATGGCAAAAACCTGCTCCACCACGATGGCGCCGCCGAGCAGATAGCCGGTCATGATGCCGGCGCTCGTCACGAACGGGATCAGCGCATTGCGCAGCGCGTGCCGGTACAGGATGCGCCTCTCCGACAGGCCCTTGGCGCGGGCGGTGCGGACATAGTCCTGCTGCAGCGCGTCGAGCATGGCCGAGCGCACCAGGCGAGAGAGATTGGCCAGGATCGGCAGGGCCAGCGCCACCGCCGGCAGCAGCAGCTTTGCGACATTGCCGAGCGGGTCCTCGCTGAACGGGACATAGCCGAGCAGCTGCCATTCCGGCGCCAGCGTCGTCAGCGCCAGGATCATCATGATGCCGAGCCAGAAGGAGGGGATGGTGAGCCCCGCCACCGAGCCGACCCGCAAGGCGGTGTCCCAGGCCTTGCCGCGCAATCGCGCCATCAGCACGCCCAGCGGCAGCGACAGGCCTGCTCCCACGATCAGCGCCAGCACGGTGAGCTGGATCGTTGGCCACATATGCCCCGTGATCTCCTGCGAGACCGGCCGCCGGGTCCACAACGACACGCCGAGATCGCCTGTCAGCACGCCGCCGAGCCAATTGAAATACTGCAGCACCACCGGCTGATCGAGCCCGATCCGGCTGCGCAGCGCAGCGACCCGATCGGGCGTCACCTCGGTGTTGGCGCCCAGCATGATCGCAACCGCATCGCCGGGGATCAGCCGGATCATCAGGAAGGTCAGCACCGACACGCCAAACAAAACGACGGCGAGATCAAGCGCACGGGAGCGGACGAAGCTCATGGCTTATAAAACACGCGCCGTCATTCTGGGCTTCGCCCTCGGGTCCGATCTTCGATCGGCCCAAGGATAAACTCAGCGAAGTCCCGGGATGACGGCGTGTTTCCCAGAGAACCCATTAATCCATGAAGCAGCACGGGCTCGGTTATTCCAGCGCCGAATGTATCAACCCTGCCTCACCGCGCCTGTGTCGTCGTGGCCAGCGAGAACAGCGAGCGGTTCGCGACGATGTCGAACCCGCTGACATTCGTGCGCATGGCGGTGAAGAGCTGGCCATAGGTCATGAAGGCGGCTGGACCGTCGCAGGTCAGGAGCGACTGCACCCGGTTATAGGACGCCTTCCGCTTCGCCTTATCGGTCTCGATGCGGGCCGCATCGAGCAGGCCGTCGATCTCGGGGTTCGAGTATTTGAACACATTGGTCGAGCCGGCCGTGCGGAAGGTCCGATAGAAATAGTCGTCCGGATCGATCGAGCCCGCATTGGTCGAGACGAAGGCGTCGAAATTCGAGTTACGCCAATCCTGCACGAACTGGCCGAGCTCGGGGATCTTCAGCTCCGCTTTGAAGCCGGCCTTGTTGAGCTGCGCCTGCACGACCTGGGCGATGTCGCGAATATCCTGGCGCGGCAGCACGAGCAGCGTCACCGCAACCGGCGCCGTGATCCCTGCGGCCTTGAGCAACTCCTGCGCCTTGGCGGCGGACGGCGTGAAGCAGGGGAACTCCTTCACGTCGAGCGCCCATTCCTTCAGCGCCGGCGAGAGCGGTCCGCCGGGAACGCCGGCGCCGAAGAGCGCGGCCTGGACGATCTCCTGCCGGTTCAGCGCGTAGTTCAGCGCCTCGCGCACCTTGGGATTGTCGAAGGGCGGCTTCGAGGTGTTCATGCCGACGAGCGTATAGGCGAGCTCCAGCGTGTCGGCGATCTTGACGTTCGGCCGGCCCTTGAGCTGCAGGGCCGTGGCCGCGTCGATATTCGGCAGCAGCGCATATTGGCCGCTCGACAGTCCGACCTGGCGCGTCGCCGATTCCGGGATGATGTTGAACTTCACCCCGTCGAGCTTGGGCTGGCCCTTGTTCCAGTAGCCGGCATGCTTCTCCAATTCGATAAAGCCGTTGGGCTGCCATTCCTTGAATTTGAACGGGCCTGTGCCGACAGGCTGGCGCTGCAACCCATCCTTGTTGGTCTCGAAAGCGCGCGGCACGATCGCGATCGAGGCCAGCGCGGTCAGGAAGGGCGCCGACGGCTCCTTCAGCGTGACCTCGACGGTCCCGGCATCGACGGCGCTCGCCTTCTCCATCGCGGCGAGACGGCTCGCCAATGGCGAGGCGATGTCCTTGGAGAGCACACGGTTCAAGCTCGCCACCACATCGGCCGCCTCCAGCGGCTTGCCGTCATGGAAGGTCGCGCCCGAAACCAGCTTGAAGACATAGCTCTTGCCGTCGCTGGAGAGCGTCCAGGACTGGGCCAGGGCCGGCACCACGCGCAGATCCTTGTCGATCCCGGTCAGGCCCTCATAGATCGAGCCGTTCACCACCTGGAATGAGCTGAAAGCCGTGATGATATGCGGGTCGAGCCCGGCGGGAGAGGCATCGACCGCCGCTTGCAGGACCTGAGCTTGCGATGGCGCCGGCAGAAGAGCCGCCGCAGCGAGCCCCATGGTCAGCGCCAGCGCCGTGGTGGTCAGAGAACGCGCCATGCCTCAACTCCCCTACCGAATGCATCGGGCGACCTATGGCCTTGCCCGGAGTGGTCTCATCGAAGGCTAGCCCTCTAGAATACCAATTGCAAGACGAGCCCTCGCCGTGACTCTGCGTCAGGGGAGGTCAAATCGCAATCGCAACCCGCCTCTGCACGCGGTTTCGGGCATGCGAAAACGCCAGGCGCAGCTTCGGGATCGAACGGAGGGCGTCGTTCTCGGGCGATATCTCTCAAGAACAACACTTGTGCCCCGAGAAGTGCGTGACCGGAGCCTGCCATCGGGCCGGCTGAAAGCCGGACCCGGTGGGTCGCCCAGGATGGCGGCGTGGTTCAGAGCATGAGCAGCGCACTGCTCAACCAAGCGCCTTACTTGCCCATCACCAGATTGGGCAGCCAGGTCGTCAGCGGCGGCCAGAGCGTGATCGCCGCGAGCACGACCAGCAGCGGCACGATCCAGGGCAGGATCGCCTTCGACATGGTCTCGAAGGAGACATTGGCGATCCGCGTCACCACGAAGAGCACCACCCCGATCGGCGGATGGATCGTGCCCAGGATCAGGTTCAGGATCATGATGATGCCGAACTGGACCGGGTCGATGCCGAAGCTATGCGCAGCCGGCACCAGGATCGGGATCAGGATCAGCATCGCCGCCAGCGCTTCCATGAAGCATCCGACCAGGAGCAGGATCAGGTTGCAGACCAGGAGGAAGACCAGCGGATCCTTGATCGTCTCGACGATCAGCGGTGTCAGCGTCTGCGGCACCCGCGAGATCGACATGCACCAGCCGAGCGCGCCCGCCGCCATGACCAGGACCATGACGAGGCCGGTGGTCTCGACGGTCTCGACCAGGATCGGCCCGAGCTGCTTCACCTCCAGGGTGCGGTAGACGAAGAAGCCGAGGAACAATGCGTAAAGGCAGGCGACCGCAGCAGCTTCCGTCGGCGTGAAGATGCCGGAGAACATGCCGCCCAGGATCAAGGGTGGTGTCATCAGCGCGAAGAAGCCGCTGAAGAAGGTCCGCCCGATCTCACGAAAACCCTTGAACGGCTCCTTGCGGAAACCCTGGCGCTTCGAGATCAGCATGACCATCGCCATCAGCGACAGCCCCATCAGGATGCCGGGAATGACGCCGCCGATGAAGAGCCGGCCGATCGAGACATCGGCCGTGACGCCGTAGATCACCATCGGCAAGCTGGGCGGGATGATCGGGCCGATCGTCGCCGCGGCCGCGGTGATCGCGGCGGCCGTCTCGGGCCGGTAGCCGGCCTTCTTCATGGCCCTGATCTCGATTGCGCCTGAGCCTGCCGCATCGGCGACAGCCGAGCCCACCATGCCCGCGAAGATCATGCTGGTCAGGATCGAGGCATGGGCATAGCCGCCGCGCAGCCAGCCGATCACCGAGGTCGCAAACTCCACGATCCGGTCGGTGATGCGCGCCGCGCCCAGGATGTTGCCCATCAGGATGAAGAGCGGGGCGGCGACGATCGGAAAGGCGTTCATGGCTTGCGCCATCTTCTGCGGCACGATCGAGGCCGAGAGATCGGCCAGCGCCACGAAGGCGAAGGCGGCGAGCCCCATCGAGGCGAACAGCGGAAAGCCGGCGAGAATCGAAAGCAGCCAGACGCCCGAGATCTGGAAGATCAGCGTGCTCACAGAACCTCTCCCGTGATCGGCGGCTCGGCCGGCTCATAGGGCGAGACCGCCCAGTTCCTGAGATTGGCGATCAGTTCGAACAGGCCCTGCACAGCCGTGACGAAGCCGGCGAAGACCATCGGCGCGTAAAGCAGCCCCATCGAGATCGGCACTGTCGTCGCCTCGAGATCATGGTTCACCGCGACGAGATGGATGCTGTACCAGCCCGCCAGCAGGCCGAAGACGATCATGGCGATCTGCATCACCGTCTCGGCGGCCCGCCAGGCCTGCCGCGGCAGCAGGTCATGGAAGAAACGGATGCGGATATGGGCCTGCCGCCGGCTGGCGATGACCCAGCCGCAGACCGCGACCCAGAGCATCAGGAAGCGCGAGACCTCGTCGGTCCAGATCAGCGGATCGCCCAGCGCCCGCGTGACGATGCCCAGCGTCACGCAGACGAGCAGCGTCACGATCAGGATACCGGCGAGAATGTCCATCGCCCGGTCGAACACCGTGCGCACGAAGGCGATCATGCTGTGTCTCCAAAGCGGGTTGCTGCCTCAGCCCTCATCCTGAGGAGCCGCGAAGCGGCGTCTCGAAGGATGCTCCAGGAGGCTCCGGAGCGAGCTGGAGCATCCTTCGAGACGCGCCCCTACGGAGCGCTCCTCAGGATGAGGGCTGAGATATTCTGCGAAGTCGTTTCAGAGCGCCTCGATGCGCTGCCAGAGGCCCTTGCCCCATTTGCTTTCGAATTTGGCCGGCAGCGACGCCAGGACCGGCTTGCGGAAGCTCTCCAGATCGGGCTTGATCACGGTCATGCCGCTCTTGCCGAGGGTCTCGGCGAGCCCGTTCTCCTGCGTGACGATCTCGTTGTCCTGCCAGGCCGAGGCCGTGTCGATCGCAGCCCGGACGAGAGTACGGTCGGCCTCGCTCAGCTTCGACCAGGCGGCATCGTTCACGATGACGAGGCGCGGCGTGATGATATGTGCGGTCAGGATGAGGTATTTCTGGACCTCGGCGAGCTTGGCCGACTGGATCGTCGGCAGCGGGTTCTCCTGGCCGTCGACCGCACCCTGCGACAGAGCGAGATAGAGCTCGCTGAAGTTCAATGGCGTCGGCCGCGCGCCCCAGGCCTCGGCCATGGCGCGGAAGGTGTCGACCTCCGGCACCCGCAGCTTGAAGCCCTTCATGTCTTCCACCGAATTGATCGGCTTGGAGCCGCTGGTGAGGTGGCGGACGCCGTAATAGGTCACGCCGATGACGCGCAGACCCCGCTTCTCGACCAGCACCTTGTTGAGTTCGTCCATCAGCGGCGATTTCAGCGCCCGCGTCATATGGGCCGGGTCGCGCCAGATATAGGGTGCCTCGATGATCGATATCTGCGGCACGAACTGGCCCAGCAGCGCCGCGCCCTCCGTCACCATCGTGAGCGCGCCGCTGGCCACGGATTCGACCATGTCGCGCGACGAGCCAAGCTGGCCGGCCGGGAAGGTCTGGATGTCGATGCGCCCGCCGGTCTTCGCCTTGACATCGGCTGCGGCCTTCACCGCGCTTTGCGGCGAGGGATGCGTCATCGCCTGGCCGTCGGCCCAGCGCAACACGATCGCTTGCGCGCGCAGGACGGCCGGCATGGCAATGCTCGCTCCGGCAAGCGCCGCGGAGCCGACGAGCAGTTCGCGTTTGGTCAGCCTGGTCATGATCTTTGTTCCTCCCGAGAATGCCCGGTTGTCCGGATCGCTATTGAGGTGAAGCCGCCCCTCATGAGCCGGCTTCATATCGCATCAGTAATTCATCGCCCGCATCCGGGCATTGCCGATATGCAGGCTCATCTCCTCGGAGGCGCGCACCGGGTCGCGCGCCTCGATCGCCGTGATGATCTTGAGGTGGTCCCGCATCACCGGCACCAGGATGTGGTTCTGAATCCGCGTCTCATATTGCCGGATCAGCCTGATCTTCAGCCAGGTGACGCGGAAGGCCTTCGAGACGATGTCGTTGTCGAGGTGATCGATGATCGCCTCATGCATCAACCGGTCGACATCCTCGGCGTCCTCGATCAGCGTCTCGTCGCCTCCGGCCTCGGCACGCGCGATGATCGCCTCGTGCCGCTCGCGCTGCTCGGCGATTTCCGCGTCGGTCGCGTTCGCCGCATAGAGCGCGGTCGCCTCCCTTTCCAGGAAGAGCCGGAACTGGAAGGCGTTGCGGATCAGGTTGAGGTCGACATGGGCGACCTGCATGCCCCGCTGCGGCACCGTCTTGATCAATCCCTCGGCTTCGAGCCGAGGGATCAGTTCGCGGATCGCCCCCAGAGGCAGGCCGGTCAGCGCCACGAGCTCGCGCTGGGTCACGAATTGCCCGGGCTTGATCTCGCGCGCCAGCAACCGTTCGGTGAAGCTGGCATAAGCCCGCTCCCGCAGTTTCAGCGGCTCGGCCTCGCGTTCGGGCTCCGTCTCCGGCTGGCTCAACCTGTCCTCCCTGGGGCCGCCTGGTCTCAGGCCGCCTTGGCGCGCGTGATCGTGTCGAAGGCGGCGAAGAGCTGCTTGCGCTGGCTGTCGTCAAGCGCCTCCAGCGGCGCGCGCATCGCGCCATAGCCGGCATCGCCATGCAAATGCCCGACCAGGGCCTTCACCGCCGCCAGCACCGGATAGCTGCAGATCTCGTCGACCAGCGCGTTCACCACCGGGCTGTCGGTTCCCTCATAGACCAGCGGCCGCAGCAGATGCGGCACGAGGTTGGCGACGCCGCAGATCGAGCCCTGCGCACCCGCACGCACCGCCCGGGCGAGCTGCCGCTCGTCGCCGACCAGGATGGCGAGTTCGCCATGCGCCTTCAGGAAGGCTTCCGTGCTGGCATAATCGCCGGACGAATCCTTGATGCCGGTGACGACGCCCGGGAACGCTGTCTTCAACTTCTGCACCAGCCCGACGCTGATGCTGACCGCCGTCACCGAGGGGATGTGATAGAGAATGGCGTTGCGCGCGGAGGCGCCGAGCTTGTCGAAGAACTGCGAGAACCAGGCATAGAGTCCTTCGTCGCTGACGCCCTTGAAGTAGAAGGGCGGCGCGACCAGGAGCCCCTTGGCCCCGGCGTCGAGCGCCAGCCGCGCCTGCTCGACAGCCTCATGCAGCGAAGCCGCCGCGATGCCCGCATAGATCTGCTTGTTCGGATCCACGCCCGCCCCGATCAGCGCCCCCATCATCGCCGTGCGCGCCGGCAGGCCGAGCGCGGCGCCCTCGCCCGTGGTGCCGAACAGGGTGATGCTGTCGCAGCCCTCAGTGAGGACATGGCGCGCATGCTTGACGAGGCGCGGCAGGTCGACGGCGCCGCCCTCCCGCATCGGCGTGGTGATGGCGCAGGAGAGGCCGAAGCGGTCGGGATTGAGAGCCATGGAACTTGTCTTTCGAGGAAGATGACGGACTGACATGTTAGTTTGAGCGCGGAAGAGCCGCAAGGCCGGGCAGGTGATTTACCCGTCCTTGAGGCCTCCGGCCGACAGGCCGGCGACGATCTGGCGCTGCGCCAGGACAGTGACGAGAAGAACCGGCAGAGTGACGAGGAGCGCCGCCGCAGCCAGCGGCCCCCACGAAATCTGCTCGAACGTCAGGGAGTTGTAGACCGCCGAGGGCAGCGTGCGGCTGTTCTTGCCTCCGAGCACGACGGAGAAGATGAAGTTGTTCCAGGAGAAGATGAAGGCGAGGATGCCGCCGATCGTGACGCCGGGCAGCGCCAGCGGCAGCGCGACATGGCGGAAGGCCTGCCAGGTGGTGGCGCCGTCGATGCGCGCTGCATCCTCGAGTTCCATGGGAACATTCTCGAAATACCCGATCATGATCCAGACGATGATCGGGATCGTGATGACGAGATGGGTGATCACCAGCGCGGTGATCGTGCCCACCAGCCCGGTGATCTGGAACAGCAGGAAGAGCGGGATCAGATAGGACAAGGCTGGCGTCATGCGCGCAATCAGGATCAGGATCGCGAACTTCGCCGCCTTGCCGCGCGCGATGCCGTAGCCCGCGGGCACGCCGACCAAAAGACCGATCAGCACGGCCCCGCCGGTGACGAGGATCGAGTTCCAGAGATAGAGCGCGAAATTGTTCTGCGCGAAGACGTCGACATAGTTCTTCAGCGTCGGCGGATCAGGGATGAACACCGGCGGGAAGGCGGTGTTGTCGAGCTCGTTCTTCAGCGACAGCGAGATCATCCAGAGGAAGACCAGCACCGCCGGCGAGACCAGCACGAAGACCGAGGCATAGAAGCCGAGTTTGGTTGCCAGGCGCTTCATCACGCGTTCCACTTCGACTTCTGGCGCGCATAGAGCAGCAGCAGCGAGAGCATGATGATCATCACGAAGAAGATCACCACCACGGCCGAGGCGTAGCCGATCTTGTAGAATTGGAAGGCCTGCAGGTAGAGGAAGATATTCAGCGTCTCCGACGCCGTGCCCGGCCCGCCCTGGGTGATCACGAAGATGGTGTCGAAGGCCTTCAGCGCGTCGATGGTGCGGATCACGATCGCGACCATGATGAAGGGCCAGACCAGCGGCAGCGTGATGTGGCGGAACATGTGCCAGTTATTGGCGCCGTCGATCAGCGCCGATTCATAGGGCTCGCGCGGCAGGCCGGCGAGGCCGCCGAGCACAATCAGCATGACCAGCGGCGTCCAGTGCCAGACCTCGACCAGGATCAGCGTCGGGATCACGGTTCCCGGGTCATAGACCCAGTTCTGCGGGCCGATGCCGACCAGCGAGAGCAGGTAGTTCAGCACGCCGAGCTGAGGGTGGAACATCATCGTCCAGACCAGCGCGACCGCGACCGGCGTCGCCATCATCGGCATCACGAAGACGGTGCGCAGCAAGCCCCGGAACGGAAACTCGCGGTGGAAGACCAGCGCCGCGGCCGTGCCGAACACAATGGGGAGCACAACTGCTAAAATTGTGAAATAGGCCGTGTGACCCATCGATTCGATGAAGCGGGCATCGCGAAAGAGCTCGGCGAAATTCTGCAGACCGACGAATTCCGGCCCGCCGCCGATCTTCCAGTCCTGCGTCGACATATAGAGCGTGAACAGCCAGGGGAAGACGATCACCCCGGCGATGATGAGCACGGCCGGCAGCGAAAACAGCCAGTAACGCGGCGTGAAATCGGCGGAATGCTGGAACGCCACGGAGGGCGGCCGCGTGGCAGCTGCGGGCATGGATGTGGTGATCGTCATCGTCTGCGCCTTGTCTTGCACACTCCGTCATGCTCGCCCTTGTGGCGAGCATCCACGTCTTGAACGCCGCATCGACGCCGCGAAGACGTGGATGGCCGGGACGAGCCCGGCCATGACGCGAGCGCAGATGCTTTAAGCCTGTTCGCTCTTCTCGAGGATCGGCTTGAAGGTCTCGGTCGCCTTCTTCAATTCGGTAGCCGAGTCCGCACCGGTCAGCGTGTTGGTGAGCGCCACGCCGAAGACATCACGGAACTCGGTCACCGGGATGATCTGCGGCAGGCCGGCGCGCGCGATCTTGCCGGATTCCGCCAGGCACTCGAAATATTGCTTCGGGAAGCGCGACCCCGCAGAGGCCTCCGTGCTGCTCAGTGCCGACAGCCGGCCCGGCGCACCGGCGCCCGCCTTGATCATCGCCAGCTGGTTGCCCTTGTTGCACATGTACTGGAGGTAGAGCCAAGCGGCCTGCTTGTTCTTCGACCC
The DNA here is from genome assembly GCF_964252745.1 of Allobosea sp. LjRoot9. Taxonomy (NCBI): domain Bacteria; kingdom Pseudomonadati; phylum Pseudomonadota; class Alphaproteobacteria; order Hyphomicrobiales; family Alloboseaceae; genus Allobosea; species Allobosea sp. LjRoot9. The sequence continues at coordinate 31,990 of NZ_CAXUPC020000003.1, read as the reverse complement.
GCGCGCGATACCCAACCCATCGCCGAACAGCGCCGAGTGATGTGCCTTGGGGCCAGCGGGCGTCACGCCATAGCCGACCTTGCCGACGATGCGCGACTTGGTCGGGTCTTCCAGCGGCGTGGCGAAGCCGATGCCGTCGAGCCACATCGCGGCGCGGCCTTGCATGAAGGTGGTCTGGCACTCGTTCCAGTTGAAGCCGATCGTGCCCGGAGGGCCGTAATCCTTGTTGAGCTTGCGGTACATGTCCGCAGCCCAGACCGCCTCCGGCCCGTCGGTCTGCAGCTTGCCTGTCGCCGAGACCGTCTCCAGCCCCTGGCCGAGCAGCCAGGAGGTCCAGACCGGGATGTTGGCGTTCTTCAGGCCGCGCGAAACGAAGCCGGCAACGCCTTTCGACGGGTCGTTGAGCTTGGCGGCGGCAGCGACCAGCTCGTCCATGGTCTTGGGATATTCGAGCCCCTTCTGCGCGAACATCTCCTTGTTGTAGTAGACCATCCAGAAATCGATGAAGTGCGGCAGCGTGTCGATCGACCCGTCCGCCTGCTTGCCGAAATCCACCGCGCCGGCCGCGAAATCCGCATAGTCGAAATCGGGCGAGGTCAGCGAGGCATCGGCGAGATAGGGCCGCAGGTCCTCCATCCACTTGCCCTTGGCCGAGAGCCGCTTCTGGACATGGAGCGCCAGCATGGTCACGTCGAAGGCCGGCTTGCCCGAGGAGAACTCGATCATCGCCTTCTGGCGCTGCTGCTGCTCGGGCACCTGCTCGGAGGAGACCTCGATGCCCGTCAGCGCGGTGAAGGCCTTTTCCTCGGACTGCATCAGGTCGGAACGCGGGTTCTTCACCAGCATCACGTCGAGCTTGGTCCCCGCGAAGCGCTTCCAGTTGAAGCTCGACTGGGCGTTGGCCTCGCGAATGATCGCGGGCGCCGCGAGCGTGCCCAGCGCGCCGAGCGCTGCGGCATTGCGCAACAAGGCGCGACGGGTCGGCTTGAGAATCTCAGATGACATTGGTGTCCTCCCTCCGGACATGGCACGACCCGTTGACGGGTCTGTTGGTTGCCGGCCGCCGCTCCCCTTAGGAAAGAACGACCGACATCTTGCCGCGACGCTAATCCGGTTCCCTGGCGGTTGCAAGCTAACATGTTGGCGTGCACATAGAGGTTGCCAGGGGTTATGGGGCGGATTTGATGAGGTCAAAACGGCGGAGATGGGAGGAGCATTGCGCCGCCGATACCATCGGTATCGGCAAGCGATGCGACGCTGCAGCTCCGCCGTTTTCACCTCACCCGAAGGGCGCGGTCAAACTCTCCCCATAACCCCTGGCAACCTCTAGTGTCGGCTACAACCATGGAAACGCCCTGACATGCCTGCCGCCACCGCCCTCGCAACGCGCCCGCTCGGCCACTCCGGCCTCGATGTCTCGACGCTCGGCTTCGGCGGCGCGCCGCTCGGCGATCTCTATGCCCGGCTCGACGAGGCCCAGGCGGTGGCGACGGTCGAGGCCGCCATCGCGGGCGGCGTGACGCTTCTGGACACATCCCCGCTCTATGGCCACGGCCTGTCCGAGCACCGCATCGGCGCAGCGCTGCGCCGTGTGGACCGCGCCAATATCGCCGTCTCGACCAAGGTCGGCCGCGTCGCCGAGCCCTTCGGCGCGCGCGGCGACGGCTCCGGCTATCTCGGCGGCCTGCCGCATGCGCTGCGCTTCGACTATTCCTATGACGGCGCGATGCGTTCGCTGGAGCAATCGGCGCTGCGGCTCGGCGTCGACCGGATCGACATCGTCCTGATCCATGACGTCGATGTCTGGACACATGGCGCGGACGCGATCGAGGCGCGCTTCTCGCAGGCCATGGGCGGGGCCTATCGCGCGCTCGAAGGCTTGCGCGCGTCCGGCGCGGTGAAAGCGATCGGCGTCGGCGTCAACGAGGCTGAGATGTGCGAGCGCTTCGCCCGCGCCGGCGATTTCGACACGATGCTGCTGGCGGGCCGCTATTCCCTGCTGGAACAGCCGGGGCTCGCCTCCTTCATGCCACTGGCGCTGAAGAAGGGCATCGGCCTGATGCTGGGCGGCGTCTTCAACTCCGGCATCCTCGCGACCGGCCCGGTCACTGGGGCGAAATACAATTACAAGCCCGCGCCGCCCGAGATCCTCGCCCGCGTCGCCGCAATCGAGGCCGTCTGCCTCCGCCATGACGTACCGCTGCGACGCGCCGCGCTGCATTTCCCGCTGGGGCATCCCGCTGTCGCGAGCCTCGTCATGGGCGCGGTCTCGCCCCGCGAGGTCGAGGACCAGATCGCCGAACTCTCCGCCCCCGTTCCCGCCGCGCTCTGGGCCGAATTGAAGGCCGAAGGGCTCCTCGGCGCCGACGTCCCCGTGCCGGTTTGAACCGATGCGGATCGACGCTCATCAGCATGTCTGGACACTCGCACGCGGCGATTATGGCTGGCTGACGCCGGCGCTGGGACCGATCCATCGCGATTTCGGCCCCGACGATCTCGCGCCGCTTCTGGCCGGCCACGATATCGACCGCACCATCCTGGTCCAGGCCGCGCCGACCGAGGCCGAGACCCTGTTCCTGCTCGATGTCGCGGCCCGCACGCCCTTCATTGCCGGCGTCGTCGGCTGGACCGATTTCGAGGCGCGGGACGTAAGCCTGCGCATCACGCATCTCGCCTCGACCCCACTGCTCGTCGGCCTGCGCCCGATGGTGCATGACATCCCCGACGTGGGCTGGCTCGGCAAACCGGAGCTCGACCCCGCTTTTGACGCGCTGATCGCGGAAAACCTCGTCTTCGACGCGCTGCTCAAGCCCCGGCACATCGCGCCGATGCTGAGCCGGCTCGAACGCCATCCCGAGCTCGCCGCCGTGATCGACCACGCCGCCAAGCCCGACCTCGTCAGCGGCGATCTCGGCGATTGGCGCCAGGGCATCACGGCCCTGGCGCGGCATCCGAACCTGTTCTGCAAGCTATCGGGCCTGGTCACGGAGGCGGCCGAGGACTGGACGCCTGCGAGTTTGCGCCCGGTCATCGAACATCTGCTTGCAAGCTTCGGCCCGCAGCGCTTGATCTGGGGCAGCGACTGGCCTGTCCTGACCCTGCGCGCCAGCTATGGCCGCTGGATCGAGACCGTGGAGGCGCTGCTTGCGCCGCTTTCGGAGACCGAGCGCGCCGCCATCATGGGCGGCAACGCCCGCCGGCTCTATCTCGCGCATCGGGGGCGCAACCCGCTATGAGCGTGCTGCCATGCTGAAAGGTCTTACATGCTGAAGGGCCTCGATCCCGTCCTCTCCGCCGATCTGCTCTGGCTGCTTGCCGCCATGGGCCATGGCGACGATCTTGCGCTGGTCGACGCCAATCACCCGGCCGAGACCATCGCGCGCGCCACCACCAGCGGCCGGCTCATTCGCCTGCCCGGGCTGACCATGGCCCGCGCTGCCCGCGCCATCCTCTCCGTGCTGCCGATCGACGATTTCGAGCCCGGCCCAGTGCGACGCATGCTGGTGGTCGGCGATGCGCAGGCGGTCCCCGTCGTGCAGGCGCAGGTGCAGCATGAGCTCGACCGCGCGACGGGCGCTCCCCTCCCCCTCGTCGGCATCGAGCGCTTCGCCTTCTACGAGGCGGCGAAGGCGGCCTTCGCCGTCGTGCAGGTCGGCGATCCGCGCCCCTATGGCTGCTTCCTGTTCCGCAAGGGCGTGATCGCCGGCGAACCCGGCTAGACCGCCCGCACGCCCCGGCCGAGCGCCCGGGTTTCTGTCATGGACCGTTCATTTTAAAGGCGTTAGCCTCCTTCCTTGCAGCACGACCGCCCGGAATGAGCCGTCCGGCCGAAGCTCCACCAACGGGCCATGCCCGTCAGGGAACGATGACCATGACAAAGACCAGCACCGCGCTCGCCGCCGGCGTCTTCGCACTCGTCGGCGGGTTCATCCTGCAAGCCTCGGCTCCGGCCCAGGCGCTGACGATGAAGGAATGCAGCACCAAATATAACGCGGCCAAGACCGGCAACACGCTGGGCGGTCAGTCCTGGAACGATTTCCGCAAGGCCCAGTGCTCCGATACGGCCGCCCCGGCCGCGGCCACGGCCCCGGCGGCGGCTCCCGCCAAGCCCGCAGCCGCTGCCCCGGCCGCCGCCGGCAACGCCGTCTTCCCCGCCAAGGTCGATCCGAAATATTCGACCCTCTCGGCCGGCAAGCAGCGCTTCAAGACCTGCAACGACCAGTACAACATCAACAAGGCCAATGGCGGCAACAGCGACCTGAAATGGATCCAGAAGGGCGGCGGCTATTACAGCCAGTGCAACACCAGGCTGAAGGGCGCCTGAGCGCCCTCTCTCACTTCTCCTCCATCAAAACCGGCCGTTGCCGGTTTTGACACTTTAAGTTGCCCATCTCGGGCAAGCCCGAGATGGGTGGGAGAAGGAAAAACCAGAGGGGAGAAGGAAAGCCCTAAGCCCCCTTCGCCACCGCCTGCTTCAACCGCGCCACGGCCTCCGTCGCGCCGGCCTTGATCACCAGCTCCTGCGTCTGCGCCTCGCGCTCGATCATCTCGATCAGCACGGCCGCATTGATCTCGCTACCGGCGACGGTGAGCTTCAGCACCGCATTGGCGATGATGTTGGGCCAGAACGCCGCCCCGCCCTTGGCGAGCCCCTTCGCCTTGCGGCCCTCGAACTCCTTGGCTAGCTGTTCGGGGGTCTTCTTGGCCATGACGGGCTCCGGTTTGTGTGTCGGCCTGTCCCACCATGCCCGCCGGGCGCGCGCAAGGGCCGTCTTGCTCGCGCAGCCTTAGCCTCGCTCTAGCGCTCGCTGCCGGGAGACAGCCGCCCCTGCTCGTGCGGAGCCACGCGGCCGACCTCGAGCAGGGCCATGTCGATCATGAAGCGCAGATCGTTCTGCCCCGCCGCGGCCGCGATCTCGCGCGCTGCCATCAGATGGTCGGCGGCATCGTCCAGATCGTGGCGCGAGCCGAAGGTGATGTCGATCACCACCCCCATATACTCGATCGGCCGCCCGGCTTTCGAGACGACGCATTGACCGCGATCCCAGAGCCAGCGCACCGAGCCGTCATGCGCCACGACGCGATATTCGGCCCAGAACTCGCCGGAGACGGCAACCGCCTTCGAGACCTCGATGTCGAAAGCCTCGCGATCATCGGGATGGACGGCGTGGATATAATCGTCGAGCGGCAGCCCGATCTTGGCGCGCTCGGGATCAACCCGGAAAGCCCTGGCGATGGCGGGGCTGGCCCGCAGCGTGCCGTCCTCGATCTTCCACAGCCACGAGCCGAGCACGCGCCTGGGACCGATCAGAGCTGGATCACGCTTTGCGGGTACCGCCATATTGACCTCATCGCCGCGAAGCCGGACCGGCACTTTGCTGCGCCGCAAAAGAGTGCGCTGCTCCAGGCCAAGCTTGCAACAATTCTAAGCTGGTTCTCCACATCCCGCTATCGCGCGGCCTCCTCGGCCAGCGCCCGGGCGAAGTCGATGACGAGCTTGCGCTTGATCGGCGGCAGCGCCCGGAACTGCTTCACCAGCTCCATCGCCTCCGCGACCAGGGGGTCGTCGCCAGGGTCCTGCGGTTGAGGCGGCGCGTCGTCAAAGCCGCCCTGATCGTCATCTCTGGTCATCTTGATCGCCGTGTTCCCAGCGCCCCGTCCCAATAGCAATTTTTGCCGCGATCATGTCAATTTTGGGCTTGGGCGCGGTTTTAGGTGAGCCGCCCTTTCCGCCATTCTCGGGCGGAGCGAAGCGCAGACCCGAGAATCTCATGACCAGAAGGCACTGGTTTCAGAGATGCTCGGGTCAAGCCCGAGCATGACGTGCCCTTCCCCGAGCAATGCCCTCCCTGCAAGCCGGGGCATCGGGAAACGCCGTTGCGCGCAGCAGCGGGGCGGTGCAGGAGCGGCGCGGCCGCAGCGCGCGGCCCGCTCGTTCAGGACCGCCATCATGCCCCTCGCCTCCCGCGCCCTCGTCGCGGCCTTCGCCTGCCTCCTCACCGCCGCCACGGCCTTTGCTGCGATCACCGACCCGGAGATGGATTGCGCCACCTATCTCAAGAACAGCGCGGCAAGCCATCGCCAACCGAAGGCCCACCAGGCCAATGTAGAGGCCAGGATCAGGGCCTTCTGCGCCGCCAACCCGAAGATGAAAGCGATCGACGCGGAGATGACAGTGACGGGGGATTGAGGCGCCTCTTCCCTTCTCCCACCCATCTCGGGCTTGCCCGAGATGGGCAACCCAAACTGTCAAAGTCGGCAACAGCCGACTTTGATGGCGGGAGAAGGTGCCCCGGCAGGGGCGGATGAGGGGGCGCCGTGCCCTATCCGGCTATCGTTCTGTTCGGCTAAATGGAAAACTCACAGCGCCCCCCATCCGTCTCGGCTGCTCCGAGCCACCTTCTCACGCCAGGGGAGAAGGGTTTCCGCGCCGTTTTCGTCATGGTCGGGCTTGTCCCGATCATACATGTCTTGCGGCAGGGCCGACATTTGAGTGGCTGCCACAAGGACGCCCCACATGAACTGACAGCGATAAGGCGTGCCCTGCATTCTAGCTTTGGCTTGAGGAAATTCCCACGATGGCTGAACTCAGCAAATTGCCGGGTACATTAAAATCAACTAATTTGTAGATCGATTCGATAATCAAAAAAACGCGTGCAAAATATGACAGAGCTCATCATGCTGCATCAATTTACGAAAGTTGAATTTAATCGCTTTAAAGCTTTCAAAAACTTCCGCATCGATTTACGGCATTTCAATATCTTAGTCGGCCCCAACAATGCTGGGAAATCGACGGTTCTCGCGGGGTTTAGAATTTTAGCTGCGGCTATGAGAAAGGCGTCGGCCAAGAAGGCCGCCTTAGTACGGGGGCCGAATGGCTTGGCTTACGGGCACGAAATTGAACTCAAATCGATATCAGTTGCTGAAGAAAATATTTTCTTCAACTACGACGAAGACAATCCTGCATCGGTAATATTTACGCTGTCGAACGATAATAAACTTACGTTATATTTTCCCGAACAGGGATCATGCTTTTTGATCCCGGATGCGCAAGGAAAAAATTTTTCAAGCCCGAAAACGTTTTCAGAGAACTTCAATTGCCCAATTGGATTCGTTCCAATACTTGGGCCCGTGGAGCATCATGAGAATTTGTATGAAAAAGAAGCAGCACGAATGGCTCTATTCAGCTACCGCGCAGCAAGGAATTTTAGAAATATCTGGCATCATTACCCTGATAAATTTGATGAATTTCGTGCAGCATTGCAGCAAACTTGGCCGGGGATGGACATACAGCGCCCCGAGGTAGATCGATCTCACGACAAACCTCGCCTTCACATGTACTGTCCTGAGAATCGTATCCCGAGAGAATTGTTCTGGTCAGGATTTGGATTCCAGGTATGGTGTCAAATGCTGACTCACGTCATTCAATCAAAGGACGTCGCTTTATTCCTGATTGACGAGCCAGATATCTATTTACATTCTGAATTACAGAGACAACTCCTATCATTACTCAGAAATCTCGGGCCGGACATCCTGCTTGCGACTCATTCGACAGAAATAGTGACAGAGGCAGAGACGGACGATATCGTTTTAATCAGCAAGAATAAAAAATCCGCTCGCCGAATTAAAGACCCGTCAGAATTACGTCACGTTTTCGACGTTCTAGGCTCAAATTTAAATCCAATACTGACTCAGCTCGCTAAGACGAGAAGGGTTTTATTTGTAGAAGGTAAGGACTTTCAGATTATAAGTCGATTTGCAAGAAAACTGGGCGCCAACGGCGTAGGTAACCGGAGGGACTTTGCGGTTGTGCCTGTCGAAGGATTCAACCCGGAACGAATGCGCACTCTCAAAGCCGGCATGGAAGCCACGTTAGGCAGCAAAATAAAAGCGGCCGCCATACTGGATAGAGATTACAGATGCGAAGAAGAAAAGGAATATATAGTCGCCAAATGCCGAGATTTTTGTGATTACATTACAATACACAACAAAAAAGAAATAGAAAATTTTCTCCTCGTTACCAATGCCATTAATCGAGCCGCGACCAAAAGGATAGCAGAGAACGAGAGGCGTGCCGGTATCGCGATAGCGTCCAACCCAGACATAGGCGAGTTACTGACTTCATTCTGCGCTTCGCAGAAGAACTATGTCACGGCGCATTTTTTGGATGAGAGAAGGCGATTTGAGCGGAGCAACCCATCAGGGCGTCACGATGCAAAAATCACAGAACTAACTCTGAATGCTCTAGAATCTTCCTGGAAACAAATGGAAACGCGGATAGATCTTATTCCAGGAAAAGAGGCTTTAAGTTGCATAAATAAATCGATTCAAGAAAAATTCGGCGTCAACGTAACACCGTCGTCGATAATAGACGCGATGCACAAGGATGAAATTCCAGATGAGATGACTAAGTTAATCGAACAGATGGTCATCTTTTCAGAAACCTCGATTGAGGAGTAGAAAATATTGAATTTATATGAAAATAATTGTAACTTAAACTCAATTCTGGTCAGAAAAATGGAAGCCGCTTGACTCCCCCACCCCTCCCGCCCTACCCCCATCGACGGGACACGCCACCCCACCGTGGCGCGCCCATCTGTAAGGATGGAGACATCGATGGCGAATACCGTTCCGGCCACGCGTCCGCGCGTGCCGCATTTCTCGTCCGGCCCCTGCGCCAAGCGCCCCGGCTGGGCTCTCAAACATCTCTCTGACGCAGCGCTCGGCCGCTCGCACCGCGCCAAGGTCGGCAAGGACAAGCTCAAGCTTGCCATCGACCTGACCCGCGAGGTGCTGCAGGTGCCGGCCGATTACCGCATCGGCATCGTGCCCGCTTCCGACACCGGCGCCGTCGAGATGGCGATGTGGTCGCTGCTCGGCGCGCGCGGCGTCGACATGGTCGCCTGGGAAAGTTTTGGCGAGGGCTGGGTGACCGATGTCGCCAAGCAGCTGCGGCTCACCGATGTGCGCACCATCACCGCGCCCTATGGCGAACTGCCGAACCTGAAGAAGGTCGACACGAAAACCCGCGACGTCGTCTTCACCTGGAACGGCACGACGTCGGGCGTGCGCGTTCAGGATGCGAGCTGGATCGCCGATGACCGCGAGGGGCTGACGATCTGCGACGCGACCTCGGCAGCCTTCGCCCAGCGCCTCGACTGGCCCAAGCTCGATGTCACCACCTTCTCCTGGCAGAAGGTGCTCGGCGGCGAGGCGGCCCATGGCATGATCATCCTCTCGCCCCGCGCGGTCGAGCGTTTGCTGACCTACAAGCCCAGCTGGCCGCTGCCGAAGATTTTCCGCATGGTCTCGGGCGGCAAGCTCTCCGAGGGCATCTTCCAGGGCGAGACGATCAACACGCCCTCCATGCTCGCGGTCGAGGATTATCTCGATGCGCTGGCCTGGGCGAAGAAGGTCGGCGGGTTGGACGGGCTGGTGAAGCGCGCCGACGGCAATTTCCGCGTGCTGCAAAAGTTCGTGCGCGAAAACGACTGGATCGACTTCCTGGCGGTGAAGCCGAAGACGCGCTCCAATACGAGCGTGTGCCTCAAATTCACCGACCCGGCGGTGACGGCGCTCTCGGCCGACGCGCAGACGGCGTTTGCCAAGCAGGTCGTCGCGATCATCGAGAAGGCCGGCGCCGGCTTCGATCTCGGCCACTACCGCGATGCCCCTCCGGGCTTGCGCATCTGGTGCGGCGCGACCGTGCAATCGCGCGATCTCAAGGCGCTGCTGCCCTGGATCACATACGCCTTCGCCGAGGCCAAGGCGGGGTTGAGCAAGAAGGCGGCGTAAGGCGCTGCCCTGTCATTCCGGGGCGCGGGCTCTTGCCCGCGAACCCGGAACCCACGACCGGGCGAGCCTTCCCCGCTGCTGCATCCACACCGTCGCACCCCGTCATGGGTTCCGGGTTCGGCGCTGACGCGCCGCCCCGGAATGACAGGCGAGGCACTCCTCTTTTCGCGTGCGCCACTGCGCCGCCGGAGCCATCCCCGATGACCGCTCAGAACCCCGCCCCCAAAGTCCTCATCTCCGACGCCCTGTCGCCCGCCGCCGTGCAGATCTTCCGGGATCGCGGCATTGAGGTGACCTTCGATCCCAACCTCGGCAAGGACAAGGACAAGCTCGCCGCCATCATCGGCGAGTATGACGGCCTCGCCATCCGCTCGGCGACCAAGGCCACCGCCAAATTGCTCGAGGCTGCCAAGAACCTGAAGGTGATCGGCCGCGCCGGCATCGGCGTCGACAATGTCGAGATTCCCGCCGCCACCGCGCGCGGCATCATCGTGATGAACACGCCCTTCGGCAATTCGATCACCACCGCCGAGCACGCCATCGCGATGATGTTCGCGCTCGCCCGGCAGATCCCCTCGGCCGACACCTCCACCCAGGCCGGCAAATGGGAGAAGAACCGCTTCATGGGCGTGGAGATCACGGCCAAGACGCTGGGGCTGATCGGCTGCGGCAATATCGGTTCGATCGTCGCCGAGCGCGGCATCGGCCTGAAGATGCGCGTCATCGCCTTCGACCCCTATCTGTCGGCGGAGCGGGCGGTGCAGCTCGGCGTCGAGAAGGTCGAATTGGAGGACCTGCTCAAGCGCGCCGATTTCATCACGCTGCATGTGCCGATGACGGCGATGACCAAAAACATCCTCTCGGCGGAGAACCTCGCCAAAACCAAGAAGGGCGTGCGCATCATCAACTGCGCCCGCGGCGGGCTGGTCGATGAGGCGGCGCTGGCCGAACTGATCAAATCCGGCCATGTCGCGGGCGCGGCCTTCGACGTGTTCTCGGTCGAGCCCGCCGAGGCCAACCCGCTCTTCGGCCTGGAGAACGTCGTCTGCACGCCGCATCTGGGCGCCTCGACCAACGAGGCGCAGGAGAATGTCGCCCTCCAGGTCGCCGAACAGATGTCGGACTACCTGCTCAAGGGCGCGATCACCAATGCGGTGAACTTCCCCTCGATCTCGGCCGAGGAAGCGCCGCGGATCAAGCCCTTCGTGGCGCTGGCCGAGAAGCTCGGCTCGTTCCTGGGCCAGCTCACCGAGGCGCCGGTCAAGGGCATCCGCATCGAATATGAGGGCGCAGTCGCCCATCTCAACCTGAAGGCGATCTCGGCTGCCGCCATCACCGGCGTGCTGCGGCCCTTCCTGCCCGAGATCAACATGGTCAACGCCGCGATGATCGCCAAGGAGAAGGGCATCGTGGTCGAGGAATTGACCCGCGAAGTCGCGGGGAACCTCGAAAGCGTCATCCGCATCGTGGTCGAGGCCGAGGACATGCCGCGCCATGCCTCGGGCACGGTCTTCCAGGACGGCAAGCCGCGCATCGTCGAGATCCGCGACATCCAGGTCGATGCCGAATTCGCCCCGCACATGCTCTATGTCCGCAATGCCGACAAGCCGGGCTTCATCGGCCAGTTCGGCTCGCTCCTGGGCGAGGCCGGCGTCAATGTCGCGACCTTCTCGCTCGGCCGCGACAAGCCGGGCGGCGACGCGATCTGCTATGTCGCCGTCGACGAGCCGATCTCGGACGCGCTGCTCGACAAGATCCACGAAATCCCGATGGTCAAACGCGCCCGGCGGCTGAGGTTCTGAGCTGATGCGTTTTGCAGATCTGCGCGCCATGGTCGCACCCCGCAAGGCTGCGCCCATGCTTCCCGTCAAGTTCGAGGTCCGCCGCGACGAGGAGGCCGACCTCTGGTACGCGGTTTCCTGCTGCGATCTCGGCATCGTCACGGAAGCGCCGACGCTGGAGGGCCTGCGCGAACGCCTGAAGCAGCTCGTGCCGGATCATCTCGATCTCGACTGCGACTGCCCGATCGAATTGGAGATCTGCACGGAAGAGCCGGGCGGGGCGGCTTAGCCCAAAACGCGCCCCATCGCCGCCCCAATCACACTCCCCTGTGGCGCCGCCACAGGAGACGCCTCATGCTTCGCTACGCTGCCCTTGCCCTCGCCATCCTCGCCGCTACGCCGGCTCTGCTCGCGACACCGGCCCTCGCCGATTGGGACAAGGCCAGGCTCGACCAGGAGATCGCGGCGATCGAGCGCCAGTCGCAGGGCCGGCTCGGCGTCGCCCTGCTCGACCTGAAGGACCGCAAGAGCTGGTCGCATCGCGGAGCGGAGACCTTCCCGATGCAGAGCGTCTTCAAGCTGCCGCTGGCGGTCGCGGTGCTGCAGGCGGTCGAGGCCGGCAAGCTGAAGCTCGACCAGCCGATCACCATCACCCGCAAGGATTTCTCGCTGTTCCACAGCCCGCTGGCCAAGGCCTTCACGGGCGAGAGCAACGCCTATCCGCTGCGCGAGCTGATCGTGCTCGCCGCCGGCCAGAGCGACAATACCGCGGCCGACACTCTGATGCGCCTCATTGGCGGCCCCCAAGCGGTGACGAAGATGCTCCGGGATGGCGGCATCGGGGGGATTTCGGTCGATCGCTATGAGCGCGAGTTCCAGCCGCAGGTGTTCGGCCTGCAAGGCTTCGGCTGGGACAGGACCGTCGACGAGCAGGCTTTCCGGGCCGAATTGAAGGCGCTCTCTCCGAGGAGGCGCTCGGCCGCGCTCGCTCTCGCCCTCAAGGACCCACGCGACGCCGCCACGCCCGAGGCGAGCACGCTGTTCTTGGAGGCGCTGGCCAAGGGCAACTGGCTGCGCGACCCGGCCCATGCCGCCTTCCTCGATACGGTCATCACGCAGACGACGAGCGGCCCGCTGCGCATCCGCGCCGGCCTGCCGCTAGGGGCGCGCTTCGCCCACAAGACCGGGGCCGGCCTGACCATGGACGGCGTCAACCACGCCACCAACGACATCGGCATCGTGACGCTGCCCAATGGCCGCGTCTTCGCGATCGCGGTCTATCTCGCCGGGTCGAAGGCCGACGAGAAGACCCGCGAGGCCGCCCATGCGGCGGTGGCGAAGGCGGCGGTCGCGGCGCTGCGCTGAAGCGCGCAAGGCCGCGTGCGGATCAGATCGAGATTGGCGCCCGTGGCGCTCAGCCCCACTTCATTTCGCCGGTCGCGACCTTGGCGCCGATATCGATCGCGACGCTCATTCCCAAATTGGGGAAGCGCGCCTTCATGGCCGCGTTGAGCGCAGCGGAATCGGGCTTCTTCGCCAGCTCTTCCTCGAAAGCCAGCAGATAGGCCTTCGTGTGATCAAGGCCGGACAGATCGGTCTTGGCGTCAGTCGTCATATGGCCTGCGACGACGATGGCAGGCCGGCGCGCGGCGATCAGGTCGAGGTTCCTGACCCAAGCGGCCCGCAGTTCGGCGCTATTGGTGTCCGCGGTCCAGACATGAACGCCGGAGAAGATCAGCACGCCACCGAACACCGCCTTGAGCGACGGCGCCCAGAGATAGCGGCGGTTGGGGAGGCCCTCCGCATCGACGATCTCGATGCTCTCGCCATCGACGGCGATCGCCTTGCCGTCGAATGCTTCGGGAATGACCACCTCGGCGAGGGTCTGCGGGCCGTTCTCCTTGAGCTGCGGCCCCCAGACGGCCAGCTTCTTCTCGACGCTGCCCTTGATCGCCTCGACCGTGGCTGAGGCGGCGATCACGCGCGCATCGGGAAAGGCGGCCTTGATCGGTCCGAGGCTGAAATAATAATCGGGGTCGGACTGGCTGATATAGATCGTGGTGAGCCTCTTGCCGGTCGCCTTGATCGCCTCAGCAAGGGCGCGGCCGTCAGACAATGTGAAGCCGCCGTCGATCAGCACGGCTTCCGTGGCCCCGGAGACCAGGACCGGGGCGCGATAGAAACCGTTCTGCCCGGCAGGAAAATGCTTCCAGCTGAGCGCCCCTGCGGCATGGCTGAGGCCCGCCGGAGCAAAGACGGCGGCAGTGCCGGCGGCGATGCTGGATGTCATGATGGATCTCCTTGTGAACATGATGGTCTCCTGTCGATGGGTTTGCGACGATGAAATTCAGCCGAGACGCTTGTCTGGTGACGTCAGATCCGGGCTCACGCCCTTCAGCCTGGCGACCAGGACCTCAAGGCTGCCGAAGAGCGCATTCCCGGGCACGAGACGGCGGCTCTCTCCCACGCCCGCAATCAGGGCTGGAACGCCGTTGGCGCCAAAGCGGTGCATTTCTTCGCGCGCGGCCTCGGTACGCTTGCGATAGGTGGCAAGCAGATCGTCATCGGGCGTTGTGAGGCGATCAGTGGCCTCCTGCAGGCCCAGGGCGCGCAGCATATCGGAGAGGACGGAGACAGCGGTGATGTCGCGTCCGTCCACGTAACGGGCGCTTTGAATGGCTTTGAGCGCTGCGAATTCCTGATCCGGGGCGGTGACGGCGACAGCGGTGAGCGCCAGCGTCGCAGGACCGGAGTCGAAGAGGCGCGTATGGTCGCCAAGCACATCGCGGCGATAGGCTTCACTGAAGGGCTGGCCGCTCAAGCGGGAAATGCGCTGATCATTGCTCCAGGCGTAAGCCGCGAAACCGTCATCCATCGGACGAGCCCCAGTGCCGGCAAACAGTCCTGTCGGCGCGAGATCGATGATGAAGTCCGGCCTGGCCACAAGCTTTTCGAGCACCGCCGAGGCGCCGTAGCACCAGCCGCACAGCGGATCGAAGAGATAGGTGACGTGTGTGGCAGCGATCATATCCGGCCTCCTTCGCCACCAGATATGACGCGCGGGTATTGATTGAGAAAGACCGACAGATAAGACAGAATGTCTGTTATTGTTTGACAATCAATGCCGGCGAGACTTGATCGAAACGATGAATCTCAATCGGTTGAGCTATTTCGCCGCAGTCGTTGATACCGGCTCGTTCACGCGCGCGGCGGAGCGGCTCGGCATCACCAAGGCCGTGGTCAGCCACCAGGTGGCGCAGCTCGAACAGGATCTCGGGACGAGCCTTCTCGTGCGCACCACTCGCCGCGTCCATCCGACCGAGGCAGGGGTGATGTTTCACGCCCGCTGCGTGATGATCCTGCGTGAAGCGGAGGATGCCTTCGACGAACTAGCCCAGGCCGCCATCGAGCCGACCGGAGCCTTGCGGATCACCGCGCCCAACGACTATGGCGCCGCGGTGCTCGCTCCGGTCATCGCGGCTTTCACGGCGCGTTATCCGGCTTGCCGCGTGGAGCAGACGCTGAGCGACCGGACCATGGATCTGACATCCGGCCGGGTCGACATGGCGGTCCGCGTCGGCTGGCTTGCGGATTCCAGCCTTCAGGCGCGCAAGATCGGTTCCTTCCAGCAAGTGCTGGTCGCAGCACCGGCGTTCGCGGACCGGATTGCCGGGGTCCTCGACCCGGACGATCTTGTGTCCCTTCCGTTCGTCGCCAACATGGCACTGCGCGAACCGCTGCTGTGGCAATTCTCGCGTGGGGATCTCGATCGACGCGCGGTTCGCCTGCAGGCGAGAATTGCCATCGACACGACGCCCGGGGTGCTCGGGGTCGTTCGAGCCGGGGGAGGTCTTTCGGTTCTGCCGGATTTCCTGGTTGCAGATGAACTGGCGTCGGGCCGGCTGATTCACATCCTGCCGGAATGGTCGCTGCCGTCCGGCGGCATCCATACGGTCTATCCCGCAGCGCGGTTTCGGCCGCGCAAGGTGACCGCTTTCGTGGAAATGCTGATCGCGGCGGAGCAGCAAAAGCGGGCGATCGCGCTTCCGCCGGGACTTGCCTCGTAAAAGGAGACTTGCCTCGTAAAATGCGTTTAATGCGCCCGAGAGTTCCCGCGGCATGCCGGCCGCGGCCGCCGATCTTGCCGCGAATGTCAGGGCTTCCGCGACAGCCGATTGAGAGCCGGGCCGGCCGATATCATGGCGCGCGCTCTGAGAACGCCCCTATTGGTCAAAACCGCTTTCCCCGGCGGATATGCGCTTGCAGACGCCGCGATCCTTCTCCCCCACCATCCGCTTGTCGCGGACAACGACCAGCTTGGATGGGTCGATCTCCCATGCGACCGCGCCCTCATTCGCGGTGATTGTGTTGGCGGCGAAGACCGCCTTCACCTGTCTTTCACTGCCGGTGCTCGGAACATGGATTCCAAGCGTTCCCGAGGAAGCGTCGAGCGCAAAATTGAAGATCTGGGATTTGCCCGAGGGCTGCGCAAATTCGCAGGATAGATATCGCGGCGCCGCCAAGGCGCCGGAGCTCGACACGATCATCAAACCGGCGACCAAACTGACCTGTGAGATCATGACCCTGAACCTCACCGCTTCCCCAGCCGTTCGGCGATGAAGATGCCGCCGAGCACCAGCGCCAGCGCCAGGCCGTGATAGAGCGCCAATTGCTCGCCGAGGATGAAGACCGCCAGGATCGGCGCGAAGACCGGCACCAGATTGACGAAGACGCCGGCGCGGCCGGGGCCGATCAGTTCGACCGCGCGCAGGAAGAAGATCTGCGAGATCAGCGAGGGAAAGATCACCACGAAGGCGAGGATGAGCCAGCCCTTCGGCGTCGGCCAGTAGCTGTGGCCCATCGCGATCTCGGCACCGAAAAGCGGCAGCGAGGCGAGGCAGGCGACGATCGCCAGCGCAGTGAAGAAGACGAGGCCGGGCATCACCGGCCGCGAATGGATCGCAACCGTGTAGCCGGCATAGAAAAAGCTCGCCAGGATCATCAGCAGGTCGCCGGGGAAGAAGGCGAATTGCGTCAGCACGTGATAATCGCCGCGGCTGGCGACGACCATGACGCCGAGCAGGGTGACGAAGACGCCGAACGCCTGCAGCGGGCCGATCGCGGTGCGATGGGCCAGGAAGGCCCCGACCAGGACGAAGATCGGGATCGCGCCCTGGAGAATGCCGATATTGATCGCCGTCGTCGAATAGCCCGCGAGATACATCAGCGCGTTGAAAGCGGTGAAGCCCACGGCCCCCGTCATGACGACATAGCGCCAGCGCGCCTTGAACACCGGCCAATAGGCGGCAAGCTCGCGCCGCATCAGCCAGGGCAGGATGGCGCAGACGAAAACCCAGCGCAGCGAGGTCAGGGCCATGGGCGAGATCTGGCCGACCGCGAGGCGGCTGGCCACCGCATTGCCGGCCCACATCAGCGTGGTCAGGCTGAGCAGCAGATAGGCATTGCCCCAGAGACGCTGCGGCAGCGTCTTGCTGACGATCCCGTTGACGGAAGTCTTGTCGAGCGGGGGCTTGCTGAGCGGAATCTTGTTGGGCGGAATTTTGGCCGGCATGGTCTCGGCTTCTGTCACGTCTGGCGTCCGGCTGCCTCAGGAATGAGCAATTGCAATAGCCTTGCAGGCGGCTTGCCTCCTATGAGATGAGGCGCAGGGCCGCCCGTCGCCCCGCGCATCCCTCCGTACGCCCCTTTGGCACGCTTTTCTGGCCTGGACTCCGCTCATGCTGCAGATTTCGCCTCGCCCGCTCCGCCTGCTCTTCGTCGACGGCAACACGCGCGAGCAGCGCGAGAACCATGCGGCGGGCTATCGCGACCTCTCACCCGCCGACGCCTATGCCGAGGAGATCAGCCGCATCGCGCCGGGCAGCATCACCGATATCTGCCTGCCGGCCGATGAGGGCGCCAACCTGCCCGATGGCAGCGGCCTGCAATCCTATGACGGCATCTTCCTGACCGGCTCCTCGCTGCACATCTACAATCTCGAGCCGGCGGTCACGCGCCAGATCGAGTTGATGCGGGCGATCTATGCCAGCGGCACGCCCTGCTTCGGCTCCTGCTGGGGCATCCAGATGGGCGCGGTCGCGGCCGGCGGCACGGTCATCGCCAATCCCAGGGGCCGCGAGATCGGCTTCGCCCGCAGGATCACGCTGACACAGGCCGGGCAGAGCCATCCGCTGCTCGCGGGCCGGCCGGCCGCCTTCGACGCGCCAGCGATCCATCTCGACACCATCGCACAGCCTCCCGCTGGCGCGACCGTGTTGGCCTCCAACCCCTACAGCACGGTCCATGCCTGCGAGATCGCCCATGCAGGCGGGCTGTTCTGGGGCGTGCAGTACCACCCCGAATTCCCGCTGGCGCAGGTCGCCTCGATCCTGGGGCGGATGACGCCGCTGCTAATCGCGGAAGGGTTTCGCAAGGACGAAGCCGCCACGGCCGCCTGGCTCGCCGACATCACGGCCCTCGACGCCGACCCGGCGCGCAGCGACCTCGCCTGGGCGCATGGGCTCGACGAGGAGGTGCTCGATCCCTGGCGCCGCGTCACCGAATTGCGCAATTTCCTGGAGCACCGCGTCCAGCCGCAGGCAAGCGCGCGGGGACGGGCTTAGAGCAAGATGCGAAAAAGCGGGAACCGGTTTTCGCATCTTGCTCTCATTCTTTGACGAGAGCCCGAATGCGTTCGCGCTCCCTGAAAAACACCGGAACCCTGCCGGCGCGCTTGAGGTCAGATTCGCTTCGCCAACAAGCCTGACGCCATGAGCTGAAACGCTTCTATGGCCTTGGGTAAAACCGACTGCGGCTCTTCGCTCGCCGCCACCCACAGGGCTGCATTCAGCGCCGCTCCATTGAGAAGGCGAGCCGCGGCTTCGACATCAACCGGCGCCAGGATGCCTTCCGAGACCAGCCTGGCGACCGCCTGCTTCGTCACATGCAGACACGCATTCTGGCTTGGCCATTGCGACGGGTCGCCGAGGAAAGCAGGTCCGTCGAGCAGTACGATCCTCTGCACTTCAGGATCGAGCGCCATCTCGATATAGGCCGCCCCTTCAGCGAGCAGCCCCTCCCAATCAGTCCGCTTTGCGGCGCCGGCCTGTTGCGCGCGCCTGGCCATCTCGCCATCGATCTGAGCGACAACGGCGGCGAGCAGCCCCTTCTTGTCGCCGAAGCTGTGGTAGAGCGCCCCGCGAGTGAGGCCGACATCTGCCGTCAACTCGTCCATCGAGGCTGCGGCAAAACCCTTTTCAGCAAAGGCCTTGCGCGCAGCCGAAATCAGCTTGGCGCGGTTTTCCTCCATCGTTTCGATACGGCGCTTTGGGGCCATGGCTCACCTTCACTGCGGATACGCAGCGCACCCGAGTTGACATACGTACCGTATGTGAGATTATTCTACATACGAGACGTATATCAAATCACGCTGCCTTTTGTGAAGTCCCGGCCGCCGACTGCCAAATCGACTTCGCGCGGGACAGCAATATCTGAAAGGACCCTGACATGATGCAACGCGCTGCCGTCTTCCCGGCAAACCGCCATGCTCTTTACGAGGCACATGGCTATTCGGCCGCGATCCGCTCCGGCGATCTGCTGTTTGTTTCCGGCCAGGTCGGCAGCCGTTCCGATGGCTCGCCGGAACCGGACTTTGCCGGTCAGGTTCGGCTGGCTTTCGCCAATCTGAAGGCGACCCTCGCCGCAGGGGGCTGCGGCTTCGACGATATCGTCGATGTGACGACCTTCCACACCGATCCCGAAAACCAGTTCGGAACCATCATGGCCGTGAAGAGCGAAGTATTCACACAGGCGCCTTATCCGAACTGGACCGCGATCGGCGTCAACTGGCTTGCCGGCTTCGACTTCGAAATCAAGGTCATCGCCCGCATTCCCGGCAATGCGTAATCCTCCATATTGGGCCAAGGAATCCGCGTGCAATAGAGTTTTCTATACCGTAACGTCGCCGGAAACCTCTACTCACCGGAGGATGCGCGATGATAAGAAAAACCGGAAGCGCCGGCGGGTTTGAAGAATATAGACGCGAACCGACTGTGAGCACTCTGCTCTTTGACTTCGACATCGACAGCGCCCGACTGAAGTCGCTGCATCGCGGCTATATCGAGAAGGTCCTCGCCCCGATCATCATGCAAAAGGGCATGCTCATGCCCTGGAACATCGCCATCATCGGCCATTGCAGCGCCTCGGGCAGCACGGCCCACAACAAGGCGCTGTCCTTGCGGCGGGCGCAGGCCGTCGCGTTGCATCTTCGCCTCCATACGCCGCTGCGCTCGCTGCGCATCAAGCCGACGGGCGCCGGCGAAAAATACGCCAAGGAGTGGGAGAACCGCCTCGATCGCTCCGTGCACATCAAGGCGGTGCCGAGCGACAAGGGCGTGGAGCCCGATGACGAGCCGCCGCCCTTCGAGGACAAGCCGCTGCCGCCCCAGATCGGCGAAGCGCAGCTGTTCCACCTCCGCTTCCTCAAGATCTCCAAGGTCGGGACCTACTTCCTGGGCAAGCTCAAGATCGTGGTCGAGATCACGGATCGCTTCAAGCAGAGGCCTCACCGCTATCTGTTCGAAGGCGACGAGCTCAATGCCGGCATCGGCCTGGAAATCCAGGCTGGCCAGACCCTGAAACCCAGCGACTATCACCCGTTCTGGACGCCCCCGGGGCAGGTGCGGATCATGGCGACCCGCGATTTCGGCGGCGACGCCAAGATCATCAAGGGCTTTTTTGCGCCGAGCGACTCATTCGCCTTCGGCAAGACACGCGGGGCCGCCGATTTCACTTATCTGGTCAAACCCTTGAAGTGGAACGAGCCGAGCTATCTGAACTTCGACTTTCTGGGATCGATCCAGGGACCGATGCGCAGCACCACGATCGACCTTCCGCCGTTCTGATCCTCGGCGGCGGCCGGCCATCTCGGCAATCCGGCGCGAGCCCTGACCCCGCTTGGCTGAAATGCGGCACTATAGCGGTGCTTCAGTCGAAGCTTTCAAACTCGTCCGCTTCGTCATCATAAAGCAGCTTCATGAGCATGACATAGCGATTGAGCGAGGCCATGCTGATGTCGCGTATGCATCTCTCCCGTAGCTTGCGGGCTTCTGCGCGAATGCTCACACGCAGTTCCGGCGCATGGATACCGAACTGCTCGCTCCAATCGAGCAGGCGATGCAGGTCCTTGTCCCAGGCAAGACAGGCCCGTGCCTGACGCGTCATGGGTTGCACGGGATCGGCTGCGTTTGCGGCGACAGCCGGTATCCAGACGGCGCATAGGCAGAAGAATAGCGCTAGGAACCGCTCCATCGGCCTACCCCCCATGTCAAACGCGACATTGGGTGGACAAGCATAAGCCGTGCCCGGGGAAAGCATAACGCTTATGGGCCGTTCATCTCGGACGTAGCGACGTATCCGATGCAATCTCCGCAATGGATCGAGAGTGGTCCCGCTCTGAATATTCGCACAGCCTAACCCCCATCTCCCCATCCCCGCGTCAACACCTGTGGCGCACTCCGCCACTCCCTTCCGCAGTCCGGCCCAATTCCGCCTTTGCCACGTCGAAATCGGGCGTGCTTTATCGCGGGCACCGTGATTTGGGAGGGGACACCGCTATGATGAGCCGACTGGCCGCAGCCTTGATCGTCGCGCCGAGCTTTGCCGCCGCCGCTGAAATGGACCTCGCCTCGCGGATCGACCGCGTCACCGTCTATCCCGACGGGGCGGTGATCACCCGCCTCGGCCGGGCCGAACTGCTGCAGGGCGCTTCGCAGATCGTCCTGCGCGGCCTGCCGGCGACGATCGACCCCGCCTCGATCCGCGTCGAAGGCAAAGGTGACGGCTCCTTCTCGATCGGCGCCGTCGATGTCCGCCTCGCACCTGGCGACGCCAAGCCGCTCGACAGCGTGATCGAGGCCAAGCTCAAGGCGCTGCGCGACGAGAAGGCCGTGCTCGACGGCCAGGCTGGCGCCATCGAGGCCAAGCGCGGCACGATCGAACGTTTTGCGCAGACCGGCCCCGACAAGCTCGGCCCCGACGGCAAGGCGCTGCCGGTCGCCGACTGGCCGGCGATTTTTGACGCGATCGGCACCGCGCTGGTCAAGGTCAATGCCGAGCTCAGGGCTGTGCGCGGTCGCGCCTCCGAAATCGAAAGCGAGATCGCAGCCCTCGAACGCGCCCGCCCGCAAACGGGCCGCCCTGGCGCGCCCAAGCGCGACGTCGCCATCGCCGTCGAGGCACCTGCTCCCGTCGCGGCCGAGTTCACGGTGAGCTATCGCGTCGCCGGGGCGAATTGGACGCCGCTCTATGAGGCCAGGCTCGCTACCGGCAGCGCTGGGGCCAAGCCTGAGATCAATTTCATGCGCCGCGCCGAATTGCGCCAGCGCAGCGGCGAGGACTGGGCCGATGTCGCCGTCACCCTCTCGACGACCCGCTCGGCCGGCGGCACGCGGGCGCCCGATCTCGCCCCGATGCAGGTGATGTTCTTCGAGCCGCAGGAAATCTATCAGGCTCGCGAGCGCGCCATGGAGCAGGCCCGCAAGCAGGCGACGGAGCGCGCCGCTCCTCCCGCCATTGCCAGTGCGCCGGCGCCACGCGGCTTTGGTGCAACGCAATCGCTGGAGGACCGCGTCGCGCAGCCGGCGACCATCACGGCCTCGACCATCGAGGCCGGCGCCTATCAGGCGAGCTTCCAGGTGCCCGGCCGGATCACGGTTCCGCAGGACGGCTCGTCCAAGGCCGTCCTGCTGAGCCAGAGCAAGGTCAGCCCGAATCTAAGCGCGCGGACGACGCCGGAGCTGGAGGAGAAAGCTTATCTCGAAGCCGCCTTCACCCATGAGGACGAGGCCCCATTGCTGCCGGGCGAGGTCTTCCTGCATCGCGACGGCGGCTATATCGGCAAGGGCCGGATCGGCCTCGTCGCCTCAGGCGACAAGGTCGAGCTCGGCTTCGGCGCCGACGACAAGCTCAAGGTGACGCGCGCGCCGGTCAGGCGGCGCGAGAACGACCCGACCTGGCTCGGCCAGAGCCGCACCGACCTGCGCGAGTTCCGCACCGTGGTGAAGAGCCTGCATGCCCAGCCGGTGAAGGTCACGGTGACCGAGCGCGTGCCCTTCTCCGAGAGCAGCGCCATCACCATCGAGACCTTGCCGCAGACCACGCCGCCGACCGAAAAGCAGGTCGGCGACAAGCGCGGCATCCAGGCCTGGACCTTCGACCTCGCCCCCGCGACCGAGAAGGAGATCAAGCTCGCCTACCGGATCAAATGGCCCGGCGATCGCGAGGTCACCTTCCAGCCGCAGGCCATAGCCGAGCCGCGCCTGGCGCGCTGAGGCATTCGGTGAACTGGAGATTTGCCGCCGTTGCACTGTCATTCCGGGGCATGCCGCAGGCATGAACCCGGAACCCACGACTGGGCCGTCCGGCCACTAGAGCATTTTCTTCACGCGAACCGGTGTCCACTTCGCTCGAAAATGCTCTAGCCGTTTCCGGCGCTCACCCGGTCGTGGGTTCCGGGCTCGGCCCTGCGGGCCGCCCCGGAATAACGGCGAAGGCCAAATGCAAATCGGCGCTCACAGCGCCATGTCGAGCTCGCTCTGCCGGCCGAGCCGGGTCATCCAGTCCTGATATTGCGGCTGGACCTTGAGCTGGTGGCCGTAATGGCGGCGCAGCGCTTCGACCAATCTCCCGCCACGGCCAAGCTGCTCGTCGGCGAAGCCGATCATCACCGAATTCGGCCAGGCCTGCGGACGCACGCTGCGCAGGCGGTCGAACAATTCGTCCTCGCTCGCCTCGCTGTCGTTTTGCGCCATCAGCGCCAGCATCGCAGCGGTCGAGCGCGAAATGCCCATATGGCAATGCACCAGGAGATGGCCCTCGACGCGGCCGGCCACGCCCTCCCGCAGGCTCTCGCCGAAGCCCAGGATCGCCTCGACATGCTTCGGCTGCGGATGGGTATAGCCCTGCGAGGGGCCGAGGATGTCGTGGAAGCGCAAGGTGACGCGATGATGCTCGCCATAGGCGCCGAAGGCGTCGAGCTCCGCCAGGCCCGGATCGAGCAGGGAGAGGACATGCGTGACGCGGCGCTCGCTCTGCGCCGGCAATTCGTCGATGC
This sequence comes from Allobosea sp. LjRoot9, assembly GCF_964252745.1. Lineage (NCBI taxonomy): Bacteria > Pseudomonadati > Pseudomonadota > Alphaproteobacteria > Hyphomicrobiales > Alloboseaceae > Allobosea > Allobosea sp. LjRoot9. The sequence continues at coordinate 8,302 of NZ_CAXUPC020000003.1, read as the reverse complement.
CGCAGATCGTCAGGGTCGAGATGGCGAGCGTCTTCATGCGGGAGCTCCGGCGGCAGGAGAGAGCTGCCGGCATAGAGCCGGATGATCTCAGATGGAATCACGAAGTGATCCCATCTGAGATCTGAATCCGTCTCTCATCTAAAAGCGAGAGCAGGATCAATGCGAAAAACCGGTGCCCACTTTTTCGCATCCTGCTCTTGCGAGCCGCCCCCTTCGCGGCAACCGCCGCGGATGACGGCCTGCCCTGCAGACGGAGCGGTCAGCCCCTACCCCGCACGCGGAAGGCGCGGCAACAGGATGGTGAGCAACCCCAGCAGCGGCAGGTAGGAGCAGATGCGGTAGACGAAGGCGATGCCATGCGTGTCGGCGAAGTTGCCGAGTAGCGCCGCTCCCAGCCCGCCGGCCCCAAAGGCGAAGCCGAAGAACACTCCCGCGATCAGCCCGACGCGCCCCGGCACCAGCTCCTGCGCGAACACCACGATGGCCGAGAAGGCCGAGGCGAAGATCAGCCCGATGACCACGCTGAGCACACCCGTCCAGAACAGGTTGGCGTAAGGCAGCAGCAGGGCGAAGGGGATGACACCCAGGATCGAGAACCAGATCACGAAGCGCGCGCCCATCCTGTCGCCGATCGGCCCGCCAAGGAATGTTCCCGCCGCCGCAGCAGCCAGGAACAGGAACAGCATGAGCTGCGCCTCGCGCACGCCGAGCCCGAACTGGTCGATGACGTAGAAGGTGAAATAGCTGGAGATGCTGGCCATGTAGACGTTCTTCGTCGCGGTCAGCAGCACGAGAATGCCGAAGGCGATGGCGACCCGCCCCTGTGGCAGCGGCAAGGCGCGGCTGGCGGCGGGCTTGCCCGCATTCTGCTTGCGATGAGCCGCATACCACGCCCCGACGCGCCAGAGCACGACGACGCCCAGCATCGCGACACCTGACAGCCAGGAGACGCTGCCCTGGCCGAAGGGCAGGACGATGAAGGCCGCCAGCAGCGGCCCCGTCGCCGAGCCCATATTGCCGCCGACCTGAAAGAGCGATTGCGCCAGCCCGTGCCGGCCGCCGGAGCCCAGCCGGGCCACCCGCGACGCCTCCGGATGGAAGATCGCCGAGCCGAGCCCGATCAGGCAGGCCGCCGTCACCAGCAGCGCGAAATTGCCGGCATTGCCGAGCAGGATCAGCCCGAGGAAGGTCGAGCCCATGCCGACAGGCAGGGAATAGGGCATCGGCCAGCGGTCGGTCGCCATGCCGACGAGAGGCTGCAGCAGCGACGCGGTGACCTGGAACGCCATGGTCAGAAGCCCGATCTGGACGAAATCAAGCGCGTAATTCGCCTTGAACAGCGGGTAAAGCGAGGCGAGCAGCGACTGCATCAGGTCGTTGAGCAGATGACAGAAGCTCACCGCCAGCAGGATCGACGTCGTCGTCTTCTCGATGCGGGGCTCAGCCCCCGGAAATGCCGCAACCATCTCGAAACCTCTTTCGCGCCGCCATTCGGCGCGCCATGCCGGGTTCCTTCTACAGGCCTTGCCGCTGACCTTCATTCGTGTTTTGGTCAAAAACTTTCGCGATTGGGCCAAGGTTGTGACGAAACTAAAGATATGACGAAACTGCCGGCGCCGACGGTCGCAGCGCTCGACGAGAGCCACCGTCACAGTGTCGGCAAAATCTACCATGCCGGCAGCAGCGTGATCGTGCATCGCTCGGACGATCCGGCCGGTTACACCGTGCCGCCGCACAGCCACAGGCATATCCAGCTGCTTTGCGTCTTCTCCGGCGTCGTGCTGCTCGCGACCGAGGTCGGCTGCTGGATGATCCCGCCCGGCCACGCCTTGCTGATCCCGCCCCATCTCGAACATTCCGTCGAGATGATGAGCGATGTCAGCATGCGTTCGGTCTATCTGCTGCCCGGTGACGACGCGCTTGCCGAACGTTTCCTGCAGGTGCTCGCAGTCACGGACCTCGTCCGCGGCCTGATCATCGAGGCGATTCGCCTGCACGACGCCGGGGTGGAAGGCCGCAAGCCGCAATTGGTGCTCGACCTGCTCGCCGAGGAGGTCACGACCCTGGCGCCCCGGCCGCTCGGCCTGCCTTTCCCCACCGACGCCCGGCTCTCGGTGCTGTGCCGGGCCTTCATGGAGGCGCCCTCGGCCCATCTGCGTCTCGACCAATGGGCGGACAGGCTGGCGATGAGCCGGCGCACCTTCACCCGTTTCTTCCTGCGCGAAACCGGCCTCAGCTTCGCGGCATGGCGCCAGCAGGCCTGCCTGTTCGCCTGCCTGCCGAAGCTCGCCGCCGGCGCTCCGGTGACGCAGATCGCCATGCTGGCGGGCTATGACAATGTCGCCGCCTTCACCACGATGTTCACGCGCCGCCTGGGAACCCCGCCGCGCGCCTATATGCGCCGCTCCTTGGCGGGCTGAGCGACGTCGGGACTGTGCCGCTCGGGTTTCGCAGGCAGGCAGCCCTGGTCAGGAACCAGGATTCCTCGCCTCAAGCGCCCCATGCAGCCTTTTCGATCGCCAAAGAACGCACAGCGACGCCGCCACGAGCCCCGCGACCAGCGACATCGGATATGCACAGCCTTGACCTCGCCGCAGTGTTGCCTCATGAGGGCCTGCAAGAACCTGCCTTACAAACCCCGGTCTTGCGCCGGGGTTTTTCATGTGCGCGGCGCTTGCGTGGGATCAAACAGGCAAGACAGCAGGACACCTGGACCATGGCAAATGTGGTGGTGGTCGGCGCCCAGTGGGGCGACGAGGGCAAGGGCAAGATCGTCGACTGGCTGTCGAGCCAGGCCGATGTCGTGGTGCGCTTTCAAGGCGGCCATAATGCCGGGCATACCCTCGTCATCGACGGCAATGTCTACAAGCTCTCGCTGCTGCCCTCGGGCATCGTGCGGCCCGGCAAGCTCTCGGTCATCGGCAACGGCGTTGTCGTCGACCCCTGGCATCTGGTCGAGGAAATCGAGCGGCTGCGCAAGCAAGGCGTCGCGATCAGCCCTGAGAACCTGCGCCTCGCCGACAACGCGACCCTGATCCTGCCGCTGCATCGCGAGCTAGATCATTTCCGCGAGACCTCGAATGCCGGTCTCAAGATCGGCACGACCAAGCGCGGCATCGGCCCGGCCTATGAGGACAAGGTCGGCCGCCGCGCCATCCGCGTCATCGACCTGAAGGATCCCGCGATCCTCGAGGCCAAGATCGAGCGCCTGCTCGCGCATCACAATGCGCTGCGGCGGGGCTTGGGCATCGCCGAGGTCGACGGAGCGGAGTTGTTGACGCAGCTCACGACCATAGCGCCGCAGATCCTGCCCTATGCCGACACCGTCTGGGCCTTGCTCGATTCGGAGCGTCGCGCCGGCAAGCGCATCCTGTTCGAGGGCGCCCAGGGCGCCCTGCTCGATGTCGACCATGGCACCTACCCCTTCGTGACCTCGTCGAACATCGTCGCCGGCCAGGCCGCGACCGGCTCGGGGCTGGGCCCCTCCGCGGTCGGCTATGTGCTGGGCATCGCCAAAGCCTATACGACCCGCGTCGGCGAAGGCCCCTTCCCGACCGAACTCTTCGACGAAATCGGCGAACTGATCGGCCAGAAGGGCAAGGAATTCGGCGTCGTCACGGGGCGCAAGCGCCGCTGCGGCTGGTTCGACGCCTGTCTGGTCCGCCAGACGGTGAAGACCTCGGGCATCGACGGCATCGCCTTGACCAAGCTCGACATCCTCGACGGCTTCAAGGAGATCAAGGTCTGCATCGGCTACAAGCTCAATGGCGACCTGCTCGAGCATCTGCCCGCCGGACAGAGCGACCAGGCCCGCGTCGAGCCCGTCTACGAGACGATCGAAGGCTGGGAAGGCTCGACCGCGAACGCCCGTTCATGGGCCGATCTGCCGGCCCAGGCGATCAAATATGTCCGCCGTATCGAGGAACTGATCGGCGCGCCCGTGGCGGTGCTCTCGACCAGCCCGGAACGCGACGACACCATCCTCGTCCACAACCCTTTCGAGGGTTGACGGGACCAGCCAACATCGACAAGTGAGGCCAATGGCCGATTTCTATCCCATCCTGGCACGTGCAATCGCTGGGTTGCCCGACAAGTCGTCTGCGGCGCGGCGGGCCGTCTATGACCGCGCCAGGACCGCGCTCGTCGCGCAGTTGCGCAGTCTTGACCCGCCGCTCGGCGAGGCCGAGATCATGCGCGAGCGGCTCTCGCTCGACGAGGCCGTGGCGAAGATCGAGGCCGATTACGGCGAGGGACCGGCGCATCCGCCAGCCCAGGCCGGGCCGGTCTTCCGCCCCGCCGTCACGCCCGAACCGGCCCGCAGGGAGGTCACCACGCCTCCGGCCGCCATCGCGCAAGCGGAGCCCGAGCAAACCCAGGATGACGGGCGCTTCGAGGATCCGCTGCCGGAAGCCGCCGAGCAGCAGACGATCCGCCCCCGCGTCGCGCCCCGGCGCGAACGCCGCGTCAATCCCGGCCATGTCCGCACCGCCATCGTCGGCGGCGGCGTCGCCATCGCGGTCGCGGCGATCGCCGCCGCCGCCTATTACGTCAACAAGGTCAGGCCGCCCGAGAACACGGCGCGCAGCCATGTCGAGACGCCGGCGCAGCCGCCGCAGCCCGACGCCGCCGGCAAGCTGAACGACCGCGTCGGCGATGCCGGAGCGCCGCCGCAGACCCGGCCGAACAGCAATACCGGCGCACCCGCGCAGGGCAGCGAGATCACCGTCGCGCAGCGCGCCATCCTCTACACCGAGGTCGCCGAGAACCCGCAGCAGCCGCGCACCGTGAACGGCCGCGTCTTCTGGCGGCTGGACAGCGAGAGCGCCGGCCCAGGCCGGCCGGTCGAGACGATCGTACGCGCCACGATCGAGGTACCGGAGGCCGGCATCGGGCTCGACTTCACCATCCGCCGCAACACCGATACGGCCTTCCCGGCCTCGCACATTATCGGCCTGCGCTTCACCAATACGGGCACGACAGCGCCGGAGACCATCCGCGAGGTCGGCGTACCGCAGTTCAAAACCGACGAGAACGAGCGCGGCGCACCCTTGTCGGCGATCAACTCGGCGCTTGGCGAGAACCTCTTCGTCGCGGCCCTGTCGAACGTGCCCGTGGAGGTCGAGCGCAATCTCGACCTGATCCTGAACCGCAACTGGATCGACGTGCCGATCCGCTTCGCCTCAGGCAAGCGCGGCATCCTGACCTTCGAGAAGGGTTTCCCGGGCAGCCAGACCCTGGCCGACGCCTTCGGCCGCTGGCGTTAGAGCCGCGCTTTTTAGCTGGGGTCTACGAGGATGGCGACGAGGATGGAGAAGCTTGATTTCAGAAAGCTTCTCAAGCCGCTCCTTAACCCGCCCGCCGGAGAGTTCGTTTCGGTCGAAGTGCCGCAGATGCAGTTCGTCAAGGTGGATGGCGGAGGCGATCCCAACACCGCTCCAGCTTACCGTTCGGCGGTCGAATGGCTCTACGGGGTCAGCTATGCCATGAAATTCGCGGCGAAGGCGGCACTCGGCAAGGATTATGTCGTGCCGCCGCTGGAAGGATTGTGGTGGGCAGACGATCCCAGGAGCTTCATCGCACGCGAAAAGGACCAGTGGCGCTGGACGATGATGATCATGGTCCCTGATTTCGTCACCCGTGACCTATTCGAGAACGCTGTGGCCAAGACGGGCGGAAAACGCGGCCAGCCCCCGCAAAGCCTACGCCTCGAACCCCATAGTGAAGGGCTATCGCTCCAGACCCTGCATGTGGGCAGCTACGATGACGAAGGTCCGGTCCTGGCCCGGCTCCATGGTGAGGTGATGCCGAACAGGGGGCTGGCCTTCAACGGGCCACACCACGAGATCTATCTGAGCGATCCGCGCAAGACTGACTCGGCCAAGCTCAAAACGATCCTGCGCCAGCCGGTGAAGCTCAAGACTTAGCTCCGCTCCCGGTTGCACCGGGCCCCGTCAGCTCGTGCGCTCCGCAGCGAAACGCGCTGCCGCGCGCAGCATGTCCGCTTCCCAGCCAAAGCCCGCCAGCGCCGCGATTGCGTCGGCACTCAAGCGGTCGCGCTCGCGCTTGGCGCCCGCGAGCCCCAGCGCCGCGACCAATGTCGCCTTGCCCTTGTCCTGGTCCTTCGCCGTCGCCTTGCCGAGCTCCTCGGGCGTGGCCTCGATGTCGAGGATATCGTCGGCCACCTGGAAGGCAGCACCCAGCGCCCGGCCGTAACGGACCAGCGCGGCGCGCGCCTCGGGCGCGGCACCTGCGATCAGCGCACCGATCTCGACGCTCGCCGCCAGCAGGGCGCCGGTCTTCATCGCCTGCAGGCGGCGGATTTCGGCTTCGGAGAGGCTGCGCGGCCGGCCGCCGTCGAAGCGCCCCTCCGCCGCAAGGTCGAGCATCTGCCCGCCCGCCATGCCCCCTAACCCCGAGGCGCGCGCCAAGGCTAGAACGAGCCCCGCGCGAACCTCGCCCGAAGGATGCGTCGCCTCATCCGCCATCACATCGAAGGCCAGCGTCAGCAGGCTGTCGCCGGCCAGGATCGCAGTCGCCTCGTCAAAGGCCTTGTGCACGGTCGGCCGGCCACGGCGCGTGTCGTCGTCATCCATCGCCGGCAGGTCGTCATGGACCAGCGAGTAGCAATGCACGAGCTCGACCGCCGCACCCGCCCGCAGCGCCTGGTCCGCATCGCCACGCAAGAGCCGCGCGGTCTCGACCGTCAGGAAGGGCCGCAGCCGCTTACCCCCGCCGAGCGCGCCATGGCGCATGGCCGAGAGCAAAGGCTCCGGCCGGGCGATCTCGCTCTCGCGTGGCGCAGCCGACAGCAGCGCGTCCAACAGGGACTCGATCGCCTGCGCCGTCCGTGCGAGGCTGGAGGCAAGGTCGCCGGTCTCGGCGGTGGGCAGGGCGGAACTCATGCGCGGATCTCGCATTCGCCGTGAGCGCGGGATGCGGGACGGCGGCAACCGGTGTCTCGCATGAAGCCTGCCCTCACCAGGTGATGAGAGCCCCGATTGCCGGAGCCGGCCGGCACCGTCAAGCCAAGGGACAGCAAACCAAGGGGACGTGAGGGCATGGCGGCAGGACAGCGGACGGCGCGGCGCGGGCTTTTCGCGCGTCTGATTCGCTGGATCGGCCGGCTCGTCCTCGGCTTGCTGATCGCGCTGGCGCTCGGCCTCCTGCTCTATCGCTTCATCCCGGCGCCATCGACCCTGATGATCGCGCGCTGGCTGAGCTTGCAGCCGGTCGAACGGCAATGGGTGCCGCTCGACCAGATTTCGTCGGCCCTGATCCGCTCCGTGATCGCCGCCGAGGACCAGCGCTTCTGCGCCCATTCCGGCGTCGACTGGATCGAGCTCAACACGGTGCTCGACGATGAGGACGGGCCCAGCCGGGGCGCCTCGACCCTGACCATGCAGACCGCCAAGAACCTCTTCCTCTGGCCCGGCCGCTCCTACATCCGCAAGGCGCTGGAAATTCCGCTGGCACTGGCGATCGACCTCGCCTGGCCGAAGCAGCGCATCATCGAGGTCTATCTCAACGTCGCCGAATGGGGCGATGGGCTGTTCGGCGCGGAGGCCGCGGCCCAGCGCTATTTCAAGAAATCGGCGGCAGGGCTGACCGGGCCGGAAGCCTCCAGGCTCGCCGCCGCCCTGCCGAATCCGAGCGCGCGCGACCCTGGCCGGCCAAGCCGCAGCCTGCAGGCAGGGGCGGCACGCGTGCAGCGACGCGTCGGACAATTGGGCGCGCTCGGCAACTGCGCGGTGCCCGAGGGCGAGGAAGACATGGACTAGTTCGGAAGCTATGGACTCAATTCACAGGCTGGCTTGCGACTTTTTCGCATCCCGCTCTAGCCAGCGCGCGCCGCAGCGTGTATGGGCAACGCCTCACGAGATTGATCCGTCGTCGTGACGGCAGCGCGGCCTTGAGCCAAGCGCTTCCGGACGGCGGCACGATGGAGATTACTATGGCCGTTCCGAAGAGAAAGACGTCGCCGTCGAAGCGTGGCATGCGCCGCTCGGCCGACGCGCTGAAGCAGCCCACCTATATCGAAGACAAGAACTCCGGCGAACTGCGCCGCCCGCACCATGTCGATCTGAAGAGCGGCATGTATCGCGGCCGCCAGGTCTTGAAGGTCAAGGCCGAGGCCTGATCGCCTCAATGCCCAGCGCCTGGCCTTGTGCCCGACGCTAACGAAACAAGCCGGCCGCGAGGCCGGCTTTTTCTTTGGAATACGAACTCATCCGGCTCTCATCAAGGAGTTAGAGCAGGATCGATGCGAAAAACCGGTTCCCACTTTTTCGCATCCTGCTCTAGA